>CAVZPT010000004.1:0-737021 GCA_963777195.1 uncultured Actinomycetota bacterium | reverse complement strand
GCTGCTCGGCGACCCGGTCCGGCCCGAGCACGCCAAGCTCGTCGAGGGCACTTCGGCCCAGCATTCCTTCGGCCAGGTCACCAGCAGCGCAGCGTTCCGCGCGGGCACGCCCGAGGGCACCGGCATCGCCCGCGGCTCGCTGCGGATCGGCGAGCCGGTCGGCACGCTGGGCTGGGCCGGCCGCCGCTGGGCCTACTCGCGCTGGACCTCGGCCTGGGTGCGTCCCGGCCACGGGTTCAGTCAGCTGATCCCCTCGTGGAGCATCAGCACGCCTCCGGGCACGTGGGTGCTGGTGCAGGCGCGGGTGAGCAGCAGCCGCGGGACGGTGAGCAGCTGGAAGGCGCTGGGTCGCTGGACCAGCCGAGACGGCGGCTTCCAGCGGACCAGCTCCGGCAGCCAGCGCGACGCCGTCGCCTCGGTCAGCACCGACACCGTGGTGGCCGCATCCGGGGTCACGCTGGGCGGGTACCAGCTGCGCACGCTGCTGGTGCGCAAGCCGACCAGCAAGCGCACCCCTGTGGTCCGGTCGGTGCAGGCCGTCGCCAGCCGACTCGCGGCCTCCCCGCCCGCGACCAGTCGGCGGCTGCTGCCCGCGAAGACGCTCGCCGTGCCGGCGTACAGCCAGATGACGCACCGCGGCCAGTACCCGCAGTACGGCGGCGGCGGTCAGGCGTGGTGCTCACCGACCTCGCTGTCGATGATCCTGGGCTACTACGGCGCCCTGCCGAGCGCCTCGGCGTACGCCTGGGTGGACAAGCGGTACGCCGACCCGTGGGTGGACCACGTCGCCCGGGCGGTCTACGACCACGGCTACGACGGGGCCGGCAACTGGGCGTTCAACACCGCCTACGCCGCGACCCGCACGAGCGACGCCTTCGTCACCCGCCTGCGCGACCTGACCGAGGCCGAGCGGTTCATCGCCGCCGGGATCCCGCTCGTCGCCTCGATCAGCTTCGCCCGCGGCGAGCTCACCGGCGCCCCGATCAGCGCCAGCAACGGCCATCTCGTCGTGATCTCCGGCTTCACCCGCGCCGGCAAGGTGGTGGTCAACGACCCCGCCGCCCCCACCAACGCCTCGGTGCGCCGGGTCTATGCCCGTGCGGAGTTCGAACGCATCTGGCAGCGTCGTTCCGGCGGGCTGGTCTACGTCGTACGCGACAGCGCCCACCCGCTTCCCGGTCGGCCTGCGGGGGCGGGCTGGTAGGGCTGCCGGTTTTTCAGGTTCTCTTGTGAAACCAGCACTTCTCTGTAGTTGCAATGGCAGAGAAGTGCCTGTTTCACCAGTTCTCCTGAAAAACCGACAGGCCCCTCAGGCCCCATACCCCCCATCAACATCGAGCTTCTGACCGCTGACATACCCCGCGCGGGGCGAGGCGAGGAAGCAGACGGCCTCGGCGACGTCGTGGGCGATCCCGAAGCTGCGCAGGGGGATGTGGGCGCGGGCGGCCTCGAGGGCCAGCTCACTGAGCTCGCCGGAGGCGATCAGGCGCTCGGCCATGCCGTCGGTGAGCATCCCCGGGCCGACGCAGTTGGCACGTACGCCGTACCGGCCCTCCTCCACGGCCAGCGCCCGCACCAGCGCCTCGACCGCGGCCTTCGGCGCCGAGGAGAGGCCGTCGCGCACCGGGAAGCGGCTGGTCGCCGCGGTCGTGACCGCCACCACGCTGCCCCGGGCCGCGCGCAGGTGCGGGAGCGCCGGGCCGACCACGTTGAAGAAGCCGGCCGCGTCGACGGTCAGCTGCTCGGCCATCACCCCCGGCTCGACCGCACTGAGGTGCCGCATCGGCACGTGCGGGCCGGCCGCGTGCACCAGCGTGTGCAGCCCGCCGTGTCGTGCCGCGACCTCTCCGACCACGGCCGCGCAGGCGGACGCGTCGGTGACGTCGAGGTGGTGCGTGCTCGCCTTGACGCCGTACGACGCCACCTCCTCGGCCAGCCTCCGGGCCGCATCCTCGCCGGCCAGCCAGGTCAGGGCCACGTCGCTGCCACGCTGCGCGAGGAGTCGTACGACGGCCCGGCCGATGCCCCCGGACCCCCCGACCACCAGCGCCGCCCCGTCGAGCTCGGTGAAGTCATCCATGCGACAAGGCTAGTGCCGCGTCAGCGGGAGACCCCGACCGTCGAGAACAGCCAGTAGCTGCTGGTCAGCCACGCCGTCACCACCGCGCTCAGCAGCAGTCCGCCGGCCACCGGGAGCGCCCAGCCCGGCAGCCCCCGGCTGCGCACGAGCAGCACTTTCGCGGCGAAGGCACCATAGAACGCGCAGCCGGCCAGCGAGTGCACCAGCGGCCGGGTGGCGAACGGCTCGGCCGCGAACCCGAACTCATAGAGGCAGTAGCCCGCCACCGGCAGCGAGAGCACGAACGCGGTGAAGCCACCCGCGCGGTGCGCCCGACCGAGCCACGCCGGCGCCCTCGGAGCACCGGGCAGCCGGCCGTAGAGCCACAGCGCCCCCACCAGCTGGCCCAGGGCGAGCACCAGCACCACGGTCGCCGTCCAGGCCTTGAAGGTCGCGCTGCTGGAGAACCCGAAGGCCGGCAGCGACCCGTAGACCGGATCGTGCAGGCGGCCATAGACCCCCAGCGCGACCGCCACCCCGGCACCGAGCAGGAGGGCACCGAAGAGCACCCCGCGTCGTCTGTCCACCTGCTCGGCCACCGGACCCCCTACTGCTTCTTGAGCCCACGCACGTGGAACCCCAGCCAGCTCGCGGCCGTGCGGCTCGAGACCACCCGCTGCGTGCTCTTCTGGAGCACCCAGCCCCGACCACTGTTGCGGTACTTCTTCAAGGTGGCGTCGTAGCGCTTCCCCGCCTCGTCGTGCGGCCACGCGTAGCGCAGCATCACCACGCCGCGGGGCCATCGCGGGCGGTGCCAGTATCCCTTCACCAGCTGCCCGTTGCCGGCGGTGGCCCAGACGTTGCTGCCCCCGGGCTGGGCCAACGGCACGAGTCCGGCGCGCCGCCAGGTGAGCACGTGGTAGTACCTGTTCCCGGTGAACGACGCCGCGCGGACGACCAGCTCGCGGCCACGGTGGCGGTCCAGGTACGCCGACCCGTTCCACGTGTTCCCCGTGAACTCCGGGCTCACGGCGCGGTCCGCCGTCACCAGCACCCCCCGGGCGGTCCGGACCCGCACCTGGAGCCGGTCCTCGGACTCCCGGACCAGGCCGACGGCGTCCCGGCGGCGGTCCCCGTCGACGTCGGTGCGCGCGACCACCCTGCAGTGTGAGACCCCGGCGCAGACACCCGGGAGCGACCGCACCGCGGCCACCGGCGGTGCCGAACCGACGACGCCCACCAGCGCAACCCCCAGCGACACCACTGGGACGAGGATCTTGCGGAACCCGGACATGAGGTCTCCCCTGCGGACGGGCGACCCCCGCGGGACGGCCCGGGACCGACGCTACGTCCGCCCGGTCGCACCGGGAAGGCCTCGCCCCGCGCCGGGGGCACCTGTCTACTCCGCCCGGAAGGGGTGCGAGTGCCAGCCGGTGGCCCCGTCGGGGACGACGTCGGTGCGCACCGCGGTCTGGGTGTAGCCGCTCAGGTCGGTGGCGCGCACGGTGATCCGGTGGTCCCCCGGTGCGACGTTCACGGTGCCGGTCCACTGCACCCAGGTGTCGGCGTCGGGCACCCGGCCGAGCTCGGCCTCGACCCACGGGCCGCCGTCGAGCATGTACTCCACCTTCTCGATCCCGGTGTGCTGCGCCCACGCGCTGCCACCGACCCGGACCCTCCCCGAGGCGACCGTGTCGCCGTTGCGGGGTACGTCGACCCGCGACTGGGTCTTCACCGGGCCCTTCTCCGACCAGCCGCGCTGGGTCCAGTAGGCGTCGACCTTCTCGAAGGTGGTGACCTCGAGGTCGACCACCCACTTGGTCGCCGAGACGTAGCCGTAGAGGCCCGGGACCACCATCCGCACCGGGAAGCCGTGCTGCACCGGCAGCGGCTTGCCGTTCATCGCCACGGCCAGCAGGGCGTTGCGGTCGTCGGTGAGCGCCGCGAGCGGGGTGCCGCAGGTCCAGCCGTCGCGCGAGGTCTGCAGGACCGCGTCGGCTCCGGGCTGCACACCGGCCTCGGCGAGCAGCTCGCGCACGGGTACGCCGGACCAGAAGGCGTTCCCGATCAGGTCACCACCGACCTCGTTGGAGACGCAGCACAGGGTCAGCCAGGCCTCGGTCAGCTGACGGTCGACCAGCTCCCGGTAGCGGAAGGTCAGCTCGCGATCGACCATGCCGTGGATCCGCAGCTGCCACTCGTCGGGCGAGATCGACGGCGGGGCGAGGGCGGTGTGGATCACGTAGAACCGGCTGTTCGGCGTACGCCACGACTCGATGCCCTGCCCGAGGTTGGCGCCCGCGGGCACCTCGCCGCGTTTGACCGGCAGCCGGAGCAGCCGGCGCGCCTGCTCGACCTGCCTCCGCCCGGCCCCCGCGAGCCGTCCGCCCGCCGAGAGCAGCGCAGCGCCACCGACCACCACCGCCGCGCGGAGCAAGAACGCGCGCCGGCCAGACCCGTCGGAGCGACCGGTGCCCGCGGGGGTCGTCTCGCCGAGCAACGGGGCGGTGAGCACGCGCAGGCTGACGATCCAGGTGATCACGCCGACCACGATCGAGAGGGTGGCGCCGATCCCCGGCTGGGGCAGGTGCAGCACCGCGGCGAGCCCGACCGCCCCCAGGACGAAGAAGACGACGTCGGGCACCAGCGGGCGACGTTGCGCGAACGTGGCCGCGTAGGCGCAGATGCCCAGCAGGATCAACCCGGTGCCGCCGAGCAGGAGCGGCTTGTCCAGTCGACCGACGAGGTGGACCAGGAACACCGCGAGTGGGCCAGGGGTGAGGTCGCGGACGGCGGTGGCCACTGCCTGGACGGGACCGGACTCCGCTCGCAGGGCCCAGGCCGTGGCCTGGCTCAGCGCGACGCCGGTGGTCCCTGCGAGCGCGCCGGCGAGAGCCAGCTGTGCTCGCGGGACCTCGACGGTCCCAGGGGGTCGTTCGGTCACGCTCACCTCTCCATCGTCCCGCACGGGTCAACGCGGAGGTGCCCACGACCGCCGGTCACGGCATGATCAGCGTCGTGAGCCAGCGAATCGGAATCGGCACGGACGTCCACCGCCTCGCACCCGGTCGTTCGATGCGGGTGGCCGGTTTGGATTGGCCCGAGGAGGAGCTCGGTCTCGAGGGGCACTCCGACGGCGACGTCGTGCTGCACGCGATCTGCGACGCGTTGCTCTCCGCGGCCTCCCTCGGCGACCTCGGCAGCAACTTCGGCACCTCCGAGCCGCAGTGGGCCGGGGCCCCCGGGCACGACCTCCTCGCCGAGACCCTGCGGCGGGTCGGCGCCGCCGGCTGGGCCGTGGACCACGTCGCCTGCCAGCTGATCGGCAACCGCCCCCGTCTCGGCACGCGCCGCGCGGAGGCGGAGGCCGGCATCGCCGAGCGCCACGGCCTCAGCGTCTCGCTGAGCGCGACCACCACCGACGGTCTCGGGCTGACCGGGCGCGGCGAGGGCCTGGCCGCCGTCGCGACGGCGCTGCTGCACTCGGTGTGACACAGGTCATCGGCGCCCGGGGCGCGAATCGGGCACACTCGGACCGCCCCCGAGCAGGAGACCCGATGCTGACCCACGACGGACACCGCCTTCACGTGACGACCTACGGTCCCGCCGACGCCGCTGTCACGGTGTTCCTCGCGCACTGCTGGACGCTGAACCAGCACGACTGGCACTACCAGGTCCGCGACCTGCAGCGGGAGTTCGGCCACCAGGTCAGGATCATCACCTGGGACCACCGCGGCCACGGCGAGTCCGACGCCCTGCCCAAGGCTGGTTGCACCATCGAGAACCTCGCCCGCGACTGGGCGGCCCTGGTCGACGACCTCGCCCCGACCGGCCGGCTGGTGCTCGCCGGCCACTCCATCGGCGGGATGACCCTGATGGCCCTGGCCGACCTGCGTCCGGAGATCTTCGAGCGCGTGGTCGGTACGGCGTTCGTCTCGACCTCCTCGGGACAGCTGGACACCGTCACCCTGGGCCTGCCGGAGACCGGCAGGCTCGTCCGCGCCCAGATCCCCCGGATGCTCGCCCTGCGCTCGCGCACGCTCTCGCGCCGTGCACGCCGACGGGCACCGATCGTGGAGCGGCTGATCATGCGTCGCTTCCTGTTCGGTACGCCGATGCGGCTGGCCGACGCCGCGCTGGCCGTCGAAGGGCTGATCAGCTGCTCGGGGGACACCGTGGTCGGCTTCTACGAGGACTGCATGGGCCACGACCGGGCGCACGCGCTGAAGGTGCTCGACGGCATCCCCTCCCACGTGCTCGTCGGCTCCCGCGACGTGCTCACCCCGCCCTCGCACGCCCGCCGGATCGCCGAGCACCTCGAGGGCGCGGTGCTGACCGTGGCCCCCGGCGCCGGGCACATGCTCCCGCTCGAGCGCGACGCCCTCGTCTCCGGCGTCCTGATCCGGTTGGTCCGGCCGCACCTGTGACCCGCGCCGCTGCCGTCATCCTCGCCGCCGGGTCCGGCTCCCGCCTCGGTGGGGAGATCAACAAGGTGCTGCTGCCGCTGCTCGACGTCACGATCCTGGCGCGCTCGGTGCGCACGGTGCTGGACGTCGCGGGGATGCACCGGGTGGTGCTGGTGGTGCGCCCCGAGGAGCGGGACGCGGTCACCGAGGCCGTCTCGCCGCACCTGGGCGAGCACGACCTGTGGGTCGTCGACGGCGGCGCCGCCCGGCACGACTCGGAGTGGCACGCATTGCAGGCGCTGGCCCCCGACATCGAGGCGGGCGAGATCGACGTCGTCGCGATCCACGACGCGGCCCGCCCGCTCGCACCGGCCTCCCTGTGGCGCGCGGTGATCGACGCGGCGGCGGCGCACGGCGGGGCGATCCCGGTCACCCACTCCCCCCAGCTCTCGCACCGCGCCGGCCGCCTCGCGCCGGCCGACCTGCTCGGC
This sequence comes from uncultured Actinomycetota bacterium, assembly GCA_963777195.1. Classification (GTDB taxonomy): domain Bacteria; phylum Actinomycetota; class Actinomycetes; order Propionibacteriales; family Nocardioidaceae; genus Marmoricola. Next base: position 730,065 of record CAVZPT010000004.1, on the reverse strand, counting down.
GTACAGACACCGCAGGCGTTCGCTGCCGCGGCCCTGCTCGCGGCCTACCGCGCGGCCGACGCCGACGGGTTCACCGGCACCGACACCGCCGCCTGCCTGGAGCGGTACGGCGAGCCGGGTGCCGTGCGGATGGTCACGGTGGAGAGCTCGGCGGCCAACCTGAAGGTGACCTTCGCCGAGGACGTCGCGCTCGCCGAGGCACTGCTCAGGCGCGCGACTCCCGGGTCGAGTGGGTCGAGTGGGTCGACTGGGTCGATCCACCCACCGACTCGCTGAGCGCCGCGAGCACCTCGAGGCCGTCCTCGTCGCGGATCCGGCGCCCCAGCGGCGGGGCCTGGAGGTGCCGCACCGGGAACCGGCCGGCGAGCTGCTCGACCAGCGTGGCCAGGTCGCCGGTCTCCAGCCCGGGCAGCCCGTCCAGCGCCGCGACCACGGCGGCCGGCAGCACGACCGGCGAGGTCACGCAGACCAGGTCGTCGCGGTCCACGGTGGCGCCGAGGGTGTCGTCCCGGTGCTCCTTGACGGTGTCTGTCACCGGGCGTACGCCGACCACCACGGCGCCACTGCGATCGGCCTCGGCGACGGCCTCGACGATGAAGCCGGCAGGCGTCAGCGGGCACAGCGGGTCGTGGACGACCAGCATCCGCCCGCTGGCCCGCACCTGCTCGAAGGCGACGTCGAAGTCGAACAGGTCGACCTCGGCGGTGGTCAGCGCCCACGACGCCGCGGCCACGAGCGACTCCCCGTGCACCAGGGCATAGGGCAGCGAGCCACGTCCCTCGAGCGGGACGACACCGAGCGGTCGCGGGGTCTCCTCCATGGCCCTCAGCCTAGGCGGCGCCCCCCACCCGCAGACGCACCGAGCCCCCGTGGATTCCACGGGGGCTCGGTGGCAGTCAGGTGCGGATCAGGACGCGAGGACCTCGTCGAGGATGGTCTCGGCCTTGTCCTCGTTGGTGTGCTCGGCCAGGGCCAGCTCGGAGACGAGGATCTGGCGCGCCTTGGCCAGCATCCGCTTCTCACCGGCGGAGAGGCCACGGTCACGCTCGCGGCGCCACAGGTCACGGACGACCTCGGCCACCTTCATCACGTCACCGGAGTGCAGCTTCTCCAGGTTTGCCTTGTAGCGGCGCGACCAGTTGGTCGGCTCATCAGGAACGACAGCACGGAGTACGTCGAAGACACGGTCGAGACCGGCCTTGTCGACCACGTCGCGGACACCGACCAGATCGAGATTGCACGACGGCACCCGGACGACGAGGTCCTGTTGGGCGACGATGCGAAGGACGAGGTACTGCTTCTCTTCCCCCTTGATGGTGCGCATCTCGATGTCTTCGATGACTGCGGCCCCGTGATTTGGATAAACGACCGTTTCGCCGACAGTGAAAGTCATATGCAGTGAACCCCTTTCGAGGTGACCAGTCTAACACGGTTGCGGGACGCACCTATCGACCGTTTGCGCAGGTCAGAGGCGGTATCGGGGGTTGACAACTGCACATTTCATGTGCGTCGGGCGGCTCGGCCGGTTGCCGCCGTACGCCGGAAACCCCCACCACGACAGGGCAGATGCTCAATACTGCGACTCATGATCACCGAGACGCTCCGCAAGGCCCCGGGCCACGCGAAGGTGCTGCTGCGGGCGGTCCACCCCCGTCAGGCGGTGGCGTTCGCCGTGGTCGTGGGCGCCCTGGTCGCCCTGATGGGCCGGGACCTGCGGGAGGTCGGGGTCAGTGCCGCCGCCGTACTCGTCACGCAGCTGATCATGGGCCTGGTCAACGACGTCGCCGACGCCGACCGCGACCGCCTCTCCGGCGCTGCAGGCAAGCCGGTGGCCGAAGGCACCCTGCCCGCGGAGAACGCCAACTTCTTCGCCATCGTGCTGCTCCTGCTGGCGATCCCGCTCTCGCTGCAGAACGGGATCTCCGCCGGCATCGCACTGCTCGCCACGCTCGCGGTCGGCTTCGTGCACAACCGCTGGCTGCACGGCACCGTGCTCTCCTTCGCCGGCTGGGCCGCCACGTTCGCCCTGCTGGCCTACTTCGTCACGCTCGGCGGCTGGGGCGCCCAGGCCGAGGGCAGCCAGCCCCTCACGCCCTTCGTCGTGCTCGTCGCCGTCCTGGGTGTGGGCGTGCACTTCCTGACCTCGCTGCCCGATCTCGTCGTCGACAACGCCGCGAAGGTGCGCCACCTCCCGCTGCGGATCGCGCTGCGCACGGGCGCCCCCCGGCTGCTGCTGCTCTCGGGGCTGGTCACCCTCGCGACGCTGGTCCTGGTGATCTACACCGCCCTGACGGTCGGAATCGCCCGCTGAGCGATAGGCTCCGGCACATCGTGAACATCGCCCCAGGTCCTGCCCGGGGCACCCCGAGAGGACCCTCATCGCCATGTTGACGCCCGTACGTCGTCGTACCGCCGCCGTGTCCCTGATGCTGCTGGTTCCCCTGCTCAGTGCCTGCGGCATCGGCTTCGGCTACCAGACCGATCAGGTCTACCAGCCTGCCGTCGGCGTGAACGACACCAGCGGCACCGTGGACGTGCTCGGCGCCGTCATCGTCAGCGGGACCGAGGGCCAGGGCACCTTCGTGGCCTCGCTGGTCAACCAGGCCGGTGCCGAGGACGACGCGCTGACCGCCGTCACCGGTGACGCGCAGGGCACCGTTCTCTCGCCGGTCCAGATCAAGCCGGATGCGCTGGTCAACCTCGCCGACACCGGCGCGGTCAGCATCACCGGCGACCGCGTCGCGGCGGGCAACTTCGTCCGGCTGACGCTGCAGTTCGAGAGCGGTCAGAAGACCACCGTGAACGTGCCGGTGGTCGAGGACGACGCCGAGTACGCCGACGTCAAGACCGCCCGTCCACCCCTCTCCCCGGCCCCCTGACCGCTGCCGGCGGTCGAGGAGGTTGCGCAGCATCCGTCTCGAAACCACGTCGGTCTAGGCTGCCCTGCATGAGCGAGCCCACCCACACCTTGATCCTGCTCCGCCACGGTGAGAGCGAGTGGAACGCCAAGAACCTCTTCACCGGCTGGGTCGACGTCGCCCTGACCGAGAAGGGGAGCGCGGAGGCCATCGCCGGCGGTGAGCAGCTGGTCGAGGCCGGCCTGCTCCCCGACGTGGTGCACACCTCGCTGCAGCGCCGGGCGATCACCACCGCCCACCTCGCGCTCGACGCCGCGGACCGTCACTGGATCCCGGTGCGTCGCTCCTGGCGGCTCAACGAGCGCCACTACGGCGCGCTGCAGGGCAAGGACAAGAAGCAGACGCTCGAGCAGTACGGCGAGGAGCAGTTCATGACCTGGCGCCGGTCCTTCGACGTGCCGCCGCCCCCGCTCGAGGACGACAGCGAGTTCTCCCAGGTGGGCGACCCGCGCTACGCCGACCTCGGCCCGGAGATGCCGCGCACCGAGTGCCTCAAGGACGTCATCGCCCGGATGCTGCCCTACTGGGAGGGCTCGATCGTGCCCGACCTGGCCGCCGGCTCGACCGTGCTGATCGCCGCGCACGGCAACAGCCTGCGCGCGATCGTCAAGCACCTCGACGGCATCAGCGACGAGGACATCGCCGGCCTGAACATCCCCACCGGGATGCCCTTGGTCTACGAGCTGGACGCGCAGATGACCCCGGTCGGCGAGGGCCGCTACCTCGACCCCGACGCGGCCGCGGCCGCCGCCGCCGCCGTGGCCAACCAGGGCCGCTAGCCCGAGCGGCTCAGCCCTCGGGGGTCCCGGGCACGTGGTGCGGGTGCTCGCCGGTCACCAGGAAGACCACCCGGCGCGCGATCGAGACCGCGTGGTCGGCGATCCGCTCGTAGTAGCGGCCGAGCAGCGCGATGTCCACGGCCGGCTCGACGCCGTGCTTCCAGTCCGACCCGAGCAGCTCGCGGAACGACGTACGCCGCAACCGGTCCATCTCCTGGTCGATCTCCTCGAGCTCGACCGCCGCGTCGACGTCGGACTCGGCGATGATGTGCGCGACCTTGGCGACCATCAGCTCGGCGACGGCGGCCATCCGCGAGATCATCGGCACCACCTCGTCGGGGACGGCGATGTCGGGCATCCGCAGCCGGGCGATCTTGGCCACGTGCACGGCGAGGTCGCCCATCCGCTCGAACTCGCTGACCATCCGCAGCGAGGCGACCAGCATCCGCAGGTCGCCGGCCACCGGGTTCTGCAGCGAGAGCAGCTCGAAGCTGTGCTCCTCGATCTGCTCGCGCAGCTCGTCGATCCGGGCGTCGGAGCTGATCACCTTCTCGGCCTTGGGCCCATCGCCCTCGAGCAGCGCCGCGGTGCCCTCGGTGACCGCCTCGCGGACGAGGCCGGCCATGGTCACGAGGTCGTCGCGGATGGCGTCGAGCTGGTCTGTGTACACGTTGCGCATGGGGCAGACGCTACGACGTCCAGGTGAAGGCAAGGCTGCGTTCCATGAATCAATGGTGAACAGTGCGCCAACCGGGCGTCCCGAAGGCGTTCGATCGGTGAACGTCTGCGTACGATCACGAGAGTGAGCCCCACACTCCAGGCCCTCCTCTTCGCACTGCTCGGGGCAGTGCTGGGCGGTGGCGTCGTACTGGCCTTCCTGGTCAGCGAACGGCAGATCCGGCCGGAGAACCTCCCCGAGCCCCCGTTGCCGCCGGGCGTCGCGGCAGTGCTGTCGGTGCTGCGCAGCAGCGCGCTGGTCGTCGACGGAGACGACCTCGTCCTGAAGGCGTCGGCGCCCGCGATCGCCATGGGCATCGTCCGCGACCACGCGATCACCGAGGGCGAGCTCGCCGAGCTGGTCCGGCAGGTACGTCGCGACGGGCAGATCCGTGAGACCGAGCTGGAGATGCAGCGCCCAGGGATGCCGCCGCGCCACGTCACCGCGCGGGTGGCGCCGCTGAGCTCGCGGCTGGTGCTCGCGCTGGTGGAGGACCGCACCCGCGAGCGCCGCGTCGAGTCGATCCGTCGCGACTTCGTGGCCAACGTCAGCCACGAGCTCAAGACGCCGGTCGGCGCGATCAAGCTGCTCTCCGACGCGGTGGTCGACGCCGCGGACGACCCCGAGGCGGTGCAGCGCTTCGCCGGGCGGATGCACGCCGAGAGCGAGCGGCTCTCCCGGCTGGTGCAGCAGATCATCGAGCTCTCCCGGCTGCAGGGCGACGACCCGCTCGACCAGCCCGTCGCCGTGGAGGTCGACAAGCTGCTGGCCCGGGCCATCGACGAGAACCTCACCGACGCGGGCTCCAAGGACATCGACCTCGTCCAGGACGGCACCCACGGGCTGACGCTGCTGGGCAACCGCGAGCAGGTCGCGGTCGCGGTGAGCAACCTGGTGGCCAACGCGGTGGCGTACTCCCCGGACGGCTCCTCGGTCGTGGTGGCTGCCCGCCCGCACGACACCTGGGTCGACATCACGGTCACCGACCGCGGCATCGGCATCCCGTCGGGCGAGATCGACCGGATCTTCGAACGGTTCTACCGCGTGGACCCCGCCCGGCACCGCTCCACCGGCGGCACCGGCCTGGGCCTCTCGATCGTCAAGCACGTCGCCGCCTCCCACGGCGGCGAGATCAGCGTCTGGTCCGTCGAGGGCCAGGGCTCGACGTTCACGCTGACCCTGCCCCGCAAACCCGGACGCCCGTCCGAGACCCCTGAGGAGACCGCGTGACCCGCGTACTGGTCGTCGAGGACGAGGAGAGCTACAGCGACGCGCTCGCCTACATGCTGCGCAAGGAGGGCTTCGAGGTGGCCATCGCCGCCACCGGCCCCGACGCACTGGCGGAGTTCGACCGCGCCGGCGCCGACATCGTGCTGCTCGACCTGATGCTTCCCGGCCTGCCCGGCACCGAGGTCTGCCGCCAGATCCGGCAGACCTCCAGCGTCCCCGTGATCATGGTCAGCGCCAAGGACGACGAGGTCGACAAGGTGGTCGGTCTCGAGCTGGGCGCCGACGACTACGTCACCAAGCCCTACTCCCCGCGCGAGCTGGTCGCCCGGATCCGCGCGGTGCTCCGTCGCGGCGCCGAGCCCGACCTCGCCCCGATGACCCTCGAGGTGGGCTCGGTCCGGATGGACGTCGAGCGCCACATCGTCACCCTCGACGGCGAGGACGTCCGCCTCCCCCTCAAGGAGTTCGAGCTCCTCGAGATGTTCCTGCGCAACCCCGGCCGCGTGCTCACCCGCGGTCAGCTGATCGACCGGGTGTGGGGCTCCGACTACGTCGGCGACACCAAGACTCTCGACGTACACGTCAAGCGCCTGCGCGCCAAGCTCGAGGCCAACCCCGCCGAGCCCACCATGCTCACGACTGTGCGCGGGCTGGGGTACAAGCTCGACCTGTGAGGGTGTGCTGCCGGTTTTTCAGGAGAACTGGTGAAACTGGCACTTCTCTGCCTTTGCAACGGCGGAGAAGTGCCTGTTTCACAAGAGAACGTGAAAATCATGTGGCGCACGGGGGCAGGATCTGGGCGTACGACGACCGAAACCCGCATGCCACCGCTCAGACCGGGTCCCTAGGCTGACCGGCGTGACCCAGCCGAGCACGCCGACCCAGCCGAGCACGCCGACCCAGCCGAGCACGGACGCGCCGCCGGCGTGGATGCCGCTCGCCGCGGTGGGCTGCACGCTGTTGTTCTGGGCCTCGGCGTTCGTGGCGATCCGCCACCTGGGCAGCGACTTCTCGCCCGGGGCGCTCTCCCTGGGGCGCCTGCTCGTGGGGTCTGTCTGCCTCGCGGCGGTGGCGATCGGACTGCGCGGCGGGCGGCCGCTGCCGAGGCCGACGCGGCGAGAGCTGGTCAGCATCGCGGTGATCGGGGTGCTGTGGTTCGGGGTCTACAACGTGGCGCTCAACGCGGGTGAGCGACGCGTCGACGCGGGCACGGCGGCGATGCTGATCCAGGCCTCCCCCGTGCTGATCGCCCTGCTGGCGGCGGTGTTCCTCGACGAGCGCTTCACCGTGGCGCTCGGCATCGGCCTGGCGCTGGCCTTCGCCGGCGTGGCGCTGATCGCGTTCTCCAACTCCGGGGACGACAGCGCGGGCGACGTGGCCGGCGTACTCCTGTGCCTGGTCTCCGCGGTCGCCTACTCGGTCAGCCTGATCCTCCAGAAGCCGCTGATGCGGCGGCTCCCCGCGGTCCAGGTGACCTGGCTGGCCTGCACCGTCGGCGCGGTCGTGTGCCTGCCGTTCCTCGGCGACCTGGTCAGCCAGGTGCGCGTCGCCCCCGCGGCCGACGTCTGGTGGCTGGTCTACCTGGGCGTCTTCCCGACCGCGATCGCGTTCACCACCTACGCCTACGCCCTGACCCACATGAGCGCCAGCAGCCTGGGCGTGACCACCTACCTGGTGCCGCCGATCACGATCGTGATGGGCGTGCTGCTGCTCAGCGAGGCTCCGCCTGCGATGGCGTACGCCGGTGGCGTGCTCGCGCTCGTCGGGGTCGCGGTGGCCCGGCGCAAGCCGCGCACCCGGCGCAGTCCCGATGACCAGGCACCACCGGAGTGCGCCGCGCTGCAGGGCGACGGCCCGGGCTCAGGAGGTGCCGGGGTCCGCTGACCCGCTCGCGCGGTCCAGGCCCAGCGGCCCGACGAACGCCTCGAGGTTGCGGGTCGACTCGCCGCGCGAGATCCGCCACTCCCACTCCTTGCGGATCGAGGAGGCGAAGCCCAGCTCGAGCAGGGTGTTGAAGGAGCCGTCGGCATACTCCAGCACCGCGCCCAGCAGCCGGTCGATCTCGGCAGGCCGCACCGACTCCAGCGGCAGCTTGGCGTCGAGGTAGATGTCTCCCACGCCGTCGAGTGCGAACGCCAGCGCATACATCTTCATGTTGCGCTCGAGCATCCAGCGGTAGACGCCCTCGTGGTTCTCGTCCGGACGGCGACACACGAACGCGTGCACCTCCAGCGCATGGGTGCCGACGTCGAAGCGGCACGGCGTCTGCAGCTTCTTCTCGCCGGGCAGGGTCACCATCAGCGAGGTCGGCGTACGCGCCTCCCACTCGATCCCGGCCTCGTCGAGCACCGTCCGCAGCGCATCCACGGCCTGCTGCCGCACCTCGCTCAGCGTCTGGTCACCCACGACCGGGGCAGCCCCCACCTCATCGCTCACGGCCTCCTCGCTCACCGGCTCCTCGCTCACAGGGCGAGCCCGCTGAGGTCGGCGCGCATCTTCTCCTGCGCCTTCTCATAGACGCAGAGCATGTCCTTGGCCGTCTGGTCCCACCCGAAGTCCTCGGCGTGCCGGGCCGCGCCCGCGGCGAGCCGGTCGCGCAACCCCGCCTCGAAGAGCACCCGCTCGAACGCGGCGGCGTAGGAGTCGGGCTCGTGGTCGGCGACCAGCAGCCCGGAGTCGCCGTCGCCGACCGCGGTGGTCAGGCCCCCGACGGCCGCCGCGACGACGGGGGTGCCGCAGGCCTGGGCCTCGATCGCGACGAGACCGAAGCTCTCGTTGTAGGAAGGCACGCACACGAGCGTAGACGCGGCGTACCAGTCGACCAGCGCGCGCTGCGCCATCGGCGGCACGAACCGCACCAGGTCGGCGATGCCGAGCTCGTCGGCGAGCCGCACCAGCGAGTCGGGGTGCTCCAGGCCGGAGCCGGAGGGGCCGCCGACCACGGCGACGGTCAACGAGCGACGCAGCTCGGGACGACGATGGAGGAGTACGGCGACCGCGCGCAGCATCACGTCGGGGGCCTTCAGCGGCTGGATCCGGCCGACGAAGGTGATCAGCGGGCCGTCCGCGGGCAGTCCCAGTCGCGACCGGGCGGCAGCAGGGTCGACGGCACGGAAGGTGGTCAGGTCGACGCCGGGGTGCACGACCCGGACGCGACCGGGCTCCGCGCCGTACAGGTCGAGCAGCTGCTCGGCCTCGTCGCCGGTGTTGGCGACCAGCATGTCGGCGGCAGCGACGACCTGCTCCTCCCCGATCAGGCGGGCGAGCGGCTCGGGGGTGTCGCCGAGCGCGAGCGCGGCGTTCTTGACCTTCGCCATCGTGTGCATCGTGTGCACCAGGGGCACGCCCCAGCGGTCGCGCGCCAGCGCCCCGACCTGGCCGCTGAGCCAGTAGTGGCTGTGCACGAGGTCGTAGTGGCCCGGCGCATGGCTGGCCTCGGTGCGCAGCACCTCACGCGCGAAGGCGCACAGCTGGGCCGGCAGCTCGCCCTTGGTGAGGCCCTCGTAGGGGCCTGCGGGGATGTGGTGGACGCGGATGCCGTCGCTGACCTCGACGACGGGCGGCAGCGCGCTGCCGGTGGCGCGGGTGAAGACGTCGACCTCCACCTCGCGTGCCGCGAGTCGACGAGCCAGTTCGAGCACGTAGACGTTCATCCCGCCGGCATCACCGGTGCCCGGCTGGTCCAGGGGCGAGGTGTGCAGGCTGATCATCGCCACCCGGCGCAGGTCCGGACCTGCGGGGCATTCGGGACGGGACGTGGATCGCGACATGGGTACCTCCGAAGTGCCCAACCGCGAACCGGGCGAAACCATTCCGCTCCTATCATGGCGACCGGCCCACTCGTCGTGGCCGGACCGTCGAGAACGAGGAGTCACCGTGGCCCGCACCGCAGTCGTCACCGGAGCCAGCAGCGGGATCGGGGCGGCCACGGCCCGGGCCCTGGCGGCCGACGGGTTCCATGTCGTGTGCGCCGCGCGCCGCGCCGACCGGGTCGAGGCGCTGGCCGGGGAGATCGGCGGCACCGCGGTGGTCTGCGACGTCACCGACGACGCCTCGGTGGCGGCACTGGCCAACGCGGTGCCCGACGTCGACGTGCTGGTGAACAACGCCGGCGGTGCCTTCGACAGCGCGAGCGTCGAGCGGGCCGATGCCGCCACCTGGGCGCAGATGTACGACGTCAACGTGCTCGGCACGTTGCGGGTCTTCCAGGCGCTGCTGCCCGCCCTGCGGTCCGACGCGGGCGGCCTGGTGGTCAACATCGGCTCCACGGCCGGACGCGTCGCCTACGAGGGCGGCGCGGGCTACGTCGCGGCCAAGCACGGGATCCGCGCGCTCACCCGGACCCTGCGGCTCGAGCACGTGGCCGAGCCGCTGCGGTTCACCGAGATCGCGCCCGGGATGGTCCGCACCGACGAGTTCGCGCTGGTCCGCTTCGACGGCGACGCAGAGCGCGCGGAGGCCGTCTACGCCGGGGTCGCGGAGCCGCTCACCGCCGAGGACATCGCCGAGACGGTGCGGTGGGTGGCCTCGTTGCCGCCGCACGTGAACATCGACGAGCTCGTCGTACGCCCCCGGGCGCAGGCGGCGCAGCACAAGGTGCACCGCCAGGGCTGAACCTCACCCCTTGTCGAAGACCGTGCCCTGGACCGGGGGCGGCGGCGAGAACGGCTTGAGCGCGAAGCAGGTCGCCACGTAGGTGCCGTCGTCGGTGGGCCACTGCGAGACCGCACCGGGGTAGGCGCGCGCCTCGACACCGCCCTTCGCGGTCGAGACCTGGTCGAGCAGGTTCTGGCAGACCTTGTCGAGCTTGGCGTACTCCGCGTCGCTGAGCGCGACGTAGCGGCCGTTCGCTCCCTTGCGCACGGCCTTGGTGCCGTTGATCTGCTTGCGCTCGATCGCGGTGTTCAAGATCATCTCGCCGATGTCCTCGGCCTGGTGCTTGCCGGTGCAGGGGACCTTCTTGCCGGGGGTGTTCAGGCACACGCGCGCCTCGACGGGGACCTTCTTGGTGACCAGGTCGGCGTAGCGCAGCGTCCCCGGCCGGTCCTGCTCGAAGGTGCACACGAACGCCTTCTGCCCCTTCTCCCACAAGTCGGCCGGCACCGGGTCCCACGCGACGTGCAGCCCCGCGTCGGGGTTGAGCGCGGGCCCGAGCTGGACGGGCAGCTTCGCCTTCGCCTGCGCGCGGCCGTACGCCGAGCCGGCAGCGCACCGGTCGTTCACCTGGTCGCGGACCTTGCGGTAGAGCGGGGAGTCCTGGTCGAGCAGGTCGGCGTACGACTCGATCTGCGCGGTCAGGGCGGGGGTGAGCTCGATCAGGTTGTAGACCTCGAGCGAGTGCGCGTCGGTGCAGTCGATCTTCTCGCTGAAGGCGGCGTCGTCGCGCATCGAGTCGGCCAGGGTCGCGTCACCGCCGGCGTACTTGTCGACCCACTCGGCGAAGCCGTCCTCCCCGAGCACGGCCGGCAGCTGCTGGTCGTCCCAGCAGGTGCCCTTGGCGGGCACGGGGGCGGGGGCATCGGCCTCGGCGGAGGCCTCGGGCGCGCGGGTCTGCGGGGTGTCCTGGCCTCCGCAGGCGGCGAGAGCCACCACCAGGAGCGCGGCCAGCGGGAGTGCCAGGAGTCGGCGGTGGAGCATGGGCATGCGCCTAGGGTCCCAGAAGGGGCAACGCTCAGGGCGCGAGGGCCTTGGCGATCCGCTCGACCGCGGCGGCCATCAGGTCGGCCGCCTCGGCATGGACCTCCTCGCCACGACCGTAGGGGTCGGGGATGTCGTACTCGTCCAGCGTGGCCCGCGAACGCTCCTGCGCGGCGATCCTGACCAGCTCGCCGGGATCGGCCTGGGCATCGACCACGTCGAGCAGCGCCGCGAACTCCAGGACGGTGAACGTCCGGCGCAGCGCTCCCGGGGAGTCCTCGAGGATCCGGGAGCGGATCGCCTTCGTGGCGGCGAGGACCAGGTCGCTGTCCTTGACCATCCGGCCGGTGAGCTGGCGGGCCTCGAAGTCGTCGGCCGAGGCGCCGTACGGCTCGAGGTGGATCGCGGCCTCGGGGTTCATCGGCGACCCGACCATGGCGCCCACGCCGGCGCTGCTCACCTCGATGTCGGTGTCGGTGCCGGCCAGCCGGTGGGACAGCAGGAGCTCGCCGAGAGGCGAGCGGCAGACGTTGCCGATGCACACGAACAGGACCCGGAAACTGGACACGGGTTCCACGATAGACTGGGCCGCGGTGTCCACCATCTGCGACGCCCATCCCCCGATCCCTCGACCTGTCTGTTGCTGCCTGCCCGTGTCTGATCCCGGGCCGCCGCGGTGAACGACATAAGGCCAACATGAGCAACCGCACCGTCCGCAACGACCTTCGCAACGTGGCCATCGTCGCGCACGTCGACCACGGCAAGACCACGCTGGTCGACGCCATGCTCCTCCAGGCGGGCGCCTTCACCGCGCACCAGGCCGAGGGCGTCTCCGAGCGGGCGATGGACTCCGGTGAGCTCGAGCGCGAGAAGGGCATCACCATCCTCGCCAAGAACACCGCCGTGCACTACGCGGGCCCGGCCGCCGAGGGCAAGCCGATGACGATCAACATCATCGACACCCCCGGTCACGCCGACTTCGGTGGCGAGGTCGAGCGCGGGCTCTCGATGGTCGACGGGATCGTGCTGCTGGTCGACGCCAGCGAGGGGCCGCTGCCGCAGACCCGGTTCGTGCTGCGCAAGGCGCTCAACGCCGACATGCCGGTGATCCTGGTGGTCAACAAGACCGACCGTGGTGACGCCCGGATCGCCGAGGTGGTCGACGAGACCTACGAGCTGTTCATGGACCTGCTCGATGAGTCGCACAGCCAAGACGCCCTCGACTTCCCGGTCGTCTACGCCTCGGGTCGCGCCGGCATCGCCAGCCTGACCGCCCCCGCGAACGGCACCATGCCGGACGGCGACAACCTCGAGCCGCTGTTCAAGACGATCCTGGAGACGATCCCGGCGCCGCTCTACACCGAGGGCGCCCCGCTCCAGGCCCACGTGACCAACCTCGACGCCAGCCCGTTCCTGGGCCGCCTGGCACTGGTCCGGGTCCACGAGGGCACCCTGAAGAAGGGCCAGAACGTCGCCTGGATGAAGCGCGACGGGTCGGTGAAGACCGTCAAGATCACCGAGCTCCTCGTCACCGAGGGCCTGGAGCGCAAGCCCGGTGAGAGCGCCGGCCCCGGTGACATCGTCGCCATCGCCGGCATCCCGGACATCACCATCGGCGAGACCCTCGCCGACCCGGAGAACCCGGTCGCGCTGCCGCTGATCCACGTCGACGAGCCCGCGATCTCGATGACGATCGGCACCAACACCTCCCCGCTCGCCGGGCGCGGCCCGACGAAGAACACCAAGGTCACCGCCCGCCTGGTCAAGGACCGCCTCGACAGCGAGCTGGTCGGCAACGTCTCGCTGCGGATCCTGCCGACCGAGCGCCCCGACGCCTGGGAGGTCCAGGGCCGAGGCGAGCTCGCCCTGGCGATCCTGGTGGAGCAGATGCGCCGCGAGGGCTTCGAGCTCACCGTCGGCAAGCCGCAGGTGGTCACCAAGGAGGTCAACGGCAAGGTCCACGAGCCGACCGAGCGCCTGACCATCGACGCCCCCGAGGAGCACCTCGGCGCGATCACCCAGCTGCTCGCCGTGCGCAAGGGCCGGATGGAGCAGATGACCAACCACGGCACCGGCTGGGTGCGGATGGAGTTCCTGGTCCCCTCGCGCGGCCTGATCGGCTTCCGGACCGAGTTCCTCACCGTGACCCGCGGCACCGGCATCGCCCACCACATCTCCGAGGGCTACGAGCCCTGGGCCGGCGAGATCCGCTCGCGCTCGAACGGTTCGCTCGTCGCCGACCGCTCGGGTGCCGCCACGGCGTACGCCATGACCAACCTGCAGGAGCGCGGGGTGATGTTCGTCGACCCGACCACGGAGGTCTACGAGGGCATGATCATCGGTGAGAACTCCCGCGCCGACGACATGGACGTCAACATCACCAAGGAGAAGCAGCAGACCAACGTGCGCTCCTCCACCTCCGACAACTTCGAGAAGCTGATCCCGCCGAAGAAGCTCAGCCTCGAGCAGTGCCTGGAGTTCTGCCGCGACGACGAGTGCGTCGAGGTCACCCCGGACTCCGTGCGGATCCGCAAGCTCGTCCTCGACGCCAGCGCCCGCAACCGCAGCGCCGCGCGGGCCCGCAAGGGCTGAGGTCTGCCTGTAGTTCGCCGAGCGGGCAGTTTTGTCCGTCTGTAGCCCGCCGACCGGGCAGTTGTGTTCGTCTGTAGCCTGCCGACCGGGCAGTTTTGCAGCCCGCCGACAGGACAATCGCCTCGGGGCACCCGGCGAACGATCAACTCACCGACCCCGCGGCCGTCTTAGGCGGCCGGCTACGGCGACAGACCTGAGTTGATCGTCCGACGGGCGCACCGGCCGGGCCAACTCCGGCGCCGGCCCCTCCGTTGAGGAGCTCGCGCAGGGGCTGGGGCCGGAGTCTCGCCGACCGAGCAGTTGTGCAGCCCGCCGAACGGTCACTCGCCTCGAGGCACCCGACGAACGATCAACTCACCGGCCGTCCGGCCATCTCAGGCAACTCGCCCACAGCTGCACACCCGAGCTGATCGTCCGACGAGCTCGATCACCGCCGCCACAGTCGCCCGGACGTAGGCCTGCTCGAACATCACGTGCCTCCAGCCGAACCGCAGGATCAGGTGGTCCTCACAGACGAAGGCGTTGTAGCGCTCCATGTCGTGGTTCAACGAGGCGGAGTCGGAGTGGAACTCGAACGAGTCCGCCTCGAGCGCGATCTTGTTCACCCGGTCCACCAGGTCGGCGCGGCCGGTGTTGCCGATCCACACCTGCGGTTCGAAGTTGGTGCCCGGGATGTCGTGCACGATCGAGCGCAGTGCCGACTCGAACGGGTTGGCCGCCTTCGCCGTCGCGAGCTCGACCACGCGAAAAGCCCGGCTCCGGCCGTTGCGGGGAAGTCGCTGGCAGTGGAGGAGCAGCTCGGTCCTGGTGACGCCCGCCCGCAATGCTGAGTCTGCAACCGCCAGGGAGTCCTCGAGGGGCAGGAACCGCGCGCAGTCCAGCACCGTGCGAACCGCGCCGGTCTTTCGGTCATCGATCTCAGCCCGCGTGACCTCTCCCCAGCGCACGTCAGAACCAGTACGACGGAACGCCGGCACGTTGCGCCCACGAGGGACGAGGATCTGCGGCGCGGCGGGTGGGAGCCTTACCGGCCAGCCGTGTGCCCGAGCGGCGGAGACCAGAGTCAGGGCACCGTTGAGCCGGGCTGCCGCCGCCTCGTGCTCCTCGAGCCCGGGCAGCGCGTAGACCCCTCTCGCGGTCCGCACCACCCGGCCCGACCGCACGGCCGTCCGGAGCTGGCTGCGCGTGCAGGCCCGATACAGCGCCGAGGTGCGGGCGATCCCGCCTGCCTCCAGCAACGCCTGCTCGATCTCCACGCCCAGCAGCCCAGCCGGTCTGCCTCAATGTCGCAAACGGTTGTCCACAGTCTTCGTCAACGGAGGACGCCGACGAAGGGCTTCAGCGCCCCCGCCCGGCCGCCGTCGGACTCCATGGCAGCGCGCATCGACTCCCAGCCCTCACCGTGCCGGTCGAGGTGTCGGTGCTCGAGCTCGACCAGCGCCCTGTTCGGTGAAGCGGACCTCGATCTCGCTGCACTTCTCCGGGTCGGCCTAGAGCTCCCCGGTGGGGCTGATGCCCCAGCTGAAGACGACACGGTCCGGGGGGTTCGTAGGCCAGCACCCCGCGACCAGCGACACTCGCTGCCGTCGGTGCCGACGTCGTAGAGGTGACCGCCGGCCCGGGGGTCGAAACCATCCGCGCCAGTGTGGCCCTGATGATGTGGTGCTCCGCGTTCCACCAGGTGTCGATCTCGGCGGTGAAGACGTGGAACGCACGCGCTCGTGGCACCTCGACACGATCGAGGTAAGCACGGACGTGGGGGTCGTGGTGGTGCTCATCGCTGTTCTGCCTCTCGTTGTGACTGTTCGGCTGCTTGCTTGAAGGCGCGCATGGACGTCTCCCAGAACCCGTCGAGGTAGTTCCGGAGCTCGGTGAGGCCCGTCGGATGCACCTCGTGGATGCGCCGGGTTCCGACCGCTCGGTCCGTGACCAACCCCGCCTCTCGTAGCACCCGGAGGCGTTGCGAGAGCGCCGGCCAGCTCACCGGGAGGGTGTCGGCGAGCTCACCGACCGCCTGCGCCCGTGCGGCCAGCGCCTCGAACACCTGCCGCCGGGTCGGGTCTGCGAGCGCCGCGAGCGCAGAGGCACCCCTAGAACGATCAGTTCGCGCGGCCGAGGGCCCGCCCACGCGGGGCGCCAAGGAAGAGCAGCCGAGTTGATCGTCCGACGGGTCGGCGGGCGGCTTAGTCCCCCTCCAGCACCAGCATCGCCAGCCGGGCCAGCTCTGGGGTCAGGGCCGGCTCGAAGACCTGACGCTCGAACCTGGCGTAGCGAAAGCGGTATACGAACCTGTCCGGACTCGGCGCACCAGACTCCACGGCGAGGAAGTCGATCCGCTGCACCAGCTCGCGCACCTCGGGGACCCGAGGGTCGTCGGAGGCGAGGTCGACCACGCCCTCCTTGGTCATCCCGGCGAAGCCACCAGACCGGGCCACCCGGACCGCCTCGTCCCCGGTGACCGGAGCGGGCTGAGGGGTGGGTGCGCTCTCGCCGAGCACCCCGACCTCCCGCCAAGCGTCCTCGACGACCGACGCGTGCTCCCCCGCGGCCGCCACCGTCGCCTCTGCGAAGACCACGAACCCGGTGTCGGGGGCCAGCCCGGAGGTCAGTGCGGCGTACCAGATCCGGCCGGCGCCCTCCCACGACGACCCGCCGATCCCCTGAGCGGCTAGCGCGAACGCTCGGTTGGGGATGCCGCTGTTGAGGTGCACCCCGCCGTTGTCCTCGGTGGTCTGGACGTAGTCGGCCATCGAGCCGACCTGGGGGTCCTTGCCCAGCTTCGGGTCGTCGTACGCCGTCCCGGGTGCCGTCATCGAGCGCAGTGCACGACCGTTGATCCCCGGTCGGAAGATCCCCTCGCCCACCAGCCAGTCGGCGCTCCCGGCGTCCTGACCGAGGTGGCGCTGTTTGATGCAGGCGCCGAAGACGTCCGACATCGACTCGTTCAGCGCGCCGGACTGGTCGGCGTAGGTGAGGTTGGCGGCGAACTCCGTGACCGCGTGCGTGAGCTCGTGGCCGAGCACGTCGATCGGCTTGGTGAAGCGCTCGAAGACCTCGCCGTCGCCGTCGCCGAAGACCAGCTGGGCGCCGTCCCAGAAGGCGTTGTCGTAGTCGCGCTCGTAGTGCACGGTCGCGACCACCCGCGCCCCGCGGTCGTCGTAGGAGTCGCGGCCGAGGTCGGCGAAGAGCGCGAGCGACTCGGTGATCCCGGTGGCGGCCTCGTCGACCGCGCGGTCACCGACCTCCGGCTCGCCGGCCGAGCGCGCCAGCCGCCCCGGCAGGGTGGAGCCGTTGGCGGCGTCGTGGACCTGCCAGCTGCCGGGCACCGGCTCCGGTCTCGCGCCCTCGCGCCGCAGTCGTGCCGCCGCGTCGATCACGGCCGTTCGCCGGCACGCCTCGACCACGGGGTCGGGCAGGGCGGACTCGTTGGTGGCCAGGTGGTCGATCAGGTACGGCGGGATGAAGAGGCACCTCATGGCGACCAACCTCCCCCAGCCGCCCCACCCCAGACAACCCCGACCGCTCCGACCGCTCCGACCGCTCCGACCGTTCCCCCGGGTGCCTAGCCCGCCGACCGGGCAGTTGTGCTCGTCCCAGAGCCGCCGACCGGGCAGTTGTGCAGCGGCGGACCGACAAAACTGCCCGCTCGCCGTACTACAGACCGACAAAACTGCCCGCTCGGCGTACTACAGACAGGCACAACTGCCCGCTCGCCGGAACTACCGGGAGACGGCAGCGGTCGAGGAGAGCAGGTCGGCGAACATCGCCACGGACTCCTCGATCGCCGCCTGGGCGCCGGCCGAGAAGCCGCCCATGTCCATGAAGCCGTGGACCATCGAGTCGAACCGCCGCACCTGCACCCGTACGCCGGACCCGGCGAGCGCCTCCGCATAGGCCTCGCCCTCGTCGCGCAGCGGGTCGAAGCCGGCCGTCACGACCACGGCCGGGGGCAGGCCGTCCAGCGACGGCGCCCGTAGCGGCGAGAGCAACGGGTGGGTCTCGTCGGCCGGTGGGGCGTAGTGCTCGAAGAACCAGATCATCGTCGGCATGTCGAGGAAGTAGCCCGTGGCGTTCTCCTCGCGCGAGAGATACGACCCGCCGGCGTCGACGGTCGGGTACATCAGGAACTGGGCCGCGATGCCGGGCACCTGCTGGGCGACCACGGCCGAGAGGTTGCCGCCGGCACTGTCGCCGGCGACCGCGAGCCGGCCGTCACCGCCGAAGTCGTCGAGGTGGTCCATCAGCCAGCGCGACACCGCCACGCAGTCCTCCGCGGCGGCCGGGAAGGGGTGCTCGGGAGCGAGCCGGTAGTCCACCGAGACCACCACCGCCGAGGCTCCGCGGCAGATCGCGCGACCCAGGTTGTCGTGGGTGTCGAGGTCGCCGATCACGAAGCCGCCGCCGTGGAAGAGCGCCACCGTGGGGAACGGCCCCTCCCCCACGGGGCGGTACACCCGGGCGGCCAGCGAGCCCTCGGCCCCCGGCACGGTCACCTCGGAGACCGAGCCCACGGGCACGACGTGCTCGGGGTTGCGGAAGGTGACGGTCAGGGTGCGGAAGGACTCGCGGGCCTGCTCGGGGGTCTGGGTGTGCATCGGGGTGCCGGCCTCGACCAGCTCGAGGAGTCCGGCGATCTCGGGGTCGAGGGTCATGGCGGAAGTGTGCCGCATGGACCCCAGCCGAATCGGGTACAAGTGGCGCACCGATCCAAGGAGCCCGACCTTGCGCCTTCCCACGCCCCGCGGACCCCTCAGCGAGCACGTCATCGGCACCCTCACCGGTGGCGGACACCGTGCCCTGCCGGAAGTCCTGCCCGGAGACCTTCCCGAGGACCCGCTCACCGACGACGACCTGCACCTCGCCCTGTGGTGCCTCTACGAGCTGCACTACCGCGGTTTCGACGACGCCGACCCCGACCTGGAGTGGCACCCCGGCCTGATCGGCCTGCGCAACGAGTGGGCGGCCGTCTTCGAGCGCGAGCTGCGCGCCCGCACCCGTGAGCACGTCGACGCTGCGCTGGAGCTCGCCGACGACGTGCCGACCCAGGTCTTCGGCGTGATCGACTCGATCGACGGCCCGCGACTGGCCGCCCACCTGCACCGCCACGCCACCCACGAGCAGATGCTCGACTTCCTGCGCCAGCGCAGCCTCTACCACCTCAAGGAGTCCGACCCGCACTCCTTCGTGCTGCCCCGCATCGACGGCCCTGCCAAGGTCGCCCTGGCGGAGATCCAGTACGACGAGTACGGCGCCGGCCGACCGCACCGACTGCACGCCCGCCTCTTCGGCGACGCCCTCGAGGGTGCTGGGCTCGACCGCGGTTACGGCGCCTACATCGAGCAGACCGGCGGCGCCACGCTCGCGGTGAACAACCTGATGTCGCTGTTCGCGCTGCGCCGACGTCTTCGTGGCGCGGCGGTCGGGCACCTGGCCGCCTTCGAGGCGACCTCGTCGGTGCCGTGCCGCAAGATCGCCGCGGGCCTGGAGCGACTCGGCTTCCCCCCGGTCGTCGCGGCGTACTTCGACGAGCACGTGGAGGCCGACGCCGTGCACGAGCAGGTGGCCGTGCGCGACCTGTGCGGCGGCCTGGTCGCGGACGAGCCACACCTGCGCGAGGACGTCGTCTTCGGCGCGGCCGCGTGCGTGCTGATGGACGCGATCGCCGCCGAGGAGCTGATGGCCTCGTGGGCTCAGGCGCGGGACGAGCAGACCGAGAAGCCCACGGAGGAGAACGCGGCGTGAGCACCCCCACCGGCCAGGAGGTCGTGGTGCAGGTCTGCCCCGGCGGGCCGCTGCTGGTGCGCGGGGCCGACACCGTGCGCGACCAGGACGGCGTCGAGCACCCGGTCACCCGGCCGGTCGTCGCGGTCTGCGCCTGCGAGAAGTCCGCGCGGCTGCCCTGGTGCGACGGCACCCACAAGGCGCTGCTGAAGGGCGCTGCCCGCTAGGACGAGGACGGGCGCAAGGCCGGCCGCAGCAGCGTCACGACGCCGCGCTCGAAGCTCCGGGTCTCCACGACCCGCAGGGGCCCACCAGCAGCGGCGAGCCGCGAGGACAGCGCAGCGACCTGGTCGAGCGACCCGAGCTGCAGCAGCAGCCAACCACCCTCCTCGAGGTGCGCCTGCGCGACCTGCACGCACGACCACGCCAGCTCGAGGCCGTCGTCGCCACCGTCGATGGCGATCAGCGGGTCCTCGGGGAACTGTCCGGTCTCGGCCGAGGGCACCCACGGCGGGTCGGCGATCACCCCGGCATAGCGCTCTTCGGGGCCCACCACCTCCTCGAGCCGGCCCTGCCGCACCTCGGTCGAGGCAGCGCGGCCGGCCGCGGCGGCATTCTCCCGCGCGTAGTCACACGCCACCGGGTTGAGGTCGACGAGCACCAGTTCACGGCCCGGATCGCCATCGAGGGCGAGCAGGCCGATGTGGCCGACACCGGCGCACAGCTCCAGCACCGGGCCCGAGGGACCTCCCGCGAGCAGCTCCCTGGCCCACAGCGACTGCGCGGTGGTCCACTCCCGCGGCTGCAGCACCGCGGCGTCGTAGGCGATCGAGAGCGTGCCGAAGTCGATGTTGCCGGTCATCCCCGAGGTCACCGGCGGCGGGTGACCGACGCCAGCGCGGGGCGTACGTCGAGCAGGTACACGAACGCGGCCACGGTGCCCGCGATCGAGAGCAGCCCGAACGGCGAGCGCCACAGCAGTGCGCTGACCAGCGTGAGGCCGAGGATCAGCACCCAGGCCTGCTTGGTCAGCTTGCCGGCGGCGACGTACGCCTGCGAGGAGCGGGTCAGCGCGTCCACGAACGCCCAGACCTTGACGGTCAGCAGGGCCAGGAAGGCGATGGTCAAGACGGTGGACTCGAAGGCGAAGACGCTCACGGACGAAGGATATCTGGCCCCTCGCAGGGTCCGGGGACGGCAATGGGCCCCCGGACCGAAGTCCAGGGGCCCATCGGCTGCGGACGGTGAGGTGGAGCTCACCAGAGTCCGAGCTGCAAGCTGTCCGTCGACAGCTTGGGTTCAGTTCAGGCCGACGCCGCGGTGGACGTGGTGGCCGTGGTGGCCGTCGTCTTCTTGGCGGCGTTCTTCTTCACCGGGGTGCCGGTGGCGGCAGCCTTCTTCGCGGCAGGCTTGGAGGCCTTGCCCGGAGCCTTCACGGCGGCGGCGTTGGAGGCGGGAGCCTTCTTCGCTGCACCCTTCTTGGCGGCCTGGCGACGCGCGACCGAGGACTTGGACGGGGCCGTGCGCAGCGTGGTGACAGCCTTGACGCCGTCCTTGCGGATGGCGGTCACGAGCTTCTCACCGCGCTTGGCGAGGTCGGCGTAGGTCTTGGTCAGGTCGGCGACGGCCTCGTCGAGCTGGGCCTGGACCTTGGCGGGGAACGCCTTGGCGTCCTTCTGCAGGTCCGCGACGCGAGCCTCGAACTTGGCCTGCGCGTCCTTGGCCTCCTTGGTGAGCTCGTCGACGCGGGCGTTGACGACGGTCAGGGCCTGGTTCTGCAGGGCCTTCGGGTCGCGCTCGACCTTGGAGACGCGGGTCTGCACCTCGGCGAAGCGCTCGACGGCGGTCTTCTGGGCCTCGGCGGCGTAGCCACGGGCCAGCTCGTAGGCAACCTCGGTGGCGCCGGCGACGGCGTACAGGGGCTTGACGGCCTCGGTCTTGATGGACTCGACGTTGAACTGGGTCTTTGCCATGTCACTCTCCTTGCTGTGGTGCGGCGAGCCCGGGGATCTCCTGATCCGGTGTGGGCTCGACGGCTTGGATGGGTAGGGCGTTCTCGGCGACCGTCCTGAAGGACTGGTAGACGTCCAGCAGGGACTGCTTGTGTCGCTCGCTCAGCACCGGGTCGCCCAGGATGGCCAGCTCGACTGAGCGGACCTGCCCGTCGTCCGGACTGAGGATCCCGGCCTGTACGTAAAGCTGTTCGGCCGAGATCCGGAGTGCCTTCGCGATCTGCTGGAGCACTTCCGCGGATGGCCGCCGCAGACCTCGTTCGATCTGGCTCAGGTACGGGTTCGACACGCCTGCTTGCTCCGCCAGCTGCCTGAGCGAGAGCTCGGCAGCGACGCGCTGCTCGCGGAGGTACTCCCCGAGCGACTCGACGGTCTTCCCGACCCTGATCTTGGCCATGTCCCCATAGTGCTAACTCCTGCTAGCAGAAGCAAATGAGAACTCCGTGAGTAGGGTCACAACCCCCAATGTTCACGGCTGATTCACCGCGCTTGCACAGTTAGCAGCGAGCAGGCAGCACCGCCCGGATCTCGCCGACCGGCTGTCCGCCGCCGAGCAGCACCGCCTCGCCCGTACGCCGGACCGCGGCGGCGTCCACGCCGGGCTCGGAGGTGACGCCGGCGTGCTCGAGCAGGGCGGCCATCAGCACCGGGCGGGCGCGGGGGGCTCCGTCGTCGGTCTTGGTGGCGAAGGCGCGGCCGTCGGGCAGTGCGACCACGTAGCAGGACTCGGCGCCGGCCTTGCCGATCGCACCCGGGATCGCGCGGAGCAGCGTGTGCTCGTCGCGGGTGCTGCCGGAGACGAACTCCGGATGTGCGCGGATGGCAGCCGCGACCCGCTCTGCCGGCCCACTCGAGGAGTCTGTCGCCAGGAAGGAGAACGCCCGCGCCAGCCCGACCAGCGAGGTGGAGAGCAGCGGCGCCCCGCACCCGTCGACGGCCACGTGCGCCACCGGCTCGCCGGTGACCCGGGCGAAGGTCGCTGCGATCGCCTGCTGGAGCGGGTGGTCGACCGACAGGTAGGTCGACGTCGGCCAGCCGTTGGCCACGCAGGTGGCCAGCATCGCGGCGTGCTTGCCCGAGCAGTTCATCAGCACCGGCGCCTTGCTCCCACCGTGCCGGATCACCTCTTCGCGGGCGGCATCGTCGAGCGGGTAGTCCGCCGGAGTCTGGAGTGCGTCCTCGGTGAGGCCGGCGCCGGCCAGGATCCGGCGTACGCCCTCGATGTGGAACGGCTCGCCGGAGTGCGACGCGCAGGCCAGCGCCAACAGCTCGCCGTCGAGGTCGAGACCGGCCTCGAGCATGCCGAGCGCCTGGACCGGCTTGTTGCACGAGCGCGGCAGCATCGCGCCGCTCACGTCGCCGGCCGAGGCGGCCACCGAACCGTCGCCCGCGAGCATCACCCAGGAGCCGTAGTGGTGGCCCTCCACGAAGCCGGAGCGGACGATCTCGGCGATCACGACGGGGCCGGGAGCGGCCGGGGAATCAGCGGGGGTCTCAGCAAGCATGGGCTCGACGCTACCGAGACGGAGGTCTGGCACGATTGGCCGGTGCCGACACCGCAGTACTGCCCGAGCTCGCGCGAGCTCGACGACCTCGAGCTGCTGCTCTCCGGCGCCTACGCCCCGCGGTCGACCTTCGACGGGCTGGTCCGCCTCGACCTGCCCGACGAGCTGATCCCCGCGGCCCAGGGCGACGGGGTCGAGCTGGTCGACCCCGAGGGACTGCCGCTGGCGCTGCTGAGCAGGGAGGGCCTCAAGGCGCTGGCGACGCCCGCCTACGGTCCGTTCCGGCGGCTGCACCTGCCCCCGGACGCCGTACGCCGCCAGTACCCCCAAGCCCTGGTCGTGCCGGTCGCGGGCCCGATCACCGACGCCGACCTCGACCGGATCGCGGCGGTCGGTCGCGACGTCGTGCTCCTCGCGCTCAACGGCACCGGCACTCCCGAGGGCCTGACCCCTGTCGGCCTGGTCCGGGCGGCCCTCACCGCAGCGAGCCTGCTGCTCGGTCGGGGGATCGCGGCCGACGTCGTCGCCGTGCCGCTGCCCAGCCACGACGACCCGGAGAGCGACCACCGGCTCGGCGCGCAGGTGGCCGCGAACTACGCCCCCCACGAGGTGTTCGGGCTGACCGGCGAGGGCGAGCTCCCCGAGCCGATCGCCGCGATCGTGGCGCAGGACCAACCCGACGCCGCCCACCGCGGCTGCGTGGTGTTCTTCACCGGCCTCTCCGGCAGCGGCAAGTCCACGCTGGCCAGGGCGCTGCACGACCTGGTGCTCGAGCGGGGACTGCGCAGCGTGACCAGCCTCGACGGCGACGTCGTACGCCGCAACCTCAGCGCCGGCCTGACCTTCTCCAGGGCCGACCGCGAGACCAACATCCGCCGGATCGGCTGGGTGGCCGCGGAGATCGCCCGGCACCGCGGCGTGGCGATCTGCTCGCCGATCGCGCCGTTCGACGAGACCCGCCAGCAGGTCCGGACGATGGTCGAGGACGCGGGCGGCACCTTCGTGCTGGTGCACGTCGCCACGCCGCTGGAGGAGTGCGAGCGGCGCGACCGCAAGGGCCTCTACGCGAAGGCGCGGGCCGGCGAGATCCCGGAGTTCACCGGCATCTCCAGTCCCTATGAGATCCCCGAGGACGCCACGGTGCGGATCGACACCACCGGGCGCTCGATCACCGACTGCCTGGCCGAGCTGCTGCCCCACCTGCCCTTCCACGCCGCGAGCCACAGCAAGGACCGACGATGAGCGACCTGATCACCCTCTCGGCCCTCTCGGTGCTGATCGTCAGCTTCGGCGTCGGCATCGTCGTCGGCCTGACCGGCATGGGCGGCGGGGCCCTGATGACGCCGGCGCTGATCTTCCTGGGCGTGAACCCGACCGCGGCGGTCGCCAACGACCTGGTCGCGGCGAGCATCAACAAGTCGGTCGGCGCCAGCGTGCACTGGCGTCGCGGGTCGCCCAACCTGCGCCTGGCCGGCCTGCTGGTCGTGGGCTCGGTGCCGTTCGCGTTCGCGGGCGGCTTCATCGTCAAGAGCGTCGGCACCACCGAGGTCCAGCAGGACTTCCTGCTGACCGCGATCGGTGGCGCACTGCTGTTCACCGCCTCGACCTACGCGCTGCGGATGTACCTCCAGCTGCGCCACGTCACCTCCGGCAACACCCTCAGCGAGGACGACCCGACGGTGCGGGTGCTGCCCACGGTGCTGGTGGGAGCCGTGGGGGGACTCCTGGTCGGGATCACCTCGGTCGGATCCGGGTCGCTGATCATGGTCGCCCTGCTGCTGATCTACCCGACCCTGTCCGCCGTACGCCTGGTCGGCACCGACCTGGTCCAGGCGGTGCCGCTGGTGCTCGCGGCCGCGGTCGGCCACGTGCTCACCGAGGGCATCACCTGGGCCGTGCTGATCCCGTTGGTCCTCGGCGGCACGCCTGGCACGTTTCTCGGCGCAAAAATGGCAGCCTGGGTCTCGCAATCGGTGATCCGGAGAGGCATTGTGATCGTGCTCACATTGACTGGTCTCAAGATGCTCGGTGTGCCTCCGGAGGTCGTCGGCATGATCGGGGCCGGGCTCCTCCTGCTTGGCCCCCTCGCGTGGGGGTTCGTCCGGCAACGGCACGGGCTGCCGGCCTTCGACAACAATTCGGCGGCGTGGCGGGTGCCCGACTAAATCGGGACAAGTCAGGTCGGTCTAGACAACTCAGGACGCGTGTTTCGTAACTTCGGGCGTAATGCGTCGTAATACGGGGTAAGAGATTCACCGCACGATCCGGTCCAGGGGAAGCAGTACCCATGACGACGTTGATGCCGACCACCAAGGTCGCCGCTCGGCAGAGGACCGGCCTGCGCTACATCCCCACCCTGGCCTTCGGCATGGACCTGACCCTGGTCAGCCTCAGCGTGATGGCCGCAGCCCTGGGTCGCGAGCAGATCAACCTGCCCGTCCAGGACCCGAACCTGGAGATCACCGCCAACCTCGGCGTGGCCGGCCCGGCGATCATCATGGGCTGGGTCGCGGTCACCTTCTTCCTCGGCGGCTACCGCCCGGGCATCTTCGGCGCCGGCCTGGACGAGTACAAGCGGGTCATCAACGCCTCCCTGATCAACGCCGCCTTCATCGGGATCGCCTGCTACCTGCTGCGCTATCCCGCTCTCGCGCGGCTTCTTCGTGCTCGCCTTCCTGATCGGCGTCCCCCTGCTCGTGCTGGGGCGCTTCGTGCTCCGCCGCGGGGTGCACCGCGCCCGCAGCCGCGGGTCGCTGCAGTACCGCGTCGTGATCGCCGGCTCCGAGGGTCACGTCGACGAGATCGCCAGCGTGCTGGGTCGGGAGACCTGGCTGGGCTACAACGTGATCGGCGCCGTCACCCCCGAGCCGGGCTCCAAGACCTCGACCGGCTCCGGGATCCCCCTGCTCGGCCGCTCCGAGTCCGTCGCCGACATCGCGATGGACACCGAGGCCGACATCGTCTTCCTCGCCGGTGGCGCCTTCGACTCCGCCGACGACGTGCGCAGCCTGGCCTGGGAGCTGGAGAACGAGGCGATCCACGTGGTGATCGCGCCCAGCGTGACCGACGTGGCCAGCGAGCGGATCACCGTGCGCCCGGTCGGCGGGCTGCCGCTGATCCACATGGAGAAGCCGCGCTCCGCGGGCGCCGTACGCCGCGCCAAGCGGGTCTTCGACATCGTCGGCTCCCTCGGCCTGCTGCTCGCCTTCGCCCCGGTCTTCGCCTTCGCCGCCGCCAAGATCTGGCTCTTCGACCGCGGCCCGATCTACTTCAAGCAGATCCGGGTCGGCCGCGACGGCGAGCTCTTCCACTGCTGGAAGTTCCGCACGATGGTGACCAACGCCGAGCAGCTGCTGGCCAAGCTGCACGAGGAGCAGGGCTACGAGGGCGGCCTGTTCAAGATGGAGAACGACCCCCGCGTCACCGGCCCCGGCCGCTGGCTGCGCCGCTTCTCCCTCGACGAGCTCCCCCAGCTGATCAACGTGCTGCACGGCGACATGAGCCTGGTCGGCCCGCGCCCGCCGCTGGAGCACGAGGTGGCGCAGTACGACGACGCCGTCCGCCGCCGCCTCCGCGTCCGCCCCGGCATGACCGGCCTGTGGCAGGTCTCCGGCCGCTCGGACCTCTCGTGGTCCGAGGCGATCCGCCTCGACCTCTACTACGTGGACAACTGGTCGATGGTCCAGGACCTCACGATCCTGTTCCGGACCTTCGGCGCCGTAATGGGTTCGCGCGGGGCCTACTGAGCTCACACACTGGTCTGGTGCCCACCACCAACCAGTGGATCGCGTTCCTCGTCGCGTCGATCCTCTTCATCCAGGTCCCCGGCCCCAGCCTGCTGTTCACGATCGGCCGCGCGCTGACGGTGGGCCGCCGCGACGCGCTGCTCTCGGTCACCGGCAACGGGCTGGGCGTCGCCGTCCAGGTCGTCCTGATCGCGGTGGGCCTCGCTGCGGTGATCTCGGCCAGCGCCACGGCCTACACCGTCGTGAAGGTCGGCTGGTGCGGCCTACGTCGTCTGGCTCGGCATCCAGGCGATCCGGCACCGCGCCGACGCCCGCGCCGACCTTGATGAGCCCGACAGCTGTCGCCACGAGGGGCTCGCGTCGGCCGGGCGCTGCGGCATCGGCTTCGTCGTGGGCGTGACCAACCCCAAGACCCTGGTCTTCTTCGTGGCCTTCCTGCCCCAGTTCGTCAACGCCTCGGCCGGCCGGGTCGGGCTGCAGATGGTCGCTGCTCGGGGCTGGTCTTCGGGACCATGGCGATCTGCTCGGACTCCGTCTGGGCGCTGGCGGCCTCGCGAGCGCGCGACTGGTTCGCCCGCAAGCCCGCCCGCCTCGACACCTGGGCACGGCCGGCGGCACAATGATGGTCACGCTGGGCGCCGGGATGCTGACCACCGACTGAGCGCTGCAGTCGCCGAGTGCCCTGACGGCACACCGTGCGACCGATCCGGCCCGTCTTGCCCAGAGCGCCGAAAGTGCTCTAGCCGGCCGCATGTCGATACGATGACGGCTGCCGTCTGAGACGAGAGGCCCCACCCCCTGATGACGCAGACCCATGCCGACTACCGCTTGAGCCAGCTCGACCAGCTCGAAGCCGAGTCGATCCACATCTTCCGCGAGGTCGCGGCCGAGTTCGAGAAGCCCGTCTTGATGTTCTCCGGCGGCAAGGACTCCATCGTGATGCTCCGGCTCGCCGAGAAGGCCTTCTACCCCGCGAAGATCCCCTTCCCGGTGCTGCAGGTCGACACCGGCTACGACTTCCCCGAGGTGCTCGAGACCCGCAGCAACTGGGTCGACCGGCTCGGCGTACGCCTGATCGTGGCCAGCGTCGAGCAGGCCATCGCCGACGGCATCGTGGTCGAGGACGGCAAGACCAGCCGCAACCGGCTCCAGATCGGCACCCTGCTGCACGCGATCGAGGAGAACGGCTTCACCGCCGCCTTCGGTGGCGGCCGCCGTGACGAGGAGAAGGCCCGCGCCAAGGAGCGGGTCTACTCCCACCGCGACGACTTCGGCCAGTGGGACCCCAAGATGCAGCGCCCCGAGCTGTGGAGCCTCTACAACGGGCGCATCCACGGCGGCGAGCACATGCGGATCTTCCCGCTGTCGAACTGGACCGAGCTCGACATCTGGCACTACCTCGCCCAGGAGCAGGTCGAGATCCCCTCGATCTACTTCTCCCACCAGCGCCGGGTCTTCGAGCGCGACGGGATGTGGCTCTCCGAGAGCGAGCACAACCCGCTCAAGCCCGGCGAGGAGGTCGTGGAGAAGACGATGCGCTTCCGCACCGTCGGCGACCTGACCCTGACCGGCTGCGTGGAGTCCGAGGCCGACACGATCGAGAAGATCATCGCCGAGGTCGCCATCGCCACGGTCACCGAGCGCGGTGCCACCCGGGGTGACGACAGGTTCTCCGAGGCCGCCATGGAAGACCGCAAGAAGGAAGGCTACTTCTGATGACCACCCCCGCCACCGAGGTCCTCGGACAGATGGACCTCCTGCGCTTCGCCACGGCCGGCTCGGTCGACGACGGCAAGTCCACCCTGATCGGGCGGCTGCTGCTGGACTCCAAGGCGATCTTCTCCGACCAGCTGGAGGCCGTCGAGGCCACCAGCCAGTCCAAGGGCTACGACTACACCGACCTGGCGCTGCTGACCGACGGGCTGCGCTCGGAGCGCGAGCAGGGCATCACCATCGACGTGGCCTACCGCTACTTCGCGACCCCGAGCCGCAAGTTCATCATCGCCGACACCCCGGGCCACGTGCAGTACACCCGCAACATGGTCACCGGCGCCTCCACCGCCGACCTCGGCCTGGTGCTCGTCGACGCCCGCCAGGGCCTCACCGAGCAGTCCCGCCGGCACGCGGTGATCCTGTCGCTGCTCCGGGTCCCCCACCTGGTGCTCGCGGTCAACAAGATGGACCTCGTCGACTACGACCAGGCCACCTACGACCGGATCCACAAGGAGTTCACCTCCTTCGCCACCAAGCTCAACATCCCCGACCTCGAGGTGATCCCGATCTCGGCGCTCAAGGGCGACAACGTGGTGAACCGCTCCGAGAACATGCCGTGGTACAACGGCTCCTCGCTGATGCACCACCTCGAGAACGTGCACGTCGCCTCCGACCGCGACCTCGTCGACACCCGGCTGCCGGTGCAGTACGTCGTGCGCCCCAAGTCCGATGAGTTCCACGACTACCGCGGCTACGCCGGCATGGTGGCCGGCGGCGTGCTCAAGCCCGGCGACGAGGTCGTCGTGCTCCCCAGCGGGATGACCAGCAAGATCGCCGGCATCGACCTCTTCGACAAGGAGATCGACGAGGCCTTCCCGCCGATGTCGGTCACCGTGCGCCTCGAGGACGACGTCGACGTCAGCCGCGGCGACATGATCGCCCGCGTCAAGAACGCCCCGAAGCCGAGCCAGGACATCGACGCGATGGTCTGCTGGATGACCAACGAGCCGCTGCGGCCCAAGCAGAAGCTCGCGATCAAGCACACCACCCGCTCGGGTCGCGCGCTGATCAAGGACATCCAGTACCGCCTCGACGTGAACACCCTGCACCGCGACCAGGACACCAAGGAGCTCGGCCTCAACGAGATCGGCCGCGTCCAGCTGCGCACCACGGTGCCGCTGCTGTGCGACCCCTACTCCAAGAACCGGACCACGGGGTCGTTCATCCTGATCGACGAGGCCACCGGGGTCACCGTGGGCGCCGGGATGATCAACTAGCGGCTCACGAGCCAGCGTTGGACCAATACTTCCGGGGGGAACATGCCAGTCAAGATCGTCGCGTCGGCAGACGTCGATGACCGCGCGGTCATCGGCGAGGGCAGCTCGATCTGGCACCTGGCGCAGGTCCGCGAGGGCGCTCAGCTGGGACGCAACTGCGTCATCGGGCGCGGGGCCTACGTCGGCAGCGGCGTGATGATCGGTGACAACTGCAAGGTGCAGAACTACGCCCTGGTCTACGAGCCCGCTCGTCTCGGTGACGGCGTGTTCATCGGGCCCGCAGTGGTGCTGACCAACGACACCTACCCGCGCGCCGTGGCTCCGGACGGCTCGCAGAAGAGCGCAGCCGACTGGGATGCAGTCGGAGTCGAGATCGGCGACGGTGCCTCGGTCGGCGCTCGTTCCGTGTGCGTGGCGCCAGTGACGCATCGGCGCCTGGTCCCTGGTCGCGGCCGGGTCGGTGGTCACCAAAGACGTGCCTGACTTTGCCCTCGTCGCCGGGGTCCCCGCTCGCCGCATCGGCTGGGTGGGCCGTGCCGGAGTGCGCCTGACCAGCGACGAGGATAGTGTCTGGACCTGTCCAGCCTCCGGCGAGCGCTACCGCGAAACTGACGGCCTCCTTACCTCGGAAATGGAATCAGACGCATCGTGAACGACTTCATTCCACCTGCACGTCCGCTGATCGGCGAGGAGGAACGAGCAGCCGTTGACCGTGTCATGCGCAGCGGCATGATCGCTCAAGGGCCTGAGGTCTCCGCGTTCGAGGATGAGTTCGCCGAGCACTTCGGCCTCGGTCGCGCCTGCGTCGCGGTCAACTCCGGAACATCCGGGCTCCACCTCGGACTGCTGTCAGCCGGCGTCAAGCCGGGTGATGAGGTGATCGTTCCGTCGTTCACCTTCGCCGCCACCGCCAACTCGGTCGCGCTCACCGGTGCTACGCCTGTCTTCGCCGACATCGATCCACGGTCGTTCTGTCTCGATCCCCGCTCGGTGGAGTCGGCGATCACCGACCGCACCGTCGGCATCATGCCGGTGCATCTCTACGGGCACCCCGCAGACATGAGCGCGCTTCAGGACCTCGCCACCGCTCATGGCCTGCAGATCTTCGAGGACGCCGCTCAGGCACACGGAGCGTCGCTGCACGGCACGCCAGTCGGGGCATTCGGCACCTTCGCGATGTTCTCGCTCTATCCCACGAAGAACATGACTTCGGGCGAGGGCGGCATGGTCTCGGTGGCGACCGCCGAGGTCGAACGGCTGATGCGGCTCTATCGCAACCAGGGGATGCAGCGGCAATACGAGAACGAGGTCGTGGGCTTCAACAACCGGATGACCGACATCCACGCTGCCATCGGCCGGGTCCAGTTGACCAAGGTGGGCGGCTGGACCAAGCAGCGGCAGGAGAACGCAGCCTTCCTGTCCGAGAACCTTGAGGGTGTCACCACCCCCCCGGTCGCGGACGGTGCTGTTCACGTCTACCACCAGTACACCGTTCGAGTGATGGACGATCGGGACGGTCTCGCTGCTGCTCTCAAGGACGAGTACGCCGTCGGCTCCGGGATGTTCTACCCGATCCCCAACCACCGGCTGGCACCGTTCGCCTCGCCGGACGACCTCCCTGAAACAGAGCAGGCCGCGCGGGAGTGCCTCTCCCTCCCGGTGCACCCTTCGCTGTCAGCCCAGGACCTCGACCGCATCGTGGCCGCGGTCAACACCCTCGCCAAGGCTGGAGCCTGAGATGAGTGCGATTCGGATCGGTCTGGTCGGCATCGGGATGATGGGCCGCAACCACGCGCGCGTGCTGAGCTCGATCGAGGGTCTCGACCTCGTCGCGGTGGCGGACCCGGCAGGAGACAAGCACGGCGTGGCAGGCGACGCCGTCGTGGTCGACACCGTCGAGGACATGATCGGCGTCGGCATCGACGCAGCCGTCGTCGCCGTACCCACGATCTACCACCTGGGTGCCGGTCTGGAGCTGGCCGCCGCCGGAGTGCACACCCTGATCGAGAAGCCACTGGCTCCCAACCCGGCCGATGCCGAGCAGCTCGTCGCCGCCTTCGAAGCCGCGGGGCTGGTGAACGCCGTGGGCCACATCGAGCGCTGCAACCCGGCCCTGCGGGCCCTCCGCGTGCGATTGGAGCATGGCGACCTCGGCGATCTCTACCAGGTCGCCACTCGCCGCCAGGGTCCGTTTCCCAACCGGATCGCCGACGTGGGCGTCGTGAAGGACCTCGCCACGCACGACATCGACCTCACCGCCTGGGTGATCCAGTCGCCCTACGCGCGGGTGGCTGCCTACACCGCCCACAAGAGCGGGCGCGAGCACGAGGATCTGATCTCGATCAGCGCCCAGATGCAGGACGGCACAGTGGTGAGCCACCTGGTCAACTGGCTCTCGCCTCTCAAGGAGCGCCTCACCATCGTCACCGGCGAGAAGGGCGCCTTCGTCGCCGACACCCTCCACGGAGACCTGACCTTCCACGAGAACGGGCTCGTGGCCACCGAATGGGACCAGGTCGCCACGTTCCGCGGAGTGACCGAGGGCAACAGCACGCGCTTCGCGATCCCCAAGCCTGAGCCGTTGCGCGTGCAGCACGAGAACTTCCGGGACGCGATTCTGGGCGTCTGCGAAGACATCGTCACGATGCGCGATGGACTGGCCACGGTCGCGGTCGCGGATGCGTGCCTACAGTCGTCCCGCGAGGGCCGATCCGTCGACGTGAAGTACTGAGAGCCAGGAGCGTCATGAAGATCGCCGTCATCGGACTCGGCAAGATCGGGTTGCCCCTTGCCGCCCAGTTCGCGAACAAGGGGCACGAGGTCACCGGCGTCGACATCAACGCCGAGACCGTGGCCACCATCAACGCGGGCGAGGAACCCTTCCCAGGCGAGGCCCATCTCGCGGAGTATCTGTCCCGACTGGTGCCCGCCGGAAACCTCAGAGCCACCACGTCGTACGCCGAAGCCGTTCCCGACGCCGACGCGGTCGTGGTCGTGGTGCCGCTATTCGTCGACACCGAGGGCGTCCCCGACTTCGGATGGATGGACAGCGCGACCCGAGACATCGCGGCGAACCTGACCCGCGACACTTTGGTGATCTACGAGACCACCCTGCCCGTCGGCACCACGCGCACCCGCTGGAAGCCGATGCTCGAGGAGGGCAGTCGTCTGAAGGAGAGCAGCGATTTCCACCTGGTCTTCTCACCCGAGAGGGTGTTGACGGGCCGGGTCTTCGAGGACCTCCGCAAGTACCCGAAGCTCCTTGGGGGCTTGACCGCCGACGGCGCGAAGGCCGCGACCGCCTTCTACGAGCAGGTGCTGGACTTCGACACCCGACCTGACCTCGAACGTGGGAACGGTGTCTGGGACCTCGGCTCAGCCGAGGCAGCCGAGATGGCGAAGCTCGCCGAAACCACCTACCGCGACGTCAACATCGGGCTGGCCAACCAGTTCGCCGTGTTCGCCGAGACAGCAGGTATCGACGTCTATCAGGTGATCGAAGCGTCGAACTCCCAGCCTTACAGTCACATCCATCGACCCGGGATCTCGGTGGGCGGCCACTGCATCCCCGTCTATCCGCGCCTCTACTTGCACAATGACCCGGACGCAACGGTCGTACGCGCTGCCCGCGAGGCGAACGTGCGGATGCCCACACATGCGGTCGACATGCTCGAGACCGCTTACGGTGACCTGCAGCAGGCACGGGTCGCCATCCTGGGTGCCGCCTATCGGAACAACGTGAAAGAGACCGCGTTCTCCGGGGTCTTCCCCTTGGAGGCTGAGCTTCGAGCGCGTGGAGCCATCGTCAGCGTGCACGACCCACTCTATGATGCGGACGAATTGCGAGCCCTAGGATTCACCCCGCATGTCTTGGGTACCCCTATCGACGCCGCCGTGCTTCACACCGACCACGCTGACTATGCACACCTCGTGGCTGATGACCTACCCGGGGCGCGCGTCTTGGTCGACGGTCGCGATATCGTGTCCGACCCCGGAGTGGCGGAAGCGGTGGTCACGCTCGGCAGGCCGAGGGGACGGGCGAGCGACTGATGAGCATCCTCAGCCGGATGACGTCCCGCATAGCTAAGCGCCGACGCAACCACGATGATGCCGAGCGCGTCTACCTTCAGGTGTATGCGTCACCGCTCGTCAACGCCAGTCGCATGCTCAAGATCGCTACGAGCATTCACTCGTCCGGGCTCTTCACGGAGTCCCATCTCGTGGGCGTGCACGTCGAAGACACCGAGGCCCGCCAGGAAGTCGCACCTGGCGTTTTCGTGGTGCGCCTGCCAGGCAGCAGACGCCGCGGAAACCTCGGGCGCATCCTTCGGGTAGTCCTGTGGCAGCCCCGCGTGTACCTCCGCTACCGTCGGAAGCCGATCTACGTGGTGGCAGCCCACAATGTATGGGTGCTCCCCATGTGCTGGCTGCT
The DNA here is from genome assembly GCA_963777195.1 of uncultured Actinomycetota bacterium. Taxonomy (GTDB): domain Bacteria; phylum Actinomycetota; class Actinomycetes; order Propionibacteriales; family Nocardioidaceae; genus Marmoricola. The sequence continues at coordinate 695,785 of CAVZPT010000004.1, read as the reverse complement.
CAGCCGGAGAACTGGCGCCTCCCTCGTCTACAACGCGCATGAGTTGGAGACTGAGACGCTTGGCATGAGCGGCCTGGTGCAGAAGCTGGCCAAGGGAATCGAATCACGACTCATTACCAAGTGTGCGATCACCTCGGTGGTCAACTCCTGGATCGCTGACTGGTACGAGAATGCCTATCCCATCGATCGGCCGGTGGTCGTCGGTAACGTGCCGGTGGTACGAGACGTCGACGTGAACATGCGCGAGCGCCTCAACATAACCGCCGACGAGATGCTCTATATCCATACCGGGAATCTGCACGAAGGGCGGAGTATCCCGCTTATCCTGACTGCCTTTTCGACGAGTCCCCATCACGTCGTGTTTCTGGGCGACGGTTACCTCAGGGGAGAGATTCTCGCCGTCTCCGAACGCCACCCGAACATCCATTGGCTGGCTCCCGTCGCCGCCGACTTGATCGTTGCCCATGTGCGGGAAGCCGACGTTGGGCTCTGTCTCATCGAGCACGTCGACCTATCTGATCGGCTCTCCTCACCGAACAAGCTGTTCGAGTCCCTGGCGGGCGACACCCCCCCACTCTGCTCGGACCTGGTCGAAGCGCGGCGGATGCTCGGTCCCCTCGCGGAGGACTGGATCCTCGACGATCCTGCGACGGAGCTGGGAGATCGAATCGCCAAGATCGACAAGAAGGACGTCAGCGTCTTTCGAGACAGATGGGCAGGGCTGGCCTCGTGGGACGACGAAATTCGACCGTTGGTGGAGGCTTACCGTCGATTGCCATCGATCCGTGGGCGTTAGTCGAGGCAAGTGGCGAGAAGGACGACATCAACTAAACTGACCGACACCTGACCGCCGAAGTCCCTTTTCGGCCCTACTTGCACCCTGGAGATCCCGTGTGCGGCATTTTCGGCTTTGTCGGATCCTCGGAACTCGACCGAGACGACACCGTTACACTCATTCGCCACTCCCAGCAGCGAGGAAGAGACTCCAGCGGCCTGATCGTCCACGGTGACGACGCGTACGCCGTCTACCGCGCTGACTACGCCGTCACCAAGCTTTTCAGGGAGGTCGGCCTGGAAAAGGCAAGGGTCTTCCTGGGCCACAGCAGACTCATCACCAACGGCCTCATCGACAATCAACCCGTGGTTCGCGGCGACATCTGCGTGATCCACAACGGCATTGTCGTCAACCACGCATCGCTGTGGGAAAAGATCGACAAGCAGCCCGAGCTGGAGATCGACACTGAAATCATCGCTGCCATCGCTGAGTGGCACCTTGAGCGCGGGGCCGACCTGGACGAGCTCCCCGGAGCCATCCTGGAACTTTGTGAGGGAGTGGTGGCCTGCGCCATCGCGCTGCCTCGCCTCGGCAAGTTGCTGCTCTTCTCCAACAACGGAAGCCTGTATGTCGGCAAGAAGCCGAGTGGTGCCGTGTTTGCCTCCGAGAGCTACCCGCTCGACATGATCGGATGCGAGGACATCCAGCAAGTCCGGGAGGCAGTCGTTCTAGACATTCCTGTGTCGTCCAATCCGCTTGTCCTGACCGACCGCGGCGGGCGAAAGACAAACTTGGTGCCGGCCCTCGTGCTCTCCAACGCCGAGGAGCGCATGCTCGAGTATCCGCAGCCCGAGCTCACACGGTGCACCCGGTGCATTCTCCCGCACACCATGCCCTTCATCCGTTTCGACGCCGCTGGCGTGTGCAACTACTGCACGGCCTACAAGCCCAGGAACAACCCTCGACCCAAGGACGAGCTCTTCGACCTGGTGGAACCGTATCGACGTGCCGTTGGCAACGAGTGCATCGTGCCCTTCTCGGGCGGGCGCGACAGCTGCTACGGACTTCACCTGATCGTCAATGAACTCAAGATGAAGCCAGTCACCTATACCTACGACTGGGGCATGGTGACCGACTTGGGGCGGCGCAACATCAGCCGGATGTGCGCCGAACTGGGCGTCGAGAACATCATTGTGGCGGACGACATCTGGCGGAAGCGCGATAACATCGCCAAGAACCTGCGGGCATGGCTGAAGTCTCCACACCTGGGGATGGTGAGCATCCTGACAGCGGGCGACAAGCACTTCTTCCGCCACGTCGAGACCATGAAGCGCCAGACCGGCATCGGCTTGAACCTCTGGGGCATCAACCCGCTCGAGGTCACACACTTCAAGGCCGGCTTCTTGGGTGTGCCACCGGATTTCGAGGAGGAGCGTGTCTACACGCACGGAGCGATGAAGCAGCTGCGCTACCAATACCTCCGGGGTCGCGCCATGCTTCAGAGCCCCGGCTACTTCAACCGCTCACTGTGGGACACGGTCTCCGGAGAGTACTACCGCAGCTTCACCGAGAAGTCCGACTACTTCCACATCTTCGACTACTGGCGCTGGGACGAGGGCCTCATCGACAGCACGTTGGACCTCTATGACTGGGAGCGCGCGCCCGACACCCAAACCACCTGGCGCATCGGTGACGGAACTGCCGCCTTCTACAACTACATCTATTACACGGTGGCGGGTTTCAGCGAGCATGACACCTTCAGAAGCAATCAGATCCGCGAAGGCGATCTGACTCGCGCGGAGGCATTGGACCTCGTCAAGATCGAGAACCAACCCAGATACCCCAACATCAAGTGGTATCTGGATGCCGTCGGACTTGAATTCCAGTCGGTCATCACCACAGTCAACGCAATCGACCGTCTGTACGGCGAGCGAGAGCGATAGTGCGGCTCAGCGTTCACGCGGGCTTTGGATCGGCCGTGCAGGTGCGCGCTCACGCGAAGCACCGGCGCTCAGATTGTGCGCTGCCCAGTTCCTGGCTCGCAGTGACCGCATGAGGAACGCATTGCTGCCGCCGGTTCGTCCGGCGCGGGATCATCGCCGGTGAAGCGACCCAACTTCGGGCGGCGATCGCCGTTCGTCGTAGGCGTGCTCACGCTCATGACGGGAACGGCGATCGCACAGGCAATCCCGATCGCTTTCTCACCCCTGCTGACCCGAATCTATTCGCCCAGCGACATGGGATTGTTGTCGCTCTTCCTAGTGGTCACAGCGACGCTGGGCGCAGTGGCGAGCGGCCGCTACGAACTCGCGATCATGTTGCCTGAAGACGAGGATGATGCCTTCGCCGTCGCCGTACTGGGTATGACTATCTCCTTCATCGTGTCCCTTGTCGCAGTCGTGGTCATACTCCTGTTCTCTGCCGACATCGCGCAGCTGCTCGGAAGCTCACGCATCCAGCACTGGCTCTACCTCGCACCGCTGGCCATCTTCTCCTTGAGCACCTTCAACTGCCTCAACTACCTGACCACGCGACAAAAGCGGTTCAGTGCCGTCGCCCGCGCCAGCGTCGCCCGCGCCATCACGGGCGTGAGCATCCAATGCGGCCTTGGCCTGGCCGTCGCGGGCCCCGCGGGCTTGCTCACCGGTTACACGGTCTCGGCCGCAAGCGCCAATGTGTCTCTCTTTCGGCTCGCGCGCGGCCCCTCACGGCTGCGCCACGTAACCGTGAGACAACTGCTCAAACTGGCCAAGCGCTTCCAAGACTTCCCCAAATACTCGGTGGGGTCCGCCCTCGCCCAAACCGCGCTCCTCAGCTCGCTCAGCGTTCTGCTCGCGCGCTACTTCACGGTCGAAGACCTGGGTCAGTTCGCGCTCGTCCAGCGTGTGCTTGGTGTCCCCCTTCTGTTGCTGGGGGGATCAATTGGGCAGGTCTTCTTCCAAAGAGCCAGTGAGTACAAGCGTGCCACCGGCAGCATGAGAGTCGTCTTCCTCAGCACCCTGCGCTGGCTTGTTCTCGTCTCGGTCGTCACGACTGTGCTCCTTTACGCGGTGTTGCCGACCGCCTTCGAAGTGGCGTTCGGAGACACGTGGCGAAGCGCGGGCGCCATGGCTCGCAACCTATTGCCTGGGTTTGCAGCCCAGTTCGTGGTGTCTCCCCTATCCCTCAGCAATCAAGTGAACATGCGTAACCGCCTGGGGCTGGTCGGAAACGTGACCGCCCTCGTCGTAGTGGTCAGCACGTTCATCGGCGCCGCCGAGTCGGGTGCCTCAGTCGGCGACACGCTACTGTTCATGTCACTGGCGCAAGCCTGCTACTACATGGGTTTTCTCTACCTCATCTATCGTCATGTCGACAGCGACCGCTTGAGGAGTGCCGAATAGTGGCTTTGGGGGTGCAGCCGGGCAGTGCGCTGAGCAAGGTCGCGACTCGTGTGGTCAAGAAGGTCGCCGTACCAGTGGCGCTCCGAGCCGATGCCAGGACGTTGCGCAAGGAGGCGCAGAGCGAATCCCGCTTTGCTCCGATCTTCATACTGGGTCCGCCTAGGTGCGGCTCGACCATCTTGTACCAAGCGCTGACCAACTACTTCGACGTGCTCTACATCGACAATCTGGCATCCCGGTGGGCTCCTGCGCTCGCCACCGGGATGGACAGGAGCATGCGCCGATTCGGCCGCACACCGCACGACAACTTCGAAGGCGACCTGGGGTCTACCCTGGCGAATGGTGGTTGGCACGCACCCAGCGAATGTGGAGCACTGTGGTATCGCTGGCTTCGGTTCGACCAGCATTACGTCCCTCCGGACGAGGTCACCGAGCAGATGGTCGACGAGCTTCGCGATGTGGTGAACACGGTGCAGAACCGTTGGGACCGCCCTTTGGTGATCAAGAATCTTCATGTCGGGCAGCGGCTAGCGTGGGTGTCACGCGCGTTTCCTGAGGCGACCTTTATCTGCATCCACCGCGAACCCGACGAGGTCGTTGAATCCATTTTGCGAGCACGTCGTCGGCTCGGCATTCGACCGGACGAAATATGGAGCACCCGCCCCCCTGAGTTCACCGACTTGCTCGATCTTCCCGAGCGGCAGCTGGTGCAGCAGCAGGTGAGCCGACTCTCAGCGCAGATCGAGCGCGACTTGGCCGAACATCCCGGCTCGTCGCGACACGTCGACTATGCAGGATTCTCCACCGACCTCCTGGAGGATCTGGGCGAGTGGGCGGGAGTGGTGCGTCGACCGGGCGGGACTCTGCCACGATTCGGCGTGCGCAGATGAGCCAACGCAAGCAGGTTCGCCAGTGGACTCTCGACCTCGAGCGGACACGCCACGAGTACCGCCGCCACTGCGCCTCCGAGCCAAGCATTCCACTGTTCAGCCAGGCGTGGCTCTTGGACGCCGTTGCTCCGGAGCAGTGGGGCGCGGTGCTGGTAGGCAATGGGCAGTCCGTTGTCGGCTCGCTACCCTTCCTATTGCAGCGACGACTGGGCCTTTGGGTGTCCACCATGCCCTCGCTCGTGCCGCAGCTTGGTCCTTGGACGGCGTCACGAGGAAGCGGGCTTCATGGTAAGCAACTGGCCCGCGACCATAAGACCCTGAGCGAGCTCGCCGAGGGCCTCCCGCCAGTCGATCACTTCTCTCAGTGTTGGGCTCCGGAGATGACGAACTGGCTCCCGTTTCACTGGCAGGGGTACAAGCAGACCACCAACTACACCTACCAAGTCGACCCCGGAGACCTGGATCGAGTCTGGTCACGAATGGACGGCTCAGCGCGCACGGAGGTCCGCAAGGCCTCGGACCGACACGGTCTGAAGGTCAGTCTTGATGCGCCCCTCGCCGAGTTCATGCGCCTCAACGAACTCGTCTTCGCTCGACAGGGCCTGGCGACCCCGTACTCACGAGCGGACCTCACCACCTTTGACACGGCCTGCCAACTGAATGCAAACCGCCTCATCGTGATGGTGGAAGACGAGTCATCTCGTGGTCATGCTGCCTGCTACGTGGTGTGGGACCAGGATCGCGCCTACTATCTGCTGGGTGGAGCAGACCCTGAGCTGAGATCTAGCGGAGCCGGCTACCTCGCACTATGGGAGGCGCTCAAACACCTGTCAGGAAAAACCCAATCGTTCGACTTCGAGGGCTCCATGATCCGACCTATCGAGCGTGTCTTTCGAGCTTTCGCCACGCATCAGGTCCCTTACTATGCGGTATCCCGCACCCCGACACGAAGAGCGAAGTTGGCACTGGCCCTCAGGCAGCAACAGAAGCGGCGGGTGTGACCGATGCCGTTGAGCGAGTCCGTACTCCCCGTTGGCCGCAAGGGGATGCCAGGTGACCCTGCCCTCGGCGAGACGACATGAGCGTCACCCGGATGCGCACACCCGTGAGTGCGCCCGCTCCACGTGCGAAGGTTCACGTCGGCTCACACGCGCTGCATTGGTTCATGATCACTGCCGCGATCTTGCTGTATTCGACGGTTCTCCTGCTTGCCTATAAGTACAAGGTGAGCCCGTCGTTCTCGTACTTGGGTCTGACCTACCGGTCGCCGAATCCATTGGGTTATGCGATAGCGTTGCTGGCGGCGACGCTCGTAGCGATAATCCTGCCTCGGCGCATCGTCCGCGCCTCCGATTTTCTCCAGTGGCTGATGTTCCTGATCGCTGGGGCGCCCAGCATCCTGCTTCCGCAGTATATCGACGAATTATCCGTGCGCGAGGCGACGAATCTCGGACTCGTCGTCTCAGCTTGTATTGTTCTGACGCGCGTCGGAGCGTCCATCAAGGTCAGCCTGGGTCGTCTCAGGCCAGCCCCGAATCTCTCACGCCAAGCCTGGTTCGTCATGGTCGGCATCTCATTCGGCGTTTATGGCTATCTGTTCGCCACGACCGGCGTCCCAACGGAATGGGTGTCACTTGCCGATCCCTACGACGTGCGCTCGGACTTCATAGAGGCGAGTTCGGGAACCTTCATCGGATACTTGCTTCCGTTGCAAAGCAACATCATCAACCCGATCATCATCACCAGAGGCTTCTACACCCGCAAGTGGTCAATGTTCTATCTTGGCTTCCTCGGTCAGGTCATGATCTATTTGAGCCAGGGCCAGAAGGGCGTCTTGCTCTTGACTTTCGCGATGCTGGGGCTCGCGTGGCTGTTGCGAAAAGATCCGCGCCTGACTGGGCCTCGGTTGTTCATGGCCGGGATTGCAGTGGTTGGATCCTCATTGATTCTCGATGCGCTCACGAGTTCAATTTCTTGGACGTCGCTGTTCGTGCGACGATTCCTAATCGTGCCGGGGGCGCTGACTGTCGCCTACGTCTCAGTCTTTCGGGACAAACCGCGAACCAACTTCCACGAGCTGCCTTTCTTGGGGGATTCTCCGTATACGACCATGGCGCCGTCACACATCGTGGGCGCGGAATTCATTGGCAACGCTGCGGCCAACGCCAACGTCAACCTCTGGGGCCACGGCTACCTGAGCTTTGGCTACGTCGGGATGCTCGTGGAGGCGGCACTGCTTGTCCTAGCACTTTGGGTCGCCGATGCCCTGACCGAGGGATTGCCGATACGGGTCGTCTCACTGGTGCTGTTCAAGATGTCGGTGGTGCTCTCGAGCGCGAGCTTGTTCGCCGCGAGCCTGACCCACGGACTGGCCGCGGGGTTGGTGCTGCTTGCGCTGCTACCTAGGGACGGCTGGGGCACCGGCGAGCGCGACGAAGAGGTGGCAGGCGATCTGCGGCGGGACTCGCCGACTTGAGCAGCCACTTTCACCGCGTGCGGTGTGTGGGGAGCAGCGACGAGAGGGATGCACTGGCAACCCACAACATGGCGCTGATTCTTGGACTGGTCTCTGACAGACCTGTTCGTCTTGTGTCCAGTTCCGAACCACGTGACGACGCGCTCACCATGCAGAGGTCCGACCCAGACCTCGGATCGCGCGACCTGTCAGCAGACCTCGAGCGTGCTCGGTCGTGGCGTCATTCAGGCGCTGGGTGGAGGACTCATTTTCCTGTCGATGTGCTCGGCTGGGTTCGATACCTGCTCGAGCGACAGGAGGAGGCTTCAGGACCCGTAGACGAGCACGGGAGGTTCGAGCAGTCCGCGTCTCTCATTGCGCGCTGTGGACTGAGTCAGGTGCCGGTCTTGGACGAGATGGTGGATGCTCTCCGCAATTTCCTCGTGGAAGCCGGCACGCTGGAGGGGGCCTCGCTCGTGCGTGTGTCGCCGTGGCCGGGGGAGGCGAGGTTTGCGGTCGCGCTCAGCCACGACATCGATCACGCTCAGGAGGTGTCTTGGCCTCGAGCCTTGGCCAAGCTTGGAGCAGCCGGACATGCACGCCTGCGGAGGCAGCCCTCCTTGGCTCGCAGAAGGATGCACGACGCTCTCGGGCTCGCTTCTCGTCGCCACAAGAGCCCCTACTGGTTGATGAGCGACATGCGCGAGATCGAGCGGCAGCACGGGATCGACACGACATTCTTCGTCTTGCCCAGTGAGAGTGCGGTTGTGGGTGAGGGTGTCAACCGAGTTCGTCGCTATGACGTACGCAACCGGAGAATCAGGGCGCTCTTGGCGAGTTTGAGCGAGTCGGGAGCAGAACTGGGGCTGCACACGACCTATCACGGGGCCGATCGCGTGCACGGGGTGTCCGAAGACTTGCATCGACTGCGCAGAGCAGCGCCGCAGGGCACACCCATTCGAGGAGTCCGAAACCACTACCTGAGGTACTTCGCTGCCCATTCAACGCAGGCGGTCGAGCATGCCGGCTTGGAGTGGGATTCATCGCTGGGTTGGTCACGCTCCTGGGGCTTCAGAGCAGGCACAACGATGCCGTTTCGCATTGGGTCATCGATTCCCCCACGGATATGGCAGTTCGGCTTGGAGTTGATGGATGTCGCGGTCCCGATTGAGCAGTTCATGCCCGCCCTGGAGGACCTGTTGACCTTGACTGCTGAGCACCGTGGCTTGGCGAATGTGTTGGTGCATCCGGACCCGTTTGGCAACTCGACGGCGGCTGAGTATCTGGACTTCTATCGAGCCGTCGTGGCGTTGATCTCCGCGCGTCCGGATTGCTGGGTGGCGACCTATGGTGCAGTAGCAGACGCCATGTCCTTGTACGAGTCGCGAGTCGCTGGGACGAGCGGTTGACCCGTGGCTGGTGGCGACAACGCGGCTGTGCGCGCCGCCGCGGCGATAGCCGGACAGCCTTCGTAGTGCTGGTGGGGCGGGAGCCTGACCCGGTCCCCGGGCACGTTGCCCTTGTTGATCATGCCGCTCCCTGTGCGGCGGTGTGAGGGTCTTCGTAGGCGTGCCGGGAGACCCTCCCAATCGAGGGTGTCGCAGTTGGGATCTGAACCCGCCGGTCTCGAGCAGACTTCCGGCGATGTAGTTAGTCAAGCTGCGAAAACCGAGGGCGCTGCCGCGGAGAAGTTCAAGCCTGCAGCCGTTCTCCGAGCAGATCCGCCACGCGGTCCGGTCCACCATCAGGTCCCCGGCGTCGCGCACCTCGTCGACCAGGAGCCGGTAGCCGAACTCGAGATCATGGGTACGGGCGTCGAACATGGCGTTGGCCCGGTAGGCCTCCTCGAGCTCGGCGTCGGTCACCGGACGACGTCCTCGCGGAACTCTCGGGGAAACGGCTTCGGCACGATGCATATCCTTCCCGCGGCACCTCCGGGCACCACAGGTCAGATGTCACCATTCCGTGCATAGACCCTGAGGAGTACTCGCTGGGCACCAACCCAGACCAACGAGCCGATGGTGTTGCCGGTGATAGCCCTGAGCGGTCGCACATACCGTCTGGCCATCACAGCCGAGTAGGTGGCGACCGGGCAGCTTCAGACACCACAGCCAACAGGGGACGGACGCAGGATAGCCGGGACATGATCGTCAGCACCCGTCTCCGGTCGTCATGCCTTCGCGACGATCGAAGCGACCAAGCCGTAGTTGGATCGGATCTCCACCATCTCGAACTCGCGGTGCAGCCGCTCGACGTGTGCGGCGTTCAAGCCGTACTGACTGTATGGCCGGAGGTGGTTGACGAGCGGAGGCAACAGGCGATTCTCCACCCCGAGGTACAAGCCCCCGTCGCGGACCAGGCGGCGGATCGAGTGGACCGCGGTGTCGTTCGGCATCATGACGAGCACCGACTTCGTGAGCACCACGTCGAAGGTTTGGCCAATGTTGCTGGTGTCGCCGTCGTATTGCCGGAACTCGACTCTCTCGCTGAGCCCGTGAGCAGCGACCAGGGCGCGCGCCGGTTCGAGGTCCACACCCTTCAGCTCGAAACCGGTGACGTGGGCTCCCTGCTGGGCCAGGTATGTCGCCAGACGGCCGGAGCGTGATCCGAGCTCGCAAACCCGAAGATCCGACCAGGCCGGGACTGGAGCCAGAGTCCGCTCAAGTGCGGGACGCCACAGCCATGGCCGCCACTCTGCGGCCCACTCAAGTGTGAGCGGCTGGGATCTCACCGGGTGATCGCTCATGCGCTACCCCTTCAGTAGATAAGACTGGGATGCCAAACATTGCCCGGTTCGGCTGGAAACCCGCCAAGGCCAATCCTCTGCTTTCGCATACACCGCGGTAAACCGCGCTGTTCGCGTCTCTGTCGCGGCGGATGGCGCCGCGCCGCTGCCTACATCGGGCAGTATGACCGCATGGACGAACGGGCCGGTCTCCATCAGGCCATCCGCGACGATTGCGGCGAGCAGTTCGGTAAGCAGTTCAATGGGGTTGCGGACCAAGGACGACCAGGGTTTGGACTCCCAAAGGGGCAGGGGCGGGCTGGGATGGACGTCCCTTCCGGGCCCGTGCCGCCACTGGCGTTCGCCGCGCCAAGTAGCACTGAGGACGACATCGAGGCTGTCGTTGCGGTGTTGCGCAGCGGATGGCTCACCTCCGGCACCCAGGTGCAGGCGCTCCTCGACCTGCCCCCGGGGTCCCGGGTGGGTGCTCCGACATGGACGCATGTCGCGTCCGTCCTGGGGTTCTCCCACCACAATGTCGTTCCCGGCCTCAACGACATCGACGGCGACTCGCTGAACCTGTCGCCGTCGGCACTTGAAACTGCCATCGCTGTCGGCCTGGACGCCGTGGTCGCTGTGCATTATTGGGGGCGTACCGATCGACCCCGCCATCCACGAGCTCCGTCCCGCGGCGCACGTCAGCGTGGCCGCTTGCTTCTCCTGCTACGCGAACAAGAACCTCACCTCAGGCGAAGATGGGGCGCTGGCGACCCACGACCGTGCTGTCGCCGACTTTGCCCGCGCCTCCTGACTGCATGGACTGACTGCCGACCGCGGCGAGCACGCCTACGACTGCGTCATTCCTGGAGGACGTCGGCAAGGTTGGCCTTGATCCCTCCGCACCTCGGGGACAACTTCGACACAAAGGTGGTCGCCGGAATGCTCGACGGGCCGGGCGCCCTCTGGCACCACGACGCGGTCGCGGATCAACTGGCAACGCGCGTCCGTAGCCTTCCGCTTCACGCCAGGATGAGCCGCGACGAGGTCATGTGGCTGCTCGACGCCCTCACAGAGTCCGTACGTGCGTAGTGATCGGGGGCCTATCGCCCGCTGGTTCGCGTGGCGGCGGGGGCCGGACGTCGCGCTGGCCGCAGCCATGCTGCTTGCCAGCCTCCCTGCATTGGTGTTTCTGGCCATTTTGATCCGGGCGACCTCGCCCGGACCCGCCTTCATCCGTTTGTCGCGGGTAGGGCAGGACGGAGAGCCCTTTCTGATGTGGAAACTGCGCTCGATGCGTACCGGCACGGGTCGCGGCCCGGCAATCACCGCGGCGGGCGACCGACGGATCACGGATGTGGGCCGTGCCATGCGGCGTACTCACGTCGACGAGCTGCCGCAACTGCTCAATGTCGTCGCGGGCCAGATGGCCTTGGTCGGACCCCGCCCCGAGAGCCCGGAGTACGTCGACCTCACCGACCCTCGCTGGACCGTCATCCTCCGTAGCCGTCCGGGGATGATCGGACCCACGCAACTGATGGTGCATCGGCACGAGGCCGAGTTTCTCGCCCGTGCCGGCGAGAGCGGGTACCGATCCGAGCTGCTGCCCGTGAAGCTGGCCATCGACGAGTGGTATGTCTGCCGGGCCTCGCTCCGGCTCGATGCAGCGGTGGTCTTCGCCTTCATGGAGCGGTTGGTATTGCGCCGGGACTCCTCGAGGCTCCTGCGACGAGTCCGCGAAGAGGTGCCCGAGAGCGCCAGCCTTGCCGGCATCCTCGGTCGACCTGATAGGTCCGGGCTTGATGGTTGACCCCGCAGCTGAGGCTCTGGCGCTCGCCGGCGAGAGCGTCAGCCACGAAGGCGTCGTGCGGGGATGACACAACCGGGTTGAACCAGGTCTGGCACGTGGACACCAGCGCGATGGTTGCCAGACACCTCGGCAGCGCTGGTGGGGGCGTTGGTTTAACCTGCACCATGCCCGGGAACCCGAAGCACCTCTCAGTCTGGATCGTGCAGAACGGCGAAGAGTTGCCCACCGATCCCGGGGAGCCGCGACTGCTCCGCCAGTACCTTCTTGCTCGCGAGCTGGTCGCCCGAGGGCACTCGGTCACCTTTTGGGCGACAACCTTCAATCATCAACGCAAGTTCCAACGTCCCCAGGCGGCACTGCACGTCGACGACCGAGGAGTCGAGATCCGCCTCCTGAAGGCCGGCAGCTACGCTGGAAACGTCTCGATCAGGCGCATCCGGAGTCACCAGCAGGCAGCGCGGCGATTCAGGTCCGCTGCTCGTCGGTTGCCCGCACCCGACGTTCTCGTCGCCGGATATCCTTCAATCGAGCTCGCGCACAGCGCGGTGACTTTCGCATTTCGGAGGGGTATCCCCTCGCTTGTGGACCTTCGAGATCAGTGGCCGGACATCATTGAACAGCAGGCATCATCACTCGCGCGCCGTGTTGGACTGCCTCTGCTGCGACACTGGCGGCGCTTGCGTAACGAGATCATCGCGCGCGCCACGGCGGTCGGCGGCATTTCGGATCTGTTTGTTCTCTGGGGCCTGAGCGCCATCGACCGCCCTCGGTCCCCTCTTGACGTGTCCTTTCCGCTGGCCCCGCCTCGACCCGCGCTTTCTGAGGCCGCGCTCACGCAGGCGAGACGCAAGTGGTCCGAGTTGGCGGGGGTGAAGACCGAAGACGTGCTGTGGGGGGCCTACGCGGGAAACCTGTCTCACCGCACTGATATCCTCACCGTCGCCCGCGCTGCGGCACAGCTGTCCGCACCTGAACGGCGTCGGATCCGATTGGTGATCTGTGGAAGCGGGTCGCAGCAACATGAATTGGCTCGGATCTCTCAGCACAGCGACTGTGTCGTCTTCGCCGGTCACTGCAATGCCGCTGAAGTTCAGACGCTGCTGGAGCAGGTTGATTTCGGCATGATCCCCTATCTCGACTCAAGCGACTTCCTGATGTCCTATCCCAACAAGGTGGGTGAGTTGCTCTCCTTCGGGTTGCCAATCCTCACCTGCCTCGGGGGCATCACAGGAGACCTGCTCGAAACCCATCGACTCGATCACAGGTACCGCAGTGGTGACGTGGACTCTTGCGTTCGAGCACTGCAGGGCCTTCTGGAGCAGGGGTCGGCCGCGGACACTGTGCGCAGCCGAGCCATCTCTCTTTTTGCGAACCGCTTCGACCCCGCCCACGTGTACCCTGCCTATGCTGACCATGTTGAGCGAGTCGCAACCCAGAAGTTGGTCAACTGATGAGCAGAATTCGTGGCAAGCGTGCATTCGATGTTGTCGTCGCTTCGATTGCCTTGGCACTCTTGTCACCGATCATGGCACTGACGGGCCTCGCGATCAGGCGTAATTCACCCGGCCCGGCTCTCTACAAGGCTCCTCGCGTGGGACGCGATGGTCGCATGTTCACCATGCTCAAGTTCCGCACGATGTACACGGCTCCACCATCGGGTGGAAACTTCACAGCCTCATTCACCACCGGATTGAACGACCCCCGCGTCACCCCGGTGGGAGTGCATCTGCGCCGTTACAAGATCGACGAGCTGCCCCAGCTATGGAATGTCCTTCGCGGAGAGATGTCTCTCGTCGGCCCGCGCCCGGAGGTGTCCGAGTGCGTCGCCCTGTACACACCGGCAGAACGAGAGATCCTGTCCGTCAGACCGGGCATCACGGACCTGTCGTCGTTGCGTTTCGCCGATCTGGCCTCCGTCGTGGGGGAGAGCGCAGATCCGCATGCGGTGTTCATGGAGCGGGTCTTCGCGACCAAGAATGCTCTGCGGCTGCAATACGTGCGCGAGGCGTCATGGCGTCTGGACCTTTCAATTCTTGCGCGCACTGCGGGTGCAGTCGTCGGACTCAATGGCCGTGGACTACCTACCGGTTGAATGGTCGGCGACACCGCTTTCGCGTCTCGCCATGGGGTGCGAGTTGCTGGGTGGCACCGACTGGGGAGCTGTAGATGAGGACGCCGCGATCGCTGCGGTGCGGACCGCTGTGGATCTCGGAGTCACTGTCTTCGATACGGCTGACGTCTACGGCCTTGGTCGCTCAGAGTCGGTCCTAGCGCGCGCACTGGGTCGCGACATGAGCAAGGTCGTGGTGATCACCAAGGGAGGGATCGCGTGGTCGCGGGACCAGGAAAGCCGCGCGCTGACCCGGCGTGACCTCTCCCCGCAACACCTTCGTTCGGCGGTGGAAGGAAGCCTGCGACGACTACGCATCGAACAAATCCCGCTGTACTTGGCACATTGGCCCGAGCCAGGACGTTCGGTCGAAGATGTCGTGGCATCCCTAGCGACCCTGAAGGACCTCGGGTTGATTGGCGCCTACGGGTTGTCCAACTTCGCTTTCGAGCAACTGAAGCAGGCATCGAGTCAGTCACCCATCGACGCCATCGAGATTCAACACAGCCTGGTGAACCCTCATACCGCTCTGGCGCAGGCGTTCGCTCCCACCACGACTGTGCTTACCTACGGAGCCCTGGGTCAGGGCTTGCTGACTGGAAAGTACCCCCCCGGACATGAGTTTCCAGTCACAGATCGCCGCCACCGATTGGAGCACTTCCGTCGGGCTCATCAGTATCGGGAATTGCTGGGAATCCTCCAAACCGTGGCGGCAGAAGCCGACATCACTCCGGCTCAGGCAGCGATACGGTGGACATTGGCGAGCGCACCAAACATCACCGTCGTCGGGGCGCGCAACCCCGAGCAAGTACGAAACAACGTCATCGCCACTTCAGGCGTGCTCGGCGAAAAGCATCAGGTGATGCTGACCCAGGCTGCCGGCTGATGGCCGACCGAGCCTGCCTGCACCCTCAGTACATGACCGCCTTCACGGCGTCGACGATGTCGTTGGCTCGCGGGTAGTACAGTTCCTCGAGCTTCGTCGGGACGGGTGCTGGTGTGTCCGGGAGCGTGACTCTGCGGCAGGGAGCGGACAGCATCGACGGGTCTTCCTCGACGATGCTGGCGACGATCTCTGCGGCGACCCCATATGTGCGCCAACCTGGGTCAGCGACGACCAGTCGGCCGGTGCGAGCAACCGATTCCAGCACTGTCGCTCGGTCGAGCGGAAAGACGCACCGAAGATCGATGACCTCAGCATCGATGCCTAGAGCGCAGAGTTCCTCTGCAGCCTTGAGGGATTCCGGCACCAGGTAGGACACAGCGACGATGGTGATGTCAGATCCCGGCCGTCGGATCGCGGCCCGGTCTAACGACACGTCGTACAAGCCCTCAGGTACTTCATCCGACTCGTTGTAGAGCCAGCGATCATCGATGTACATGACTGGGTTGTCATCATTGACCGCGGAGATGAGCATCCCCTTGGCGTCATGAGCTGTCGCCGGCATGACCACCTTCAGCCCTGGCACGTGTCCGAACATCGCGTGCAGTGCTTGGGAGTGCTGGGCGCCCTGCTCCCCGCCCCGGTTGATGATGGAACGGATGACCATCGGGACCGAGGCACGCCCGCCGAAGAGGTACGACCAGTTTGCGGCTTGATTCACGATCGGGTCGACTGCGAGGAGCATGAAGTCCATGCGCGGGTGGACGACGATCGGCCGCATGCCCGTCAGGGCAGCGCCCACCGCGGCACCTGTCGTGGCGTTCTCAGAGACCGGTGTGTCGATGATCCGGTCACGGCCGAACTCGGCGTCGAGCTTCGTCATCGTTTCGCCTACGTACCAAGGGCTCCACAGACCCTGCCCGATCACGAAAACACGTGGATCGGCGGCAAGGAGATCCGCATGCGCTTCTCGAATGGCTTCGGCGTACTTCAGGTGTCGGGTCACTGAGACACTCCCGGTGTACTACGTGCGAATACGTGCGTCAGCAACTCCTCGTCCGCGAGTTGCGGACCCTGCCGGGCCGCGATCAAGGCGCTGTCAACCTCGGCCTCGACCGCTGCCTTCATCTCATCGAACTCTTGTGCTGTCAGCCCGAGTCGCTCACGTTCCCGCAGAATCGGATCCTTCTCCAGCCAATCCGACAGCTCATCTGAGCGCTTTACCCCCACATCCATATCCCACGAGGCACCCACATGGCCCCGCCATCGGTAGGTTCTTGCCTCGATCAGAGTCGGGCCCTCTCCAGCACGTGCACGCTCAACGGCTTCGGCCGCGGCGTCGCGAACAGCGACGACATCGTTTCCATCCACCACGACACCAGTCGCTCCATGCGCGTCGGCGGCCACAGCGATGTTGTCGCGCCTGCGCCGCTCGAACAAGGACATGTGACTGGCGTACAGGTTGTTCTCACACACGAAGACGACCGGTAGTTGATAGAGCGACGCCATGTTGAGCGCCTCGTGGAAGTGGCCCTCCTCGGTCGCGCCGTCGCCAAAGAACGCCACAGCGACTTCCCCTGACGACCGAAGTTTGGCCGTCAGTCCTGCACCAACGGCCAAAGGGATAGTCGCAGCCACCAGGGGCACCGTGCCCCATACTCCCACCGATGAGTCGAAGAGATGCATGGAGCCGCCGCGGCCACCCGAGCAGCCAGTGCTTCGGACAAAGATCTCAGCCATCATGGCTGTCAGGTCTCCGCCCTTGGCCAGGTAATGCCCATGGGAACGGTGCCCACCCCAGACGGTGTCTCGCCGATCCAACGCTGCGCACACGCCTGTGGCGATCGCCTCCTGCCCGATGTACAGGTGGCATGGTGTCCGGATCTCGCCGGCCTCCACCAGATCCGCCACTTGCTCCTCGAAGATGCGGATACGCCACATCATCCGGAGCAAACCAGTGGCGTCGTGCTCTTGAGACGCTGGGACCTGGTCCGCGAGCGTCATGCGGACCGCTTTTCTCGAGGCTCAGACGCCGTACCCTTCTTAGGTGCGCTCAGGAAGAACATCATCTGCCACGCCATGCGCTGCACCCCTGGAATCTTCAGTATCACTCGGTCGAGCGCCTCAAGGGCACCGAGCAGAGCCTCAAAGAAGGGGGCCTTCCTGAATGGGACTGCGAGGATCGTCAGAAGGTGGAAGAACCTCATATCGATGTGTTCGAAGAACGGCTTGGCTTGCTTCACTTGCGCAACAGTCAGGATGTGCTCGGCTTCCCAAGACGTGCGTAGCTTTGGAGTGCGCTTGCGGTACAGATTGATCAATGGATTCGCACCCTGAGCCTCGATGCAAATGATCTGACCGGTGGGCTTGAGGACGCGAGCGAGCTCCGGATAGGCGTGCTCCAAATCCAAGTGGTGAAGCACGCCGCTGCACACGATTACATCGAACATGTCATCGGGGAACTCCATGTTCTCCGCGTCCATGGCGTGGAACTCGGCGCGATCTCCATAGCCCGCCTCCGCAAGCGTCTTCTCTGCGGTCTTCAGTTCCTCGGTCGAGATGTCGATCCCGTGGACAGTGGCGCCAAGGCGAGCCAGCTCAAGAGAGGTGGCACCAAGCCCGCAGCAGTAGTCAAGGGCGACCGCCCCCGGGCAGTGCTCTTCAAGCCACTGCCGAGTCGCCTCGCGAGGGCCACGATTGATCGCGTAGAAGCGCTTGTTCGGGTACTGCTTGATGAACTCCTCTTCGTCACGGGCGGCAAGTCGGTCCTGCTCACGACGATTGTGGAACTCGATCTCCTCAAGCTTTCGCTGCTCCATGCATCCTGCCTTCATATTGAACGAACGACGATCGTACGGGCTCACCCGACCAAGTTCCATACAGCCACACGATTTCTTCGGCCTACTTGGTTGGGTCCTTCGGAAGCGTACTCTGGCCGCGGCATTCCGCACTCATTCCTGGCCGGGTTCCCAGGCGCACACAAAGGCGACCGCACCCTCGGGCATTCCGGGAATAAGCGGCGGAATTCTCCTGGGCCGCGCAACCCGTTGTCCGGCTCTCTGTGTCGGGGACTCTCGCCGCCTCAAAGATGTGTCGGAGACCTGATGCATCCCGCCATCGCAACGTCAGCGACTTCAGGTCTTGCCGGCCACAGTGACGGCATGGCCGCATGCTGTCTAACTCCCGGCACACGACGTCGGCACCTGTCTGACTGACGGCGTCTGGGTAAGCCCGGGCGTCACAGTCAAGCGCGCAGGGCGATCCTGTCCAACATCGGAGCGAACTCGCCACGCGACCCGCACCGTCTGCCCACGCGAGAGTTGGGCGACCACCGTGGCCACCTGGCGACCTCTGTCATCGACCGTGTCGAGCTGCAGCGGTTTGCCGTCGAAGCGGAAATTGCTCACGCTTCCCCCAGCCGGACCATAGACACGCATCACAACCAATTGCTCGCCTTGGGGGGTCCCAAAGCCGCCCGTGCCCGTCACGAAGTCGTTCAAGTCGGCGACCGGGGGACTGTCCTTGGTATAGGTGAGATCGGCGAATCCGCTCAATTGCTGCTGCCGACTCGCGCACCCTTCGGCGCGGAGCCGCACCCTGCTGCGCAGGTAGAAGGACATCTTCGACCCGGTGGCGTCATTGAGGTACACCCCCACCTGAGGGACGCGCGGATCACCCCCTTGAAGTTCGCCGGCGACGGTGGTGCCCGACAGCGCGCGCTGGACGTTGTTGTCGAAGTCGTGGATGTAGATCCGGCCCTCCGTGGCGGCCTGCCCCAGCGCAGTCAGGAAGGTTGTCGTCGAGTCCACCCCCGCGCTGACCCGTTCGAAGATCAGCTTGGCCACGTTCTTGAAGTAGGCATCCTGCTTCGCCGAGTTCGGAAGCCGGAAGTAGACCCGATTGATGAGTTCCTCGGTGGCGTTCTTGTCGGTCAGGCGCACTGCTCCTGGAGCATCGACGGGACCGGTCGCCCGCAGCAGGTAGGACAAGGAGACCACGTCGACACTCATCACCCCGTCGAGTCTGACTCCCTTGGACCGCTTCCACATCTCGCGAACCAACTCGGCAGTTCGGGGGAACTCAGGAGTGAAGTTGGTGTCCTGGAAGTACTCCGCGATCTGGCTGAAATAGATCTCCTTCTCGGCCTCGGACTGCGGCAACACCGGCTCGGGGAACTTTCCGATGTCTCCGGGGACACCCTGTTCGGTGAGGGTGATCTTGCCGCGATCGGCCGTGACGAGACCGTACGCTCCGGGCAACCCACCGGTTGCGCGAATCTCGGCGTTGTTCTCGAACATCAGCAGGTAGCGCCGCGGCCGGTCCTTGCCGAGCATGGTCGGCAGCACCTGGACCGCTCGGTTGGCGGCAGCCAGGCTGGTGGACGCAGTGGCGATGACGCTGCTGAACTCCTCATAAGAGGGTTTCACCCAGTGAGAGAGTGAGTCTCGGTCGATCGCACGCAAGCGCCCAGCCGCCGCATTCAGATTTCGGTCAGCACGACCGACGAGCGGGGCAACCTCCTCGACAGCCGCGATGTCGATCCGGCCGCCATGAGGTGCCAACCGGTCGCGGAGGTCGCTGCCGGCCTCGTCGACGAGCTCGGCGAGCGTGCCCTTGGTGAGGTCGTCCCCGACTGCGGCCACGACTTGCACGGCACGGACGTCGCCCCCCACGATCGGGAGGTGGGAGGCTAGCCCCCAGAGCGGACCGTCGGTGCGGCCGCGAGCGGCCGAGATGTGTGTCTCCAATGCGGTCAGGGCTGTGCGCGACCCAGCCACGTCCTCGGCGGACATAGCCGTCTGCAGGCGCTGTGCGTCACCGCGGGCGGCGTCCAGGTCGGCTGCGGTCGCGCGAGCCGACCAGACGCCGTAGGCAACAAGTCCGGACAGAGCGACGGTCGCCCCGAGCAGCCACACCCACAACCGTGGGCGGGAGGCTCGGGGCGACCGGATGCTAGTAGTCAAACCCCGGAGTCAGGTCGGCGCTCAGCGACGCTTCTTCTTGTAGACCCTGACGCCGTCGGAGTCAGCGCAGTTCCGGTACACCGAGTCGGGGTCGGCGCGGAAGGTCATCCGGAGCACGTAGCGCCCCACGCGGTGCGTGCCCATCCGAACGGTGACCGAGCGCGGCCCCCGGTAGCTCAGCGCGCGGTACTTCACCAGCCTGCCGTTCTTGTACAGACGGAGTCGCACCAGGCCGACGGCGCGGCCGTTGCCGGGCGTCCGCACCCGATAGGTGGCCTTGATCCGCTTGCCGCGGCGCACGTTGTTGGCGTTCACGAAGCAGGTAGTGGGGACGGTGCCCGGGTAGGGACCGGCCGCATTGGCGGTGGTGGGCACTGCCACCAGGCCACTGAGGATCAGGGCCGCGGTGGCGATCGCGGAGGCGAGAAACTTCATCGTTCACTCCAAGTCTGAACACAAGATTGAGGGCGTGGAATCACACTACACAAGACGGCGGGTTTTGCATCCGCCGAGTTTGATGAAATCTTGCCCCCTGGGATCCAGGAATGCGTCCCTTAGGGTGGAGACAGGTGGCGTCCACGTTGCCGGAACGCACCATTCCAATCCATCTTCGGACAATAGAGGTCTTGTGGAACTTCGCGACTACCTGCGCATAGCCCGTCGCCGCTGGCTGCTGATCATCGGTTCGGTCGTAGTTCTAGTGGCGATCGCAGCAGCCGTCACGGCGCAGACGACCAGGCTCTACGCGTCCACGGCGCGCGTCTTCGTCTCCACCACTCCGAGCACGTCAGGGGACGCCTACCAGGGGGGGCTGTTCTCCGAGCAGCGCGTGAGCTCCTACGCCGACGTGCTCAGTGGCCTTGAGCTGTCCCAGCGAGTGGTCGACCGGCTGCAGCTCGACACCTCCGCAGCCTCTCTCGCATCCAAGATCAAGGCCACCGTCGTACCGGACACGGTGATCCTCAAGATCACGGTGACTGATCCGAGTCCGATCGAGGCTCAGCGGATCAATGACGGAGTCGTTGCTGAACTCCAGTCCTTCATCGCCGAGCTCGAGACGCCACCAGGTGCGCGAGAATCCTCTCCTGAAAGGCACGGTCGTCGACTCTCCGCGGCTTCCTGGCTCTCCCGTTTCCCCGAACCCGAGTGCGCAACATCGGGCTGTCGCTGGTGCTCGGACTCTTGCTCGGCTTCGGCCTCGCTGTTCTCCGCGAGATCCTGGACACCACGGTGAAGCGGATCGAGGACGTGCCCGCCCTGGCCGAGACCCCGCTGCTCTCCGCCCTGGCCTACGACGCGGACGTGGTGCAGCGGCCACTGATCAGCGAGCTGCCCTCCACGGCGCCGCGGGCCGAGGCGTTCCGGGTGCTGCGCACCAACCTGTCCTTCGTCGACGTCGACCAGGCCAGCAAGGCTTTCGTGGTCACCAGCTCGGTGCCCTCGGAGGGCAAGTCCACGACCTCGGTCAACGCCGCGATCGCGATGGCCAGCGCCGGCCAGAGCGTGCTGCTCATCGACGCCGACCTGCGGCGCCCGCAGGTGGCCGCTCTGCTCAAGCTCGAGCCCACGGTCGGCCTGACCACCGCCCTGGTGGGACTGGAGGATCTCGACGAGACCATCCAGAAGCACGCACCATCGGGGCTGGACGTGCTCACCGCTGGTCGGCTGCCACCCAACCCTGCCGAGCTGTTGCAGTCCAAGGCGATGAGTGACCTGCTGTTGGCAGTGCGCACCCGCTATGACGTGATCGTCATCGACGCACCCCCGCTGCTGCCGGTCACCGACGCGGCCGTCCTGGCCTCGCTCACTGATGGGGCGGTCCTGGTCGTGCGCCATGGCAACACCACCAAGGACCAGTTGGCGGGGGCGGTGGATCGTTTGGTCTCGGTGGGCTCAGCACCGCTGGGAGTGATCTTCAACATGATCCCGACGGGTCGGTCCAGTGGCTACGGCTACGGCTACGGCTACGGCTACGGCTACGGCTACGGCTACGGCCCCGACGAGGCCCACGCCGACGGATCCAAGAAGGCCCGCAAGGCGGACCGGAAGTCGAAGTCGGCCAAGGCCTCGAAGTCGCCTTCGACGGGTTCGCGGCACACGCGGACCTCACACACAGCAACCGATGAGGCAGCCGGGAAGGAGCCCGAGCCGGCTCGGTCCGGCAAGGACTGAGCAGGCACCCAGCCCGCACAGCTGAACTGAAGGAACCCTGTCCCGACGCACGATGTCGGGGACAGGGTTCCTTGCTTCAATTGGTTCGCTCAGTTGCGCTCGCTCAGTTGCGCGAGGAGGGCAATGCGTCCAGCAGCTCGGCCACGCCGAGGTCCTCCCCCTCGATGACCGCGTCAACAGCCACGCTGCCCTCCAGCATGCCAGGCAGGCCTTGGCGAGGGACTCCGTGATCGCCGAGGGGGCGTCGTAGGCGTTCAGCCGCTGGGCGAGGGCCGGGGCGTAGTCCGGGACGGGAGCGTGCGAGATCAGCGGGTGCTGCGGCCGCACGTCCTCCTCCTCGTCGCCGAAGAGCTCCTCGTGCATCTTCTCGCCCTCGCGCAGCCCGGTGTACTCGATCTCCACCGGCTTGCCGGAGAGGTCGATCAGCTGCTCGGCCACCGCCTTGATCGCGATCGGCTCGCCCATGTCGAGCACGAGCACGTCCCCGGCGCTGCCCAGGGCACCGGCCTGGATCACCAGCTGCACCGCCTCGCGGATGGTCATGAAGTAGCGGGTGACCCGTGGGTCCGTGACCGTGACCGGCCCGCCGCGGGCGATCTGGGAGGTGAACGTGGTCAGCACCGAGCCGCGACTGCCGAGCACGTTGCCGAAGCGCACGCTCATGAAGAGCCCGTCGGCCTGCTTGGCCGCCGCCGAGGTGAGTCCCTCGGCCAGTCGCTTGGAGTAGCCCAGCACGCTGCACGGGTTGGCGGCCTTGTCGGTGGAGACGTTGACGAAGCGCTCGACGCCGGCCTCGATCGCGGCCTCGATCACCGCCTGGGTGCCCCAGACGTTGGTCTTGATCGCCTCGCCTGGCGCGGCCTCGAGCAGCGGCAGGTGCTTGAGCGCGGCGGCATGGAAGACGACGTGCGGTGCCCGGCGGGCGAACATCTCCCGGACGTAGCGTGAGTCGCGGATGTCGCCGAGCTCGATGTCGCCGGAGTCCAGCAGCGCCCGGCCCTGGATCGAGAGCTGGACGGCGTGCAGGGCCGACTCGTCGCGGTCGAGCATGATCAGCTCGGCGGGACCGAAGCGGGCGAGCTGGCGGCACAGCTCCGAACCGATCGAGCCACCCGCACCGGTGACCAGCACCCGCTTGTTGGTCAGGTAGTTGGCGATGATGTCGACGTCGGTCTCGATCGGCTTGCGGCCGAGGAAGTCGGTGACCTCGATGTCACGGACGTCCTCGATCTGCACGCGCGCGGGGTTGCTCAGGTTGTTCACACTGGGCAGCACCTTGAGGTCCAGCCCGGCGCGGTTGGCGTCACGGTTGAACTGTCTGACCATGTCGACCGACGCGCTCGGGATCGCCAGGATCGCCGTGGTGGCGCCGTACTTCTCCGACACCTTGGTGAAATCAGCGGTGCCGCCGGCGACCGGGACTCCGCCGAGTCGGCGGTGCCGCTTGTAGGGGTCGTCGTCGACCAGCGCGACCGGGCGCCACGGGCACTCGGGGTCGCGGATCATCGCGGTGATCAGCTGGTCGGCGCCGTGGCCGGCGCCGATCACCACCACGGGCTCGCGGGTCGAGCGGTCACCCGGAGCGCGCAGGTCGACCCAGTCCCGCACAAGGCGATAGGCCGCCCGGATCCCCATCACCAGCACGAAGGCGACGATAGGCGCGGTCACCATCACCGAGATCCTGACCGGCGAGCCCAGCACGAAGTTCAGCGCCAGAGCGGTGGCGGCCATGGAGCCACCCAGCAAGATTGGTCAGCAAGGCGTCGGCGAACGAGCCCAGCGCCGCCCGCCCCTGGTGCAGGTGCAGCGGCAGCCCGAGCAGCACGAAGGCGGCGCCGCAGGCCGCGCCCCACAGCAACGCCGGCCCCATGCTGGTGGGAGTGCCGTAGTCGGCGAGTCGCTGGAGGCCGACCATCAACGGCGAAGCTCAGCACCCAGGCGCAGAAGTCGTAGGTCGCCAACAGGACGGGACGTATCTGTCGCATCCTGGACAAAACATCATTCACTGCAAACATCCCCCGATTGGGTCCCCCGTCGACCATGTCCACCAAAGAGTCTTAGAGGGTTTCCGGGGGCACCGCAAGTTGCGGTCTCAACTGGCTGCGGAATAGGGGTTGAACTTCGATCCCTATTTCTCGATATGCCGTCTAGCAAATGGCGATTAGCCGGAGCGCCCGTAGTCGTCCTGGAGCCGGCAGATGTCGTCCTCGCCGGTGTAGCCCCCGAGCTGCACCTCGACGATCACCAGCTCCTCACCACCGTCGTTGGCGAGCCGGTGCTTCGCACCCAGGGGTACGTCGATGGACTCGCCGGCCTTCACGGTGAACACCGAGTCGCCGACCGTAGCGGTGGCCACGCCTGCGATCACCACCCAGTGCTCGGAGCGGTGCGCGTGGGTCTGCAGCGAGAGCCGGGCGCCGGGGGTGACGTGGATCCGCTTGATCTTGTAGCCGTGGTCGACGTCGATGACGTGCCAGGAACCCCACGGGCGGGTCTCGGAATCAAGCGCCGTGTCGGGGGCGGACCCGTCGAAAGCCAGCATGATCATGCCTTCCCAACTAAAGCGCCCGGTGGCGGTTATGTGTGACATTGAAAAACGGCGCCCCCGGTCTATACCACTTACGGCTCGGCGGGCCCCGAAATCGAGACCCGGGAGGTCCCCCCAGTCTCCCGCACCGGCGGGCTCGGCGGGCCCGTTCGCCCAGGTCGGGCTCAGCGCAACGGACGCACGTGCAGGCCGACCTCGGGGTCGACGACGACCTCCTGGGTGGCCGGGAGGCCGTCGGCCTCGAGCTCGGCGTCCAGCGGCACGTTGCGCTTGACCAGCGCCAGCGCGATCGGGCCGAGCTCATGGTGGCGCGCGGAGCTGCCGACCAGGCCGACCTCGCGCTCGGCGAGGGTGACCGGCTGGCCGCGCGTGGGCAGCCGGTTGTCGGAGCCGTCGAGGTGGAGCAGGGTCAGCCGCCTCGGCGGCCGGCCCAGGGTGTGCACCCTCGCGACGGTCTCCTGCCCGCGGTAGCAGCCCTTGTCCAGGTGCACCGCCGACCCGATCCAGCCGACCTCGTTGGGGATCGTGCGGTGGTCGGTGTCCAGGCCCATTCGCGGCTCCCCGCGGGCGATCCGGAGGGCCTCGAAGGCCCACATCCCGCACGCGGGGCCGGCCGCCTCGGCGTACGCCCGGAGCTCGGAGCGCGCGAAGACGTCGTACTTGCCGGCCGTCTCCACCGGGTCGACCACGGGGCGCCAGGCGACAGCCAGCTCCGCGGTGAGGTCCTCGACCTCGACGCGCATCATGAAGCGCATCCGGTCCAGCCAGGCGACCAGGGGCGCGGCGGCGCCGGGCTCGACGTGCGCGGTGAACGCCTCGCCGTCGTCGGTGCCGTGCATCGCGTGCTCGACGTGGCCGTTGGGCGAGAGCACCAGCGCGGCGGTGGGGACGCCGGGCTGCAGTCCCTCGAGGAACTGGGTGGTCAGCGAGTGCAGCCAGGTCAGGCGGTCCGGACCACTGACCCGGACCACGCCGCGGTGGGAGAGGTCGACGAAGCCGTCACCGTGGCTCAACGTGCGCTGCTCGCCGTTGAACGAGCCGTAGTGCGCGGCCACGGGGGCGTCGATGCCGTCGCCGGACACCGCCCCGGGAAGGCCGAGGAGCGGGCTGGCGTCGGAGGTCGTCTCAGGGGGCACGCCTCCATTGTCCCCTCCCCGCCAACGTCACCGCCCCCGACTAGGGTGAACGTGTCCTGGAACGAGATTCGCCGACTACTGCGACAGGTGATCGGGCTGATGTCCCTCAAGCGACGTTTCCTCCCCGCGACCGCGCTGCTCCTTGCTCTCGCCGGCTGCGCGAGCGGCGGCGGCGATTCCTCCGGCCCCACTGCCAGCGCCTCGACGTCCGAGAGCACCTCCGCGTCGGAGCCCTCCTCGTCGACCCCCGCCGGCATCCTGGCCGAGACCGACCTGCCCTTCGAGCCGACCTCGGCCAAGGAGATCGGACGCGCCGGCCCGTTGACCGACGCGACCAGCTCCTGCCTGGGCACCGAGCTGCAGGTGCTCTTCGACCAGCAGTGGACCGTCAAGGCCCGGGAGTACGCCGACGCCAAGCAGTGGGTCGTCGTCTCGGCGATCGTCACGCCGCCGAAGGGCGCGCCCGACGCCGGCATCGACCTGGTGCGTGCCCGCGCGCAGACCTGCATGACCCAGGAGCAGCAGGCCAAGGTCACCCCCCTGCAGTTGGGCGGGGCCAGCTACGGCTACGAGATCGACGACGCGGCCGGCGCCTTCGACTCCGCGCGCGCCTACCTGCGGCTCGAGGGCGGCAGGCTCGCGCAGATCACCGTCGAGAGCATGCCGTCGGGGCAGCGGGCCACCGAGGTGCTCAAGGACCTGGTCGCCTCGCTGGTCAAGTAGCCTCTGGACGCTCGGCGCAGTCCGCGCAGGTGCCGAACACCGTCAGGTGCCCGTAGTCGGGCTCGAACCCGTGCCTGCCGACCAGCGGCCCCAGCGCCTCGCCCACCTCGGGGATCCCGATGCTGGTGACCGTGTGGCAGCTGCGGCAGACCAGGTGGGCGTGCTCGTGGCCCCGGGCGGAGTGGTACGTCGGCGCCCGGTCGGTCAGGTGGGCGTGCCGGATCAGGCCGAGCTCGTCGAGCAGCTCCAGCGTGCGGTAGATCGTGGAGAGGTTGATCGACTCCGAACGGGTCCGCACCTCGGCGTACACCTCGTCAGGGGTGGCGTGCCCGAGGGTCTCCACCGCCTCGAGCACCAGCTCGCGCTGCACGGTCAGCCGGTGGCCGGAGGCACGCAGCAGCTCCTGCCAGGTGGCCGCCTCGTGCCCGTCGCCGGCCATGGCTACTGGCGGACCAGCTGAGCGTGGGTGTGCGGCTGCAGCGGCTGGCCCATCGCGGCCATGTCGAAGGCGTAGAGCAGGTCGCCGTTGACGTAGCCGTAGAGCCGCTTGCCGGCGGTGTACTCCTTGGCGGTCGCGGTGCGTACGACGGCGTCGGTGCTCATCTCGAAGCGCGGCTGGTCGGGGTGGATCTCGCCGTGCCAGGTCTCCACGAAGCCGGTGTTGTGCGCCAGCAGGAACTCCAGCGTGCCGTCCTCCTGCGGCCGGATGAAGCCGGTCTCCTGCGCGGCCTCGCGGACGTGGTTGCCCTCGGCGTCGACGATCCAGGCGCGACTGGTGTAGTGGATGAACGGTCGGCCGTCCTGCTGGAAGAGCAGCTCCTGGCCGAACTGGAAGCCCTCGATCGTGGGGTACTCCCCGTGCCCGTTGCCCGCCCAGGTGCCGATGATCCACGCGAGCCGCGCGCAGTTGGGGTGGATGTTCTCGGGGATCGTGAAGGCCATCGTCAGCGCTCCTGGTCGTCGGGCTCGGTCATCCTCTTCAGCCGCAGCAGCGCGAGCACGGCGAGGGCACCGACGCCCAGCATCGTGGCTGCGAGCAGCACGACGAAGAAGGCTTCCATGCCGGGCAGTCTAGGCACCAGGCACCCCCCGGCTAGGGTCCGAACATGCGGACTCTCGTCGTGAAGTGCACCGCCGGTGCCGAGGACCCCGAGCGCTGCAACCAGGCGTTCACCGTCGCGGCGGCCGGCGTGTCCCTGGGTGTGCCCGTCTCGCTGTGGCTGACCGGGGAGGCCGCGTGGTTCGGCGTACCGGGCCGGGCCGAGTCATTTGTCTTGGACCTGGCCACACCGCTGGCCGAGCTCAGGGACCTCGTCCTCTCCGGCGGGTCGTTGACCGTGTGCAGCCAGTGCGCCACCCGGCGGGGGCTGGTCGCCGCCGACCTGGTGCCCGGGGCGCGAGTGGCCGGCGCGGCGGTGTTCGCCGAGGAGATCCTGGCCGACGGGGTGCAGGCGCTCGTCTACTGAGATTATTGGGGGCCCTTTCGGCTTCGGCGGGTCTCGGGCGCGCGGATATGGCGCAGGGGTGTGTCACATCCCGCGGACCCAGCCGCCCGGAACTGACGCAGGGGTGCCTCACATCCCGCGAACCCAGCCGCCTGGAAGTGGCGCAGGGGGGTGTCACAACGCGCGGCAGCCCGCGTCCCCACGCGTCAGTGCCGAGTCGCCGGCAACCCAGCGATAGCGTCCCCCTCATGGGAGACCTGCTGATCACGGTGGCGCCGACGGGGGCCGAGACGACCAAGGACGACTGCCCGCAGCTGCCGACCACGCTCGAGGAACTGGTCGAGACCGCGCAGCGCTGCGAGCGGGCCGGCGCGGCGATGGTGCACGTGCACATCCGCGACGGCGAGCACCGCCCGACGCTGGACCAGCAGCGACTCAAGGACACTGTCGCGGCGTTGCGGGAGGGCACCGACCTCGTCGTGCAGCTCTCCACCGGCGGCTCGGTCCACGACCCGCTCGAGGAGCGCCTCAAGGTGCTCGACGCCGCGCCCGACTCGTGCAGCCTGACCATGGGCACGACCAACTTCGGCGACGACGTGTTCCTCAACCCGTGGCCGTTCGTGTGCGACCTCTACCAGCTCAGCCAGGAGCGCGGCGTGGTCCCGGAGTTCGAGCTCTTCGACCTCGGCCAGGTGGCCGCATTGCACCGGCTGCTGGGCAGGTTCGGGCTGCCGTACGGCGGCAAGGTGCACGTCGACCTGGTGATGGGCGTGCCCGGGGGGATGCCCGGCACGGCCGACGCGCTGGTCGCCGCGGTCGCCGCCCTGCCGGCGGAGACCACCAGCTGGGGCGCCACCGGGATCGGCCGCTCGACACTGGCCGTCGGCCTTGCCTCCCTGGCCAAGGGCGGGCACCTGCGCGTCGGCATGGAGGACGTGCTCACCCTGGCCAAGGGGGTGCCGGTCGAGCACAACGAGCAGCTGGTCGC
Organism: uncultured Actinomycetota bacterium; assembly: GCA_963777195.1. Lineage (GTDB taxonomy): Bacteria > Actinomycetota > Actinomycetes > Propionibacteriales > Nocardioidaceae > Marmoricola. Next base: position 666,781 of record CAVZPT010000004.1, on the reverse strand, counting down.
GCGGGCCGCGGAGATGGGCCGGATCGCCCAGCGCACGCCGATGACGCCCGCCGAGGCGCGCGTGCTGCTCGGGATGGGCTGACGGCGCTGTGCGCGCGGTCCTCCAGCGGGTCACCTCCGCTTCCGTCACGGTCGACGGTCAGGTGGTCGGCCGGATCGACGAGCCGGGGCTCGTCGTACTCCTCGGCGTGACGCACGACGACGGACCCGCCGAGGTCGCCTGGATGGTGCGCAAGATCCGAGACCTGCGCATCCTGCGCGAGGAGCGCTCGGTGGCCGAAGCCGGGGCGCCGGTGCTGCTCGTGAGCCAGTTCACGCTCTACGGAGAGGCACGGAAGGGGCGTCGTCCGACGTGGGCCGCGGCTGCGCCGGGCGAGCTCGCCGAGCCACTGGTTGAGGCCGTCTGCGTGGGACTCGAGGAACTCGGTACGCCGGTCCAACGGGGCCGGTTCGGCGCCGACATGGCGCTCGCGCTGGTCAACGACGGGCCGGTGACGCTGACGCTGGAGTCCAGTTCGGGCCGCGTAGGACATTTGACATCTAGACCTCGCGAGTCCGGATAGCATTGCCCCAGATGCCCGAGATGTGAGGACTAGAGACCCGGTGAACCTCCGCGAGTACGTCCGCAGTCTGCGGCGACGTTCGAAGCTAATCACGATCACAGCCCTGCTCTTCGTTGCCTTGGCGGGCGTGCTCACCTACCAGGCCACCCCGAAATACCGCTCAACCACTGACTTGTTCGTCAGCACCGGCCAGGACGACAACACCACCGCCTACACCGGGTCGCTCTACTCGGCCCAGCGAGTCCAGTCCTACGCCCGTCTGGCCATGGGAACCGACATCGCGCGACGTGTCGCGCTGGAGCTCGGCCTCCCGGAATCGCCAGCGGACCTGCGCAAGCGAGTCAGCGCGGCCGTCGAACCAGAGACCGTGATCTTGTCGATCTCTGTCAGTGCCTCGGATCCCAACCGGGCTCAGTCGATCGCCACCGCCTACGCCGACGTCTTGAGCGAGTTGGTGAACACCCTCGAGACGCCGCCCGGGCAGGACACCCCACTGATCAAGGCCACCACAATCGACGCGGCCACTCTCCCCACACAGCCCTATGCGCCAAACTGGATAGCCAACCTGATAATCGGCTTACTCGTCGGCCTGTTTGTCGGGGTGACTATCGCGTTCCTACGTGAAATTCTCGACAACGGGGTCTCAGACCCTGACGACGCTGCTCGCCTTGCCAATGGTCCGGTCATGGCGCAGGTGACTTTCGACTCCGACCTGGCGAAGAAGGGCCTGGGTGTGTCGCAGCACTCTCAGCGGGCAGAAGCATTCAGGATCCTGCGCACTAACATGCGATTCGTGGATGTGGACCACACCAACAAGGTCTGGGTCATCACGAGCTCGGTGCCGGGCGAAGGCAAGACGACGGCGGCATTGACGCTGGCGGAGACGATGGCACAGAGCGGCATGAACGTCGTGCTGGTGGATGCCGACCTGCGCCGGCCCCAGATCGCGGAGCGACTGAACCTTGAGTCTGCAGCCGGCCTCACCACCGCCTTGGTCGGCATGGCAACACTAGATGACGTCCTCCAGAAGTCATCCCAGCAGGGGCTCACTGTGCTAGCCAGTGGGCCACGCCCGCCGAACCCGGTGGAGCTGATCGAGACGTCAGCCATGACGGAACTGATGCGCCGGCTCAGCGAGAAGTTCGACGTGGTGATTCTCGACTGCCCGCCTCTACTACCGGTGGCAGACGCAGCCATCTTGGCTGCCCGTGCGGGCGGTTGCATCATGGTGGTCCGGCACGGAAAGACCACCAAGGAGCAGCTCGCGCAGGCGGGTCGACGGCTGCTCGCCGTGGATGCCCGCGTCTTTGGTGTGGTGCTGAATATGGTCAAGGTGCGGGGTAAGGCTCACGGGTACGACGCGTACGGGTACGAGTACGGATACCTCGACAAGGCTGAGCCACCGCGCGTCAAGAAGAAATCGATCCGTCGAGACCGACGCGCTGAACGAGTTTCGTAGAGGCCGTAGGACCCGGATCTAGGACTGCTCGGCCTTCCTTCTACGAGCGTGTTCCTCGCGAGGGATTAGTCGACCTCGTTCACGGGAGAAGTACGCTGCTCCCGCAATCGACTTCAGAGGCTTGGCCGGCGCCCCCGCGTACATCGTCTCTGGCTCACCGAGCATTCCGGAGATCGTGCTGCCCGAAGCCACGATCACGCGGGCACCAACGTGAGCACCCGGCACCAGTAGGCAGTTGGTCATCACCATGCTGTCGGTCTCCACCACGACCGGGTTGAGCACTTGGTGGCCCTGCAATACGTCGATCCCGTGGGTCAGCACTGTGGAGCGCAGCCCAGCCACGGTGACCCTGTCGCCCAAGCGCACACCGCCTGCGCAGTCCAGGTAGTGCCGAGACGTCAATGCGCAGTCGTCGCCCATCCGCAGAGTGCCAAACGATTCGGAATCCACAACCGCGACGACACGGGCCACCCCGGTGAACCAGTTGAACTGCCCGATTTCGGAGTGATCGCCCAAGGACACCTCGCGAAGATCGCGGAAGATGTTCGCGAAGCCGATGCTCGATGAGTCGCCCACGACGAGCTTGCGCACCCCGAGGAGCAGCACCGGTTGGATCTTCGCCGTGGCGGCAATGCGGTAGTTGGCGCCCACCCAGTTGAGCAACCGGTTCTTCAACCTGCTGGCTGGCAGAAGCCCGACCAAGGTCAACAGCATTGAAGAGCCTTCCTGCCGACAATCTCCTTCTCCCGCGCCACTTGGGTCGGCATCAGGCTGCCGGACGCTTGCGCAGGAAGATCAGCCATTTCGCGCCCAGGGAGTCCGGCAAGAACCTAGACACGAATCGCACCACGGCCCAAGACACTCTCGAACCACCAAAATAGGCAGGCTCGGCATTCACGGAGTACATGAAGAGATCCCAGCTGTCTGACGGGAAGTGCCGCTCCAACTGTCGCCGGGTGTTGAGCAAGTACGTCGTCGGGAACACGTCCTCTGCCTTGCGCTCCGGCTGCACTCGCTTGAGCACGCGAACGTGTGCCCTGTTCGGCACGAGATTGGTCCCAACCCCGATGTAGCCGAAGCGGTTTGGTGTGCGGACACAAAGCCACCCGCCGTCTCGCAGCACACGGTGTAGCTCGTGAGCCACGGCTGCGGGCTCGGCGACATGCTCGAAGACGTGGTCGGCAACCACTACGTCCACACTCGCGTCCGCAACCGGCACCGTCACCGCGTCGGGCATCACAACATGCTGGTCGCACGCGGGGTTCTCCGCCACCACCGGATCCAAGTCGGCGCCGATGACGGCGTGCACACGTCCGCGCAGGTGTCGCAGTTCACGACGATAGTCGACGGCATCTTCAAGCCATTCCCCTCGCCCCGCCCCGAAGTCGAGCACCGTCGAGTCCGCAGTCACGAGCGCATTGACCCGGTTATAGAAGTCAACGCTCCCGTCCAGTCGGGTGAAGCCACCCACCTCGAGCTCGGGAAAGCTGAGCTTCCTCCGACGTTGCACAGCAGTCGAATCAGACATGCTTCTCCTGGCACCGATGTGTCCGTGACGACCGGATTCGTCCACGAAAGGGGGTGTTGCCAGCATATGCTGTTGACCGTTTCCACGGACCCGAATGCCTCGCCGTCTCCAGTCCAAGAAGGGCTCGATGAGTAACCCGCGCGTTCCCGACTTCTTCGTCATTGGGGCACAGAAGGCGGCTTCCACCGCTTTGCTCGACGCCCTCCGGGGCCATCGCGACGCTTGGCTTCCGGCTGGGGAGGACCACTACTTCCACGATCCTGTCTTCGGGCAAACATCTGAGGCAGAGTTCTTGGCCCCATACGCCCACCGAACCGAGTTGAGAGTCGGGCTCAAGTGCCCCGACTACTTGGGCAGCCCGGAGGTGCCCGCCAGAGTGGCCCAGATGTCACCAGGTGGGTCGCTTATCTCGTGTCTCCGCAACCCGGCCGATCGGGCAGTCTCGGCATACTTCTGGCACGTGAGATGGGGGCTGCTCCCGCTCGAAGATCCTGACCGCGGTCTTCGCCGGCTGCTCGACGGTGAGTACGACCACCTGCCTCTGTCAGAACGGATCATCGACTGGGGACGCTATGCAAAGCACCTCAAGGGTTGGCTGAGGTACTTCGATGACGACCAACTCCTCGTGCTCTTTCAGGAGGACCTTCGCCGCGACCGCGAGACCCAACTAACTCAGCTCTTCAACTTTCTGGGTCTCGATCCGGGGAAATTCCTAGACCATCCGATGACCGAGTCCAACAGTGGCGTGTACCCGATCTCGCGATTAAGGGTCCTACGTATGCGAAACCGGCTCGTTGTCCGTTGGGATGACACCGGGACACACGTCACCCTGCCCACCCCGGCTCGATTCTGGCCACGACTCGCCAGCAATAGTGTCGCTGCAATCGATCGCTTCGCCCTCAGCCGAATGATTGGCAACGAGCGACCTCCGATCGGCATCGAAGTGAGCCGCCTGCTGGTCGAGCGCTTCGCCGAAGACGTCCTAGAGCTCGAGCAACTACTGGGCCGTGATCTCTCCGCGTGGCGGTCTCTATGCGTCTGATCTCGGAGGCCGCCCAGGCCCCTCCGGCAACAGCGACGTCGGTTTCGCGCAGCCGAGCTGCGGCTGCTCGACCCCTTGCGGGTGCCTTGGTTGTGCTTCTCGGCGGTCTAGCACCGCTACAAGTGATCACGTGGGAGGGAACCGAGGCGGGTACACCTAACATCGTCCTTGGACTAGGGATTGTGGTATTCAGTGCCCTGCGAATCGTCCAGACTGCAATGGCCACGCCGACCCGATTCGCATCGGTGATCTTCTATGTCTTCGTCTATGTGTTCGGAGGTATGGCGTCGCTGGCACAACTGGTGACGGACGACTACCCCCTGGACAACCGGCACTACACCCCGGAGCAGATAAGTTTCGAGCTCCTCGGCATCGCTTGCGGCGTGATTGCGTTTGAGATCGGAGTGGTCCTCCGCCGGGCACTGAGGCAAAGTGGAGCACCCCGAAGCCAGGTCTGGCTGGTGACGTTCTCCCCGCCGCGAACGGTCGCCATCGGGTGCGTCGGGCTGCTTTCCGTCGCGGTGCAAGTTGCCAAGCACGGCCTCACGGATTTCTTCGTCTCGCGCGAGATGACAACAGCTTTATTGGCCGGCCAAGACCCATCTTCGGGGGCGTTCTACATGTCCGCGGACAAAACCGCTGGACTCCTCAGCACCTTCCTTGCGCAGTACTTCGTCTTCATCGCCCTCTACCTGGTGCTGTACTCACGTCGACGCGGGCTGTGGCCGGCAAGCACTCTCTACGGCGATCTGGGGTGGCGCTTCTTCACCGCCCTGCTCGTGGCCGCGAACGTTGTGATGAACAACCCCATCGGTAACGGTCGCTGGTGGTTTTGTCTTGTCTTCGTGACGCTGGCTTCGGCGTACTTGCCCGTCAACCGACGCCGCAACGTCGTGCTCTACACAGTGGGAGCACTCGTCGTTCTTCTTTTCGCCTTCACCTTCCTGGATGCATTTCGCATCACCGACCGCGCCGGCGTCAGTCCGAACGAAAGTAGCGGGCTCAGCAACGACAGCTACCCTGTGCTGCAGATGGGTCTCAATGGCGATGAGTACGTCGAGAGCCACGGTCACACCAAGGGTAGGCAGCTCACCGGGTCGGTTCTCGGATTCATTCCGAGGGCTCTTTGGCCCAACAAGCCGACTGCGACAGGCCAAGTGATCGACCCTCAATACGCCCGATCTGCCAGCGCGTGGACAGAGCTGTACGTGGACTTCGGGCTTCCGGGCATCATCGGATTTTTCGCGTTGTATGGGCTACTGATCCGCTCAGTCGATGATGCCAGCCATCGGTTGGCGCCCGGGGTCGTGCAAGCACTGTTCCCCCTTGTCGCGACGTACCAGCTCTTCTTCCTGCGCGGATCCTTTCTGCCCGCCGTAGGGGTCCTCTACCAGATCCTGTTCCTGTTTGCTGCCGCCACTCTCGTCCGGCGAGCGGGCGGCTCACCCGTGGAGCGGAACAGATGAAGAACCTGCACGTAGTCTGGAGTCTGGACGACCGTGTGGGCGGATTGATGCGCGCGGTGGTGGCGATCGCCAGTTTGCAGGCGGATGCAGGTCATCAGGTGACCGTTGCCAGCACGACGACCGAGGCGGACACCTATGAGGCGCTCAAGGATCTACATCCTGGTGTGACGGTCCAGTTCTTTGCGCGCAGCAGGCTCACGAGTCGCTTCGCTGGTTCGAAGGACCTCCGTCGGTGGGTGCGGAACAGCCTCGGTTCCTTCGACAGCGTCCACGTGCACTCGGTCTGGGATCTTCCCTCGTACACCACGGCCCATAGCGCTGCGCGAAGTGGCGTGCCCTTGGTGGTGAGTCCCCACGGGTCGCTGGATCCATACGACGTGCGTAAGCACGCGCTTGCGAAACGATTTCTAGGAAGAATGTTCATGCGCGCTGTGCTCAATTCGGCGACCACGGTCCTGTGCACGACGCGGCGCGAGGCCAATGATCTGATCACCTATGGAGCCAAAGCGGCTACTCGCGTGGTGCCTATCCCTCTCAGTGTCGTAGACGCACCCTCGTGCTCACCTGCGGAGTTTCGACAAAAGTGGGAGATCCCTGACGGCCAACCATTGCTGCTCTTTCTGAGCCGGTTCGACGCGAAAAAGGGACTGACCCACCTCTTGGGGGCCGTGAGCCGTATGCAAGAGCCGGCGCACCTTCTGTTGGTCGGCGCGGGTGAGGAGTCGTTCCAAGAGGAGCTGCAACACCTAATCGGTGCACTCGGCCTTGAGGCCCGCATCACGCGCACTGGTTGGCTTTCCGGAGGAGACAAGGCAGCCGCGTTTGCGGCCGCCGACCTGTTCGTGTTGCTCAGTGACTTCGAGAACTATGGCATCGCCGTGGTCGAGGCACTGCAACACGGACTGCCTTCAGTAACTTCAACCGAGGTCTACGCCGGCGCGGACCTTGCTCAGGACGGCGCGGTCCTGATCGCAGAGCGCGAGCCGCGCGCTGCAGCCGAGGCCTTGGACTACCTGCTGAGTGACGAGTCCGCTCGACAGCGGCTCCGCGAAAGAGGTCAGAACGTCTTGGTCACGCGCTATTCAAATCGATCACTTGCTTCCGCCTACACCAATCTGACAGCGCCCACCCCTTTGGAGGGCTGAGCCATGACACCTCTTGCAACACTGTTCCGCGCTCGGCGGGACTGGGTGGTTGTGCCAGCCGCAGTCATGATCTCTCTGGGGCTGTCGGTGCTATACCTCAGCGTCGCGCCTCGGACTTACGTCGCAACGGCAAACGTCTTCGTATCCATGCAGAGCTCAGATGCGGCGACGACGTACATGCGCGGCGCCTTCTCCACGATCCGCGCTCAGTCCTACACGGCCCTTGCAACAAGTCCTGGGGTGTTGCGGAGGGCGATCGACAGCGCCTCCCCTGGCTACCCCGTGGAGCGACTCGCACGCGAGGTCACGGCCACCATCCTTCCTCAGACCGTCGTTCTGCAGATCGCAGTGAGCAGTACCGATCCTGAGCGAGCGTCTCGATTCGCGGAGGCAGTGTCCGAAGCCGTCGCGGGCCGAGGCACTGAGTTGGAGCAGGCTGGCAGCCGAAACGACGCACCCATCTCACTCACCCCACTCCAGGATGTGCAGGTGTCCACCGTCCCGGTATCGCCCAACGTCCCGAGGATCCTCACCCTGAGTGTGCTTCTTGGACTGCTCGCGGGGTCCACGACTCTGTCCGGTCTGCGCGCCAGGCTAGCCATGAACGGATCGGAGTCAGGCACCGGGGACATCCCCGACCTGGCGGTGCTTGCCCGCATCGACCGTCACACATCGATGGGTCACTCGATCGACGAGCGCGTGCGTGAACAATTTCGGATCCTAAGCACGAACCTCGCTTTCACCGCACTCCACGAAGATCTCCCAGTGCTATTCGTCACCAGTCCCAACCCGCGGGAGGGTCGCACGAGCACCGCCCTTGGCCTGGCTACTGCCATGGCTGATGGCCACCGCCGTGTCTTATTGCTCGACGGCGACCTTCGGGGTCGTTCATTGACACGACTGATGGCTTCGGGGGGGAAACAGGGGTTGAGCGAGTTGATCATGGGATCTGCGGCGCCAACTGATTGCCGCTTGTCGCATGCGCTCGGCTTCGACTTCATCGGGAGCGGGAGTCCGGTGCCGAATCCGGCGGATCTTCTGAGTTCTACGCGGCCCAGCGAGTTGTTGCGCCTGCTCGCCGGTTCCTACGACCAAATTGTGGTCGACACGCCTCCCGTGCGCGACGTGGCCGATGCTGCCCTATGGGTCTCGCACGGGGGTAGCGCCATCGTGCTCAGCCGGTTCGCCCGTACAAGCACGATCTCGCTCAGCGACGCAGTGCAAGACCTGCGCCGTGCCGGAGTCCGCCTCGCCGGAGCCGTCGTGACCGCTTCTCGATGACCCAAACGAAACGGACGAGGCGCGCTTGGTTGCCCATGCGGTGAGGCGCTGAATGACAGGAACGACCCGGCCCCCTCCCGAAGGTCGGGAGGGGGCCGCAAGGTCAACGCGAAACTCAGACCGAGACGGCGACTTCCTGCACGGCGCCGATCTCGGCGGTCACCTTGGTGTCCACGGGCTCGGCCTTGGGGGCCAGGGTCCGCAACGTCCACTCGCCGGGACCGGCGAAGAACCGAAAGTGGCCGGTGGCCGAGGTCGGGACCTCGGCGGTGAACTCGCCGGTCCGGTCGAGCAGTCGCACGTAGGCGTTGCCCACCGGGGCGTCGCCGCGCACGACCTGGCCCTGGATCACGGCCTCCTTGGCGACGTTGACGCCGTCGAGGGACAGCCCGCCCTCAGTGGCGCCGCACATCAGGCTTCACCGGCGTCGTCGCCGAGGGCCACGGGTACGCCGACCAAAGAGCCGTACTCGGTCCAGGAGCCGTCGTAGTTCTTGACGTTCTCCTGGCCCAACAGCTCCTTGAGGACGAACCAGGTGTGGCTCGAGCGCTCGCCGATGCGGCAGTAGGCGATGGTGTCCTTGCTCCAGTCCACACCGGCCTCGGTGTAGATCTTGTTCAGCTCGTCGTCGGACTTGAAGGTGCCGTCGTCGTTGGCCGCCTTGCTCCACGGGACGCTGGCCGCGGTGGGGATGTGCCCCGCGCGCTGGGCCTGCTCCTGGGGCAGGTGGGCCGGGGCGAGCAGCCGGCCGGCGTACTCGTCGGGGCTGCGCACGTCGACGAGATTCTGCGCCCCGATCGCGGCGATGACCTCGTCGCGGAAGGCCCGGATCGAGGAGTCCTGCTCGGTGGCGGTGTAGGACGTGGTCTCGCGCTCCGGCTTGGCGTCGGTCAGCTCCCGGCTGTCGAGCTCCCACTTCTTGCGGCCGCCGTCAAGGAGCTTGACGTCCTGGTGGCCGTAGAGCTTGAAGTACCAGTACGCGTAGGCGGCGAACCAGTTGTTGTTGCCGCCGTACAACACGACCGTGTGGTCGTTGCCGACACCGCGCGAGGAGAGGAGCTCCTCGAACTGCTGCTTGTTGACGAAGTCCCGGCGGACCTGGTCCTGCAGGTCGGTGGTCCAGTCGAGCTTGATCGCTCCCCGGATGTGGCCCTTGTCGTAGGAGCTGGTGTCCTCGTCGACCTCGACCAGGACGATGCTCGGGTCGTCGAGGTGCTCCTCGACCCACTCGGCGGTGACCAGTGCGTTCTCGCGGCTCATGTGATGCCTCTGCTTCCTTGGTTCGGTGCGTTCTGAAAAGGTCGGGTGGTTCAGGCGTTGCTCGGCGCCGACGTCCGTACGGCGCTCGCGGTGTCCGCGGCCGGCAGGACCCGCTTGATCAACAGATACATCTCGCAGCCAAGGCAGAAGCCGAAGACCGCGTTGAGCAGTGCGGCGGCCAGCGCGAAGCCGGTGGCGATCGACCCCACGAGCGGGGCGCCCGCCAGGAACCCGACAAGGGCGACCGAGGCGAAGACCAGCCCCACACCCTGCGCGAAGCGGGGCGGCTGCGGGTCCTCGAGGTGGCTGGGCGTCCCAAGACGGGGGCGGACGAGGCGGCGGAACAGGAAGGCCGCCGGGGTGCGCTGCACCCCGAACGCCACCGCGGTGGCGAACAGCGCGGTCTGGACCGCCAACAGCGCGATCCCGATGGCGCCAGGAGCGGTCAGCAGCGTGACCGCCAGGACGACACTGGTCAGGGCGGCGTTGAACTGAGGTCCGCGGGGGTCGATCTGGGTGTTCATGGTTCTCCTGGAGACGTCCTGTGGGTGGGCCCCACACCGGGGCGGGGGCGGCAGGGTGCCGGAGACGGCACACCGCGGGCAGCGCCTCTTGTTCGTGACCACACGCTCCGGCACGGGGCCGGGGGGTCAGGAGTTCGTGAAAGGGAGGCGGTGCGTCAGGACATTCGACACAGCGACGAGCGCACGCGGCAGTTGTCCACTGCGCGGCGGCGGGTCAGCATGGTCGAGGTCACGAGGGAAAGGGTAGGCGGAGCCAGGTGAACCCGAAACGCCTTGTCCAGATTATGGACCCGCGTCTTGCAATCTGAGACTGGCTGCCTAAGCGTGGGTCCGATCACGCGCCTCGATCCCAAAGCTTTCTTTCACACCCAGGGGCTTCAACCAGCGCTGCAGGACTGGTGACTGAGTCGACCAATAGCTGAAGACTGCGACGTCAAAACGAACACCCAGTACCTCGGCAATGGCGAGCTCGTCACAGCCCTGTCGCACCACGTGATATTCGACGAGGTCAGATGGGTTGCTGTCGTCGTAGACGCCACGGAGGCGGCGCCATCGGGTCTGGAGACCGCGCACGTATCCACCTTGACCGACCCGCCAGGTGTAGTAGGCGCCTCGTGCCACCGCGCGTGACCACCTGCTCTGGCGGGGGTAGTACATCGGGTCCTGTGCCGTGAACACGGCTCCTCCCGGGCTGACCTTGGTCTGCACCCGGCGCAGGAAGGCCAGGTAGTCGGGGATGTGGTGGAGCACGCTGATGATCACCACGAGATCCCACTCCTCGTCACGCTCGAGGCACTGCTCTCCGGACTCGTCGTACATCACCTCGACCCGTGGATCGCCGGCGAAGTCCCGCTCGAGGTGCCGGGCACTCGCACTGCTCGCCTCTGTCACCACCACCGTGGCCCCGGCATCCACGAGGCAGTGCGTGAAGGTCCCGTGACCGGCGCCCACCTCCAGGACGCGACAGGCTCCATTGGCTGCGATCGTCTCGGTCACCAGGCGCAGCAGCCGGCCCTCGATCATCCCTCGGAGGGAGTCGTGGCGTAGGTGGGGCGAGCCCACGCGGTAGTCGAAGTCGTCGGCGTGCGCGGCGTCCTGCGCACGCACCACGTTTGCCGTCCCCGTCATCAGGCTCCTATCGGACAGGCGGTGACGAGCCCTTCGTCAGCCGACTCCTCATCGACGGCGCGGACCGGTCCTCGATCGGCACCTCGCACCAGCATCGCCTCGAACTGGCCCGCGCACACCGACAATGCGAATTCCTGCTCGGCCAAATTCCGGGATGCCCGCCCGAGGGAGTCCCAGCGCTCCTGGTCAGCGAGCACATCGACGACCCAGTCGGCAGCGGCGGGAACAGACGACTCGTCCGGTGAGTGCACGAAGCCACCCACCTGCTCGACCAGCTGGGAGGCGAGGTTCTCCTCGGGCATCAGTCCCAGGATCGGACGGCCTGCGCAGAGGTAGGACAGCGTCTTGGACGGGACCGAGAAGGCGCCGGCGTCCTTCTCGAGAAGCACCACCAGGATGTCACCGCTGCCGAGCACCTCCGGCAGGCGCTCGTAGGGCTGGAACGGGAGCAGCCGCACAGGTACGCCGACGCGAGCCGCCTCCGCGCGGAGCAGCTCCACCGCCGGGCCCTCGTTGACGACGACGAGCTCGACTGCCTGACCGGCGTCGATCACGGCTCGAGCCAGCGACACGAGGAGGGCGGGGTTGTGCTTGAGGCCGAGGGTGCCGGAGTAGAGCAGCGTCTTCACGTCGTCGACCTGGTGCTCGACCGCCCAGTCGTTCTTGCGCTCCACTGGGAAGATCTCGTTCAGCGGCGCCCAGTTGGGGATCACGGTGACCTTGTCTTCGGTGCGCCAGAGGCGGTGCACCTCGACGAAGGAGTCCGCGATCACGACGATCTCGCGGGCACGGCCGGCACACCAGCGCTCGCCGACCTCGACCATCCACGCAACGGCCTTGAAACAGCGCGAGAGCTTCTCGCCGGCGAAGGACCGGATCGCCACCGCCTGCACGTCTTGGTGCCAGAGCACCCACGGTGTGCGCATCAGCAGCATCGCGAACGCGAACAGCACCAGCGTCGGGATCGGCACGTTCGAGGCCATCACCACGTCCGGGCGCAGCGCGGCGTACCTGGCGCACCAGCTGCACGCCGAAGCGCAGCTCCTGCAGCAACCGCCAGCAGTAGCTGGTCTTCCGGATGGCCACGCCCTGGCCGATCGGGTCGAAGGCGATCGTCTCGCCCGGCTCCGTGACGAGGTGGCCCTTGCCGGAGACGTAGGCAGCGCAGTAGGAGTGCGTCACCTCGTGTCCGCGCCGGGCCAGCTCGCGGCTGAGCTGGACCTGGAACGGGTGACCGCTGTAGTCGTGGACGAGCGCCCTCACCGGGTCAGCCCTGTGCCTTCTTCACCTGGTCGTAGACCCACGCGTAAGTCTCGGCCAGGCCGTCGGCCAGGGAGATCGAAGGCTCCCACCCGTAGGTGTCCAGGATCTGGGTGTTGTCGGAGTTGCGGCCGCGCACCCCCTGCGGGGCGTCGAGCTTGTACTTGCGCTCGCAGGTGATCCCGGCGATGCGCTCGACGATGTCGACGAGCTGGTTGATCGAGACCAGCTCGGAGCTGCCCAGGTTGACCGGGACGGCACTGTCGCCCTTGAGGATCATCTGCGAGCCCTGCACGCAGTCGTCGATGTACATGAAGCTGCGGGTCTGCTCTCCGTCTCCCCAGATCTCGATCTCGTGGTTGCCGGTGACCGAGGCAAGCGCGATCTTGCGACAGACCGCGGCCGGGGCCTTCTCGCGGCCTCCGTCCCAGGTGCCCTCGGGTCCGTAGACGTTGTGGTAGCGGGCGACCCGGGTGACCAGGCCGAAGTCCTCGCTGAAGTGCCGCGCCATCCGCTCGGTGAAGAGCTTCTCCCAGCCGTAGCCGTCCTCGGGCTGCGCCGGGTAGGCGTCCGCCTCCTTGAGCGCGGTGACGTGGGTGTCGGTCTGCTTGTCGGCGGCGTAGACACAGGCCGAGGAGGAGTAGAAGTAGCGCTCGACCTCGTGCTCCTTGGCCGCCTGCAGCATGTGCGTGCTGGTCAGCACCGTGAGCATGCACAGGGCCTTGTTGTTCTCGATGAAGCCCATGCCGCCCATGTCCGCGGCCAGCATGTAGACCTCGCGTGCGCCCTCGGTGCTGGCCATCGCGTCGCCGAGCAGCGAGAGGTCGGCCTGGATGTTCTCGGCGTCGCCGTGGACCTGGTACCACTCCGACTGCGGCTTGACGTCGACCGAGCGGACGCTCAGCCCCTGCTCGAGCAGGTCCGCCACCAGATGGCCCCCGATGAAGCCGCCACCACCGGCGACCAGCACATCCACTGACTTCGACACGTCGCTACCTCCACAGCTCCGGACGGTCCTGGGCGACCGTCTGGGGGAGAAACGAGACCTATGTCCGAAATGTCACGTTCGCCGTGATACTGGTCCAGTGGTCGGTGGCCCAGCGCCTAGGCTCAAGGACCATGAAGCGAGCGTTCATCACCGGCATCACCGGCCAGGACGGCTCCTACCTGGCCGAACTGCTCCTGAGCAAGGGGTACGACGTCCACGGGCTGGTCCGGCGCTCGTCGATGCTCAACCGCACCCGGATCGACCACCTGCACGACGACGAGCACCTCACGCTGCACTACGGCGACCTCACCGACGGCGTCAGCCTGGTCAACCTGGTCCGCTCGATCGAGCCGCACGAGGTCTACAACCTGGGCGCGATGAGCCACGTGAAGGTCTCCTTCGAGATGCCGGACTACACCACGTCGACCAACGCCATCGGCACCCTGCGGCTGCTGGAGGCGATCCGAGCCGCAGAGCTCGACTGCCGCTTCTACCAGGCCTCGACCTCGGAGATGTTCGGCTCGACCCCGCCACCGCAGAACGAGGACTCCAAGTTCCACCCGCGCTCGCCGTACGGCTCCTCGAAGCTGCAGGCCCACTGGGTCACGATCAACTACCGCGAGGCCTACGGGTTGTTCGCCGTCTCCGGCATCCTGTTCAACCACGAGTCGCCGCGGCGCGGCGAGAACTTCGTGACCCGCAAGATCACCAAGGCGGTCGCGGCGATCCAGGCCGGGATCCAGGAGCACGTCACCCTCGGCAACCTCACCGCGGTCCGGGACTGGGGTTACGCCCCGGAGTACGTCGAGGGGATGTGGCGGATGCTGCAGACCGACGAGCCCGACGACTACGTTCTCGCCACCGGGGTCGGGCACACGGTCGAGGAGTTCTGCGACGCCGCCTTCTCCCATGCCGGGCTGAACTGGCGCGACCACGTCCGTCTACGACGACAAGTTCGAGCGACCCGCCGAGGTCGACGCGCTGATCGGCGATGCCACGAAGGCCCGGGAGGTGCTGGGCTGGAAGGCCCAGACGACCGCCCTCGACCTCGCCGCGCTCATGGTGGACCACGACCGCCAGGATGTTGCCCACCTTCTCGGCGATCTCACCGTCGCCCCGTCAGATGCTCGCGACACGTGGCCAACAAGACCCACACTTGGGTAAGTGTGCCGACGGCGCCCCCAAGAAGAAGTCCCCAACAAGCGCCAAGCACGCCGTCGACGGTCGAGCCGACCACGACGCCGCCGATCATCGTCACGAACGAAAACATCTCCGCATACGTGCCCGCCCGGGGACGGCCCATCTTGGCCAGAAGTACGCCGAGCAGTCGCCGGAGCCCCAGACCAACTCCCGCGAGCACAAGCATCCGCGCGACCGGGATCGCGGGTCGCGCGTCCTCACCAAAGCCGACGACCACCAGCCACGGAAGCGTGAGTTCCAGAATGATGCAGGTGACACCGGCAAGCACAACCGCTCGAACGATCCATCGCACGGCGAACTGCCGCTGCTGGGCCGGCGGAGTGGCAGCGATCCGCGGGCCGACGAACTGGGACAGGGCCACGATCGGCAGGACTATTGCCGTCTCGAAGGCAAACCCGACGACATACAGACCCAGCGCATAGTGCCCTAGTAGTAGCCCGATGAGCAGTTGGTCGATGCCGAGCTGGTCTGTGGGAGCGACGCCCGCGATCAGGACCCTGCGGCTGAAAATCCTCACCTCTGCCGAATCCGGCCTGTCCCCCTCCCCGCCCTCTGCACGGCGCGCCAGTAGGACACCGACGGTTGCTAGAGCCCCCCAACTCAGCACCAGGCCGACGAGCACCGCCAGCACGGTGGTTCGGTCAGTTACCGCTACCAGGAGGAGGAACACCAGATAGGAGAGCGGGGCCACGAGCTGCACTAGGGCGCCAGCCCCGAAACGGTGATCCGCCCGGAGCATCGCCATCGAGATCTGGCCAACCATGATGACCACGACGCCGACGGCTACCGCGATCGTCTCCCGCGTCGCATCACTCAAGGGGTCGCTGAGTGCTGGGATCACCACCATCAGCGCCACCGCGAAAACGGCAGCGAGTCCCATCTGTACCGCCGCCCGCCCGCGGATCACCCGAAGCACGTCCTGGGCACTGACCCCGGGGCGCCCCGAGAAGAAGACGAGGGCCGCCGGTAGACCGCCCAAGCCGACAAGACTGCTCAGCAACATCACGGCGTACACCTGGGCGTACTCGCCTCGCCCCGCGACTCCAACGAGTCTGACTACGAGCAGCCCGGTGAAAACCAGAACTATCTGCGTGCCAAAGGTGGCGACGAGCAGACCGACCGCTGGGTGGCGGAGGCGACCCAACGTTCTGCTCAGGCGTGTTTGTATCACTCGATGATGCTGACCGCCGCGTCGACCTGCTCGCGCCTCGGCGCGCCGGTGGCCCGGCTGATCTCCTGGCCCCGCGGGTCCAGGACCAGTGTCGTCGGCGTACGCAGGATCCCGAGGCGTCGTACGAGCTCCAGGTGGTGCTCCGCGTCGATCTCGAGGTGTACGACGCCGCGCTGACCCTCCGCGACGTCGGCCAGGATGCGCCGGGTCGCGCGGCAGGGAGCACAGAAGGCCGAGGAGAACTGCAGCAGCGTCGCCCGCTCGCCGAGCTGGTCGGCCCACTCGGTGTCCGCGAGCAGCGAGACGGCTGCCGGCTCGACGACCGGTTCCGGAGCCGACGCGATCGACGCTCCCTGGACCCGATGGGTCCCGCGGAAGCGGCCGTCGGTCATCGCGCGATAGAGCCCGAAGGCGAGCGCGGCGACGACCGCGACGACGAGGACCCACGCACCTGTGCTCACGAGGGGGTCAACGACAAAGTGCCCGAAAGGCTTCCCTCAGCCACCCGCGAACGGCGGCAGGAACTCCACGGTCTCCCCCGGGCGCACGGTGACGGTCTCCGGGTCGCCGCTGGTCACGGGCCGCTCCCCCACCATCAGCGAGCAGCACGAGACCACGTCGGCGAACTTCGAGGAGGCCTGGTGGGTGGCGCGCGCATGGGTCAGCAGGTGCGCCAGCGTGACGGGTCCCTCGACCTCCACGACGTCGGTGTCGGTGCCCGCGGCGGCCCGGGCCGAGGCCCAGTAGCGCAGCGTGACCTGTCCGCCGGTCGTCGTCTGATCCGAGGAAGGGGTCACGTTCGATATCCTGTCCCATCGGTGGTCAACGGCGACTACACCGTAGAACACCATCGGACCGCCGAGAGGCGCTCACCCCGGGAGGTGCCATGGGCACCGTGCTGCTGCTGACGAAGTCGTTGCAACCCTCCGCCGAAGTGCTGCCCGGGCTCGCCCTGCTCACCCACCAGGTCAAGGTGCTGCCCGCCGAGGGCAGCGCCCTGCTCGAGGCCCCCGACAGCGACCTGATCCTGATCGACGGCCGCCGCGAGCTGGTGCAGGCACGCGACCTGTGCCGCCTGATCCGCACCACCGGGTCCGACGAGCCGGTGATCCTGATCGTCACCGAGGGTGGCCTCTCGGTCGTCTCGGCCGACTGGGGCATGGACGACGTCCTGCTCGACACCTCCGGGCCGGCCGAGATCGAGGCCCGGATCCGGGTGGCCATCGGTCGGATCGCCGCCGCCGGCAACGCCGCCGACCCCGAGGCGCACCTGATCCGCTCCGGCGAGGTCGTGGTGGACGAGGCCACCTACACCGCGAAGCTCGGCGGGCGGGTGCTCGACCTGACCTTCAAGGAGTTCGAGCTGCTGAAGTACCTCGTCCAGCACCCCGGCCGCGTCTTCACCCGCGAGCAGCTGCTCCAGGAGGTCTGGGGCTACGACTACTTCGGCGGCACCCGGACCGTCGACGTGCACGTACGCCGCCTGCGCGCCAAGCTGGGCAACGACAACGAGACCCTCATCGGTACCGTGCGCAACGTCGGTTACCGGTTCGTGGTCCCTCCCAGGGAGCCCGCCCGGGACCGTGAGGAGTCCCCCGCCAGCTAGAACGTCCCCGGAGAGGTGGCTGTGCTTCCGCCATGGTCCAGATCGAGCAAGTGCCCCCCGACGACTTCGACTGGGCGGCCGAGCACGGTCCCGCCGCCGAGGTACGCCGGATCGCCCGTGCCAGCACCGCCAACGACGGCGCCAGCACCCTCAACGAGCAGGCGCTGCTGCAGCTGAAGAACCGCGGCCTGCACGGTGCCGCTCTCTGGCTCGGCGACGGCGGGTTCGCCCTCCGGCACGGCGACTCGCTGCTCGACCTGGCCGTGCACCCGGAGTCGCGGCGTCGCGGCGTCGGCACCGCCCTCGCCGGCGCGGCGCTGGTCCCGGGCCACAAGGTCGAGGCCTGGTCGCACGCCGACCATCCCGGTGCGGCCAGGATCGCCGAGCGGTTCGGCGTACCCCGCGAGCGCGAGCTGAAGATCATGCGACGCGACACCGCGCTGCCGCTTCCTCCGGCCCTCGCGCCCGAGGGCGTCCGCGTGCGCACGTTCACCGAGGGCGACGCCGAGGCGCTGATCGAGGTCAACGCCCACGCCTTCGCCCACCACCCCGAGCAGGGCCACATGAGCCTGGAGGACTTCCGCGAGCGCACCAGCGAGGCGTGGTTCGACCCGGACGGGCTCTTCCTCGCCGTACCCGAGCCGGTCGAGCCCGCGGGCCCCGCCCTGCTCGGCTTCCACTGGACCAAGGTGCACCGTGACGAGGAGCCCCCCTACGGGGAGGTGTACGTCGTCGCGGTGAACCCCAAGGCCGCCGGGCGGGGGCTGGGCGGCTTCTTGACCAACGTCGGACTGCAGCACCTGCGCGACGAGGGGCTCGGCTCGGTGCTGCTCTACGTCGACGGCGACAACGACCCCGCGATCGCGGTCTACACCCGGCAGGGGTTCGAGGTCGAGCGCACCGAGGTGCAGTACCGCGGCGTGCCGGCACTGTTGGGCTAGTGCACATGCGCAAGGGCCCCCTCCTCGCGGAGGGGGCCCTGCACACGTGGTGCTGGTCCGGCTGTCCTGCTACTTCTTGATCACCACGGTCTTGGCGCCGCTCGCGCTCGGAGCCACCAGCGAGTCACCGGTGTACTTGACCGTGTAGCTCTGTGATCCCTTGGGCTGACCGGCCAGCTTCGCCGACGCCACTCCCTTGACCAGCGCGACGTTCTTCTTGATCGCGACCGAGCCGCGGTAGAACGTCACGCTGCCGCCGGGCTTGGCCACACCGGGAACCGTGACGGTCGCGGTGAGCTGGACCGTCCGCTTCGCCGGTGAGGACCCACCGAGCGCCGTCGTGGAGGCGTGCTTCGGCGTGACCGCGCTCGAGGTCGCCAACCCGTCGAGGTCGTAGTGCTGTGCCTCCACCCGGATGGTGAGCGGCCGGCCTGCGTCCGCCGCCATGACCTTGTGCGTGGCCCCGGTGCCGACCGGCGTGCTGCCGCGCAACCAGGTGATGTCGTAGGTGTTCTGCGCCATCAGGTTCCATTCACCGGTCGTGGCCGTCAGCGTCTTGCCGACCAGGGCAGACCCGACGATCTTCGGCGCCGACAGGGCCTCGAGGTCCGGTGTCAGCACGGCGTCGACCCCGGTCACCCGCTGGCCGGAGGCGACGGTGACCTTGCGGGACCCGGCCTGGGTCGCGCTGTTGTTCCACCACTGGCGGATGAAGTCGATGCAGTCGTCGCCGTTGTCATCGCAGCTCTGTCCACCGAAGCGGACCGAGTGCTGACCGGGCATGACCAGCATGCTGTAGCGGCCGGCCTCATCCGCCTCGGTGTAGTTGACGTCCTCGTCGACGTCGAGGCCGTAGATGCTGGTGTTGGAAAGCGCGGGCGCACCCGTGCGAGCCCTCACCGTGCCGGCGATCGAGCCGAAGCGCTCCATGGTCAGGTCGAACCGCCTCGGCTGCGCCGGGTCCTCGACGACCGAGATGGCCTGTGCGTGCGGGGCACTCTTCTTGCCTCCGGACCACACGGTCACGAACGGCAGGTAGGCCGCGTCGGAGGGGTCGGAGGCGTCCGTGGTGTCGAGGAAGAAGAGCTTGTAGTCACCCGTCGGGAGGTCGCCGAACCGGTAGGTCCCGGCCCGGTTGACGAAGGCGAAGCCGGCCTCGTTGCCCTCCCGAGCGCCGTCGGCGGGGTAGGCGATGGCGATGACGCCCTCGGCGTTCGCCCCGTCGGTGCCCTTGACGAGACCGGTCAGGTCGACGTTCGTGGCCGGGTCGGTGTCCAGCGCCAGGGTCACGTTCTTGCCGGCAGCGGTCTGCGCGGCGGCCAAGGTGACCGGAGTGGCACCCTCGAGGTCCGGGGAGTTGTCGAAGAACTCACCGACGTAGTCGCCCAGCGAGTCCTGGAAGCCCAACCGGTAGGTGCCGGGCTCGAGCACCAGCCGGTAGCTGCCGTTGCCCCGGGTGGTGCCCCAGGCGACCTGGTTGTCCCACTCGTCGTAGGCGACGACCCCGACGTGGCGCAGCGGCTGACCAGAGGAGTTCTTCACCGTGCCGGTGATCCGCGGTCGGTCCACCATCGACACGTCGCGCACGATGTCGTCGGCACCCACGGTCACGGTGACCGGGTCGAAGGTGAGCAGCTGGTCGCCGTCGGTCACGCTCAGCTCGTAGTCCCCGGGCGGGACGCCCTGGATGGAGTAGGCCCCGGTCTTCTTGGAGAAGGTGGTGAAGCTCTCGGGCCCGTTGAGGTTGAGCTCGGCGTACTTCACCGGGGTGCCGTCGCTGGCGCGGGTGACCACGCCTGAGACGGTCGCGGGGTCGGCGAAGACGACCTGACCGAGGTCGAGATCAGCGGTCAGCGGATAGACGGTGGCGTCGCTCTCGTCCGTGCCACCCAGCCACTGGCTCCGGCCGTCCTCGTAGTCCTGCACGAGGAACTTGTAGTCGCGGTCGGCCTCGAGCTCGAGCCCGGAGAAGTTCGCCGTCGAGAAGACGCCGTCGTAGGCGTAGCTGGAGTCGTGGTACTCGAAGGTGTCCGAGCTCGAGTCGTAGACGTAGGCCTCGATCGCGGACTCGATGCCGTTGCCGTGGTTGTCGACCACCGAGGCCGAGACCGCGTAGGTCCCTGTCGAGGCGTGGGCCTGGGCTGGGGAGGTCCCCATGGAGAGCGCGACGAGCAACATCGCCACCACCGTCCCGAGAACTCGTGGTTGGGCATGGCGCAGCGACATCGTGCATCTCCTGGGTGGGCCGAGTAGGAGTCGGATAGACCGACAAATCCTGAGAAGGATGTCCGAATTACGAAACAGTGCATATAGCCGAAAAGAACTATTACTGCAGCCCCGATCAGTGCGCTATGACCGTGCTCAGCGCAGAGCCTGACGCAGCCGCTCGGCGATCTCGCGGTTGTACGCCGGGGCCTCGTGGCCGGCGCCGACGAGGTTGAGGAACCCGTGGATCATCGAGGGGTAGCGCTTGGCCTCGACGGTCACGCCCTGGTCGGCCAGCGCCTGGGCGTAGGCCTCGCCCTCGTCGCGCAGGGGGTCGAAGCCGGCTGTCACGACGTACGCCGGGGCGATCCTCTCGGGGTAGTCCACCCGGCGCAGCACCGAGGCGTCCGGACCGCCCTTGTCGGTCCCGGGGGCGAAGTAGGCCAGCTCGGCGCCGTCCATGAAGCGCTCGGTGAGGAAGAAGCCCTCGGCGAAGAGCCGGCGGCTCTCGGTGCGCTCGGTGAAGTCCGTGCCGGGATAGACCAAGAGCTGGAAGGCCAGCGGCAAGCCACGCTCGGCGGCGTGGATCGCGACCGCCGCCGAGAGCGCGCCGCCCGCAGAGTCACCGCCGACCGCGAGCCGAGCGGGGTCGGCGTTCACCGACGCGGCGTTCTCCACCAGCCACTCGTAGGCCGCCTTGCAGTCCTCGACGGCGGCAGGGAACGGGTGCTCCGGCGCGAGCCGATAGTCGATCGCCAGCAGCTGTACGCCGGAGTGCTCGGCCATGAACCGGCAGGCGGCGTCGTGGCTCTCCAGGTCGCCGTACATCCAGCCGCCGCCGTGGATGAACATCATCGTCGGCGCCGGGTCGGCCCCCAGCCGCTCCGTCGGGGTGTAGAGCCGTGCCGGCAGCGGGCCTGCGGCGCCGGCGACGCTCAGCTCCCGGATGGCGCCGACGTGCTGGCGCCCCCCGACCAGCCGGGCCTGGCGGACCAGCTCGGCGCGCGCCTGCGCCACCGGCAGAGCCTCGACCGCGGGCACGCGCGCCAGCCGCTGCATCCCGAGCATCAGCTGCGCCTCGGGGGCCAGCTGCTGGCCGTCGAGGACCACCGGCCGGCGTACCAGGGCGCGCTGGACGGGGGCCGGCAGGTCGAGGACCGTGCGCAACAGCTTGGACTCGAGGCGAAACCGCAGATCTGACACAAGGATCGAGGCTACCCACCGGCCCCCTCCCCAACCCATCTAGTCCGCCGAGCGGGCACAAACGTCCGTCCCCAGAGCGCCGAGCGGGCAGTTGTGCAGAGGGTTCCCTGCACAACTGCCCGCTCGGCGCGCTCCAGGCAGACAAAACTGCCCGCTCGGCGAACTACGGGCGGACTTGCGGGGCCCCTGATGTTCACCGGGGGGTGGGAGACTGCACCCCATGGCCCCCGAGAGCTTCCAGCCCGCCGTCGGCACCGACGCCGACGAGGGGCCCCTGGACCCCAGCCTGCGCGTCGTGCCTGCCGACATCTTCGACGTGGACCCGCCCTACGACCCCGAGGAGGTCCCGTTCGAGCCCGGCGAGTTCGAGGACCGCTTCCTGGACCGGGAGCTGTCCTGGCTGCGGTTCAACCAGCGGGTGCTCGAGCTGGCCGAGGACGAGTCGCTGCCCCTGCTCGAGCGGGCCCGCTTCCTGGCGATCTTCGCCAGCAACCTCGACGAGTTCTTCATGGTCAGGGTGGCCGGCCTCAAGCGCCGGATCGCGGCCGGCGTCGCCGTCCGCGCGGCCTCGGGCCTGATGCCGCGCGAGGTGCTGGAGCAGATCTGGGACAAGACCGCCGACCTGATGTCGCGGCACGCACGGGTGTTCTCCGGGGAGATCATCCCGGCGCTCGTCGAGGAGCACATCGAGCTGGTCCGGTGGCCCGACCTGGACCGCGATGAGCAGCGCGCCTGCAAGAAGCTCTTCAAGGAGCGGATCTTCCCGGTGCTCACCCCGCTCGCCGTCGACCCCGCCCACCCGTTCCCCTACATCTCCGGGCTCTCGCTCAACCTCGCGGTGCTGGTGCGCAACCCCAAGACCGACAAGGAGCACTTCGCCCGGGTCAAGGTGCCGCCGATCTTCACCCGCTTCGTGCCGCTGGGCAACCAGCGGTTCGTGCCGCTCGAGGACGTCATCGGCGAGCACCTCAAACGGCTCTTCCCCGGCATGGACGTGCTCAGCGTGAACACCTTCCGGGTGACCCGCAACGAGGACCTCGAGGTCGAGGAGGACGACGCCGAGAACCTCCTCAAGGCACTGGAGAAGGAGCTGCTGCGGCGGCGCTTCGGCCCTCCCGTGCGGCTCGAGGTCGAGGAGACCATCGACGAGCACGTCCTCGACCTGCTCACCACCGAGCTCGGCGTCGGTGCCTCCGAGGTGTTCCGGTTACCCGGTCCGCTCGACCTGCGCGGGCTGCACGACATCGCCGACCTCGACCGCGAGGACCTGAAGTTCCCGGTGTTCATCCCGGCCACGCACTCGCTGCTGGCGCCGGTCGAGTCGGCCTCACCGGTCGACGTGTTCAAGGCGATGAAGCGCTCCGACGTACTCCTGCACCACCCCTACGACTCGTTCAGTACGTCGGTCCAGCGGTTCATCGAGCAGGCCGCCGCCGACCCGCACGTGCTCGCGATCAAGCAGACCCTCTACCGCACCTCCGGCGACTCCCCGATCATCGACGCCCTGGTCGACGCGGCCGAGGCCGGCAAGCAGGTGCTGGTGATCGTGGAGATCAAGGCCCGCTTCGACGAGCAGGCCAACATCCGCTGGGCACGCAAGCTCGAGCACGCCGGCTGTCACGTCGTCTACGGCCTGGTCGGCCTGAAGACCCACTGCAAGCTCGCGATGGTGGTGCGCGACGAGCCCGAGGGCATCCGGCGCTACACCCACATCGGCACCGGCAACTACAACCCCAAGACCGCGCGGCTCTACGAGGACTTCGGCCTGCTCACCACCAACGAGGCCATCGGTGAGGACGTCGCACACCTGTTCAACAACCTCAGCGGCTACTCCCGCAACGCCTCCTACGCCGAGCTGATGGTGGCCCCCGACTCGGCCCGCAGCGGCCTGATCGAGGCCATCCGCGGCGAGGTCGAGCACCACCGCGCCGGCCGCCCTGCCCGGATCCGGATCAAGGCGAACTCGATCGTCGACGAGGCGCTGGTCGACGAGCTGTACGGCGCCTCGCGGGCCGGTGTGCCCATCGAGCTGCTGATCCGCGGCATCTGCGCGGTGCGGCCGGGAGTGCCCGGCCTCTCGGAGACGATCCGGGTGCGCTCGATCCTGGGTCGCTACCTGGAGCACAGCCGGATCATGTACTTCGAGAACGGCGGCGACCCCGAGGCGTGGATCGGCTCCTCGGACCTGATGCACCGCAACCTGGACCGTCGCGTGGAGGTGCTGGTCAAGCTGCCCTCGGCGGCGGAGACCCTGCAGGTCGCCCGGGTGCTCGACCAGGCCTTCGACGAGCACACGGCCGGCTGGGAGCTCGACTCCGACGGCACGTGGACCAAGCTCGCCCCCACGGACGGCACCCCGATGGTCGACCTGCAGGAGCGGCTGATCAACGCCCACCGGCGGCGGCGCACCACGGTCTGAGCCCGACCTGAGACGCCCGATCGCCTCAGCAGGTCGCGAAGACGACCGGTCCGTCGTAGAGCGCGGAGAGCACATAGCCGCTGGTGCTGCGCGGCACCAGCTGCAACCGCACCGTCGCGCCGACGGCCTTGGACGAGGTGAGCCGGAAGTCGTCGGCGAAGGAGCCGCCTCGTCCGACCGCCTCCCCCACCGCCAGCTCGGCTCGGGGGCGCAGGTTGTCCTTGGCCTGCTGGGCGTCCTCGAAGCCCTCGACGACCTCCAGCACCCGGTCCGGCCCCATCCCCATCGCCAGCCCTGCCAGCGGGTCGATGCCCCCGGCCTTGCGGACCAGCTGCTCGGCCTGGTCCTGGGACTCCTCGTCCGCGCTGGACATCGCCAGGTCGCTGCAGGCGAAGTCGCCGGCCCACAGCATCGCGCTCGCGGGATCACCGAGCCCGTCGACGAGGTCGTCGACACCGCCGACCGAGGCCACCGAGTCGGCGTCGCCGCGGGCCGCGTCGGCGGCCACGGTGACGTAGTCGGGGTTGTCGCTGGAGACGACCTTGCCCTCCCCCTCGAGCAGCACGACGAACTGCAGCTCCGGGGTGATCGTGGGGTCGATGCCGGCCACCAGGTCGGGGCCGCCCTCCCAGACGCCGTCGTCCTGCTTCGGCGCCTTGTAGCCCAGCGCGCGGAGGTTCTCCGCGAACGTGGCGAAGTCGGCCTGGTCGGTCTGGAGCACCATCGCGGCACCCGCCTTGCCCTGCGCGAAGGTCTCCCACTCGACCGTCGCGGGCGAGAAGCCGAAGAGCTCCTGCAGCGCTCCCGCGGACTCGTCGATGCTCGAGGCGGCGGTGAAGTCCTTGTCGTAGGCCGCGTCGATGAAGTCGCCCACCGCCTGCCGGGACGGGTCCTTGCCCAGGCTCGCGGCCATCGCCTTCCTGACGGCGGCCCAGTCGGTGAACCCGACCCTGAGCGAGCTCGCCGGCACCGACCGCATCGCCTGCTCGACCCGCGTGCGCGTGTGCCGCTCCCACAGCACCGCGCCCACGACCAGAACCCCGGCGAGCAGCGCGAGCGCCACGACAGCCACGAGCACCCGCCGCGCTCTCCAGCCCATGCCGGCCACTGCCCACCACCTTCTCGGTCGGGCCCGACAGTAGCCCGTCGTGCCCCGCGGAACGTGTGAGGATGGTCGCCATGGCACTGCCCCTGCCACCGCCCGAGAGCGGTCCCGCCGTCATCGCTGCAGGCGCCGTCGTCACCCGCAAGGGCCCCTCGGAGCGGGAGGTGCTGCTCGTGCACCGGCCCAAGTACGACGACTGGTCCTTTCCCAAGGGCAAGCAGGACCCCGGCGAGCACGTCACCGCGACCGCCGTACGCGAGGTGCTGGAGGAGACCGGGCTGACCATCCGCCTCGGGCGCCCCCTGCGACCCCAGCTGTACGCCGTGAGCGGTGGCCGCGCGAAGCAGGTGCACTACTGGGTCGGCCAGGTGATCGGCGGCGCCGACGTCGCGTCGTTCGAGATCAACGAGGAGATCGACGACCTCGGCTGGTTCAGCCTTCCCGACGCGGTGGCCCGGCTGACCTACCTCGACGACATCGACCTGCTCGACCAGCACCGCGAGATGCCGAAGACGACCACGCCGCTGGTCGTCGTACGGCACGCGCGGGCGCGCAAGCGCGAGAAGTGGAAGGGACCCGACCCGCGCCGGCCACTCACCCGGCGTGGTCAGGCCCAGGCCCGCGAGCTGGCCCCTCTCCTCGCGGCCTTCGGGGTGGCCCGGCTGCTGAGCTCCTCGAGCACCCGGTGTCTGCAGACCGTGCGCGGCCATGCGGCCAACGGGCACCTGGACGTCGAGGAGCGGGTGGAGCTCTCCGAGGAGGGCTACGAACCCGCCACCGCGCAGGCGCTGCTGGACGACCTGCTCAGGTCAGGTGTGCCCAGCGCGGTCTGCAGCCACCGGCCGGTGCTTCCCGAGCTGTTCGGGCTGCTCGGCCAGACCGAGGAGCCGCTGTCACCCGCCGAGCTGGTGGTCTGCCACCACCGCAAGGGCCAGGTGGTGGCCACCGAGCGCCATCGACCGCTGTGAGTACGCCTGTTGCTGTGACGGCCGTCTCAGCCACGCTCAGCCGGCGCCTGATGGCGAACCAGCGTTCACCCTCCGTTCACCATCACCGATGCACTCGGTCACCTGGGATCCCTAACTTCGGAGCTGTCCGAAACACTTGAAGTTCAGGAGAACCGAAGTGAACCGCACCTCGTTCCGTCGCATCACCGCCCCAAGCCTCGCCGCCCTTGCCCTGGGTCTGGCTGTCTCGGCCTGCGGCGCCAGCAACGAAGCCACCGCGACCAGCGGCGGCAGCGACCTGTCCGGCAAGCTCGACGGTGCCGGCTCCAGCGCCCAGGAGTCCGCCATGGACGCCTGGCGTGCGGGGTACCAGAAGGCGAACTCGAACGTCACCATCAACTACGACCCCTCCGGCTCCGGCGCGGGCGTGGAGAAGTTCCTCGCCGGTGGCGTCGACTTCGCCGGCTCCGACGCCGCACTCGACGTCGAGAAGGGTGAGGTCGACGCGGCGAAGAAGCGCTGTGGCGCCGACGCCATCGAGGTCCCCAACTACGTCAGCCCGATCGCCGTCGTCTTCAACGTCGATGGGGTCGAGTCGCTGCAGCTCTCTCCCAAGACGGTCGCCGGGCTCTTCGACGGCACCATCAAGCAGTGGGACGACGCGGCAGTCAAGGCCGACAACCCCGACGCCGAGCTTCCCGCCCTGCGGGTCGTGCCGGTGCACCGCTCCGACGAGTCCGGCACCACCAAGAACTTCACCGACTACCTCGAGAAGGCCAGCGACGGCGCCTGGAAGTCGCCCGCCGACAAGGTGTGGCCGATCAAGTCCGGTGAGGGCGCCAACCAGACCTCCGGCATGATCTCCGCGGTCAAGGGCGGCAAGGGCACCATCGGCTATGCCGACCTGAGCCAGCTGGGCGACCTCAACGCCGCCTCGATCAAGGTCGGCGACGCGTTCGTCGAGCCCTCCTCCGAGGGTGCGGCCATCGCGCTGGAGTCCTCCCCGCTGGACGAGTCCCGTCCCGAGGGCGACATGGCGGTCAAGATCGACCGGACCACCACCGCCGAGGGTGCCTACCCGCTGATGCTGACGTCCTACCTGATCGCGTGCCCGTCCTACGACTCGGGCAAGGCTGAGATCGTCAAGGGCTTCCTGAACTACGTTGTCAGCGACGAGGGTCAGCAGGCAGCTGCCGACAACGCCGGTTCCGCCCCCATCCCGGCGTCCTTCGCCGAGAAGGCCCAGGCGATCGTCGACGCGATCAGCTCGAAGTAGCCCGAGACCCCAAGGACTCATCAGCAGTGAGCATCACCGAGACGAAGACCGCGTCACCCAAGCGCCGCTTGGGTGATGTGGTCTTCGCCAACCTCACCCGCGGGGCCGGCCTGGTCATCATGCTGGCCCTCGCGGGCGTGGCGGTGTTCCTGACCGCGGAGGGCATCCCCGCCTTCACGGCCGATTCCGACAACCTCAGCGGTGCGCCCAACTTCGTCGCCTACGTCTGGCCGCTGGTCTTCGGCACCCTCCTGGCGGCCGTTCTCGCCCTGGCGATCGCGATGCCGCTCTCGATCGCGGTGGCCCTCGCGGTCTCGCACTACGCGCCCCGGCGGGTCGCCACCTTGATCGGCTACCTGGTCGACCTGCTCGCCGCCGTGCCCAGCGTCATCTACGGCCTCTGGGGCGGCCTCTTCCTCGGACGCGAGCTGGTGCCGGTCTACGAGTGGCTGGCCGACCACGCCGGGTGGATCCCGCTGTTCAAGGGCCCCGCCTCCACCACCGGCCGCACCATCTTGACCGCGTCCATCGTGCTGGCGATCATGGTGCTCCCGATCATCACCGCGATCTCGCGCGAGATCTTCGCCCAGACCCCGCGGCTCAACGAGGAGGCCGCCCTCGCCCTGGGTGCCACCCGCTGGGAGATGATCCGGCTCTCGGTCTTCCCCTACGCCCGCTCCGGGATCGTCTCGGCCGCCATGCTCGGCCTGGGCCGCGCGCTGGGCGAGACGATGGCCGTCGCGATGGTGCTCTCGGCCAGCGGGGTGATCACGATCAACCTGATCTCCTCGACCAACCCCTCGACGATCGCCGCGAACATCGCCCTCACCTTCGCCGACGCGACCGGCCTCCAGGTCAACGCCCTGATCGCCAGCGGGCTGGTGCTGTTCGTGATCACCTTCGTGGTCAACTTCGCGGCCCGATGGATCGTCTCCCGCAGTGACGTGAGGAACGCGTGATGACGACCCTCCTCGACAAGCCCGCCCCGCGGCTGGAGCACCTCGCCCTGCGGCATGCCCGCCTGCCCCGCTGGGCGCCCCTGCTCGTGATCGCGGTGTCCCTGGCCGCCTCCGGCATCCTGGCGATGCTGATGGGCTGGGGACCGGTGGCGATCGTGATCATCGCGGCCCTGATCTACCTCGTCGCCCTGCCGCTGTGGTCCCGCGTGGTGGAGAACCGCCGCGCTGCCACCGACCGCGCCATGACCGGCCTGGTCTGGGTGGCGCTGGTGATCGCGTTCGTACCCCTGGTCTCCCTGCTGTGGACCGTGCTCTCCGAGGGCGTCCCCGCCCTGGACGCGAAGTTCTTCACCTGGTCGATGCGCAACATCGTCGGCGAGAAGGGCGGTGTCTACCACGCCATCATCGGCACGCTGCTGATCACCGGCGCCGCCGCGGTGATCTCGATCCCGGTCGGCCTGCTCTCGGCGATCTATCTGGTCGAGTACGGCGCGAAGTCCCGGCTGGCGAGCTCGATCAGGTTCCTGGTCGACGTGATGACCGGCATCCCCTCGATCGTCGCGGGCCTGTTCGCCTACGCGCTGTTCGTGGTGTTCTTCGGCCCCGGTGTGCACATGGGCATCGGTGGGGCGGTCGCCCTGTCGCTGCTGATGATCCCGATCGTGGTCCGCTCCGCGGAGGAGATGCTCAAGCTCGTCCCCTCCGATCTGCGCGAGGCGTCCTACGCTCTGGGTGTGCCCAAGTGGAAGACGATCGTCAAGGTCGTCCTGCCCACCGCACTCGCCGGAATCATCACCGGCATCACCTTGGCCATCGCCCGGGTGATCGGTGAGACCGCGCCGCTGCTGATCATCGCGGGCTCCACGGACTCCACGAACTTCAACCTGTTCAAGGACCAGATGATGACCCTCCCGGTCTTCATCTACTACAGCTACACCCAGCCCGGGAACACCCCCGAGATCGCCAGGCCCATGGCGTGGGGCGCGGCCCTGGTGCTGATCATGATCGTGTTGGTGCTGAACCTCGTGGCCCGCGTGCTCGGCAGCCTCCTCGCCCCCAAGAAGGGGCACTGAAAGGAAACCCATGGCCAAGAGCATCGATGTCTCTGACCTCGACATCTACTACGGCGACTTCCTCGCCGTGGAGGGTGTCTCCATGACCATCCCCGCACGCTCGGTGACCGCGCTGATCGGTCCCTCGGGGTGTGGCAAGTCGACCTTCCTGCGCTCCCTGAACCGGATGCACGAGGTGATCCCCGGCGCCCGCGTCGACGGCAAGGTCATGGTCGACGGCCAGTCGCTCTACGAGACGGCCGTGGACCCGGTGGAGGTACGCCGGCTGATCGGCATGGTCTTCCAGCGGCCGAACCCGTTCCCGACGATGTCGATCTACGAGAACGTCCTCGCCGGGCTGCGCCTGAACAACACCAAGCTGAAGAAGTCCGACGCCGACGACATCGCCGAGAGGTCGTTGCGTCGCGCCAACCTCTGGGAAGAGGTCAAGGACCGCCTCGGCAAGCCCGGCATGGGCCTCTCCGGTGGCCAGCAGCAGCGTCTCTGCATCGCCCGCGCGATCGCCGTCGAGCCGCAGGTGCTGCTGATGGACGAGCCCTGCTCGGCCCTCGACCCGATCTCCACCTCGGCCATCGAGGACCTGATCCACGAGCTCAA
Organism: uncultured Actinomycetota bacterium; assembly: GCA_963777195.1. Taxonomy (GTDB): domain Bacteria; phylum Actinomycetota; class Actinomycetes; order Propionibacteriales; family Nocardioidaceae; genus Marmoricola. The sequence continues at coordinate 636,435 of CAVZPT010000004.1, read as the reverse complement.
GGTCGACTACACGATCGTGATCGTGACCCACAACATGCAGCAGGCCGCCCGGGTCTCGGAGGACACCGCGTTCTTCAACATCGCCGGGGCGGGCGCGCCCGGCAAGCTGATCGAGATGAACCCCACCAAGAAGATCTTCAGCGTCCCCGACGAGCCTGCCACCGAGGCCTACATCTCCGGGCGCTTCGGCTGAGCCGACCGGTCGAGCCGACCCGTTGAGCCGACCCGTTGTGGTGCCCGACCCGTCGTCCTAGGTTGGTGGCACAGCCACAGGGGAGGCAGATCATGGGGATCATCACTGACGTCCGGCTACGTCAGCCGGCCAAGGGCGACCTGGTCGGTCGCGAGTTCACGGTGACCGGCATCGGCACCGGCTTCGAAGGCACCATCGGGATGCGCCTGCTCAACCGCAGGGGCAAGGTCGTCGACCAGTCCTTCGCGCAGTCCAGCGGCGGGATGGGTGCGCTCGGGGAGTTCACCACGACGTTCAAGGTGAAGAAGCCACCGCGGGCGGGCACCCCGCTGCGGCTCCAGGTCTTCGGGGACAACCCGGGGCCGGGCCCCGGGCCGGGCTCGGACGTCCGCGAGGTCGAGGTGATCATGTTCCCCGACCTGTTCGGCTGGCTGCTCTACAAGGTCGAGCGCGGCGACACCCTGACCGGCATCGTGCGGCTGGCGCGGGACTTCGGCAAGACCAGCGTGGCCCAGATCGTGGCGGCCAACGCCCAGGTCACCGACCCCGACGTGATCAAGACCGGGCAGACACTACGGATCCCGCTGAGCGGGCCGCGCTAGTCCACTCACGGCATCTGGAAGACGAACTTCAGCATCCAGTACGTCAGCGCGGCCACCGCACCGGCGGCCGGGAACGTGAGCACCCACGCGACCAGGATCGAGCGCGCCACCCCCCAGCGCACGGCCGAGACCCGCTTGGTGGCCCCGACGCCCATCACCGCGCTGGTGATGGTGTGCGTGGTGGAGATCGGCGCCTCGAAGACGTAGGCCGTCGTGTAGAGCACGCTCGCGGCGATCGACTCGGCCGCGAAGCCGCGGGGCGGGTCGAGCGCGATGATCCTGCGCCCCAGGGTCCGCATGATGCGCCACCCACCGGAGTAGGTGCCCAGGGAGATCGCGGTGGCGGCGGCGACGATCACCCAGACGGGGAGCGGGTCCTCCGCGGCGACGTACCCGCCGGAGAGCAGCGCCAGGAAGATCACGCCCATCGTCTTCTGGGCGTCCTGCAGTCCGTGACCCAGAGCCATCGCGGCGGCCGAGAGGGTCTGCGCGAGTCGGAAGCCCTTGCCGACCTTGCTCGGCGAGGACTTCCGGAAGGCCCACATGATCCCCACCATCATGGCGAAGCCGAGGCTGAAGGCCACCAGCGGCGAGAGCACCATCGGGATGACGACCTTGTTGATCACCGTGGTCCAGTTGACGAAGACCCCGGCCGCGAGGGCCGAGCCGACCAGCCCGCCGATCAGGGCATGGGAGGAGGAGGACGGCAGGCCGAAGTACCAGGTCACCATGTTCCAGGTGATGGCTCCGATCAGACCGGCCATCACGATCACCAGGCCGTGACTGCCCACGCCCGGATCGATGGTGTCGCTGACGGTGCTGGCGACCTTCTGCCCGAGGAACGCGCCGACGAAGTTCATCACCGCGGCCATCACCAGCGCCGCTCGCGGGGTCAGCGCGCGCGTGGAGACCGAGGTCGCGATCGCGTTGGCCGCATCGTGGAAGCCATTGGTGTAGTCGAAGACGAGAGCAACCAGGACCACCGCGGCGACGATCGCGAGATCCACCGGTCAGGACTCCTTGGCGTGGATCTGCTCGATGATGTTGGCCACCTTCTCGAAGGCGTCCACCGCATGCTCGAGCGAGTCGACGATGTCCTTGAGCTTGAGCACGTCGAGGGCGTCGTACTGCCCGCTGAAGAGCTGGGCCAGGATCCGTCGGTAGCTCTTGTCGCCGGCGTTCTCGAGCCGGTTGATCTCGATCCAGTACTCCTCGAGGTTCTTCATCGACTGCAGTTGCGGCATCGCCTCGGCGGTGAGCTCCGCGCAGCGCTGGAGTACGTCGATCTGCTCCGCGATCTCGCTCGGGAGCGCAGAGACCTCGTAGAGCACGGTGAGGTCGACCGCCTCCTCCATGAAGTCCATCACGTCGTCGAGGCCCGAGGCCAGGGCGTAGATGTCCTCGCGGTCGAACGGCGTCACGAACGTGGAGTTGACCCGCTTGGCGATCTCGTGGGTGGTCTCGTCGGCACGGTGCTCCGCGTCGCGCATGCGCTCCGCGACGTCGTGCCGGTCGACGCCCTCACCCATCAGCTCGGCGAGGATCTCGGCACCGCCCACGAGGTGGGTGGCCGAGTTTTGAAGCAATGTGTAGAACGCGTTGTCTACGGGCTTGAAGCGCAAGGCCACGGTTAACTCCTGATGAGCAGGACAAGAACGTGCCACATGCTATGGGTTCGGGTTGCGGCGCACGCAATGTCCCCGTGTGAAATACCCCTCAGGGCATCGAACTCAGCCTCAGAAACCGGTCCGCTGCGGCGGGACGCCGAGGATGTCGTCGATCTCGGACACGCTGAGCACGTCCCTGGTCTGGTTGGCGGCCACGATCAGGTTGGCGGTGAGCTCCACCTCGTGGAGCAACTCGTCATCCTGCAGCCGCACATCGAACTGGTCCACGCCCACGACTCTCCATTCCTTTCACGCCTTGTGACTGCCCGAGACATACCCCGAAGGGGCCCTCGTCAACCCGGATTCAGCATGACACGCACCACATCTGCGCCGTGGGGAAATGCAGAAGGGGCCCCGACCGATGTGGTCGGGGCCCCTCCTCTAGTCATGAACGCTCAGAGAGCGCGCACGTTCTCCGCCTGCGGACCCTTGGGGCCCTGCGTGACGTCGAACTCGACCTTCTGGTTCTCGTCGAGGGACTTGTATCCCTGAGTCTGAATGGCCGAGTAGTGAACGAAGACGTCGTCGCCGCCGTTCTCCTGGGCGATGAAGCCGAAGCCCTTCTCGGCGTTGAACCACTTAACGGTGCCCTGTGCCATGCTGTTTTTCTCCTTGTTTCCTGGCGTGAGACCGCCACCTCGGCGGACTCGACAGAGTGCGGTGATACGTCGTCCCGCCTCACAAGCCATGGAGCCAAGAGAAGAAACGCCGTTGGATCACAAACTCCAACGAGCGTTGGTGTAACCGCTGGAACTGCACCCTGCACGAGTGACCCTACCAACGATGTGGCCAAATGCACGCCTGCGGGGCCATCGTTCATCGTTACTTCATCTTTTCGGACTCCCCGTGCCCTCTGCGCCGCTGCCTCGTTGGGGTGTAAGAACGCTGCTTGCGGGGTGGGCGAACCGTCGTACGCGCGTGCCATGAACATGCCATCGTTAGGGACTGCAGCACCGTCTGGGCTGCCGAGGAGAGGGGACGACTGTGGCAAAACGCCGCCGCGCCGACCCTGAGACCACCGACGAGGCCGGGTCCGCGGACCCCACGGACCCCGACGCCGGCGCGGATCGCCCGCACTTCCCGGCCGAGGACGTCGAACCGGACGGCTCCCGAGAGGGCCATCAGGAGGTTTCCGGCGACGAGCGGGTCGACCCGATCTCGGTCGCCTATGCCGCCCTGAACGCCCCGCCAGCACAGAACAGCGGCGAGCCCGAGGCTCCGATCGTCAACCTGCTCAGGCGGTTCACCGCGCCCCGTCCCACCACGCCGACCTCGGGTCCTGCCCAGACCGCCACGCCCGAGATCACCACCCCCGGGGCCTGGATCCGCACCGACCAGTCCGGGGAGCCGCTCGACCCACTGGCGATCACCCGTGACGCACTGGCCGCCGACGCCGAGCGCGAGGCGCAGGCGGCGCAGGAGTCGGCCGAGGAGGACGAGCCCAAGCGACGGCTTCGCCCGCGACTGCTTCCCGGCCGGAGCCACACCGAGCGAGCTGAGCCGGCCGCGGGCCCCGCGAACGAGACCGAGAGCGAGCGCGGCGACGACGAGGGCCTGTTCCCACTGCCGGACCAGGCTCAGACCGCCGACGAGCCCGGCGCCAGCGCCGTACCGAACCTCCACCCGCATCGACGGGCCACCGGAGCGCGCCGCGGCCGGCGCCGCGCCGAGCGCAGGTCGTCCGCCCAGGACACCCGGCACCTCCAGGCCGACGAGCCCACCCTCGAGGCGGAGTACGCCGAGGCCGCCGAACCGGTCGTCTCGCCGACATCGGTGTGGGACCAGGAGCAGCCGTACTTCCCCGAGGCCGACCACGACGACGTGGCGGTCCCGGACGAGCGGGTCGAGACGGACGAGCGGGTCGAGACGGAGTCGAGCGAGCCCGAGACGGTCGAGCCCGAGTCGAGCGAGCCCGAGAGCGGCCGAGACGGTCGAGCCCGAGACGAGCGAGCCCGAGACGGCCGAAGCGCACCTCGAACAGGCGCCGGTCCAGGGCTGGGTGTTCCATCCCCTCGACGACAACGGCTTCCAGGGCTGGCTCTACCACTACGCCGACGGCAGCACCGTCCAGGAGGACGGCACCCCCTACGTCCCCAGCGCCCCGGTCGCCGAGGCCGGTCAGGCAGCCGGCTCCGAGGCCACCAGCGCGCAGCCGGACACCCAGGAGGCCGTCGCGGCTGAGGGTGTCGGCGACGAGACCTCCAGCGCCGCGGTTCTTGGTCCGCCGCCCATCTCGGATGCAGACGGTGGCTGGATGTTCCACGCCATGGACGAGACCAACTTCGATGGCTGGCTCTACCACTACGCCGACGGCACCCTGGTCACCGAGAACGGGCACGTCCACGACAACGCAATCGCCGATGCGCCCGCCGTCCGGCAGGTGGAGCCGGAGCCCGACGTGGAGCCGGAGCCCGACGTGGAGCCGGAGCCCGACGTGGAGCCAGAGTCGTCGCCGGAGGCGCACGTCGAACCCGCGCCGGAGACTCCGGAGACGCCGGCCGAGCCCACCGACCAGAGGTCCGCGGCTCTCGGATCCCTGATCTCCGCGATGACGTCGCGCGCCCAACCTCACGAGCCCGAGGTCCACCAGACCGTCGCGGCCGGGGCGGACGACGTGGCCGAGGCGGATGAACTGCCGGTCGACGCGGACGAAGCCATCGAGGCGGACGAGCTGCTGGTCGTGTCCAACCCGACCGACGAGGCCGACGAGGGCTGGGTCTTCCACGCAATGGATGACACCGGCTTCGAGGGCTGGCTCTACCACTACGCCGACGGCTCGATGCTGAGCGAGGACGGAACCGTCCACGAGTACGACGCCGCCACCGAGCCGGCCTCGGCCCCCGACGGCGCAGCCGTGATCGAGGCAGAGCCCGAAGCTGACCCGGTGGCCGCACCCGAGGCCGATGCGGTGCCTGTGGCCGAGCCCGAGTCCGACGCCGAGCCCGAGCTCGAGGCGACCGATGCGACGCCTTCTCCGGACGCGGCCGAGGGCCTGGGTGGTTCGGCCGCTGCCGCAGCCGCCGTGGTTCCCGTCGTGGCCCCGGTGCCGTCAGTGGCTCGGCCGCGCCGTCCCGGCCGCCTGGCCGCCCTGTTCGGCCGCTCGAAGGGCAGGTCCCAGCCCGACGAGCCGGCCCTGGCCGAGCACGTCGCGCAGTCCCCTGAGGCGCAACCTGAGACCACGGACGCACCGGCAGCAGACGACATCTGGTCCGCCGAGGGCGCGACCATCCCGGCAGCCGAGACCCAGCCTGCGCAGGCCGAAGGCGCCACCGACGAGATCCAGCCCGAGGCCGAGGCTGCCGAGGTCACCGAGTCGACCGCAGATGCCCTCGAGCCTGCAGACGACGACCTCGCCGACGACGAGACCACCGACCACGGCGACCAGCCCGACCAGCCCGACGAGGACCTCGCCGAACCGGCCGAGGACGCCACCGAAGAGACGCCGAGCGACGCCGCTGCCGTCACCGAGCCGAGCGACGCGACCCCGGTCGAGGAGACCCAGCCCGAGCCCGAGACCGAGCCCGAGGATGTGGCGACCCAGCCCGAGCCGGTGGATGAGGCGTCCGAGCCCGAGCCCAGGCGGCTGAGGAGTCCCCCGACGAGACTCCCGGCGACGACGAGACCATCGACCAGCCCGACGAGGACCTCAGCGAACCGGCCGAGGACGCCACCGAAGAGACGCCGGACGACGCCGCTCACGTCACCGACGCGACCCCGGCCGAGGAGACCCAGCCCGAGCCCGAGGATGAGGCGTCCGAGCCCGAGGCGGCTGAGGAATCCACCGACGAGGCTCCCGGCGACGACGAGACCATCGACCAGCCGGACGAGGCCATCGAGACCCCCGTCGAGGACGAGGAGACCGACCAGCCCGACCAGGCTGACGAGACCACCGACCAGCCCGACGAGGACCTCACCGAACCGGCCGAGGACGCCACCGAAGAGGCGCCGGACGACGCCGCTGACGTCACCGACGCGACCCCGGCCGAGGAGACCCAGCCCGAACCCGAGGACGCCCAAGCCACCGAGGCAACTGACGAGACTCCCGACGAGGCCACCGACCGGGCTGCCGACCAGCCGGACGAGGCCATCGAGACCCCCGTCGAGGACGAGGAGACCGACCAGCCCGACCAGCCCGACCAGCCCGACGAGGACCTCACCGAACCGGCCGAGGACGCCACCGACGAGACGCCGGACGACGCCGCTGACGTCACCGACGCGACCCCGGCCGAGGAGACCCAGCCCGAACCCGAGGACGCCCAAGCCACCGAGGCAACTGACGAGACTCCCGACGAGGCCACCGACCGGGCTGCCGACCAGCCGGACGAGGCCATCGAGACCCCCGTCGAGGACGAGGAGACCGACCAGCCCGACCAGGCTGACGAGACCACCGACCAGCCCGACGAGGACCTCACCGAACCGGCCGAGGACGCCACCGACGAGACGCCGGACGACGCCGCTGACGTCACCGACGCGACCCCGGTCGAGGAGACCCAGCCCGAGCCCGAGCCCGAGGATGAGTCGACCCAGCCCGAGCCGGCGGATGAGGCGCCCGAGCCCGAGGCGGCTGAGGAGTCCACCGACGAGACGCCGGACGACGCCGCTGAGGTCACCGAACCGGTCGAGGAGACCCAGCCCGAGCCCGATGCGGCTGAGGAGGCCACCGACGAGACGCCGGACGACGCCGCTGAAGTCACCGAACCGGTCGAGGAGACCCAGCCCGAGTCCGAGGACGCCGAAGCCACCGAGGCAACGGACGAGACTCCCGACGAGGCCACCGATCTGGTTGACCAAACCGGCGAGGCCATCGAGACCCCCGTCGAGGACGAGGAGACCGACGAGCCCGATCAGGCTGACGAGACCACCGAACCGGCTGAAGACTCCGCCGACGAGACGCGGGCCGACGAGGTCATGCAGGGCGACGAGCCCACCGACCGGCCCGACGAGGACCTCACCGAACCAGCCGGGGAATCCACCGAGGAGACACCGTCCGACGCAGTTGACGTCACCGAGCCGGCCGTGCAGCCCCCGGCCGAGGAGGCCCAGGCGGAGCCTCACGATGAGGCGACCGAGCCCGACCTCGAAGACGCTGAAACCACCGACGCCACGGACCAGACCCCCGACGAGACCGTACAGACACGAGCCCGACGAGGACCTCACCGCACCTGAGGACTCCCCCGAGGCGGCCGACGCCGCCATGGTCACGGCGAGCGGGATCGGCTCAGCCGCGACCGCTGCTGCGGCGGGCAGCGTCACCGACCCGGGGTGGTTGTTCCACGAAGGCGACAGCACTGGGTTCGAGGGCTGGCTCTACCACTACGCCGACGGCTCCATGGTCAGCGAGGAAGGCATCGTCTTCGAGTACGCCGGCGTCGACGAGCCCGTGCGCGAGGCCCCGGCCGTGGACAACCTCGCGGAGGCGGATGGTGCCGCGGAGTCCCTGACCGCTGCCGCGACCTCAGCCGCGGCAGACGACGAGCCGGCGTCGGTCGAAGAGTCTGACCCGACACCGGAGCCGGAACCGCGCAAGCAGGGGCGTTTCGCGGCGCTGTTCGGCAGCCGAAAGCGCGGCCCCGTCGAGACGGGTACGGCGGCTGTGGCGCTCGGCGACCTCCCGGCCGGGGCCGATGCTGTCGAGCAGGTGTGGCCAGGCGCCGGGCCGGCCGCGAAGGCGTCGACGCAGGACGATGTCGTCCCCGACGCAAAGGACCACACCGCAGCCGGAGAGACGGAGCAGGTCCAGCCCGAGGACACCGACGAGACCTCGGACGCGGCCGAAGCGACCGAGGACTCCGGCACGGCCGAGGCCCCTGAGCCCGAGCCGACCGAGCTCACCGACGAGAAGGACGCCGAACCGGCCGAGGACGACGAAGCCGCCGAGCCCGACCAGGAAGACAACGACGAGACCCCGGACGCTGCCGAAGCGACCGAGGACTCCGACACGGCCGAGGCCCCCGAGCCCGAGCCGACCGAGCTCACCGACGAGAACGACGCCGAACCGGCCGAGGACGACGAAGCCGCCGAGCCTGGACACGAAGACACGGCAGAGCCCGACGAGGCCGAGGCCGAGGACGACGTGGACGACGTGGACGACGTGGACGACGTGGACGACGTGGACGAAGCCGCAGACGTCGCTGACGACCAGGCAGAGGACCAGGCAGAGGACCAGGCAGAGGACCAGGCAGAGGACCAGGCAGACGACCAGGCAGACGGCGAGGCTGCCGACGAGCAGGCCGAGCCCTCGGTCGAGACCACCCAGGCAGCGGAGACGAGCGACGCCGCGGAGGGCCACGATGCGCCTGCTCCTCTGACGGTCGTCGCCGACGCGGTCAACGAGGTGCTCGTCTCCGAGCGGGTCGAGCACGGCCAGGACGATGACGAGGCGAAGTCGAAGTCCAAGTCGTCCGAGAGTCCGATCGACGAGTCCGAGCCGCCGATCCCCGGCTTCGTGGAGTGGAGCGCGACCAACATCCGCCGTTACGTGCTGGGCGCGATGTTCGTGGCTTCCTCGGTCGCCTCGGTGCTCGCGATCTTCTACGCAGTGCAGGAGAGCTCGCGATCGGCGTTGTTCCTCTCCGCCGTACTCGTCGCCCTGGCCACGGGTTCCTGGTGGACCCTGCTCGGCTGGGTGCCGACGGTCGTGACGATCCGCGACGGCATCCTCGAGGTGGCGCGCGGCCCGGTGGGCAGCAAGTTCGACCTGCGCGACCCGGAGACGGAGATCGAGCTCGGCGCGAACCCGCGTTCACCCGCATGGAAGGCCGTGGTCCGCGTCCCCGACGACAAGGACGTCGTCATACGGTCCTCGCACGTGAAGCCGCGACAGTTCGCCGAGATTGTGGAGCACCACCGCAAGCACGCGGCCGCGGCCACAAAGGACGACGTACCAGAGGACTGACCGCGCAACACCGGCCGCACGACACTGGCCGCACAACACTGGCCGCTCCGCGCTCGGCACAGGGCGCCGCCATTCACCGGCACGCGACAGGCCACGGACATCGGGCTCAGGAGTTGAGCCAGGAGTCTCGGTTCGGCGAGCGCTGCCACCGACAGGGGGCACCCCTGACCCGACCCCCACCGGCTCGCTCCGGGACAGGTCCGCTCTGCCATGATGTGGCCGGACAATGGCGGCCAGCGGGCGCCCGAGTCCGGGGCCTCTAGCTCAATTGGCAGAGCAGCGGACTTTTAATCCGCGGGTTGTGGGTTCGAGTCCCACGGGGCCCACCAGATGGCCGCGCTGAGCCCCGCCGACCTCGCCGAGGACACCAACCCCTGGCGCTACGCGTCGGGCTCCTACGACACCGAGATCAACATCCTCAAGTTCGGCACCCGCTCCTACCTGCCCGCGGTCTCACGCTGGACCCAGACCGACCCCAAAACCCCGGCAAACCCCAGCGCGCGCGGATCTAACGGCTGCCGCTGTCGGTGCGAAGCATCCGACCACGCGGCAGATAGCGGACGGAGTGGTTACGTGGTCACACGCAACCACACGGCGGAGCGTCCTGTGCCTTGCGGCTTGAGAAGCCCTTCCTCCTTCAGTTCATTGAGGACGAGTCGGATGGTCGGATCGCTGATCCCGGGTAGCGCGGCTCTTACATCGGAGATCGCAAAGACGGCCGCGCCGTGCCTCAGAACGTGCTCCCGGACGCGTTGCGCTTTCGTGCCTCCGGACCTGTCGGCGGCAATGCCTTCCGCGAACCGGGCGTATCCACGAGCGAGGAGCTGGCCGAAATACTGCAGCCAGGGCCATGGGTCGTTGGCGTGATCGTGCCAGTCGTGCGTTGAGTCGAGCAACGCCTGGTAGTAGTCGTCGGCAGATTCGGCAATGAGCAGTTCCAGCGACACATAGCGGCCGACCCCGTAGCCGGCCTCGGCGAGGAGGGCATTGGTCAGCGCGCGGGCCACGCGACCATTGCCGTCGTCGAACGGGTGAATGATGAGCAGATCGAGGACGAACAAGCCGACGAGGAGCACTGGGTGGTGTCGGTTTGCCTTGACGGCATCGGCGTAGCGGTCGATGAGGTCGGTGGCGTAGTACTCGGTGCGAGCGGCAGGGACGGGCTTGAATCGGATGCTCTGGACTCCGTCGGGAGCCCGGTCGACCACGAAGTTGTCGCTCTCCTTGAACGTCCCGCCGGTGGCCTTGGTCTCCGCGAACAGCAGCCGGTGCAGGTGCAGAAGCAGGCCGACGTTCAGGGGGCGCCAGTCCTCGGCGAACAGGTAGTCGAGGGCAGCACGGTAGCCGGCGAACTCCTGTTCGCCACGGGTACGCAGCTCGATGGGCTTGTTGGCGATGATGGCGGCCGCACGGCCGCGGTTCTTGACGACGACGCCCTCGAGGGCAGACGACGCGGTGATGCTCGCGATCCGGGCCCGGTTGGCGAGCTCGGTGAGTAGGTCGGGCACCTGGTTGAGGTACATGCCCTCGCTGCCTTGGCCGCGGTCGATGTCGCGCAACGTCATCACCAAGGGTGCTGGCACAGCGCCGAGGACTCGATCAAGGTCGACGAAGGAGTGCATCAGAAGCCCTCACAGAAGGTCTAAACTACATAATGTGGCGGTCGATTATGTAGTTTAGACGATCAATGATCGTAAACGCTCGGTTCCCACGCCAGCGCGCCACGCCGCGGCCGGCACTGGACCCAGACCGACCCCAAAGCCGGGACGCCGCAACGTCCGCTGACCATAAACCCGTACCCGTGTTCTCATCATCGAGCATGAGCGACTCAGCGCGCGCGGGCTGTTCTCGCGGACGGTCGCCGACGACGACCCGGTGGCGATGCGGGCTGGTGAACCTGCTTCGGTGCTCCCCAAGACGTCAGTTGATGATCTCGCCACCTTCGCTGGAGAGAAGGACCGACAGTCGCTCTCGCCACATCTGCAGCTGGTCGGGTGTCAGCCGCGTCCACTCAGAAATCTCGTCGACGATCCGCAGTGGGGCACTGCTGCGGTAGGACCGCGTGGGGTTGCCGGGGAACCTCTTGTCAGTCACGTTCGGGTCGTTTTCGAACGCCCCGGTCGGCTCGACTGCATAGACCCTCGGAGTCGCGTCACCGCCGCCGAGCTCGACCGCGAGCTGCGCGGCAAGGCCGGCTCCATCGACGAGAGCGGTGAAGTAGATGTGGTTCATCACGATCTCGGGGCGGTAGTTCGATGAGTGGCCTGCGCGCAGGAAGTCACCGATGCCCAGTTTCGCGATCGTGCCATGGAAGAACGGACCATCGTCGAGCGCTTGGGACACCTGAGGTCCTTCCTTCTGCCTGCTGAGGACGCGAATCTGCCACACCACCAGGGCCTTGCCGCAAGCCCCCGCCCGGGCCCTATCCTGAAGGTGCAGGGAGCGCTGCGCGCATCGCTTGCACGTCGCTTGGCCGCTGGCGTAGAACGCCCGATCGAGACCGGACGTTCCGGGGCTACCTCCCGCAGCGGTCGGGACGCTCCCACGGCCAGTCGGTCTCGAGCCAGGCTGCCACCGCGTCGGCCAGCGGTTCGTCGAGGTCCGCGCGGTCGGCACGAACCCACGACTGCACCGTGACGTCGTGGCCCTCGCGCTCGGGCGGATAGAGGTAGACGCACCCGACGACATCCCCGTCGTCGGGGTCCAGAACCGTGAAGGTGAACCCCTTGCGCGCCGCGAAGTCGGCATCGTGACGGCGCAGGTCGCGGGCGTTGTCCTCCAGCGACATCCCCTCCGGTGGCGGCCAGGAGCCGTCCGGGTAGCCGGGCGTCGCGCGGATGTGCGCGACGCTCCCCGTCCACGCGGCGTGATCGGCCCGGTTGTGCCGCTCGGCGAGCGGCTCGAGGCGGAACCGGTCCGTGACCAACGAGGCCGGCGGTTCGAAGTCGGCCGGGACGAAGGGCTGCGGCGTCATTGCGCGACCGTAGTCGCCCGTGCGGGCGCGGGCGGCCCCGTCACCCGGCCAGGCCTTGCGCCGCCATCCAGTCGGGATCCGGCTCGACGGGTTGCACGAGCTCGATGACGAGCCCACCCGGTCCCGCCACCTGGAGCCGGCGCTGACCCCAGGGCTCGGTGACCAGGGCCTTGAGGATCGAGACTCCGCCGGCCACCAGTCGGTCGTGCTGGCGATCGACGTCTGGCACCACGAACGCGAGCATCGACCCGCGCACGCCCGCAGCCGGCTCGACCCAGGTCTCGTGGTCGGCCTGGACGAAGTCCACCCGAAGCCCCTCGCGGTCCGGGTGATGGGTGCTCACGTACCACCCGAGGTCCACCAGCACCTCGAACCCGAGGTGCTCGGCGAACCACGCGCCGGCCGCCGCGGGCTCGGGGGCCGCGAACGCTGCACCGACCTGCTCGACCTGCATGCGATGTCCCTTTCTCTTGCACGGCAACGGGCGGCGATGCTTTCACACCTCCAGGCGCCACACCCATCCAGGCATTTTGAGAACTTTTGCGCCTTTGCGTATCGAATCCCCCGGTTGACTGGCAAACTCGAAGGGTCGACCCGAGGAGGACACCGATGGACCACAGCACCCGTCGCGCCGCGACCACGTCCTCCTATCGGACTCCGGACTGGCTGGAGCGCTCCTTCGTGCTGCCGACCCAGGTCCGCCGCGACCACGACGACCTGCCGGCGGCGGTCCCACTCCCTGGCAGCGCCTCGACCCACACCTGGACGGCCACCGCCGATCTGGTCCGGACGCCGGGCGACCCGGTGGACTTCGCACGCCTGGTTCGTCGCAACAGCGCGTCCCTCCTGGCACGGCGTACGGCGCTGCTGGGCCTGGCGCTGAGCGTGGTGCTGGGTGCCTTGGTCCCCGTCACGCCCAGCGCCGCCACGATCGCCCTGCTCGGGCTCGCCGTCGCGGCAGGCCTGGCCGGCGCGAGCATCACCGCTGTCCTGCGCCGCGCGCCGGTCCCGCACCTGCGTGGCTGACGTCACCGCGACAGCGGACTGAAACGTGTTCTAGTCTGCGAGCATGTCGCCGATCAAGTACTCCGTCGTCGAGATGTCCGAGGCCGAGCTCGCCGACGAGCGCCGCGTGTACGGCGCCCTCGCCGGCAGTGTGCGCGCCCTGGCCGACGCGACCGTGCGTACGACGGTCCCGGCGGGCGTGGTCGCAGAGGTGACCCAGGAGGTGCAGCGACTGGCCGAGCGGCTCGCCGCCGAGCAGATCCCCGACTCGTTCGGGGTCAGCCTGAGCTCGTCGGGGACGGTGCGGGGACACGGGAACGCCGTGGTCGGCCTGCGCAACCCGGCCGCCGTACCGCTGCAGATCGAGAAGTCCACCGACGGCCGGGCCTGGTCCAGCTTCACCCTCGGCGCGCTCCACGAGGGGCCGCCGGGCATGTGCCACGGCGGGGTGGCCGCGCTCCTGCTCGACCAGCTGCTCGGCGAGGCCGCGGCCGCGGGCGGGTCCCCGGGCATGACCGGGACGCTGACCGTGCGCTACGTCCAGAACACCCCGTTGGGCGACTGCTCGGCCGAGGCGTGGATCGAGCGGGTCGAGGGGATCAAGACCGTCGTGAAGGGCGTCCTGCGCCGAGCCGACGGGGAGACCACCGTCGAGGCCGAGGGGATCTTCATCCTGCCGCGCTGGGCCCGCGAGGCCCTGGCCGAGAGCGACCGGAAGCCGCCGCGGTTCGAGTGAGCCGCTCGGTCAGTCCGAGCGCCCGCGCATGCCGGCGTCGGTGAGCCGAGCCTCCTCGAGCGCCCGAGCCTCGAGCTCCGCGCGTCGGTCGACGTCGAAGGACCCGGGCGGGCTGACCAGCTCGGAGGCCCCTCCGGGCAGCCGCTTGAGCGCAGCACGGGCGAAGATCTGCTGCTCGGTGGCGGTGCGCTCGGAGCGGTCGTTGCTCAGGAACGTGACGGTCCAGTGCAGCAGCGCGGTGACCTGGTTCTTGAACCCGGTCAGGTAGATCAGGTGCACGGCCAGCCACATCAGCCAGGCGATCAGTCCGCTGAGGCGCAGCTTGCCGACCATCGCCACGGCGTCGAAGCGCGAGATCGTGGCCATGCTGCCCTTGTCGAAGTACTTGAACGGCTCCTGCGGGGCCTTGCCCTGCTGGCGCCCCTTGATCTCCTTGGCGGCGTACTTCGCGCCCTGGATGGCCACCTGCGCGACACCGGGCAGGTTGTTCAGCGCGATCATGTCGCCCACGACGAACACCTCGGGGTGGCCCGGCAGGGTGAGGTCGGGGTTGACGCCGATCCGGCCGGCCCGGTCCAGGGAGGCCCCGGTCTGCTCGGCGAGGGTCTGGGCCAGCGGGCTCGCCTGGACGCCGGCGGCCCAGATCTTGGTGACCGCCTCGATCCGGCGCTTGCTGCCGTCCTTGTCCTGCACGACGATCCCGCGCTCGTCCACGTCGGTGACCATCGCCCCGAGCTGGACCTCGACGCCGAGCTTCTCCAGCGCCTCCTGGGTCTTCGCGCCGAGCTTGGCGCCGAACGGCGGCAGCACCTGGGCGGCCGCGTCGAGCAGGATCACCTTCGCGCGGCGGGTGTTGATGTAGCGGAAGTCGCGGCGCAGCGTGCGGTGCGCAAGCTCGGCGATCTGCCCGGCCATCTCGACACCCGTCGGGCCGGCGCCCACGACCACGAAGGTGAGCAGGTGGTCGACGTCCTCGCCCTTGGCGGCGAGGATCTCGGCGAGCTCGAAGGCCCCGAAGATCCGCCCGCGCAGCTCCAGGGCGTCATCGACGCTCTTCATGCCGGGGGCGAACTCCGCGAAGCCGTCGTTGCCGAAGTAGGACTGCCCGGCACCGGCCGCCACGATCAGCGAGTCGTACGGCGTGACGGTGACCCGGCCGAGCACGTGGTGGCTGACCGTGCGCGCCTCGAGGTCGATCTCCTGGACGTCGCCGAGCAGCACCGTGGCGTTGGCCTGGCGGGAGAGCACCTCGCGGGTGGGGGGCGCGATCTCGCCCTCGGAGAGGATCCCGGTCGCGACCTGGTAGAGCAGCGGCTGGAAGAGGTGGTGGGTGGTCTTCGCGACCATGGTCACGTCGACGTCGGCGCGACGCAGGGCCTTGGTGCCGAACAGGCCACCGAAGCCGGAGCCGATCACGACGACCTGGTGCCGACTGCTCAGGGGCCGGCCACTGGGCGCGAGGGGTGCGGAGTCGGTGTTCACGTCAGGCATAACCCTGATTGTGGCGGGTGGCATCCCCCGGTGACCAACTCAGAGACGTTGGTTCGGTCACACCTCCGTCGGGCAGCATGGAGCGTGTGACCCACTACGACCTCGCCGTGATCGGCACCGGCTCGGGCAACTCCATCGTCGACAAGCGCTTCGCCGACTGGCGGGTGGCGATCCTGGAGGAGAACCGGTTCGGCGGCACCTGCCTCAACGTCGGCTGCATCCCGACCAAGATGTTCGTCTACCCCGCCGACCTCGCCCGCAGTGCCAGGCACGCTCCCGAGCTCGGCGTGGAGACCACCTTCACCGGCGCCCGCTGGCCCGAGATCCGGGAGCGGATCTTCGGCCGCATCGACCCGATCGCCCTGAGCGGTGAGACCTACCGCCGGAGCCTGCCCAATGTCGACGTCCACCACGGTCACGCCAGCTTCCTCGACGACCACACCCTGGACACCGGCACCGGACAGGAGATCACCGCCGACCAGATCGTGATCGCGGTCGGCACCCGCGTCGACGTCGCGGAGATCCCCGGACTGGACGAGGTCACGGTGCACACCAGCGACACCGTGATGCGCCTCGAGCAGCTGCCGGAGCGGATGACCGTCATCGGCGGCGGCTACGTCGCGGCCGAGTTCGCCCACATCTTCTCCGCGCTCGGCACCGCGGTCACCCAGGTCCACCGGGGCAAGCAGCTCCTGCGCGACCACGACGAGGAGGTCTCCGAGCGCTTCACCGAGCTCGCCGCCACCCAGTGGGACCTGCGGCTCGGCACCCTGCCGACCCGGGTCGCCCCCGCCGGGAAGGCGATCGAGGTCTCCCTCTCCGACGGGAGCGTGCACGAGGCCGACGTACTCCTGATGGCGACGGGACGCATCTCCAACGCCGACCGGCTCTCGCTGGAGAACACGACGGTCACCCTCGACGACGAGGGTCTCGTCCGGGTCGACGAGCACCAGCGCACCACCGCCGACGGCGTCTGGGCGCTCGGCGACGTGGCCGGCGCCCACCAGCTCAAGCATGTCGCCAACCACGACGCCCGCACCGTGCGGCACAACCTGCTGCACCCTGACGACCTGGTCGTCAGCGACCACCGGTTCGTGCCGAGCGCGGTGTTCACCTCCCCGCAGATCGCCAGCATCGGGCTGACCTCCCAGGAGGCCCGCGAGCAGGGCATCGGTCACCTCACCGCCGTCGAGCAGTACGCCGACGTGGCCTACGGGTGGGCGATGGAGGACCACGGCCACTTCGTCAAGCTGCTCAGCGACGCCGAGGGGCGACGGCTGCTCGGTGCCCACATCATCGGTCCGCAGGCGAGCCTGCTGCTCCAGCCGCTGGTCCAGGCGATGAGCACCGGCCAGACCATCCCCGAGATCGCCCGCGGTCAGTACTGGATCCACCCGTCGCTGGCGGAGGTGGTCGAGAATGCGCTGCTCAAGTTCGGCACCGACTGAGTGCCGAAATACCCGTATTCCACTAAGATCCGGGTTGAGGCAGGGGGCCCGAACCCGCCCCTCTAACCGGTCTGTGCGCGTGAGGGGGTGGGGTCGTTGTTGTTGACCAAGCGGTCGCTGCCGCTGCTCCCGAGCCCGCCCTCGGTCAAGACCGCCCGTGCCTGGGTCTCCGAGGTGCTCATGGACATCGGTCGTCACGACCTCGTCGAGTCGGCCCAGCTCGCCGTCTCCGAGGTGGTCACCAACGCCCTGATCCACGCGGTCCCGCCCTACTCCGTCAGGGTGCTGGGCACCGTCGCCCACCCCCGGATCGAGGTGGTCGACTGCTCGCCGGTCCCTCCTCGTCGGGCACCGGTCGCACCCCGGGTCGACGACGTCGACGACTTCAACCTGACCACCTTCGGTCGCGGCCTCGACCTGGTGGCGATGATGTCGCGGCGCTGGGGCTCAGACCTCGGGCATGACGGCAAGCACAAGTCGGTGTGGTTCGAACCCTCGGCGGAGGTGCACGAGGACGAGAGCGCGCTGCACGGGGAGATCTTCGGCTTCACCCCGGACAGCCACGAGGATCAGAGCCTGGCCGACGGGGGCCGGATGTCGCTGGTCCTGCTCAACGTGCCCACTCGGTTGTTCCGCGAGCTGCGCCGCTTCCACTTCGAGCTGCGCCGGGAGCTGCGGCTGCTGGCCCTGACCGCGCCCTCGGACTACCCGCTCGCCGTGGAGGTCACCGAGATCTTCGTCCAAGCCGACCGGGAACGCCGCTCGAGCAGCGGCATCGCCGCGCTCGACAACGCGATCGCGCAGGGCGTCCAGGCCGTCGACCTCGCCTACGAGGTCCCGCTGAGCACGCCCACGACCATGGCCCGGGTGCGCAGGCTGCTCGACCAGGTCTATGCGACCTACAGCGAGCCGTTCCTGTTGTCGATGCGCCCGCCGGAGGTGCTCCACGACCTGCAGACGTGGTACTTCGGAGAGTTCGAGCGCCAGGGCCGTGGCGGGAGCCCGCTGCCCTGGACGGGCCCGCTGACACTGGCCCTGCCCTTCACTGGATGACGCTCGCGACCGGCAGGGACAGCCTCGGCGCCCGCACTCTCGCGTTGCGCTGCCTCGCGGCCTCGGCCGGTGGCGCGCTCGGGGCGCTGGGCCGGTGGGCGGTCACGGCGCACGCTCCGGCCGTGGGGTCCGGGTTCCCCTGGCCGACCTTCGCGGTCAACGTCCTCGGCGCCGGCCTGCTCGCCCTCCTGCCCCTGCTGCCGCTCGTCCACCGGACCTCGTGGCTGCCGGTCTTCCTGGGCACCGGCGTGCTCGGCGGGTTCACCACCATGTCCGCGGCGTCCTATGAGACCTTCGCCCTGATCGACCACGGCCTCGTGGGCACGGCCGCGGCCTACGCGCTCGGCACACTGGCTGCCGCGCTCGCGGCCGTGCTGGTGGTCGGCCGGCTGAGCACCGAGTCCGAGCGCCTCGAGTTCGCGCTTGAGGAGGGCGACGAGTGACCGGGCTGCTCGTGGCGCTGGGCGCCGCTGTCGGGGCACCGCTGCGCTACCTGGCCGGCCACCACCTGGACCGTCGGCTGCACTGGGGCACGCTGCTGGTCAACCTGGTCGGCTCGGCCGTCCTCGGCGCCCTCGCCGGCGCAGCGGTCTCGGGCCACCCGATGGCCCTCCTCGGCACCGGTTTCTGCGGCGGCCTGACGACGTACTCCGCGTTCGCGACCCAGGCCGTGGAGGGCGGGCGGCGACGGGGGACGGCGTACGTCGCGGTCACGATCCTCGGCTGCCTGCTCGCAGCCACCCTCGGCCACATGAGCGTCATGGCCTTGTCCTAGCCTCGGAGACATGTCCAGCTTCCTCCTGCGTCGCGCCCGGCTGGTGCCGGTCGACGCCGCCGGGCCGACCGACCCGGCTCCCGGGGCACCACCGCGTGACGTCCTGGTCGAGGACGGGCGCGTCAGCGAGGTCGGCCACGAGCTGGCCGCTCCGGCCGGGGCGGTGGAGTACGACGCCGACGGCCGGTGGCTGATGCCGGGGCTGTGGGACCAGCACGTGCACCTCGGCCAGTGGACGCTCGCCTCCCAGCGGCTCGACCTCGTCGGGACGCGGTCGGTCGAGGACGTGCTCTCCCGGCTCGAGCACAGGCTGGCCGCGACCCCGGGCACACCGCTCGTGGGCTGGGGACACCGTCCGGCCGCCTGGGAGGAGCAGCCCTCGGTCGCCGCGCTCGACCGCGTCACCGGACCGCGCCCGGTGGTGCTGATCAGCGGTGACGGCCACCACGCCTGGATGAACACCGCCGCGATGCGCGCGCTCGACCTCACCGAGCGGGACGCGATGATCAGCGAGGGCGAGTGGTTCCGGGTCTACCCGCGGCTCGAGGAGCTCGTCGGCAGCGAGGGCTCGGGCCCCTCGGCCTACCTGCAGACCATGCGCGAGGCGGCTGCCAAGGGCGTGGTCGGGGTGGTCGACCTCGAGTTCGACCAGACCCTGGCCGCCTGGCCCGAGCGCACCGCCGCGGGAGCCGAGCTGCTGCGAGTCAGGGTGGGCGCCTACGCCGACACCCTCGCGGAGTTCCTGGCCGCCGGGGTCCGCACCGGCGAGCCGATCCCCGGCGCGGGTCCGCTCGTGACGATGGGTCCGCTGAAGATCATCTCGGACGGGTCGCTGAACACCCGCACGGCCTGGTGCTGTGCGCCGTACTTCGACGGACTCAGCGGCGCCCCCAACCTCAGCAGCGAGGGGCTCCGCGGCCTGATGGCCGCCGCCTCCCACAACGGACTCGAGATGGCGATCCACGCGATCGGCGACGCGGCGGTGACCGAGGCGCTCGATGCGTACGCCGACACCGGTGCCACCGGCTCGATCGAGCACGCACAGCTGATCGCCCATGCCGATGCGCACCGGATGGCCGCGCTCGGCATCCGCGCCAGCGTGCAACCGGCGCACCTGCTGGACGACCGCGACCTCAGCGAGGCGATCTGGCCCGACCGCACCGACCGCTGCTTCGCGCTGCGCTGGCTGGTCGACGCCGGCGTCGAGCTGGTGCTCGGCTCCGACGCACCGGTCTCAGCGCTGGACCCGTGGGAGGCGATCGCCGCCGCGGTGCACCGCAGCAACGACGACCGGGCCCCGTGGCACCCCGAGCACTCCCTGACCCTGCCCGAGGCGCTGGCCGCGAGCACCGACGGTCTCGGCACGGTGGCTGCCGGGCACCCCGCAGACCTGGTCCTGCTCGACGCCGACCCCCTGGTGGCCGGGACCTCGCTCGAGCAGGCCAAGGCACTGCGGTCGATGACCGTCGCCGCGACCTGGGTCGCCGGGACGCTGGTTCACTCCACGCTCTGAGGCGTCTCGCCCTCCGCGGACTCCAGCGGCAGGGCCAGGGCCAGGGTCAGCTCGAGGATGCTCTGCGGGTCGTCGAGTCGCTCACCGAACGCGTCGCGCAGCTGGCCCATCCGGTAGCGCACCGTCTGGGCGTGCACGAACAGGTCCTCGGCCACGGCCTCACGCCTGCCGTGGTGGAGCAGCCAGGACCGCAGCGTCTCGACCAGCTTCTCCGCCGTCGAGGGCCGCAGCTCGGCGAGCGGTGCCAGCGCCCGCGCCCGGAGGTCGGCGAGGGCGCTCGGGTCCGCGGTCAGCACCAGGGCCGCGAGGTGCTCCTCGCTGTCCGGTCCCAGGCCCAGGTCGCGCATCCGTTGCGCCCGGTCGAAGGAGGCCCGCACCTGCGCCCACGGCCGCGGCGGACCGGCGACCGACGCGCGCCCGGACAGCGCCCGCAGCAGCCCGGGCCGGCGACGCCCGTGCACGTCGGGCACGAGCAGCGCCACCATCCCGTCCAGGTCCGCTCCCGGCTGCAGGGTCTCCGCGGCCACGACCCCGAGCACGGTGCGCACCTGCGACTCGGGCACGAGCACCGCGGTCAGTGTCTCCGGCAGCGCCCACCCTGCCCGCTCCGCGGCCGCAGCGACCTCCTCGTCGCTCGAGCCGTCCAGGAGGTGGTCGGCCAGGCGCTCCAGCAGGCGCTCGCGCACCCGGCCGGTGGTCGCGAGCTCGTCGTTGTGACCGGCGACGCTCGCCGCCGAGAGCTCGTCGATGTAGGCGAAGACCAGCTCGGCGAAGCGCCCCAGGGTGCCGGCATCGACCCCGTTGCGCACCACCGTCGCCGACATCTCCCGCCACGCCACGCGGGCACCGATCCGGTAGGCGGAGAGCAGCGCGTCGACGGTGCGGCCGCTGCGCGCCTCCCCCCGTCCGAGCTGGTAGGCGCCGTCGACCGCCTGGGCGGTGGGCGACTGCGTGGCACCGCCTCCCGCCCGCGCCGCGAGCGAGATGAAACCGCCCAGCGCGAGCTCCACGGCGTTGCGGATGGTCTCCCCCATCGGCCCGGTGAACGCGGCCGCGTAGCTCGGGACGTCGTCGGTGATCGCGGAGACCGTGCGACCGGCCACCTCGGGCAGAATGTCGCGCAGGTCACGCACGGTGGTCTCGGTCAGTCGCAAATCGCTGGTTTCGGACACGTTTTCATCCTTTGCGAACAAAACAGCGCGTTCGATTCACGCGCTCCGGTCATGACTTTAGCCCGTGCGCACATCATGCTTGAGACATGGCCACTACTACCGCCCCCGCCCCGCTGCCGCGGAGCCCGCTGGCAGTGCGACGCAGCCTCCGAGACGGCGTACGCCGCATCGTCGAGCTCGCCGCGACCCCCCTCGTCCCCGCCGACTTCCTCGACGTCTTCAGCCCCCTGCGCGCCGGCGCCGACCTGCGCGGGGTGATCGAGCAGATCCACCCCGAGACCGCCGACGCCGCCACGATCGTGATCCGCCCCGGTGCCGACTGGGCCGGCCACGTGCCCGGCCAGTACGTCCGGATCGGGATCGACGTCGACGGCGTCCGGTTGTGGCGCGCCTACTCGCTGACCCACGGCCCCCGCACCGACGGCCGGATCTCGATCACCGTCAAGGCCGTGCCCGACGGCAAGGTCAGCAACCACCTCGTGCGAGAGGCCCAGGTCGGCACGCTGGTCCACCTCGAGCAGGCCGCCGGCGAGTTCGTGCTGCCCCCCGAGGGCACCAAGCTGCTCTTCGTCACCGCCGGCTCCGGCATCACCCCGGTGATCGGGATGCTGCGCAACCTGTTCCCGGTCGCCGACTCCGGTGTGGTCCGGTTGCCGCGCAGCGCCGGCTACGACATCACCGTCGTCCACGTCGCCCCCACCGAGCCCGACTCGATCTTCATCGCCAACCTGCGCGAGCTCGACGCGGCCGGGATGATCAGCCTGGTCGCACGGTACGACGACGTGCACGGTGTGCTCGACGTCGCCGACCTGGTCTCCCTGGTCCCCGACCTCGACGACCGGGTCACCTTCGCGTGCGGGCCGGCCGGGCTGCTCGACGCGCTCGGCGCCCACCACGAGGAGCGCGGCCTGGAGCTGCTCACCGAGCAGTTCCGCCTGACCACGCTCGTCGCCGGCGAGGGTGGCACCGTCACCTTCACCGCCAACGGCACCTCCCTGGAGGCCGACGGCTCCCGCCCGATCCTGGACCAGGCCGAGGAGGCCGGCGTACTCATGCCGAGCGGGTGCCGGATGGGCATCTGCATGGGCTGCGTGCTGCCGCTGCGCGAAGGCGTGGTGCGCGACCTGCGCACCGGCGAGATCACCACGGCCGTCGAGGGCGACGGCGTGCGCATCCAGACCTGCATCAACGCCGCCGCCGGCGCCTGCCACATCGACCACTGACCACCCTCCCTGACCGATCACCTCCGAAGGAGATCCCCATGACCGTCGTACAGAAGAAGCCCGTCAGCCCCATCGCCCACCTCACCGCCGAGGACATCGAGCAGATCGGCCGTGAGCTCGACGCGATCCGCGCCGAGGTCGTGGAGAGCCGCGGCGCCAAGGACGCGGCGTACATCCGCAAGGTGATCGACACCCAACGCAAGCTCGAGCTCGGCTCGCGCGCCGTGCTGCTGTTCTCGCTGTTCCCGCCGGCCTGGCTGGTCGGCACCGCCGGCCTCTCGGTGGCGAAGATCCTCGAGAACATGGAGATCGGCCACAACGTCATGCACGGCCAGTGGGACTGGATGCGCGACCCGAAGATCCACTCCACCACCTGGGAGTGGGACAACGCCTCCCCCTCGGAGCAGTGGAAGCACTCGCACAACGAGCTGCACCACAACTTCACCAACGTGGTCGGCAAGGACAACGACCTCGGCTACGGCATCATGCGCGTCGACGAGGACCAGCGCTGGCACCCGGTCTACCTCGCGCAGCCGCTGTGGAACTTCATCAACGCCTGCTTCTTCGAGTACGGCATCGCGGCCTACGACCTCGAGATCGGCAAGCACGTCAAGCGCAAGACCCTGAAGAGCCCCGAGTTCAAGGCCAGGGCGGCCGTGACGCTGCGCAAGATCCGCAAGCAGTTCAAGAAGGACTACCTGGTCCACCCGCTGCTCTCCGGCCCGTCGTTCCTGCACACCATGGGCGCGAACTTCACCGCCAACCTGGTCCGCAACCTGTGGACCCACTCGGTGATCATGTGCGGCCACTTCCCCGAGGGCGTGCAGACCTTCGAGAAGCACTCGATCGAGGGCGAGTCCAAGGGCGAGTGGTACGTGCGGCAGATGCTCGGCTCGGCCAACATCACCGGCTCCAAGGCGATGCACATGATGACCGGCAACCTGTCCTTCCAGATCGAGCACCACCTGTTCCCGGACCTGCCGAGCAACCGCTACTCCGAGATCGCCCCCAAGGTGGAGGCCCTCTTCGAGCGCTACGGCCTGACCTACACGACCGGCTCGCTGCCCCGCCAGGTGGCCTCCGCCTGGCACAAGGTGATCCGGCTCGCGCTGCCCAACGACTTCATGGGCGCCAACACCACGCCGGCCCCCGTGGCCCAGCGCGAGAAGGCGGCACTGGCCGCCTGAGCCATCCCGCGGCTCAGCCGCAGCCGAGGTCCGTCAGTCGGGGCCCTTCAGATCCGGAGTGTGACAACTCCTGGTCATGGAGGGCCTCGACGTCGTTCCGCGTGGGGGCGGTCAGTGCGGCAGGAGTCCCGACCCGGTGGCACTCCCGGCCCGGGGCGTGCCGGTGGCCCCGACCGGGCTGGGGTCGGGGTGCTGGGGCGTTCAGGTTCGTCGGCGCTGGCGTGGGATGACGAGCTGCGCCAGCTGCGCCGGCATCTGCCGGTCGCGCCGGGCGGGGTCGGGTGGGTGGGCGGCGGTCGCTGGGCGTGACGTCGTAGTGCTGCCCGGTCGGTGAGGTCCACGCATAGCCGCCGTCGTCGAGGCGGGTGTAGTCCCAGGCGGTGTGGGTCTTGACCCGGTGATGGGTCCGACACAACGGCGCCAGATTCCCCGGATGCGTCTGGCCCGGGGGCCCGCCCTCGTCGATCGGCACGTAGGGCGTGAGGTGGTCCAGATCGCAGGCCCGGGAGTCCCGGGAGCAGCCGGGGAAGACACAGTGCGCGTCGCGGAGCAGGACCTGCTCGCGCATCGCCGGGGGTGGGTCGTGCTGAGTCGACCGCTGCGTTCGCGGCCAGGTCGAGGACGGGGCGGATCACGACCTTGCCGCCGGTGCCGGCCAGGCGGGTCAGCCAGTCGGTGAGCAACCGGGTGGTGGCGGCGCCGAGCCGCTCGATGCGTGACCGCACCGGTCCCTGCGCCGGTGCCGTCCTGAGCGAGGTCGGCTTCGAGGTCGGCCGGGGTGAGGTGCACGAACAGGTTCGCGATCCCCCGGCCGCTGTCTCCGCCCCGCATCGACGGTGCAGCGCCTTCGCGCCCCGAGAGCAGGTCCAACGCGTACTGGGGGTCGGCCAGGACCCCGACCGCCCGGGCCCGGCGCACATCGAGGGAATCGGGGTCGCCGAGGTCGCGCAGGTCGGCTGCGACCCGGGTCAGGCTCTGGTCGAAGAGCTCCGCATCGGGGGTGTCCAGGGTCATCCACATCTCGGTGGTCGCCGGACCCGACTGGCTCCGGGGCGGGACCACACCCCGCGCCGGGCCAGCGCCTCGTCCTCATCGGCGATCGCGCGGTCGGGGTCGAAGTAGAGCCGCGCCTCCTGGACCAGCCGCGCGGCCTGGACCTGCCCGATCCGGTCCGGGGTCGCGGCCACCAGCCGGTCCGCGAACGCTGCCGCCTCGATGGACAGGTCGCGGGTCTCCCGCGCGATCGACCGGGCCCGCCACGCCGGCACCACCAGCGCCTGGACCAGGGCCCAGAGCCGGGGCAGCCGGTGGGCCAGCTCCAAGGCGTCGCCGAGGAGCTGCTTGGCCGCCTCCACCCCGATCCCGAGGGCGGCACCGAGCTCGGCCGGGGCGAACTCCGCCACCCACGGCGCCCCCACCCCGGCCAGACGGGCACACGCTCTCACCGTGCAGGTCGAGCTGGCCCCAGTGCGCCGGGGTCTCCTCGGCCGGGCACGGGTGCAACCGCGCCCACACCAGAGCCAGGGCGAGCTCCTCGGCACCGGCGGCCAACGCCGCCTCTCGGGCCCGGCGGACACGCACGATCACCTCGGCCGGGGAGCACCCCGTCACGGTGGCCGGTGCGATGACCGAGTGTGGTGTCCATGGCACCCATTCTAGGATCGAGCACCGACACAATCGAGTGGGTGTTCGACATCTGTGGACAACATTTCTCGCCCCCCGCAAGTGGCCACTGTGCGGTCGATCCGGCGCACCAGGTGAGCCGGATCGACCGCACTCCCCGCAGGGTGTCCAGCACACAGACCTGGCCGCCCTCCTCACAGCCAGGACCGCGGCCCTTCGACCACCGGGCCCGAGGTCGTTGCGGAACCGTGGCACGCTGGCTGGCATGGAGATCAGCGACGCGGAGTTCGAGGAGCTGGTCTCCGTGGCCCTGGACGGCATCCCGCCCGAGCTGTCGAGCCTGATCGACAACGTCGTCGTACTCGTGGAGCCCGAGCCGCCAGGGCACGACCCCGGGCTGCTCGGGCTCTACGACGGCATCCCGTTGACCTCGCGCGACACCTCCTACACCTTCGCGCCACCGGACCGGATCTTCGTCTTCCGCGGGCCGCTGATGCGGATGTGCGAGTCGCAGGAGGAACTCGTCGAGGAGGTGCGGATCACCGTGGTCCACGAGGTCGCGCACCACTTCGGCATCGACGACGCCGCGCTGCACGACCTCGGGTACGCCTGAGATCTCCCCTCCCCTACACTTGCCCCGTCGTTCCCCGGAGCGGCGGGCCCCCATCGTCTAGTGGCCTAGGACGCTGGCCTTTCACGCCGGTAGCACGGGTTCGAATCCCGTTGGGGGTGCGGATTTCAACGCTGGCCCGGTGATGGGTTAGCATTCCGTGGCTTCGCTTCCGAGTGAGGTCCACAGCGAAACACAGCTTCACCAAGGCCCCGTAGCGCAGTTGGTTAGCGCGCCGCCCTGTCACGGCGGAGGCCGCGGGTTCGAGTCCCGTCGGGGTCGCAGAAGAGCAGAAGAGGAGGGCCTCTCGGCATTCAGTTGCCGAGAGGCCCGCACTCGTCCCGGGTACGTTCGCCTGATGTCGACTCCCTCGTACGGCGACCTGCCGTGACCGTGTTCCTGGCCTGGACCCCCGAGCCACCCGAGGCGGATCTCCCCGGCCCCTGGACCGAGCTGCGGCACGCCGCCCCGGGACTGCTCCTCGTCGAGAGCTCCGAGACCCTCTCGCGGGTCTTCCACGAGCTGAAGTGGGCCCTGCCCGAGGACGCCCCCCTGATCGTCGCGCCGGTGGCGGCCACCCCGAAGCTGCGCGGGCTGGCCCCCGGCACGCTGGCCTGGCTGCGGCGGCGTACGCCGAAGCCGTGACTGTGACCGTGACCGTGACCGGGACCGCGACCGCCGAAGGCCCTTGGTCCCGGCCGGCGCCGGTCGTTGCGCCCTGCCTGGGGTGACGACGCGGACGCACGATGGTGCCGGGCGGCGATCCGGCCGATCCTCGACCGAGAGGGACGACAACGTGACCATCACCCGCGATCGGGCGACCGAGGCTCGTGCGCCCGGACCCGTCGGTTCCTCCTGGACCGCGTGGTCCACCGGCCTGCTCGCAGGCGGCATCGCCGTGGCGTCGGCGTACGCGCTGCTCGCCGAGGATCCCTACCGCGACCTCCCCACGGCCACGGTGATCACGGCCCGCGCACAGGACGTGTGCAGCCTCCTGGTCGCCGCCCTGCTCGTGCTCCTGGTCCGGCAGACCTCGGCGAGGTCCGACCTGGTCCGCCTCGGCCTGCTGGCCTACGTCGCCTACAGCTACTCGGTCTACCTCATCGGCGTACCGATGAACCGGATCTTCCTGGTCTACGTCGTCCTGGTCTCCGTCTCCGGGGCCGCCCTCCTCGGCGGACTGGTGCGGCTGCGACCTGCTGGGTGGCCGCGCACGACCCGACGTCGACTGGAGCGGGGCACCGGCTGGTTCCTCGCCGCGGTCGCCGTCCTCTTCGCGTCCCTGTGGCTCGCGACGCTGCTGCCCTTTGCCCTTGGCGGGGACACGCCGACGCCGGCGGGACCGGGTGGGGTCGCGTTCCCCGTCTACGTACTCGATCTGGTCGTGGCACTCCCGTGCGTGGCTGCGGTCGGCGTTCTTCTGCTGCGCGGTCGCCCGATCGCCGGCCCCCTGGCGGTTGTCGTCCTGGTCAAGATCATCACCCTCTTCACGGCGCTCTGGGTCGGCACGCTGGTCGCGCTGGCGCAGGGAGCCGAGGTCCATCTGGCGGCCGACGCCGGTCCCAGCCTGGTGATGCTCGCGATCTGCGCGGTGCTGCTGCGACGCTGGTGGAGCGCCCTGTCTCCGGACGAGGCTGCCTTCGCGAGGCCCGGGGTGTGGGCGTCATGAGCGAGGGGCGCGCCAGGGCGCTGGTGGTCTTCGAGTCGATGTGGGGCAATACGCGTGCCGTGGCCGAGGCGGTGGCGCGCGGCCTCGGTGACGGGACCGCGCTGGTCACCGTCGACACGGCTCCTGCCCGACTGCCGGGCGACGTGGCCCTGCTGGTCGTCGGCGGTCCCACCCACGCCTTCTCGATGAGCAGTGGCTCGACCCGTCACGACGCGGTCCAGCGCGGGGCGCCGGAGGCCCCCGAGAACGGCGGGATCCGGGATTGGCTTGAGGCGCTTGCGCCGTCGGAGCGTTTGGACGTCGCCACGTTCGACACCCGGGTCGCGAAGGTACGCCGCCTGCCCGGCTCGGCCGCCAAGTCCGCAGGGAGGGAGGTACGCCGCCACCATCTCGGCCGGCTGGCCGACACCGAGAGCTTCTACGTCCACGACGTCGAGGGTCCACTGCTCGACGGCGAACTCGAGCGGGCAGAGCTCTGGGGTGCCCGCCTCGCTCAGCGTGGCGACCTCCCCCGCGGTTTCGCGCCCCCGGAAGCCTTCCGGTAGCATTCCCCGCGGCCTCTGGAAACAGGGGTCACGCTGCGTCGCAGGTCTCCGGACCGGCGCCGCGGGACGGTGCGGCCAGGTAGCTCAGTTGGTACGAGCGTCCGCCTGAAAAGTGGAAGGTCGGCGGTTCGACCCCGCCCCTGGCCACCACCACCGGAAGCCGCAGGACGAGGGAGCCCCTCGCCTGCGGCTTTCCTCGTTCTCCACCGCGCGGCTGCCGACTCTCAGTAGGTCAGCACCCGGTCGGCCTCGGAGGTCAGCGTCACCAGCAGGGCCAGCGCAGCGCGGGTCGGCGCCTCGGGACCGTGCGTGAGATGGACCAGCAGCTTCCCCGCCGAGGGCAATGACCCGCCGGGGCCCCCGACCTGACGTGGCCGGCACGCCCACCCAGTCCCACGGTGCACAGCCTTCCCAACAGCACCAATTTTCCTGTTTCCTGCTAAAACGGACTAAATAGGCGCACTCTGTGTCGTAAGGGATATGCGGAACGCGGGAGGCGTCATGGTGGCAGGGTCGGCTTCGGGGGAAGCACAGCGAGACGTCTTCGTGCTCTCCGGTGGTGCCTCGCGGGGCGCCGTGCAGGTGGGCATGATGGAGGTGCTCCTGGAGAACGGCATCGTCCCCTCCGCGCTGGTCGGCACCTCGGTCGGCGCCCTCAACTCGGCGTTCATGGGCTGGCGAGCCGACCTCGACCGGGTCCGCGAGCTCCGCGAGCGCTGGCTACGGCTCGGCACGCGCGACATCTTCCCCGGCGGCACCCTGACCAAGGTGGGTCACCTGGTGCGCCAGCGGCCCTACCTGTTCTCCAACGACGCGTTGCGCCGGCTGATCCGCGAGTGGGTGCCCGCCACCCGGCTCGAGGACCTGCCGACCCCGGTGCGCGTGGTGACCACCCCGCTCGCCAGCGAGACGGCCGTCTACCACCGGCACGGCAGGCTGATGGACCTGCTGCTGGCCTCGGCCGCGGTGCCCGCGGTCTTCTCCCCGATCACCTTGCCGTCCAGCTGCGGCTTCGCCGGCCAGCACGTCGACGGCGGCGTGGCCGACCTGGTCCCGATCAGCGGGGCGGCCGACCTGGCCCCGACCCGCGTCTTCGTCCTCGACGCCAGCGTCCCGGCACGCGCCCCACGCGGGCGTACGCCGATCGACATCCTGGTCGCCAGCCTGAGCGTGGCCATGCGGGTGCGGCCGCAGCCCGACCTCGGACCCGGGGTCGCCGTACACCGGATCACCACGGCCGACCTGGGTGTCTCGATGACCGACTTCACCCGCACCGCCCACCACATCGCCGACGGCCGTTCCGCAGCCGAGGCGCTGCTCGCCCAGCTCACGCAGCCGGTCCCCGCAGCCTGAGCCTGGCCTTCGCGAGTCCAGCCAGCACGCTCAGCCAGCACGCCAGCCAGAACGGTCAGCCAGCGGGCGACGGGTCCGCGTCCGACACCGGGGTCTCCTCGTCCTGCTCCTCCTCCGGCGGCTGTGCTGCCGCCTCGGGAGGCAGCACCTCCCGGTCCGCCACCTCGTCGAGATAGCGCAGCACCGCCGCGAGCACGGCGACCACCGGTACGGCGAGGAACGCGCCGACGATCCCGAACAGCGTGGAGCCCAGCGTGACCGCCAGCAGGATCACGGCGGCGTGCAGGTTCATCGTCTTGCCCTGGAGGATCGGTTGGAGGATGTTGCCCTCGACCTGCTGCACCACCAGGATCAGGGCGAGGACGATCAGGGCCCCGACCCATCCGTTGGAGACCAGGGCGACCAGCACCGCGATGGCGCCGACGACCACGGCGCCGATGATCGGCACGAAGCCCCCGAAGAACGTCAGCACCGCGAGCGGGATCGCGGCTGGGACCCCCATGATCAACAGGCCGGTGCCGATCAGGATGCCGTCGGCCGCCCCCACCAGCGCCTGCGCCCGGATGAACCCACCCAGGACCTGCCAGATGCGGCGCAGCACCTCGGCCACGTGAACGCCCGAGGACGGTCCGCCCACGTGCGCGGCCCACGGGATGAACCGATGCCCGTCCTTGAGGAAGAAGAAGGTGAGGACCACCGTCAGCAGCAGCGTGATCAGCCCCGAGGCGACGGCGCTGACCCCCACCAGCACACCTGAGGCGATCGAGCTCGCGCTGGACTGCAGCCGGTCCTGCAACGCCTCGATGGCCGTTTCGAGCTGGTCGCGGGTGACGAAGTTGTTCTTCTGGAGCCAGTCCTGGATCTGCTGCAGGCCGGCAGAGGCACTCCGGGCGATCTCGTTGACCTGGCCGGCCACCGACGGCGCGATCAGCGCGAAGACCAGCACCAGCAATGCCAGCGACCCGAAGAGGGTGACGACGGCCGACAGGACCCGCGGCAGGTGCAGCCGGTCCCGAAGGACCCGGGCCAGCGGCTCCAGCAGGGTGGTCAGGATGAGCGCCAGGATGATCGGCAGCAGGATGCCCCACAGCTTCCCGACCAGGATCCCCACCAGCACGGCGGCTGCGGCGATGACCAGCCAGCGAAGGCTCCACAGGGCCGTCCAGGCGATGCCCTGACCGATGACCTGCTCACGGCTCGGGGCCGAGGACGACGATTCGCTTCGCGTGCTGTTCACCGGCTGCGTCCTTCGTGGAGTGAGGGTGCAGTCGAGGCGGCACCGGGGACCGAACGTGCCTTGCCCGCGCAGCGATCGGTGGTCCCGGGTGCCTGCTCGCCGCTCTTGGTGGTGGCGTGCTGCCCATCATGGCCGCTCGCGCAAGGCTTTGTCATCGACCCGGCGGCGCGCTGGGCCACGCGCTGTCGCCGCGCGGATCGCGGCGCGCGAGAACCAAAACGTGCGCCGCGCACTCCAACAGGTGTAGGAACACCTGACAGGAGACCACCATGAACCGCACCACCGCTGCAGCACTGATCGCCGCTGGAGTCGTCGGGCTCGTCGGCGGCACCGTCTCGGCGGTCGTCCGTGGGGACAGCTCGGCAGGCACCAGCGGCGCCACGCCCACGCCCACGCCGAGCGCCCGGGAGACGCCCGCCAGGCTGCTGTACGCCGGCACCAGCCGGATCGTCGACGGTGAGCGCACCATCTCGTGGTCTGCGCCGCATCAGACCCCCACCGAGCTGGTGCGCACCGACGAGGGCTACCTGCTCAGCTTCGCCACCAGCCCCCAGGAGTCTGCCTTCGAGCTCTGGGCGGTCGATCCGGAGGGCGCCTCGAAGCTGGTGGCGAAGGTGAGCGGGCCGTGGGACCTCGACCCGGGGGGCTCGCGCGTCGTCGGGAGCGACCTGGAGTCCGGAAAGGTGACCGTGTGGTCGCTGGACGGCACCGTCGAGGCGGCCTGGCGGGTCTTCACCGGCCGGCACTCGCCGGTCTGGGTCGGCGACCAGGTGATGGTCAGCCCGGAGCTGCGCGACGGCACCGTGCCGCAGCTGTTCTGGAACCCCACCACCGGCGTGCAGGTCGAGACCCGCACGGTCGGCTTCTCGAACCTGACCAGCTCCCCCGACGGGTTGCTCGCCGGCGGACAGGTCGACACCGAGGGCGCCGGGTCGAACAACCAGGCCAACTACTGCCTGGCCTCGCAGAAGGTGGGCGACCGCTCCGGTGCGAACCAGTGGTACACCTGCGACTGGCGCAGCAACGTCCCCGGCCTGCAGTACAGCCCGTCCTCGGAGAAGGTGATCGCCATCGGCGCCCAGAGCGACGGCTTCGGCCCCGGTGCGTTCGGCATCTTCTCCGCCACCGAGGGTCCCAGCTCGGGCGTCACCCAGATCCCGGCACCCGGGCCGACCCTGGGAGCGGAGTGGCTCGACGACGAGCACCTGGTCGTCTACGGGGCGAGCGACTACGACATCGACGACCAGACCCGGATGGTGCTGAGGACCTGCGACCTCGCCGGCAAGTGCACCGAGGTGGCTCGCGGGGCCAAGGGCGAGAAGCTCGTCGTCGCCACGACTCGGTGATCGCCGCCGAAGCGGTGGCCGCCGCGCTAGTCGGCGGCCCGCAGCAGCGGGCGGACGAAGGCGCGCGCGTGATGGATGCGGGACTTCACCGTGCCCAGCGGCAACCCCAGCAGCCGGGCGATCTCGTTGTAGTCGAGCTCGTTGACGTCACGCAGCACCAGTGGCTCGACCAGCTCCGGGCTCTCCCGGGCCAGCCCCTCGAGGGCCTCGAGCAGGTCGAGCCGGCTGCCGGCGATCACGCTGGTCGTGCGCGGGTCGACCGCGGCGGGAAGCTCGGCGGAGGGCTGCTCGGAGGAGCGCCGCTTCAAGGAGCGGTACGTCGTCCGCGCACTGTTGCCGGCCACGGCGTGCAGCCAGGTGGTGAACCGGCTGCGGCCCTCGAACTTCGTGATGTTGCGCGCCACCGCGAGCAGCGCGTCCTGACTGGCCTCCTCGGCATCCTGCGGGTGCAGCAGCATCCGGCCGACGATGCGCTTCACCCTGGGCTCGACCACCGCCAGCAGCTCGTGCAGGGCCGCCTCGTCGCCACCGGAGGCCGCCCGTGCCAGCTCCTCGAGTGCGTCGGGATCAGGCGATGAGTCCCCTGCCACCCCGGGCTCCCTTGGCTCGTCGTCCCTGCGTCGGTCTCGGGCACAATACCGATGTGTCCCTTCCCCAGCGGCTTGGCCGCCTGCAGCAGGTCGAGCGCATCGGGGCCGGGGGCTTCGCGACGGTGTGGCGCTACCACGACGAGGAGCTCGACTCCGACGTCGCGGTCAAGGCGCTCGCCGACAACTGGGCCCAGCGCCTCGACATCCGGGAGCGGTTCCTCGAGGAGGCCCGGATCCTTCGTCGCGCCGACGCCGACCACGTCGTCCGGGTCTACGACAACGGCGAGACCGAGTCGGGTACGCCGTACTTCGTGATGTCCTACGCCGATCGGGGCACGGTCGCCGACCTGCTCGGCGATGGGACCCGCCCCTCGGTCGAGGAGACCATCGAGCTGATCCGGCAGGCGGGCACCGGGCTCGCCGTACTCCACCGCAACGGGATCATCCATCGCGACATCAAGCCGCAGAACCTCCTGCTGCGCTCACGCAGCGACGGCGGCACCGAGGTCCTCGTCGCCGATCTGGGGGTGGCCAAGGCGGTCGCGCACGCCTCGGGGCTGACCCAGGTCGTGGGCACACCGGCCTACATCGCACCGGAGCAGGCGCTGGGGCAGGGGCTGGACACCCGGGCGGACATCCACGCGCTCGGGGCGGTGACCTACGTGCTGCTCACCGGCCGGATGGTCCGTGAGGACGGCCTCGCCGGCTTGCTGGCGCCCCAGCTGCCACCCGCTCCGTCGACGGTGGCCGATGTGCCGGCCTACCTCGACGCCGCCGTGCTCAAGGCGCTGGCGATCAACCCGGCGCAGCGGTGGGCGACGGTGGAGCAGTTCCTCGCCGCGCTCGACCCGGCGACCCCTCGCACGAGGTCCTACCGGGGAGCAGCCACCGCGCTGCTGGTCGCAACGGTGCTGGTGCTCGCCTTCATCGTTTCCTACGTGCTCACCACCCTGGTGCGCTGAGGCGCCGGGCAGACCGAGGGCTCCTCACGCACTCGCAAGGAGCCCCGAGCACCGGGACCACCGGTCCCGGGGTTGGGCTGGTTCAGTCCTGCGCTGCGCGCTGTGCCGGGATGACGTCGCCCAGCAGCTCCTTGACCTCGGACTCGCGGTAGCGTCGGTGGCCACCCAGGGTCCGGATCGCGCTCAGCTTGCCTGCCTTGGCCCAGCGGGTGACCGTCTTGGGGTCCACGCGGAACATGGCGGCCACCTCAGCCGGCGTCAGGAGGGATTCAGTTTCGGTCGGTCGCGTTACCACGGCGCTCCCCTTTGTTTCCTTGGATCATGTGAGCTCTTTGCTCATTAATGAGTGTGCCACCGGCACCCGGGTCCCGAAACCTGAAATATCCGCTTTCGCTGAATCGGCAGGGAATCGCCCGATGTAGTCTAGACCAGAAGAGGTCCACCCTTGCCTCTGTCGCGAAATCGTGCATACACCCCATGCACCGACATATCAGAAAGGTCACCACCGTGACCCCTCTCGCCTTCGACCTGCTCAGCCACCTCGACGGGCACGAGCAGGTCGTGGTCTGCCACGACGAGCGCAGCGGCCTGCGTGCCCTGATCGCGATCCACTCCACGGCGCGCGGCCCCGCGCTGGGTGGGACCCGCTTCCACGCCTACGGCAGCGAGGCCGACGCGGTGCGCGACGTGCTCAACCTCTCGCGGGGGATGTCCTACAAGGCCGCGATGGCCGGCCTGGACCTCGGCGGCGGCAAGGCCGTGATCATGGGTGACCCGCTGACCGAGAAGACCCCCGAGCTGCTCCGGGCCTACGGCCGGTTCGTGCAGTCGCTCGGCGGGCGCTACTACACCGCCTGCGACGTCGGCACGAGCTCGCCCGACATGGACGTGATCGCCGAGGAGTCCAAGTTCGTCACCGGCCGCACGGTGGAGCAGGGCGGAGCGGGAGACAGCTCGGTGCTCACGGCGTACGGCGTCTTCCAGGGGATGCGGGCCGCCGCGGAGGCCACCTGGGGCGCCCCGACCGTGAGCGGTCGCACCGTGGGCGTGGCCGGCGTCGGCAAGGTGGGCAGCCACCTCGTGGAGCTGCTGCTCGCCGACGGGGCCGACGTCGTGGTCACCGACGTGCACCAGCCCTCGGTGGACCAGGTCACCTCCGCCCACCCGCAGGTGCGCACGGTGCCCGACACCGCCGCCCTGGTCGGGTCCGCCCTCGACGTCTACGCCCCCTGCGCCCTCGGCGACGCCCTGAGCGACGAGGTGGTCGCCGTCCTCGGTGCCCGCGTGGTCTGCGGCGCGGCGAACAACCAGCTGGCCCACCCCGGGGTGGAGCGGCAGCTGGCCGAGCGCGGCATCCTCTACGCCCCCGACTACGTGGTCAACGCCGGCGGCCTGATCCAGGTCGCCGACGAGCTGCACGGCTTCGACTTCGAACGCGCCGAGGCGCGCGCCGGCCAGATCTTCGACACCACGCGTGAGGTGTTCGCCCTCGCCGACGCCGAGGGTGTCGCCCCGGCCGTCGCCGCGGACCGGATCGCCGAGCAGCGGATGGCCGCGGCCGGAGACGACCGCGGCATCTGGCTGCCCTGAGGACCGTGGTGCCCGAGAAAGGGTCCCCGTGGAAGTCCTACGTCAGTCGCGTGAGGGTGAGTCGGAGTAGTCCGACCACTGGTTGATCTCGTCGACCGGGTCCACGGGCACGGCGTCGTCGGTCTCGGCCGACTCGCCTCCGTGGAGCTCCTTGGCCAGCGATGCGAAGTCCGTCTCGTGAGTGCGGTACTTCAGATCGCGGGCAACCTTGGTCTGCTTCGCCTTTGCACGGCCGCGCCCCATAGTGGGTCGACCCCCTCGCACGTTTGGCCGGCGGCCCGCCTAGGGCGCCGGTCTGAGTTCAATATCCGTGGAGCAAGCCTAACCGGACCGTGGTGATTCCCGCACGTCGGCCCGCACACTGGGCCAAAGTTCTCACTCGCAGTCCGCGGTCCGGCACCGCGGTCCGGCTCGCTCAGGCGTGGTCGCCGCGCAGGACCACGTGGCCGCCGGGGTCGGCACCGGCCGGCTCGACCCGTCCGGCGACCCAGGCGTCGATGCCGAAGCCGTCGAGCACCGCGATGGCGCGGTCGGCGTCGTCGGCCGTCGTGAGCGAGACCATCCCGACCCCGCAGTTCAGGGTTCGCTCGAGGTCCTCGCGAGCCACGTTGCCGGTCTCGGCGACCAGTCCGAAGACGGGGGGAAGACTCCAGGTCGAGCGGTCGACCGTGGCGCTGAGCTCGACGGGGAGCACCCGCTCGAGGTTGGCGGCCAACCCGCCGCCGGTGATGTGGGACATCGCATGGGTCTCGGTCTGGCGGGCGAGCTCGAGGCAGGCCTTGGCGTAGATCCGGGTGGGCTCGAGCAGCTCCTCACCCAGCGTGCGGCCGAGGTCGTCGACGTGCTCCTCGAGGCGACGGCCGGCGCCGCCCTCGGACGGCGGGGCGAGGAGCACGTGGCGCACGAGCGAGTAGCCGTTGGCGTGCAGCCCGCTGGAGGCCATCGCGATCACGACGTCCCCCGGGCGCACCCGGCCCGGCCCGAGGAGCTGGCTGGCCTCCACGACGCCCGTGGTCGACCCGGCGACGTCGTACTCGTCGGGCCCCAGCAGTCCGGGGTGCTCCGCGGTCTCGCCGCCCACGAGGGCGCAGCCGGCGCTGACGCAGGCCTCGGCGATGCCCTTGACGATGGCAGCGATGCGTTCGGGTACGACGCGACCGGTGGCGATGTAGTCGGTGAGGAAGAGCGGCTCCGCACCGCAGACGACGAGGTCGTCGACCAGCATCCCGACGAGGTCGAAGCCGATCGTGTCGTGCTTGTCCAGCGCCTGGGCGATCGCGACCTTGGTGCCGACACCGTCGGCGGAGCTGGCCAGCAGCGGCTGGTCCATCGACTTCAGCGCGCTGGCGTCGAAGAGCCCGGCGAAGCCGCCGATGCCGCCGATCATCTCGGGCCGGCGGGCCTTCTCGACCCAGACCTTCATCAGCTCGACCGCGCGGTCACCGGCCTCGATCGAGACTCCTGCGGACTCATACGTCGCTCCGGACGGGTTCATCGTCGAGGTCAACTCTCTCGTGGCGTGGGGGGATCAGGGACGGTCGAGGGCGTCGGCGGCGCCGCCACCGGCCAGGGCAGCCGTGAGCCCGTCTGCGTCGAGCAGAGGACCCATCTCCAGCAGGTGCTTGCCGAGGTGCTCGGGCTCCGGGAGCTTGACCGGGTAGACCCCGTCGAAGCAGGCCCGGCAGAGGTCGTCGTTGGGCACCGTGGTGGCCTCGACGAGCTCCTCCAGGGAGATGTAGGCCAGGGAGTCCGCGCCGATGGAGGCGCAGATCTCCTCGGTGCTGAGCCCGTTGGCGATCAGCTCGGCACGGGTGGCGAAGTCGATGCCGTAGAAGCACGGCCACTTCACCGGCGGGCTCGAGATCCGCACGTGCACCTCACGCGCCCCGGCCTCGCGCAGCATCCGCACGAGCGCGCGCTGGGTGTTGCCGCGCACGATCGAGTCGTCGACCACCACGAGCCGCTTGCCTGCGATCACGTCGCGCAGCGGGTTGAGCTTGAGTCGGATGCCGAGCTGCCGGATCGTCTGGCTGGGCTGGATGAACGTGCGCCCGACGTAGGAGTTCTTCACCAGTCCCATGCCGTAGGGGATCCCGCTCGCCTCGGCGTACCCGATCGCGGCGGGGGTGCCGGACTCGGGGACGGGGATGACCAGGTCGGCCTCGGCGGGGTACTGGCGAGCCAGCCTGCGGCCGATCTCCACCCGGACGCTGTGCACGCGCTGGCCGGAGATCATCGTGTCGGGGCGGGCGAGGTAGACGAACTCGAACAGGCAGCCCTTGGGTGCGGCGGGGGCGAAGCGGCGGGCCCGGAGACCGTGCTCGTCGACGGCGATCATCTCGCCGGGCTCGATCTCGCGGATGAACGAGGCGCCGACGATGTCGAGGGCGGCGGTCTCGCTGGCCACCACCCAGCCGCGCTCGAGCCGGCCGAGGACCAGCGGGCGGATCCCCTGGGGGTCGCGGGCGGCGTACAGCGTGGACTCGTTCATCCAGATCAGCGAGTAGGCACCGGCCAGCTTGGGCAGCAGCTCGGCCGCACGGTCCTCGAGGGAGAGCTCGGGATGGTGCGCGAGCAGCGCGGCCACCAGGGAGGTGTCGTTGGTGCTGGTCTCGAGCTTGCGCGAGGCCAGGTCGAGCTCGCCGCGCTCACCGGGCGGCAGCTCGGCGACCATGGCCTGCAGCTCGCGGGTGTTGGTCAGGTTGCCGTTGTGGGCCAGCGCGATCGAGCCGTCGGCGGTCGGGCGGAAGGTCGGCTGGGCGTTGTGCCAGGTGCTGGCGCCGGTGGTGGAGTAGCGCGAGTGCCCGACCGCGACGTGGCCCTTGAGCGCCTCGAGGGTGGACTCGTCGAAGACCTGGCTGACCAGGCCCATGTCCTTGTAGACCAGGATCTGGCGGCCGTTGCTGACCGCGATGCCGGCCGACTCCTGGCCGCGGTGCTGCAGGGCGTAGAGGCCGAAGTAGGAGAGCTTGGCTACGTCCTCGCCCGGTGCCCAGACCCCGAACACGCCGCACGCGTCCTGCGGTCCTCGGTCCTGGGGGTCGAGGTCATGGGTCAGACGACCGTCTCCCGGGCGTCGTGCCCCGGGATTGTTTGGGCTGGCCACGGGGCCGAGTGTACGGGGCCGTCACCGGGCTGCGCGCCGGCACGTCGTACGCCGGGATGTCATACCCCCTGGCTGCTCGGACAACCAGCTCGTATGACGTCGCGGTGGTCCGCCCGGCGGACGTCATACCTCGTGGCGGTTCGAGCAACCAGTTCGTATGACGTCAGGAGGGCCACAGGTCGGCGCAGGCGGAGATCGCGGTCGTGAGGGTGGTCGGGTCGGCGGCGACGACGAGGCCGGCGCTGTCGGACCGGGCGGAGTAGCGGGTGCCGTCCGGGTGGGCGGCGGCCCCGCCGGCCTCGCTCAGCATCAGCGTGCCCGGCAGGTGGTCCCAGGGGTTGGTGTGCCCGTAGAGCAGGTAGTCGGCCTCGCCCTCGAGCAGCTTGGGGTAGTCCACCCCGCAGCACACCCAGCTCCCGCGCAGCGGCGGCAGCCCTGCGGGCAGGCGGCCGCGCCGCGACCAGATCGAGGTCGCCCCGCGGGGCTGGGGGCCGGCCGGTTCGCGTCGCACGACCTGCCCGTTGCGTCGTACGCCGGCTCCGAGCTCGGCCACCCACGCGTTCTGGTGCTCGGGCTGCCAGATCCACCCGCGCACCGTCTCGCCGTCGACCACCTCGGCCACCATCACCGCATGGTCGGGCGAGCCGTGCACGAAGT
Organism: uncultured Actinomycetota bacterium; assembly: GCA_963777195.1. Lineage (GTDB taxonomy): Bacteria > Actinomycetota > Actinomycetes > Propionibacteriales > Nocardioidaceae > Marmoricola. The sequence goes on along the minus strand of CAVZPT010000004.1, from coordinate 597,213 downwards.
TGCGGGTGCCGTCGACCGGATCGACGGTGAAGCCGTGGTCGGCGGCGCGGAAGCGGTCCATCAGCTCGGGATCGCCGGCGTAGGCCTCCTCGCCGAGCACGACGGCGTCGGGATAGGCCTCGAGCAGCGCGCTGGTGATCAGCTCCTCGGCCTCGTGGTCGGCGACGGTGACGAGGTCGCCGGGGTTCTTCTCGTCGATCTGCGACTCCGAGAGCGAGCGGAAGCGTGGGCTGATCACCTCGGCCGCAACCCACTGGAGCAGCTCGAGGACGGCTTCGGTGGAGAGCCCCACGGTGATGCTCAGTCCGCCGATCCGGGGAGCTGCGCCAGCTCGGCCAGCAACAGCGTCTCGGCCAGGCAGACCCGCGCGAACTCGGCCAGGTGCAGGCCCTCGTTGGCGCCGTGGGCGCGGGTGTCCGGGTCCTCGACGCCGGTGACCAGCACGCTCGCGTCGGGGAAGCTCTGCGCGAACGCGGCGATGAACGGGATCGAGCCGCCCACCCCCATGTCGACCGGCTCCACGCCGTCCCAGGCGGCGGTGAACGCCCTTCGCGCCACGTCGTACGCCGGCCCGGTGGCCGTGATCGCGGTGGGCTCACCGATGTCGACCACCTCCATGGACATCTCGGCGCCCCACGGCACGTGCGCCTCAAGGTGCTTGCGCAGGCACGCCGCAGCGCTCTCGCCGGTGTCGCCCGGCGCGATCCGCATCGAGATCTTCGCGCGGGCCACGGGCACCAGGGTGTTGCTGGCGCCGTCGACCTTCGGGGCGTCCATGCCGGTGATCGACAGCGACGGCTTGGTCCACAGCCGCTCGACCGCGGAGCCGGAGCCGATGAACTGCACGCCCGGCGCGACACCGGACTCGCCGCGCAGCCGCGTCTCGGGGTAGTCGACGTCGGCGGCGGGGCCCGCGTGCAGCCCGTCGACGGCGACGTTGCCCTCGTCGTCGTGCAGGGTGGCGATCAGCCGGCTCAGGGTGATCAGCGCGTCGGGCACCAGTCCGCCCCACATCCCCGAGTGCACGGCGTGGGTCAGCGTGCGGACGGTGAGGTCGGCCCGGACCAGCCCGCGCAGGCTCGTGGTCAGGGCGGGGACGCCGATGTCCCAGTTGCCGGAGTCGGCGATCACGATCACGTCGGCCGCGAGGTAGTCGCCGTGCTCGGCGAGCAGGTCGGGAAGGGTGGCCGAGCCGACCTCCTCCTCGCCCTCGATGAACATCGTCACGCCCACGTCGAGGTCCGTGCCCAGCGCCCGGACCGCCGCGAGGTGCGCCATGATCCCGGCCTTGTCGTCGGCGGCACCGCGGCCGTAGAGGCGACCGTCGCGCTCGGTCGGCACGAACGGCTCGGAGTCCCACTCGGCGTGGTCGTTCTCCGGCTGGACGTCGTGGTGGGCGTAGAGCAGCACCGTCGGCCGGCCGGCCGGGGCGGGCCGGCGGGCCAGCACCGCGGGCGCCCGGCCGTCGGGGTGGGCACTGACGATCCGGGCGTCCTCGAAGCCCTCGGCGAGGAGGAGCGCGACGACGGCCTCGGCGCTGCGCTGCACCTCCGCGACCCGGGCCGGGTCGGCGCTGACCGACTCGATCCGGACGAGGTCCTCGAGGTCCTGGCGGACGCGGGGCAGCTCCGCGTCGACGCGTGAGCGCAGCTCTTCGATGTCCATGGCGACGACCCTAGGCGCTCAGCCCGCGTCGAGAAGAGGGAGGTAGGCGCTCAGGTCGGCCCGCTCACCGGAGGCCCTCACCAGACCGTCGGCCACGGCCTGCGGCCAGGTCGTGCGGCCCACCGCCAGGGCGATCCAGGTCGCGGCGTCGAGCTCGATCACCGCAGGCGGCGTACCCCTGGTGTGGCGCACTCCCGGCACCACCTGCGCAGCGGCGTACGGCGGCACCCGCACCTCGACCGACCGACCCGGAGCGCGCTCAGACAGCACGGCCAGGAAGTGCTTGACGAGCAGCTTGAGGTCGGCGCGCGTCGGCTCCGCACGGGCGAGGGCGGTGGCCACGACAGCGGGGTCCTCGGGCTGCAGTCTGGGCACCGGCCCACGCTACCGGCCCCTGGTGGCGCCCGGGTTCACATCTCCTCGTGGGTCTCGGGGTCGCCGCCGAAGAGCCGTCCGTCGGCCTCGGCCAGTCCGGAGATCGCGACCATCTCCGCGTCGGTGAGCTCGAAGCCGAAGACGTCGAGGTTCTCCCGCTGCCGCTGCGGGCTGCTGGACTTCGGGATCGGCAGCGAGCCGAGCTGCACGTGCCAGCGCAGGATCACCTGGCCGGGCGTGACCCCCAGGCGCTCCGCGGCGTCGGTGACCGCCGGCTCACCGAGCGGCGCCCGGCGCTTGCCCATCGGGCTCCAGGCCTCGGTGCGGATCCCGAGACGCTCGTGCACCTCGCGCAGCTGCTCCTGCGGGAAGCGCGGGTGCAGCTCGATCTGGTTGACGACCGGGGTGACCCCGGTCTCGGCGATGATCCGATCGAGGTGTCCCTCGGTGAAGTTGGAGACACCGATCGAGCGCACCAGCCCCTGCTTCTGCAGCTCGACCAGGGCCTCCCAGGCCTCGACGTACCTCCCGACCCCGGGGTTCGGCCAGTGGATCAGGTGCAGGTCGAGGTGGTCGAGCCCGAGCCGCTCCAAGGACCCGTGCACCGAGGCGATCGCCTCGTCGTAGCCGTGGTCGCGGCCAGGGAGCTTGCTGCACACCTGCACCTCGTCCCGGTCCAGCCCCGAGCGCCGCAGCGCCTCGCCCACCTCGGTCTCGTTGTCGTAGTTCACCGCCGTGTCGAGCAGGCGGTAGCCGGCCTCGAGAGCGTGCACGGTCGCGGTGATCCCCTCCTCGCCCGTGAGCGGGTAGGTGCCGAAGCCGATCGCGGGCAGGGTGCTGCCGTCGTTGAGGGTGTACGCCGGGACGTCGGGTGAGTGCGCCATCCGCCCACTGTGCCAAACGGCCACCAGCACCTCCTCAACCGGCGGCGACGCCGGCGAGGCGGCGTACCGTCTCCAGGCCTGCGGGCGTGCCCGGCCAGTGCCGTTCGAGCGCCTCCGGCCCCGCAGTGCGTACGACGGACCGCAGCACCCACGCGACCAGGAGCACGTCGTCGGCGTACCCCGCCACCGGGATGAAGTCGGGCACCAGGTCGAGCGGGAACACCAGGTAGCCGAGCAGCAGGCCCAAGCGCCAGCGCACTCCGCGCGGCAAGGAGGAGTCGCGCGCCAGACGGCGCACCAGCCGCAGCACGTCGGGAAGCAGCCTGACCCCGTCACGCAGTCGTGCCGGCTCCCCCGCCCGACGGCCGGCGAGGTAGAAGGCGAGGACCACGATCGTCCAGACCAGCACCACCCCGGCGGCGACCACCAGCAGCACCCTCATGGCTCGAGACTAGGGGCGCCGCCGTGTGGGACCGGACCATGACGTGGGGGCGCCGTGTGGTGGGACCCGACATTGCGTCCGCCCTCTGGCCGAACGGACACTGCGAGCATGAGTTCTCGGAGCCTCATCACCCTGCTCACCGCAGCCGCCACCACCACCACACTGCTGCTCGTGCCCGGCACGTCCGCGAGCGCCGGCACCTCCCCGGTCGCCGCGACCCCGGCCCCGGCCGCACGAGCGCACTGCGCCGGCCGGGCCCGGATCGCCGTGCCCCGGGCGGAGAAGCAGAAGGTGTCCTGCCTGGAGGACCTCAGCACCAAGGGGACGACCGCGACCGGCCACACCAACCCCAACGACTGGACCGGGCTGCACGCCCCCGGGACCGAGAACCCCAGCGGTATCCCGGGGATCCAGGTGGACGGCTACTTCCCGGACACCTCGACCTCCAATCCCAACAACGGCTGGAACCACGACGCCCAGTTCGTGATCCGCCTGCCCGACCGATGGAACGGCAGGCTGGTGGTCAGCGGCGCCCCCGGGACGCGCACGCAGTACGCCGGCGACTTCCTGTTCAGCGACTGGGTGCTGTCCAAGGGCTACGCCTACGCGATGACCGACAAGGGCAACAGCGGGAGCTCCTTCCACAACGACGGCGCAACGCCGGGAGACGCCATCGCCGAGTGGAACCGCCGGGTCACCCAGCTCACCCGGGCCACCCAGCGCGTCGTCCGGCAGACCTACCAGCGGGGGCCGCGGCGCACCTACCTGTTCGGCATCTCCAACGGCGGCTACCTGACGCGCTGGCAGCTGGAGAACCGGCCACGCCTCTACGACGGCGGCGTCGACTGGGAGGGCACCCTGTTCCGTGCGGCCGGCCCCAACCTGTTCACCTACCTGCCCACCGCCCTGCGCAACTACCCGAAGTACCGCGCCGGTGACGACGCCGCGCACCGCCGGATGCTCGCTGCCGGTTTCGCCCCCGGCTCGGAGTTCACCTGGGAGTACCACTACGGCGTCTACTGGGACCTCACCCAGCGCCTCTACCGCGAGGAGTTCGACCCGTCGTACGACGGAACGCTGAACGCCGGGATCCCGTTCTGCCAGTCGGGGACGCCGCGCTGCGACGCCGACTACGACTACTCCCGGCGGGCCGCCGCCCACCAGGCCATGCGCAAGGTGCAGCTGACCGGCGACCTGCGCCGGCCGATGCTCACCCTGCACGGCACCCTGGACGCCCTGCTGCCGATCGCCACCGACTCCGACGTCTACACCAAGATGATCCGCAAGCGACACCACGGCCGGCTGCACCGCTACTACCGGATCGTCGGCGGAACCCACGTCGACGGCCTCAACGGCACCTACGGCGACCGGGTGCGCCCGATCCTGCCCTGCGCCCGCAACGCCTTCACCCGGCTGGCCGCCTGGGTCGAGCACGACCGCAGGCCGCCGCGCAGCCGCACGGTCCCACGTCCCAGGACGGGGTCGGACACGACTGACACCTGCGCGCTGCGGTAGCCGCCCGGGCCGGCTGTCGCGGGGCGGGAGGTCAGGCCATCGCGGCCGGCAGGGTGGCGACCCATGCCTGGTGCAGCTCCCCGATCGGCACCGAGAAGACGCCCGCGAGGGCGAGCTGGTCGCCGCCGGTGCGCCCCAGGCTGGTGACGGGTACGCCGTGCTGCTCGGCCAGCTCCCAGAGCCGGCCCTCGTCCTCGCGGGCGACGGTGACCACGACCCGGGCGGCGGACTCGCTGAACAGCGCCAGGAACGCGTCGCCGCCCGCCACGGCCGAGAGGTCGACCTCGGCCCCGACACCATGGCGGATCACCGACTCGGCCAGCGTCTGGGCCAGGCCGCCGTCGGAGACGTCGTGCGCCGAGGAGAGCACCCCGACCGCCTCGACGAGCAGCTCGCTGAGCGCGCGCTCGGCCTCGAGGTCGACCACCGGCGGCAGGCCACCGAGGTGGCCGTGCACCACGTGGGCCCACTCCGACCCGGACAGCTCCTCCCGGGACTCCCCGAGCAGCAGCACCTGGTGGCCCGCGGCGGGGAACCCGGTGGGCGTGCGCCGGGTGACGTCCTCGATGACCCCGAGGACCGCGACCACCGGGGTCGGCAGGATCGCGGTCTCGCCGGTCTGGTTGTAGAGGCTGACGTTGCCGCCGGTGACCGGGATCCCCAGAGCGACGCAGGCGTCCTTGAGTCCGCGGCAGGCCTCGGCGAACTGCCACATCACGCCGGGGTCCTCCGGCGAGCCGAAGTTCAGGCAGTCGCTGATCGCCATCGGAGTCGCCCCGCCCGTCGAGACGTTGCGGTAGGACTCGGCGAGGGCGAGCTGCGCCCCGGCGTACGGGTCCAGGCGCGCGAAGCGCCCGTTGCAGTCGGTCGAGACAGCGACGCCGAGGTTGGTCGCGTCGTCGACCCGGACCATGCCGCTGTCGCTGGGCTGGGCCAGGACGGTGTTGCCCTGCACGTAGCGGTCGTACTGGTCGGTGACCCACGACTTGTCGCACAGGTTGGGGCTCGCGACCAGGCGCAGCAGCGTCTCGCGCAGCTCCGCACCGGTCTCGGGCCGCGGCAGCTTCTCGGCGACGTCGGCCTGGAGGTCGTCCTGGTCGTCCGGTCGCGCGAACGGGCGGTGGTAGGTGGGGCCGTCGTGCGCCACCGAGCGCGGCGGCACGTCCACGACGCACTCCCCGTGCCAGTCGATCAGCAGCCGGTCGCCGTCGGTGACCTCCCCGATCACGGTCGCGTCGACGTCCCACTTCGCGCAGATCTCCAGGAACCGCGCGACGTCGCCGGGCTCGACGACCGCCATCATCCGTTCCTGCGACTCGCTCATCAAGATCTCCTCGGGAGCCAGCGAGGAGTCGCGCAAGGGCACCAGGTCCAGGTCGACGTGCATGCCACCGTCGCCGGCGCTGGCCAGCTCGCTGGTCGCACACGAGAGGCCCGCGCCGCCGAGGTCCTGGATGCCCGCCACCACGCCGGCAGCGAACAGCTCGAGGGTGCACTCGATCAGCAGCTTCTCCATGAACGGGTCGCCGACCTGGACGCTGGGTCGCTTGGCCGGCCCGGTCGAGTCGAAGGTCTCACTCGCCAGGACACTGACGCCGCCGATGCCGTCGCCGCCGGTCTTGGCGCCGTAGAGGATCACCTGGTTGCCCACGCCGCTGGCCTTGGCCAGGTGCAGGTCCTCGTGGCGGAGCACGCCGATGCACAGCGCGTTGACCAGCGGGTTGCCGGCGTACGTCGCGTCGAAGACCACCTCGCCGCCGATGTTGGGCAGGCCCAGGCAGTTGCCGTAGCCGCCGACGCCGGCCACGATCCCGGGCAGCACCCGGTGGGTGTCGGGAGCGTCGAGCGGGCCGAAGCGCAAGGGGTCCATCACGGCCACCGGACGTGCCCCCATCGCGAGGATGTCGCGCACGATGCCGCCGACGCCGGTCGCCGCGCCCTGGTAGGGCTCGACGTAGGAGGGGTGGTTGTGGCTCTCCACCTTGAAGGTGACCGCGTAGCCCTGGCCGATGTCGATCACGCCGGCGTTCTCGCCGATGCCGGCGAGCATCTTGCCGGCCCGGGTCTCCTGCGGGATCTCGGAGAACTGCGCGAGGTGCACCTTGGAGGACTTGTAGGAGCAGTGCTCGCTCCACATCACCGAGTACATCGCCAGCTCGGAGCTGGTGGGGCGGCGCCCGAGGATCTCGCGGATGCGGGCGTACTCGTCGGCCTTGAGGCCGAGCTCCGCCCAGGGCTGGTCGCGGCGGGGGTCCTCGGCGGCGGTGGTGACGGTGTCCAGATGCACGCGCTCATCCTAAGAGCGGCCCCGCCGGCCTCGCGCCGCCACCTGCCCGGCGGACGGCTCGGGGATCGGACTTGACCCTCGGGGCCCTTCAGCGCGCCGGTCCTCGGATTCGAGAATTACAGATTTGTAGTTCACCGAATCGGGTGTTACTGGTGTGAAACCAGAGGTTAGGGTGGCGCAGTTTCCCGACATTGTTGGAGATATTGCGAATGCCTTTTCCTTCCCCGTTCCAGCGCGGTCGCACCCGGTTCACCACCCGGCTCACCGGCGTGGTCGCGGTGCTCACGACCGCGCTCGCGGTCGGCCCGCTCTCCGCTCCGGCGTACGCCGCCAACCCGGTCACTCCCGGCAACTTCACCGGCCTCGGCTTCGACCAGTGCGAGGCCCCGAGCCAGCGCGCGATGAGCACCTGGATCAAGAAGTCGCCGTTCCGGGCCGCGGGGATCTACATCTCCGGAGACTCCCGGGCCTGCCAGCGACAGGCCAACCTGACCCCGACGTGGGTGCGCAACCAGCTCGCTGCGGGGTGGCACCTGATGCCGATCACCCTGGGTCCGCAGGCGTGGTGCACCACCCGGGAGCGTTACCTCCAGCAGGTCCGGATCAACCCCGACCCGTCGCGCACCTACACCCGAGCGCGCGCCCAGGGCCGCGCCGAGGCCGACAAGGCGGTTGCGACCGCCGGCCGGCTCGGCATCGTCCCCGGCAGCACGCTGTTCTACGACCTCGAGGCGTTCAACATCAACAAGAGCGCGGGCTGCACCTGGTCGGCGATGTGGTTCCTGCACTCGTGGACCGCGCGGCTGCACGCGCGGGGCTACGCCTCGGGCTACTACTCCAGCGCCGCCTCGGGCATCCGGATGCTCGACGACGCCCGGGTGCGCGCGAACAACCCGATCACGCTGCCCGACCAGATCTGGATCGCGGACTGGAACGGCAAGGCGAACACCGACTCCTCCTACATCCGCGACGACGGCTGGCGGCCGCACGGGCGCGCCCACCAGTACCAGGGCGGGCACAACGAGACCTGGGGCGGCGTGACGATCAACATCGACCGCAACTATCTCGATCTGCGTACGCCGAAGCTCCCGGGCTCGACGGCTCCCGCACCCGACCCGGAGCCGGCACCTCCGCGTCACACCGGCTCGAAGATGTCGGACCCGAAGTGCACGCCGGCCTCGATCAGCAGGACGGCGTACCGCAAGGTCAGCGCGAGCACCGGCGAGTCACAGGTCACGGCTCTGCAGTGCGTGCTCAAGCAGCAGCGGCACTACCCCTACGAGGTCACCGGCACCTGGAACGCCCAGACGCTGACCGCGCTGCACGCGTTCCAGGACAGCTCTCGGCAACCGCGGCGCGACTACACCACGCGCTCGTTGTGGACGGCACTGCTGGTCTCGGGCAACACCCGCACGGTGCTGCGTCCCGGCGTACAGGCCCCGGACGCGACGCGGGTGCAGCGGGCCCTGAACGCGGCGCGTGCTCCGCGGCTCAGCGTGAGCGGCACCTACGACGGGCCGACGATGCGGGCGATGAAGGCCTACCAGCGCGGGGTCGGGATCAAGGCGAGCGGTGTGGTCGGCCGGCTGACCTGGAGCGCCTTGATCAGCGGACGGCGCTGAGCGCGGAGAGCACGCTGGTGAAGAACCCGAGCCCGTCGGTACCGGGACCGCACAGGTCCTCGACCGCGTGCTCGGGGTGGGGCATCAGGCCGACGACGTTGCCCGCCTCGTTGGTGATGCCGGCGATGTTGCGCTGCGAGCCGTTGGGGTTCTCCCCGACGTAGCGGGCGACCACCCGTCCCTCGGCCTCGAGCAGGTCCAGCGTCGCCTCGTCGGCGACGAAGGACCCCTCGCCGTTCTTGAGCACGATCACGGCCTCCTGGCCGACGGCGTACGCCCCGGTCCACGCGGTGGCGTTGTTCTCGATCACGACGCGCTGGTCGAGGCAGCCGAACCTGCGGTGGTCGTTGCGGATCAGCGCCCCCGGAAGCAGGTGCGACTCGCACAGGATCTGGAAGCCGTTGCAGATCCCGAGGACCGGCATCCCGGCCTTGGCCGCCTCGATCACCTCGGTCATCACCGGAGCGAAGCGGGCGATCGCGCCGCAGCGCAGGTAGTCGCCGTAGGAGAACCCGCCGGGCAGCACGACCGCGTCGACGCCCTGGAGGTCGTGGTCGCCGTGCCACAGGGGTACGGCGTCGGCGCCGGCGAGCCGGACCGCGCGCTGAGCGTCGACGTCGTCGAGGGAGCCGGGGAAGGTGACGACCCCAACCCTCACGAGACGACCCGGACTTCGTAGTCCTCGATCACCGGGTTCGACAGCAGCGTCTCGGCCATCGTGCGGACCTCGGCCATCCGCTCCTCCGTCGCCTCCCCGTCGAGCTCGAGCTCGAACCGCTTGCCCTGCCGGACATCGGTGACGCCCTCGAACCCCAGCCGCGGCAGGGCGCCCTGCACGGCCTTGCCCTGCGGGTCGAGGATCTCGGGCTTGGGCATCACGTCGACGACGACACGGGCCACGGGGAGGCCCCTTTCACTCGGGGTTCGCGAACTTGGGCACTTCTCGCCCCGGAGTCTAACTTCGCCGAGACGTCGCAGATGAAACGGCCAGAGCCGCTGGAGGATTTCATCTGCGACGTCTCGGCGGGGTGGGGGCGTTTCAGTTGCGACGTCTCGGCGGGGTGGGGCCGCGGAAGGCGACGATGCCCAGGGCGATCCCGAAGCCAGCCAGCGCCGGGCCGATCACCGCCCAGATCTCCACCCCGGTCATCGGGCTGCCCTCGAGGCGGCCGAGCCCCTGCAGGGTGAAGACCACGCCGGCGACGACCATCAGTGCGCTCAGCGAGAGAGCCACGACGCGGCCCATCACAGGCCCCTGGCGGCCAGGATGCGACCGGCCTTGCGCAGGTCGGAGCGTACGGCGAACAGGCCGGCCCCCGTCGCGGCCCAGCCCACCGGCCGGAGCAGACCGCGGCCGCGGACCTCGAAGCCGACGTCGACCCGGCATCCCGAGGGCAGCGGGGCGAAGCGGAGGTCGAGGTCGGCCTCGATCCCCTTCCAGCGACCGGTCTCGGCCCAGAGCACGTCGTGCTCCATCTCGGTGATCACCATCTCCGGCACCACCCGGGCCGAGGTCAGGTCGCGCCAGCGCATCCCGACCCGCGGGACTCCGTCGTCGAGCATCTCCACCGAGCGCAGCGAGGACTGCCACTCCGGCCGGTTGCGCGGGTCGGCGAGGTACTCATAGGCGGCACCGACCGGGACGGCGTACTCCACCGACGTGGTCAGCATCCTGCCCTCGAGACGCGGCATCAGAACCGCTCGCCGGTCAGCAGCTCGTAGGCCTCGACGTAGCGGGCGCGGGTGCGCTCGACGATCTCGCCGGGCAGCGGAGGTGGCGTGTCACCGGAGGCGCGGTCCCAGCCGCTGGCCTCCGAGAGCAGCCAGTTGCGGACGATCTGCTTGTCGTAGGAGTCCTGCGCCCTGCCCGGCTGCCACTGCGCGGCCGGCCAGTAGCGGCTCGAGTCGGGGGTGAGCACCTCGTCGGCCAGCACCGTGGCCCCGTCGGCGGGCCGCGCCCCGAACTCCAGCTTGGTGTCGGCCAGGATGATCCCGCGCTCCCGGGAGAGAGCGTCGGCGCGTGCGTAGACGGCCAGGGTGAGCTCGCGCAACTCGGCCGCCGCGGTGGCGCCGATGTCCCCGACCACGGCCTCGAAGGAGACGTTCTCATCGTGCTCGCCCAGCGCCGCCTTGGTGGCGGGGGTGAAGATCGGCGCAGGCAGCCGGCTCGCCTCCACCAGTCCCGAAGGCAGCGGCACCCCGCAGACCTCGCCCGTGGACTGGTAGTCCACCAGCCCGGACCCGGTCAGGTAGCCACGGGCGACGCACTCGACGGGATACATGGCCAGCTGCTCGCAGACCACGGCGCGGCCCTTCACCTGCTGGGGCACGTCGGTGGAGAGCACGTGGTTGGGCACCAGGTCGGCCAGTTGCGCGAACCACCACAGCGACATCCGGGTGAGGATCTCGCCCTTGTCGGGAATCGTGGTGGCCAGCACGTGGTCGTAGGCCGAGATCCGGTCGCTGGCCACCATCAGGAGCTCACCGTCGGGCAGGCGGTAGAGGTCCCTGACCTTGCCGGAGTGGAGGTGGGTGGCGCCCTCGATCGACGGGGCCTCGGGGATGTTGTGCACCCGCCCACCCTACAAACGCAGACCAGCAGTCTTCGGGCGTGCCCGGTGATGCCCGGCAGTGCCCGGTAGTGCCCGGTAGTGCTCGGGGAATGGCTGTGGGGTGCGCCCGGCACGGCGCACCCCACAGCGAGCCACTCAGAGAATGGCGCGCAAGATGGCGCCCTTGTGCTGGCCCGGCCGGGCGTCGGCCGCCCCGCCGGCAGCAGGCACCGAAGCCACCGCGATGGCCACGGCCGCCGACATCAGGACCGCGCGGACACCCTTGTTCATGATCATCTTGGTTGTTCCCTCCCATGAAACGAGGCGGTGTTGCCTCGTTGCTCCCTGGTAGGAGGTTAGTCCGGTTTTGTCGACTTTGCACCTCTTAGGCGATTTCTACCGGATTGGAGGGTTCTCAGGTCAGTCCACCACCTCGAAGGTGGAAGCGCCGGTGGGCTCCGCGGGCACGTCGCGAACCTCCCGCACCTGGGCCGAGGGCGGCCCCTCGTGACACCAGGCGACCAGGGACTCGACCGCCTCCGCCGGCCCCTCGAAGAGCGCCGCGACCGTGCCGTCCGCCTCGTTGCGCACCCAGCCGTGCACGCCCAGCCGTCGGGCCTGCTCGCGGGTGGCCGCCCGGAAGAAGACCCCCTGGACGCGTCCGCTGACGGTGACCTCGACTGCCTTCTCGGCGCTCATCCCACTCCCCCGCGCGACCCCCGCGCGACCCCGCGCGACCCCCGCGCGCCCCGGTCTCGTGCTGCCATCGAAGACCAGGGGGAGCCGGTCGCGCAAGCAGCCCCGGGACGCGAACAAGGACCGCCCCCATGAGTGGGCGGCCCTTGTCGGGGCGCTGGGCAGATTCAGCGCAAACGTCGGGGGCCCCCGGGAGGCCACACCAGCAGGCCGAACCTAGGCGGCACGGGAGGTGGCTGACAAGAGCGCCATGGCGAGAAGTCACTGGGTGAGACGCAGTGCTAGACCAGTGCTCAGAGGATGGCGCCCGGGACGTACGCCGCAGCGGCCGGGTCGGTGGCCACGGCCGCCTCGATCCGGCGTACGACGGCCTCGACCTGCTCGCGCGCGGCACCGGTGAACTCGACCGGGTCGGCCACGAGGGCCTCGATCTGCTCGCGGGTGAGCCCGAGCCGCGGGTCCGCCGAGAGGCGCTCGAACAGGTCGTTGTGCACCAGGCCGGCGCGCATCTCCAGCGCCACGGCGACCGCGTGCTCCTTGATCGCCTCGTGCGCCTCCTCGCGCCCGACGCCGTTGCGCACCGCGGTCATCAGCACCTTGGTGGTGGTCAGGAACGGCAGGTAGCGGTCGAGCTCGCGCTGCACCACCGCCGGGAAGACCCCGAACTCGTCGAGCACGGTGAGGAAGGTCTGGAAGAGCCCGTCGGTGGCGAAGAAGGCGTCCGGCAGCGCGACCCGGCGTACGACGGAGCAGGAGACGTCGCCCTCGTTCCACTGGTCGCCGGCCAGCTCGCCCACCATCGAGAGCTGGCCCCGGAGCACGACCGCGAGGCCGTTGACACGTTCGCAGGAGCGGGTGTTCATCTTGTGCGGCATCGCCGAGGAGCCGACCTGGCCCTCCTTGAAGCCCTCGGTGACCAGCTCGATGCCGGCCATCAGCCGGATCGTGGTGGCCAGGTTGGCGGGGCCGGCCACGAGCTGGACCAGGGCCGAGACCACGTCGAAGTCGAGCGAGCGCGGGTAGACCTGCCCGACGCTGTGCAGCACCTGGTCGAAGCCGAGGTGGGCGGCCACCCGCTGCTCGAGCTCGGCCAGGTCGGCGCTGGAGCCGTCGAGCAGGTCCAGCATGTCCTGGGAGGTGCCCATCGGGCCCTTGATCCCGCGCAACGGGTAGCGCGCCAGCAGGTCGTCGAGCCGGGCCAGCGCGACCAGCATCTCGTCGGCCACGGTGGCGAAGCGCTTGCCCAGCGTGGTGGCCTGCGCGGCGACGTTGTGGGACCGCCCGGCCATCACCAGCGACCCGTGCTCGGCCGCGAGCCGGCCCAGGCGGGCCAGCGCCGCCAGCACCCGCTGGCGCACGAGCAGCAGCGAGGCCTTGATCTGCAGCTGCTCGACGTTCTCGGTCAGGTCGCGCGAGGTCATCCCCTTGTGGATGTGCTCGTGCCCGGCCAGCGCGCAGAACTCCTCGATCCGGGCCTTGACGTCGTGGCGGGTGACCCGCTCGCGGTCGGCGATGCTGGCCAGGTCGACCTGGTCCACGACCGCCTCGTAGGCCTCGACCACCCCGTCGGGCACCGTGACCCCGAGGTCGCGCTGCGCGCGCAGCACCGCGATCCACAGCTGCCGCTCGAGCACGATCTTGTGCTCGGGCGACCAGATCTGCGCCAGGTCGGCGCCGGCGTACCGGGTGGCCAGGACGTTGGGGACACTCATGTCACTCCCGGTGTTCGTGCTGCATGGGCTGGTGCCTGGGGTCGAGAGTGGGTGCCGCGATGTCGGTGCGCCACTGCGCCCCGTCGAAGCTGATCGTGGAGATCCCCTCGTAGGCCTTGGCCCGGGCGTCCGCGACGTCGGCACCCACGGCGGTCACGGCCAGCACCCGGCCGCCCGCGGTCACCAGCCGGCCGTCGACCTCGGCGGTGCCGGCGTGGATCACCTCGACGTCCGGCTCCGGCGCGAGGGTCTCGGTGCCGACGATGACGTCGCCCTTGCGGGAGGACTCGGGATAGCCGGCGCTGGCCATCACCACCGCCACGGCGGCTCCTGACCTCCAACGGGGCGCGTCGACCTCGTGCAGGACACCGTCGGCCGCGGCCTTGAGGAGTACGCCGAGCGGGGAGTCGAGCAGCGTCATCAGCGCCTGGGTCTCCGGGTCGCCGAAGCGGGCGTTGAACTCGATCACCCGGACCCCGCGCGAGGTCAGGGCCAGGCCGGCGTAGAGCAGCCCCGCGAAGGGCGCACCCCGGCGGGCCATCTCGGTGACGGTGGGCTCGAGCACCCGCAGCCGGACCTCCTCGACGAGGTCTTCGGGCGCCCACGGCAGCGGTGTGTAGGCGCCCATGCCACCGGTGTTGGGCCCGAGGTCGCCGTCGAAGATCCGCTTGAAGTCCTGCGCCGGCTGGAGCGGGTAGACGGTGGCCCCGTCGGTGACCGCGAACAGCGAGACCTCGGGACCGTCGAGGAACTCCTCGATCACCACCCGCTCGCACGCGGCTGCATGGGCTGCGGCGGCGGCCCGGTCGTCGGTGACCACGACGCCCTTGCCGGCCGCGAGGCCGTCGTCCTTGACGACGTACGGCGGACCGAAGGCGTCCAGCGCCGCCTCGACCTCGGCGGCCGTCGAGCACACGTGCGCCATCGCGGTCGGCACCTCGGCGACGGCCATCACGTCCTTGGCGAAGGCCTTGGAGCCCTCGAGCTGTGCGGCCTCCCGGGACGGACCGAAGCAGCTGATTCCCCGCGCACGCACGGCGTCGGCCACCCCCGCGACGAGCGGGGCCTCGGGACCGACCACGACGAGGTCGGCACCGACCGACTCGGCCAGCGCGGCCACGGCCTCGCCGTCCATCGCGTCGACGTCGTGCAGGGTGGCGCACCCGGCCATCCCCGGGTTTCCGGGGGCGGCGTGCACCTCGGTGACGGACGGATCGCGCGAGAGCGCGAGCGCGAGCGCGTGCTCACGCCCACCGGGGCCGATGACGAGGGTCCTCACGTTGCGCGATCCTATCGGCGGCCGACCGGCGGCCACGGTCCGGCACTCGGCCAGCGGGCACTCAGGCCACGGGCGGGCGCACCTTGGCCTCGTAGGCCGCGCGTGCGACGTGGTCGGCGCTGGCGAGCACCTGGTCGGCCTTGAACGCCCGGGCGATCGCCTCCTGCAGCGCGCGCGGCAGCAGGCTCGTGGTCCGGGTCATCGCCTGCACCCACTGCGGCACCCACAGCTCGGCGCGCGGGCGGCGGATGGCCGAGGCGATCACCTCGGCGACGTCCTCGGCGGTGACCGGCTTGACGCCGCGGGTCGCCGCCACGCCTGCGGCGAGCTCGGTGCGCACGATCGTCGGCAGCACCACGCTCACCTCGATGCCGTGGGGCTTGAGCTCGGCCCGGGTCGCCTCGCTGAAGCCGACCGCGGCGAACTTCGAGGCGGAGTACGTCGCACCGTCCGCGACCGCGATCCGACCTACGGCCGAGGCGACGTTGACGATGTGGCCCCGACCCCGCTCGACCATGCCGGGGCCGACGGCCTTGGTGCCGTTGATGATGCCGTGCACGTTGACGTCGATGATCGCGCGGGCGACCTCGTCGGGCTCCTTGAGCACCGAGCCGAGCGGCATGATCCCGGCGTTGTTCACGAGCACGTCGACCGGCCCGACCTCGGCGGTCGCCACCAGGAAGTCTCGCCACGACGAGGCGCTGGTCACGTCGAGCGGCGCCGCCACCGCTGCTCCTCCCAGCCGTGCTGCGACCGCGGCCACCAGGTCGGCGTCGCGGTCCCCCAGCGCGACCCGGGCGCCCTGGGCCACCAGCAGCTCGGCGGTGGCCTCCCCGATGCCGCGGGCGGCTCCGGTGATCACGACCGACAGTCCGGCGATCTCGCGCTTGCTCATGCAGGGGTCCTTTCGAGGCGGCGCAGGGCGACCGGTCGGCCGTCTGCAGGGAAGGGCAGTGAGGTGCAGTCCAGCCGGTCGAGGCGGCTCCCGTCCACAGTCGGCCCGAACCGAGTGCCGCGGACGGCTCAGCGCACCACGACGGTCTGCTCGCGGCCCGGGCCGACACCGACCGCCCAGAACGGCGCGCCGGACATCTCCTCGAGGGCGCGCACGTAGGCCTGCGCGTTGGCGGGGAGGTCCCCGAAGCTGCGACACCCGGAGATGTCCTCGCCCCAGCCGGGCAGGGTCTCGTAGACGGGCACGGCGCGGTGGAACTCCGACTGGGTCATCGGCATCTCGTCGTGCCGGGTGCCGTCGATGTCGTAGGCCACGCACACCGGGACCTGCTCCCAGCTGCTGAGCACGTCGAGCTTGGTCAGAAAGAACTCGGTGAGGCCGTTGACCCGGGCGGCGTAGCGGGCCACCACGGCGTCGTACCACCCGCAGCGGCGGTCGCGACCGGTGGAGACCCCGACCTCGCCGCCGATCTCCCACAGCTTCGCGCCGTCGTCGTCGAAGAGCTCGGTCGGGAACGGACCCGACCCCACGCGGGTGGTGTAGGCCTTGATCACCCCGATGATCCGGTCGATCCGCTTCGGGCCGACGCCGGCTCCGACGCAGACCCCACCGGAGACCGGGCTGCTGCTGGTCACGAAGGGGTAGGTGCCGTGGTCGACGTCGAGCATGGTGGCCTGGGCACCCTCGAAGAGCACCGTCCGGCCCTCGTCGAGCGCCCGGTTGAGCATCAGCGAGGTGTCGGCGACCATCGGGCGCAGCCGTTCGGCGTAGCCGAGCAGTTCCTCGACGATCTCCTCGACCGTGATCGCGCGGCGGTTGTAGACCTTGGTCAACAGGTGGTTCTTCACCTCGAGCGAGGCCTCGACCTTGTCGTTGAGGATCTTCTCGTCGAAGAGGTCCGCGATCCGGATGCCGACCCGGTTGATCTTGTCGGCGTACGCCGGGCCGATGCCGCGCCCCGTCGTACCGATCTTGTTCTTGCCCAGGAAGCGCTCGGTGACCTTGTCGACCGTGGAGTGGTAGGAGGCGATCACGTGGGCGTTGGAGCTGACCACGAGGCGGCCCATGTCGACGTCGCGCGCGAGCAGCGCGTCGAGCTCGCGGAACAGCGCCTCCGGCGAGACCACCACCCCGTTGGCGATCACCGAGGTGCAGCCGGGGGTGAGGATGCCGCTCGGGAGGAGGTGCGTGGCGAACTTCTCGCCCTTGACCACGATCGTGTGACCGGCGTTGTGCCCACCGCTGGTGCGCACGCAGAAGTCGATCGCGTCCTCGGTGGTGAGCTGGTCGGTGGCCTTGCCCTTGCCCTCGTCGCCCCACTGGGCGCCGAGCACGACGATGGCTGGCATGTTCCTCCTCAGACGCCTCGACCCACCCCCGGGACGAGGTGGAGCCGACGCGACGCGACATGGGCTGTGGGTGGTCTCCGGCTTCCGGGGACGCCGTGGAGGCGGTCCGGCCGCGACCACATCGTAGTGCGGAGCGAGCCGGCCACTACCCTGACCCGGTGGACCCCCTCTTGCTGATCACCAACACCGATGCGGGCGGCGGGCAGCAGGAGGCCCTCGAGGCGGCTCTCGCTGTCCTGCGCGAGCACGCCGACGTCGAGGTCGCGCGCACCAGCAACCCCGGCGAGCTCGACGGTGTGCTGCACCGCGCGGGATCCCGGCCGATCGTCGTCGCCGGCGGTGACGGCAGCCTGCACGCCGTGGTCAAGGCGCTGCACCGCCGTCACGAGCTCGCCGAGCAGACCCTGGGCCTGATCCCGCTGGGCACCGGCAACGACTTCGCCCGCGCGCTCGGCATCCCCCTGGAGCCCGACGAGGCAGCGGCCGCCCTGGTCGGCGGCAAGACCCGCTCGATGGACCTGATCGTCGACGAGCTCGGCGGCGTCGTGGTCAACGGCGTCCACGCCGGTGCCAGCGCCCAGGCCAGCCGCCGTGGTGCCCGCTGGAAGGAGCGGCTCGGACCGCTCGGGATCGGCATCCTGGGCTACCCCGTGGGGGCGCTGCTCGCCGCGGTGCGCCCCCCGTTCGTGCGCCTGCGGGTGGAGGTGGACGGCGAGACGGTGTGCGACATGGACCGGCACGTCTTGATGGTCGCGATCGGCAACGGCTCCAGCGTCGGCGGCGGCACCGAGCTGACCCCCGACGCCGATCCCGGGGACGGCCGGCTCGATGTGATGATCTCCTTCGCGACCGGCCCGCTCGAGCGTTTCAGCTACGTGTGGCAGCTGCGCCGGGGCGACCACGAGGAGCGCACCGACGTGCACTCGGTGCGTGCCCGCCAGGTCACCGTCAGCGGAGAGGACTTCTGGCTCTCCGCCGACGGCGAGGTCGAGGGCCCGGAGAGGCGCCGGTCCTGGCACCTCGAGCCGGGTGCCTACTCGATGATCGTTCCCTGACCGCCGGTCTGCTCGCGCATCGCCTTGTCCTTCTCCACTCGGGGGTCGCCCTGGTCGGCGAAGTAGTCGCCGGGCGTGGTCTCGTCGGAGCCGTTGCGCACCTTCATCGCGTTCAGCACGGCCGAGCCCACGACGGCCACCACCAGGTTGGCCACGAACGCGGTCATCGCGATGTAGCCCATCTGCCCGATGCCGGGGATCAGGTCCAGCGAGCCGCCGAAGTGCTTCCCGGTCACCGGGTTGAGCACGTTGTAGGCCTCGATGGTGCCGTAGACCATGCCGACCGCCCAGCCGGCGAGCAGCGCCCACTTGTGGAACCAGCGGGTGTAGAGGCTGAACACGATCGCGGGGAACGTCTGCAGGATCCAGATTCCGCCCAGGAGCTGGAAGTTGATCGCGTTCTGCTTGTCCAGGGTGAGCACGAAGACCAGTGCGAACGCCTTGACCCCGAGTGAGGCCAGCTTGGAGATCCGCGCCTCCTCGGCGTTGGTGGCGTCCGGCTTGATCCACTCCTTGTAGATGTTGCGGGTGAAGGTGTTGGCCGCCGCGATCGACATGATCGCCGCAGGCACCAGCGCGCCGATGGCCACCGCGGCGAAGGCCACGCCGGCGAACCAGGCCGGGAAGGAGTCCTCGAAGAGCTGCGGGATCACCAGCTGCGGGTTGGGCTTCCCGTCCACCCCGACCGGGTTCGTCCCCGCCGCGATCGCGACCCAGCCGAGCAGGGCGAGCAGGCCCAGCACGAAGGAGTACGCCGGCAGGATCGAGGCGTTGCGCCGGATCGTCGTACGGCTCTCCGAGGAGAGGGTCGCAGTGACCGAGTGCGGGTACATGAACAGCGCCATCGCCGACCCGAGCGCGAGTGAGGCGTAGGCCCACATCTGCCCGTCGCCGGGGATGAAGGCGCCGTTGGGCTTGCCCGTCGCCTCGTTGGTGGTCGACATCTTGTCCGCGGCGGCACCGAAGATCGCCTCCCAGCCACCGAACTTCGTGGGCAGGTAGATCACCGCGACGATGATCACCAGGTAGATCAGCGCGTCCTTGACGAACGCGATCACCGCGGGCGCACGCAGTCCCGAGGTGTAGGTGTAGGCGGCCAGCACCACGAACGCGATCAGCAGGGGGGCGTCCTTGGCCAGCCAGTTCTGGCCGCCGCCGAGGCCGACCACGTCGAGGACGGCCTGGATGCCGACGAGCTGGAGCGCGATGTAGGGCATCGTCGCGAGGAAGCCGGTCACGGCGACCGCGAGGGAGAGCACGCGGGAGTCGTAGCGTCCCCGGACGAAGTCGGCGGTGGTGACGTAGCCGTGCCGGTGGCTGACCGACCACAGCCGCGCCATGAAGACGAAGATGATCGGGTAGAGGATGATCGTGTAGGGCACCGCGAAGAAGCCGGCGACCGAGCCCAGCGCGAACATCGCCGCCGGGACCGCGATGAACGTGTACGCCGTGTAGAGGTCGCCGCCGAGCAGGAACCAGGTCACCCAGGTGCCGAACTTGCGACCCCCCAGCCCCCACTCGTCGAGCGAGTCGAGGGTGTCGCCCTTCTTGAAGCGGGTGGCCATGAAGCCGAGCACCGTGACCACGGCGAAGAGCAGGATCAGCACTGCCAGAGCGATCCCGTTGACACCACCGGCGGCCAGGGGGGTCAGGAGGGGGCTCATCGCTCACCCTCCCGGTCCACGGGGGCGGCGTTGCCGGTCGTGCCCGGCCCCGGCTTGCGGGCCGCGAGCACGAGCCGGTGCGCGGCGTAGGTGAGCCCGGCGCACAAGAAGACCCAGAGGAACTGGTACCAGAAGAAGAACGGGAACCCCCACAGCCGCGGGGTCTCGCGGTTGTAGCTGCTCACCCAGAGGAGCGCGATCACGGGCAGTGCGAGCAGCACCCCCGCGAGGACGAGGAGGGCCTTGTTGGTCGGCGGGGCGCTGTCAGTTCCGCCCGAGCGGGTTTCTGTCATGGCACGGCACTCTAGACCGATGTGAGCGCGGTCTCACCTCCCCGGGACCCCGTGCCGGGTACTCAGCGCAGCGCGGCATGCGCCTCCGGGCTGGAGTCGCGCAGGAAGGTGTCGCACCGCTCGCGCTCGGCGCTCTCCCCGATCCGGTCGGCGGCCTCGGTCAGCGCCGCCAGGGCACGCAGGAAACCGCGGTTGGGCTCGTGCTCCCACGGCACCGGCCCGTGGCCCTTCCAGCCGTTGCGGCGCAGCGAGTCCAGGCTGCGGTGGTAGCCGACGCGGGCGTAGGCGTAGGCGGTCACGTCGTCGACGGCGTCGTCGGCCAGGGCGTTCTCGGCCAGGGTCGCCCAGGCCAGCGGCGACTCGGGGTGACGGCGTACGACGTCCGCGGGGTCGGTGCCGGCGCCCAGCTCCTGGGCGGCGGGGTCGGTGGGGAGCAAGGTCGGAGGCGGGCCGGCGATCAGGTCGCGCCCGGTGAAGGAGTCGGTCATGGACCCAATCCTCCCCTGCTGGGGGGCACCGGGGGGTAACGGCCCGGTGGGTCGGGGCCGCGGGCGGCTTGTAACGCGGTGTTCGTGCTGCTTTCTGGGGTGCCGGCGGCATGCGCAGCAGCACGAACACCGCGTTACAAGCGAAATGCGGCATTGCGTCAGGGGCAGGGGCGGGGGCAGGGGCGGGGCAGGGGGAGGGCGGCAGGGGCGGGGCAGGGTCACGCCATCCGGCGACGAGGACTGGCCCCCCGGCCCCGGACCCGGGCGGCGAAAGCGGCGAGGTGCGGCGGGAGCACGTGGCCGAAGCGGGCAGCGGTGACGGCGTACTCCGCCTCGAGACGGCGCTTGGTCTGCTCGCGCCGTACGCCGAAGAGGTCCGCCCACGCCACCCGGGACATCCCCAGACCCTCGCCGCAGATGGCGACCTGACGCCGACGCTCCTCCCACAGGACCTCATGGGCGGGTCTCCTCGCGAGTCCGCCCTCGGCAACGGGCACCACCTTGAGCTCACCGTCGAACTCCACCAGGTGACACCCCAGACGGAGGTCGGCCCAGTACACGCGGTCACCGACCTGGATGGGGAACTGCGTCTCGGGCTCACCCAGGCCCAGCTCGAGCAGCAGCAGGCGAGTCAGCGACTCTCCCGGCGACTCGGCTCCTCCGTCCGCGGCCGCGAGCGCCGCCCGGGCGCGGGTCACGCCCGGCCAGTAGGTCATCAGGGCGAGCTCGGCCTCCAGTTCGGCGAGCGACACCCCCCGATCGAGCGCCGCATCACAGGCGACCACCCCGTGGACGAAGCCGTGCTCGCGCGCGAGGTCGAGCGCAGTGCGCGCCAGGCCAGTGGTCCGTACGCCGTCGAGCACCTCGGCCTGCAACAGCCCCAGCCGGGTGAGGTGGTGCTTGACCCCGTCATCCGTGCGGGACCCGTTGACGCCGAAACGGGTGACGTGGACCAGCGGGGTGGAGGCTCGCAGGTGCGGGAGGGTCCAGGCTCGGGCCGCAGAGTCATGGCTCATCAGGTGCGGGGCCGTCATCGTGAGGTGAGCCGCCCTGTCCCGCAGCGACAGTCTGGTCCTGTCGTCGGTCGCCTCCCAGAGCTCGCGCTCGGCGTACACCCCGCGCCGCACCAGCACCCACGGGCCGCCGTCGCGGGTCAGTCGACGGATCTCGCCGATGCGATATCCCGCCGCAATCGCCTGCGCACGAGTGATCAGACCGCCCTGGCTGGCCGCCCGGGCCCGGAGTTGAGGTCGCATGGGGACACCGTCGTCGGGTGCCGACCCGGTCGCTCGGCGCGAGTCGGAGCCTGTGTCCGTCGTACGCCGTCTCGCGACCTGTGGACGCGTGCGGGTCAGCCGGCGCGCCGTGGCCCCACCCGTTGCTTGTAACGCGGTGTTCGTGCTGCTTCATGGCGTGCCGGCGGCATGCGCAGCAGCACGAACACCGCGTTACAAGCGAAATGTCCGGTCAGGACCCCGCGGCGGCGGGGCTCAGCCGATGGTGTGACCCGTGCTGCGCAGGTTGGCGCAGGCCTCGAGGACGCGGGCGGCCATCCCGGCCTCGCCGGCCTTGCCCCAGGCACGGGGGTCGTACTGCTTCTTGTTGCCGACCTCGCCGTCGACCTTCAAGACGCCGTCGTAGTTGGAGAACATGTGCGCGGCGACGGGGCGGGTGAAGGCGTACTGGGTGTCGGTGTCGACGTTCATCTTGATCACGCCGTAGTCGCAGGCCGCGGCGATCTCCGAGGCCAACGAGCCCGAGCCGCCGTGGAAGACCAGGTCGAAGGGCAGCGAGCCCGCAGGCAGGCCCAGCTTCTCCACGACCGCCTCCTGGGCGGTCTTGAGGATCTCCGGGCGGAGCTTGACGTTGCCGGGCTTGTAGACGCCGTGCACGTTGCCGAAGGTGAGCGCGGTCATGTAGCGGCCGTTCTCACCGGTGCCCAGCGCCTCCACGGTCGCCAGGGCGTCCTCGGGAGTGCTGTAGAGCTTGTCGCCGGAGCCGCCCTCGACGCCGTCCTCCTCACCGCCGACCACGCCGATCTCGACCTCGAGGACGATGTGGGCCGCAGCGGCCTTGGCCAGCAGCTCCTGGGCGATCTGGAGGTTCTCCTCCAGCTCCACCGCCGAGCCGTCCCACATGTGCGACTGGAACAGCGGCGCCTCCCCGCGGGCCACGCGCTCGGCGGAGATCTCGAGCAGCGGGCGCACGAAGCCGTCGAGCTTGTCCTTGGGGCAGTGGTCGGTGTGCAGCGCGATGTTCACGGGGTAGTTCTTGGCGACCTCGGCGGCATAGGCGGCGAACGCGACCGAGCCGGTGACCATGTCCTTGACCGTGGGACCGGAGAGATACTCCGCCCCGCCGGTGGAGACCTGGATGATCCCGTCGCTGCCGGCCTCGGCGAAACCGGCGAGGGCGGCGTTGAGGGTCTGGGAGGACGAGACGTTGATGGCGGGGAAGGCGAAGGACTTCGCCTTCGCGGTGTCGAGCATCTCGGCGTACTTCTCGGGGGTGGCAATGGGCATGGCGAACGGCTCCTCAGGGCACGATGGCTGGCTGCCCCAACACTAGTGGAACCACGGCGGGGTGCCGCGTGGCAGGATCAGGCTGCCCACCGCCGTACCTGACCCGGAGCGACATGACCTCGCGCGCCCTTCCCACCCCCCACGTGGCCGTCCGCGTCCTGGTCGTCGGCCTGCTCCTCGGGCTGGTGCTGAGTGCGTGCGGCGGGTCCTCGCCGGAGAAGGCCAAGGGGGCGGCGGGCTCGACGGGCTCCGGCTCCGGAAGCGCCTCGCCGAAGCCCACACCGGACCCGCGCTTCGAGCTGCCGCGCGCCGGGGAGTGCCACCAGATGGGCTACGTGCAGTCGAAGGCTCCAGTGGCCCCGACCGCCACGGTGGCGAAGGTGGCCTGCCGCAAGCCGCACACCAGCCTGGTCATCCACGCCGGCCTCGTCGGCGCAGCACTCGCCGCGGAGACCCCGGTGTCGCGACGTCGGGCGGTGGCGCGCAAGGTCTGCGAGCCGGCCTTCCGGCGGCTCGTCGGCGGCACGCCCGCGCTGCGGGCCACCTCGCTGCTGACCTGGGTGTTCTTCACCCCCAGTGCCGCCCAGCTCGAGCGCGGGGCGCGCTGGGTCCGCTGCGACGCGATCGCCCGCAGCGGTCGCGAGCTGGTCCCGCTCCCGAAGACCACACCGCTGCTGGGCAAGGGCCTTCCCGAGCAGCTGCGCGTGTGCCAGACCAACAAGGGTGCCGACATCTCCTGCGCCAGGCGGCACGCGTTCCGGGTGGAGGCCGTCTTCGCCCCCAAGGGCAAGGGCTACCCGGGCCGGGCGTTCACCTCCGTGGCCCGGGAGCGTTGCCGCACCCTGATGAAGGGCGCCGTGGGCTACTGGCAGCCGCCGAGCCGCGAGGGCTGGGCCGCCGGGGACCGCTTCGTGCGCTGCCTGGCTCGCACCAGCTAGTACGCCGTCCCGGCGGCTCAGCCCCGCCACGCGGTGCCGAGGTCGGCGTGCCGGGTGACCCAGGTGTGCATCGCGATCGCGGCGGCGGCCGAGGCGTTGATCGACCGGGTCGAGCCGAACTGCGCGATCGAGAAGGTGCCGTCGCAGACCTCGCGCGCTCCCTCGGACAGACCGGGTCCCTCCTGCCCGAACAGCAAGCACACCGAGCGCGGCATGTCCCACTCCTCCAGCCGCTCCGAGCCCGGCAGGTTGTCCACGCCCATCAGCCGGACCCCCGCCGCATGCAGGTGGGAGGCCAGGCCGGCGGCCGTCTCGTGGTGCCGCACGTGCTGGTAGCGGTCGGTCACCATCGCTCCGCGCCGGTTCCAGCGGCGCTTGCCGACGATGTGCACCTCGCGGGCGAGGAACGCGTTGGCCGTGCGCACGATCGTGCCGATGTTGAAGTCGTGCTGCCAGTTCTCGATCGCCACGTGGAAGTCGTGGCGGCGGGTGTCGAGGTCGGCCACGATCGCCTCGAGGGTCCAGTACCGGTAGCGGTCCACGACGTTGCGCCGGTCGCCCTCGGCGAGCAGCGTGGCGTCGTACTCCACACCCTCCGGCGGCGTCCCGGGCCACGGCCCCACGCCCACCTCCACCGGGCCGTGCGGCATCGGGTCGTAGGGCGCCCGCTGTTCCTCGTCTGCCTCGTCCACGACGCTCAGACTAGGCCGGGTCAGCGGGCAGTCAGGCAGGCACCGATACCCTCACGGACGTGACTGGCCTGCAACCACTGTTGTTCGGCATCAAGTGGATGGACCCGAACTGGCTGCTCGACCAGTTCGGTCCGTGGTTCCTCTGGGTGTGCCTCCTGATCGTGCTCGTGGAGTGCGGGCTGTTCTTCCCGTTCCTGCCCGGGGACACCTTGCTGTTCGCCGTCGGGCTGTTCGTCTCCAGCCGGGACGACATCGTGCCGGGCCCCGCGGCCACCGACCTCGTCTTCGCGATGACGCTGCTCTTCGGGGCCGCGTTCGCGGGCAACGTGGTCGGCTACGAGATAGGCCGCTACATCGGGACCCCGCTGTACGAGCGGGACGGCCGGATCCTGAAGCGCAAGTACTTCGACCAGACCAACGCCTTCTTCGACAAGCACGGCAGCAAGGCCCTGGTCATCGGTCGGTTCGTGCCGTTCGTGCGGACCTACATCACCGTGGTGGCCGGGGTGACCCGGATGCAGCGGCACCGGTTCGTGGTCTGGAGCGCCGTCGGCGCCGCCGCGTGGGTGCTGTCGATCACCCTGATGGGGTACTTCCTGGGACAGGCGTTCCCCTCACTGGGCGAGAACATCGACAAGGCCGTGATCGTGATCCTGGCCCTCTCGGTGCTGCCGATCGCCTGGGAGTGGTGGCGCCACCGTCGCCAGGCCAGCACCACCTCCTGACGGCGGTCAGCCGCGCGCCGCGTCCAGCTGCGCCTTGGTCAGGACCGGGCGCACCTCGAGGCCGACGTCGGCCAGCGGGTTGGTGCCCTCGGGGCTGCGATCGATGGCACACACCACCGTCTCCACGACCGCACCCGCCGCCCGCAGCGCCTGCGTCGCGTCCCGTACGGCGCCGCCGGTGGTGATCACGTCCTCGATCAGCGTGACCCTCCTCCCGGCCACGTCCGGGCCCTCGGCCAGCTTGCAGGTGCCGTACTCCTTGGCCTGCTTGCGCACGAACAACGCGGGCGTGCCGGTCCGGGCGCTGAGCACGGTCGCGATCGGCACCCCGCCCAGCTCGAGGCCGCCGAGGAGCTCGGTGCCCTCGGGGACCAGGGCGACCATCTGGTCGACGACCCGCGCGAGCAGGGCCGGGTCGGCCTCGAAGAGGTACTTGTCGAAGTACTCCTGGGCGACCTGGCCCGAGCGGAGCGTGAACTCCCCGGTCAGGCGGCAGCAGGCATCGACGTCGCGGGCGAGGCTCGGGTCACTCATGCGGCGGAGGCTACCGCTCCTTCTTCTCCACGGTGACGAGGTGCCCGAAGGCGATCATCCGGTCGTCGGTGTGGAACAGCTCCGAGCAGGTGGTCAGGGTGATCAGCCGCTGTCCAGGGCGTTGGGCCGGCTGTGCCCCGCCGGGCGCGGGGTTGCGGGGCAGCGGGTCGAGCACCCACACGCCGGTGAACGGGATCACCAGGGCGTTCGGGTCCGTGTCGAGCTCGTAGGTGTAGGTGGCGCCGCTCGTCTCCACGATCACCTCGTCGCCGGGCCGCATCTCCGGCATCCGGCGCAACGGCTCCCCGTGGGTGACGCGGTGCGCGGCGAGGGCGTAGTTGCCGACCTGACCGGGGTCGGCGCTCTTCTCGAAGTGGGCATAGCCCTGGGCGAGCGCCGCGTCGCTGGTCCCCTCGAGCACCGGTACGACGTACTGCTTGCCGAACCTGGGGATCCGGATCAGCGCGGAGGCCTTGCCGCGGGGGACGTACTCCGGCTCCAGCCGGATCCCGCCCGCCACCCACTGCTGCTGCAGTGCTCCGGCGACCTGGTCCTGCTTGCGGTGGGAGAGCCAGTTGGTGCCCCAGAACTGCCAGGCGACATAGCCGAGCAGGCCGACGCCGGCGAGGATCATCGCGATGCCGGCCCACCAGGTCAGGTGGCGGCCGCGCCTCCGGGTGTGCGACATGGGGCCATTGTCACCGATCAGGGCGAACCGCCCGACCGGAACGGGCAGGCTCAGCGGCCGAGCCGTTAGGTTCGCAGGCGTGAGCGCACACGGGAGCAGGCAGGCAGCGCGGCTGCAGGGCGTCGGCAGCACGATCTTCGCCGAGATGTCGGCGCTCGCCGTGCGCACCGGCTCGGTCAACCTGGGCCAGGGCTTCCCCGACCTCAGCGGCCCGGAGGCGGTGGTCGAGGTGGCCGTCGCGGCGATGCGCGCGGGACGCAACCAGTACCCACCCGGCCACGGGGCGCCGGAGCTGGTCGAGGCCGTGGTCCGGCACCAGCGGCGCCACTACGGCCTGGAGCTGGAGCCGGCCAACGTGGTGGTGACCACGGGGGCGACCGAGGCGATCGCCGGGGCCATGCTCGGGCTGCTCGACCCCGGCGACGAGGTGCTCGTCTGCGAGCCGTTCTACGACAGCTACCGGGCGATGATCCAGTTCGCCGGGGCCCGGCGCCGGCCGGTGACCCTGCGTGCTCCGGCCTACCGGCTCGAGGCCGCCGCACTGGAGGCCGCCGTCGGCGAACGGACCCGGATGATCCTGCTGAACACGCCGCACAACCCCACGGGACGGGTCCTCGACGCCCAGGAGCTGGCCGACGTCGCCGACGTGGCCCGCCGACACGACCTCGTCGTGGTCACCGACGAGGTCTACGAGCACCTCACCTTCGACGGCCTCGCGCACGTGCCGATCGCCACCTTGCCGGGCATGTTCGAGCGCACCCTGAGCATCTCCAGCTCGGGCAAGACCTTCTCCCTCACCGGCTGGAAGATCGGCTGGGCGACCGGACCCACCGACCTGGTCGCAGCCGTCGAGGGCGCGAAGAACTGGCTGTCCTACTCCTCCGGCGCACCCCTCCAGCCCGCGATCGCGCACGCGCTCGACCACGAGGGCGGCTTCCACGAGCGCCTGCGCGAGGACCTCGCCGTACGCCGCGACCACCTGTGCGAGGCACTGCACTCACTGGGCCTGGAGGTGCACGTGCCGCAGGGCACCTACTTCACCACCACCGACGTCTCGGCCTTCGGCCACACCGACGCGACGGCGTTCTGCCACGCTCTGGCCCAGCAGGCGAAGGTGGTGGCGATCCCCTCCCAGGCCTTCTACGAGGAGGGCTCGCAGGAGGGCCGGCACCTGGTCCGGTGGGCCTTCTGCAAGGAGCGCGACGTCCTCGACGAGGGCATCGCCCGGCTGCGCTCAGCCGACCTGCACGCCGGCTGAGCGGCTACCAGACCGGCGGCTTGTCCTCACCGGGGCCACCTGCGGGAGGCGGTGGCGCGACCGGAGGGGCGGCCGGCGGTCCGCTGGGCGGACCCGGCGGGTACGTCGGAGGGTAGGACTGCGCAGGGGCGGCCGGCAGCGCGAACCACGCGCGCGCCGACGAGCTCACGAGCATCACGATCACCGCGACGCAGGCCACCTGGTGGACCAGCCCGACCGGGAAGGCGAAGGCTCCGGCGACGAGCGCCATCGCGCTGCTGACGACGAGCAGGTAGCGCGCCCAGTTGTGCCGGCGCCAGGTGAGCCAGGCGAGCGCCATCGCACCCAGCGCCCAGCCCAGGAACATCAGGCAACCGAGCCAGAGCACCGGCACGAGCAGGTCGCGGTCGAGCCCGGCCTGGGTCCACGCCGGGGAGTCCAGCAGCAGGTTCACGAGCCGTTCCTGGTCCAGGACCAGGAACACGAGCACCCCGACGTACAGCATCGCGACGAGGCCGGAGAACGCCCAGGTCAGCAGGCAGGCCAGCCGGACCAGCCCGGGCACCGCCGGCGCAACCGTCGGCTGGTAGGCCGGGGGCGGGCCCACGTTCTGCGGGAGCTGCGCCTGCACGGGGGCGGCACCGAAGCCCGGCGTCTGGGGCGGGGCCTGGGAGGGTCGGCCGGTCGAGAGCGGTGCCACCACGGGCGGGGGCGCCTGCGGCTCACGGGGCGGTTCCGCGGAGACCGGCGGTGCCGGCGGCGCGGAGTCCGGCCTGCTCGGGGAGTCCTTGCGCGCCTCGCCTCGGCGGAACAGCGGCGCGCTCTCCCGGACCGGGCGGCCCGCGAACCAGTCCCGGGCGGGCCCACTCCACAAGGTGGCGGTGGCGACGGCTACGGCGACGCCGAGCAGCCCTCCGGACAGCGGCGCGGTCAGCAGGATCGGGACCGCGACGACGCCCAGTGCCAGGCGGGCACCGCTGTGCCGGCGCAGCACGAAGACACCGAGGACCAGGGCGGCGGCGGCACAGACCGCGGCCACCTGGAGCCCGACCCGCATCCAGGTGAGCGCCTGCGACACCGTCAGGCCCAGACCCTGCCCGCTGGGGGAGGACAGCACCCGCTCGACCTCGGCCCTCATGTCCACCGAGTCCAGGGTGGCCAGGCTGTCGAAGATCGAGAGCAGCAGGAACAGGGACCCCGCGACGACGAACCCCCCGGCGACGGTGAGCTGTCGGGGACGTGGCGCAGCGCCGGAGTCACTCATGTCCCCATTGAACCAAGGTCCCCGCAGGTCCCTGACGCCCGTCCGGCACTAGCGTGGGCCGCGTGAGCGAGCCACTCCCCACTTTCTCCCCGTCCACAACCCGCCGCGGCCGTCGCCGCAGGCCGTACGGAGCACTGCTGGGGGTCACGGTCCTGGTCCTGCTGACCGGCGTCGCCCCCGTCGCGGCGTACGTCGAGGCGCACACCGTGCCCGCCGGCACCCGCGTCGAGAAGGCGGTGGTCACCGGCTACGACCGGGCCCGGGTGACCCGCCCCCGGCTCGGGTTGACCGGCTCGGTGGCCGTGGTCTCGCTCCCCGACGGCAGCCAGGGCCGGGTCCCCCTGGACTACCGGTGGAACCGACCGGAGACCGGCGACCGCCTCGAGGTCTACCGGCAGGACGGCGATCTTCGGACCACCTCGGAGATCTCCACGCTCACCCTCCTCGGCGGGCTGGCGGCACTGGTGCTGTGGCCGCTGATCACGGTGGGCTGGCTGCGCAGCCGGGCCCGGTCCGGGCGGTTTGCTCCGTAGGCATGCGGGAACGGTGGATATGCGAAAAGATGACATTCGTCCGGTACGACTCTCGGGGGTGGACCCATGGTTGCGTTCGAAGTGGATCCCGACAGCCTGGTCGCGGCCGCCGAGGTGGCGCGGCGCCAGGGTGAGCACGTGCAGTCGACCGCGGCCTACATCGGCGGGCCGAACAGCCGGTTCGAGGCCTTCCGCGGAGTGCTCAGCCTCTTCCGCGGCGACTACGAGGCCACGGTCGAGCACGCCCTGAAGGGGATGCGCGACTCGGGCGCCGTGGCCGAGAAGGTGCGCTCCTCGTTCGCCGACTGCCGCGACGGGTACCTCGCCTCGGACCGGGCGAGCTATGAGACCTTCGAGAAGGTCTTCGGCGACCAGGTGGCGCTCCCGGCGTACGTCGCCCCGGGGAGCGGGCAGACCACACCCGGCGGGCCGCCCCAGAGCCAGGCCGGCGACCCGGGCCAGCCCGGGGACGAGTCGGCGTTCGGGCTGGCGAAGCTGCCGCCGTGGATGAAGGCGCCGCTCGACCAGGTGGTGACGGCGCCGCCAGGCCCGGAGTCGCCACCGTGGACGGACCCGCAGTCCGCCGCGAGAGACGGGCTCGCGGACCCGGTCAACGACTGGCGTCACCGGCGCGAGTACCTCGCCCTGCGCGAGCAGGGGTACTCGCCCCAGGAGGCCTACGCCGAGGCCTTCGCGGACGTGGACGACCGCGCCTCGAGCCACGTCTACGACCAGATGGAGGACCGGCGGGCGCAGGCCTTCGACGACGCCTACCACCAGGCCCGCGACGAGGGGCAGAGCACCAGCGAGGCTCGGGACACCGCCTCGCAGGCCGCCGCCGACCAGCACCATGCCGACGCCGTGGAGCACCAGCAGCGCGACGACGTCCTCGGCACCGCGGGCACCTACCTCGGCGCGTACGACGAGGCCGGCGACCTGGTCAGGAACGTCGAGTCGCTGGCCGACCACGCGCACCAGCTGCACGAGACCAACAGCGACATCGAGGACTACGAGGACTACGAGAACGAGCCGGTCGACACCTCCGCACAGGACTGGGCGAAGAAGTGAGCACGATCAACGAGGCGGTCGACGCCAGCGCCGCGGTTCGCGGGGGTGCCCCCGACGGTGGGATGGGCGCCTACATCGAGAGCCTCAAGGACGACTGTGGCTTCTTGATCGGCAAGATCGACTGGGCGGTGGACATGGTGACCGGGTGGTCACTGCTCGAGTCGCTCTTCGAGCCGATCGCCGGAGACTTCGACACGGTCTCCTCGATGCAGAAGGGCTGGGGCGACGTGGGCACCGCCCTCGGCGCCGTCGGTGAGAACTACCGGGCGGTGGCCGGCCAGCTGCCCGCAGTCTGGGACGGTCCGGCCGCCCGGGCTGCGCAACGGCGCCTGCGCGACATCGCGGACATGCACGACGGCCAGGAGGAGGCCTCCGAGCACATCCAGGAGCAGCTCTCCCACGTGATCGAGGTTGCCCAGGCCACCGCCGAGGTCGTCGCGGCGACGGTCAACTTCATCGACTCGGTGATCCAGGAGATCCTGCTCGACGCGGCTGCCGGCCCCTTCGGCTGGGCGAAGGGCGCCCTCAGCGCGCCGGGCAAGGCGCGCAAGATCATCAGCCTGATCCACCGCGGCATCACCGCGATCGAGAAGCTCACCAGCGCCGTCCGCGCTGTGGTCGCGGTGCTGAAGTACGTCAACGCGGGGCTCGAGGTCGCCGACAACGTGCTCGCCTTCGGCAACGTCGCCCGCAGCGCCGAGGCGGGCGGGCACATGGACGACACCTCGAACCAGGGCTTCGGCTGAGCGAGAACCCCCCCTGCACGTCCATCGAGTCGAGGAGGACCACCGTGGTCGAGACGGACCCGCGGCTGCGCGCCGCACTGGAGAACGCCCGCCGGGAGACCGGCGAGGCCGTGAGCTCGCTGCGGTCCATGGCCGCCGACCTGCGCAAGGAGCACCAGCAGTTCGAGAAGGAGCGCGCCCTACGTGAGCGCGAGCGGGCGCGGCAGGCCCGCGAGGGCGAGCTCGGTCCGGAGATGCAGCGGTTGCAGCAGCGCGTCGACCTGCACCACACCTCCTGGGCCGACGTTCTCGAGGGGCGCGACGACCACCCGAGCGCGGTCGCGGCTCGTGTCAACGTCCAGCAGCACCTGCGGCAGGCCGGCGACGATGCCCGCCACGACCCGGCGTTCATCGAGGAGGACCTCGAGGCCCGGGCCGCACAGGATCGAGTCCGCGCCGGCCTCGGGGACGCCTGACCCTCAGGCGCCCAGGCGACGGCGGCGCCGTGCGGCGAGCAGCGGGCGGAGCACGGTCGCCACGGCAGCGGCGCCGGCCGCGGCCAGTCCCCACCACAATGAGGCCCGGCGGGGGCCGGCGAGGGGGTCGACCCGCTCGGCCACGGCGCTGACCGCCGCCGGCTGGGGTGGCGCCGTACGACGCTGGGCAGCACCCGGCATCGCCGGTCCTGGCCGGGTGGGGTCGAGCGTCATGGTCAGCGCCTCGTAGGGCTGGATCGTGCCCCAGCCCTGGAGGTCGTCACGAGCCGACTGTCGGGGACGGTCGGCCGAGGCCATGATCCGGTAGGCGATCTCCTCGGCCGAGGCCTGGGGGAAGCGCTCGCGCAGCTGGGCGGCGAGCCCGCTGACGAAGCCGGCCGCCCAGCTGGAGAACGGCTGGTCCCCGGTCACGCAGTCACCGTTGGCGAAGTAGCTGATCAGCACGTTCTGACCGGGCGCGGCGACGTCGTTGTGCGGTCCGTGCACGGTCCAGGCGTCGACGACCCCGGAGGCGTTGTTCGCGGCCACCCCGATCACGTTGTCGGCCGCAGCCGGATAGCGCGGCTCGGTGCGGGGGACCTCGCCCGAGTCGTTGTTGCCGGCCGAGGCGACGACGACGACGTCCTTGCGGTGGGCGTAGCGCAGGGCGTCGAAGAGGGCCGGGAGCGCAGGGTTCTTGCGGTCGGTGCTCATCGAGACGTTGATGACCTCGGCGCCGTGGTCGACGGCCCAGCGCACACCCTTGGCGATCAGGCCCACGTCGGGCGGGTTCGGCACGTTCCGCTGGGTCGGGGAGGGCTCGTACTGGAAGACCCGCACCGGCAGGATCCGGGCGTCCGGCGCCACCCCGAGCAGGCTCGACTTGCGGCCGAGGTAGCGCGCTCCGACGATGCCCGCGACGGCGGTCCCGTGGCCGAGGTCGTCGGACCAGCCGCGGGGATCGCCGCCGACGAAGCTGGTCCCGGGCAGCACGGCCGAGCCGAGGTGCTGGTTGCGGACGTCCACCCCGGAGTCGACCACGGCCACCGTGACGCCCTTGCCGGTGGCCAGCTGCCAGGTCTGGGGGATGCCGAGGCCCACGATGTTGGGCGAGGCCTGGGAGACGTACTGGGTCCGGCCCACGGTGCACTCGGCCGCCTCCGCAGGGGCCGGGCCGAGAAGCAGCAGGGCGGGAACAGCGATCAGGCTCAGGACCAGGGCACGGGCACCCGTCCCGCGGCGGGCACTCACGGTGAGCCGCCCGCCGTACTGCCGGCGGCCCCGCCCGAGGCCTGGCCGGCTGCCTGGGCGCTCAGCGAAGGCCCGTCCACGAACAGGTCCATCCACGACTTCGGGACGGCCCGGGGCTGCTCCTCCGCGTAGCCCAGCGCCACCTGGGCGCCCCGGGCGCCACTGCGGTCGCCGAGTGCGAACCGGGTGCCGGTGGAGTCGACGAGGAAGACGGTGCCCGCGCCGAGGACGCCGGCCGTGGAGGTGCGCACCAGGGCTCCGTGGCCCGGGGACACCTCCTGGGTGAGGGTTCCGCCGGTGGTCGAGGTGACCTCGTCGCGCGGCCGAGCGAGCTCGACCACGGGGGCGCTCTCGGTGCCGGTGGTGAGCAGCAGGCAGGGCGAGTCGGGCCTGGTGGAGGGGCGGACGCGGGTGCTCGGCCAGTCCTTGGGGTACGGCGGGGCGCCGCTCGCGGTCCGCAGCTTCGAGACGTCGGCGGCGGAGACCTCGAGCTCGTCGTACTGCGCGCCCGGACCGGAGGAACGGTAGATCGTGTGCGCGAAGTCGGTGAGCTGGACCAGCCGGCCGCCCGCCCCCAGCAGGTAGGGCCTGCCGTCGACGAGGAGCGGGGTGCCGACGCGGTCGAGACCCGGCACCCCGGTCTGGACGCGCCTGCCCTGGTCGGTCACCGCGAACGGCGCGAAGTCCTCGCCGGGCGAGACCAGGTCCAGCCAGGTCCCCGGCACCGGGCGCACCGGCTCCCCGGCCAGGCCGAGGGCGCGCAGCACCGCGTCTCGCTGCTTGCCCGCGGGCAAGGCGTGCCGGTGCTCTCCGGTGACCACCCAGGTGCGGTCCCCGGACTCGACCACCAGGGCCTCGTCGGTCGCGGCGGTCACGGCGGGAGTGTCCAGGAGGCTCACCCGGACGCCGCCGTCCCCGTCGGTGCAGGCCCCCCAGCCGCTCGGCACCAGCGCAGCGGGCTCCGGGACGATGTCGGGTGCACCCGGGATCCCGATCGTGGGGCCCTGCTCGGCCGCCGCGATCTTGGCGTCCGGGACGAAGACGACGTCCATGCCGCCGTCCTTGGAGAGCAGCAGCCGAGCCGAGGTGGTGTTGATGACCGGGTAGAGCTTGTCCTGGTAGGCGACGAACCGGGCTCCGCTGGTCTTGCCGATCACCAGCTTGTCGCGCCGCCAGTCGCTGGGCACCGTCGGCTTGAGGAACCCCGAGACGGCTGCGCCCGCGACCAGCAGCAGCGCGAGCACGATGCCTCCGACGAGGGTGCGGCCGTAGCGCACCGGCTCGACCTCCCGGCCGCCCGGTGCGCCACTGACGAAGGCCGTGACCAGGCGTCGCCGGTTGAAGGAGTGTGCCTCCACGAGGTCACGCTTGCTCGACATCTGGGCCCCAACATCTCGGTCTCGTCCTGCTCTGGTCCCCCGTGATCCCCCCGGGGCCGCAGCCCCGGGGGGTGCTCAGGCGCGGTGGCGCGGGAGCCTGCGCGAGCGGCGCATCAGGGTGCCACCGGAGGCGAGCAGACCGAGGCCGAGCAGCGCGAACTGCTGCATCTGCGCCGGGGAGCCGGTCTCGGGCAGGGTCTGGGCGACCCGCGTCGGAGCCGAGGTCGCCGCCACGTCGGCGCAGATGGTCGGGTCACCGCAGGCCGTCGTGCCCAGCGCACCGCTGGCCGCGCTGCCCGGGATCGAGCCCTCGGGGGAGGCGCCTCCGCTGGAGGTGCCGCCACCGGCCTCGGTGCCGCCGCCGTTGCCGTTGCCGCCACCGTTGCCGCCGCCGCCGCCGTTGCCGCCGCCGTTGCCGCCGCCGTTGCCGCCGCCGTTGCCTGGGGAGCCGCAGCCAGGGAGCTCACCGTTGAAGTCACCACCGGGGCACTCCTCGGCCG
This sequence comes from uncultured Actinomycetota bacterium, assembly GCA_963777195.1. Lineage (GTDB taxonomy): Bacteria > Actinomycetota > Actinomycetes > Propionibacteriales > Nocardioidaceae > Marmoricola. The sequence continues at coordinate 561,848 of CAVZPT010000004.1, read as the reverse complement.
GGGGCTCGCCGCAGCCGGGGTCGGACCCGTTGTAGTCGCCGTCGGGGCACTCCTCGACCGGGGGCTCGCCGCAACCGGGCAGGTCGCCGTTGAAGTCGCCGTCGGGGCACTCCTCGACCGGCGGCTCACCGCAACCGGGCAGGTCGCCGTTGAAGTCGCCGTCGGGGCACTCCTCGACCGGCGGCTCACCGCAACCCGGCAGGTCGCCGTTGAAGTCGCCGTCGGGGCACTCCTCGACCGGCGGCTGGCCGCAGCCCGGCTCGTCGCCGTTGAAGTCCTCGGGCACGCAGATGCCGGGCGGGACGCAGTTCTCGTCGTTGAGCGGGTCGCACTGCCCGCCGGGCGGGTCGTCGGCCGGCAGCGCCCGGGTGGAATCGCCGGGCTCCTCGGTCTGGGTGCCTGAGGTGTCCGAGGCGGTGGAGCTGTGACCGAGTGCGTCGCCCTGCGCCACCGCCGCCAGCGACGGGGCCGCGAGGCCGACCAGCAGCATCCCCAGGGCGAGCATGCCGACGGCCGCCATCCTGCGAATGTGCACCAACGTTGTCCTGTTCATGTGATCCCGTCCATGTGTGCGTGAGTTGTCCAACGAATCCTTCATCCCCTGACCGCCCCGACCACGTCGACGGCGAGCACGAGCAGCGTGGGCAGTGCCACGAGTGCGACCAGCTCGGCGAGATCGCCGACCCGTCCGCGACGTACCGAGGGCGGCAGCGGCACCAGGGTGAGCACCAGCAGGACCGTCGAGGTCACCGCCAGCACGAGCGCCACCGACGCGTGCCAGCCCGGGTGCTGGACCAGGATGCTGACCACGACGGCGGCGATGCCGGCCACCCCGAAGCCGAGCCCGGCACCGACCTCGGACTGCACGCGGTACTGGCGGGTGCGGAGCATCAGCACGACACCGGTGAGCACGGCGAGCAGGGTGCCAGAGACCCCGAGGCCGACCGCCATCGGGGCCACCAGCAGCACCAACAGGCCCACGGTGGCGGTGATGGCGAGCAGCAGCTCATGGCCGGCGAGCGCGTCTCGACGTACGGCGCGAGGGTCGATCTGGGCCGGGTCCGCGGTGAGGTCCGCGGCCGTGTGCGCCTGGTCGACGCGGGTCGTGGTCGAGCCGATCGCGAACCAGGGCAGCACGCTGCCGGCCAGGGCGACCAGCACCAGCGCCACCGTGTAGACGTGCGCCGCCTCGAGGCCGGAGACCAGCAGCAGCCCGCTCGCGGCGGCGCAGACAGCGCCGAGCACCACCGCAGGGACCATCGCGGTGCGCTGCTGCACCAGGCCGGTCATCCCCACCAGCCCGGCCACGAGCGCGCCGAGCCCGGCCAGGGACAGGGGCAGCTCGAGCAGTGCTCCGGCGGGGGCTGCGGTCAGGCCGCAGACCGCGGCGTACCCGACGCCGAGCCAGGCGAGGATCACGGCCGCAGCGTGCTCCTCGCGCACCCGGGCGAGCACGACGGCCGCGGCGAGGAGTACGACGGCTCCGACTCCGGCCGCTGCACCGGCGACGACGTCGGGTCGCTGCAGGGCCAGGGACAGTGCGCCGAGCGCGAGCAACAGTGTCGCCGCGGTCAGGCCGGTGCGGCGTGCCGACGCCGCGTCCCACGGCAGGGTCTGGGCCTCGACGGCGTCGGCCATCGCCTCGACGATGTCGTCGTAGACCTTGGGCGGCTCCTCCTCGGAGCCGGCGACCAGGGTCAGCACGGCACCGTCCTCGACGCCCTGGAACGCCAGCCCGGACTCCGGGCTCAGCGCCCGCCCCTCGGGGCCGCGCAGGGTGTAGCCGGCGTAGGCCGTCTGGGGGTCCAGCAGGCCGAGGGACCGGCTCAGCTCCGGGAGCAGCTCGGCCACCGGGAGCGCGGCCGGCAGTGCCAGGTCGGCCCGGCGCTGCCCCGCCACGACACTGACCCGCAGGAGCCCGGAGCCGGGCGCCTGCGGTGGCCCACCGGGTCCGGTGGCGGTCATCGAGGTCATCTCATCACTCCAGGTCCGAGGTCGTCGTCGTCGAGCCAGGCATCCTCGTCCTCGAAGGCCATCGACCTGCGCCGGGCCTCGCGAGCGGGGTCGCCCTGACCGGCCCGGGCGCCGGGCTGCATCCCGGCAGCGCGGGAGCCGCGACCCTCCGTGGGTGCGGCACCGGAACCACCGGACGCGCTGGTGTCGCCGGCCAGGTAGCGCCCACCGGAGCGGCTGCCGGCCGAGCTGCCGGTCGAGCTGCCGGCGCCACTGCCTCCCGGAGCGGAGCCGGCTGCGCCGACGATCGCGGGGCGGCCCCCTCCGGTGGTGCCCGAGCCCGCGCCGGAGCCAGGGGTCACGGCACCCACCGGGGCACCTGAGCGAGTCGAGCCACCGAGGACGCCTCCCTTGGCCGCGGAGTTGGCGGTCGAACCGCCCACCGCCCCGTCGGAGACCACTCCCGGAACGGCTCCGCCCAGGCCACGGACCGAGCCGGACACCGCGTTGCTGCCTGCGGCGGCAGACTTCGCGCCGCGCAGGGCGCCGAGGACCCCGCCACCGCCCAGCAGACCCGCCATCCCCCCGGCCGAGCCACCGGCCAGGGCCCCGGAGGACCCGGTCAGAGCTCCACCGGCGCCGGCACCGCCCAGAGCGGCGTCGGCGCCCGGCACCGACCCGCCGACGATGCCGTCCGCGGAGGTGGAGGTGTCGATCACCTGTCCGGTCAGCTGACCGGCGGTCAGGGAGCCGTCGAGGTGCGGAGCCGTGCTGCTGATCACCTGGTGGGTCGAGAAGTGGGTGCCTCCCGTGCCGGTGGCGTAGGCGCCGACGGGGGCACCGGTCGAGCCCGGGAGCCCCGGCACACTGGCGGGGAGGCGCACCGGACCGGGGCCAGACGGCGTGCCGCCGCCGGGGCCGGAGCCGCCCGTGTAGTCCTGGGCACGCTCAGGCGCGGCCGTCGCCATCTGCATGCGCGCATCGGAGATCGAACCCACGAGATCGGTGTACGCCGCCTGCGCCGCCGACTCTCGTGCGTCCAGGGCACGACTCCTGTTGCCGGCGAGCTTGAGGTAGCGCACCTCGCGCTCGATCGGCACCGAGCCGGAGGCGTCGGGCTCCGGGGCGGCCGGGGCGGGAGGCACCGGCGGCAGCTTGGAGTAGTCGGCCTTCGCCCGGTGCAGGGCGGTGCCCGCGGTGTCGAGGGCGGTGGCCGCCGCGGTCATCCGCTCCTGGTTGGTGCGCACCGTCGCGGCGAGTCCGGTGAACGCCGCGGTGGCGGCATCGGCGTCGCGGCCCTGCCAGGAGGCGGCGATCCGCGACTTGCCGTTCTCCAGCGCCTGCGCCACGTCCCCGAGGCCCTGCGCAGCGGTGCGCCACGCAGCGGCGGCCTGGTGCAGCTGCCCGGGTCGGGCATCGAGCGCCTTCATCAGACGTGTCTCGGCGGGTCCTGCCATCACCTACACCTCGCTCTTGGTCAGGGTCGGCGCCGCGGACCTGCGGCGCCTCGTGCTGGTGAACACCGCGGCGCCGGCGGCGAGCACCGCGGCGAGACCGCCCGGCACCCACAGCCATCCCGGCACGCCCGAGCGGTCGCGGTCGGGGTCGGCGGCGACCGGGCTGCGGGGGGCCGTGCCCTCCTCGCCCTGCTCGGCTCGGTCGGCGACGTCGCGGTAGGCGCTCATCGGATAGTCGGCGAGCGCGGCCGACGGGCCCTTGAGCAGGGGGTTCTCGTCGGGCCAGCCGGCCGGGTCGTGGTCGAGCATCTCGTTGAGCGCGACGATGCCGAAGCCGTACTGCCTGTCCCAGGAGTACGTCCGCGACCCTCCGGTGAAGTGGATCAGGTTCTGGATCAGCTGGTTGCCAGTGGCCTCGGGGTACTTCTGCTTCACCAGGGCGAGCGCGCCCGCGACCAGGGCGGCGGCCGGCGAGGTCCCCGTGCTGGTGACCTCGGAGCGCCAGGACCCGTTTCGCCAGCGCAGCGTCTTCAGGTCCACCCCGGGCGCGGAGATCACCGGATAGGCCTGGTGGATCTTCTCCACCGGGAAGTTCGGCAGCGGAGCCGCCGCGGGGTTGGACACCCACGGCTTGGCCGAGCGGTCGACTGCGTTCACCGCCACCACACCGGGGATGCTGGCGGGAAAGCTCACCCCCAGGTCGGACTTGGTCGCGTCTCCGGCGGAGGCCACCACGACCACCCCCTGGTCGCGGGCCTCCTGCAGCGCCTGTTCGAAGGTGGCGCCACCGAACCCGCTGATCGACATGGTGATCACGTCGGCCCCCCGGCCGACGGCGTCGCGGACCACCTCGGCGGTCTGGTAGCCGTCGCACTCGAGGTCGACGGGCGCACCGGGCTCGGACGGCTCCGGGTCGGCGCTGTAATAGAGGACCTTGGCGTCGGGCGCGATCCCGCGGACCCCCGCCCCTCCGGCCGCGCTGCCCTTCCCGGTGCCCACGATCAGCGCGGTCATGCTGGTGCCGTGGTCGTCCACGGAACCGGAACGCGGACGGACGCGATCGCCTCGACAGTCGGTGCGCAGCTCGACGTCTGCCCCACGGAGCTCAGGGGCGGCGGGGTCGATCGAGCCGTCGATCACGGCCACCGTGACACCGGAGCCGGTGGCGCTCGCGTGGGCCCGCTCGACCTTCAAGGCGTCGTACCACCAGCCCACGTGACCGGCCGAGTCCGCGGCGTGCGCCGGCAGCGTCACGCCGCCGCCGAGCAGGCCGGCGCACACGACCGTCAGTACGCCGGCAGTGCCGGCTCGCAGGACTCCCGAGGACATCGGCGACTCAGCCCTCGAAACCGGTGCCGGACGGCGGGGCGGCAGGGGCGTCGGCGGGCGGAGTCGGCGCCACCGGGCCGATCATGGGCTCGACGCCGGCCTGCTCGCCCCCGGCCGGCTCGACGCCGAGCTTGTCGCCCTGCTCCGAGCGGGCCCGGTCGAAGCTGTCGTCGGCCTGGGAGACGTGGCCCGAGTAGCCGCTGGCGAAGGTGAGCAGCGTGGCGTGCACGGCGTCGTCGCTGTCCTGGTGGGCTTGGGCCGAGGCCAGCAGCTGGTCTGCGAAGTCACGCAGGTCGGCGGTCACCCCGTTGACGGTCTCGACGAAGACCTCGTGCACGGCCTGGTGCTGGACACCGAGGTGACGGGCCGCCGGCACCTCACCGAAGGCACCCGGGTCGAGGTCGAGGTTGCGGAAGTCGCGCGTGGCCACGGTGACGTCGTCCTCGGCTCCCGGGAGGTGCTGGCGCGCGATCGCCATCACCTCCTCGATCGTGATCTGCACCTGGTCGGCGGCACCCTGGAGCTGCACTGGACTGCCGGCCAGGGTCCCGCTCGGGACCTGGGCAGGGCCCAGCACCGTCGGCGCGAAGTGGCCGAGCAGCGGCGAGACGGCCTCGCCTGCGGGTCCCCCGTCGTTCGCTTGCGTCATCTGGTTCTCGTCCCCCATGGATAGTGCGGCTCGTGGTGCCGGGCGCCCGCGTGGTCAACGGGCGCCCGGCACCACGAGGTCGGTGCGCGGTGCGGTCCGGTCAGCCCCAGCGCGAGGCGTTGGCGCTCTCGGTGGCCTGGTACTCGCTGTTCGAGCTCTGCACCGCGGTGCCGATCTCGGCCAGCAGCAGCTTCATGTCGGCCATCGCGGCGTCCCACTTGGTCTTGGCCTGCTGGTAGGACGACGACGCCGAACCGGTCCAGTCGGAGCGGAGCGGGGCGAGCTCGGACTCGAGGGCGTCGATGCGGCCCTCGATCTGGTTGGCCGATGTCGAGATGTCCGCCGCGGCGGCCTCCAGGCTACCGAAGGTGACCTTCAGCTCTCCTGCGTTCATGGTGTTCTCCTTGGTCGTGGTCTGGGGGTGGGCTCAGCCGAGACGGCTGGAGAGCTTGCTGAAGGTCGAGGACTGGTTCTCGTCGCTGACGTTGTAGGTCTGCTCGGAGCTGCGCAGGTTGGCTTCGAACTCGTCGAGGGCGGCGATGATCTTCTTGGCGTCCTCGTCCCAGCGGATCATCACCTGCTGGAAGGCCGAGGACCCGGCTCCGCGCCACTGGGCACCGATGCCGGACAGCTTCCCGCGCAGACTGCTCAGCTGCTGGTCCAGGTCGCCTCGGGCCGAGGACACCATCTGGGCGCCTCGGGTCAGGGCCTGGTCTTGCTTGCTTACCTCGCCGGCCATCTGGCCACTCTCCTTTCGATCCCCCGCTCGAAGGTCGGCTCACCGGCCCCGATCGAGATTGCTGCGACCCGCCACGGTGGCGCGTCGTCGGTTCTCACTGGTGACTCCTGCAGAGCCTCGGCGGGTGGACCCACCGCATCGGCTCGACGTGGCCTGCGCCACAACCAGACATTTCCCCTCTGCTCACGAGACAAACTCCCGCACCGCGTCGAAGAGCCCGGAGGCGAGGACGACCGTGGCCAGCACCAGCACCGTGGCGAGCGCCTCGGCCACGTCGGCGGCCCGGGCCCACCAGATCGAGCGCCAGCCGCGACCCAGGGAGATCGCGGTGGCGATCACCAGGACACCGAGGGCGGCGGTGCCGGCCATCCACGCCCCCGCGGACTGCGGCCCGCTGCGCACGACGAGCTCTGCTCCCAACGCCGCGAGCACCCACAAGGCGGCCAACCGCAGGGCCAGCCGAGCGGTTCGTGACCTGACCGTGCGGGCCATCAGGGCGAGGGCCACACCGCCGAGCCCGACCATGAGCAGCGTCCCGACTCCGCGCATGGTCGACCCTCCTGCCGCGAGCACCAGCAGCGGGCCGGTGGTCGCGACCACCAGGGCGAGCGCCACCGTCGCGGTGGAGACCTGCCGTTGGCCCCGGCGTACGACGGCCGCGACGGTCTCCGGTCGCACGAGCACCCGGCGCCGGCGCCCGGACCGGGGCTGTTCGCGCGCCGACCACGCGGTGACCGCAAGTCGGTCGAGGTCGAGCAGCGCCTCGTCGGGGACGTCGACCACGAGGTGCGGCAACAACCGCGCGGCGACCACCGCGACGGCGTAGAGAACCGCCATCAGGGCGACCGGGGAGGAGCCGAGGAGCAGGAGTCCGAGGGCACAGAGGGCGGCCACCCCGCAGATCGCGAGGACCACCTCGACCAGGTCGTCCTCGTCCGGAGGCAGGAAGGCCCGGGAGACGGCGGCGACGGCCAGGCCGACCAGCGCCGCGACCCCGATCCCCAGCAACAGCCCGGGCGGGCCGGGCCGGAACCCGAGCACGAAGCCCGCCGAGGCGCCGAGCAGCGGGCCGACCACCGAGCGGAGACGGGCCTCGCCCGCACCGTCCGTGCGAAGCGGCAGCGCACACAGCAGCGAACCCAGGAGCAGGACACCGGCACCCGCGCCCGCTCCGGCCGAGGATGCCGGGGCCACCCCCGCAGCGACTCCCGCAGCGACGGCCGACGTGGCGGCCAGGGCGAGCGGCACCGCGTGGCCCGAGTGCTGCGCCGGGTCGTGCGCCGGGTCGTGCGCCGGGTCGTACGCCGGGTCGCTCGCCGAGTGCTGCGCCGGCACGCCGGGATGGTCGTCCGTGCCGCCCTCGGGCACAGGCTGCTCGGAGAGCGCGACCAGGACGTCACCGTCCTCGAGGCCCGAGTCGAGCACGCTGCGCTCCGGGCGCAGGAGGTGACCCGACGCGGTGGCGAGCACGGGAGGCGTGACGTCGAACTGGCTGCCGTAGCGCCTGGAGAGCTCCTCCACGGCGAGCTCGGGAGGGGCCGCGAGGTCGAGCCGACCGGCCGGACCGACCAGCGAGAGGCGCACCGCCACGGGCGCAGGGGTCGTCGACGTAGGTGCCTGCATCGCGTCCCCCTAGTCGTGCCCGATCGCGCCCAGATCTCCGCGGCCCTCCGGTGCTGCTGCACAGATCACCAAAAAGGCCCATACCATTGCAACACGTAGGGGTGCACTCGGTCGAGGGGGCCTCCAAGATCCACCTCGGGAGGGACCCGCTTGTCCAGCACGCTGAGCCGAACCAGGAAGCTCGACCCGCCGGAGATGCCGAGCGGCCAGATCGTGCTGCAGGCACCCCCGGAGCTCGCTCCGAACGAGGGCGCGGGCGGCGCCTTGATGATGGCGCTGCCGATGCTCGGCAGCGTCGGCTCCATCGTGTTCGTCGCCGCTGCGCAGCCGGGTGGCAAGGGGATGATCGCGGCCGGCATGTTCCTGGTCGCCACCCTCGGCTTCGTCGGGGTGCAGGTCGACCGTCAGCGCAAGCAGCGCAGCACCCGCGTCGCGGGGGCTCGCCGCGAGTACCTCCAGTACCTCGCCGGCATCCGCAAGGTCGTGCGCGAGGCGGGCTCCCAACAGCGCCGCTGCCTGCTGTGGGCGTTCCCGTCGCCGACCGCGCTGCCCTCCCTGGCCGAGGAGCGCTCCCGGCTCTGGGAGCGCACGGCCGAGAGCCCCGACTACCTGCAGGTGCGCTACGGCCTGACCCCGCAGGCGCTGGCGCTGGAGCTGGTGCCGCCGGAGACGGCCCCCGTCGAGCAGCTCGACCCGGTCGCCGCCTCCGCGCTGCACCGGCTGCTGGTCGTCCACCGGGTCCAGCCCGACCTGCCCGCCGCGCTCGACCTGCGCGCGTTCAGCCGGGTCGAGGTGACCGGCGAGGCGCAGCAGGCTCGCGCCCTGGCCCGCGCGCTGCTGTGCTCGGCCGCCGCCGCCCACAGCCCCACCGACCTGCTGGTCGCCGTACTCACCGCGGACGCGTCGCAGGAGCACTGGGAGTGGGTGAAGTGGCTGCCGCACGCCCACAGCACCGAGGAGAGCGACGCGATCGGGCCGAGCCGGATGGTGACCGACAACCTCGACGACCTCACCGCGATGCTGCCCCGCGAGCTCGTCGACCGGCCGCGCTTCGGGACCGACCAGCCGGCAGTCACCCCGCACCTGCTGTTGCTCCTCGACGGCGGCAGCCTGCCTCCAGGCAACCACGTGGTGCCCGAGGAGGGCGTCCAGGGGGTCACGGTGATCGACCTGCCCGAGCACTGGGACGAGCTCGACGACAGCACCCGGCTGCGGCTGCACCTCGAGCCGGTCGCGGTCTCCGGCGACCAGGCGGCGGTGACCGCACTGCGCGTGCACGAGGCGCCGATCCGGGCTCTGGGCGACCAGATGGACCTCGCCAGCGCCGAGGCCTTCGCCCGCCGGCTGGCGCCGCTGCACGTCGCGGAGCAGCGACCCGGCGAGGACGCCCTCGCCGGCACGCCCGACCTGCTGGACCTGCTCGGACTGCGCGACGTGCACTCCTTCGACCTCACGGCAGCCTGGCAGCCGCGGCCCGCGCGCGACCGGCTGCGCGTGCCCGTGGGCGTCGGCGACACCGGGGCCACCATCCACCTCGACATCAAGGAGTCGGCCCAGCAGGGCATGGGTCCGCACGGCCTGGTGATCGGTGCGACCGGATCGGGCAAGTCGGAGTTCCTGCGCACCCTGGTGCTCGGCCTGTCGCTGACCCACTCCAGCGAGGCCCTGAACATGGTGCTGGTCGACTTCAAGGGCGGTGCCACCTTCGCCGGGCTCTCCGAGCTCCCCCACGTCTCGGCGGTGATCACCAACCTGGAGAACGAGCTCACCCTGGTCGACCGGATGCAGGACGCCCTGTCCGGCGAGATGGTGCGCCGGCAGGAGCTGCTGCGCGAGGCAGGCAACTTCGCCTCGGTGCGCGACTACGAGAAGGCCCGCACCGACGGCGCACCGCTCGACCCGCTGCCCAGCCTGTTCATCGTGGTCGACGAGTTCTCCGAGATGCTCAGCGCCAAGCCGGAGTTCATCGACCTGTTCGTGGCGATCGGCCGCCTGGGCAGGTCCCTGGGACTGCATCTCCTGCTGGCCTCGCAGCGGCTGGAGGAGGGCCGCCTTCGCGGGCTGGAGAGCCACCTGTCCTACCGCGTCGGTCTGCGCACCTTCTCCAGTGCCGAGTCGCGCGCCGTCCTCGGCGTACCCGATGCCTACGAGCTGCCGCCCGTCCCGGGTCTGGGCTATCTCAAGCCCGACCCCTCGACGCTGCTCCGGTTCAAGGCCGCCTACGTCTCGGGCCCGCCGGCGCAGCGGTCGGCCGGCACCCACGTGCGCAGCGGTCACCGCTCGGAGACGATCCTGCCGTTCTCGTTGGGTCACGTGCTCGCCCCGAGCACGCCCGCCACCGACCTCGACGACCCCGCAGAGATCTCCGCCTCGGTCCCCGCAGCGCTGCCGGAGCCGGCCGACACCCGTTCCCTGCTCGACATCGCGGTGGACCGGATGACCGGTCGCGGCTCCGCGGCACACCAGGTCTGGCTGCCGCCCCTCGACGTCCCCGACACCCTCGACGCGCTGATGCCCGACCTCGTCGAGGACCCGGCGCTCGGCCTGGTCTCACCCCGGTGGCGGGCCGAGGGCGGCCTGGTGGTGCCGCTGGGCACCGTCGACCGTCCCCGCGACCAGCGTCGTGACGTCTTGCGGATCAACCTCTCCGGGGCGGGTGGGCACGTCGCCGTCGTCGGCGGGCCGCGCAGCGGCAAGAGCAACCTGCTGCGCACGATCGTGGCCAGCCTGTCACTGTCGATGACCCCCCGCGAGGCGCAGTTCTACGTCCTCGACTTCGGTGGCGGCACGTTCGCGCCGTTGGCCGAGCTGCCCCACGTCTCCGGGGTGGCCACGCGCTCGGAGCCCGACGTCGTACGCCGCGTGCTGGCCGAGGTGCAGGGGGTGGTCGACCGGCGCGAGCGCTACTTCCGGGCCCAGGGGATCGACTCGATCGAGACCTACCGCGCCCGCCGGGCAGCGGACCTCCCGGGGCACGGGGCCGACGACGGCTACGGCGACGTGTTCCTCGTCGTGGACGGCTGGAGCACGCTGCGCTCGGACTTCGACACCCTCGAGATGGAGCTTCAGTCGCTGGCACAGCGTGGCCTGACCTACGGCCTGCACGTGGTGGCCGCCGCGTCCCGGTGGGCCGACTTCCGGGCCGCCACCCGGGACATGTTCGGCACGCGGCTCGAGCTCCGGCTGGGCGACCCTGCCGACTCCGAGATCGACCGCAAGGTCGCCCAGCTGGTGCCCACCGGACGCCCCGGTCGGGGCCTGGTCGCGGCGAAGCTGCACTTCCTCGCCGCCCTCCCCCGCATCGACGGCCAACCCGACGGGAACACCGCCGGCGCGGGGGTCCTCGACCTGGTGGAGCGCTCCCGCAAGGCCTGGACCGCCGAGGCCGGGCCCAAGCTGCGCCTGCTCCCCGAGCGGGTCGAGCTCGACCACGTGCTCGATCTCGCCGCCCGGCGCGAGGAGCAGGGTCTGGCCCGGTCGGTCTACCTGGCCATCGACGAGCGCGACCTGGCACCGGTCTCGCTCGACGTGGACAGCGAGCCGCACCTGCTTGCCTTCGGGGACAGCCGGTCGGGCAAGAGCTCGCTGCTGCGCGGCTACCTGCGCGAGGTGGTGCGCACCCGCACGGCCAAGGAGGCGCAGGTCGTGGTGGTGGACTACCGCCGCTCGCTGCTGGGCGAGCTGCCGGAGGAGCACCAGCTGCACTACCTGACCAGCGCGGCCCAGGCCGAGCCGGCGATCGCCGAGCTCGCGGCCTACCTCAAGGACCGGCTGCCGGGCCCGGACGTGACACCCGAGCAGCTGCGCGACCGGTCGTGGTGGAGCGGTGCCGAGGTCTTCGTCGTGGTCGACGACTACGACCTGGTCGCCACCCAGGCCGGCTCGCCGCTGCTCCCGCTGGTGCCGCTGCTCGCGCAGGCGCGCGACGTCGGGCTGCACGTGGTGGTGGCACGCCGCTCCGGTGGCGCCGCGCGCGCTCTCTACGAGCCGGTGATCCAGTCGCTGCGCGACCTCGCGATGCCGGGGCTGCTGCTCTCCGGCAGTCCTGACGAGGGCCCGCTGGTCGGGACCACCAAACCACGCCCGGCCGGCCCCGGACGCGGGCAGCTGGTCACCCGCGACCGCGGCGTCGAGGTCGTCCAGACCGCCTGGAGCGGCCCGTCCCTCTAGCTCGTCCGGCCGGCTGTCCTCAGGTGGCGACCGGTGTCAGGACCGGGGCGTCGGCGCCGTCGGGGACGTCGACCGCGACCTGCTGTCCGTCGACCACCTCGCCGCTGATCAGCATCCGGGCCAGCGGGTCGCCGATGGCGGTCTGCACCAGCCGGCGCAGCGGCCGGGCGCCGTACGCCGGGTCGTAGCCCTGCTCGGTGAGCCAGTGCCGGGCCACCTCGGTGACCGTCACCGTGATCCGGCGCGGTGCCAGGCGGGTGTCGAAGGCGGCCAGCTGCAGGTCGACGATGTGCGCGAGCTCCTCCTTGCCGAGCGCGTCGAACATCACCACCTCGTCGAGGCGGTTCAAGAACTCCGGCTTGAAGGCCTGCCGCACCACGGCCATCACCGACTCGTGCTTCTTCTCGGTCTCCAGCGTCGGGTCGACGAGGTAGTTCGAGCCCAGGTTGCTGGTCAGGATCAGCAAGGTGTTGCGGAAGTCGACCGTGCGTCCCTGCCCGTCGGTGAGCCGGCCGTCGTCGAGCACCTGCAGCAAGATGTCGAAGACCTCGGGGTGCGCCTTCTCGACCTCGTCGAGCAGCACCACGGAGTACGGCCGGCGACGGACGGCCTCGGTGAGCTGGCCGCCCTCGTCGTAGCCCACGTAGCCGGGAGGTGCGCCGACCAGGCGAGCGACCGAGTGCTTCTCGGAGTACTCGCTCATGTCGACGCGCACGATCGCCCGCTCGTCGTCGAAGAGGAAGTCGGCCAGCGACTTGGCCAGCTCGGTCTTGCCGACACCGGTCGGGCCGAGGAACAGGAACGACCCTGTCGGCCGGTTGGGGTCGGAGATGCCGGCACGTGAGCGACGTACGGCGTCCGAGACGGCGTTGACCGCTGCCGCCTGGCCGACCAGCCGCCGGCCGATGATCTCCTCCATCCGCAGCAGCTTCGCGGTCTCGCCCTCGAGCAGCCGGCCGGTGGGGATGCCGGTCCAGGCCTCCACGACGTCCGCGATCTCCTGCGGCCCGACCTCCTCGTTGACCATCGGGTCCTCGACCGCCTCGGCGGCCTCAGCAGCCTCGATCTGCTTCTCCAGCACCGGGATCCGGCCGTAGAGGATCTCCGAGGCGGCCGCCAGGTCGCCGGTGCGCTGCAACCGCTCGGCCTCGACCCGGAGCGCGTCGATCTGCTTGCGGAGCTCCCCGGCGCCCTCCAGGGACGCCTTCTCCCGCTCCCAGCGGGCCTCCAGCTCCCGCAGCTCCTCCTGCCTGTCGGCCAGGTCGGCGCGCAGCCGCTCCAGTCGATCCTTGGAGGCCTCGTCGGTCTCACGCTCGAGAGCGAGCTCCTCCATCTTCATCCGGTCCACCAGCCGACGGAGCTGGTCGACCTCGACCGGGGAGCTCTCGATCTCCATCCGCAGCCGCGAGGCCGCCTCGTCGACGAGGTCGATCGCCTTGTCCGGCAGCTGCCGCCCGGCGATGTAGCGGTCGGAGAGCATCGCGGCCGCGACCAGGGCGGCGTCGGTGATCTTCACCCCGTGGTGCGCCTCGTACTTCTCCTGGAGCCCCCGCAGGATCGCGACGGTGTCCTCCACACTCGGCTCGCCGACGAGGACCTGCTGGAAACGCCGTTCCAGCGCCGGGTCCTTCTCGATCCGTTCGCGGTACTCGTCCAGGGTGGTCGCGCCGATCAGGTGCAGCTCGCCGCGCGCCAGCATCGGCTTGAGCATGTTGCCGGCGTCCATCGCGGAGTCGCCCCCGGCGCCCGCCCCTACGACGGTGTGCAGCTCGTCGATGAAGGTGATGATCCGCCCCTCGGCGTCCTTGATCTCCTCCAGCACCGCCTTGAGCCGCTCCTCGAACTCACCGCGGTACTTCGCCCCGGCGACCATCGCGGCCAGGTCCAGGCTCAGCACGCGCTTGCCCTTCAAGGAGTCCGGCACGTCCCCGGTCACCACCCGCTGGGCGAGTCCCTCGACGACGGCGGTCTTGCCGACGCCGGGTTCGCCGATCAGCACGGGGTTGTTCTTGGTACGCCGCGAGAGCACCTGCACCACCCGCCGGATCTCGGCGTCGCGACCGATCACCGGGTCGAGCTTGCCGTCCTCGGCGCGGCCGGTCAGGTCCACGGCGTACTTCTCCAGCGCCTCGTAGGTGGCCTCGGCCTCGGGACTGGTCACCCGGCGGTTGCCACGCACGGCCCTGACCGCCTCCCGCAGCGCTGCCTCGTCGGCCCCGGCGTCCTCCAGGATCGTCCTGACCGGCCCGTCGGTCGCCGCGAGCGCGAGGAGCAGGTGCTCGGTGGCGACGTACTCGTCCGACATCGCGGCGATCAGGTCCAGGGCGCGCGCCAGCACCCGGGTCAGGGCGGCGGAGGCCGCCGGGGACTGCACCGTGGAGCCGGAGGCCTTCGGCAGGTTCCACAGGGCCTGGTCGAGGGCGCGGCTGACGGCGGCGACGTCGGCGCCGGCCTTGACCAGGAGCGAGGGCGTGATGCCCTGCTCCTGCCGGACGAGCGCGAGCGCGAGGTGGACCGGCTCGACCTGGGGGTTCTGCTCGTTCACGGCCAGGGTGCCGGCGGCGTTGACCACCTCGACGCTGCGCGAGGTGAGCTTGGATGCGTCCACGCGGACCTCCTTGGAGTTCGGGTTCGGTGTTGTCACAACGCCTCAGAAGTTGAGTCCATTCCACTCAACTTCGCCGAGGGTACCCAGCCCTGGCGACGCGGACTAGACCGAGCGGCGCCCATCGCGGGTTTCGCCGCTCGCGACCCCCCGTCCTGCCTAGAGTCGGGGGTCCGCCGACCGTCCGAAAGCGTGGCTGATGCCCGAGTTCCTGATCGATGCGGGGGCCACCCGGCGCGCTTCCCGCACGCGCCCGACTCGACCGGGCCACCCGGGGAGTGCTGCGGCATGAGTAGTGCCAGCAGCGTCCCTGAGCCGATGACGGTCGTGATCGTCGACGACACCCCCGACCTCCGGGACCTGCTCCGGCTGGCCCTCGAGCGGAGCGGGGACTTCCGGGTCGTGGCCGAGGCCGCGGACGGGCGGCAGGCGGTCGACGTCGTGGCCGCCCACAGCCCGGACCTGGTGCTCCTCGACATCGCCATGCCGGTGATGGACGGTCTCGAGGCCCTGCCACTGGTGCGCCGGACCAGCCCCAGGTCCACGGTGGTGATGCTCTCCGGCTTCGGCGCCTCCGCGATGACCGCGAAGGCCCTGGCCGGGGGCGCCGACGGCTACATCCAGAAGGGCCAGCCGCTCTCCTCCCTGCTGACGCAGCTGCGCACCCTGATCGCCCGCAACGGCCATCGCCCCGGCGCGACCGTGACCCGGATCCCGCCTCAGCGGACGCAGGCCGCCGAGCCGCCGGCCGCGGACCGGACCGCCACCACCCCGACCCAGCTCCGGCCTGCGCCCGACCACCTCGAGGAGGCCCCGATCGGCTTCCTGCAGGTGCGCGACGGCGACATCGTCACCGCCAACCGGGAGGCCGTCAGGCTGCTCGGCGACCTCGCCCGGGCGGGGAACAGCCTGCGCTCGGTGCTGCCGGCGCTGGCCGACCACGTGGGCGCACCCCCCGAACCCGACAGCACTGTCGTGCTCGAGTTCGACGACCCGCCCCGCCGGATCGTGGCGACCGTGCGCCAGCACGCACCGGACACGGTGATCTACCTGCACACCCAGGAGGGCGACGAGATCGAGCTGCTGCGCCGGGCCATCGGTACGGCCGCCCACGAGATCCGGACACCGGTCAGCGTCCTGATGGGCGTCGCCGAGACGCTGCTGCTGCACCAGGCCGAGCTGAGCGAGGACGAGCGGGTGCGGATGCTGGACGCGATCGGACGTCAGACCCGGCTCCTCGACAGCCTGACCGCCGACCTGCTCGCGGCCGCCCAGGCCCAGCACGGCATGCTCACCCTCCAGCTCGAGCCGATCGACCCCGGCCAGGTCGTGCGCACGGTCCTCGCCGACGCCGGCGAGGTCACGCTCGTCGACGACAACGACCGGCTCGTGCTCGCCGACCCGGTCCGGTTCCAGCAGATGCTCACCAACCTGGTCAGCAATGCCAGGAAGTACGGCGAGCCGCCGATCGTGGTGCGCCTGGAGTCCTCCGAGGAGGGCGTCCACCTGCACGTCGAGGACCACGGCCAGGGCGTGCCTGCCGAGTTCCGGCCGCACCTGTTCCAGGAGTACCAGCGGGCGAAGGGCACCACCGCTCGCGGCACCGGCCTGGGACTGTTCGTGGTGCGCGCGCTCGTCGAGGCCCAGGGCGGACAGGTCAGCTACTCCCCCGGCTCGACCCGGGGCTCGGTCTTCACCCTGACGCTGCCGTTCGCGCCCGACGGGGCCTGACCGATCGCTGCGGTCGCCACCTCGCCGGCACCCTCCAGGCATCCCGATGGGCGTTCGTTCGTCCTGGAGCTACTCCTCGGGGAGCTGGTGGGCCGGCAGCGTGGCGGTCTCGTCCTCGTCGACGAGGCAGGCCCGGCAGAACCCGATCCCGAACGGCGTGAGCTGGATGCTGCGTCGTACGACCTTGGGGAACCGCACCGAGTGCATCGCCTCGAGCACATCGGGCTGCGCCTCCACGACCTGGTACTCCATCGGGTCCTCCAGCTGCTCGCGGGAGAACCAGATCAGGCCGAGCCGGAAGAGGTTGTTGAGGTAGGACGGCACCTCGTCGAGGTAGCGGCAGCCCGCGCGGGCACCGATCATCGACAGTCCCGGCGCCACCAGCGCCGAGCTGACCATCCCGACGGGGCCGCCGGTGCGCACGTCGACCGAGGGCTGTGGTCCGCCCCGGAGGAGCAGGAGCAGGATCCGCGCCTCGTCGGGGGCGAGCTCGGTGAGGATGCGCGCGTAGGCGGGGTGGCTCTCCTCCTCGCTCCAGACGTCGCGTGAGCGCCGCAGCAGCTTCTCGCCCAGCTCGCGCAGGCTCGGCTCCGGCTGGTCGGACTCCTGCTCGGTGGCGTCTTGCAGGACGACGTTGGACAACGAGACGGTCGCGTCCATCAGGGCCTTGGGGATCGGCACCCCCGCGGAGACCGCCCGGGCGACGTCGCTGACCGTGCGCGAGGCCTCGGCCACGTCACGGGCCACCTCCTGCACCAGCTCGCCCGCCGCCTGCGGGTTGGTCAGGGCACGCGCCAGCAGCCTGCCCGAGCGCAGGCCCGAGCCGACGGTCCACGCGGTGGAGCGCATCGCGGCGGTCGCGGCGATCCGCGCGACTCCGGGCAGCGCTTCGGCCGCCCCGTCCCACACCGCCGGCGTGGCGCGACGCACTGGGTCTCGGTCCTCGATGTCGTCCCTCACTTCCCGCCCACCCCGAACAGGGCCAGGTGCAGCAGGCCGCCGCCGAAGCCCATGATCGCCCCGTGTGCGTAGAGCATCCACTCATCCTCCTTGATCGCCGAGCGCATCATGTCCACGAAGTCCCGCGGGGGGAGCTCCTTGGTCCGGGTGGCGATCAGGACCCTGATCTTCTCGGCCTGGCGCCGGCTGAACTCAGGGTCCCGGAAGGGCTCGATGGTGCGGTCGACCGCCTCGACGGCGACGGCCTCCCGGATGTTGTCGAAGCGACGGGTGCCGACGGCCACCCGGACCGCGGCGCGCATCGGCCCGGCGGCGCCGTCGATGGCAGGCCGCATCGCCTCGGCCAGCATCTGCCGGGTCCGGTCTCCGCGCGGACCGTCGAGGAGGAAGTCCCCGATGTTCTCCAGGGTGATCACGTCCTCGGCGATGATCTGCGCGTAGACCTCCGCGGCCTGGTCCTGGCGGCGCAGGAACAGACCGTGGACCTTGATGCCCAGGATCCGGCGCGGCTCCGGCGGCTCGAAGATCAGCCACATGCCCAGGGCGTTGGTCACCCAGCCGACGATCACGCCCAGCACCGGGAGCAGCCACCACTGGGCGAACCAGTGGTCGAGGACCGCGACCGGGATGCCGAGCCCGAACCCGAAGACGAAGCCGAAGACCACCATCAGGTTGAGCTCGCGCTGGCCGAAGTCACGGAAGATCCGCACCACCAGCGCGGGGTTCTTCTGGAAGTGGTTGATCACCATGATCTTGGGGTCGAGCAGCTGGTCGATGTGGACGCCGATCTCGTCGGTGATCGTGCGCACCACGGTGGGCAGCTGGCTCTGCACCCGGGCGATCACCACCGCCCTGGCCCTCGGCGGCAGGTCGCGCCACAGCCGCGGGTGCTCGCGCTGCATGATCTCCTCGATCATCCGCGGCATGTCGGGCTCGAAGACGGTGACGATGTGCTCGGCGATCTTGTCCGGCTCGAGCTGCTGGTAGAACTCCTTGGGCGTGCCGAGCTTGGCGATCGCCTTGTCCACGGCGATGCTGCCCATCTTGGCGGCGCGCGCCGGGACGATCCCCTGCCAGCCCAGGCCCCCCTGGAGGATGCCGGGCACCTCCTGGAGCTTGCGCGGCAGCACCCGGGAGAGCTGCCTCATCCCGGGGACGGTGATGCCGTGGAAGCGCACCGGGGAGAACAGCATCACCAGGCCGGTCCAGTTGATCAGCCACCCGACGACGCCGGTGAAGATCGGCACCGAGACGAAGTGCACCCAGCTCACGTCCTGGAAGAACCAGTCGATCGCCAGTGCCATCTCGTCCCCATCTCGGGATCCGTGCGCGAAATGCACCGGATGCGTCGTTGACACTAACGGCTGGGGCGCTGGGAGGTCACTGAGATCCCAAGCACGTCACCTGGTCTAGTCACAGTGGGTGGTTTGTCGGGAACGAAGGGGCCCCACCATGCATCTGAAGTCCTTCCTGAGCGCCCTCGCGATCGCGATGGCGGTCGTCCTCGGTCTCGACTACGTCTCCCTCGCCGCGACCGGGAAGAGCCTCCTGCTCGGCCGGTCCAACTCGGCCAACGCGATCACCAGCCTGACCCGCACGACCAACGGGCCGGCGCTCTCCTTGAACAGCCGACCCGGGCAGCCGGGCCTGCGGGTGAACCGCCCCGTCAAGGTGCCCAACCTCAACGCCGACAGGGTCGACGGGCTGGACTCCGCGGTCTTCGCCCGCAAGCAGGCTCCGCTGGCCTATCAGCGGGACGACACCCCCCGCTACGTCGCGGTTGCCGGGTTCACCACGGTGCGGGAGATCGCGCTGACCGTTCCCGGGGAGTGCGGCCCCGACACCCGGCACAGATACCTCGTGGAGCACACCGCCTGGTGGACCCGGACCGCCGACGCCCTGATCGAGGTCAGCCTCACCGTGAACTCGATTGCGCACCAGTTCGGGCCGGGCACGAGCGCCGGCAAGGTGGCGCCGTTCGCCAATACGGCCAGCTCCCGGCTGCTGACCCTGGCGCCGGGGCCGGCCACCGTGCGGATGATCGCCGACGCGATCGGCGGAAGCGGTGTGACCGCGACCGATGCCGTCCTTCAGGTCACCGACCTCGGCTACGACTGCGCCGGCGGTCCGGTGAGCCGGCCCGCGGCGGGACGCGCTCCCATCCGGCCCACCGGTCGCTGAGGCGCCGGGACACAGCAGCCGAGCCGGGACCAGTCCGGCCCGGCCGAGCACCCCCCGGGCCGCGCGGCCCTGGGACCTCGAGGGCCTCAGTGGGGCCCGTCGAAGGGGCTCAACGTGCCCGGGCGCCGCAGCGCAGGCAGGTTGGGGCGGCGCTCGTGCAACGAGACCAGCGTCTGCTCCAGCGCCGAGCGCAGCTCGGTGTTGCGCGCTCGCAGCTCGGAGTTGCGCGCTTGGAGGGCGGCCACCTGGTGCTCGAGCTCGAGGATGCGGCGGACCCCCTCGAGGCCGATGCCCGAGGCCGTCAGGTCGGCGACCTCGCGCAGCAGCTCGATGTCGCGCAGGGAGTAGCGGCGCCCGCCGCCACCGGTGCGCCCCGGGGAGACCAGGCCGACGCGGTCGTACTGGCGCAGCGTCTGGGGGTGCAGGCCGGTCAGCTCGGCCGCCACGCTGATCACGTAGACCGGGACGTGCGGCCCCGGGACCCGGGGATCACGAGCCTGACGACCGGCCATCACTGGCCTCCGGTGAACAGCCCGGCGCGCGGATCCGCCCCGTCGCGCGCCTCGCGGTAGGCCGCGACCGCGGCCCGGGTCGCATCGTCGAGCTGGGCGGGCACCTCGACGACCACGGTGACCAGGAGGTCGCCGCGCGAGCCGTCCTTGCGCGGCGCTCCGCGACCCCGCACCCGCAGGGTGCGCCCGTTGGGGGTGCCCGGTGGGATCCGCAGGGTGACCGGGGCACCGCCGAGCGTGGGCACCTTGATCTCGGCGCCGAGTGCGGCCTCGTCGAAGCAGACCGGTGCCTCGAGCGTCAGGTTGTCGCCCTTGCGGCCGAAGATCCGGTGCGGTGCCACCTTCACGGTGACCAGCAGGTCGCCGTTGGGCCCGCCGTTCTCGCCGCTCGCACCTTTGCCCTTGAGCCGGATCCGTTGCCCGTCCTTGACCCCGGCCGGGATCCGGGCCGAGACCGTCCTGCTGGACTGACCCCGCCCCGAGCCGTGGCAGGCGGGGCAGGCCGCGTCATAGACCAGCTGGCGGCCATGGCACTCCGGGCAGGTCTCGTTCATGGAGAACCCGCCTCCGACGGAGCTGACCACGACCCCCGCCCCCTCGCAGGTCGCGCACACGTGCGGCCGGCTGCCGGGCTTGCCGCCGGTGCCCGAGCACGTCGGGCAGGGCGCGTCGGAGGAGAGCCGCAGGGTCATCGTGCTGCCGTCGATCGAGTCCTGGAAGGAGACACTGGTCTGGGTCTCCAGGTCGGCGCCCCGCGCCGGGCGTGGTGCCCGCGACCGGGCACGAGCGCCTCCCTGGCCGCGGTTGAACAGGTCGCCGAAGAGGTCCGAGACGTCGAAGCCGGCGCTGCCGGCACCCTGGCCCCCGAACCCTCCCGGGAAGCCGCCGCCGATGCCGCCGCCGGCGAACATGGCGCGCATCTCGTCGTACTCCTTGCGCTTGGGAGCGTCCCCGAGCACGTCGTAGGCCTCCGCCACCTGCTTGAACCGGTCCTCGGCGACGCTGTCACCCGGCTTGGAGTCAGGGTGGTTGGCCCGGGCCAGCTTGCGGTAGGCCTTCTTGATCGTCGCCTGGTCGGCGTCCTTGGCCACCCCGAGGACCTGGTAGAAGTCCTTGTTGGCCCAGTCTGCGTTGCTCATCGCACCCCTCCTCTCGGTCGTCGCCAGTCAGGTTCCCGGCCAGTTCTGGTCAGTTCTGGTCAGCCTTCTGGTCAGCCTTCTGGGTCGAGCACCGTCACCTTGGCCGCGCGTACGACGCGGTCGCCGATCCGGTAGCCGGCATGCGCGACCACGTCGACCGTGGTCGTGGTCACGTCCGGGGAGTGCCCGTGCATCAACGCCTCATGGACGTTGGGGTCGAACTCATCCCCCTTCGCGCCGAACTTGCTCAGGCCCAGCGCGGAGACCGTGCGCTCGAGGGTGTCGGCGACTGCCTTGAAGCCACCCTCGAGCTCGCCGTGCTCTCGCGCCCGGTCGATGTCGTCGAGCACCGGGAGCAGGCCGCTGAGCACTGCGTAGACCGCGTTCTCCTTGACCAGCTCGCGATCGCGCTCCACCCGTCGCTTGTAGTTGAGGAACTCGGCCTGCAGCCGTTGCAGGTCCAGCGTCCGCTCCGCGAGGGCGGTCTGGGCGAGGACCAACTCATCGGACGCGGCCTGCTCAGCCGGGTCGAGGTCGTCGGCCGGCTCCTCGTCGAGGCCGTGCGCGGGCGTGTGATCCTCCGGCGGGCCGCCGGGGCGGGGCCCGGGAGAGGTCGTCTCCCGGGCCACCTCCTCGTTCGGCTGCCCGGTCTCCTGCTCGGTCTGCTGCCCGGTCTGCGGCTCGGTCTCCTGCTCGGCCGGCGCGTCGGTCCCCGGCTCGGCCGGGACCTGCTCGTCGGGACCGCTCACTTGGACTCCCCGGTCTCGGGTCCGTCCTCGTCCACGATCTCGGCGTCGACGACGTCCTCGTCGCCCTCGCCGCTGGTCGAGCCGTCCCCGGCCTCGGCGTCGGGGACCTCGGATGCGGCAGCGTTCTCATACATCGCCGCGCCCATCTTCTGGCTGGACTCACCGAGCTTGGTGATCGCCGCGGTGAGCGTGTCGCTGTCGGTCTCGGCGTCCTCGAGCAGCTTCTTGAGGGCGTCGACGTCGGCCTGGACCTCGACCTTGACCTCCTCGGGCAGCTTCTCGTCGTTCTCCGAGACGAACTTCTCGGTGGAGTACACCAGCGAGTCGCCCTGGTTGCGGACCTCGACGGCCTCGCGGCGCTTGGCGTCCTCCTCGGCGTACTGCTCGGCGTCCTTGACCATGCGGTCGATGTCGTCCTTGGACAGCGCACTGCCGCCGGAGATGGTCATCGACTGCTCCTTGCCGGTGCCCTGGTCCTTGGCGTGGACGTGCACGATGCCGTTGGCGTCGATGTCGAAGGTGACCTCGATCTTGGGCACGCCACGCGGGGCCGGCGGGAGACCGGTGAGCTCGAAGTTGCCCAGCGGCTGGTTGGCCGCCCACATCTGCCGCTCGCCCTGGGCGACCTTGATCTCCACCGACGGCTGGTTGTCGTCGGCGGTGGTGAAGATCTCCGAGCGCTTGGTCGGGATCGTGGTGTTGCGCTCGATCAGGGTGGTCATCACACCGCCCTTGGTCTCGATGCCCAGGCTCAGCGGGGTCACGTCGAGGAGCAGGACGTCCTTGACCTCGCCCTTGAGGACACCGGCCTGCAGCGCGGCACCGACGGCCACCACCTCGTCGGGGTTGACACCCTTGTTGGGCTCCTTGCCGCCGGTGAGCTCGCGGACCACGTCGGCCACGGCCGGCATCCGGGTGGAGCCGCCGACCAGGACCACGTGGTCGATCTTGCTGACGTCGAGGCCGGCGTCCTTGATCACCTGGCGGAAGGGCGCCTTGGTGCGCTCGAGCAGATCGGCAGTGAGCTTCTGGAACTCGCTGCGGGTCAGCTTCTCCTCGAAGTGCAGCGGGCCGGACTCGCCGTGGGTGATGTAGGGCAGGTGCACGGTGGTCTCGCTGGAGGAGGACAGCTCGATCTTGGCCTTCTCGGCGGCCTCCTGGAGGCGCTGGAGGGCGATCTTGTCCTTGCTCAGGTCGACACCGTTGTTGCCCTGGAACTTCTTGACCATCCAGTCGACGACCTTGGAGTCCCAGTCGTCACCACCGAGGTGGTTGTCACCGCTGGTGGCCTTCACCTCCACGACGCCCTCGCCGATCTCGAGCAGGGAGACGTCGAAGGTGCCGCCGCCGAGGTCGAAGACCAAGATGGTCTGGTCGGCGTCGCCCTTGTCGAGGCCGTAGGCCAGGGCCGCGGCGGTGGGCTCGTTGACGATCCGGCTGACGGTGAGGCCCGCGATCTCGCCCGCCTCCTTGGTCGCCTGGCGCTGGGAGTCGGAGAAGTACGCCGGGACCGTGATCACCGCGTCGGTGACGGTCTCGCCGAGGTAGGCCTCGGCGTCACGCTTGAGCTTCTGCAGCACGAACGCGCTGATCTGCTGCGCCGTGAAGTCCTTGTCGTCGATCTTGACGTCCCAGTCGGTGCCCATGTGGCGCTTGACCGAGCGGATGGTGCGATCCACGTTGGTGACGGCCTGCCGCTTGGCGACCTCACCGACGAGCACCTCGCCGGACTTGGCGAAGGCGACCACGGACGGGGTCGTCCGGGCACCTTCGGCGTTTGCGATGACGGTGGGTTCCCCACCCTCGAGGACGGCGACGACGGAGTTCGTCGTGCCCAGGTCGATGCCGACCGCTCGTGCCATGTGTGTCTACCTCCGTGTGTGATGCCTGCGGGGGTCCGTTCGGGACCGGCAAGCATGGTCGTGGTGGTGCAGGGTCCTTGTCAAACAACTTGAGTCAGGTCGACTCAATTCCTAGCACCTGTCGCAACGGTAGCCGGGGGTTGGTTGTTCCCCGCCAGCACCCCCCAGGTTTCCGGCAGGTCAACAATCCGGGCGCACTGTTCTCAAAACCCCTGCCCACCCGGCAGGCTGGGTCCCATGCCCACCCCCACCACGATCGTGCTCTTCGGTGCCACCGGAGACCTGGCCCGGCGCAAGCTGCTGCCGGGCCTGCTCCACCTCTTCGAGTCCGGGCTGATGCCCGAGATCCAGGTCGTGGGCACCTCGCTCGAGGAGCTGGACCGCGACGGGTTCGTCGAGCTGGCCCATCAGGCCGTCCGGGAGTTCGGCGGCGAGGGTCCAGACCCCAAGGGCTGGCCCGAGCTGGCCAAGCGGCTGCACTGGGCGCCCGGTGCGGGTGGAGCCGAGGCCCTGCGGCACACCGTGGAGGAGGCCGAGGCGCAGTTCGGCACCACCGAGCTGCGACGGCTGCACTACCTGAGCGTTCCGCCCAGGGCGGCCCTCTCAGTGGTGGGCCTGCTGCGGGACGCCGGCCTGGTCGAGCGCAGCAGGATCATCATGGAGAAGCCGTTCGGCACCGACCTGGCCTCGGCCCGCGACCTGAACCGGCAGCTGCACGAGGTCTTCGAGGAGGACCAGATCTTCCGGATCGACCACTTCCTGGGCAAGGAGGCGGCGCAGAACATCTTGGCGTTCCGGTTCGCCAACGGGCTCTTCGAGCCGATCTGGCACCGCAACCACATCGACCACGTCCAGATCGACGTGCCCGAGGAGATCGGCCTGGCACAGCGGGCCGACTTCTATGAGTCGATCGGCGCCTACCGCGACATGGTGGTCACCCACCTCTTCCAGGTGCTGGCGTTCACCGCGATGGAGCCACCCACGGCGCTCGAGCCGTTCGCGATCAGCGAGGAGAAGAACAAGGTGTTCCGCTCGATGCTGCCGATCGAGCCCTCCGACGTGGTCCGCGGCCAGTACTCCGGCTACCGGGACGTCGACGGGGTCGCGCCCGACTCCGAGACCGAGACCTTCATCGCCTTGAAGTGCTACGTCGACAACTGGCGTTGGGCGGGGGTGCCGTTCTACCTGCGCACCGGCAAGCGGATGGCTCAGGGCGCACGGATCATCTCGATCGCCTTCCGGGAGCCACCCCGCTCGATGTTCCCGCCGGGGTCCGGCGTCGGCGACAACGGCCCGGACCACCTGACCTTCGACCTGGCCGACCAGTCCCGGATGTCGCTCTCCTTCTACGGCAAGCGACCGGGCCCGGGCATGCGGTTGCAGAAGCTGTCCATGCAGTTCGCGATGCACGAGACCACATGGGCCGGAGCAGCCCTGGAGGCCTACGAGCGGCTGATCTACGACGCCGCCCACGGCGACCGCACCCTGTTCACCACGGCCGAGGGGATCGAGCGGCTCTGGGAGATCTCGGAGCCGCTGCTGGACAACCCGCCCGTCGTGCGCCCCTACCCGGAGGGATCCTGGGGCCCCAATCGGATCCACCAGCTGATCGCCCCCCGGGGCTGGCGGCTGCCGTTCGAGCGCGGCTGGCGCGACCCCAACACCCAGGGGGTCTGAGCAGGGGGTCTGAGCAGGACGGTCCGAGCAGGGCGGCCGAGCAGGGCGGCCGAGGTCCGCGACGGGCACGAGCGTCCTCGCTCAGCCCTCGACGTGCAGCAGCAGGGTCCGCAGCAGGCTCACGAGGGTCGCGCGGTCTGCCGCCGTCAGCGGGGCGAGGAGGCGCTCCTCGTTGGCCCAGTGCCGCACCACCACGTCATCGACCAGGTGCTGACCCTGCGGCGTCAGCGCGATCTCCCTGGACCGGGCGTCGGCGGCACTGACCGACCGCTCGACCAGCCCTGCCCGCTCGAGGCGGTCGACTCGCTTGGTGACCGCCCCCGAGGTCACCAAGGTGGTGGCGGCCAGCTGTCCGGGCGTGAGCCGGAACGGCGCCCCCGCCCGCCGCAGCGAGGCGAGTACGTCGAAGTCGCCGTTGCCCAGGCCGACCTCGGCGAAGACCGGGGCCAGCTCGGCGTCGAGCAGACCCGCCAGCCGGTGCAGCCGGCCGACCACCGCCATCGGGCCGGTGTCCAGCTCGGGTCGCTCCCGGGCCCACTGGGCCAGGATCCGGTCGACTGCGTCCTGCTGCTCGCTCACACCGGTGGACATTACCTTCCATGGAAGATATTATCTCTTCCGTGGAAAGTAATCGCACGCTCGACCTCGCGATCACCGCGATCGCACCGATCGCCTGGGGCTCGACGTACATCGTCACGGAGAGCTTCCTGCCACCGGACCGTCCGCTGTTCGCCGCGACCGTGCGCGCGCTCCCCGTCGGCCTGGTGCTGCTCGCGGTGCGCCACCGACTGCCCACCGGCGAGTGGTGGTGGAAGGCCGTGGTGCTGGGGCTGTGCAACATCGGGCTGTTCTTCCCGTTGATCTTCCTCTCCGCCTACCACCTCCCCGGCGGGCTGGCCGCGACGCTGCAGGCGAGCTCCCCCGTGGCCGTGATGGCGGTGGCCTGGCTGGTGATCGGTGAGCGCTCCTCGCTGCTGCGCCTGGGCTCGGCGGGGGTCGGCATCCTCGGCGTGGCCCTGCTGGTGTTGCGCAACCCCGGTGGTGTGGACACCCTGGGCCTGGTCGGCGCCTTCGGGTCCGTGCTGGTCAGCGCGGTCGGGTTCGTGCTGATCAAGCGCTGGCCGGCGCCGGTGGACATGCTCACCCTGGTCTCCTGGCAGCTCGTCGTCGGCGGCCTGGTGCTGCTGCCGGTCGGCCTCCTGGTCGAGGGCGCCCCGCCGGCGCTCGACCTGCCCGCCGTGCTCGGCTTCGCCTGGATCGCAGGCGCCGGCACCGGGCTGGCCTACGTCTGCTGGTTCCGTGGGCTCACCCGGATGTCGGCCGGCTCGGTCGCGCTGGTGGGGCTGGTCAACCCCGTGGTGGGCACGCTGCTCGGCATCGTCTTCGCAGGTGAGCTCTTCGGTCCGGCCCAGGCCCTGGGGATGGTGCTCGTGCTCGGTGGCGTGGTCGTCGGCCAACGACAGGCCCAGCGACAGGCCCAGCGACAGGCCCAGCCAACGGCACCGCAGCCCGCACCGGTCGATCCCCCGCCTGGTGCCGAGCCCGCGGGAATACCTGCGGCCCACGCCGCGTAGGCACAGGTATGGACAACAACATCCCGGAACTGACCCTGAACGACGGCCACACCATCCCGCAGCTCGGGTTCGGTGTCTTCCAGGTGCCGCCGGCAGAGACCGCGCGGATCACCGGCCAGGCCCTCGAGGCCGGCTACCGCCACATCGACACGGCCCAGATGTACCAGAACGAGGCCGGCGTCGGGGAGGCGGTCCGCGCCTCCGGCCTGCCCCGTGACGAGGTCTACGTGACCAGCAAGCTCAACAACGGCTTCCACGAGCCGGAGGCCGCGCGCAAGGCCTTCGACCGGTCGCTGCAGTCACTGGGTCTCGACCACGTCGACCTGTTCTTGATCCACTGGCCGCTGCCCACGCTCTACGGCGGCGACTTCGTCTCGACCTGGCAGACGCTGATCGAGTTCCAGCAGGAGGGACGTGCGCGCTCCATCGGGGTCTCGAACTTCCAGCCCGCCCACCTGGCCCGCCTCGCCGCCGAGACCGACGTGGTCCCGGCCGTGAACCAGATCGAGGTGCACCCCTACTTCGGCAACGAGGAGGCCCGGGCGGCCAACCACGCCGCCGGGATCCTCACCGAGGCCTGGTCCCCGATCGCCCAGGGCGCCGTCCTCGACGACGACCAGCTGGTCGGGATCGCCGGCAAGCTCGCGCGTACGCCGGCGCAGATCGCCCTGCGCTGGCACCTCCAGCGCGGCGACATCGTCTTCCCGAAGTCCTCCACCCCGGAGCGGATGAGGGAGAACGCCGCACTGTTCGACTTCGAGCTCGACGACGAGGACATGGCGGCGATCACCGGGCTGGACCGGGGCGAGGAAGGCCGCCGCGGACCCGACCCGGACACCTTCGACTACGTGCCCGACTGACCGCGACCCGGCTGGGTCCGCGGCGGCTCAGTCGATCGTGACCACGACGACGTTGCTGGCCTGGTCGTCTTGGGGGTCGTACATCCGGAAGCGGTTGTCCCCCGGGCGCCCGGTCATCACGTAGGTCTCGAAGGTGCCCACGCGCACCGTCGCCTGCACCCCGAAGTCCGACCACTGACCGTTCTCCTCGCGCTGCACCTGCAGCCCGACGTTGTCGTGGCCGGGGTAGGCGCCGGTCAGGTTCACCCGCTCCATGGGGCGTGCGAGCACCGGGGAGATCGAGAGCTGGATCGGTCCGGTCGGAGCGCCGCTGGGCGTGATCAGGTCCTGGGGCGACTGCGACGCGCCCGGCACGGGGAGGGCCTTGGTCGGCAGTGGCCGGTCGGGGCTGGCCGGGCTCGCCCCGACCGCGGCCCCCGACTCACCCTCGTCGAGCCCCAGAGCGCGCACCATCAGCGTGGTGCCCATCGCGATCAGCAGGCCGATCACCACCACCGCCGCCAGGCCGGTCAGCAGGGCGTTGCGCACCTGGGTGGAGCGCTCCTCCTCGGAGGGCTCGTCGTCGAAGTCGTGGTCCATGTCGCTCCCGCGGCTCGGCAAGGCGGTCGAACTGCCACGACGAATGTACCCAGTCCCCCACAGGGCTCACGCTCCGGCGGTCTCCCGAGGCTCCTCGGGGAAGTGGCAGGCGACCTGGTGACCCGCAGCCGACCCTGTGATGGTGGCCCCCGTGGTGGTCGCCGACGGGACTCCGGTCCCGATCTGGAGCAGCGGCGGCTCCTGGGTCTTGCAGATCTCCTGCGCCTTCCAGCATCGGGTGTGGAACCGGCAGGCCGGCGGGGGGTTGATCGGGCTGGGCACGTCGCCCTCGAGCCGGATCCGTTCGCGCTGGTGGCGGCGACTGGTGTCCGGCACCGGGACCGCGGAGAGCATCGCCACCGTGTAGGGGTGCCGGGGCCGGTCGTAGAGGTCGTCGCGGTCGCCGATCTCCACGATCTTGCCGAGGTACATCACCGCCACCCGGTCCGAGACGTGGCGCACGACCGAGAGGTCGTGGGCGATCATCACGTAGGTCAGGTCGAGCTCGGTCTGCAGGTCCTCGAGCAGGTTGACGACCTGTGCCTGGATCGAGACGTCCAGCGCCGAGACCGGCTCGTCGGCCACGATCAGCTTCGGCTTGAGAGCCAGCGTGCGGGCGATCCCGATCCGCTGGCGCTGTCCGCCGGAGAACTCGTGCGGGTAGCGGTTGTAGTGCTCGGGGTTCAGGCCGACGGTCTCCAGCAGTGCCTGCACCGCCGCCTTGCGGCCCCCCTCGGGCTCGACGCCCTGCAGGTGGAACGGCGCCCCCACGATCTTGCCGACGGTGTGGCGCGGGTTCAGCGAGGAGTAGGGGTCCTGGAAGATCATCTGGATGTCGCGCCGCATCGGGCGCATCTTGGCATCCGAGAGGTGGGTGATGTCGCGACCCTCGAAGACCAGCTTGCCGCCCGTCGGCTCGAGCAGCCGGGTGATCAGCCGCGCGGTGGTGCTCTTCCCGCAGCCGGACTCGCCGACGATCGAGAACGTCTCCCCCCGGCGTACGGAGAAGTCGACGCCGTCCACGGCCTGCACCGCACTCCTGGAGCCCCGCAGGAAGCCGCCCTTGATCGGGAAGTGCTTGACCAGGCCCTCCACCTCGAGGATGTTCTCGCGCCCGGAGGTGTCGCGACGACGGCCGGGACCGGCCTCACCCTCGGGGACGGAGGCAGCAGCGGGCGCGGGGATGGGGGTGCTCATGCAAGCCTCGGGGAGATCTCCTGCGCCCAGATCTGCTGGCGCTCGGCGGGCGGGATGTGGCAGGCGACGAAGTGGTCGCCGCCGGGGTTGTCGAGGTCGGGGCGGTCGACCAGGCAGGCCGACCCGACGCGCTCCTGATAGTCGCAGCGCGGGTTGAAGGCGCACCCGCTGGGCACCTTGATCAGGCTCGGCGGGGTGCCCTTGATCGGCAGCAGCCGGTCGGTCGGCGCCTTGTCGAACCGGGGCATCGAGCCCAGCAGTCCCCAGGTGTAGGGGTGACCCGGCGCATTGAAGAGCTGCTCCGCGGTGCCGTACTCGGCCGCGCGGCCGGCGTACATCACCAAGATGTCGTCGGCGAGCTCTGCGACCACGCCGAGGTCGTGGGTGATGATCACGATCGCGGAGTTGAACTCCTTCTGGAGGTCGCGGAGCAGGTCGAGGATCTGCGCCTGCACCGTCACGTCCAGGGCCGTGGTGGGCTCGTCGGCGATCAGCAGGTCGGGGTCGCAGGAGAGCGACATCGCGATCATCGCGCGCTGGCGCATGCCGCCGGAGAACTGGTGCGGGTAGGCGTCGACGCGCTGGCCGGGCTCGGGGATCCCGACCCGGTCGAGCATCTCGATGGCGTGCTTGCGGGCCTGCTTCTTCGAGACGTCGTTGTGGATCCGGTAGGCCTCGATGATCTGGTTGCCGACCGTGTAGAACGGGTGCATCGAGGACAGGGGGTCCTGGAAGATCATCGCCATCTTCTTGCCCCGCAGCCGACGGATCGCCGCGGGGTCCGCGCCGACCAGCTCCTGCCCGTCGACCTCGATCGACCCGGAGAGGTGCGCGTTCTTCGCCGTGTGCAGGCCCATCACGGCCATGCTGGTCACGGACTTGCCCGAGCCGGACTCCCCCACGATCCCGAGGGTCTTGCCCCGGTCCACGTGGAAGGAGAGCCCGTCCACGGACTTCACCAGGCCGTCGTCGGTGCTGAAGTGCACCCGCAGGTCGCGTACGTCGAGATAGTGCGCGCCTGCGGCGTGAGGGACGGGCCGCGGTCCGGACTCCAGTTGGCTCACTTGGTTCGCACCCTCGGATCGATGACGGCGTAGAGCAGGTCCACGATCAGGTTCATCACCGCGACGAACACCGCAGTGATGAGCACGACTCCGAGGACCTGCGGCAGGTCGTTGTTCTTGGTGGCGTCGATGGCCATCTTGCCCAGCCCCGGCAGGCCGAAGACGGTCTCGGTGAGCACCGCGCCACCGATGAGCAGGCCGAAGTCGAGGCCGAAGATGGTCACGATCGGGGTCAGTGCCGAGCGCAGGCCGTGCTTGACGACGACGGTGCGCTCGTTGAGCCCCTTGGCCCGGGCCGTGCGGATGTAGTCCTCACCCATGGTCTCGAGCATGCCCGCCCTGGTGAGCCGGGCGTACTGCGCCGAGAACAGCAGCGCCAGGGTGATCCACGGCAGCAGCAGCCCGTGCGCCCACTTCAGGGGATTGTCCGCGAGCTTGGTGTAGCTCGCCCCCGGTGGTGTCCAGCCGAGCTTGTAGCTGAAGAACGACAGCGCCATGATGCCGGTCCAGAAGATCGGCAGCGAGACCCCGGCCAGCGCGACCAGCATGGCGGCCCGGTCGAAGAACGAGCCTCGCTTCAGCGCCGAGACCACGCCGGTGGCGACGCCGAAGAGCAGCCACAGGACCGCGGCGCCGACGGCCAGCGACAGGGTCACCGGGAAGCGTTGCTTGATCTCGGGAAGCACCGGGTCCTTGTTGCGGAAGGAGTAGCCCAGGCACGGAGCCGGGCACCGCTCCACCCCGGAGCCGAGGTCGACGTCGGTGCCGGTGACCACACCCTCCACCCAGTGCCAGTACTGCACCGGGACGGGGTCGTAGAAGCCGAGCCGCTCCGCGGTCTGCTCCACGGTGGCCCCGGTGGCTGCGCGGCCGACGTACCGGGTGGCGAGGGTCTCGGGACTCGCGCCCGCGATCCTCGGCATCAGGTAGAAGATCGCGAAGGTGATCATGCTGATCACGACCACGAGCCCGACCGCGGCGATCAGGCGCCGAATGATGTAACTGAACAAGGTCTCCGGCTGGGTGGCCGGCCCCGTCCCTGCTGAGCAGGGCCGGGACCGGCCACCACGCCTTCACCCACCTCTCAGTGGTTGAGGAGGAAAGGAAACTGCTACTTCACACCCATGGCGGTGTAGTCGTAGTAGCCGAACGACTCGTTGACGAACACGTTGGTGGTGTTCTTCGAGCGCAGCAGCACAGCCTTCGCGTAGACGCCCGGGTAGATCACCGCCTCTTCCATCACGCGCTTGTCGATCGCGCCCCACATCTCGTTGCGCTTGGCCTCGTCGAGCTCGACGATGGCCTGGTCGAGCATCTGGTCGACCTCGGGGATCCGCACAGAGGTGTTCGAGGAACCACCGGTGTCACGGATGACCCGGCTGTCCACGATCTGCGAGAGGAACCCGTAGCCGTCGGGCCAGTCGGCACCCCAGCCGTTGACGCACATCCCGATGTTGTTCTTCACGATGTAGGACGGCAGCCCACAGGTCGCGGAGAAGTAGTCGCCCTCGGGCAACGGCTTCGGGGTGACCTTGATGCCGGCCTTGGCCAGCGACTGCTGGAACGCCTCGGCCGTGGCCTTCTCCTTGGGCCGCTCGGCGCGGTAGGCCATGTTCACGTCGATGTCCTGACCGCAGGCCTTCAGCGACTCCTTGGCCTTGTCGACCTGGCCGTTGGGGTTGGACTTCACGTCGTAGAGGTCGAAGTCCTGGTAGCCCGGGATCTGCGGGGGCATCAACGTGGTGGCGATCTCGCCACCGGCGAACTCACCGCCGTAGGCCCGCTGGTAGGACGTGGGCGACATCGCGTACATGATCGCCTTGCGGCAGTCGATGTTGTCCAGCGGCTTGACCGTCGGGTTGATCGAGGTGTACCAGAGGCGTGCGAGGACCGGGTTGTCCGAGCGCTTCTGCAGGGCAGGATCACGCAGGATCTTGGTCAGCGACGCCGCCTGCACGCCGGTTCCGGCGATGTCGACGTCGAGCGAGCCGGCCTCGATCTGGTTGTCGACGTCGTTGGGCTCCATGTTGAGCTTGACCGTCATCTTGTCGGGCAGCGCCTTGCGGTTCGGGTCACTGGCGGCGTCCCAGTTGGGGTTGCGCACCAGCGTGAAGCCGCTCGTCGGGTTGAAGTTCCCCTCGAACATGTAGGGCCCCGAGGAGAGCACGTGGTCCTTGTACTTGGCCCCGGTGTCCTTGGCCTGAGGCACCGGCGCGGTCTGCGGCAGCTGAGCCAGGTAGTCGAACCCGCCGAAGGGCTGCGTCAGGTGGAAGACGATCGTCTGGTCGTCGGGGGTCTCGATGGCCGAGTCGGTGTTCATGTTCTTGCTGCGGTAGGGACCGTCGTAGCCCTTGGGCAGGTTCAGCATCGCCTCGAAGTAGGCCGGCCCGTTGGGGAAGGTCTTCTTGTCGGTCGAGCGCAGCACGGCGTACTTGACGTCCTTGGACGTGATCGGCGTGCCGTCCTCGTACTTCAGGCCCGGCTTGAGGGTGTAGGTCCAGGTCTTGCCACCCTCGGAGGACTTGCCGAGGTCGGTGGCCATGTCCGGCACCAGCTCGAGACCGGCCTCACCGGGCTCGGTCTTGAACATCACCAGGGTGCGCGCGTAGTTGCGCAGCATGTCCCAGGAGTAGCCGTAGTAGGTCTCACCGGGGTCGACGGTGTCTCCCCACTCGCCGGCCAGGCCGAACTTGAGGGTCCCGCCCTTCTTGTCGCTGGCATCGAAGACCTTGCCCAGCGCTGAGTTGCTGAGCTTCGGCTCGTCGGAGCTGCCCCCACTGTCACTGGAACCGCAGGCGCTGAGCCCGAGGGCTGCGACGGCGGCCAGGGCGACCACCGCTCTCTTACGCATTAGGCGCATCTTTCATACCTTCCTTCGAAACCGGCCTGAGTTCACAGGACGCGGGTGGGTTGCCCGGAATTCACCGGCTCCTGGGGTCGAACGCGTCACGCAGTCCGTCCCCGAAGAGGTTGAAGGCCAGCACCGTGGCGAAGATCGCCAGGCCGGGCCAGAACATGAAGTGCGGCACCGTGTAGAAGTTGACCGCCTCCGAGAGCATCCCGCCCCAGGTGGCGGTCGGCGGGGGTACGCCGACCCCGAGGAAGGACAGCGCCGCCTCGAAGAGGATGTTCGTCGGGATGATCAGGGTGGAGTAGACGAGGATCGGCGCGAGCAGGTTGGGCAGCAGCTCGGTGAACAAGATGTAGGGACGGCGTGCTCCCAGGCTGCGGGCGGCCTCGACGTACTCGCGCTCGCGCAGCGAGATCGTCTGTCCACGCACGATCCGGCCGATGTAGGGCCAGTTGAAGAAGCCGATCACGAACACCAGCAGGCCCAGCCGCAGCGGGAGCCCGGAGAGCCCGAACGCCCGGTCCGGGATCACGCCGGTCAGGGCGATCGCGAAGATCAGCAGCGGGAAGGCCAGGAACATGTCCATGATCCGGCTCAGGACCGCGTCCACCCAGCCGCCGAAGAAGCCGGCCACGATGCCGACCGTGGTGCCGATGGCCACCGAGAGCGCGGTGGCCAGGATCGCGATCAGCAGCGAGATCCGCGAGCCGTAGAGGACCCGGCTGAAGATGTCGCGACCGTTGACGGTCTCCAGCCCCATCGGGTGCTCCCAGCTCATCCCACCGAAGGAGCCGGCCGGGACGTCGGGGATGAACGGGTTCATCAGGTCCTGGTGGAACTCGTTGGGCGGACCGCCGGTGATCTTGACGATCAACGGGGCGAACAGCGCGACCAGCACCAGGAACACGATGAAGCAGGCGCCGGCGAGCGCGACCTTGTCACGACGCAGGCGACCCCACGCGATCTGGCTGAGCGAGCGCCCCTCGATCGAGTCGCTGCCCGTCAGCGCAGCCTCGGGGGCGGCGACGGTGGCGCTCGGATCTTCCAACGTGCTCAGGACGAACGCCTCCCCGGGCTGTATCGATCGCGTCGAACGGCATCACACCGACCACCCGAGCGGGGCAGTCGCCTCACCGTTCATCCAGCGCCCGGTCAGGGTCAAGCAGGCGGGGCCCCCGTTGCCGAATCGTGACCGTGGTCACGCTCAGGCCACCTGAGCCGGCACCGGCACCGGGTCACGGCTCGAGGACCACCACGGGGATCTCGCGGTCGGTCCACGACTGGTAGGAGTCGTAGTCGGCGTAGAGGTCGACCAGTCGCGGCCAGAGCTCGGCGCGCTCCTGCGGACCGGCCACGCGGGCGCTCATCTGACGCCGCTCACGACCGGTCTGCACGACGACCCGCGGGTCCGCCTCGATGTTGCGGAACCACAGCGGATGCGTCGGCCGGCCGGCCTGCGAGGCCACCACCACGACACGCCCGCCGTCGCGCAGGTAGACCAGCGGCGTCGTGCGGACCAGGCCGCTCTTGCGCCCGCGGTGCTCCATCAGGCAGATCGGGATCGGCTTGCGCCAGGCCGCGCCGACCCGCCAGGTGCCGCCGATCCTGCCGCCGGTGAGCCGGTAGACGCGCACGTTGACCTTCGACATCAGCTTGATCACCTTGCGGGCGAACTCCCCGTCGAGGTTGGGCGGCTTGGTGTCCATCCTCAGAATCCCCTCGTCCAGATGATGTCGTCGACCATCCGGCGCGAGCGCCAACCGTCCGGCGTACGCACGAGGTCGTGGTGGTAGTAGCCGCCGACCTCCCACAGCGTCTCGGCGCCGTCGGGCGCCTTGGCCACCATCGGGTTGGTGAGGTACGCCGTAGCCCGGGCGGTGTCGCCGTCGAGGTCGACGGCGACCTGGCCGATCGTGTGCTGGTAGCGGGCGAACCCGCGCAGTCCCTGCTCGATCCACGGCTTGGCCACCGCGAGGGAGTCCACCGGCCCCCCGACCGAGGAGTAGTCGAGGACGGCGTCGGCGGTGAAGACCGCGTCGAGGTCGTCCCAGCGGCGGGTGTCCACCGCCCGGGTGTAGGCCGTGACCAGGTCGAGGATCTCGGCCCGGTCGCTGAGCTCGTGCAGGTCCATGAGGCCCACTCTGGCACGAAACTGGAACACGTTCTAGTGTGAGTCCATGCGGTTCACCTACGCCGAGGCGATGACCCAGGCCCGTTACTACGCCCCGCTCGCCCAGGCCGCGGAGGCTGCCGGCTACACCTCGATGACGGTCGCCGACTCGCTGATCTACCCGCGCGAGTCCGACGCGACCTACCCCTACACCGACACCGGCGACCGGGAGTTCCTCGAGGACAAGGAGTTCATCGAGACGCTGGTGCTGTGCACGCACCTGGCCGCGGTGACCTCGACGCTGCGGTTCACGCCCTTCGTGCTCAAGCTGCCCGTGCGCCCTCCGGTGCTCGTCGCCAAGCAGATCGGCTCGATCGCCCACCTCTCCGGCAACCGGCTGGGCCTCGGCATCGGGCTCTCCCCCTGGCCGGAGGACTTCGTCGCGATGGGGGTGCCGTGGGAGCGCCGGGGCAAGCGGATGGACGAGTGCATCGACATCCTGCGCGGACTGACCAGCGGCGAGTTCTTCTCCTACGACGGCGAGTTCTACCAGCTGCCGGCGATGAAGCAGACCCCCGCGCCCACCGAGCGGATCCCGCTCCTGGTCGGCGGTCACGCCGATGCCGCCCTGCGTCGCGCCGTGGTGAAGGGCGACGGCTGGATGCACGCCGGCGGCGACGGCGAGGAGCTCGACCGGCTGCTCGGCCGGCTCGCCGAGATCCGTCGGGCCGAGGGTGACACCCGCGAGGACTTCGAGGTGCACGTGATCTCCTACGACGCCTACGACCTCGACGGGATCAAGCGGCTGCAGGACAAGGGCGTGACCGACTGCATCGTGGGCTTCCGGGTGCCCTACATCAAGGGCCCCGACACCGAGCCGCTGGAGACCAAGATCGAGCACCTGAACCGCTACGCCGAGAGCATCATCACCAAGGTGTCCCTGTGAGCGACGCGATCACCCAGCCGACGCCCAGCCGATCACCCGGCCCTTCACCGACGCGGTCGCCGAGGCCGAGCGGCTGATCCGGGCGGCGGAGTTCATCACCAGCGAGCAGGACCTCAACGAGGGGCTGGACTACCTCGCCGGGCGGATCCGGGCCTCGCTGCAGCTCGCCTTCGACCACGACCTCGACCGGCCGGTGTTCATCAACTCCACCCACCAGTACTCCCGCCAGGGTCTCGACAACCCCGACGCCGTCTACTTCCACGCCTACCTGCGCGACGACGCGAGCTATGTGGTCACCGGTCGGCGGGGCAGCACCGCGGACCTCTCGTTCCAGGTGATGAGCGGCAACTACTCCGCCGACGCGACCCCCGGCAGCCAGGCGGCCTTCGACGACCGCGCCATCGAGATCGCCGCCGACGGCAGCTTCGAGATCCGGTTCGTGCCGCAGGGCAGCGAGGACGCCGGCGCCCCGAACACCTTCGAGCTCGGCCCGGGTGCGAAGAACCTGATCGTGCGCGAGGTCTACGACGACTGGAACGCCGAGGAGCGCGGCACCTTGCGGATCCGGCGGGTCGGCTCGGAGGGCCTGCCGGCGGCTGCGGCGTCGTACTCCCGGCTGGAGCGGAGGTACGAGGTGGCCGCCAAGCTGCTGGTCGGCTCCATCCAGACCTGGTTCGCGTTCCCGCACTTCTTCACCTACAAGGAGCCGGTGAACACCCTCACCGTCCCGGCCTCGACCCCGGGCGGGCTGGCGAGCCAGTTCTCCTCGATCGGCCACTACCGGCTCACCGACGACGAGGCGATGGTGGTCACGGTGCCGCGGTGCGCGGACGCCGGCTACCAGGCGATCCAGATCGGCTCGGAGTGGTACATCTCCACCGACTACGAGACCCACCAGACCTCCCTGACGGCGGCGCAGTCGCAGCTCGACCCCGACGGACGGTTCCGCTACGTGATCGCCAACCGCGACCCCGGCGTCGCGAACTGGCTCGAGGTGCTGGACCACCCGCACGGTGTGATGATGCTGCGCTGGCAGCGGCTGACCCGCGGGTTGACCGCCGCGGACGGGCCGACCGTCGAGGTGGTCGCGCTCGCCGACCTCCCCGCCGTACTGCCCCATCACGAGCACAACCGGGTCACCCCCGAGCAGTACGCCGCCCGGATCGCCGCCCGCCAGGACGGCCTCGCCCGCCGGATGCTCTCGTGACCCCCGACCGGGCAGTTGCGTCGGTCCGTAGTTCGCCGAGCGGGCAGTTTTGTCGGTCCGTAGCGCGCCGAGCGGGCAGTTTTGTCCGCCCCCAGCGCGCCGAGCGGGCACTTCGGTCCGCCGTACGTCGACACAACTGCCCGCTCGGCGTCGTACAGACGAGCACAACTGCCCGCTCGGCGTCGTACAGACGAGCACAACTGCCCGCTCGGCGAACTACAGGGAGAGGTGAGGTGGGGTGAGCGAGATGCCGCAGCTGCTTGAGGGCAAGGTGATCGTGCTCTCGGGGGTCGGGCCGGGCCTGGGCCGGTCGCTGGGGGAGGAGGCGGCCCGTCTGGGGGCGGATCTGGTGCTGGTCTCGCGAACCCGCAAGCGGCTCGACAAGATGGCCGAGGTGGTCCGCTCCCTCGGCCGACGCGCCCTCGTCGTGCCCACCGACATCACCGACGAGACCGCCTGTCGAGAGCTGGTCGCGGCGGCGGTGGACGAGTTCGGTCGCGTCGACTGCCTGATCAACAACGCCTTCGCCATCCCGCCGATGGAGCCACTGACCACCCTCGACCACGCAGCGCTGCGGCAGTCCCTGGAGACCAACGCCCTGGCGCCGCTGCGCTTGTCCGGCCTGTTCGCCGAGAGCCTCTCGGAGTCCAAGGGGTCGATCATCATGGTCAACTCAGCAGTGCTGCGGCAGTCGCAGCCGGAGTTCGGTGGCTACAAGCTGAGCAAGGGCACCCTGGTCCACCTCGCCTCGTCGCTGGCCACCGAGCTCGGTCCCCGCGGCATCCGGGTGAACTCGATCGCGCCGAGCTGGATCTATGAGGACGTCAACAAGGCCTACTTCGACTGGATGGCCGCCGAGCGCGGCGTCAGCCACGACGACATCTACCGCGAGATCGCCGACAAGACCGACCTCAAGCGCCTCGCCACCCCGCAGGAGGTGGCCCGCGCCGCACTGTTCCTGGCCTCCGACCTCGCCTCCGCCGTCACGGGCGTGACCCTCGACGTGAGCTGCGGTGAGTTCCATGGCTACTAGGACACGGGCCGAGCTCGGCAGCTTCGAGGAGATCGCGGCGGCCGCCGTCCGCTCCACCGGCCTGGAGGACTTCGGCGGCAGCGAGCACGAGGAGGGGCTGCGGCTGCTGTGCGAGGACCTGGTCGAACACGGCGGCCTGACTCCCACCGGCAACTACCTGCAGCGGGCGCAGGTCAAGAGCGCCCTGGTGGCACGACTGCTCTCCCAGCACGGCTTCACCCAGCACCCGTCGTACGCCGAGGTGGCGATCGAGCGACCGGTCTTCGTGTGCGGACTCCCGCGCACCGGCACCACGGCACTGCACCGGCTGCTGCACGCCGACCCGGCACACCAGGGCCTGGAGCTCTGGCTCACCGAGGTGCCCCAGCCGAGGCCGCCGCGGGAGACCTGGGAGGCGGACCCGGTCTTCACGGCGCTGAACGCGGCCTACTCCGAGCACCAGGTGCTCAATCCCGAGTTCATGGGCATCCACTACATGGACGCGGGCACCGTCGAGGAGTGCTGGCGGGTGCTGCGGCAGTCGGGCACCTCGATCGGCTTCGAGTCGCTCGCCCACGTGCCCGAGTACTCCGCCTGGCTGGAGGAGCAGGACTGGACACCGGCCTACACCCGGCACCGCGCCAACCTCCAGCTGATCGGGCTGCACGACCGCGACCAGCGCTGGGTGCTGAAGAACCCCAGCCACCTGGTGGCGCTGGACGCGATCCTCGCGGTCTATCCCGACGCGCTGATCGTGCAGACCCATCGCGACCCGGTCGTCGCGATCGCCTCTGCGTGCTCCCTGTCGGCCGAGGCCACCCGCGGGTGGTCCACCACCTTCGTCGGCGAGACCATCGGCCGCACCCAGCTCGACATGCTCAGCAAGGCCGTCGCCCGGTTCGCCGAACAGCGCGCCCGGCACCCGGCCGCGCAGTTCGTGGACGTGGAGTACCGCGCGTTCGTCGCGGACCCGGTGGGCACCACCCGCAGCATCTACGACGCCTTCGGCCTCGAGTGGACACCCGAGACCGACAGTGCGGTGCGCGCGCTGGACGAGGGCTCCCGCCAGGGTGGCCGCCGGCCGGTGCACTCCTACGACCTCGCCGACTACGGTCTCACCGAGGGTCAGGTGCGCGAGCGCTTCGCCTAGCGGGACGCCTTCAGCGCCTTGAGGCCCCAGCGGCCGAGCACGGCCGCGATCAGGAGGTTCACCACGATCAGCACGCCGTGGGCGACGTAGTAGCCGGTGGGGCGGTCCTCCTCGGTCTGGACCAGGGCCTTGGTGAACTGTGCGTAGGTGAGCACGTTCCAGGCGGCGACGGCGAGCAGGACCAGGGCATGCTTGCGTTCGAGCTTCACCGGCTCAGCCTAGGTCGACCAGTCTGAGCGGGGTTCGGCCAGGTGCGGCCACCCGCACGTGCTCGGCCTGGCTGCCTGGCACGACGTACGGCAGCCAGAGTCGCACCGCCGTGCCGCCCATGGAGCGGTCGGTGCGGCAGACCCCACCGACGGCGGCTGCACGGTGCCGGCTGGTCTCGACCTCTGGTGGCGAGACGAGCGGCCCGTCGTCACTGACCGTGACCTGGAGACCCTCCTGCTGAGGGTCGAACACGACGTCGACGACCCGAGCGCCGGAGTCGCGGGCCTCGATCAGGGCCTCGCGGAGCACGCGGAGCGCCTGCACGCGCACTTCGCAGCCGAGCCTCCTGTCGGCGCCGGTCAGGGTCACGTCGAAGCGCACCTGCACGTCACGATCGGCGAAGATCTGGGCGGCCGCCTCCCGGACCAGGTCCTCCAGGGAGAGCTGTGGGGCTGGCGGCTCGAGGCCGTCGAGCAGCTCGCGCAGACCCTCGATCACGCCGTCGACCATGCCGTGCACCTGCTCGAGCGCCGACGAGACCTGGGGCGCGCCCTTGCGGACCCGGCGTCGGAGCAGGCCGAGGCGCAGGTCCATCGCGGCCAGCAGCTGCACCGGCTCACCGCGGACCGTCGCGGCGATCCGGGCGCACTCGGCCTCGTGCAGGGCGAACAGCCGCACCTGCAGCAGCCGCCGTTCCTCGACTGCCTGCCGCAGCCGGTCGGCGAAGTCGAGACGCTCCAGTGCGTAGGCGACGTTCTGGGCCAGCAGCAGCAGACCACCCTCCGCCTCCCGGAGCCCCGGATGCCCTGACAGCAGGGTCAGCACGGCCTGCGTCCGCTCTCCACGGCGCAGCGGGATGCTGGCCAGGCCACTGATGCCGTGCAGCGCCGCCTGCTCGCGCCACGGGGCCAGGGCCGGGTTGGTGAGGATGTCGACACACATCGCGATCCGGCCCGTGGACATGGCCACCACCGCGGGCGGCCGGTGCAGGGGATCCTGGGACAGCAGGGTGGCGAGCTCCCGGCAGGAGCTCACCTCTCCGGCCCCGACCGATCGGAGCAACCGGCCGTCCTCGCTGAAGGTGTCGATCACCGCGCCGAGATAGCCGCCCTCCGCGACCAGGGCCGAGCACAGCGCGCTCAGCAGGCCCTCGGCGTCGCGGGCGTGTCGAAGACTCTCGCTGATCCGGTACAGGGTCTCGTGATGAAGCGCGCTGCGGCGACGGTCGACAGGTCCGGGCTGCCCGGGGACGTGGACGCCCGCCGCAGCATCGTCGGCAGCGGTGGCGCTGATGCCGGGGGGCTGCTCGGGCCGGTCACGCGGATCCATCCTCAGCCTGCTCTCCCGGTGTGCACCCGAGCCGTCTCGACCTCGGGGGCGAGCTCGTCCAGCGCCGCGGCGACGTCGGGTACGGCGAGCACGAGCTCGCCCCGCACGCATCGCACCAGGAGCTCGGCGAGGTCGGAGCCCATCCGCCCCTTGAGCAGGAAGCCGCGAGCCCCGGCGCGCAGCATCGTCACCACCGTGCTCGGGCTGGCCAGGGTGGACATCACCACCGTCGTGGGCGCGTCGCACCGGCCCTCCGCGGACGAGGCCGGTGAGAGCCACGCGACGGACCGGGCGGCCGCCTCGTCGTCCACCGGTTGCCCCAGGTCCAGCAGCACCAGGTCCGGTCGGGTGGCGGCGACCACGCTCACGATGCCCTCCGCCGTCGCCGCCACACCAGCCAGCGAGAAGCGTGCGTCGGCCTCGAGGACGTCGACGAGGGCGCTTCGAAATCCCTCGTCCGCATCCGCGATGGCCACCCTGATTGCACGCACAGCTCGTCCTCTCCCTGACTACCTCCATCGTGTGGCTGCTCGCTGGGTGAGGTAAGCGACCATGGCACCAGTTGCGTCTAGTACGTTGGGATCAACCGTGCGTTCGGTGCCGGGGAGAGTGGACCAAACTCTTGGGGGGCATGTGGGCATGACCGACAGCACACCCAGCGAGCACGGAACGGACGCCGAGACGGACGCCGGGCCAGACGCCGAGCAAGCCACTGCGCCCGTCACTCCAGCGCCCGTCACTCCAGCGCCCGCCACGATCCGCGTCCTGATCGTCGATGACCACGAGGTCCTCGCCGCCAGCCTCGCCCATGTCCTGGATGCCCAGCCCGACATGGAGTCGGTCGGCATCGCCGGTTCGCTGGAGCGGGCCAGGACCATGCTGGGCACCACCGCACCCGACGTCTTGCTGCTCGACCATCGACTCCCGGACGGCGACGGCGTCGCGGCCATTCCCGAGCTGCGCAAGCTCCGCCCCAGCATCCGGATCGTGGTCCTCACCGCCAGTGTCGCCGACCAGGTCCTGGTGATGGCGATCGAGGGTGGTGCGTCGGGGTTCGTCTCCAAGACCCGCAGCCTCGCCGAGGTCACCTCGTCGGTGCGCGCCGCCGCCACCGGGGACGCGGTCATCTCCCCCGAGATGCTCGCGCGGTTGCTCCCTCGTCTGCATCGAGGCACCCAGGGTGCGCAGCGCAACCTCACCGAGCGGGAGCATGACGTGCTCGCCCTCCTCGCCAAGGGGATGAGCAACGCCGCGATCGCCGAGGAGCTGTTCGTCAGCGTGCACACCGTGCGCAACCACATCGCCAACCTCTCCGCGAAGCTGGGCGCGCACTCCAAGCTCGAGGCGCTCTCGATCGCGGTGCGCGAGGGCCTGGTCGCGGACCGATAGCCCGGCGGCGCCGGTGAACTGGTGCATCGGTGCCATCACGGATGCTCCGCCCGTATCAGGCCCCCGGCCCCCGTGTCGCCCAGACTCGGGACATGGAGCCGGACGCAGTCCGATCCATGGCCCTGGTGGTCGGGTCTGGCCGTGGCTTGGTCAAACCCCCCGTACCGATTCCGGTCAAACCCGGCCCCAGGGCACCCCGCTCAGCGGCGAGTGACCACGATCCGCGCCCCATGACGGGGAACGCTGGTGATGTTGCGGACCTTGGGCGCGTCGTCGGCCCCCGCCGGGACCACCACGTCGAAGGTGCCGAGCACCTCGCGAAGGACGGCCACCCCCTCCATCAGTGAGAAGCCGGCGCCGATGCACCGGCGTACCCCACCGCCGAAGGGGATCCAGGTGTTGGGCGCCACCTCGCCCTCGGCGAAGCGCTCCGGCCGGAAGGCGCCATGGTCGGGGTGGTTCCGCTCGTCCTGGTGGGCGAGCAGGATCGAGGCGGCGACGTTGGTCCCGGCGGGCAGGTCGATGCCGCCGATGGTCGCGGGCTCCATCAGATGGCGCACCACCATCGGGATCACGGGGTGCAGCCGCATCGACTCCTTCAGGACCGCCTCGAGGTGGGCATCGTCACCGGTCAACGCCGCGTCACGGGCCCTGGCCGCCTGCACCGGGTCCCGGCCGAGCTCGTAGAGCGTCCAGGCCAGGGCGGTCGCGGTGGTCTCGTGACCTGCCAGGAGCAGGGTGACCAGCTGGTCGCGCAGCTCACTGTCGCTGAGCCCCTCTCCCGACTCCTCGTCGGAGACCAGCAGCAGCCGGGACAGTACGTCGCCGCGCTCGGCGAGGTCGGTGGCGCAGCGGCGCTCGGCGATCTCGGCGAAGATCACCCGGTCCAGCTCGATCTGGTTCTCCACCGTCCGGCGCCACGGGCCGAGCTTCTGCAGTCGCGGGTAGCCCCAGCCGAGGAACACGTGCGGGGGGATGTCCACGGTCTTGTTCACCAGCGGCCGCAGCTCGGCCAGACGGGCCTCGTCGGTCACCCCGAAGACCACCTGCAGGATCACCTCGAGGGTCAGGGCGTTCATCCGCTCCAGGGAGGTGAACACCACCCCCTCCTGCCAGCGGGCGACCTCCGCCTGCGCCAGC
Source organism: uncultured Actinomycetota bacterium (assembly GCA_963777195.1). Lineage (GTDB taxonomy): Bacteria > Actinomycetota > Actinomycetes > Propionibacteriales > Nocardioidaceae > Marmoricola. The sequence goes on along the minus strand of CAVZPT010000004.1, from coordinate 517,894 downwards.
CGGGTGACCAGCTCCTGGTAGCCGCGCAGCGCGTGCCCGTTGAAGGCCGGCATCAGCAGCTTGCGAGCACGCTTGTGCTGGCTGGAGTCGACGAGGAGCAGCGAGTGCTCGCCCATCACCGGGCCGAGGATCGCGTTGCCCTTGCCGGCGTGGAAGACCTCCGGGTCGCCGGCGAAGATCTCCCGCACGTGCTCGGGGCGCTCGAAGACCACCAGGAAGCGGCCCTCGGGCATGATCTTGATGGTGAACACCTCGCCGTAGCGCTGCGCGAGCCGTGGAATGAACCAGTGCCGGAAGCGCAGCAGCCCCACGCTCTGGAGCAGCCCGGGCAGTCGTGGCCCCGGGGGGAGCGCCGCCGGGTCGACCCTCGGCCCGCCACCGTTCGGGTTCAGGCGCATCCGGGTGAAGCGTTGCTCGGTCACGGCGGAGGTCGACATACGCAGAGTATGCCGCGCCGGCATCGCCCCGGCGAGGAGCCGTCTCAGCCCCCGCCGAGCAGGAGCCCCGCCTTGACCACGGTCTGCCAGAGCCCGAAGGCCAGCGGGACCAGCACGATCAGCCAGGCCAGGGCGACCAGCAGGGGGCTCGTCGCCCCCCGGGCCGCATCGCCGTGCTCGTTCGACGTCATCGGTTCGCACCTCCCGCGGTCGCGGTCTGGGTCTGGTCGTCCTCGGGTGCCGCCTCGGCCACCGCGTCGCCGTCGAAGTGCTTCTCAGCGACCGGCTTGATCATCAGGTTGGCCAGGAACCCGACCCCGAGGATGCAGACCATCGTGATCAGTGCCGGGCGGTAGTCGCCGGCCGTCAGGTTGCCGGGCTTGCCGGCGGCATCGAGGAAGCCGTTGACGATCAACGGACCGACCACCCCTGCTGCGGCCCATGCCGTCAGCAGGCGGCCGTGGATGGCGCCGACCTCGAGGGTCCCGAACAGGTCCTTGAGGTAGGCCGGGACGGTGGCGAAGCCGCCCCCGTAGTAGGAGATGATCACCGCCGCCAAGATCACGAACACGGCCGTGGACTGCTGCCCGACGGTGGCCAGCAGGGCGTAGAGCACCAGTCCCACTCCGAGGTAGAGCATGTAGGTCGGCCTGCGGCCGATCACGTCGGAGAAGCTCGACCAGAGGAACCGCCCGGCCATGTTGGCCAGGCTGAGGATGCCCACGAACCCTCCGGCCTCGGCCGCGCTCACCGAGGAGCTGCCGTCGCCGCCACGGAAGAAGTCCTGGATCATCGGGGCGGCCTGCTCGAGGATGCCGATGCCGGCGGTGACGTTGCAGAACAGCACGATCCACAAGAACGCGAACTGCGGCGTCCGGATCGCCTCGCGGGCCGTGACCAGGGCGCCGTTCCCGCCAGGCTGCTGCACGGCCGAGTCGTTCTCGCCGTGCCCGCGCGGCACCCGGACCAGCGCGGCACCGACCAGCATGAAGACCAGGTAGCCCAGGCCCAGCGTGAGGAACGTGGCGCTCAGCGCCGACCCGCTGGCCACCGAGCCCTTGTCGCTCGGGTCGAACCCGCCGTCGTAGACGTTGAGCAGCCGCGTCGAGAGCGGCGAGGCGATCAGGGCGCCGCCACCGAAGCCCATGATCGCCATCCCGGTCGCCAGGCCCGGGCGGTCGGGGAACCACTTGATCAGCGTCGAGACCGGTGAGATGTAGCCGATGCCCAGGCCGATCCCACCCACCACGCCGTACCCGAGGTAGAGCAGTGGCAGGCTGCCGACCGCGATCCCGGCGGACCCGATCAGGAAGCCCGAGCCCCAGCACGCGGCGGCCGTGACCATGGCCTTGCGCGGCCCGGCGCGTTCGACCCAGGTGCCCAGGAGGGCTGCGGAGAGCCCGAGCATCACGATCGCGATCGAGAAGATCGCCGCCACCGCGGTCTGCGAGGACTCGAAGCGCGCGACCAGCGAGGTCTTGAAGACCGAGAACGCGTAGACCTGGCCGATCGAGAGGTGCACGCACAGCGCGGCGGGTGGGATCAGCCACTTGCTGTAGCCGACGCGGGCGATCGTGCGGTCCTTGTCCAGGACGTCGAGCATGGGCATCTGGCGCCTCCCGATGGGGTTGCCCGGGGCGTACCCCACGCCGAGTGGTGGAAACCTGTACCACCCGGCTCGCCACGCCAGTCGGTAGTCCAGTCGGTATGCGGTCGTCGGGTCAGTCGACCAGGCCGGACCGTCGGGCGAGGGCGGCCGCCTCGGTGCGACTGCCCGCACCGAGCTTGGTCATCACGTTCGAGACGTGCACGCTGACGGTCTTGGCCGAGATGAACAGCTGGGCGCCGATCTCGGCGTTGCTGCGGCCGGCAGCGACCAGCGCGAGGATCTCGCGTTCGCGTGGGGTGAGGGTGCCCGGCGCCGTGGATGAGCGGCCGACTCCCCCGAGCTCGTCGAGGACGGGGGCAGCCCCCAACCGTGCGGCGGCCGTCCGGGCCAGCGCCGCCTGCTCCTGGGCAGCCTCGTGGTCACCCGAGCTGCGCAGCACCACCGCCAGCCGGGCGCGCGCCCGGGCCTCCTCGGCAGGCTGGCCCAGCTCGGCGAACAGCTCGGCGGTCGCGCGCCACGAGCCGACCATCTCCTCGAGACTCGGCCGCCCACCCAGAAGCCATTCCAGCCGCAGCAGCTCCGCGCGCATGCGTGCCTGCCACGCCCGGCCCTCGACGGCGAAGGGGAAGTGCCGATCCGCACGCGCCTCGACGACGCGGCGGGCGTCGGCGTCGAGCCGCGCAGCGGTGGCGCGTACGTCGTCGCGCGAACCGGTCGCCGTCCGCGGAGCAGCGTCAGCCAGCGCCGCCACGGCCAGGGCGGCCAGACGGAGCCGGGCACCGAAGGTCTCGCTCCACAGCGGCACCAGCACCCCGCAGATGTCGTCGTACATCGCCACGGCCGCAGCCGAGCCGTCGCGCCTGCCGAGCAGCTCGATCGCGGCGCCTCCGCCCACCACCGTGATCAGCCCCTCCCGGTGCCAGCGCTCGCGCAGCGCCGGCAGCCGGTCCAGTGCCGTCACGTCGCCGCGGCCGGCCGCCACCGCCAGCACCGCGGCGTCGAGCATGGCCCTCGCCGTCGGCGGCGGGTCCTCCGCGCTGTAGTCGGCGATCGCCAGCGCCTCGTCCCAGCGACCGCGCATCGCCGCCACGACCGCCGCCTGCATCCGCGCCACGATCCCCTGGACCGCCCACGGCCGGCCGACCCGCGCGGCCAGCGCGACGGCGCGCAGGAATGCCTCCTGGGCGGCGACCAGCTGCCCGTAGTCGTACTCCAGGCCGCCCAGCCGGGTGGTGCCGCGCAGGGCGCTGAGAAGGTCCCCGCGCTCGGTCGCCTCCTCGATGATCCGCTTCAGCTCGGCCCTGGTGCCCTCGCCGAAGTCGAGGTGCTGGCTCAGCCAGGTCAGCGTCATGCTGGCGTCGGCGGCCAGCCGGGGCAGACCGAGCCGGTCGGCGAGCTCGATGGTCTCGTCGACCGCCGCCCGCGCGTCGTCGAACCGGTCGTCCCAGACCAGCGCCTGGGCATGCGTGGCGAGCATCCTGGCGCGGAGCGGGGTCGGCTCGGGACCCAGCAGGTCCAGCGCCTCGCCGCTGACGGCGCTCAGGGAGAGGTCGGTCTCGGTCGAGCGCAGGGCCTCGACCCGCGCCAGCAGCAACCGCGCCCGCGTCTGCGCGGGAACGTCGGGACGCATCCGCTCGAGGTGGCCCTCGACCAGCGAGAGCGCCGTCTCCGGGCGTCCGGCGCTGCACAGCGCATCCACGGTGCGGGCCACGAGCTCGCCCTCGTCCGGCGGAGTCGCGAGCTGGCCGGCCGCCTTGTCGTAGATCTCCAGCGCCTTGCCGAAGTGCCGGGCAGCCTCCTCCGGGCCGCCGCTGTGGAGCGCCTGCTCGCCCGCGGCCACGCTGGCCTCCAGTGCGGTCGGCAGGTCGTGGGAGGCGAGGGCGTGCCGGGCGAGCTCGGCGGCTCCCCGGTGGCCGCGCAGCTCGCGCACCGCCTCGGCGTACGCCGTGTGCAGGCGCATTCGCTCCCCGGGCAGCAGGTCGTCGTAGACCGCCTCGCCGAGCAGCGCGTGCCGGAACGCGTACTCGGACTCGCCGCTGAGCACCAGCACGTGGGCCTCGACCGCCGCGCGCAACGCGAGGTCGAGGCGGTCGCCGTCCAGCGGGGCCACCGCGGCGAGCAGGTCGTGCGGGACCCGCTGTCCGGCAGCGGAGGCCACCCTGACGACCGAGCGCGCCGCCTCGTCGAGGCGGTCGAGGCGGACCAGCAGCAGGTCGGCGAGGTCCTCGGGGAGGCTCCAGCCACCACCGAGGAAGGCGCCGACCAGCTCCTCGACGTAGAACGGGTTGCCCTGGGAGCGCTGCACGATCCGCTCGATGTCCTCGTCGTACCCCTCACCGAGCGCGCCGGGGGCGTCGATGATCTGCGCGACCATCCCCCGCACCGCGGCGGGGGGCAGCGGCTCGACCTGGACCCGCTCGACGCCGGGCAGCCGCGCCCACTCCGCGACCCGCTGGCGCAGGGGGTGGCGGCGGTGCATCTCGTCGGAGCGGAAGGTGACCAGGCACAGGAACCGGCCCGAGAATCGGCGCGAGAGCAGGAAGCTGATCAGGTCGCGGGTGCTCGCATCGGCCCAGTGCGCGTCCTCGAGGACCATCAGCACCGGCGCATCGGCGACGAGGTCCTCGACCAGGGCCGCCACGGCCTCGAACACCTCGGCCCGGTCCAGGCCCTCCGCCGGGTCGGCAGCGGCTGCCTGGTGACCCAGGCGAGCCAGGGCGGGGTGCGCGCGGGCCAACCGCTCGCCGAGCTCGGGCAGCGCCGACGTGACGGCTTCGAGCATGTCGGCGACGGGGAGGTAGGGCATCGAGGTCTCACCGAAGTCGAGGCAGTGCCCGACCAGCCGGCGCCAGCCCTGCTGGCCCAGCCGGTCCAGGACCTCGGTCACCAGCCTGGTCTTGCCGACACCTGCGTCGCCCGAGAGCAGCACCATCCGGGTCGGGTCGGACCCGTTCGCGCCGACGGCGGCGCGGAACAGGGCCGCCAGCTCGGGGTCACGCCCGACGAGGCTCTCGGCCCTGCTCCGGTCCATCCGCACATCGGTCATCATCGCGCAAGGTGTGCCGCCTTGCGCCACCACCGACGACCCTGCGTGATCGGGGCCGCGGCCCCGCGGCTCGCCTGCATCCGGTCGACGCGGTCCCGCATCTCCTGGAACATCACGTCCTCGTTCAAGGCGTTGTACATCTCGCTCATCTCCTGAAGCTGATCCACCTCGGCCACGACCGGGCCGATGCGTCGATCACACTGCTAAGGGGTGGGGCTGGACATCGGCAGATGCCTTAGATCTGCCCGGCCGCCCACCTCAGAGGCGCAACCGGAGCGCAGCTCGGCCACCCAAGGCGGCACCATACGTGGTATACATACCCGGTAGGCACACCTATTGCAGACCCCGGGAGCGACATGTCGGTGAGGCAAGCACTGTTGGCACTGCTCGAGCAGGAGCCGATGTACGGCTACCAGCTGCGCGCGGAGTTCGAGGGGCGCACCGGCGCCACCTGGCCGTTGAACATCGGGCAGGTCTACACCACGCTGGCCCGCCTCGAGCGCGACGGCCTGGTGGCCGGCGCGGGCACCGACCCCCAGGGACACGTGATGTACGCCGTGACTCCCGCGGGCCGAGAGGAGGTGGCCGAGTGGTTCACCACCGCGGTCCCGCGAACCCAGCCGCCTCGCGACGAGCTCGCGATCAAGCTGGCCCTGGCCGTGACGGTCCCCGGCGTCGACGTGGGTGCGCTGGTGCAGCGGCAACGCAGCGCGACGATGACCTCGCTCCAGGACTACACCCGACTCAAGCGCTCCGGCACCACCGGCACCGGAGAGGCAGCCGACCTGGCATGGGGACTGGTGCTCGACTCGCTGGTCTTCGCCGCGGAGGCCGAGATCCGGTGGCTCGACCACTGCGAGGCCCGGTTGCGCCGCGCGGCGCAGGAGCGCCACCCGGCCGTGAGCCGCGCCACCGGGGCCACGACCGAGGACGCCAGCCGATGAGCGCCGTGCTCCAGCTCGACGGGGTCTCGCGCATCCACGGTGCCGGCGCCAACGAGGTGCACGCGCTGCGCTCGGTCTCGTTCCGGGCACATTCCGGAGAGCTGGTCGCGGTGATGGGCCCCTCCGGCTCGGGCAAGTCGACACTGCTGACGCTGGCCGGCGGGCTCGACCAGCCGACGTCGGGCACCGTCATGGTCGAGGGCGAGAACCTCGGCAACCTGGGTGCGAGGGGCCGCGCGCGGATGCGTCGTACCTCGATCGGCTACGTCTTCCAGGACTTCAACCTGATCCCCGCCCTGACCGCGGTCGAGAACGTCGCCCTCCCCCGGGAGCTGGACGGCGAACGCACCGCCGTCGCCCGGGCAGCGGCCCGGCTGGCACTGGAGGAGGTCGGCATCGGTGGGCTGGCGAGCCGCTTCCCCGACGAGATGTCCGGTGGCCAGCAGCAGCGCGTCGCGATCGCCCGCGCCGTCGTCGGGGAGCGTCGGCTGATCCTGGCCGACGAACCCACCGGCGCACTCGACACCGAGACGGGCGAGGACATCCTGCGCCTGCTCCGCGCCCGGTGCGATGCCGGCGCCGCGGGCGTGCTGGTCACCCACGAGGCCCGCCACGCCGCCTGGGCGGACCGGGTGGTCTTCGTGCGTGACGGGGTGGTCGTCGACGAGTCCGGCGCCGACCACGAGCGCGACCTGCTCGACGAGGGCATCGCGCGATGAAGGGGCGCGACCGCGCCGGCTCCGGCTGGCTGCGCGGATGGCGGCTGCCGCTGCGGATGGCGCGACGTGACGCGGTGCGTGCGCGCGGGCGCAGCCTGCTGGTGCTGGCGATGATCGCCCTGCCGGTGCTGGCCGTGACCGCCGCCGACGTCATGATCCAGACCGCGTCCGTCAGCGGCCAGGAGTCGCTGGACCGCAGGCTGGGCTCGGCCCAGGCCATCGTCAGCACCCAGGAGGGGGTCGGTCGCATCGTGCAGGGTCCGGACCCCGACCAGGTCGCGTTCCCAGTCGGCGAGGCCGGCACCCCGCTGAGTGCGAGCGGGCTGAGCGCCAGCCTCGGCGGCGCCCGGCTCGTCGAGCTGCGACGGGCGGAGGCCAGGTTCGTCTCCGACCAGGGCCTCGGTCGGGCCGAGGCGACCGAGCTCGACCTCGGCGACGCGGTCGCGGCGGGTCTCTTCGAGCTCACCTCGGGTCGCCTCCCGCGATCGCGCGAGGAGGTGGTGGTCAACCGTGCGTTGGCCGAGAAGGGCTACCGGGTCGGCGACCCGCTTGAGCTCTCGACCGACGCCTCGCGCACCCCGACCATCGTCGGGATCGCGGAGTCGACCACGGTCCGAGACCTGCCGGTGGCCGCCGGTCCTCTGGGCAGCCTGGGGCTGAGCGTCGAAACCGTGCGGTCCTGGCTGGTCTCCGGGAGCCCGGTCACCTGGGCCGACGTACGCCGCCTCAACGCCGCCGGCGCGACGGTGCTCTCACGGGCGGTGCTCCTCGACCCACCGGCTGCCTCGGAGCTGCCCGAGGAGGTGCGCGCGATCTCCGGTCGTGGCGTCGACCGGGCCGTGCTGACGGTGGTCGTGCTGGTGGTGGTGATGGCGCTGATCGAGGTCGTCCTGCTGGCGGGACCGGCCTTCGCGGTCGGGGCACGCCGTCAGTCCCGCAGCCTGGCGCTGCTGGCAGCCGCAGGCGGCACCCCTGCGCAGGCCCGCCGTGTCGTGCTGGCGGGTGCGGTGGTGCTGGGTTCGGTTGCGGCGCTCCTGGGCGCCGTGATGGGCATCGGGCTGGCCTACGCGGCACTTCCGCTGGTGCAGCGCTTCTCCTCGTCCTGGTTCGGCCCGTTCCAGGTGCCCTGGCTCCAGCTCGCCGGGATCGTGGCCCTGGGACTCTCCAGCGCACTGCTGGCCGCCGTGGTCCCTGCCCACATCGCCTCCCGGCAAGACGTCGTGGCGGTGCTGGCCGGTCGCCGCGGCGACCGGTCCCCCTCGCGGCGCTCGCCCGCGTTCGGGGTGGTGCTGATGGGCCTCGGGGTCGCGGGCGCGGTCGCAGGATCCAGGGCGACCGGGGGCGAGGCCCTGATCGCCGGCTCCGCGATCCTCTCGGTCCTGGGCATGATCCTGCTGGTCCCGGTGCTGCTCGCCGCGTCGGCACGGTTGGCGGGGAGGCTGCCGCTGTCCCTGCGGTTCGCCGTACGCGACGCTGCCCGTCATCGGACCAGGACCGTGCCCGCCGTCGCGGCGGTGGCCGCGACCGTCGCCGGCGTGGTCGCGCTCGGCATCGCGACCACGAGCGACGCCTATGAGAACGAGCAGACCTACACCCCTGCCCTCGCCGCTGGGGTCGGGGCGCTCACCTCCTTCGGCGAGCGGCCCGACTGGGGCTCCCTGCGCTCGTTGGTGGAGCGGGAGGCACCCGAGGCGACCGTCACCGAGGTTCGCGGTTTGAGCCAGGACGAGGCGTCCGGGGGTGCGACCTTCGTGCAGTTCGTCGATCCCACCACCGAGGAGACGTTCCTGCCCACCTACGGCTCGTCCTTGGGCTCGGACCTGCTGGTCAGCGACGGGGCCCTGCCCCCGGGCCTCGTCGGGATCTCCGCTGCCGACGCCGAGCGCGCGTCGGACGCGCTGGGCGCCGGCGGTCTCGTGGTCCTCACGAACCGGACCGACGGCTCCGGGACGGCGCAGGTGCGCGCCCTGGTCCAGGCCTACGACTCGATGGAGGACGGCTCCCCGAGCACCGACCGGTCGGTCGAGCTGACCGCGACGCTGGTGGGGGTCGGCCAGAGCGGTGGCCCGCAGGCGGTGCTCTCGACCCGAGCCGCCCGCGAGCTCGGCGTGGAGGTCTCCCCGGTCGGACTGGTCGTGAGCGGTGCCGAGCTCACCGAGGTCCAGGAGACCTCGATCAACGAGGGCGCCCTCGCGATCTCGCCGAGCGCCTACTTCCAGGTCGAGCGCGGGTTCCGGGCCGAGGACCTCACCCGGATCATCCAGCTCGTTCTCGCGGGGCTCGGCGCGGTGCTGATGCTCGGGGGAACGCTGACGGCGACCTTCCTGGCCCTCTCCGACGCCCGCCCCGACCTGGCCACGCTGTCGGCCGTGGGCGCCTCGCCCCGGACCCGGCGGGGGATCGCCTCCGCCTACGCCCTCGTGGTCGGGGCGCTCGGGGCGGCCCTGGGTGCGGTGGTCGGGTTCATCCCGGGGATCGCGATCACCTACCCGCTCACCACGATCGGCGGCGCCGTCAGCAGCGGGTCGGGGATGAGCTACGTCTCGGGCAACGGGTCCGGCCCGTTCCTGGACATCCCGTGGTTGCTGATCCTCGGCGTGGTGGTCCTGCTGCCGACCGCGACCGCCGTGATCGTGGGGCTCTCGGCCAGGTCCCGCCTGCCGTTGGTCGCCCGCCTGGACTGAGCGGCGCTCAGAGCGCGCTGAGCGAGACCAGCTCGAAGACCGGGACCGGGTTGAGCCGCTCCGCGCCGCAGGTCAGCCGAGCAGGGGCATCCTCGACGCGGCGTACGACGACCTCCCAGGTGGTGTCCTCGTGGTCGAAGACCGCGCGCCACCCCTCGCGCTGCACGAGCCGTACGGCGTGCAGCCGGTCCTCGCCCAGGTGGCGGCGCAGCGCGATCTCGGCGTACTGCACGTGCATCGGGTGGGTCGAGCGCCCCCGCAGCCGGTCGAGGTCGAGGCGCCCCTCGTCGTGCAGGTCGGCCACCGTGGCGGCCGATGCCGGGTCGACCCGGCCGTAGTAGAGGCCCTCGGGGAGGATCACCATGTTGGCGCTGAACCGGTCTCCGCCGACGTGCGAGACCTCCCAGGTCTGCTCGGGCCGGGACTCGCACAGCGCCGCCGCCACCGGCCGGCCGCGCTCGGCGCAGCAGACGTCGTGGCGTCCGTGCGTGCACACCCCGAGGAACGGCCCGCTGGTCTCGGTCCAGCCGGGGTAGTCGCCGCGCAGGACAGCGTCCAGGTCGACGTCCACCAGCTCCAGCGGGTCCAGGAAGGTCCGGGTGAGCAGCAGCGAGCGGTGCGGCACGGCCAGGAAGGCGGAGAACTGCGCGGACCGGTGGGCGCGCAGGTGCCGGCGGGCCATCAGCACCTTGATGCTCTTGTGCGTGGTCAGGTGGCGCTTGACCTCCTCGGGCAGCCGGCTGTCGCGCGGGGCGCTCACACCCCAGGGGCCGTGGTGCTCGATCACCAGGAACGCGGCCAGATGGGTCGCAGTGCCGGCGAGGTCGTCGGCACGCTGCTCGGCCGCGGCCGAGCAGCGGAAGCCGCCGGCACCGCCCGCGGTCAGCGGACGACCTCGAGCAGCCCCTCGCGCACCAGTCGTCGACACAGCACCAGACTGGACTGCGCGTCGAGGTCGAGCTCCGCCGGGGTGAGCTCGGCACGTGAGCGGACCTGCTCGACAGCTCCTGAGATCCTCGCCGGGACGCTCAGCCGCCGGTCGCCCAGGAGCAGGTGCAGCCGGTCGCCGTCGGGCCGCAGCACGCACGGGCGCCCGGCCCGGCGGCGCAACCGGGTCTGCGGGCCGATCTCCGCGAGCTGCATCCGGTCGAGCATCGAGCCCCGCAGGCTGGGCGTGCGCCGCTCCAGGAACGCTTCCGTGTGCGCTTCGACGATCTCACTCGCGTCGGTGTCGGTGAGCGCCTCGACCAGGGCGCGCAGCCGCTGGGCCAACCCCTCGCTCAGCGCTTCGGGCCGCTCCAGGTAGCCGGCCGGCAGATGCTCCTCGGCCTGCGCGTGCTCCAGGCCCCGGCGTACGGCCCGGTCCAGGAGGGTGCGCCAGGTGAGCTGGTTGATGCCGATGGTGACGTGCAGCGAGACCGTGTCCTGGGCGCGGGCGGCGTGGGGGGTGCCGGTGGGGAGGTACATGCACACGCCGGGCTCGAGCAGCACCTCGCGCGGTCCGGTGGTGACGGCCTCCCCCGGTGCGGCGTGCACCTCCCACAGCTTGGAGCCGTGGGTCTGGAAGACGAAGACGTCGTGGCTGTCGTGGTGCACCGCGAAGCCCTGTGACCCCGGCGGCGTCAGGTAGGCGTTGGCCTGGCAGGGGTGGCCGAGCGCGAGCTCGAGGTCGGCGACGAGGCGGCTCAGTGGCGGCCAGTAGCGGTGCAGCCCCTGGAGCACGACGGTGGCGCCGTCCTCGAACAGGTCGAGCACCTTGCGCGCGTCGACGAGGCCGGTGAGGGGCTGGCCGGCGAGGGAGGCGCCGCTGCGGGTGTAGCTCGCCTGCGGCAGCACCGACCCGTTGCGCGCCAGACGCACCGCCGGCGTCCGGATCGCCGAGGAGGTCAACAGCGCGTCGACGTCGTCGAAGCCGAGCAGGCCCACGAGGGCGGCGGGGTCGGCGTCATGCACGTGGACGTGCGACGCCCAGACCTTCTCGACGAAGGTCTGGGCGTCGCCGCTGAGCAGCTCCAGCGCGTCCAAGGGACTACGCAGTGCCGTCCGTGCCGTCGGCGTCACCGTCGGTGGCGTCACCGTCGGTGGAGTCGCTCGAGTCGCCGTCGGAGCCGTCGGCGTCACCGTCGGTGGCGTCGCTCGAGTCGCCGTCGGAGCCGTCGGCGTCGCTGGAGTCGCTGTCGCTGGAGTCGCTGTCGGAGCCGTCGGAGTCGGAGCCGTCGGAGCCGTCGGCGTCGCCGACCGGACCGGTGGCGGCACCCCCGGCGGTGGTCTCCATGTCGTCGTCGTTCAGCGGCTCGTCGGTGGGAGTGGTCATCTGCGTCCTCCTCGTTGTCTGGCGGCGCGCGTCGCCGCTCACGTTCTAGTGCCCGATCCTGTCGCATCCAACCAAGTCGTGCGACCCGCCCTTGCGTCATACGAACTGGTGGCCATCGCCGCCGAAACCGATGACCCCCTGCCGGACGTCATACGAACTGGCTGTCCGGACCACCAAGACGTATGACGTCCCGGGCGACCTAGAGCACCTGGGAGAGGAACTGCTGCGTGCGCTCGTGCTGCGGGTTGGCCAGTACGTCGGCCGGGACGCCCTCCTCGACGATCACCCCGCCGTCCATGAAGACCAGCTTGTCGCCGACCTCACGCGCGAAGCCCATCTCGTGGGTGACCACCATCATCGTCATGCCCTCTGCCGCAAGCCGCTTCATCACGTCCAGGACGTCACCCACCAGCTCGGGGTCCAGTGCGCTGGTGGGCTCGTCGAACAGCATCATGTCGGGGTCCATGGACAGCGCCCGGGCGATCGCCACCCGCTGTTGCTGTCCACCGGAGAGATGGGCCGGGTAGGCATCGGCCTTCTCGGCGAGACCGACCTTCTCCAGGTTGGCGCGCGCCACCTTCTCGGCCTCGGCCTTGCTGCGCTTCTTGACCCGTTGCTGGGCGATCATCAGGTTGCGCAGCACCGTCATGTGCGGGAACAGGTTGAACTGCTGGAAGACCATCCCGATCCGCGAACGGATCAGGTCGAGGTCGGCCTCCTCGTCGCAGATGTCCTCGCCCTCGACGTAGATCGTCCCCGACGTCGGCTCCTCGAGCCGGTTCACGCACCGGAGCAGGGTGGACTTGCCCGACCCCGAGGGGCCGATCACGCAGACCACCTCGCCGGCGTCGACGTGGAAGTCGATGCCCTTGAGCACCTCGTTGTCGCCGAAGTGCTTGTGCAGCTGGGAGACCTCGATGGCCCGCTTCGAGTCGGGTGCCGGACTGGGTGCACTCATGTCGTCAGCTTCTCCTCATCGGGCTCTCTGCTGCTTGCGCTCGAGTCGTGCCACCAGCTGGGTCAGCGGCAAGGTGATCACGAGGTACATCGTGGCCGCCATCAGCAGCGGCGTACCGGTGGCGGTCTCCACCATCCCGTCGCGCGCCAGCGCGGTGAGCTCGCGTCCACCCGCCGCGGCGCCGATCGCCGTGATCAGCGAGGTGTCCTTGAGCAGGAGCACGAACTCGTTGGTCAGCGGCGGGATCACGATCCGGATCGCCTGCGGGATGGTCACCGAGACCATCGTCCAGGTGGCGCTCATGCCCAGCGAGCGCGCCGCCTCCTCCTGCCCCTTCGGCACGGCCTGGATCCCGGCGCGGACGGTCTCGGCCATGTACGCCGCCGAGACCACGATCAGCGCCGTGACCGCGGCGCCGGCGTTTCCGCCGGGGAAGCGGAACTGGAAGACCAGGGGCACCGCGATGCCGAACCCGATGATCACCATCAGCGCCGGGAGGCCCCGGAAGAACTCGATGTAGATCGTCGCCAGCCAGCGGTAGGGCCGCACCGGTGAGAGCTTCATCAGGGCGAGCAGCACCGCCAGCACGAGCCCGCCGACGAACGAGAGCGCGGTGTAGACGATCGTGTTCTTCGCCCCGACCGTGACGATCTCCGGCCACAGCTGCTTGAAGGACTCCTTGTCCAGGAAGTTCTCCTTGATCGCCTGCCAGTCGGCCAGCGCCACCACCCCGGCGAAGAGCCCGATGAGGACCAGGTACATCACCCCGTGGACGAGCCTGGTGCGAGTCCTGCGTTTCACGGTCACTCCTTCAGTGCTGGGTGCTGCACGGGTCCGCTACTGCTTGAAGTAGGTGTCGTAGAGCTTCTGGTACTCGCCGTCGTCCTTGAGCTTCTTCAGCTGCTCGTTGACCGACTTGATCAGGGCGGCGTTGGACTTCTTCATCGCGAGGCCGTAGGACTCCTGGGTGTCGTACTCCTCGACGATCTCGAACTTGCCGTCCTTGGTGTGGTCGAGGTTGACCGGCAGGTCCTGGAGGATGGCATCGATCGAGCCCGCGCCCAGTGCGGGGAACATCTCCGCGTCACTGGGATAGGCGATGATCTTCGCCCCGCTCGTGTTCTCCTCGGCGTACGTCTTGCCGGTCGTGCCCTTCTGGACCCCGAGGTTCTTGCCGTCCAGATCGTCGATGCTCTTGATCGGGGAGCCGATCGGCACCAACAGCGACTGCTTGGAGTCGTAGTAGGGGTCGGAGAAGCCGATCTTCTTCTCGCGCTCCGGGGTGATCGTCATCGCGCTGGCCGCGAGGTCACAGTCGCCGGAGTTCATCGCCAGGCCGCTCTGCAGCGCGTCGAAGGAGGAGTCCTTGACCTTGAGCTTGAGACCGAGGCCGTCGGCGATCGCCGTGACGATGTCGATGTCGAAGCCCTTGAAGCCGCTGGGCGCGCTCTTGTCGAAGTTCTCGAACGGCGGGTACGGCACGTCCGAGCACACCGTCAGGGTCCCGGCGCTCACCAGTTCCCCGCCCCCCTCCGCGGTGCCCCCGTCACCACCGCCGCATCCCGCGAGAGCCCAGGCTCCCACGACGAGACCGACAACTACCGTGGCTGACTTGCGCATGCAGAGACTCCTCGTGGTTGATGGGTTGCGGGCATCATGCCATCGGGAGCTACCCGGTCGCTCCATCTGCTCTGCCTGACTAGTCCTCTTGGGTCCCGGTCTCTCCGCGGTTTTTCAGGAGACCTTGTGAAACTGGCACCTACCTGCCTTTGCAACGGCAGAGAAGTGCCAGTTTCACAGGTTCTCCTGAAAAACCGCCAGGGATCACCGCTCGTCGAAGGCAGCCACAACCGCGGGGTCGATGGTGTTCTTCGGGCCGGTGAACCACTTGTGGGCCGAGAGCCGCCACCAGATCGCGAGGGCGATCAGCGACCCGATCGTGAGGATCGGGGCGTAGTTCACGAACTTCCAGGAGAAGTCGTCGCTGAACGGGCTGCCCTGCGGGACGAAGGGGAGCACGAAGTAGACCGAGATGATCGCGATCTCGGTGACCGCGAGCAGGTTCATCCACTTGTACTTCGCACCGTTGTTCCACTTGCCGACCTCGAAGGCGTCCCCCAGGCGCCACCGCAGCCAGATCGGGATCAGGAAGGCCAGGTAGAGGCCGATCACGGCTACGGAGACCACGGCGTAGAACGCGGTGGGCACGATCAGGGGCTCCGCCTCGGTGCCGATGTTGACCTTGATCAGGGCGGGGAGGGTGATCAGCATGCTGACGCCGGCCACCAGGAGTACGGCGTTCGCGGGGACCCGGCTCGCAGAGAGCTTGGACCACTTCGAGGACCCCGGGATGGCGCCGTCGCGGGCGAAGGCGAAGGTCATCCGGGAGGCACTCGTCATGCATGCCATCGAGCAGAAGAACTGGCCGGCGGCGGAGATGAACAGCACCAGGCCGGCCACGTTGCTGCCCATGGACTCGGTGAAGATGTAGGCCACCCCGCCGGCACCGACCCCCGCGTTGTCCGCCGCACCGCCCTTGTCCGGGATCGCGAACAGGAACGCCAGCAGCAGCACCCAGCCGCCGATCGCGGAGTAGAAGATCGACTGCCAGATCCCCTTCGCTGCGGCCTGCGACGCCGCCGAGGTCTCCTCGGAGAGGTGGGCCGAGGCGTCGAAGCCGGTGATCGTGTACTGCGTGAGCAGCAGCCCGAACGGCGCGACCAGCAGCCAGTACGTCGGCCCGCTGGTCGACCCGCCGTCGTACCCGGAGTTGTTGAAGCGCTCGGTGAACACGTAGCTGAAGCTCTGGTGCTGGTCGGGGACGACGATCAGCAGCACGACGATCAGGGCCGCGCCGAAGACGTGCCACCACACCGAGACGTTGTTCAGCACCGCCATCAGGTGCCCGCTGAAGATGTTCAGCAGCGAGGCCAGCGCGAGCACCACCACGAAGATCCAGAACACCCGGGTCAGGGAGTACCCGTCCGCCCAGCCCTGGAACAGGGTGCTCAGCGTCAGGTCGGTGAAGGTCGCGCAGCCGTAGGCCACCGACGCCGTGACCGCGATCAACCCGATCAGGTTGAGCCAGCCCGCGAAGAACCCCGCCTTCGGGCCACCCAGCTTCGAGGCCCACCAGTAGATGCCCCCCGAGGTGGGGTAGGCCGAGACCAGCTCGGACATCGTGAGCCCGATGATCAAGATGAACGCCGCGACGATGGGCCAGCCCCACGAGATCGCGATCGGTCCGCCGTTGTTGAACCCCTGGCCGAAGGTGGTGAAGCAGCCCGCCAGGATCGAGATGATCGAGAACGAGATGGCGAAGTTGGAGAAGCCGGACCACGACCGGTCGAGCTCCTGCTTGTAGCCCAGCTTCGCCAGATGCTGCTCGTCGTCGCTGAGGCCGTCCGCGGTCTGGTCGGCGTCTTCAGGCGCTGCAGTCATGAGCAGTCTCCGGTCCTCAGGGCTTGGGTGCTAGGGAGGCTAGACCCGGGCAGGCGCTACGTCCATAGCCCTGTTCATGGTCTGAACTCAGACCATTGGGTGATTGACACGGCCACCGATGGCTCGAAGACTGAGCCGGTGACGGACTCGTCGAACCCTGCGCTGCGCGACGCGGTTCTCCGTCCGATCCGCGGCCACCACGCCTTCGAGAGCTGTGTGGAGCAGCTCGCCACGATGATCCGGCTGGGCGTCTACCCCCCGGGCTCCGCACTGCCACCCGAGCGCGAGCTCGCCGGCCGGCTCGCGGTCTCGCGCGCCACCCTGCGCGAGGCCATGGCCGCGATCCGGCAGGCGGGACTCGTCGAGACCACCCGCGGTCGTGGCGGTGGCACCGTGGTGGCGATGCGTCCTCCCAAGAGCTCCGCCCGCGCTGCGTCCCGGCGTACGGCGAAACAGCGCGGCGACTGGGCCGACGCCCTCGACTTCCGGCGGATCGTGGAGCCGGGCGCCGCCGCCCTGGCCGCCAGCCAGCAGCTCGACGACAGCCAGCGGCAGCAGCTCGGCGAGGCCCTGGAGGGAGTCGCCGGGGCCAGCGCGCCGGCAGCGCACCGGCAGGCGGACTCGCGGTTCCACCTCACGGTGGCCACGCTGACCGGGTCGCCTCGGGTGATCGAGGCGGTCACGTCCGTGCAGTCCACGCTGCACGAGATGCTCGGGGCGATCCCCGTGCTCGAGACCAACATCGCGCACTCAGACACCCAGCACTCACGGATCGCCAAGGCGATCCTCGCCGGCCGCGCCCCGCGTGCCCGGCAGGTGATGGAGGAACACTGCGACGACACCGCCGCGCTGCTCAGAGGACTTCTCGGATGACCACCCCCACGATCGGGAGAGCCGCATGACCGCACCGAACGACCGCTACCTCACCCTGGACCGCCTGCGCGAGCTGATCGAGTCCGACCAGGTGGACACCGTCGTGCTCGCGTTCACCGACATGCAGGGACGTCTGCAGGGCAAACGGCTGCACGGACGCTACTTCCTCGACGTGGCCCTGGAGAGCGGCACCGAGGGCTGCAACTACCTGCTCGCCGTCGACATCGACATGAACACCGTGGCCGGCTACCAGATCTCCTCCTGGGACCGGGGCTACGGCGACATGGAGTTCGTCCCCGACTGGGACACCTTGAGGCTGCTCCCCCACCTGCCCGCCACCGCGATGGTGCAGTGCGACCTGGTCTGGCTCGACCACGAGCCGGTGCTGCAGTCGCCGCGCACGATCCTCAAGACACAGCTGGACCGCGTGGCCGCGATGGACATGGTCGCCCTCTCCGGCACCGAGCTGGAGTTCATCGCGTTCAACGACACCTACGAGCAGGCCCACGACCGGCGCTGGCGCGACCTCACACCGGTCAACCAGTACAACGTCGACTACTCCATCCTCGGCACCACGCGGGTGGAGCCGCTGCTGCGCGACATCCGCAACCACAGCTACGCCGCCGGGATGGACGTCGAGGGTGCCAAGGGCGAGTGCAACTTCGGCCAGCACGAGATCGGTTTCCTCTTCGCCGACGCCCTCGTCACCGCGGACAACCACAGCGTCTACAAGACGATGGCCAAGGAGATCGCCGCGCAGCACGGCCAGTCGCTGACCTTCATGGCCAAGTACGACGCCCGCGAGGGCAACTCCTGCCACATCCACCTCTCGCTGCGCGGCGCCGACGGGTCCGTGGTCTTCGGGGAGGGGCCTGAGCGCTCGCCGCTCTACGACCAGTTCGTCGCCGGAGTACTGGCCA
Source organism: uncultured Actinomycetota bacterium (assembly GCA_963777195.1). Classification (GTDB taxonomy): domain Bacteria; phylum Actinomycetota; class Actinomycetes; order Propionibacteriales; family Nocardioidaceae; genus Marmoricola. The sequence goes on along the minus strand of CAVZPT010000004.1, from coordinate 499,949 downwards.
CGATGGCGGACTTCACCCTGCTCTACGCGCCGAACATCAACTCCTACAAGCGGTTTGCCAGCGCCTCGTTCGCGCCGACGGCCGTCGCGTGGGGAACCGACAACCGCACCTGCGCCGTACGACTCGTCGGGCACGGCCCCTCGGGACGGATGGAGAACCGACTGCCCGGCGGTGACGTCAACCCCTACCTCGCCCTCGCCGCCATGCTCGCCGGTGGGCTGCACGGGATCGAGCAGGAACTCGAGCTCGAGGAGGAGCTGGTCGGCAACGCCTACGCCTCCGACAAGCCGCACGTGCCCGGCACCCTGCGCGCCGCACGCGAGGCCTTCGCCGCCTCCGAGCCGGCACGGGGGGCCCTGGGTGCGGAGGTCGTGGACCACTACGTCAACATGGCCGACGTCGAGCTCGCGGCCTTCGACGCCGCGGTCACCGACTGGGAGCTCGCCCGGACCTTCGAGAGGATGTGAGCGCGGCATGCCGTCCATGAGCGCCGTGATCAACCCCGTCACCGCCCAGCAGATCGCCGAGGTCCCCTCGGCCGGCGTCGCGGAGACCGACGAGGCGATCGCCCGCGCCCAGGCGGCGTTCCCGGCCTGGCGCGACCTGGCACCGGGTGAGCGCGCCCGGTTGCTGCGTGCGTACGCCGCCGTCGTGGACGAGCACCTCGAGGAGCTCGCGCAGCTCGAAGTGGCCAACGCCGGGCACACGATCGGCAACGCCCGGTGGGAGGCCGGGAACGTGCGCGACTGCCTGAACTACTACTCGGCCGCGCCCGAGCGGATGTTCGGCAGGCAGATCCCGGTCGCCGGCGGCGTGGACATCACCTTCCACGAGCCGCTGGGCGTGGTCGGCATCATCGTGCCGTGGAACTTCCCGATGCCGATCGCAGGCTGGGGGTTCGCCCCGGCGCTCGCGGCCGGCAACACCGTCGTGCTCAAGCCGGCCGAGCTGACCCCGCTGACCGCGATCCGCCTCGGCGAGCTCGCCGTGCTGGCCGGGCTTCCGGACGGCGTGCTGACCGTGATCCCCGGAAAGGGCTCCGTCGTCGGTGAGCGGTTCGTGACCCATCCGGCGGTGCGCAAGGTCTGCTTCACCGGCTCGACCAGCGTCGGCAAGCAGATCATGGCCGGCTGCGCCGACCAGGTGAAGCGGGTGACGCTCGAGCTCGGCGGCAAGAGCGCCAACATCGTCTTCGCCGACACCGACATCGCCGCGGCTGCCGCCAGCGCCCCGGGTGCGGTCTTCGACAACGCCGGTCAGGACTGCTGTGCGCGGTCGCGCATCCTGGTGCAGCGCTCGGCGTACGACGAGTTCGTCGGCCGGCTCGAGACCGCAGTGAAGGGTCTGCGCGTGGTCGACCCAGCGCAGGAGGACAGCGAGATGGGGCCGATGGTCTCCGCGGCGCAGCAGGCGTCCGTGCAGCGCTACCTCGACGGGGCCAGCGTCGCGTTCGCCGGCTCGTGCCCGGACGGGGACGGCTTCTGGCTGCCCCCGACCGTGATCGAGTCGGCCTCCACCCAGGAACCGGTGTGGCGCGAGGAGGTCTTCGGCCCGGTCGTGGCGGTGATGGCCTTCGACGACGAGGAGGAGGCGGTCGCGCTCGCCAACGACACCGAGTACGGCCTGTCCGGGTCGATCTTCACCAGCGACCTCGGCCGCGGCCTGCGGGTGGCTCGAAGGGTCGAGGCCGGCAACCTCAGCGTGAACAGCCACGCCTCGGTCCGCTACTGGACCCCGTTCGGCGGCTACAAGCAGTCCGGCCTCGGCCGCGAGCTGGGGCCGGACGCCCCGAACGCGTTCACCGAGGAGAAGAACGTCTTCATCGCCCACTGACCCGCACCCGCACGCTCCACGAAACCGCACAGCGAGAGGAAACGTCATGGCAGGACGTCTGGACGGCAAGGTCGCCGTCGTGACCGGTGGGTGCTCCGGCATCGGGCTGGCGACCGTCACGCGGTTCGTCGAAGAGGGCGCCCGGGTGGTCATCGGTGACATCGACGACCAGCGCGGGCACGAGGTGGTCGGCCAGCTCGGCGGCGAGCAGGTGGCGACGTACGTCCATGTCGACGTCACCGACAAGGACCAGGTGGACGCGCTCTTCCAGGCGGCCAAGGACACCTACGGCTCGGTGGACGTGGCGTTCAACAACGCCGGCATCTCGCCGCCGGAGGACGACTCCATCATGGACACCGACCTCGAGGCCTGGCGCCGGGTGCAGGAGGTCAACCTGACCAGCGTCTACCTGTGCTGCAAGGCCGCGCTGGGCCACATGCTCGAGCAGAAGTCCGGGTCGATCATCAACACCGCGTCGTTCGTGGCGGTGATGGGTGCGGCCACGTCGCAGATCTCCTATTCGGCGTCCAAGGGCGGGGTGCTCTCGATGAGCCGGGAGCTCGGCGTCCAGTTCGCCCGCGAGGGCATCCGGGTCAATGCGCTGTGCCCCGGCCCGGTGAACACGCCGCTGCTCAAGGAACTCTTCGCCAGCGACGCCGAACGGGCCGCGCGTCGGCTCGTGCACGTCCCGATGGGCCGCTTCGGTGAGCCCGAGGAGATGGCCAACGCCGTGCTCTTCCTGGCCTCCGACGAGTCCAGCTTCATGACCGCCAGCACGTTCCTCGTCGACGGCGGCATCTCGGGTGCCTACGTCACGCCGATGTGAAGTCGACGGCGCCGTGCTCCCCCTGATCGGGCTGTCCAGCTATCGCGAGCCTGCGCGGTGGGGCGTGTGGCAGCAGTCCGCCGACCTGTTGCCCTCGGTGTACGCCGACGCGATCAACCGCGCAGGCGGCGTACCCGTGCTGCTGCCGCCGGCCAGCGACGACCCCGACCGCGCCGCAGCCGTGGTGGCGCGGCTGGACGGCCTGGTGATCAGCGGCGGCGCGGACGTCGACCCGGCGCAGTACGGCGAGGAGCCGCATCCGCTGACGGTGAAGGTCCGTCCCGACCGCGACGCGTGGGAGCTCGCCCTGCTGACCTCGGCTGCGGCGGCCAACCTGCCGACGCTCGGGGTGTGCCGCGGGATGCAGGTGATGGCGGTCGCGGCCGGTGGCACCCTCGACCAGCACACCCCGGACCTGGTCGGTCATGACGAGCACAACCCGGGGGCCGACGGGTTCGGTGACATCGAGGTCCGCACGGACGGCTCCTCGGCCCTGCGCTCGATCCTTGGCCCGTCGGTGACAGTGCGGTGCCACCACCACCAGTCGGTGCGCGCGCACCCCGGTTACGTGGCCACGGCCTGGGCCGCCGACGGCACCCTCGAGGCGATGGAAGCCCCCGGCGTACGGTTCTGCCTCGGTGTGCAGTGGCACCCCGAGATGGGGCGGGACCAGCGGCTCTTCGACGCGCTCGTCACTGCCGCCTCTGGTTTTTCAGGTTAACCGGTGAAACTGGCACTTCTCTGCCTTTGCAATGGCAGAGAAGTGCCGGTTTCACAAGGTCTCCTGAAAAACCGACAGCGCTCAGTCCAGCACCTCGGCGACCAGCGGCACGCCGGGCCGGTAGGCGAGGTGGAGGTACGACGGGGCCTCCAGCACGGTCAGGTGGGCGCGCTTGCCGGGGGCCAGGACGCCGACGTCGTCGCGGTCCAGGGCCCGGGCCCCGCCTGCGGTGGCGGCCCAGAGCGCCTCGCCGGGGGTCATCCGCATCTCGCGCACGGCCAGCGCGACGCACAGCGGCACCGACGAGGTGTAGCACGAGCCCGGGTTGCAGTCGCTGGCCAGGGCCACGGTGACGCCGGCGTCGAGCAGGCGGCGAGCGTCGGGGTACGGCGAGCGAGTGCTGAACTCCACGCCCGGGAGCAGTGTCGCGATCGTGCCGGAGTCGGCCAGGGCCGCGACGTCGGCCTCGTCGAGGAAGGTGCAGTGGTCCACCGCGACCAGCCCCAGCTCGCACGCCAGCCGTACGCCGGGCCCGGGACCGAGCTGGTTGGCGTGCAGCCGGCCGCGCAGTCCGTGGGCCGCGCCGGCTGCGAGGATCGACCGGGCCTGGTCGGCGTCGAAGGCGCCCCGCTCGCAGAACACGTCGATCCAGCGAGCATGGGGGGCAGCCGCCTCGAGCATCGGGCCGGTGACCAGGTCGACGTAGCCGGCGGCGTCCTCGGCGTACTCCCTGGGCACGACGTGCGCCCCGAGGAAGGTGGTCTCCTCGCTGAACTGCCGGGCCACGGCGAGCGCGCGGGCCTCGTCGAGCACGGTGAGCCCGTAGCCGCTCTTGATCTCCACCGTGGTGGTGCCCTGCCGCCGCATCTCGGCCACGTGCCGGGCCACGTTGGCGGTCAACTGCTCGTCGGTGGCGGCCCGGGTGGCGGTCACCGAGCTGTGGATCCCGCCTGAGGAGTAGCGCTCCCCCGCCATCCGGGCGGCGAACTCGGCTGCCCGGTCCCCGGCGAAGACCAGGTGCGAGTGGGAGTCCACGAAACCGGGCACCACCGCCCGGCCGCCGAGGTCGCGCGAGGCATCTGCCGGTGGGGCTTCTTGACGCGGACCGACCCAGGCGATCCGGCGCCCCTCCAGCACCACAGCGGCGTCGCGCACCAGCCCCAGGGGCGTGCCGTCGTGGGCCGGGTCGTTGGTGACCAGCTCGGCGATGCCGGTCAGCAGCAGCGAGCTCATCGCTCCCCCTCCGGTCGAGTGCCCAGGTGGTCGCCCTGGCGACCGCTCCAGCACTCGACCTGCGAGACATCGGCGCCGGTCGCCGCGAAGACCAACGCCTCGGGCGTCGCGCCCGTCCCCCGGGTCCGGACCGTGTCGAGGTCGACGGTGACGAGGTCGGCCCACTGTCCCGCGGCGATGGCGCCGGCGTCGGCGAACCCGAGCGAGAGCTGCCCGTCCCGGGTGCCGGCGGCGAGCAGCTCGGCCGCGCTCCAGTGCCCGCGCCGCTGCGAGGCCAGCCGCTCGTGCATCTCCACCGCGCGCATCTCCTCGAACATGTCGATCACCGCGTGACTGTCGGAGCCCAGCGTGAGGGTGGCGCCCGCGTCGTGCAACCGCCGCGCAGGCCCGATGCCGTCGGCGAGGTCGCGCTCGGTGGTCGGGCACAGGCAGACGTTGGTGCGCGAGTCCCCCAGCAGCCGGATGTCCTCCTCGGTGAGGTGGGTGGCGTGCACCGCGGTGGTCAGCGGCCCGAGCGCTCCGGCCTCGGCGAGCACCCGCGTCGGGGTCAGGCCGTACGCCGCGAGGCACTCCTCGTTCTCCGCGACCTGCTCGGACAGGTGCACGTGCAGGGGACGCCCGGCCGCCGCCTCGACCACCACGGCGAGCTGGTCGCGAGGCACCGCCCGGACGGAGTGGATCGCCGCGCCGACACGGGGGTCGTCCAGCGCTGCGACCCGCTCGGCCCACGCGTGCGCGTCGCCGTCGCTGTAGCGCACCTGCACCCCCTCGGGCGGCCGCCCGAAACCCGCGGAGAGGTAACAGGTGTCCAGCAGCCTGATCCGGATCCCCGCGTCGTCGGCCGCCGCGAGCAGCGCGCGCCCCATCTCGTTGGGGTCGGAGTACGGCGTGCCGTCCGGCTGGTGGTGCAGGTAGTGGAACTCGCCCACCGCGGTGATCCCCGTGGACCGCATCTCGGCATAGACCTCGCGGGCGAGCTCGAAGTAGCCGTCCGGGGTGAGCTCGGCGGCGAGGCCGTACATCTGCTCCCGCCAGGTCCAGAACGACCCGCGGCCCGTCTGGGTGTGGCCCCGCAGCGCCCGGTGGAACGCGTGCGAGTGACAGTTCGCGAAGCCGGGCGCCGTCAACCCCGGGACGACGTGATCCGCGACCGGATCGGCACCCCCCACCGAGGCGATCCGCCCGTCGACCACGTCGAGGACGACGTCGGAGCGCACCTCGTCGCCGACCAGCGCGTGCTCAAGCCGCAGCCTCACCCGACCAGCACCTCGAGCGCGTCGGCGAGCGCCTCGGCGCCGGCCAGGCAGTCGGCGGTCTCGGCGTGCTCGTCGGGCGAGTGCGAGACCCCGGTGGGGTTGCGGACGAACAGCATCGCCGTCGGCACGCCCGCGCCGGCGAGGATCCCGGCGTCGTGGCCGGCCATCGTCGCGATGACCGGGACCTCGCCCCAGCGCTCCGCCAGCCCGTCGCCCAGCCGCCGCGTGAGCGCCGGGTCGAAGGCGACCGCGCCGGAGACCGACTCCGCGGTCACCTCCAGGGTGGTGCCGTCGCGGGCGGCCCGGTCGGCGCCCTGCCGTCGTACGGCGAAGACCAGCTCTTCCAAGGCCTCCTCGGAGTCGCAGCGGGCGTCGAGCCACGCGGTCACGCGCGAGGGGATCGCGTTGGTGCCGTTGGGGGCCACCTCGATCCGGCCGAAGGTCGCGCGCTGGCCGGCGAGCCGCGCCTGTTTGGCGGCCGCGAGCGCCGTCATCGAGAAGGTCAGCATCGGGTCGTGCCGGTCCTCCATCCGGGTGGTTCCGGCATGGTCGGCCACCCCGCCGAAGTCGAAGCGGTAGCGGCCGTGCGGCCAGATCGAGGTCGCCAGGCCGACGGGGACCTCGCGGTGGACAAGGTCCCGGCCCTGCTCGACGTGCAGCTCCACGAAGCAGCCGACACGGTCCACCCACGCCGCGCGGCCGAGCGACGGCTCGAGGCCGGCGCCGGCCATCGCGTCGAGCAGCGCGACCCCGTCACGGTCCCGGAGACGGCCTGCCTGCTCGGGAGTCGTCGTCCCCGTGGCCAGTCGCGAGCCCAGGCAGGCCAGGCCGAAGCGCGAGCCCTCCTCCTCGGCGAAGGCACCCACGACCACCGGCCGGCGAGGCCGGACCCCGCGTCCGCGGAGCAGGTCGACGGCGGCGAGGGAGGAGACCACTCCGAGCGGGCCGTCGAAGGCCCCGCCGTCGAGGACCGAGTCGAGGTGGGAGCCGACCAGCACCGCGTCGTCGCCGGTCCCCCAGCTCGCGAGCAGGTTGCCGTTGCCGTCGGCCTCGACCACCAGCCCGCGCGCCTCACACTGCCCGGTGAACCAGGCGCGCAGCTCCGACTCCACGGTCGTGTAGGGCTGCCGGAAGTACCCCCCGCTCGTCGCATCCCGCCCCAGCGGCGCGAGGTCTCGCCACATCTGCTCGAAGTCCTCAGGCATCTCGCTCCCGATAATGGGCCACATGGAGTTCCGGGACGTCGTACGCCGCCGCAGGATGGTCCGCAGCTACACCGAGGAGCCGGTCAGTCCCGAGGTGGTCGACCGGGCGCTCGCGCATGCGGTGCGGGCACCGAGCGCGGGCTTCACGCAGGGGTGGGGGTTCCTGGTCCTCGACCAGCCGCTCGACGTACGCCGCTACTGGGCCGCCACCGTCGCGGACCTCGACCAGCCGGACCGGTGGCTGCGCGGCATGATGCGTGCCCCGGTGATCGTGCTGCCGTGCTCGAGCAAGGCGGCCTATCTCGAGCGCTACGCCGCGTCGGACAAGGGCTGGACCGACCGGGACGAGGCCCGCTGGCCGGTGCCGTTCTGGCACATGGACGCCGCGATGGCCGCGCTGCTGATCCTGCAGACCGCAGTCGACGAGGGCCTCGGGGCGTGCTTCTTCGGGATCCCGCCGGAGCGGGTCGCGGCCGTGCGGGCGGAGTTCGCGATCCCGGACGCGTTCGACCCGGTCGGCGCCCTCACGCTCGGTCATCCCTCCGAGGAGCCCGGCCCCGCGGGCTCGCCCGCTCGCCGTCGGCGCAAGGTCGCGGACGAGGTCGTGCACCACGGGTCCTGGGGCGCACCGGGATGACATGCGCCCACTCCAGCGGATCCGCGCCCGCGGCACCAGCGACCGACGGCGGCGGCTGTCTCGGATCCGAGAAAGAGGCGCTGGGGTTTGCGGCCCGGGAGCGCGGGTACACCACTACCTGACGGGGACACACCATCGAAATGGAGCCTGCACATGATCGTCCTGGGACTCATTCTGCTGATCATCGGCCTTCTTGCAGGGCCCAGCATCCTCACCACCATCGGCGCGATCCTGCTCGTCGTGGGACTCGTGCTCAACCTGGTCCCCATCGGCGGCACCCGCCGACGGGTCTACTGACGCCCGAACACAGGCCAGGGGCCCCGACCTACGCGGTTCGGGGCCCCTGCTCATGCCCGGACCGTCCCTGAGGGCGGCCGGGCACACCGCGGGCTAGGTTTCTCCCGTGGGGGGATCCGACGAGGTCGAGCAGCTGCGCGCCCTGGTGCGCCTGCCGACGGTCCCGCCCAGCGACGAGGCGGCGATCGACCCGGCATCGCCCGAGGCGTTCCTCGCCCGGACGCCGGTCGACATGGCGATCGCGGGGGCCAGCCTGTTCGCCGTACCCAACGGCGCGTTCGCGGACCAGCGGTGACCCCCGACCCGACCTGGCAGGTCCTCCTCCTCCTCGCGCTCGCGGCACTGTCCGCGGGGTTCGTCGACGCGGTCGTGGGGGGCGGCGGACTGATCCAGCTGCCGGCGCTGCTGCTCGGCCTCCCCGGGGCCACGCCCGCCCAGGTGCTGGCCACCAACAAGCTCGCCTCGATCTGCGGTACGACGGTCAGCAGCGCGACGTACTACCGACGGGTGCGGCCGGACCCGAGGACCTTCGGCCCGCTGATGCTGCTCGCCTTCGTGGGGTCGCTCGGCGGGGCGGCCGTGGCCAGCCGGATCCCGAAGTCCGCGTTCGAACCGATCGTGCTGGGCGCGCTCGTCCTCGTGGGCGCCTGGGTGATCTGGAAGCCGGCGCTCGGCAGCCAGAGCCTGCTGCGCTACAGCGGTCACCGGCACACCGCGGCGGCGATGGGCACGGGGGTCGCCGTCGGCTTCTACGACGGCGCGCTCGGGCCGGGGACAGGCAGCTTCTTCGTGATCTGCCTGGTCGGGCTGCTCGGCTACAACTTCCTCGAGGCCTCGGCCAAGGCCCGGATGGCCAACTGGGCCACCAACCTGGGCGCGCTGGTCGTCTTCGCACCACAGGGGTTCGTGCTGTGGAAGATCGGCCTGGTGATGGGGGTGTGCAACCTCGCCGGCGGCTACCTCGGTGCGCGCACAGCCGTGGCCCGTGGGTCGGCGTTCGTCCGCGTCTTCTTCATCGTCGTGGTCGCCTCGTTCACGATCCGGATCGGCGGGGACGTCGTCGGGCTCTGGGGCTGAGGTTTCATCTGCGACGTCTCGGCGTGGGTCTGGGGTCGGATAGGGGTTTCAGCTGCGACGTCTCGGCGGGGGTGGGGGGTTGGGTGCGGTTTCGTATTCTGGTGGCCGAGGTGATGGCGATGCCCGAGAACCCCGACAGCGCAGGTGCTCCGGACGACCGACGTCGTCCGGAGAGGTCGGGAGCGCAGCCCGCGGAGAGCGCGCGCGACGCCCGCACCGGCTCCAGCGCGGCCGAGTCGCGGATCCGGCACCAGGCTCGCTGGGTCGACCTCCAGATCGAGCGGGCGATGGCGCGCGGCGAGTTCGACGACCTTCCCGGTCAGGGCAAGCCGCTGAAGGATCTCGGCTCCCCCGACGACCGGGACTGGTGGCTGCGCAAGCTGATCGAGCGCGAGCAGATCACCGGGGTGCTGCCGGCAGCGCTCCAGCTGCGCAAGGAGGACTCCGAGCTGGACGCACTGCTCGACCGGGAGACGGCCGAGAAGGTCGTCCGTGAGCTGGTCGAGGACTTCAACCGCCGCATCGTGTCCGCACGTCGGCAGCTCCAGGGCGGCCCCCCGGTGGTCACCCCCACGCGAGACGTCGACACCGAGGTCGAGCGTTGGCGTGAGCGCCTGCAGGCCCGCCGCCGCCGGCACAGTGCCGAGCGCGCCGGGCAGGATCGTCAGCAGCGGCGCCGGCGCGGCTGGTTCCGGCGCAGCTGACCGCGACAGGTCGGCTCAGCCCTCCCTCATCGGCACCCGTACGCCGCGCTCGTCGGCCACCTCCACGGCACGGTCGTAGCCGGCGTCGACGTGCCGGATCACCCCCATGCCGGGGTCGTTGGTGAGTACGCGTTCGATCTTCTGCGCGGCAAGGTCGCTGCCGTCGGCGACACAGACCTGGCCGGCGTGGATCGAGCGGCCCATGCCGACGCCGCCACCGTGGTGGATCGAGACCCAGCTCGCCCCCGAGGCGGTGTTCACCAGCGCGTTCAGCAGCGCCCAGTCGGCGATCGCGTCGGACCCGTCGAGCATCGACTCGGTCTCGCGGTAGGGCGAGGCGACCGAGCCGCAGTCGAGGTGGTCGCGGCCGATCACGACCGGCGCCCTGAGCTCGCCGGAGGCGACCATCTCGTTGAACTTCAGGCCCGCGAGGTGGCGTTCGCCGTACCCCAGCCAGCAGATGCGGGCGGGCAGGCCCTGGAAGGCGACCCGCTCCTGCGCCATGGTGATCCACTTGTGCAGCCGCTCGTTGTCGGGGAACAGCTCGAGGATCGCCCGGTCGGTCGCCGCGATGTCGGCGGGGTCGCCGCTGAGCGCCGCCCAGCGGAAGGGGCCCTTGCCCTCGCAGAACAGTGGGCGGATGTAGGCGGGCACGAAGCCCGGGAACTCGAAGGCCCGGTCGTAGCCGCCCTTCCGGGCCTCGTCGCGGATCGAGTTGCCGTAGTCGAAGACCTCCGCGCCCCGGTCCTGGAACTCCACCATCGCCCGGACGTGCGCGGCCATCGAGGCCTGGGCGTCCTTGGTGAACCCGCCCGGGTCGCGCCGCGCGGCGTCGTGCCAGTCGGCGAAGGCGACCCCGCTCGGGAGGTAGGAGAGCGGGTCGTGCGCCGAGGTCTGGTCGGTGACCACGTCGATCGGGGCGTCCTGCTCGAGCAGGGCCGAGAAGACCTCGGCGGCGTTGCCGAGCACCCCGATCGACAGCGGCCTGCGGGCGTCGCGCGCCTCGACCGCCAGCGCCACGGCGTGGTCGAGGTCGTCTGCCTGGACGTCGAGGTAGCGGTGCTCGATGCGCCGGGTGATCCGGGCCTGGTCGACGTCGACACAGATGGCGACGCCGTCGTTCATGGTGACGGCCAGCGGCTGTGCCCCACCCATCCCGCCGAGGCCGGCGGTGAGCGTGATCGTGCCGGCCAGGGTGCCGCCGAAGCGCTTGTCGGCCACGGCGGCGAACGTCTCGAAGGTGCCCTGGAGGATCCCCTGGGTGCCGATGTAGATCCAGGAGCCGGCGGTCATCTGGCCGTACATGGTCAGGCCGAGGTCCTCGAGGCGCCGGAACTCCTCCCAGTTGGCCCAGTCACCGACCAGGTTGGAGTTGGCGATCAGCACGCGTGGGGCCCACTCGTGGGTGCGCATCACCCCGACCGGCTTGCCGCTCTGCACCAGCATGGTCTCGTCGTCGGCGAGGGTGGTCAGGGTCCGGACGAGGGCGTCGTAGGACTCCCAGTTGCGGGCGGCCTTGCCGGTCCCGCCGTACACCACCAGCTCGGCGGGGTTCTCGGCGTTCTCGGGGTCCAGGTTGTTCATCAGCATCCGCAGCGGCGCCTCGGTCTGCCACGACCGCGCGGTCAGATCGCTGCCGTGCGCCGCGTGGATCGGCAGGCGGGGGTTGTCTTCGTTCATCGTGGTCCTCCTGGTGCGTCATACAAGCTGGTTGTTCGGGCCGCCGAGACGCATGACGTCCCGGCGGGAGGTCATACGCCGTGGCCGCGATGGCGACCAGTTCGTATGACGTCACGGGGCGAGGGTGGGCCCGGGGCGGTCATCGCAGCGCTCCGATCACTTCTTCGACGGCAGTGACCACGGCGCCGGACCGCACCAGGTCGACCGCGGTCTCGATCTCGGGGGACAGGTGCCGGTCGGGCCCGGGCCCCTGCACCCCGTGGCTGCGCAGGACCGAGACCACCGCGGCCGTCGCGGGGGCGGGGACCAGCGGGCTCCGCAGGTCCAGCGCCCGGGCCGCGGTGAGCACCTCGATCGCCAGCACCCGGGTGAGACCGTCCACGGAGCGGCGCAGCTTGCGGGCAGCCGACCAGCCCATCGAGACGTGGTCCTCCTGCATCGCGCTGGAGGGGATCGAGTCCACGCTCGCAGGGGCGGCCAGCCGTTTGAGCTCCGAGACGATCGCGGCCTGGGTGTACTGCGCGATCATGTGGCCACTGTCGACGCCCGGGTCGTGCGCCAGGAACGGCGGCAGCCCGTGGCTGCGTGCCTTGTCCAGGAAGCGGTCGGTACGCCGCTCGCTGATCGAGGCGACGTCGGCCGCGACGATCGCCGCGAAGTCGAGCACGTAGGCGACCGGTGCGCCGTGGAAGTTGCCGTTGGACTCGACGCGGGTCTCGAGACGGGCCTGGCGGCCCTCCTCCACCAGCAGGTCGACGACCACCGGGTTGTCCACCGCGCTGGCCAGCTCGCGGCCGGCGACGGTGGCGCAGTGGTCCAGGGTGTCGCGGGCGGCGCCGTGGACCTGCGGCGAGCAGCGCAGCGAGTAGGCGTCCTGGACCCGGTTGCAGTCCGGACCGCGGTGCGAGGCCACGACGCCGGAGTCGGCGAGGATCGCGACCAGGTTGGCGGCCGAGGCTGCTTGACCCGGGTGCGGGCGGATCGCCTGCAGTTCGGGGGCGAAGACCCGGTCGGTGCCGAGCTGGCCCTCCACCGACATGGCGGCTGCGACGTCCGCCGTACGCATCAGCACCGTCAGGTCGCTCAGCGCCAGCACCAGCATCCCGAGCATGCCGTCGGTGCCGTTGATCAGCGCCAGCCCCTCCTTGGCCGCCAGCTCCACCGGCGCCAGGCCGGCCGCGGCGAGTGCCTCGGCGGCCGGCCGCAGCACGCCCTCGGCGTCGTGCACCTCGCCCTCGCCCAGGTAGGCCAGCGCGCAGTGCGAGAGCGGAGCGAGGTCGCCCGAGCAGCCCAGCGAGCCGTACTCGTGCACCACGGGCGTGATGCCCGCGTTCAGCACCCCGGCGATCAGCTCCGCCAGCTCGGGGCGTACGCCGGTCCGGCCGGTCGCCAGGGTGGAGAGGCGCAGCAGCATCAACCCGCGGACCACCTCGCGCTCCACCGCCGGACCGGACCCCGCAGCGTGCGAACGCACCAGCGAGCGCTGCAGCTGGGTGCGCATCTCGGAGGGGATGTGCCGGGTGGCGAGCGCGCCGAAGCCGGTGGAGATGCCGTAGGCGGGGGTCGGAGCGGCGGCGAGCTCCTCGACCACGGCTCGCGACCTCGCCATCGCCGCGTGGGCCTCCTCGGTCAGCCGGACCGGTGCGCCGAGACGGGCGACGGCGACGACGTCCTCGAAGCTGAGCGGCCCGGTGCCGACCTCGACCGGGGCAGGGACCGGGACGTCGAGGGGGACGGGCGCTGGTGCTGCGGGCTGGGCCATGGCCTCATCGAACCGCCGACCGGCTCCCGCGACCAGTGCCCGGGGCCAGCCGTCGTCTCGGATCCGAGACCAGGCGACGCCAGCCGGGCCGACCAGCGTGACAGCATGGTCGCTCCCGCCCAACCCGGAGGAGGACCATGCGCACGCCGAGGAGCCTCGGGGCCGTGCTGCCCCTGCTGCTCTGCGTCCTCCTCGGCACGGCCTGCGAGGCGCCGCTGAAGCCGGACTCCAAGCAGTCCCCCACCGAGGCGGGTGCCGCCGAGAGTCGAGGCCCCACGACCGGACCGACCCGGCCCAGCCCCACCTCAGCCGAGCCGACCCGCCCCGCCGCCCCGTCGATCACGGTCCCCTCACTGTCGATCCCGCCCCGCGTCTCCGGCCTGGTCGAGGGCGCCGACGCCAGCTGGCCGCAGTGCCCCGAGGGGATGGGGATCCCGCAGAAGCGCTCGCACGGGGGGCCGATGCCGCTGCCCACCGCCCGGTTCGTGATCCTCGGGCTGACCAACGGCCCGGGCTTCACCCCCAACCCCTGCCTGGGCGACCAGGTCGAGTGGGTGCGCAGCCGCGGCCTGCTGGCGGCGGCGTACGCCGTGAACAGCTACCCCGACTCCCGCGCCCTGGAACGCCACGGCGACAACGGGCCCTACGACGGCTCGTCCCGGACCGGGGCGCTGGGCAACGTCGGCTACCAGCAGGCGCTGTTCAACCTGGCCACCATGAAGGCCGCCGGCCTGGAGAGCCCGGTGATCTGGCTCGACGTCGAGCCGGTGCCCGGCTTCGCCTGGAGCAGTGACACGAGCGCCAACGCCGCGGTCATCCGCGGAGCGGCTCGCGGCTACACCGAGGCCGGCTTCCGGATCGGCGCCTACTCCACCCAGGCGCTGTGGGCGCAGGTGGTCGGCCGACTGCGTCTCGGCCTCCCCGAGTGGCGCGCGGCCGGTCAGACCTCCCGCGCCGAGGCGCTGCGCCGGTGCGGACCCGACCGGATGTTCCAAGGTGGCGAGGCCGTGCTCTCGCAGTGGGTGGAGTTCGGCCGGGACCGCAACATCACCTGCCCGGGCACCGCTGAGCAGATGGACCGCTGGTTCCACCAGTACTGACGACTCCACCGCCGCTAGGTTCTGCACCATGAGCCAGGTCCCGGCAGCCACCCGTGCGCTGAAGGTGCTGCGCTTCCTGGCATCCCAGCCCGACCCGGTGCCGCTCGAGCGCATCGCCGGCGCGCTCGACCTGCCGCGCTCGACGGCCTACCACCTCGTCAACGCGATGATCGAGCAGGGCTTCGTCACCCACCTCGCCGAGGACCGCCGCTACTGCCTCGGCGTCGCCGCCTTCGAGGTGGCGACCGGCTACGCCCGGCAGGCCCCGCTGCAGCGGATCGCGCGGCAGCCTCTGGCCCGGCTCGTCGACCGGATCGGCCAGTCCGCCCACCTCGCCGTGCCGCACGGTCGCGACGTGCTCTACGTGCTGGAGGAGCGGGCCCCCGGCCGGCCGCCGCTGGTCACCGATGTGGGCGTGCGGCTCCCGGCCTCGCTCACCGCGAGCGGCCGCGCGATCCTGGCCGCGATGCCGGACAGCCAGGTGCGTGCCCTCTACCCCGACCGCAGCGCCTTCGTCGACCGGCACGGCCGCGGCCCGACCACCTTGCGGGCACTGCGCGGCGTGCTCGCCGAGACCCGCCGCCGCGGGCACGCGTGGGAGGACGGCGAGGTCACACCGGGGTTCGCCTCGGTCGCCGCCGCCGTGCTCGACCCCAACGGCGCCCCCCTGGCCGGGATCGCCAGCACCTTCCGGGTCACCGACGACCTCGACGTCGACGACGTGGTGGCGGAGGTGTCCGCCACGGCGACCGCCATCAGCCGCCGGATCGGCGGGCACTAGCGTCGGGGCGTGACCCTCCGCGAAGCCCAGAGCACGACCCAGAGCACGACCGCGAGCACGGCGCGCCGCTGGTCGATGCTCGCCGCGGGTGTGGCCGCGCAGGCGGGCGCCTCGGTGGCGATCAACGGCCCGGCGTTCTTGATCCCGACGCTCCAGGACCACTACGGACTCACGCTGGCCCAGGCGGGAACCGTGGCGGCGGCCCCGATCGCAGGCGTGATGGTGGCGCTCTACGCCTGGGGCATCGTCGTGGACCGCATCGGCGAGCGGGCCGTGCTGCTCACCGGGCTCACCGGGACGGCCGTGCTGGGGCTGGTCGCGACGCAGACCCGCAGCGTCGTACCCCTGGCCCTCGCGCTCGTCGCCGTCGGGGTGTTCGCGGCCAGCACCAGCTCGGCGAGCGGCCGGATCGTCGTGGGCTGGTTCCCCCCGGAGCGCCGGGGGCTGGCGATGGGCATCCGGCAGATGGCCCAGCCGCTGGGGGTCGCGATCGCCGCCGCGACGATCGCGGTGACCGCCTCCGAGGCAGGGCTCCGGGCGGCCCTGCTGGTCCCGGTGGTCGCCACCGCCCTCGCGCTGGTGGCCGTGGTGGTGGTCGTGGCCGACCCCCCGCGGCCCGAGGCGACGCCCGCGCTGACCGCCAACCCCTACCGCGCCGACAGCTTCCTGCTGCGCATCCACGGAGTCTCGGTGCTGCTGGTGGTCCCCCAGTTCCTGGTGTGGACCTACTCGCTGGTGTGGCTGGTGCGCGAGCACGGGTGGTCACCGGCTGCCGCGGGCGCCCTGGTCGCCGCCACCCATCTGCTCGGGGCGCTGGGCCGGATCGCCGTGGGCCAGCTCTCCGACGTGGTCGGCTCCCGGGTGCGGCCCCTGCGGTGGGTCGCGATCGCGGCAGCCGTGACGATGGCGCTCCTGGCAGCGACCGAGCCCTTCGGCATCGCGGTGGTCCTGATGGTGGCCGCGTCCACGGCCACGGTCGCCGACAACGGGCTCGCCTTCACCAGCGTCGCGGAGCGGGCGGGAGCCTTCTGGTCCGGGCGGGCGCTCGGCGCCCAGAACACCGCCCAGTACCTCACCGCAGCGCTGGTCGCCCCCGTCGCCGGGCTGGCGATCACGGCCTGGGGGTACGGCGTCACCTTCGCCCTGGCCGCCGTCTGCCCGGTGCTGGCGCTGGGACTGATTCCCTGCAAGGACCAGACGCGAGCCCACTGACGGGTGCACGATGCCCTCAGCGCTCAGGTCCCTTTTCGGAACTCCGCGTGACCCCTTCCCCCGATGTCTCGTTGTGCGAGTGATCCGATCGAGAGGCACCCCCTGTGAGCTCATCCAACCGCGCCAAGGCAGGCCTCCGCCTGACCCTCGCCGTCGCGTTCTCCACCAGCGCGGTCCTCGCCGCGCTCGCAGTTCCCTCAGGACTGCTCGGTGGGCCCGGCGCGACCAGTGGGGGCGGGGCCTCCGGTGACTACAAGCGCGCCTACACCACCGCTGCCGCGCAGGCCGTCGAAGAGGCCACCCCCGACGGCGGCGACGGGGGCCACACCCACACCGTCTCGCTCACCGGGTCCGCCGACGGGCACGACCACGACCACAGCGACCCGGCGACGAAGAACGCCGTCTCGCGCAGTGCGGACGGCACCGAGGCCGGGACCGCCGACCGGACCACGCCGCAGCAGGCCCGTCGCGCGAGCGTTGCCGCCGCCGCCCAAAGGGCCCAGAGCGAGCCGGCGCTGACCGGGACGAGCGTCAGCGCGAGGCACACCACCGTGCCCACGAACCGCTACAACATGTTCAACGCCTGCTACGGCCTGCAGTCCAGCCGCACCGGGCGCTGGCTGACCGACCTCTCCGCGCCCGCGTTCACCGCCGGCCGGTTCGCCGGCGCGAACCCGCTCTACTTCAAGCCCACCGAGCTGGGCCGCTACCTGCTGCACAGCCGCCAGCGGACCTACCTCGACGGCGGCCAGCCGACCACGTCGTACGCCGCGACGCCGGGCGCCACCAGCGACTGGGTGGTCACGATGCCGCGCAAGGGCCTGTTCCGCTTCGCGATCCCGGGCAAGGGCGCCCTGGCCGAGGGCTCCGGCGGCCGCGCCGTGATGACCAGCGCCGGGACCCTGCTGCGGCTGCGGATGCGCGGCGGCTGCGTCGCGTTCCCGGAGGTCGAGACCAACGTCTCCGGCGCCCCGTTCGGCGGGGCCACCGGCGTCCAGGAGGTCCGCGGTTACATCGACGCGCACACCCACGGGATGGCCTTCGAGTTCCTCGGCGGCGAGGTGCACTGCGGTCGGCCGTGGTCGCCGTACGGCGTCGAGGTGGCTCTGCGCGACTGCCCCGACCACGAGGCGAGCGACGGCAAGGGCGCCATCATGGAGGCGTTCTTGTCCGGGCGGCCCAGCCACGACCCGGTCGGCTGGCCGACCTTCAAGGACTGGCCGGCCCCGGACTCGCTGACCCACGAGGGCACCTACTACAAGTGGATGGAGCGCTCCTGGCGCGGCGGCCAGCGGGTGCTGGTCAACCTGCTGGTGGAGAACAACAAGCTCTGCGAGCTCTACCCGCTCAAGCGCAACTCCTGCGACGACATGGACTCGGTCCGGCTGCAGGCCAAGGACATGCGCGACTTCGAGCGTTACGTCGACGCCCAGCACGGTGGTCCGGGCCGCGGGTGGTACCGGATCGTCACCAACCCCTACCAGGCCCGCCAGGCGATCAACGCCGGCAAGATGGCCGTGGTGATGGGGATCGAGACCTCGCTCCCGTTCGGCTGCACCCAGAAGCTCGGCGTGCCCGCCTGCTCGGCGGCCGAGATCGACCGGCAGCTCGACGAGGTCCGCAAGATGGGCGTCTCGCAGATGGAGCTGGTCAACAAGTTCGACAACGCGCTGTCCGGGGTCGCCGGCGACTCGGGCTCGACCGGCTACCTCGTCAACAGCGCCAACGCCCTCGAGACCGGGTCCCCGTGGCGGATGAAGACCTGCAACCCCAACGACGACGAGGTGCACGACAAGGACCAGGACAACTCGGTGCCCGTCGACTCGGGCTCGATCCCGGCCCAGGACGCCCTGTTCGGCGCGGTCGCCGAGGTCTCCGGGGTCGACCTGCCCGCGATCCCGCTCTACGGCGCCAAGCACCACTGCAACGAGCTCGGCCTCACCCAGCTCGGAGAGCAGACGATCCGCGGCCTGGCGAAGCGGCACATGCTCTTCGACCCCGACCACATGAGCGTCAAGGGCCGCAAGGCCTCGCTGGACCTGATCGAGAAGCTCGGCTACTCCGGCGTGCTCTCCAGCCACTCCTGGTCCACCCCGGACGCCTACCCCCGGATCTACGCCGACGGCGGCTTCATCGCGCCGTACGCCGGGGACAGCAAGGGATTCGTGGAGAAGTGGAAGCGCCACCTCACCTGGGCCAACCCGAAGACCTACTGGGGGATCGGCTTCGGCGCCGACATCAACGGGCTCGGCGCGCAGGGCGACCCGCGAGCCGATGCGGCGAAGAACCCGGTCACCTACCCGTTCAAGGGTCTGGGCGGGGTGACCGTGAACAAGCAGGTCAGCGGGCAGCGCGTCTACGACATCAACAAGGACGGGGTCGCGCACTACGGCCTCTACCCCGACTGGGTCGAGGACCTGCGCAAGCAGGCGGGACCGGCGATCGTGAAGGACCTGGCGCGCGGGTCGGAGGCCTACCTGCAGATGTGGGAGCGGGCCTACGGCGTCCGCGGCAACGCCTGCGCCAACCCCGCGCAGCGCTACTCGGCCGCGACGCTGGCCCGCAAGGTACGCCGGGGGATGACCTCCTGGGCGACGCTGCGTGCCGCGGGTCAGCCCAACCGGCGCCTGGGCAGCACCTTCAGCTACTGCTCCAGGAACGGCACCGTGAAGGTGCGGTTCTCCTCCGCAGGTCGCGTGCTGCGCGTGCTCAGGCCCTAGGGCTGCCGGGCCACAGCTCGGCCAGCGCCTCGAGGTCGGCCACGGTGTGGTCGGGCGGCTCGAAGCACGCGGGGTACTGCCCCGCGGTCCGGTTCACCCACACCGTGCCCAGCCCCGCACGGCTGGCCCCGTCGATGTCCCACGGGTGCGCGGCCACCAGGGTCAGCTGCTCGTGGGGTACGCCGAGGGCGCAGGCGGCGTACTCGTAGGCGCGCGGGGACGGCTTCCAGGCCCGGGCGTCCTCGACGGAGAGCAGCTGGTCGAACCGGTCGCGGACCCCGGCACGCTTGAGCATGCTCTCGGCCATCGCGGCGGCGCCGTTGCTCAGCGTGACCAGCCGGTGGCCCCGCTCCGCGAGCGCGTTCACGCCGCTGACCACGTCGGGGTGCACCGGGAGCTCGTCCACACCGTCCAGGACGTGCTCGACGGCCTCCTCGAGCGTCCGGTTCAGGTAGACCTGCGAGAGCATCGCCCGCAGACCCTCACGGGCCACGTCGGCGAATGCCGGGCGGGCGCCGGCGACCGTGAGCGCGAAGCCGTCGCGGAGCACCCCCGCGAACCAGACCGACGCGGCACTGGCCGAGGCGCCGACGGCGAAGAACCGGGCTCCCAGCGGGGAGAGGTCGGAGAGGGTCTCGTTGACGTCGAAGACGATCGCTGACGGACGCATGCCCTCTCCGTATCCAGTTCGGGCCCGGCTCATGCGTCCCGAGCGGATCGAGGTGCCTCCGGTCGCTTGGTTACTCGTAGGTAGCCTTGATCACACGGTCATCGGCTGACGCGCCCGATTCCTGCCACTAGGCTCACGCCAGCCGCTCGCGTGACCCCCCGAAGCTGTTGGGAGCATCCATGCAGATCCTCGCCCAGGTCGTCTCGATCGCCATCGCCGTGGTCGGGATCGCCTTGTTCGTCAGGGCCATCCGCCAGATCCTGGGCGTGGTGAGGACGGGCCAGCCGGCCGCGCGCACCGACAACCTGCCGGGGCGCGCGGTGACCCTGGTCAAGGAGACCCTGGGCCACACCCGGATGTTGCAGTGGACCTGGGTCGGCGCCGGCCACTGGTTCATCATGGTCGGCTTCGGGTTGCTGTTCTTCACCCTCGTCACCGCGTTCGGCCAGCTCTTCGACGCCCACTTCGCGCTGCCGCTGATCGGGCACTTCTTCTTGTGGGAGTGGGTCAGCGAGCTGTTCACGTTCGTGATGCTGGTCGCGATCATCGCCTTCATCGCCTACCGCGCGACCCGTCCCTCCGAGCGCGAGCGCGGGCCGAAGGGCCGGTTCTTCGGCTCGACCATGTGGCAGGGCTACTTCGTCGAGATGGTGATCCTCGGCGTCGGCCTGTGCATCGCGGCGCTGCGCGGCCTGGAGTACGCCCTGCTGACCAAGGGCGGCGAGCACGCCGACAACGCCACCGCCCTGCACTTCCCGCTGTCCTTCCCCCTCGGCAAGGCCTTCGAGGGTCTCTCGACCGGCACCATCGAGAACCTGATCTACCTGATCGCGATGCTCAAGATCGTGATCTCCTTCGCGTGGATGATCACCATCTCGCTGACGCCGACGATGGGGGTGGCCTGGCACCGGTTCCTGGCGTTCTTCAACATCTTCTTCAAGCGCCACGCCGACGGCCGTACGGCGCTCGGCGGCCTGGCCCCGATGACCTCGGGCGGCAAGGCGATCAACTTCGAGGACCTCGAGGACATGGACGAGGACACGAAGCTCGGTGTCGGCGCGGTCGAGGACTTCACCTGGAAGGGCCTGCTCGACTTCAGCACCTGCACCGAGTGCGGTCGCTGCCAGAGCCAGTGCCCCGCCTGGAACACCGAGAAGCCACTGTCGCCGAAGATGCTGATCCTCCAGCTGCGCGACCACGCCCACGCGAAGGCGCCGTACCTCCTCGCCGAGTCCGAGGAGGCCCGCGCGGACCTGCCCGCCAGCGTGCTCGCCGAGGCCGAGCGGCCCCTGGTCGGCGAGACCGAGGGCTGGGCCTGGAACCCGACCGGCGGCGCGGTGATCGACACCGACGTGCTGTGGAGCTGCACCTCGTGCGGCGCCTGCGTGCAGCAGTGCCCGGTCGACATCGAGCACGTCGACCACATCGTCGACATGCGCCGCTACCAGGTGCTGGTCGAGTCCAACTTCCCGACCGAGCTCAACGGACTCTTCAAGGGCCTGGAGAACAAGGGCAACCCCTGGAACATGTCCCCCACCGCCCGGCTCGACTGGGCCAAGGACCTGCCCTTCGAGGTCAAGGTCGTCGGTGAGGATGTGGAGTCCCTCGACGAGGTCGAGTGGCTGTTCTGGGTCGGCTGCGCCGGTGCCTACGAGGACCGCGCCAAGAAGACCACCCGCGCGGTCGCCGAGCTGCTCGACCTGGCCGGCGTGGACTTCGCGGTGCTCGGCAACGGCGAGACCTGCACCGGCGACCCCGCCCGTCGCGCGGGCAACGAGTTCGTCTTCCAGGGCCTGGCGACGCAGAACGCCGAGGTGCTCAAGGAGTCGAAGGCCAAGAAGGTCGTCTCCACCTGTGCGCACTGCTTCAACACCCTCAAGAACGAGTACGCCGCCTTCGGGGTCGAGCTCGAGGTGGTGCACCACACCCAGCTGCTGAACCGACTGGTTCGGGAGAAGAAGCTGGTCCCCGTCGCCACCGCCGAGAACGCCCCCAAGCGCTCGGTGACCTACCACGATCCGTGCTACATCGGCCGGCACAACCAGGTCTACACGCCGCCGCGCGAGCTGCTGGCCGTGATCCCCGACGCCGACCTCGTGGAGATGCCGCGCAACTCCGAGCGCTCCTTTTGCTGCGGCGCCGGTGGCGCCCGGATGTGGATGGAGGAGAACATCGGGGAGCGGATCAACGTCAACCGCACCAAGGAGGCCGTCGAGACCGGCGCCGACCAGATCGCGGTCGGCTGCCCCTTCTGCCGGGTGATGCTCTCCGACGGCCTGACCGCCCAGCAGGCCAAGGGCGAGGCCCGCGAGGAGGTCGAGGTCCTCGACGTCGCCCAGATGCTGCTCGCCTCGATCAAGGCAGACGCCAAGCCGGCCGCCAAGCAGCCCAAGGAGCGGCCGCCAAGCAGGCCAAGGAGCCGGCCGCCAAGCAGGCCAAGGAGCCGGCAGGGACGACCGAGGCGAAGGCCCCCGCCGCCGCGGCGGCGGCCGCGGCCACCACGGACTCCGCCGAGACGTCGCAGATGAAATCCGCGGAGGAGACCAAGGCCGAGCCGGAGGCCGAGGACATCACCCAGACCGAGGAGACCGTCACCGACACCGAGGACGTCGGTCCGGCCGCGAAGGCCAGCGGCGGCGGCTCGTTGTTCGACCTCGGCAACGACCCCGCCGAGACGTCGCAGGTGAAATCCGACGAGGAGCCCGAGCCCGGGACGCAGGCGGAGGCGAAAGCGGAAGAGTCCGAGGCGCCGGGTACGGAGGCCACCCCAGCCGGCAAGGTCCCCGAAGGCGGCTCCCTGTTCGACATCGCGGCCCCCGCCGAGGAGCCCACGGCCGCCAAGCAGCCCGAGCCGACCGGCACCGAGGACGCCGCCGCCGACTCCACCACCGACGGCGACATCGACCGCAGCCACGACGCCGCCGACACCGACGTCGCCCCCGACGACCAGCCGGAGGCCGAGGCGAAGACGCCTGCGGCTCCCGCCTCCTCGGGTACGGCGGCCACCCCCGCCAGCAAGATCCCCGAAGGCGGCTCCCTCTTCGACATCGAAGCCCCCGCCGAAGCCCCCGAGGCCGCCGAGCAGCCCGAGCCGACCGGCACCGAGGACGCCGCCGCCGACTCCACCACCGACGGCGACATCGACCGCAGCCAGGACGCCGCCGACACCGACGTCGCCCCCGAGGAGCAGCCGGAGGCCGAGGCGGAGGCCGAGAGCGACGAACCGGAGGCAGCGGACGAGGCCCCGGCCACCGCCGAGACGTCGCAGGTGGAATCGGACGACCAGCCGGAGGCCGAGGCGAAGACGCCTGCGGCTCCCGCCTCCTCGGGTACGGCGGCCACCCCCGCCAGCAAGATCCCCGAAGGCGGCTCCCTCTTCGACATCGAGGCCCCCGCCGAGGAGCCCGTCGCCGCCAAGGCCCCCGCCGAGGCCCCCGCCGAAGCCCCCGAGGCCGAGCAGCCCGAGCCGACCGGCACCGAGGACGCCGCCGCCGACTCCACCACCGACGGCGACATCGACCGCAGCCAGGACGCCGCCGACACCGACGTCGCCCCCGAGGAGCCCGTCGCCGAGCCGGAGGCCGAGAGCGACGAACCGGAGGCAGCGGACGAGGCCCCGGCCACCGCCGAGACGTCGCAGGTGGAATCGGACGACCAGCCGGAGGCCGAGGCGAAGACGCCTGCGGCTCCCGCCTCCTCGGGTACGGCGGCCACCCCCGCCAGCAAGATCCCCGAAGGCGGCTCCCTCTTCGACATCGAGGCCCCCGCCGAGGAGCCCGTCGCCGCCAAGGCCCCCGCCGAGGCCCCGCCGAAGCCTCCGAGGCCGAGCAGCCCGAGCCGACCGGCACCGAGGACGCCGCCGCCGACTCCACCACCGACGGCGACATCGACCGCAGCCAGGACGCCGCCGACACCGACGTCGCCCCCGAGGAGCCCGTCGCCGAGCCGGAGGCCGAGAGCGACGAACCGGAGGCAGCGGGCGACCCCAGCGACGAGCAGGCCGACGCGCCGATGACCTCGCTGCGCGACATCAAGGCGAAGTACGCCGGTGACACCACGGCTGCCGAGCCCGCAGCGACCGACGACCAGCCCGACGAAGACGCCGAAGACGCCGAGGACCCCGCCGAGGAGAAGCCGAAGCCGGCCGCTGCCCCCTCCGGCGAGCAGCACCAGCCTCGAACCGATGCCGAGATCGGCGAGGGCGGCTCGCTCTTCGACCTCTGAGCCCACCGGTTCAGCGCGGTCACTGGAAGTTCCCCGGCACCAGGTGCCGGGGAACTTCCAGTGACCGGTGACGCCGACTGGTCACCCCGGCCCGGCACGACCAGCCAACGTGACCCCGGTCACCTCGGATAACCGGTTCGCCCGCGACTCGTTGTTCCTCCGGAGCCTCATCCAGCACAGGCTCATCCAGGGGAGGACCCAGATGTCGCGACGCTCACCAGCCCGGTTGGTCACACTGCCCGTCGTGGCCGGACTGATCGCCACCAGCGCGTTCGTCGCCACTCCCGCCCAAGCCTCGACGACCCACGCCTCGACCCACGCCTCGACCCAGGCCCCCACGACCCAGGCCCCGGCCGCCGCACGCACGGCCGCTCCCACCCAGGCGAGCACCTCCTGGAAGGCTCGCCCCGAGCAGTACCCCAACACCGTGACCACCAAGGATCTCGCCGTCCCGATGTCCGACGGGGTCAAGCTGCGTGCCGACCTCACCATGCCGGCCGGGGCGGACGGTACGCCGATCACCACGAAGGTCCCCGTCGTCGTGACGATCACCGCCTACAACAAGACCGTGATCGCGGGCGGCTTCGGCGCAACGCTGGCCGGCGCCGACCCGGCGTACCTCGTCAAGCGCGGCTACGCCCAGCTCACCGTCGACGCGCGTGGCACCGGCTCCAGCGAGGGCCAGTGGAACGCCTTCGACGCGCGCGAGAACAAGGACGCCGCGGAGGTGATGACCTGGGCGCACAGCCAGCCGTGGAGCAACGGCAGCACCGCGATGACCGGCGCCTCCTACATGGGCATCAGCCAGATCTTCGCCGCCGCCGGCAGGCCGGCCGGACTGAAGGCGATCTTCCCGCAGGTCCCGGCCGCCGACGTCTACCGCGACGTGGTCGCCACGGGGGGCCAGGTCGACTCCGGCTTCATGCCGCTGTGGCTCGGACTGGTCACCGCGACCGGCCTGGTCCCGCCGGCCGTGACCACCAGCGACCCGCAGTCGGCGCTCGGCGCGATGGCCTCCCGCATCGGCACCGCCGGCACCTTCACCGGACCGACCCTGGTCAAGGCGATGGCCGGCCAGGAGACGGCCTACGACGGTCCGTTCTACGCGGAGCGGTCGCCGATCAACGTGATCGACAAGGTGGACGTGCCGACCTTCCTCGTCGCAGGCGAGTTCGACCTCTTCCAGCGCGGCACGCCGCTGCTCTACGAGCGCCTGCGCCGGCGCGGGGTGCCCACCAAGATGATCATCGGCCCCTGGGACCACCTCAAGGGGTCCTCGGGTGCCGAGGTCGTCGACGCCGGCTACGGCCCGCTCAACGAGCTCCAGCTGCGCTGGTTCGACCACTACGTCAAGGGGATGCCGGACCCGGGCCTGAACACCGACATCGCCCCGATGACCTGGTACGAGCAGGGCACCGGCGCCTGGCGCAGGGGCGCGGACTGGGCCGGTAGCGACCGTGAGGCCACCTCCTACCGCCTCTCCGGCAGTGCCACCAACGGCACGGCCGGAGGGCTGACCACGGCCGCCCCCACCGACGGTACGGCGGAGGTCTACCCGATCCCGGTCGCCGGGCTGTGCACCCGCTCGGCCAACCAGTGGACCGCCGGCGTGATGGCGCAGTCGCCCTTCCCGAACCCGTGCCTGGAGGACAACCAGTACAACGACCAGGCCGGCGTCACCTTCGACTCCGAGCCGGTGACCGCGCCCGTGCGGTTCCAGGGCCCGCTCAGCGCCCGGCTCTACGTGTCCTCCCCCAGCGGCAACGGCATGCTCTCGGTGGCCGTGGAGGACGTGGCTCCGGACGGCTCGGTCAGCCGGATCACCGGCGGCTGGCAGGTGATCTCGCACCGCGCGCTGGACAAGGGCCGGTCCCGCTACCTCGACGGCACCCTGATCCAGCCCTTCCACCCGCACACGCAGGCGGCGGAGAAGCCGCTGGACGCGGACGCCGTGGAGCCGGTCGACGTCGAGATCTTCCCCACCGGCGCCTCGATCGAGCCAGGTCACCGGCTCCGGCTCGCGGTGCAGGCCTTCGACGTACCCCACCTCTCCCCCACGGTCCCGCAGTTCCCCGGCTCGGTCACCGTGATCACGGTCCACAACTCCCGCGAGCACCCCTCCGCGCTCACCCTGCCCACGATGCGGACGGTCGCGAGCACCCGGACCGCGGCGCGGCTGGCGCGCTCCAGCACCCGCCGGACCAGCAACACCGTCCGGGTCACCGTCAGCGCCAGGCGCACCCCCACCGGCGTGGTCGACGTCTACGTCAACGGCCGCCGCGAGGCCGTGGCCCAGCTGCGCTCCGGCACGGCGGTCGTCAAGCTGCCCAAGCGCCGTCCGGGGACCTACCGGGTCGTCGCGAGGTACCGCGGCGCCCAGTGGTTCACCCCGAGCAGCTCACCCTCCGCGACCTGGCGCGTACGCCGCTGAGCGCAGCCGACTCCCTGCCAGGGAGGGCGCGCTCAGATCGGGGTGCGGTGGAAGTTGGCGTAGGAACGCGACGGGGTCGGGCCGCGCTGCCCTTGGTAGCGGGAGCCGTACTTGGCCGAGCCGTAGGGGTGCGCGGCCGGCGAGCTGAGCCGGAAGAAGCACAGCTGGCCGATCTTCATGCCCGGGTAGAGCTTGATCGGCAACGTGGCCACGTTCGCCAGCTCCAGGGTCACGTGACCGCTGAACCCGGGGTCCACGAACCCGGCCGTGGCGTGGGTGAGCAGGCCCAGGCGACCCAGGGACGACTTCCCCTCCACACGCGCCGCGAGATCGTCGGGCAGGGAGACGACCTCGAAGGTCGAACCGAGCACGAACTCGCCCGGATGCAGGATGAACGGCTCGTCTCCCTCGGGCTCGACCTCGCGGGTGAGGTCCGACTGATCGGCAGCCGGATCGATGTGCGGGTAGCGGTGGTTTTCGAAGACCCGGAAGTATCGGTCTAGTCTGAAGTCGATGCTCGAGGGCTGGATCATCGCCTCGTCGTAAGGTTCCACGCAGATCCGCTTCGCCTCGATCTCGGCAAGGATGTCGCGGTCGGATAGCAGCACCCGCACAACCTACCCGTGGTGGGACCGCTCAGGAGGGCGTCCCACGGCGGCGCTGGCAGCAAGAAGTGGCAGGCAAGGCCCGAAGTCTGGATTGAACGCAGTCGTACACAAGGATGTGGCCCAGTCGCATTCGTCGCTCACACTTGGAGTTGCGCATGAAGAGCACGACCGTACGCCTCGGGACCCTCGCGGTCTCCGCGCTGCTGGCCGTGATGACCCTGTGGCCGGCGGTCGCCGGCGCAGCGGGCCAGGTCCGCACCGCCACGGACTGCTCACCCAAGGAACGCGAGGGTGCGATCTCCTCCCTGCGGCTCGACGAGACCAGGGTCAGCGCCTACCAGGAGATCCAGGTCTACTTCTCCGGCGAGCTGCCGGCCGGCGCCTGCCCCGGGGACACCGTGACCCTCGGGATCCCCAAGCTGCTCCGGATCCACGCCGACACCTACACCGTCGGCGATCCCGAGAACGTGCCGCTGGGCAAGATGGTCGTGGACCCCGACAGCTACACCGCCACGATCACCTTCAACGACTACCTGCGCACCCAGGACGGCGTCCGGTTCTACGCCCACCTCAGCACCACCCTCTCCCCGGCCGCCCGCCCGGGCGCCCGCTACGGCCTCGTCTGGGACGCGGGCAACAAGAAGCTGCGTACGCCGTTGCGGGCCAACACGTGCGTCGACTGCGACCGTCCGCGCACGGGCGCCCACGCCTGGTCGACCCTGGAGGGCTCCCAGGTCTACTTCGGCCTGGAGTCGGCCCCGACCCGGGTCGCAGGCGAGAGTGTGCGCTTCACCGCGCACGTGGCTCCCGGCCAGAAGGTGCGCTGCTCCTCGATCACCGCCCGTACGGCGCGGGTCGGCGAGTGGGGCCAGCTGGTGTGGACCTCGACGGTGCCCGCCCGGTCGGTGACCTGTCGCCCGGATGCCGCTCGCTTCAACAAGGGCGGCACCTTCGTGCGGGCCACGGCTGTGAGCGCGTCCGCCGGTCAGTACCTCGTGGTCTCCGCCAACTCCGAGGTCAGCGACGCCTCCCTGGACCGCTACAACACCTTCGGCCAGATCGTCCAGGGCAACTACGTGGGCAACGTCGTGGCCACGGCCAACCGCTTCGACACCGGGGTCGGGGGCAGCGGCCTCGTGCCCGGGCCCAACCAGGGTGGCGCTCCCAACGAGAGGACCGAGACCCCCAGCCCCACGAAGAGCCCGAGCGGCGGCTCCACCTCCGGCGAGGACAAGTCCTCGAGCGGAGCGGTGCGCAGCACCTCCTCCGAGCCCGGACCCGACCGCGGCCCGATCCTGCTCGCCGGGCTGGTCACCTTCATCGCCGGAGCGGTGATCGTCAGCTTCGGCCTCCGACGCCGCGCCTAGGTCACGTTCGCGACACAGCACAGGCAGCCCTCGATCCGCTTTGCAGGTGGACCCGGCACCGCCACCGGTGTCGGCCCGCTTCCCCGGCTTCGGGTAGGCTCCCCGTCGTCGGTTGGCCGACATGCGGATGTAGCTCAGCTGGTAGAGCGCGACCTTCCCAAGGTCGATGTCGCGAGTTCGAATCTCGTCATCCGCTCCATGGAGCAGTTCACCGGTTTCCCCGAGGCAGCGCTCGACTTCTACGACGACCTCGAGCTCGACAACACGCGCTCGTTCTGGGAAGCCCACAAGCAGGTGTACGCCGAGTCGGTGCGTGCGCCGATGGAGGCGCTCACGGCCGCCCTGAACGAGGAGTTCGGCGCCGCGAAGATCTTCCGGCCCTACCGTGACGTGCGCTTCGCCAAGGACAAGACGCCCTACAAGAACCACCAGGGCGCCTTCGTCGCCGCCGGGCCGGCCACCGGCTGGTACGTCCAGGTCGGTGCTCCCGGGGTCCGGGTCGGGGCCGGCTTCTACCGGGCCGAGCCGGCCGACCTCGCCCGGATCCGCACGGCGATCGACACCGAGCACTCCGGGCAGGAGCTGGAGCAGATCCTGGCCGCGCTCGAAGGCGACGGCTTCGGCATCGACGGCGAGCAGCTCAAGACCACCCCGCGCGGCTACTCCGCGGACCACCCGCGGATCGGGCTGCTGCGCCACAAGTCGCTGGCGGCCGGGAAGTCCTACGGCTTCGAGCCCGTGATCCACACCCCGGAACTGCTGGACCGGGTCCGGGCTGACTGGCGAGCCCTGCGCCCGCTCGTGGAGTGGGTCTCCGCGCGCACCGACATCGTCGGCTGAGCGGCGGCCCTGCCCAGGACTGGTTGCCAGGACTGGTTGCCAGGGCTGGTCGGGGCTACTCGGGCTTGCGCAGGGTCGCCATCGTCCGCTCCATCTCCCAGTGGGCCGCCATCGAGACGAACAGACCCTGCTCGTTGACGCGGTAGACCGCGATCAGGTCGGTGTCGGCCAGGGTGCCGTCCTCGAGCTCGGTGCTGAAGGTGCCGATGTTGGCGCAGGCGTTGCCGTTGGCGAAGGAGTCACGGATGGTGAACCGGAACGTCCTCACCGGCGCGATCGCGGCGTCCCAGAAGGCACTGATCGCCTCGAGCCCGTGGTGGCCGGCGCCCTCGGGGTCGAAGAACGAGGGCCCGACCGGGTCCTCGATCACGGCGTCGTGCGCCCACAAGGTGAGCCACTCGGCCTTCTGCTTGCGCGAGACGAGGTCGTAGGAGCGTTGGGAGAGGCGACGCACCGGGTGCTCGCCGTCGGGTGCTTCCCAGCTGATGAAGTCGGACGGGATCATCCGCAAACTGTAACGTGTTCTAGGTTCGGCCGACCACCCCCGGGCTCAGCCCACCGAGGCCAGGGCGAACGGCAGCACCTCCTCGGCACCCGCCTCGCGCAGCGCTCGGGCGGCCACCGTCATCGTCCAGCGCGAGTCGACCAGGTCGTCGACGAGCAGCACCGGTCCCTCGACCGCGCTCAGTGCTGCGGCCAGCTCGTCCGAGACGCCCAAGCGGCCCCACACCCCGGCGAGCCGGAACGCGCTGTTGCCGCCCGCCTCGCCGGTCGGTCCGCCGTGCAGGAGGTCCAGCGACCCGACGTACGGCAGCCGGCCGATCTCGGCGAGCCCGCGGGCCAGTGAGTCGACCAGCCGGGGACGGCCCCGTGACGGCATCGCGACCACACCCGCGGGCCGGACCGCCCAGTCCCAGTCACGCAGGACCCCGACGCACGAGCGGAGCAGGTCGGGCGAGGCCTCGCCGTCGGCGGCGAGGATCTCGCGGAGCCGCTGGCCCCAGCCGAGGTCGGTCAGGCGGGCCAGCGCGCGCCCCTGCGACATCGCCTCGCCGGCCGGGATCCGACCGGAGACCTCCACGCCCAGCCTCGTC
The DNA here is from genome assembly GCA_963777195.1 of uncultured Actinomycetota bacterium. Classification (GTDB taxonomy): domain Bacteria; phylum Actinomycetota; class Actinomycetes; order Propionibacteriales; family Nocardioidaceae; genus Marmoricola. Next base: position 469,671 of record CAVZPT010000004.1, on the reverse strand, counting down.
ATCCCGGTCGGCCACTGGTTGCGGCTCTCGATCTCCACACCGACGCGCTGCAGCCGGTCGCGCGCCGTGCGCAGCGCCGCGTCGGGGATGGCGTCGGGGAACCAGGTGCCGGCACAGACGTCGCAGCGCCCGCACGGTGCGGCGGTGTCGTCGTCGAGGGCGCGCTGGAGGAACTCCATCCGGCAGGTGCCGCCGGCCTCGTAGTCGAGCATCAGCTGCTGCTCCCGCTCGCGCGCCAGGGTGACGCGGTCGTAGCGCTCCGCGTCGTAGGTCCACGGGGCGCCGGTAGCCGCCCACCCGCCCTGGACCCGACTGACGGCACCGTCGACGTCGAGGACCTTCAACAGCAGCTCGAGCCGGGTCCGGCGGATGTCGACGATGGTCTCCAGTGCGGGCGTGGACAGTGGCTTGCCCGACTCCGACAGCGCCCTGATCACCGCGTCGGCCTGCTCCTGCCGCGGCATCGAGGCCGAGGCGAAGTAGCGCCAGATGTCCTTGTCCTCGGGCCCCGGGAGCAGGAGTACGTCGGCGTTGGCCGTCGCGCGCCCCGCACGGCCCACCTGCTGGTAGTAGGCCACCGGCGAGGAGGGGGCCCCGAGGTGCAGCACGAAGCCGAGGTCGGGCTTGTCGAAGCCCATGCCCAGCGCGCTCGTCGCCACCAGCGCCTTGACCTGGTTGTCGCGCAGCGCGGTCTCGAGCCGCTCGCGGTCGGCCGGATCGGTGCGCCCGGTGTAGCTGCGCACCTCGTGTCCGGCCTCGCGCAGCGTGGCCGCGACGTCCTCGGCGCCGGCCACGGTCAGGGAGTAGATGATGCCGCTCCCGGGCAGCTCGGCGAGGTGGGCGACCAGCCAGGCCACCCGCTGCTCCGGCGCTGCGAGCGGCAGCACGCCGAGGCGCAGCGACTCTCGGGCCAGCCCACCGCGCAGGGTGAGCACCTCGCGACCGCCCGAGGCCAGCTGCTCGGCCACGTCGGTGACGACCCGGGCGTTGGCGGTGGCCGTCGTCGCCAGCACCGGCGTCTCGTCGGGGAGCTCCTCGAGCAGGTCCCGGATGCGGCGGTAGTCGGGCCGGAAGTCGTGGCCCCAGTCGCTGACACAGTGCGCCTCGTCGACCACGAGCAGTCCGCAGCGCTCGGCCAGCCCCGGCAGCTGCTGCTCCCGGAAGCGCGGGTTGTTCAGCCGCTCGGGGCTGACCAGCAGCACGTCGACCTCGTCGGCCGCCAGCGCCGCGCTCACGGCGCCCCACTCCTCGGCGTTGGCGGAGTTCATCGACATCGCCCGGATGCCGGCCCGCTCGGCCGCGGCGATCTGGTCGCGCATCAGGGCGAGCAGCGGGGAGATCAGGAAGGTGGGACCCGCACCGGCCGCCCGGCGCAGCGCCGTGGAGACGAAGTAGACCGCCGACTTGCCCCAACCGGTGCGCTGCACCACCAGGACCCGCTGGCGGCCGCCGACGAGGGCCTCGATCGCCTCGAGCTGGCCGTCGCGGAACTGCACGTCCTCGCGGCCGACGAGCCGCGCCAGGGCGCTGGTCGCCTGCGCTGCGAGCGGCGTCCCCGAGAGGTCGTGCGCGGGGTCGTAGGTCGTGGACTCGGCAGGCATTGGCCCACCGTACGGCGCAGCGCCGACAGTGCGGTCCGCGCGGCCGCGGCAGCCTCAGCCGCGGAGCGCTCCGGCGCCGGCGACGGCCTCGGCGAGCTGCGCCTTGAGCTTGCGCCGCTTGCGCTTGAGCCGGTCCCGCTCGGCGAGCAGCTCCGCGGTCTCCTCGCGCAGCCGGGCGTTCTCGGCGAGCACCTCCGCCAGCGTGTCGACCGCGAGGTCGAGCTGGTCGCGGGCGCCGGGCAGCCCGGTGCCCGCACCGGCCTCGCAGAGCCAGTCCAGGCTCCCGCGCAGGTCGTGGCCCGCGTCGCGGAGGGTCTCGGCCCAGCGGGTCACGGTCGACTCGAGGGACGTCGTCGGCGCGACCGGCATCGCGGCCCGCTCGCCCTCGGCGTGGGAGAGCAGGTGCGCCGAGCCGGCCACGGGCGTGTCGAGCTGCCGGTTGACCCGGCGCAGCACCGCGACTCCCGCCGGGTCGGGGTACGCCGGCACGAGCGGTGCCAGTGCGTCCCGGTCGGGCTCCCCGAGCCCGGCGATGTCGAGGAAGGCCGACCACTGGGCGGCCAGCGACTCGTGCGCGACCACGTGCAGCCGCTCGGGGCGGAAGGTCCAGCCCCACCGGGCCAGCACCTGGTCGAGCTCGTGGCCGGCCCAGAACTCCTCGGCCTGGCGGTGCTCGCGGGGCGTGGCGAGCACCCGGCCGACGTACTTGTCCCACCCGGTGCTCCGGCCCGCGCGCAGCTCGGCCAGCCAGCCGCCGTAGAGCTGCTGGGAGAAGCTGTCGAGGCTCACCACGAGGTGCACCTCGATGCCGATCAGCTGGTCGAGGGCGAACCTGATCTGGTCCTTGTCGGCGACGCTGAGGTCGGGTGTCGCGAGCAGCGAGACGCCCTTGTGCTTCCAGACCCGGTCGCAGACCCGGGCCCAGCGACCTGCGACCTCGGAGCGCTCGAGGCCCTCCTGTCGGTGGGTGCGCAGCAGGTCGTGGGTGGCGAGCCGCGCCTCCTGCGGGGTCGCGACCACGTGGAGGCCGTGGGCGGAGAGTGCCTCCGCGTGGGCGGCCAGGCTGGACTCGACGACGGGACGCGGCGAGCGGGCCAGACCGATGTGCCAGATGAGCTTTCGCTTGGACATGCCTCGATGGTGGCCACTGTCCACCACCAGCAGGTGAACGGCGGGTGACGGCACGGCAGAAGTTGTCCTTCGTCACACAATGCGGTGAAGCGCTTGCGTGGCCACCAGTGGGGGCAGATACTGGTTGTTACTGGCCGGTAGCAACCGCACGGCCGCACGCCCGAGCCCCGAAAAGGTGGATCCGTGAGCCACTACAAGTCCAACATGCGTGACATCGAGTTCAACCTCTTCGAGGTGCTCGGCCGCGACGAGGTCCTGGGCCAGGGCCCGTTCGAGGCCATCGACAGCGACACCGCGCGCTCGATCCTCACCGAGGTGGAGCGGCTCTCCCGCGAGGACCTGGCCGCGTCCTACGAGGACAGCGACCGCTTCCCGCCGGTCTTCGACCCCGAGACCAGCACGGCCCCGCTGCCGGAGTCGTTCAAGAAGAGCTACCAGGTCTGGCACGACGCGGAGTACTGGCGCCTGCAGATCCCCGAGGAGCTCGGCGGCACCCCCGCCCCCTCCAGCCTGGTCTGGGCGCTCGGCGAGCTGGTCCTGGGCGCCAACGCGCCGATCTGGATGTACGGCGCCGGCCCGGCCTTCGCGAGCATCGTGCACCGCAACGGCAACGACCGCGACAAGCTGATCGCGCAGCACATCATCGACCGTGGCTGGAACACCACGATGGTGCTCACCGAGCCCGACGCCGGCTCCGACGTGGGCGCGGGCCGCACCAAGGCCACGCCCAACGACGACGGCACCTGGAACATCACCGGCGTGAAGCGGTTCATCACCTCCGCCGAGAGCGACCTGTGCGAGAACATCATCCACCTCGTCCTCGCGCGCCCCGTGGGCGTCGAGGGCGTCGGCGGTCCCGGCACCAAGGGCCTGAGCCTGTTCATCGTGCCGAAGATCCACTTCGACCACGAGACCGGCGAGCTCACCGGTGAGCGCAACGGCGCCTACGTCACCAACGTCGAGCACAAGATGGGGATCAAGGTCTCCAACACCTGCGAGCTCACCTTCGGCGACTCCGGCGTCGGCGGCGGGGAGCCGGCCGTCGGCTGGCTGCTCGGCGAGGTCCACGACGGCATCGCGCAGATGTTCCAGGTGATCGAGAACGCCCGGATGATGGTCGGCTCCAAGGCGATCGCCACCTTGTCCACCGGCTACCTCAACGCGCTGGAGTTCGCGAAGACCCGCGTGCAGGGCTCGGACCTGAGCCAGGCGGCCGACAAGACCGCCCCGCGCGTCACGATCACCCACCACCCCGACGTACGCCGCTCGCTGATGGTGCAGAAGTCGTTCTCGGAGGCGATGCGCTCGCTGGTGCTCTACACCGCGTCCTGGCAGGACCGGATCCAGCTGGCCGAGCACAACGGCGAGACCGACGAGCTCGCGATGCGGGTCAACGACCTGCTGCTCCCGATCGTCAAGGGCTACGGCTCGGAGCGCTCCTGGGTGCTGCTCGGCACCGAGTCGCTGCAGACCTTCGGCGGCTCGGGCTTCCTCCAGGAGTACCCGCTGGAGCAGTACGTCCGCGACGCGAAGATCGACACCCTCTACGAGGGCACCACGGCGATCCAGGGCCAGGACTTCTTCTTCCGCAAGATCGTCAAGGACCAGGCCAAGGCCCTGGGCCACCTGGCCGCGGAGATCGAGGGCTTCGTGAAGGGCGACGCCGACTCTGCCCACTCCGGGGGCCGGCTCAAGGTCGAGCGCGAGCTGCTCGCCAAGGCCCTCGAGGACGCGCAGGCCCTGGTCGGGCTGATGATCAACACCTTGATGAGCGCCGACGAGTCGGCCGAGGGCGGTGACATCCGCAACATCTACAAGGTCGGGCTGAACACCAGCCGCCTGCTGATGGTCCTGGGCGACGTGGTCTGCTCCTGGCTGCTGCTCAAGGGCGCCGAGGTGGCACTGGAGAAGCTCTCCGGCGAGGTCTCCGAGAGCGACCGGCTCTTCTACGAGGGCAAGGTCGCGGCGGCGCAGTTCTTCGCGGCCTACAACCTGCCCAAGGTCAGCGCCGAGCTGGTCATCGCCGAGGCCACCGACCTGTCCCTGATGGACCTCGACGAAGGTTCGTTCTGAGCCCATCGGGTGCAACCGGGCGCGGCGTGTCTTGGCTCACGCTGTGCATGAACCCGTCGTAACGGGGGCACACTGGTGCCAATCGAAAGGGGAATGACATGGGTATCGGACTTGGAGTCATCCTGCTCGTCCTGGGGCTGATCTTCGCCCTGAACGTGATCGACCTGCCCGCGAGCGTCGACGACGTCGTCGCCACGAACACCTTGGGCTGGATCCTGATCATCGCCGGGGTGCTGGCCATCGTGCTGGCCCTGGTGATGAACAACCAGCGCACCCGCAGAACCCGCGTGGTCGAGGACCGTCGCATCGACGAGGTCCCGTAACACCGGCACCACAGCCCCACCGCGGCGGCCCGCCCGTTCCCCTCACCGGGAGCGCGGCGGGCCGCCGTACGCTGTGCGCCATGACCGACGTCGAGACCGAGGACCTGCGCCGCTTCGTCGAGCTGTGGCAGCGCGCCGCCGCCGACCTGGTCGCCCTGGCCCGGAGCATCCCCGAGGACGAGTGGGACCTGCCGACCGACTGCGCCGGCTGGTCGGTCAAGGACCACGTCGCCCACACCGCCCACCTCGAGGCGGTGCTGGCCGGCGCCCCCGAGGAGACGCTGCACGTGGACGAGGCGCCGCACCTGCGCGGGCTGATGAGCTACTACACCGAGCAGGGGGTGCTGGCTCGCCGCGGGCGCGACATGGAGTCACTGGTCGTGGAGATCGAGCAGTCCGCCGCCACGAGGTACGCCGAGCTCCAGGCCGACCCTCCCAGCGACGGCGACGCGCCCGCCCCTCGCTCACCGGGAGGCGTCGGCTGGAGCGTACGCACCCTGTTGAGCAACCGCCCCTTCGACATCTGGATGCACGAGCAGGACATCCGCCGGGCCACCGGCCGCCCGGGCGGCTACGACTCCCCCGCCGCCGCCCACGTGATCTCCACGCTCGGGCGGGCCCTGCCGATGGTGGTCGGCAAGCGCCTCTCCCCGCCTCCCGGCACCACGGTGCGGGTCCAGGTGCCCGACGCGGGTGAGGAGTGGACTGTGCGGGTCGGCGAGGACGGCCGCGCCGGGCTCGAGACCCCCGACGTCGAGGCGACCACCACGGCGAGGCTCAGCCCGGAGGACTTCGTGGTCCTCGCCGGCGGCCGCCGCACCCCCGAGGAGACCACCGCCCACGTCTCCGGTGACGAGGAGCTCGGGCGCAGGCTCCTCGCCAAGCTGGCCATCACCCCTTGAGCGGGCCCGTGAGAGAGCGACCCGGCCACGGGGTGGCGTGGACGCCGGCGGAGATCCCGGACCTCTCGGGGCGACGGGCGCTGGTCACCGGCGTGACCAGCGGGATCGGCGAGCAGACCGCCATCGAGCTCGCCCGGCACGGCTCCGAGGTGATCCTCGGCGCCCGCAACCCCGAGAAGCTGGCGGCGAGCATCGACCGGATCGTGCGCGAGGTGCCGGGCGCGGTGCTGCACCCGCTCGCGATCGACGTCTCCAGCCTGGAGTCCGTACGCCGCGCCGCCGCGCGCGCCGCCGAGCACGGTCCGCTGCACCTGCTGGTCAACAACGCCGGGGTGATGGCCACCCCCTACGAGCGCACGCCCGACGGCTTCGAGCTGCAGATGGCCACCAACCACTTCGGCCCGTTCGCGCTGACCGGGCTGCTGCTGCCCCAGCTCGCCGCGTCGGGCGACGCCCGGGTGGTCGCGGTCAGCTCACAGGCCAGCCGGCTCACGCGGACCCCACCCCTGGACGATCCCCGCGCGCTCGGAGACCGCTACCGCCGCTGGCAGGCCTACTCGAAGTCCAAGCTGGCCAACGTGATGTTCGCCCTCGAGCTGGACCGCCGGGCGAGCGAGCGTGGCGTGCCGGTCAGGGGCATGGTGGCCCATCCCGGCTTCTCCGCGACCGGGCTGATGGCCGCGCGCGAGACCGGAGGCCGCCGGCGGGTGCGACTGACCAGCACGATCCTGCTCGCCGCGTTCGAGGCACTCGGGCAGCCGTCGCGGCTCGGCGCGCTGCCGACGCTGATGGCCGCGACGGCCGACCTGCCCGGAGCGACGTACGTCGGGCCCAGCGGGCCGCTGCAGATGCGCGGCCACCCGCGGGTCGTCACCCCCCGTCGGATGGCCCGCGACCTGGAGTCGCAGCAGCGGCTGTGGCGACTGAGCGAGGATGCCACCGGCGTCAGGTTCCTGGACCCGTGACGCCGCCACCTGCCCCGCGACCGGTTCCGCGACAGGTCCTGCGCCCGATCGGGGCTGCCGACCACGCTGCGGTGCTGGCCCTCAACGAGCGCCACGTCGACCTGCTCGCGCCGCTGGACCTGTCGCGACTGCTCGAGCTGCAGGCGCTGGCGGAGCGGGCCGCCGTGATCGAGTGCGCCGGCGACTTCGCCGGCTTCGTGCTCACCTTCGCCGCCGGCTCGGCCTACGACGGGGAGAACTTCGCCTGGTTCGGCGAGCGCTACGAGGACTTCTGCTACCTCGACCGGGTGGTCGTGCACGAGCCGTTCCTGCGCCGTGGTCTCGCGACCGCGACCTACGACGAGCTCGAGGCGGGCTGCGGGCGGTCGCTGTTCGCGCTCGAGGTCAACGTCGACCCGCCCAACGAGCCGTCGCTGGCCTTCCACCGCGCCCGGGGCTACGCCGAGGTGGGTCGGCGGATGTCCGGCGGGCACCTCGTCGCGATGCTGGTCAAGGCGCTGGGTGGGGACCGATGACTACGCCCACGGCGAACACTCCTTGCGGAGAAGGTGCCCCGGCCCGCAGGTTGGTGCGATGAAGCTGCTGGTTCTCGGAGGCACCCTGTTCCTGTCCCACGCCGTCGCGAGCGCGGCGGTGGCGCGGGGGCACGAGGTGACCTGCGCGGCGCGCGGGACGTCCGGCGCGGTGCCCGACGGGGCCAGCCATGTCTTCCTCGACCGCGCCGAGCCCGACTGGTCCGCCCTCGAGGGCGAGTGGGATGCGGTCGTCGACGTCGCTCGCACCCCCTCCTGGGTCGCGGACGCGCTGAGCGCCCTCGCCGAGCGGGTGCCCCACTGGACCTTCGTCTCGACGATCAGTGTCTACGCCGACCAGTCCACCCCCGGCGGGACGCCCGACACCTTGCCCCTGCTCCCGCCGATCACCGAGGACCTCGGCGAGGACACCCCCGAGACCTACGGCTCGCACAAGGTCGCCTGCGAGCAGCTGGTGCAGCAGCGTGCCCGCGAGGCCCTCGTGGTCCGGCCCGGTCTGATCATCGGGCCCGGTGACCCCAGCGGCCGGTTCACCTACTGGGTCGAGCGCCTGGCCGAGGGCGGCGACGTGCTGGCCCCGGAGTCACCGGACCGCCCGACGCAGTTCATCGACGTGCGCGACCTCGCGGAGTGGCTGGTCGGGTGCGCCGAGGCACGCCGTACCGGCGTCTACGACGCGACCGGTCGGATCACCCGGCTCGGCGACCTGGTCGCCGAGGTGGTCTCGACCGTCGGCGGCAACGCCACCGTGATCTGGGCGCCGGCCGACTTCCTGCTGGAGCGGGACGTGACCTACTGGGCCGGTCCGCGGTCCCTGCCGCTGTGGCTGCCCGAGGAGGCGCGCGGCATGACCGCGCACGACGTCGACGCGGCCTTCGCCGCCGGGCTCGGCACCCGCCCGGTCGGGGTGACCGCCGCGGACACCCTCGCCTGGCTGCGTGCCAGCGACGACGCCCCGCGCACCGGGCTGAGCCGGGCCGAGGAGCAGGACCTGCTCGACGACTGGCATACGATCCGCGCGTGACCCGCCTTGGCGCCCGTGAGCTGATCGACCTCGTCCTCGACGAAGGGTCCTGGACCAGCTGGGACACCGCTCCGGACCACTCCGGCGCGAGCGAGGACTACGCGGCATCGCTGGCCAGGGCGGCCGAGAAGTCCGGAGTCGACGAGTCGGTGCTCACCGGCGAGGGCACCCTGCGCGGACGGCGGGTGGCGGTGGTGGCCGGCGAGTTCGCCTTCCTGGCCGGCAGCATCGGCCGCGCCGCCGCGGACCGGCTGATCGCCGCGGTCGAGCGGGCCACCGAGCAGCGCATCCCCCTGCTGGCGACGCCGGCGAGCGGGGGCACCCGGATGCAGGAGGGCACGCCCGCGTTCGTGCAGATGGTCCGGATCGCGGCAGCGGTCGCGCGACACAAGCTGGCCGGACTTCCCTACCTGGTCTACCTGCGGCACCCGACCACCGGTGGGGTGATGGCGTCCTGGGGCTCGCTGGGGCACATCACCGTGGCCGAGCCCGGCGCGCTCGTCGGCTTCCTGGGGCCGCGCGTCTACGAGGCCCTCTACGGCGAGGCGTTCCCCGAGGGTGTGCAGACCTCGGAGAACCTCTTCGCCCACGGGATCGTCGACGCCGTGGTGCCGCCCGAGGAGATCGGCGACGTCCTCGACCGCGCCCTGAAGATCCTCAGCCCCGGCGCAGCGGAGGCCATCGCGGACCCGGCCACCGAGGAGATCGGCGAGGTCGACGCGTGGGACGCGATCACCCGGTCCCGGCGCACCGAGCGGCCCGGCGTACGACGGCTGCTGCGGTACGCCGCCACCGACGTGATCCCGCTCAACGGCACCGGCCAGGGCGAGTCCGACCCCGGCCTGCTGATCGCGCTCGCGCGCTTCGGTGACAGCGGCTGCGTGTTCCTCGGCCAGGACCGACGCGGCCAGACCCAGGCCCACCCGCTCGGGCCGGGGGCGCTGCGCGAGGCACGCCGCGGGATGCGGCTGGCGGTGGAGCTCGGCCTGCCCCTGGTCACCGTGATCGACACCCCGGGCGCGGCGCTCTCCGCCGAGGCCGAGGAGGGCGGGCTGGCCGGGGAGATCGCCCGCTGCCTGGCCGACCTCGCCACCCTGGAGGCGCCCACGCTGTGCCTGATGCTCGGGGAGGGCAACGGTGGCGGCGCCCTCGCGTTCCTGCCTGCCGACCGGGTGGTCGCCGCCCAGCACGCCTGGCTCTCCCCGCTCCCGCCCGAGGGCGCCAGCGCGATCGTGCATCGCGACACCGAGCACGCGCCGCAGATGGCGCGCTCGCAGCAGGTGCTGGCCGTGGACCTGATGCGCCGTGGCGTCGTCGACCGGATCGTGGCCGAGCACCCCGACGCGGCCGACGAGCCCGAGGCGTTCTGCCGCCGGGTGGGCGAGGTGCTGCGCTTCGAGCTCTCCCGGCTGCGGGGGCAGGACCCGCAGGCGCTGGTGCGGGTGCGTCCGGACCGGTTCGCGGCGCACTGACCCGGCTGTCTGCGGTCCTCCGGCGGCTCGACAATAGAACGTGTTCTAGGTTTTGATGAGCCCATGGACCTCTCCGTGGTGCTCTTCACCAGCGACCGTGGCATCACCCCCGCCGACGCGGCCCGCGCTGCCGAGGACGCCGGCTTCCACGCCTTCTACGTCCCCGAGCACTCCCACATCCCGACCAGCCGCGACTCCGCGCACCCCGGCACGGGCGGTGAGCTCCCCGACGACCGCTACCTGAGGATCCTCGACCCGTGGGTCGCGCTGGCCACCGCGGCGGCGGTGACGTCGCGGATCCGGCTCGGCACGGCGGTCGCGCTGCCGATGGAGCACGACCCGATCACGCTGGCCAAGACCGTCGCCACCCTCGACCATCTCTCCGGCGGCCGGGTCACCCTGGGGGTCGGGTTCGGCTGGAACGTCGAGGAGCTCGAGGACCACGGCGTCCCGGGGAACCGGCGCCGCACCGTCCTGCGGGAGTACCTCGAGCTGATGCGCCGGCTCTGGACCGACGAGGTCGCCACCTACGACGGCGAGTTCGCCCGGCTCAAGCCGAGCTGGGCCTGGCCCAAGCCGGTGCAGAAGCACGTGCCGGTGCTCGTCGGGGCGGGCGGCACGCCGAGGAACATCGACTGGATCGTGGCGCACGCCGACGGCTGGATCACCACGCCGGTGGAGACCGACATCGAGGAGCGCGCGGGCGCCCTGCGCGAGGCGTGGGCGGTCGCCGGCCGCGAGGGCAGCCCGCGGGTCGTCGTACTCCTCGGCAGCCGGCTGCAGCCCGGCCAGCTCGAGCGGTGGGCGCAGGCCGGCGTCGACGAGGTGATGTTCGGTCTCCCGGACAAGGAGCCCGACGAAGTCGGTGCGTTCATCGCCAAGCTGGGCGCCTCGCTGGGCCTCCCGGGAGACGCCCCGGGAGACGCCCTGGGCGACACTCCGGGCGACACTCTGGGCGACACTTTGGGCGACGCGGCGAGGGTCCGCGCGTGAGCACCTACGTGGTCAGCGGCTCGGCGTCGGGCATCGGCGCCGCGGTCACCGCGCGGCTGCGGCGCGACGGGCACACGGTGATCGGGGTCGACCTGCGCGACGCCGCGGTGATCGGCGACCTGTCCGTCCCGGCCGGTCGCGTCGCCGCGGTCGCAGCCGTCGGCGAGCTCACCGACCGGGTCGACGGCGTGGTCCCGTGTGCCGGCATCGCGGGACTGACCGGCACCGATCCCGGGCTGGTGGTGTCGCTGAACTACTTCGGGGCCGTCGCACTCGTCGTCGGGCTGCGCCCGCTGATGGGCGAGGGCAGCAGCGTCGTGCTGGTCAGCTCCAACTCCGTGACCGCCCAGCCCGGGTGGAACAGCGCCGTGGCCACGGCCTGCCTCTCCGGCGACGAGGAGCAGGCCCGGGCGCTGGCGGCCGGCGACGAGGCGGTGGCGGTCTATCCGGCGACCAAGGCGGCGCTGGCCTACTGGGCACGACGTGAGGGGATCAAGCCGGAGTGGGCCGGGGCCGGCGTACGCGTGAACGCGGTCGCACCGGGACTGATCGCCACGCCGATGACCGACCGGCTGCGCGAGGACCCACAGCTCGGCGTGTTCGCCGACGCCTATCCCACCGCGCTGGACCGCCCGGGGCGTCCCGACGAGGTGGCCGCCCTGGTGGCGTTCCTGCTCTCCGAGGAGGCCAGCCTGCTGGTCGGCTCCGTCGTCTTCGCCGACGGCGGCACCGACGCGCTGCTGCACCCCCTCAGGCCCGAGCGCATGTGACCACTCCCTCCCCCCTCCGGCCGGGCCGGGGCCAGGTCGAGTGCTGAGGTGGCTGCTCTGGCGACCACCTCAGCACTCGACCATGTCTCAGAAGAGCAGCGCGGCGGCCGGGTCCTCCATGATCGCGGCGATGTCGGCGAGGAAGCGCGAGCCCTTCTCGCCGTCGACGTGCCGGTGGTCGAAGCTCAGCGCGAGCTGGGTCACCTGGCGCACCGCGATCTCGTCCCCGGCGTCGGTCGAGACGACCCACGGCTGCTTGCGCACCGCGCCGAAGCACAAGATCGCGGACTCGCCGGGGTTGATGATCGGGGTGCCGGAGTCGACGCCGAAGACGCCGACGTTGGTGATCGTGAAGGTGCCCCCGGACATGTCGGCCGGCTGGGTCCTGCCCTCGCGCGCGGTCGCGGCGAGCTGGTTGAGCTCCGCTGCGAGGTCGAGGAGCGAGAGCCGCTCGGCATCCTTGACGTTGGGTACGACGAGGCCACGCGGTGTGGCCGCGGCGATGCCGAGGTTGACGTAGCTCTTGAAGACGATCTCCTGGGCCGCCCCGTCCCAGAACGAGTTGACCTCCGGCGTACGCCGCATCGCCAGCATCGCCGCCCTGGCCAGCACCAGCAGCGGCGAGACCTTCACGTCCTTGAACTCGCGCCGGGTCTTCAGCCGCGCCACGAACTCCATCGTCCGGGTCACGTCGACAGTGACCCACTCGGTCACGTGCGGGGCGGTGAAGGCCGAGTCGACCATCGCCTGCCCCATCATCTTGCGCACGCCCTTGATCGGCTCGCGCCGCTCACGCTCGCTTGCGTCATACGAACTGGTCGCCCTGGCAGCCAGATCGGATGACGCATCGGAGGAACCACCGGCAGTGGCCTCGACGTCGGCGCGGGTGATCGTGCCCTCGGGCCCGGAGGGCCGGACGCGGGCCAGGTCGACGCCGAGGTCCTTGGCCAGCTTGCGCACCGGGGGCTTGGCCAGCACCCGGACCTGGTCGCCGCTGAGGGCCTGCGCCGGCACGAACTCGGCACGAGCAGGCTCGGTCGCGGGGGCCGGGGCCGGGGTCGCGGGCACGGCCGGCTCGTCGGCCTCGACGACCGGCTGCGACTGGGCGCCACCGGGCGCGAAGGCACCCTGCAGCTGCATCTGGGTGGCGGCGCCCGCCTCGGTCGAGGGCGACGCCGAGCCCTTGCGCGGACGGCGCACCGGCCCGCGGTCGGCCTTGTTGCGGCCGACCAGGCTCTCGCCCTCCCCGCCACCGCTGGCCGCGGGGTTGGAGAGGTCCATCGTGCTCAGGTCGGCGACGTCGACCGGCGCGGCCGGCTCCGCGCTGGGAGTCGGGACCTCGCCCGGGGCACCGATCGAGATGATCGGGGTGCCCACGGCCACGGTCTCCCCCTCGGCGACGAGGAGCGCACTGACCGTGCCGGCGTACGGCGAGGGCAGCTCGACCAGCGACTTGGCGGTCTCGATCTCGACCACGATGTCGTTGATCTCGATGACGTCGCCCTCCTTGACCCGCCAGGAGACGATCTCGGCCTCGGTGAGTCCTTCACCGACGTCGGGGAGCAGGTACTCAGCCATGTCAGAACCTCCGGATCAGTAGGCGAGGGATCGGTCGACGGCGTCCAGCAGCCGGTCGAGGTCGGGCAGGAAGTCCTCCTCGATCCGCGACGCCGGATAGGGGATGTCGAAACCGCCGACCCGCAGCACCGGCGACTCCAGGGAGTAGAAGCACTCCTCCTGGATCCGCGCGGCCACCTCCGAGCCCATGCCGAGGTTGACGTGGGCCTCGTGGGTGACGATCGCATGGCCGGTACGGCGTACGGACTCAAAGACCGGCCCCATGTCCAGCGGGCTCAGGGTGCGCAGGTCGATCACCTCGAGCGACCTGCCCTCGGACGCGGCTGCGTCGGCCGCCTTCATCGCGGTCTTCACCATCGGGCCGTAGGCCAGCACGGTCGCGTCGGTGCCGCGCCGGACGACCCGGCTGGTGAACAGCGGCTCGGGGGTGGCGGTGTCGTCGAGCTCGGCCTTGTCGGCGTGGTACTGGCGCTTGGGCTCCAGGAAGATCACCGGGTCGTCGCAGGCGATGGCCTGCTGGATCATCCAGTAGCCGTCGACCGGGTTGGAGCAGGCGACGACCTTCAGGCCCGGGGTGTGCGCGAACTGCGCCTCCGGGCTCTCGGAGTGGTGCTCGACCGCGCCGATGCCGCCGCCGAAGGGGATCCGGATCACCATCGGCATCGGCGAGCGGCCCTTGGAGCGGTAGTGCATCTTCGCGACCTGGCACACGATCTGGTCATAGGCCGGGTAGACGAACCCGTCGAACTGGATCTCCACCACGGGCCGGTAGCCGCGCAGGGCCATCCCGACGGCGGTGCCGACGATGCCGGACTCCGCGAGCGGGGAGTCGATCACCCGGTCCTCGCCGAAGTCCTTCTGCAGGCCGTCGGTGATCCGGAAGACGCCGCCGAGCTTGCCCACGTCCTCGCCCATGATCAGGACCTTGGGGTCGTCCTCCATCGCCTTGCGCAGGCCCATGTTCAGGCCCTTGGCGAGGGTGATCTTCTGCGTCGCTGCGGTGGAGCCGGTCGCCCCGGTGCTCGTCGAAACCATCAGTGCGCCCCCTCGAACGTGGCCAGGTAGGCCTCGTAGCCCTCGCGCTGCTGGCGAAGCTCCTCGGTCTCCTCGGCGTAGACGTGGTCGAACATGTCCATCGGCTTGGGGTCGGGCAGCGCCTTGCAGCCCTCGCGCAGGTGGTGACCGAGCTCGTCGGCCTCCTTCTGGATGGTCTCCAGGAACCCGTCGTCGACGAGGCCGTTGCGGCGCAGGTAGACCTTCACCCGCTCGATCGGGTCCTTGAGCTTCCAGTGCTCCACGTCGTCGGAGAGGCGGTAGCGGGTCGGGTCGTCGGTGGTGGTGTGTGCACCCATCCGGTAGGTGTAGGCCTCGACCAGCGTGGGGCCGCTGCCGTCGCGCGCCCGCTGCAGGGCGGCCTGGGTGACGGCGTACGTCGCGAGCACGTCGTTGCCGTCGACGCGTACGCCGGGGAAGCCGAACCCGTTGGCGCGCTGGTAGAGGGGGATCCGGCTCTGCCGCTCGATCGGCTCGGAGATGGCCCACTGGTTGTTCTGGCAGAAGAACACCACGGGAGCGTTGTAGGAGGCCGCGAAGATGAACGCCTCGTTGACGTCGCCCTGGCTGCTGGCCCCGTCGCCGAAGTGCGCGATCACGGCGGCGTCGCGCTCGGGGTCGCCGGTACCGACGGCGTGGTCGCGCTGGATGCCCATCGCGTAGCCGGTCGCGTGCAGCACCTGGGCGCCGATCACGATCGTGTAGAGCCCGAAGTTGTTGTCGTTGGGGTTCCACGCGCCGTGGTCGACGCCGCGGAAGAGCCCGAGCAGGTTGAGCGGGTCGACGCCGCGGCACCACGCGACGCCGTGCTCGCGGTAGGTCGGGAAGACGTAGTCCTGCGGGCGGAGCGCGCGCCCGGCACCGATCTGGGCAGCCTCCTGGCCGAGCAGCTGGGCCCAGATGCCGAGCTCGCCGTGCCGCTGCAGCGCGGTCGCCTCGGTGTCGATGCGGCGAGTGAGCACCATGTCGCGGTAGAAGCCGCGCAGCTGCTCGGCGCTGAAGTCCATGTCGAACTCGTCGTCGTGGACGCGCTCGCCCTCCGGGGTGAGCAGCTGGACGAGGTCGGGGCCACCGTCCCTGGTCGAGGGGCCGTAGACCTCCATCAGGTCAGGTCCGAATTCCGGCATCAACACTCCCTGTGTCCGAGCGACGGCGGGGTCTCCGCGACGCGTGGGCCTGCAGCGGGTCGCTGGTCGCATGGGTGGCGCGACCGGGCGACCGGCGGTCAGGTCTGTGACCGGCGCCACATGACCTCCGGCAAAACTAGCGGACCGGCGCCGCCACCGCCCAATCGGGAGGCTCCGAGGCCCACACCCGTGACCAGTCCGTGACCCCGCGACCCGTGACCCCGCGACCCGTGACCCCGCGTCGCGGCGACGCCGTGGCCCGGGCGCCAGGGCGACCGGCGGGTCGAGGTCAGCCCACCTCGAGCAGGCCGGACGCGATCGCCGTGACGTGCTCGTGGTCGGTGCCGCAGCAGCCGCCGACGACCCGCAGGTCCGGGAGCCGCTCGCGCAGCGTCGCGTAGTGCTGCGCCAGGCCGGTCACGTCACCACGGTCGAGCTCGGGGGCGGCGTCGAGCTGCTCATGGCTCATCGTCGAGGCGTTCGCCCGGACCCCCTTGATCCGCGCTGTCCACGACGCCGCCGGGTCGAGCGCGTCCGCGAAGTGCGTGGGGTGTGCGCAGTTGACCATGAAGTACGCCGCGGACCCGTCGGTGGCCTCGTCGACCTCCTGCACCGCCGCGCCCAGGGGACTTCCGGAGGGCAGCCGCCCGTCGGTCTCGGTGGTGAACGACACGACGGCGGGCAGCCCAGCGCCCGCTGCCGCCCGGAGGAAACCGATCGCCTCGGCGGCGTACGTCATCGTCACGGCAGTGACCATGCCGGCGCCCGCGTCGGCGAACGCGCCGAGCTGCAGGGAGTGGTAGGCCTCGGCCTCGTCCGCGGTCATCGCCTCGCCGACCACGTAGCCGTCGCCACGGGGCCCGACGACACCGTCGAGCACGGCGTTCAGGCCCGGGCGCGCTCCCGCCAGCTCGCGCACGAAGCCCACCGAGTCGCGGTTGACCTCCGCGAGCCCCCCGGCGTCGTAGCCGAGCCGGGTCCCCCAGTCGGGGTTCGCCCGCCAGGTGGGGGTGTCGAGCACGAACCCGCGGCCGAGCCGCTCGGCGAGGTCGAGATAGGGGGCGTAGTAGGTCTCGAGCGCAGCCCGGCCCTCGGCGGTGTCCAGCAGCGGGAACGCCGCGAAGTCCGGGAGGTCGAGCCCCGTGTGGAAGACCAGCGTGGTCTCCAGGCCGCCGTCGGTGAGAAAGAGGTCTGCGTCCAGCTGCGGCAAGGTCATGACGGCTCCAGGGTCGGGGCGAAAGTCTCTCGCACCGCGCCCGGGCACGCTACCCCTGGCACCTGTCCATCTTCGGGGTCTACGTCCGGTTTGCGCCCGACCCGGGGGAGGATGGCCGCATGCCCCCTGTCCTGCTCACCGGAGCCTCCGGCTTCCTCGGCGCCCACACCGTCTCGCACCTCCTCGACGCCGGTCACCACGTCCGTGCCTTCGTGCGTACGCCGTCCCGGCTCGACGACGCGCTGCGACCCCTCGGCCTGACCACCGCCGACGAGCGGATCGAGGTGGCGCAGGGCGACATGACCGACCTCGCCGCCGTCCGGGCGGCCGTCGCCGGCTGTGAGTCGGTGGTGCACGCGGCAGCGACGTACTCCTTCCGCCGGCGCGACCGGCACACGATGCTGCGCGAGAACACCGTGGGCACCCGCGCCGTCCTCGAGGCCGGGCGCGACGCCGGGTGCCGCACGCTCGTGCACGTCTCCTCGACCGTGGCACTCGCCCGACCCGGAGGCGTCACCCTCGACGGCACCTCGCCGCTCGGCCCCGGTCACGGCCCCTACAGCGAGAGCAAGGTCGCCTCGGAGCAGGTCGCCCGTGAGCTGCAGGAGGCCGGCGCTCCGGTCACGATCGTCAACCCGGCCGGCATCGTCGGCCCGTTCGACCCCTACCTCGGCGAGAGCAACGAGCTGGTCCTCCAGCTGCTGCAGGGCAGACTCCCGGTCTTCCCGCGGGGGCGAGCGCCCTACGTCGACGTCCGCGACACCGCGGCGGTGCTGGCGGCCGCGGTCGACCACCCCCCGGGCGGCCGCTACCCCGTGCCCGGGGAGACCGTGGCGAGCCTGCACGCGTTGTTGCGCGAGATCACCGGTCGTCGGCTGCCGGTTGTGTTCCTCCCGTCCGCAGTGGCCCGCGCCGCGACCTGGCCCGGCTACGTCAGCGGTCTGAGCGTGCTGCCCGGAGCCATCGAGGGCGTCCGGATCACGGCGTGCGCCAACACCGTCGACGCGAGCGCGACCACCCACGACCTCGGCGTACGGGCGCGGCCGCTGCGCGACTCCCTCACCGACACCGTGCAGTGGCTGGTCACGGCGGGCCACCTCAGCGAGAGGCTGGCCGGCGCGGCGGCGCCGAGGGGCTGAGCCCGCTCAGGTGGACGCCTGACCCGACTCCGGAGCTCCGGGGTCGAAGGCGCCCCGGGGCGTCGCGCGGGTGGCCGCTGCGACGGCGACGACGGTGATCGCCAGCCCGGCGATCTCGCGGGAGTCCAGGGTCTCGCCGAGCAGCACCCAGGCGAGTACGGCGGTCACCGGCGGCATCAGGAAGAACACGCTGGCAGCCGCACCGGCACCTCGCGCACGCACCAGGATGCCGAGCAGGCCCAGCCCGAGGATCGAGTTGACGACGGCGAGGTAGACCAGTGCGATCCCGCCGGCCACCGGGTCGCGCACGACGTCGGTGCCCTCGACGAGGAGCGCCAGCACCACCAGCGGCGGTGCGGAGACCCCGAACTGGATCGTGGCCGACCACAGCGGGTCCGGGGCGTGGCCGATCCACCGTTGGCCCAGGGTGCCGACGCTGAGGCCGAGCACGCTGACCACACCCAGCGCCACCCCCAGGGAGCCGCCCGCCTCGTCGATGTCGGGACCGAGCACCAGGAGCACCCCGGCCACGCCGACCACGAACCCGACCAGCTGGACCCGGGAGAGCCGTTCGTGCAGGAACACCGCCGCGAGCAGCGCCGTCAGCACGGGGCTCAGCGAGTGCAGCAGCGAGGCGAGGGTGGCGCCGAGGCCGGCGTCGAAGGCGAGGTACATCGCCGCGAACTGGACCGCGTTGAGCACGAACCCAGCGAGCGCGATCCGGATCGCGTCGGGGCGGCTGACCCGCAGCGGGCCTCTCAGCACGCGGGCCAGGATCCCCGCGAGCAGGGCTGCGAGGACGAAGCGAACCGCGACCAGCGCGAGCGGTGTGACCGCCTCCACGCCGTACGGGCCGGCGATGTAGCCCGACGACCAGACCAGGACGAACCCCGCGGCCGGCACCAGCGGCAGGTGGCGGCCGTGCGTGGTGCTCACCGCGGTGCTCACGCCTGGGCTCCTTCCACCTCTCGCCCGGGCCGACCCGAGACCCGCCCCCGCGACGCTAGCCGACACCCGGTCCTCTGGGAGACTCGGGCCATGAGCGACTCACACCCGAAGGTCATCTCCGAGAGCGTGGACATCGAGGCGCCCGCCGGGGTGGTGTTCGCGATCCTCGCCGACCCCCGTCAGCACGCGCGCATCGACGGCTCCGGTTCGGTGCAGCTGCTGCTCAAGGGCCCCGACCGGCTCAGCAAGGGCGCCACGTTCGGGATGGACATGAAGCTCTTCGGCCTGCCCTACAAGATCCGCAACACGGTCGTGGAGTACGCCGAGGACAGCCAGATCGCCTGGCGGCACTTCGGGGGCCACCGCTGGCGCTACGTCCTCGAGCCGACCGAGACCGGGACCCGGGTCACCGAGTCCTTCGACTACAGCAGGTACGGCCTCGGCGCCCGGCTGGTCATCGAGGTGGCCGGCTTCCCGCAGCGCAACCGGGCGGGGATCGCCGCGACGCTGGTCAAGCTCAAGGCCGCCGCCGAGAGCGACGCCCGGGACGCCGCCTGAGGGCTCGGTGGGCGGAGGCTCAGCTCAGCGACTCTTGCGCCTGGGGCTTGCCGGCAGGCTGGCTCCAGGTCTGCGAGCAGTCCTGGCAGGTGCGCGCGTCGCTGAGCATCTCGGGACCGACGATCCGTCGGCAGCAGCGGCAGTAGCCGAACGTCGTACGCCGCACCCGCACCATGCGGTCGATCAGCTCACGCAGGCGCTCGAGGTCGCAGATGCCGGCCACGTCGACGAAGACCTGGTCGCGTTGACGGTAGGCGAGCGCCTGTGCCCCGTGGTCCCACACGCCCTCGGGCCGGGCCAGGAAGACACCGTGGGGGTACACGCGGAGCATCAGCTGCACCGGGTCGCCGGCGATGAACCAGGCCGAGCCACCGTCGGCGTCGGCGCCCTCGCGGGCGACCCCGTCCACCGGTCGCCAGCCCGCGCCGAAGATGTCCACGAACTCCAGGGGCGCCATCCCGAGCCGCGCGGCAAGTCGTGCGGTCACCCCGTGCTGACCGGCCTGATCCACCATCCGCGCTCCCCCCCGGGCACTCGAACTCAGCCTAGGTCCGGGCACCACAAAGCCGCCATCACCGATCACCATGAACACAGGCTGCCCCAGCAATTCGACCCTCACGCGTCCGGATTGCCGGGATTGCTGGCCGACCACTCCCTGGCGACGTCGAGCAGCAGGTCGTTGGCCGCCGGCTCGCCGATGCTCACCCGCACCCCCTCCCCTGCGAACGGGCGCACCGTCACCCCGGCGGCCTCCGCCGCAGCGGCGAACCCGGCGGTGTCCTCGATCGCCAGCCAGACGAAGTTGCCCTGGGCGTCGGGCACCGCCCAGCCCTGCTCCCGCAGCCCCACGAGGACCCGCTCCCGCTCCGCCACGATCGCCTCGACCCGCTCCAGCAGGGCGGGCTCGGCGGCCAGGCTGGCCACGGCCGCCGCCTGCGCCACCGAGGAGACGCCGAAGGGCAGCGCGCACGCCCGTACCGCAGCTGCCACCTCCGGGTGCGCGACCAGGTAGCCCACCCGCAGTCCCGCAAGGCCGTAGGCCTTGGCGAAGGTGCGCATCACCGCGACGTTGGCCTGCTCGGCCTGCATCGCGAGCGCCTCCACGGGGTCCGGGCTGCGGACGAACTCGCGGTAGGCCTCGTCGACCACCACCAGCACGTGCTCGGGCACGGCGGCGAGGAGCTCGCGCAGCTCGGTGCCCGTCACGGCGGGACCGGTCGGGTTGTTCGGCGTACAGACGACCACGACCTTGGTCCGGTCGGTGACCGCCGCGGCCATCGCAGCCAGGTCGTGGCGACCCTCGCCCGTCACCGGCACCTGCACGGAGACCGCGCCGGCGGCGGAGACCGCGATCGGGTAGGCCTCGAAGGACCGCCACGCGTAGACGACCTCGTCGCCGGGGTCGCAGAACGCCTGCAGCAGGTGGTAGAGCACCGCGACCGAGCCGGTGCCGGCAGCCAGCCGGTCGGGGGGTACGCCGAGCCGGTCGGCCAGTGCGTCGTAGAGCACCGTGTTGCCCATGTCGGGGTAGCGGTTCATCTGCGCCACCGCAGCCTGCGCCGCCTCGACGACACCGGGCAGCGGGGGGTAGGGGTTCTCGTTCGAGGACAGCTTGTAGACCTGCTGCCCGGCGCGGGGCGCGGGTGGGCGGCCGGCCACGTAGACCGGGATGTTCGCGACGGTGTCACGGGGACGGGGCGGGTTCTGGGTGCTCACCCGAGCACCCTAGGACGAGGCCGCCGGATCGTGGCGCCGCCCGTGCGGGCCTCCCCTCCTCGCGGGCCACTACGCTGCCTTCCCATGAGGCTTCTGAGCTGGCTCGCAGTCAACGCCCTGGCCCTCGGCGCAGCCGTGTGGCTCTTCGACGGGATCACCCTCGCCGGGGACAGCGACACCGACCGCATCGTCAAGCTGGTCATCGTCGGCGCCCTGTTCGGCCTGGTCACCTCGCTGGTGCGCCCGATCGTGACCTTCGTCTCGCTGCCCCTGATCGTGCTGACGCTCGGGCTGATGCTGCTCGTGATCAACGCGCTGATGCTGCTCCTCACCAGCCGGATCTCCGAGGCCTTCGGCCTGGGGCTGAGCGTCGACGGCTTCTGGACCGCGCTGTTCGGGGCGATCGTGATCTCGCTGGCCTCGATGGTGCTCGAGGCCGTTCTTCCCGACGACCGCGACCGGCGCTGAGCGATGGGGCTCCCCCCACCGGCCGGCTCGCCGTACCGGATCGCGTTCGTGTGCCTGGGCAACATCTGCCGCTCGCCGATGGCCGAGGTGGTGCTGACCCGGCTCGTCGGGGAGGCCGGCCTGTCCGCGCAGGTCGAGGTGACCAGCTGCGGCACCGGTGACTGGCACCTCGGCGAGCCGATGGACCCCCGGGCGGCGAGCCAGCTGGTCGCGTCGGGGTACGACGCCTCCGACCACCGGGCCAAGCAGTTCGACCGCAGCTGGCTCGAACGCGACCTCGTGCTCGCGATGGACGCCAAGAACCTCGCCGAGATCACCGGCGGGCTGGGGCCGCAGGACAGGGTGCGGATGTTCCGCAGCTTCGACCCGCGGGTCCCGCCGGCTGCAGAGCCGGCCGACCTCGACGTGCCCGACCCGTGGTTCGGGGGCGACGACGGCTTCCGGGAGGTCCTGGACATGGTGGAGCGCACCTGCCGCGCTCTGGTCGTCGAGCTCGAGGCCCTCTCCCTCTGACTCCCTCCGGTCGGGGATGCGCTGGCGGTTCGGTCCACGCGCGGGCACAGTGGGGCGATGACGCGGATGCGCGGGATCGCCGAGCGGGTCGAGCAGCTGCTGGAGGTGGCGGTCGTCGCCACCGCTCCCGTCGCCGGCGGCGACATCTGCACCGCGACGCGTGCCCGGCTCAGCGACGGGTCCTCGGTGCTGGTGAAGACCCGGTCGGGCAGTCCCCCCGGGTTCTTCGAGGCCGAGGCCCGTGGTCTGCGCTGGCTGGCCGAGCCGGGGGTCGTCGACGTCGCGGAGGTGCGGGCCGTGCAGGAGGACTGCCTGGTGCTCGCGTGGATCGAACCGGGCCGGCCGACGGCGGAGAGCGCGACCGCCCTGGGCAGGTCGCTGGCGCGGCTGCACGCCAGCGGTGCCCCCGGGTTCGGGGCGGAGGAGGACGGCTTCATCGGGCCGCTGCCGCTGCAGAACAAGACCGCCCCGTCGTGGCCGGCGTTCTTCGCGACCCGGCGGGTGCTGCCCTACCTCAAGCTGGCCTCCGACCGGGGCCACATCGCCGCAGCCGACGTACACGCTGTGGAGGGGGTGCTCGGTCGACTCGACGAGGTCGCCGGTCCCGAGGAGCCGCCCTCCCGGCTGCACGGCGACCTGTGGGCAGGCAACGTGGTGTGGTCGACCGACCGCGGCACCCTGATCGACCCGGCGGCCCACGGCGGGCACCGCGAGACCGACCTCGCCATGCTGACCCTCTTCGGCCTCCCCCACCTCCAACGGCTGCTGGACGCCTACCAGGAGGAGCACCCACTCCAGCCCGGGTGGGAGGACCGGCAGCCGCTCCACCAGCTGTTCCCGCTCCTGGTGCACGCCGCTCTCTTCGGCGGTCACTACGGCACCCACGCCGGCGACGCCGCCCGACGCCTCACCTGACCCGCCGCCGACCCGCCGAGACGTCGCAGCTGAAACGCCTCGGAGCCGCCGAGACGTCGCAGCTGAAACGCCTCGGAGCCGCCGAGACGTCGCAGATGAAACGATTGCCTGCGGAAACGGGCGGGTGGCGGTTTCATCTGCGACGTCTCGGCGAAGGGTGGCCGTTTCATCTGTGACGTCTCGGCGGGGGGTGGCCGTTTCATCTGCGACGTCTCGGCGGGGGGGTGGGCGTTTCAGCTGAGACGTCTCGGCGTCTCAGGGGTTGCTCAGGACGAGGTGGCACCCTTGACGCGTGAACGCCGACGGTCAGCCTGCCCCAAGACCGCACGTCCTCGTCGTCGAGGACGACCGGGCCGTGCGGGAGTCGCTGCGACGCTCGCTGGAGTTCAACGGCTACCAGGTCTCGACCGCCTCCGACGGCGCCGAGGCGCTGGCCGGGATCAGCGGGATCAACCCGGACGCCGTGGTGATGGACGTGATGATGCCCCGCCTGGACGGGCTCGAGACCACCAAGGCACTGCGCAAGGTCGGCAACAGCGTGCCGATCCTGGTGCTCACCGCCCGCGACGCCGTCGGCGACCGGGTGGAGGGCCTCGACGCCGGCGCCGACGACTACCTCACCAAGCCGTTCGCCCTCGAGGAGCTCCTCGCCCGACTGCGGGCGCTGCTGCGCCGGGTCGCACCGGACGCCTCCGACCCCGACGAGCAGCTCGCCTTCGCCGACCTCACCATGGACCTCGCCTCCCGGGAGGTCCGTCGCGGCGACCGCCTGATCGAGCTCACCCGCACCGAGTTCAGCCTGCTCGAGCTCTTCCTGCGCCGCCCGCGGCGGGTGCTGGACCGCTCCTTCATCCTCGAGGAGGTGTGGGGCTTCGACTTCCCCACGACAGCCAACAGCCTCGAGGTGTACGTCGGGTACCTGCGCCGCAAGACCGAGGCCGGTGAGGAGGCCCGGCTGATCCACACCGTGCGCGGAGTCGGCTACGTGCTCCGCGAGAACCCATGAGGCTCGCCGGGTTCCGCGGCCCGCTGCGGTACCGGCGCTCGTTGGCCAGCAGGGTCACCCTGCTGACCACGATGGCGGTGGGCTTCGCGGTGACCGCGGTCGCCTTCGCGGCGTACGCCACCGTGCGGATGCAGAGCATGGAGAGCCTCGACCAGTCACTGCACACCCGCGCCGCCCGGGCCACCCAGGCCGACACCCTCGATGCGCTGTCGAGGGAGAAGATCCCGCCGTGGATGCTCGGTGCCGCCGACGTCCGGATCATGTTCCTCGACGCCATGGGCCAGACCCTGCGCGGCGGGACGCAGACCTCGGCGGACCAGATCTCCAAACCGGAGTTCGACGTGGCGCTGGGCAACGACTCGTGGTCGGCGCGGACGGTGGTGATCGACAACGAGCGCTACCGGATGGTCGCGGTGCAGGCGGGACGCGGCGAGGCCCTGATCCTCGCGCAGTCGCTCGCCCCCACCGACCAGATGCTCGACCGGCTCGGCCTGGTGATGCTGCTCTTCGGCAGCGCCGGCATGATCAGCGCCGCGCTGGCCGGCTGGGCGGTGGCCCGCAACGGCCTGCGCCCGGTGCGACGGCTGACCTCCGCGGTGGAGCAGATCGCCCGGACCGAGCGCCTCGACCCGATCCCGGTCGAGGGCTCCGACGAGGTCGGCCGACTGGCGATCGCCTTCAACGCGATGCTCGCGGCGCTCTCCGCGTCACAGTCCCGTCAGCGGCAGCTCGTGGCGGACGCGGGTCACGAGCTGCGTACGCCGCTGACCTCGCTGCGCACCAACCTCGACCTGCTCGCGCAGGCCGACACCACCACCGGGCTCTCCGCGGAGTCCCGCGCCGAGCTGATGGCCGACGTCCGCGCCCAGATCGGTGAGATGACCACGCTGATCGGCGACCTCGTCGAGCTGGCCCGCGAGGACCCGGCGATCCCGCCGGTCGAGCCGGTCGAGCTGGCGGCCGTGGTGACCCAGGCCGTCACCCGCGTACGTCGCCGCACCACGACCGTGGACTTCGAGGTGCACACCGAGCCGTGGTGGGTCACCGGCGACCCCGCGGCCCTCGAGCGGGCCATCACCAACCTGCTCGACAACGCCGTGAAGTGGAGCCCCGAGGGCGGCACGGTGCGCGTCGAGCTGACCCAGGGCACGGTGATGGTCGCCGACCAGGGCCGAGGGATCGCGCCCGCGGACCTGCCGCGCGTCTTCGACCGGTTCTACCGTTCCACCGACTCGCGCGGCATGCCCGGCTCGGGGCTCGGCCTCTCGATCGTGCGCGCGGTCGCGGAGCGTCACGGCGGTGTCGTGCGCGCCGGCACCGGGCCCGACGGCGGCGCCGGCTTCTGGTTCCACGTGCCCGGCACGATGGCGCCGCCCGAGGTCTTGGCCCGGTCGTAGGCAGTTCCTAGGGCGCTCTCAGGATCACTTCGCACACTGGAGGGCATGGACCCGCAGAGCCCCGCACCCCAAGACCCCGCCCGCAACGACGCCTCGCGCAACGACCACGAGGACACCAGCCGGATCGACGGCACCGAAGACACCACCCGCTTCCGGGGCCCGGTCCTGCCTCCCTACGACCTGTCGGCGCCTGCCGACGCCGCGCCGGAGCCCCGCCGCGGGCGCAAGCGGGTCGGCGCGGCCGTGCTCGCCGGCGCGCTGGTGCTCGGGGGTGCGGCCGGGGTCGGCGGGGCGGCCGGCTACCACGCCTTCATCGAGGACACCCCGGCCGGTACGACGTCGACCGCCGAGCCGTTCCAGGCCACCAAGACCGCGCTGGTCGCCGACGGCACCGTCGAGAAGGTGGCCGCAGCCGTGCTCCCCTCGGTGGTCAAGGTCAACGTCGCCGGCCAGTCGGGCGCGGGATCGGGCTCGGGCATCGTGCTCTCCGAGGACGGCAGCATCCTGACCAACAACCACGTGGTCGCCGGCGTCGGCCAGGGCGGTTCGATCTCGGTGAGCTTCAACGACGGCACGACCCTCAAGGCCACCGTGGTCGGCGCCGACCCGCTGACCGACGTCGCCGTGATCAAGGCGGAGAACGCGAGCGGGCTGACCCCGGCCGCGCTCGGCAAGTCCGGTGACCTCAAGGTCGGGCAGTCCGTGGTCGCGGTCGGCTCGCCGTACGGCCTGAACGCCACCGTGACCGCCGGCATCGTCAGCGCGCTCAACCGGCCGGTCTCGGTCTCCACCGACCAGGCGCCGCAGTCGCCGTTCGGCGGCCAGGGCGGGCAGGGCGGCCAGGGCGACAGCTCCGCGCAGAGCCTGAGTACGACGTACCCGGCGATCCAGACCGACGCCGCGATCAACCCCGGCAACTCCGGTGGGCCGCTGGTCGACATGTCGGGGCGGGTGGTCGGCATCAACTCCTCGATCCGCACCTCCAGCAGCAGCCTCTCCGGCGACTCCGGCGGCTCGATCGGCCTCGGCTTCGCGATCCCGATCGACGAGGTGCTGCCGATCGTCAACCAGATCACCGACGGCCAGCAGCCCACGCACGCACGACTCGGGGTGTCGGTCTCCGACGTCCGCGGCGACACCCTGGCCCAGGGCGCGCAGCTGCAGTCCGTCGAGGCAGGCGGTGCGGCCGCCAAGGCGGGGCTGAAGACCGGGGACGTGATCACCAAGGTCGACGACGAGATGATCGACGGCTCCGAGTCGCTGGTGGCCACGATCCGCGGGCACCGCCCCGGCGACCAGGTCCAGGTGACCTACGTGCGCGACGGCAAGACCGCGACCGTGACCGCCGACCTGGGCTCCGACGCCGACAACGCCTCCTCCTGACTCCTGACAGCGGCCCGCTTCGGGCGTAGCGTCGAGGGGTGCGCCGCTCCAGAGCGGGGCGGCCTCTCGGGAGGAAGAAGTCGCCATGTTCATCCAGATCATCCAGGGCCGGTGCCGTGACGCGGACCGGTTGCACCAGCAGATCGACCAGTGGCGCGAGACCCTGGGGCAGAGCGCCCCGGGCTGGCTCGGCGGCACCTACGGCATCACCGACGACGACGAGTTCGTCGGGATCGTCCGCTTCGAGTCGCGGGAGGCGGCCGAGGAGAACTCGGCCCGTCCCGAGCAGGCCGAGTGGTGGCAGGCCACGGCCACCTGCTTCGACGGGGAGGTCACCTTCCACGACTGCGACAACGCGATGCAGTTCCTCGGCGGCGGCTCCGACGACGCCGGCTTCGTGCAGATCATCCAGGGCCGGGTCACCGACCCGGAGCGCTTCCGGCACTTCATGGAGCAACCCATGGACGCCCTGCGCGACGCCCGGCCCGAGATCATCGGGGGCACGATCGCGATGGAGCCCGACGGCTGGTTCACCCAGACCGTGGCGTTCCGCACCGAGGCCGAGGCCCGGGAGGGCGAGCACAAGGAGATGCCGGCGCAGTACCGCGAGCAGTTCGAGGAGGAGATGTCGCAGGTGCAGGACGTCCGCTACCTCGACCTGCACCAGCCCTGGTTCTCCAGCCACTGACAGCGCACCGACCCTCGACCCACGGGGTCACTCGTCCTGAGTGGCCCCGCGGAGGCGCTCGGCCTTCCAGCGGGTCTCGGCCCACTCCTCGTCGAGGTCCGAGCGCACCGTGATCGCGCCACCGGTGCCGAGCTGCCAGCCCTGGCCCGGCCCGGCGAACAGCGACCTGATCACCACCCCGAGGTCGGCCCGGCCGTCCGCGCAGACCCACCCGAAGGCGCCCGCGTAGAGACCGCGCGGGCTCGCCTCCACGTCGTCGATGACCTGCATCGTGCGCAGCTTGGGGGCACCGGTCATCGACCCTGCCGGGAACAGCGCCCGCAGCGCAGCCACCGTGCTGACGTCCTCGCGCAGCCGGCCGCGCACGGTGGAGACCAGCTGGTGCACGCTGGGGTAGGACTCGACCGCCATCAGGCTGGGCACGGTCACCGTCCCGGGCTCGCAGACCATCGAGACGTCGTTGCGCAGCAGGTCGACGATCATCAGGTTCTCCGCGCGGAACTTGGGGTCCTCCGCGAGCGCCCGCCGCGTGGTCGCGTCCTCCGCCGGCGTCGAGCCGCGCGCGGTCGTGCCCTTGATCGGCTTGGTCTCCAGCCACCGCTGCCGGTCGATCGCTGCGTAGCGCTCCGGAGAGCTGCTCAGCAGGTGCGTGCCCTGGTGGCTCAGCAGGCCGGCGTACGGCGCGGGGTTGCTGGCGCGCAGCCGCAGGTAGGTGGCCAGCGGGTCTACCGGAGGCCCCTGGGCACCGGCCTGCTCGCGGTAGGTCAGGTTGACCTCGTAGGAGTTGCCGGCCCGCAGCTGCTCCTGGACCCGGTCGAAGGCCTCGGCGTACTCCTGCGGCGCGGTCGAGTGCTGATCTGGTCGCTGGGACGACCACTGGGGCACTCGACCGGGGTCGTGCACGAACTGCTGGAGCCGGCGGGTGCGCATCCACACCGCGTCCGGCCCGTGTCCCCACGCCCGCGCCGGCAGGTCGGGCCGGGACGCGTAACCGAGGCAGCCGACCCAGTGCGCGTCCGGGTCGCCCGCCTCCCGCGCGACGGCCTCCTCGAGCACGGCGAAGATGTCCTCGCCGACCACCTCCGCGCGCCCCGACGCGTGCCGGGTGACCTCGCGGCGGGTGGCGTCGAAGGTCAGCGAGACGTCGTCGTCGTCGAGTACGCCGACCAGCGAGCGTCGTCCCGACCAGTCGCGGGCACCGCCGCCGTCGAGCCAGAACACCCTGTCGCTGCGGGCGAAACCGGCTCGCACCGCCTCGATCACGGGCCCGTCGACGGGTGCGGTCACGGACCCGTTCGGCGACTCACCCATCGGTGCCTCCGAGGAAGTTGGCGACCAGCGCGCGGCCGTGCTGGGAGAGGATCGACTCCGGGTGGAACTGCACGCCGGCCAGCGGCAGCTCCCGGTGGACCACCGCCATCGTGACGCCGCTGCGCTCGTCGAGGGCCGTGCGGCGCAGCACCGGCGGCAGCTCCACAGCGGCCAGCGAGTGGTAGCGCACCGCCTCGAACGGGTTCGGTACGCCGGCGAAGAGGCCGTCCGGGTCGTGGGAGACGATCGCGATCTCGCCGTGGGCCGGCTCGACCCGGTCCACCGTCCCGCCGTACGCCGTGACCAGCGCCTGCATCCCCAGGCACACCCCGAGCACCGGCAGCCCCAGCTCGAAGACGTCGCGGCCCAGGGCGAAGTCGGCGCGGTCGGCCGGGTGGCCCGGACCCGGCGAGAGCACCAGGTGGCTGTAGCCGCGAGCCAGCTCCCGCACGCCGGCGCTGTCGTGCTCGACCACGTCGGGCAGCTCTCCGGTCACCGACGCGACCAGGTGCACGAGGTTCCAGGTGTAGGAGTCGTAGTGGTCCACGACCAGGACCCGGGGGCGCACCCGGGGGTTCACCCCAACAGCTCCAGCAGGAGCTGGCGCAGCAGCGCGAAGCCGTTCTCGGTGAGGATCGACTCGGCGTGGAACTGCACGCCGCGGTACCTCGGACCGGCGACGAGGTGGATGTCTCCGGTGGTGGCGTCGGCCTCCACGCGCACGCCGTCGGGCAGGTCGTCCTCGCCGAGCCGGGCCACGAAGGTGTTGTAGAAGCCCACCCGCTCCTCGCGGCCTTCGATGGTGACCGGCGACTGCGTGCCCTGGAAGACGATGTCCTTGTAGGCCAGCGCGATGCCGAGCCGGTCGCAGAGCACCTGGTGTCCCAGACACACGGCCAGGAAGGGCTTCTCGGTCTCGAGCAGCGTGTCGACCACGTCGCGGTAGGCCGCGATCTTGGGGTGCTCGCCGTCGCGCGGGTCGCCCGGACCGGGACCGACCACGACCAGGTCGACGTCGTCGAAGGCGCCGGCGGCGCCACCGTCGCGCAGCAGCGCATCGTGCCGGACCACCCGCGAGGACATCCCGAGCACGGAGAACACGTGCGCCAGCATGTTCACGAAGTCGTCCTCGCCGTGCAGGATCGCCACGGTGCGGCCCGCCAGCGACGGGGCCGGCGCAGCGCCGGACTGATCGGTGAGCCAGAACTTCGCAAGCCGTTGGTTGCGGGAGTTCAGCGCGATCAGCACGTCCTCGTCACGCGCCAGGTCGGCGACCGTCGAGGGCTCCCCTGCGGCGGCGGGCACCAGGCCGAAGGCGGAGAGGATCCCGCCGGCCTTGGCGAGGGTCTCGGCCACCTCGTAGTGCGGGTCGGAGTCGCGGACCAGGGTCGCACCGGCTGTGACCCGCATCGCGCCGTCCGGACTGACGTCGGCGGTGCGGATCACGATCGGCGAGTCGGCCGTCGGGGCGCCGCTCTCGTCACGGCCGATCAGCGCGAGCGCGCCCGCGTAGTAGCCGCGGCCCTCGGACTCGTACTGGTGGATCAGCCGGCACGCGTTCTCCACCGGCGCACCGGTGACCGTGGCGGCGAACATCGTGTCGCGCAGCACGTCGCGTACGTCGGAACGGGTGCGCCCGGCGAGGAGGTACTCGGTGTGCATCAGGTGCGTCATCGGCTTGAGGAAGGGACCGAGCACCTGGCCACCCTCGTGGCAGATCTCGCACATCATCTTCAGCTCCTCGTCGACCACCATGAAGAGCTCGTAGATCTCCTTCTCGTCGGCGAGGAAGTCCAGCAGCCGGGCCTTGCGCTCCTCCGGCTCGACGCCGCGGAGCCGGAAGGTGCCCGAGATCGGGTTCATCCGGACGTCGCCCCCGTGCACGCTGACGTGCCGTTCCGGCGAGGCCCCGATCAGGAACCGGTCACCGGTCCAGAAGCAGTAGGTCCAGTAGGCGCCGCGCTCGCCCTCCAGCAGCCGTCGCAGCACGCTGAGCGCCCGTTCCGGCGACCAGTCCCGGAGCTGGGCGCGGTAGTGGCGCCCGATCACCAGGTTGGCGCCCTCGCCGTTGCCGATCTCGTCGCGGATGATCCGCTCCACCACGCTGGCGTAGTCGTCGTCGCTGGTCTCGAAGCCGCCCTCGTCGACGAACCCGATCGTCTCCTGCGGCAGGGACGCGACCAGGTCCTCGAGCGGGACCTCCTGCTCACTGGCGATGGTCATCACCGCGAGCGGCGCACCGTCGTCGTGCGCGACGAACCCACGCTCTCGCACCTGGCGGAACGGTACGGCGACCAGCCGGTCGAACCTGCGCCCGTCGGCCGGGGCGCCCTGCTCGAGCGGGATGTCCGCAAGCCGCTCGAGGTGGTGCATCGTGCCGCCCACCAGGGTCACCGTCGGGCTCTCCCGAAGCCGGATCACCGCCCACGCCGGATGCCTGGTCAGCTCCTCGAGGGCGACGCTGGCGGAGAGGTCCTCGGGCATGCCCGGAACGCTACTAGACCCCCGCCGGGTCGCCCGGCCACGTCCGGCAGGGCGGGCAGCCGACCGGCCGGCGGGCGACTCAGCCGCCGGCGAGGGCGCGGAGCTGGGCGCGCAGCTCGTCGCTGAGCCGCTGCGCCCGGTCGCCGTACCGCACATCGGCCCTGGCCGCCGCCCGCTCGACCGCGTGCTCGACCGTGCGTGCGAACCCGGTCCGCTCGGCGCACGCGACGTAGTCCAGCGCCAGGCCAGTCTCGCCCGCGGACGGGGTATAGGCGCGCGGCGCCTCCGGCGGCAGCACCCGTACGGCGCCCCGGGCGATCGAGGTCCGCTCCGGGGAGACCGTGGCCGCCCGGGTGACCCGGCCGGGTGCGATCCCGGCGCGGCGCAGCAGGTCGGCCATCGTGTCGGACTCCAGGAACCACCGTGCCCGCACGCCCGCGTGCTGCTCCGCCGTGCAGCGGGCCCGCGCCAGGAGTGCCGGCGTGGTCTCCCGGGTGACCTGCGCGACGAAGGCAGCCTCGGTCTCGTCGCGGAACCGGGCCGCCCGGGTCTGGGTGTGCGAGAGGGCCGGCGTCCGCTGCGCCATCCACCGTGAGCACGCGCGGCCGGCGGCCTCGAAGGCGGCGCTGTTGCTCGCCACCACGCCGGAGGCGCCCTCGTCCCAGGCGAGGTCGATGCCCAGGAAGCCCAGGCGACGGGCCTGGGAGCGGGTCGCGGGCCCGTAGTCCTCGAGCGCGACGTCCAGCGGCTCCCGGCGAACGCTGCCGGTCGCGGGTCGCCGCAGGGCGAGGGCTCGCTCCGGCTGGGGGTAGCCCTGCCGGCTCAGGCAGCGGGCGCGGAGCCGGCCCACCTCCCGGGTGAGCACGTCGGCCCACTGCTGGACGGCGCGGACCGGTGAGGACTCCACCGGAGCGGTCGGTGCCGCAGCGATGGGGCCGACCTCAGGCTCCACGAACCGCACGCCCTGCGGCGCGAGGTGGAGGAGGCCGACGACGCCCAGGCTCAGGCAGAGCATGACCGCGCCGGGGACCCAGCCGCGCCACCCTCGCGACTCGCGTGCTCGGCGCTGCCTCACGAGACCAGCCAGTGCGCTTCCACCCGGCGCAGTGAGAGCCGGTCCTGTCCCAGCAGCCGGGCGAGCGCGTCGGCGGCATCCCCGGTGGCCGACGCCCGGCCCTCGTCCACCGCGAGCTCGACCTTCTCGAGCCGGCCCAGGGCGCGCCGGTCAGCCGGCTGCAGCGCCTTGGCCGAGCTGGCCACGGCGACGGGACACGAGCCGCCCTCGAAGGCGCGCTCCAGCTTGCGCTGGGCACCGGCACCGAGCAGGGAGCAGACCCGCGCGCCGTCGCCGTCGGGCAGGGCGGCCGCGAGCGTGCGCACCACCTCGCGGGCACCGTCCTCCCCTTCGGCAGAGCCCACGTCGCCGTTGCCGCCGCCGCAGCCGGCGAGCACCCCCAGGGACAGGGCGGCGGCGAGCACCGTCAGGGGACCCGAGATCTCGGCACGCATGGACAGCTCCTCAGGGTTGGTCGCCCGCCACGGTGGCGGACGGGGTCAGGCGGGCCACCACGGCGGTGGCCGCGAGGGGTGCGAGCAGGCCGACGAGGGCCACGGCGAGCACCCCGCCGACGGGCACGGCGATCTCGATGTAGGGCATCAGGGCGACGTACCCCTGCGCCAGCAGCAGGCTGACCGCCACGCCCGCGGCGACTCCGGCGACGGCGGGCGAGGTCACCTGGAGCACCAGCGCGGCGTCCAGGACACGGCGCGGGGTGCCGCCGATCTCGAGCAGGCGCCGCTCGGGCAGCGTCGAGCGCACCTGCTCGTACGCCGTCACGGTGGTCGCGAAGCCGCAGATCATCACGATCAGCGTGGCCGCGAGCAGCGCCAGGACCTGGAAGTCGTGGGTGGAGCGGCCGGCGATCTCGTGTCGTTCGCCCACGGTGAGCGCCGTGCTCCCGGTCTCGAGCAGGATCCGGGTGCGCGCCTCCTCGACCCGGCCGGGTCGGGGCGCCACGAGTGCCGTCATCGGGAGGGCCTCGGAGACCGCGCCCGGCGAGACCGCCCGCGACGAGACCAGCATCACCGCCCCGGTGCTGCCCGCGGCGTCGAGTGCCTCCAGGCTCGCCGAGCGCACCGGTCGCCGGGGGAGCACGAACGCCGCGCCGCTCAACCGCACGGACTGGGTCCCGTCCGCGTGCACGACCTCGCGGGCGGCGCGCACGCGAGCACCCGCCAGGCCACTGCCCAACGACGGCGAGGCCAGGCCGCTCTCACACTGTGCGGCGGGCAGGTCGGTCACCGCGGCCAGCCGGTCGCAGTCGGCGACCAGGAGTCGCGGCTGGGTGTCCGGCGAGCCGACCACCCCCACGGTCAGGACGTGCAGTCGCACCGCGGCGGCGACCTCGGGGGCGGACTCGACCCGGGCCCACGGGTCACCGGCGGCGCCGGCCGCGTTCGCGGCCGGGCCTCGGGTCAGGGTCAGCGTGCTCCCCCCGACCCGGGCCGCCATCCGGTCCAGGTCCGGGGTGGCGAGGTCGGCGATCAGCGGGAAGAACACCAGCAGCGGTCCCGAGACCGCGACCATCAGGGTCAGGGCCACGGCGACCCGCGAGGACCTCCCCGGGTCCCCGAGGGTCCGGCGCGAGGCCAGCAGGCCGGGCAGGGACCGCGCGGCCACCGCCCCCCTGGCCGCGACCGCGCGGACCACGAACGGCAGCGCCGAGGCCAGTCCGGTCATCAGCAGAGCCGTGGTCGCCATCAGGACGGGCGCGCGCACCGCAGCCGGCCCGGCGAGCCCGGCCAGGACCCCCACGAGCAGGATCGTGCCGAGCACGAGCGGGACCAGCCGCCACCGGCGTACCGGCCGCGCCACCGAGCGCCGCTCCACCCCGAGCGGGGAGGTGGCCAGCAGGCGCAGGCCGGCCAGGCTCGCGAGCAGGGAGACCACGGGGAAGAGCACCAGCAGCGGTACGCCGACCCGCCAGTCGACGCTCACGTCGCCGGGCCACACCCCCGCCCGGACAGGCGCAAGCGGACCGAGCAGGGGTACGACGAGCAGGGCCAGCCCCGTGCCCAGCAGGGTGCTGCCCGCGGAGAGCAGCCCGTCCTCGAGGGCGGCCGCCAGCTTCGCCGACCGGTCGGTGAGCCCCACCAGCCGCAGCGCGGCGAGCCGGCGCTCCCGGCGGGACCCGCCCAGGGAGGCGAGCAGGGCGACCAGGGCGAACAGCGGCAGCAGGAAGCCGAGCACGAGCAGGGGGTAGGCGTAGCTGAGCTCGTCGGGCACCGCGGAGGCGACGTCGTCGGCCCGCTTCCCCGCCTCGGTGAGCCAGCCTGCGTCGGCCGGGAGGTCCGCGGCGGCGACGCCGCGCCAGACCACCAGCGCCCCCGGACCGAGCAGCCTCGCGTCGGGCACCTCGGCGACGACCCGGCCGGGGTACCGGTCCCGCAGGACCGCGCCGGCCGAGGAGTCACCGAGCACGGTGCGCATCGCTGGGGAGACGACCAGCTCCCCCAGGCGCGGCAGTCGCTGGTCGCGCCAGGTGGCCGGTGCCGACTCGGGGACGGCGACCGAGACCAGCGTGATCGGACTGCCGGCCGCGTAGTCCTCGTCCACGGTGGCCCGGACCACCTCACCGGGTGCCGGCTGCTGGGTCAGGGACACCATCGCGTCGGCCGTGCGGCCGCTGCGCGCCAGGGCGGTCGGTCCCAGGGCACACCCGAGGAGGAGCAGCACCACCGCCACCACGGAGACGCCGGCGCGCAACGTGGTCTCCCACGGGTGGGCGCGGAGCCCACGCCAGGCGAGCCAGACCGGGAGGCCGATCCGGCTAGTGGCGGACAACGGCCGTCCTCGTCTCGGACTCGACGACGCCGTCCCGCATCCGCACCACGCGGTCCGCCCGGCGGGCCAGGCCTTCGTCGTGGGTCACCAGGACCACGGCCGAGCCGCGGTCGCGGGCCATGCCGGTCAGGCACTCGAGCACCAGCTCGCCGTTCGCCGTGTCGAGGGCACCCGTGGGCTCGTCGGCGAAGACGACGGCCGGGCGGTGCACGAGGGCTCGGGCCACCGCGACCCGCTGCTGCTCGCCCCCGGAGAGGCTGGCGGTGGCCCGATCGGCGAGGTGGGCGACCCCGACGTCGGCGAGGGCCAACTGAGCCTGTGCCTCGGCGCTGCGGCGCGGTGTCCCCAGCAACCGCAGCGGGAAGGCGGCGTTCTCGACCGCGGTCAGCTCTCCCACCAGCCGGCCGAACTGCAGCACGAAGCCGCACGAGCGACCGCGCAGCCTGGTGCGAGCGTCGTCGTCGAGGTCCTCGAGACTCTCCCCGCCGAGCGCGACGCTGCCGCGCGCGGGCACCAGCACGCCGGAGAGGCAGTAGAGCAGGGTCGACTTCCCCGACCCGCTGGGCCCGAGAAGTGCGACGACCTCCCCGCCGTCGACGTCGAGCGAGACGCCACGCAGGACCGGGTTGCCGTCGTAGGCGTAGTGGACGTCCGAGCACGTCAGCATCGCAGGGCTCCTGGGGAGGGGAGGCGGCCGGGCCCGAGCGGACCGGAACTCAGTGTGCGCTCACACGGGGCGCGATGGCGGCAGCGACGCTGGCCGACACCGGACGTGGCCGCAAC
This sequence comes from uncultured Actinomycetota bacterium, assembly GCA_963777195.1. Taxonomy (GTDB): domain Bacteria; phylum Actinomycetota; class Actinomycetes; order Propionibacteriales; family Nocardioidaceae; genus Marmoricola. The sequence goes on along the minus strand of CAVZPT010000004.1, from coordinate 433,757 downwards.
GAGCCACGCCCGGTGTCACCGTCGCGAGCGACCGCTCAGCGCCGGATCAGCAGTTGACGCGCTTGTGCTCGTTGTTCTCGTCGCGCACGCCGTCCTTGAGCATCGTCCAGACGCTGTTGTTCGAGACCGTCTGGGTCACGTCGGGCAGCATGCTGTTCCAGTCGATCACCTTGACGTCGCAGGATCCGTCGCGGTTGCGCACCTGGGCTGCGTTGTCCTCCAGCACGCCCGAGGAGGCCCCGGTGTTGACGTTGGTGAACCTGTAGCCGTCGTGGTTGGCCGAGTTGTAGAAGTGCTTCTGGTGGTTGGTGTTGCCGGGGTCCCTCGAGAAGCAGATCTCGTAGGTGTTGCACGCCAGCGAACCGTCGCCGACGTCCGCCGTCGCAGTGGTGGCCGTGCCGGCCAGGAGGGCCAGGGCGCTGAGCCCGAGCATCACCTTGTTCATCATGTACTTGCTCCTGTGTCGTCGGGGGCGCCGATCGCCCCGGCAACCAGCCTCGGCAGCGCGGCGTACGCCGGACAAGTGGGCCCTTCGGGCCATGTCCCGCCCCGGCCAGAAAGCCCCGAGGCGGCCGGAGACGGCCACGGCCGCAACTGCCCACTGGCACGACCAGAGCCCCGGCACCACGATGTCGTTCGCCCGTCACCCACACCTCACAAGGGGAGCTCCATGACCACCGCGCTTCGTCTCACCTGCGCCGCCCTCGTCGCCACGTTCGTCGTCCTCGGCACCTCCGCCGCGGCGCAGGCCGTGGTCTCGCACGCCGGGGGCACTCCGGTCATCGGTGGGCCGAAGGACACCTGGGGCTGGGAGTAGCCGGCCCGGTCAGCACAGGTCGTCGGCGTCGATCCAGCCGGCCAGCAGGGCGCGGACGCCGAGGTCGAACCGGCTGCGCGCCCCCAGGCGGTCACACAGATGGTCGCTCATCCGGCGCACCGTGCGCTCGGAGATGCCCAGCCGGGTCGCCACCAGCGCATCGGTGCCCCCGCGGCGCCAGAGGTCCAGGGCCACCAGCTCCTGGGCCTTCGGCGCACCCGCGGCCTGCGGGCGGCTCGCCCCGACCGGCCGGGCCTGCCGCCACAGCTCGCGGAACAGCGCCTCGAGCGAGGTCAAGATGCCCGGCGTACGCACCAGCAGGGCGCCCATCGAGGAGTCGGCCGCATCGGCCGGCAGTACCGCGCTCTCACCGTCGACCATCACCAGCCGGAGAGGCAGCACCGGCAGCGTGCGCACCTCGGCCCCCAGGTCGACCAGGGTCCGGGTGTGCCCGATCGTGGCCTCGTCGTTGCGGATGCTGTCGAGGAAGATCGCGCGCATCTCGACACCACGGCCCAGCGAGGCCTCGCACAGCGGCAGTGACCGAGCGAGGTTGTCGGGGCTCTGGGCGCCGCCCGGGTTCAGCGACCAGACCGTCGAGCGGCAGCCGGCCTGCAGCTCGGCGAGCTTGTCGCGGACCTCGCTGACCCCGATCAGCTGCTCGGCCGGCAACCGCAGCCGGGAGACCTCGGCCGCGTGCTCGCCCAGCCACCGCTCCACCTCGGTCTCGTCGCGAGCCAGCCGGGCGTGCAGCGAGGACACAGCCGCCCGGTCTCCCGCCAGCAGGTTGGTCAGCGCGACCCGCGGGTCGACCAGGGCCGGCGGCTCGCTGGGCCGGTCCGGCGGGCGCACCAGCCCCAGCTCCGCGAGCGCACCCACCCGGCTCTCGGGCAGGTCGCACGCCTGCCCACCCGCCAGCAGGTGCTCGTAGACCGCGAGCGTCTTGTCGTCCAGCCCCAGATGTTCCAGCACGTCATCTCCCGAGAAATCCCGCAAACCGTAGCCGATCCAGCACCCCGGGCCTCACCAGGCACCTCATCGGTCAGCGACGCGAGAGCGTGACCATCCGCTGGGTGGCGCGGGTGTAGACGACGTAGAGGGTGGACCGCCCGGTCGGCGACTCGTCCTCGATCTCCTGCGGCTCCACGACCACGATGCCGTCGAACTCCAGGCCCTTGGTGTCCAGCCCGGTGAGTACGACGATCCGCGAGTCCGGCTCCCCGGTCTGGCCGGCGAGCTCGGGCCACGAGGAGACCCAGCGCTCCACCTCGTTGCGGCGCGCGACCGGCACCACGATCCCCACCGTGCCCTCCAGCGACCCGGCCAGGGCGGCCACCTGCTCGCGCACGGCCGGCTCGAGGTCGTCCACCTCGAGGTGGGCCGGGGACTCCCCGGTCGAGCGGACGGCGTTGGGCAGGTCGGCGGGCAGGCCGACCCGCTCGGCGTACCCCGCGGCGAAGGCGTAGATCTCCGCGGAGTTGCGGTAGTTGGTGGAGAGGTGGAACTCGTGGCGGTCCTTCTCGCGCAGCGCCTCCGAGCGCGCGGCGTCGGCCTCGGCGGGCACCGGCCAGGAGGACTGGGCCGGGTCGCCGACGATCGTCCAGGTGGCGCCGCGGCCGCGCCGGCCGACCATGCGCCACTGCATCGGGGTCAGGTCCTGCGCCTCGTCGACGAGCACGTGCGCGAAGCCGTCGTCCTCGATCCGGTTGCTCGGCGGGCTCCAGCCACGTGGGCCGGCGTACTCCCGGTCGGCGGCGGTGAAGACCTCGTGCAGGGAGGCGTCGGCGAGACCGAGGTACTCGTCGTCGACCGAGCCGGTGTTCACCACCGGCGGGTCGCCCAGCAGGTAGCGCAGCTCGTCGAGCAGCGCCACGTCGTCGACCGAGAGGGTCTCCGACCACGACTTGGTCAGCAGCCGGACGGCCTCGTCGTCGAGGACGCCCTCGGCCACCCGTCCCAGCAGATCGGGGTCGTGCAGCCAGCCCAGGACGGTGGCGGCGTCGAGCAGCGGCCACCAGGCGGCGGCGAACCCCAAGAAGGTGTCGTCGGTGCGCAGGTCGGCGGCGAACTCCTCCTTGCCACGCTCCCGGCCGCGCTCGCTGCGGACCTGGCGCCACAGCGCCTCGATCAACGTCGAGGCGACCCGGGTGGTGGTCCGGTTGCGGGGTCCCGTCGAGAGCAGCTGGCGGCGCAGAGCGCCGAGCTCGCGGGTGCCGAGCAGGAGTACGTCGTCGCGGTAGAACATCCGGAACTCCCGGGGAGCCCCGGGCACCGCCTGGCGCGCCGTACGCCGCAGCACCTCGGCCATCGCGGCCGAGCCCTTGACCTCGGCGACGGCCGGGTCGTCGCGGCGCGACGCCTTGACCCCGTCGACCACCTCGCCGAGCGAGCGCAGGGCCATCGCGGTCTCGCCCAGCGACGGGAGCACCCGCTCGATGTAGCGCATGAACACCCCGGACGGGCCGACGACCAGGACGCCACCGGTCTCGTAGCGACGGCGCTCGCCGTAGAGGAGGTAGGCCACGCGGTGCAGCGCGACCACGGTCTTGCCGGTGCCGGGACCGCCGGTGATCAGCACCACGCCCTTGCTGGGGGCGCGGATGGCGCGGTCCTGCTCGGCCTGGATCGTCGCCACGATCGAGTGCATCGAGCGGTCGCGGGCCCGCGAGAGCTGCGCCAGCAGGGCGCCCTCGCCGATGATCGGCAGGGCCGCTGCGGCCGGGTCGTCGGGGTCGAGCAGGTCGTCCTCGACCCCGAGCACGCGCACGCCCTTGCTGCGCAGGATCCGGCGGCGTACGACGCCGAGCGGATCGGCCTGGGTGGCCTGGTAGAACACTGCTGCCGCGGGAGCACGCCAGTCGATCAGGAGCACGTCGTAGGACTTGTCGCGCAGCCCGATCCGGCCGACGTAGCGCGGCACGTCGCTGACCGAGGCGCCCATGTCGAGACGGCCGAAGACCAGCCCCTCGTGGGCAGCGTCGAGGGTCGCCATCCTGCGGGCAGCCTGGAACACCATCGCGTCGCGCTCGACCAGCCCGCCCTCGTTGCCGATGCGGCCACGCTCGAGGCCTTCCTTGGCCAGCTCGTGGGCCGAGAGCGCCGCCTGCTCCATCTGGGCGTACACCGTGTCGACGTACTCCTGCTCGCGCGCCACCTCGCGCGCGGCCACGTCCTTGCTCAACGCGGGTCCTCCGTGCCAAAAGTCAGTTGGGGAATCCGCAACTCTACCCGGGCCCGGTGAGCCAGGGGTCTGCACCGGCCGGTTGCCGGGCGGGTCGCGCGTGCGTGCGCCGTCGGGGACCTCAAAAACAGCGGCGGGCGCCGCTGTCGCGGATCTTGCCGTTGATGTCCTTGAAGCTCCACGTGTAGGACTTGGCCTTGAGCTCGAGGAGGAGCACCCCGGGGGTGTCGGCCTGGAAGTACGCCGACCCGCTCTTGCGCTGGCCGAGCTGGTACATGTTCTTGCCGCCGGTGCCGACGACGAACGAGGTGATCCCGCGCCGCGCGCGGATGTGCCCGGACCCGTCCTTGCGCACGAACCGCTCGTAGTCGTGGTCGTGACCGGCCAGGGCGATGTCGGTCCGGTGCTTGAACGCCTTGCCCCAGAGCCCGCGCACGCCGAGGTCGTTGCCGTGCTCCGAGCCCGAGCTGTAGCGCGGGTGGTGCATCGTGACCAGCGAGCACGTGGAGGGGTGCGAGCGCATCTCGGCGTCCAGCCAGGCGGCCTCGGCGGTGCAGTCGATCTTGTCGCAGTTGCTGTTGAGCACGTAGATCTGCCAGCCCTTCGCGGTGACCCGGTAGTAGCCGGGCGGGCCGGGCTGGCGGCCCTCGAAGTAGTCGTAGTAGCCGGCCGCGCCGGTGTCGTAGTACTCGTGGTTGCCGGGCGTGGGCCGGGTGATCTTCCACAGCGAGCCCCACGACTTGTCATAGGAGTCCATGAAGTCCTGCTTGCTGGGGTGCTCGTACTGATGGTCTCCCAACGTCAGCACCATCGCGGGGTCCAGGGACTTGGTCAGCTCGGCGGTGCGGGCCTGCTGACAGGTGGTGGCGCTGACCTCGCCGTCGGGTGCGCAGGCGATGTCCCCGACCGCCACCACCCGGACGCCTGACGCAGCGTCGACCGCGTACGCCGAGGACTCGTCCTTCTTGGTGGCACTGCCACCGCACGAGGTGAGCACCAGTGCCGAGGCGAGCAGCACCACGGTGCCGACGAGCAGGGCGCGGGGGCGTCCGGAGAGACTCATGCGGCCCAGCCTACGGGCTGTGCGGGGTCTCCTCGGTCACGCGAGATCGTGGACAAACTCCCCGAGCTGGGTCAAATTGCGACACTCGACCATCGCCATCAACCGGCCGTAGTCCCGGGCGGCAGAGTCCCCGGTGTCCCAGTTGCGGGAGTGCTCGGGGTTGAGCCACCAGGAGTGCCGAGCGGCGTGCACGAGCTCGCCCACGACGGGCAGGGCGAGGTCGGTGTGGTTGCTGCGCGCGTCACCGAGCACGAGCAGGTTGGTCTTCGGGGTGAGCGCGTCGGCGTGCAGGTCGGCGAAGCGGGTGAACGCGCGGCCGTAGTTGGTGCGGCCCCACAGGCTGGCGTGCCGGGCGCTCGCGGCCAGCTCGGCCATGGTCGCCGCGGGGTCGGCACCCCGCTCGAACCTGTCGGTGACCTCGTGGATCTCATCGACGAAGGTGAACGCCCGCACCCGGTTGAACTGCTCGCGGAGCGCGAAGACCAGCATCAGGGTGAAGCTCGCGAAGTTCGACACCGAGCCGCTCACGTCACACAGGACGACCAGGTCCGTGCGCCCGGGGCGCTTGGGTCGGTGCCGGGTCTCCAGCGGCACCCCGCCGCTGGACATCGAGGCTCGCACGGTACGCCGGAAGTCCAGCGGTCCCCGGCTGCGCGCGTGCTGCTCGCGGCTGAGCCGGGTGGCCAGGCGCCGGGCCAGCGGCTGGATCTCGCGACGCATCAGCTCCAGGTCGGCCCTGCGGGCCGAGGTGAAGTCGATCTGCTCGATGGCCGGGCGGACCGTGTGCCGGGCGACGTGCTGGGGACCCCGGACCTCGGCCGCGCGCCGCCGTACCTCCGAGTCCACCAGCCGCTCGAACTCCCGGGCCTGGGCCTCGACCAGCCGCCGCAGCGAGGGGTCCTCGCCGATCTCCGCACTGATCTCTGCGCCCATCCCCTGCAGCACCCGCTGGACCAGCTCGTCGGGCGAGACCCGGTTGAGCACGTTGTAGGAAGACCACCGTTGCTCGCCCGGCCCGCGACCGCGGATCATCCCGAACCGCTGCACCCCCTCACGGGCCAGCATCGCCAAGGTGTCCGGGTCGCCCATGGCCATCGCGGTCGCGAGCAGCTCGCGGAAGTCGGCCAGCGCCTGCGGCCCGTCGTCACCGAGCTCGCCGGTCGAGGAGTCGGCTTCCTCCTCCGCCACCTCGTCCGCCGACGGGTCGAATCCTTCGCCCACCATCGCGGGGAAGTAGAGGTCGAAGACCTGGTCGAAGCCGGTGCGGTGGGTCTGTCGCTTGAGCAGCGTCGCGGCGTACGCCGCCCGCAGGGTCTCGCGCTGCCCGATCCCGAGGGCCTCGATCGCCCGGACGGCGTCGAGCCCCTCGGCCAGTGAGACCGGCAGCCCCGCACTGCGCAGCGCCTCCACGAACGCGATGTGCCGGTCGAGCAGGCTCACCGCGCCCCCCGGTGGTCGAGGAGCTCGCGCAGCGAGCGTCTCGAAACCATCACGCCCGCAACCTGAGCTCGCGCACGGCCCGGTCGTGGTCGCTGGCGTGCTTGAGCACCACGCCGAGCGTCCGGTCGATCGCGGCGGCGTCGAGGGTCCCGGTGCCCAGCGCCACCAGGGTGCGGGCCCAGTCGATGGTCTCGGCGATCGAGGGCGCCTTGCGCAGCTCCAGGCCGCGGAGCTTGGCCACGACCTCCACGATCTGCCCCGCCAGCGCCTCCTCGACCTCGGGCACCTGGGAGACCACGATCTCCCGCTCACGCTCGGAGTCGGGGTAGTCGATGTGCAGGAACAGACAACGCCGCTTGATCGCCTCGGAGAGCTCCCGGGTGGCGTTGGAGGTGAGCACGACCAGCGGGCGGCGTACGGCGGCGATGGTGCCCATCTCGGGGATCGTGACCTGGAAGTCGCTGAGGATCTCGAGCAGCAGGCCCTCGACCTCGACATCGGTCTTGTCGACCTCGTCCACGAGCAGCACCGTCGGCCCCTCGCGCCGGATCGCGGTCAGCAGGGGGCGGGTGAGCAGGAACTCGTCGGTGAAGATGTCGTCATGGGTCTCGTCCCAGGACTGGTCACCGGCAGCCTGGATGCGGAGCAGCTGCTTCTTGTAGTTCCACTCGTAGAGTGCCCGGGCCTCGTCGAGTCCCTCGTAGCACTGCAGCCGGATCAGCTCGGCTCCGGTCGCCCGCGCGATCGCCTTCGCGAGCTCGGTCTTCCCGACGCCTGCGGGGCCCTCGACCAGCAGCGGCTTCTCCAGCGCCCCCGCGAGGAAGGTGGTGGTCGCGGTGGCGGTGTCGGCGAGGTACCCGACGTCGGTCAGTCGCTTCTCGGCATCGCTCGGGGACTCGAACCAACTCGACTTCTGGGTCACCGTCGCATTGTGCCCCTCAGCAGACACGCGGGGCGTGGCGCGTGACCGAGATCGCACGGGTCCGCTCAGGGTGGGGGCAGCGGCCCGGCCAGGTGATCGTGGGTGAGGAACTCCCAGCGCAGGTCCTCCGGCAAGACCGCGAAGGTGCCACCTGGGAGCCGTGCAGGGCGATCGCCGCCTCTCTGGCGGCCAGGTGCTCCGAGGTGTCCAGCACGATGTCGATGTCCTCGTCCGCGGTGCCCAGCTCCCCCAGGGCGAGGTGGGTCGAGTCCGGCTGCACCTCGGCGACCACCGCGGCCCACCTCCTCATCAGCCGTCGCGACAGGCAGTAGAGGTAGACCGGGACTCCGAGCTCGTGCGCGAGGGCCACCGTGACGTCACGGACGCGCACCTGGTCGCGGTGCCCGTCCCTGCCGTCGAGGGTCACCAGCACGTCCGGGTCGAACGCGGTCACCGAACGGCGTACGGCGTCCGAGAGCTGACGGCCGCGCGCAGCTCCTGCTCACGCTGCTCGGCGATCCCGCCCGGGGGCAGCCGGGTCGAGGGGAAGTGCGCGCGCGGCCGCTGTCGCTCCATGGACTGCATCCGACACCAGGGAGCCTGGGGTGTCACGTGCGTTCGGCACCGGCTGTCGGGTCACCAGCGGTCGTGCACGAGCGCGCGGATGCGGTGGTCGTAGATCCGCTCGACACCCGCGTGGAAGTCCGGGCCGAAGAGGTGCGCCCGTCCCGCCGCGGCGTTCGCGCGGGCCTGGGCCGGCGTACGGGCGCCGGGGATCACCGTGCTGACGCCGGGCTGCTGCCACGCCCAGGCGATCGCCGCCTGCGCCGCGGTGAGGCCGTCGGGGGCCGTGGTGCTCACCAGCTCGGTGAAGTCGCGCGCGGCCGCGAGGCCGTGCTCGTAGGGCACACCGGAGAAGGTCTCGCCCACGTCGAACGCCTCGCCGTCGCGGTTGTAGGTGCGGTGGTCGTCCGGGGCGAAGGTGGTGCTCTCGTCGTACTTGCCCGACAGCAGCCCCGAGGCCAGCGGGACCCGGGCGATGATCCCGACCCCGGCCTCCCGGGCTGCGGGCAGCACCTCCGCCAGCGGCTTGAGGCGCAGTGCGTTCAAGACGATCTGCACGGTGGCGACATGTGGGCGCGCGATCGCGCTGATCGCCTGCTCGGCGGTCTCCACGCTGACGCCGTACGCCGCGACGGAGCCGTCCTCGACCAGGGCGTCGAGGGCGTCGTAGGTCGCGTCGGCGTCGATCACCGCCGACGGGGGGCAGTGCAGCTGGACCAGGTCGAGGGTCTCGACGCCGAGGTTGCGCCGGGAGCGGTCGACCCACCCCCGGAAGTTCAGCGCCGAGTAGTTCTCGGGCAGCTGTTCGTCGCGGCGGCCCATCTTGGTCGCCACGGTGATCCCGGCGTCGGGGTGGTCGGCGAGGAATCCACCGAGGATCTGCTCGCTGCGCCCGTCGCCGTAGACGTCGGCGGTGTCGAAGAACGTCACCCCCGCCTCCATGGAGGTCTCGAGGACGGCCCGCGCGTCACTCTCGGAGACCTCGCCCCAGTCGGCGCCGAGCTGCCAGGTGCCGAGCCCGACGACCGAGACCTGCCGGCCGGTCCTGCCCAGTGTGCGCTTCTCCATGGTGGTCGCCCCCTCGCTCGCGTCCGAATCCGCGTCGTTGATGTTGTAGCCGGTCAGGCCAAGGGCCCGAACCGCATCTCGATCCTCGACCCCCAGGTCTCCCCGGGCCGCAGGACCGCCGAGCCGAACTGTGGCCGGTTCGGCGTGTCGGGGAGCAGCTGCGGCTCCAGCGCCACCCCGGCGGCCTGATCGTAGGCCACTCCCTGGGTGGACCTCGTCGAGCCGTCGAAGCCCGCACCGGTGTAGACCTGCAGCCCGATCTGATCGGTGAGCAGCACCATCCGGGTCCCGGTTGCCGGGGAGTCCACGGTCGCGACCGCCCGGAGGTCTCCGCCTGCCAGCAGGTAGCTGTGATCGACCCCACCGGTCGCGGCCAGCAGCTCCCCCAGGCGGCTGCCGGTGCGCAGGTCGTAGGCCGTGCCGGCCACCGGGGCCACCTCCAGGGGCAGGCCCAGCCCGTCCACGGGGAGATACTCCGACGCGTCCACCCGGAGCACCTGGCCGGCCACCGAGCCGCTGCCGTCGCCGTCGAGGTTGAAGTACGGATGCGAGGTCAGGTTCACCACCGTGGTCGCGGACGTCGTCGCGCGCAGGGTGATCCCGATCCCGTCCTCGAGCGCGTCGAACCGGGCCGTGGCCACCAGCTCCCCGGGGAACCCCTGGTCGCCGTCGGGGCTCACCAGGCGCATCGTGACGTGGGCATCGTCGTGCTCGAGGACCTCCCACAGCTGCTGGTCGAAGCCGACCGGCCCGCCGTGCACGTGGTTGCCGCGCTCGTTGGTCGCCACCTGGACGCTCTGGCCGTCGAGCGGGAAGCGTCCCCCCCGGATCCGGTTCGCGTAGCGCCCGACCGTGGCACCGGCGTAGTGGGGCGAGTCGAGGTACTCCTGCGGCGTGGCATGGCCGAGCACCACGTTTCGCCGTACGTCGTCGCCGCCGGTGACCCACAGCCGGTGCACCGTGGCCCCGAGGTCGAGCACCTCCAGCACCGGTCCCGGCTCAGCCCCGATCCGGAACCGCCGTACCGTCCCGAGCGCGCACTCCCCGAACCGCTCTCCCGCCTCCACCCCCCGCACGCTAGCCCCCCGCCGAGACGTCACAGATGAAACCCCCCGACCCCCGCCGAGACGTCGCAGATGAAACCCCCCGACCCCCGCCGAGACGTCGCAGATGAAACCCCCGGGCCCGCCGAGACGTCACAGATGAAACGCCCAGACCCGCCGAGACGTCACAGATGAAACGCACGGACCCGTGGCGATAGCCTTTCGGGGTGGTGCACAGATGAGCGTTGACGTGCTGTCCGAGACCGTGATCGACAGGCCGCTGCCCGTCGTGGCGGAGTACGCCGCGGACCCCAGTCATGCTCCGGAGTGGTACGCCAACATCGCCCGGGTCGACTGGGAGACCCCGCCCCCGCTGGCCGTGGGATCACGACTGGCCTTCGTCGCGCGGTTCCTCGGGCGCACTCTGGCCTACACCTACGAGATCGTCACCCTCGAGCCGCACGAGCGCCTCGTCATGCGCACCGCCGAGGGACCGTTCCCGATGGAGACCACCTACACCTGGCAGGCAGCGGGCGATGACGCCACCCGGATGACGTTGCGCAACCGGGGTGAACCCTCCGGGTTCGCCGGCCTGGCTGCCCCGGCCATGGCGATGGCCATGCGCCGCGCCAACACCAAGGACCTCGCCGCGCTGAAGGCCCTGCTCGAAGCGCGCTGAGACAGGTCGGACCGGTCATCGTGGAGCGGCACGAGTTCACCGCCGAGCTCTGGGCGTACGACGGCCCCAGTGGATGGCATTTCCTCACCGTGCCCGGCGAGGTCAGTGAGGACATCCGCGAGCTCGCGGGCCCGACCACCGGATTCGGTGCGGTGAGGGTGCAGGTTCGGATCGGCGCCACGACGTGGCTCACCTCGGTGTTCCCGGATGCCTCGACGGGCTGCTACGTGCTCCCGGTCAAGAAGGCGGTGCGCAGATCGGAGTCGCTCGAGGTCGGCGACCCGGTTCAGGTGTCACTGAAGCTCAGGACGGGCTGACCCAGGCCCGAAGCGCGTTTCATCTGTGACGTCTCGGCGGGCTCCGGGCGTTTCATCTGTGACGTCTCGGCGGGGGGTGGGGGGTCACTTGGGTGTGGCGACGCGGTCGCCCCAGGCGGCGCGGGCGCCGGAGTCACCGACCCGGTAGACCTGCACGCTGCATGCGAGGGCGGCCACGACGGCGAGGACGGCTACGGCGTTGAGCACGGTCGAGCGGGGTGCCGACCCCTCCACCGGCCGGGGCGTACGCCGGTCCAGCAGGACCAGCGCCAGGGACAGCACCAGCAACGGGAGCGCGAACCAGATCAGCTGGTCGCCCATCGCGGCGTGGGCACCGGGGTCGCCCACCCGCTTCTCCAGGGCGTCGCCGCTGGAGGTCGCCACCGGGGTCAATGCGGTCCCGGCGGCGGCACAGGCGACCACCAGGGGTCCGTAGCCGCGCCGCCACCGGGGTCGAACCGCGATCGCCAGCGTGCCGAGCACCGCGAGCGGGAGCAGCACCACCACGGCATGCACGACGAGGGGATGCACCGGCAGGCCGTTGAAGACATCGAACACGTTTGGCTCCTTGGACGAGGCGGGTCAGCGGACTGAAGGTCCCACAACCGACCTGACCTCCACCTGAACCGACTCCGGGACCACCGGCGGCACCACGAAGACGAACCGGCGGTAGGACCAGAACCGGAACGCTGTGCCGAGCGCCAAGCCCACCACATTGGCCGAGATGTTGTCAGCCAGCCGGCTGGTCAGCCCGAGGAGGTCGTGGGAGATCCACAGCGTGAGCACCGAGAAGCTCAGCCCGACCACGTTGAAGACCACGAAGAGCACGACCTCACGACGCCGGTCCGCGAGACCCGCGCCGCGCAAGGTGAGCATCCGGTTGCCGAAGTAGGTGACGCACATCGCCACCCCCACGGCGGCGATCCTGGCCAGCGAGGGGTCGTGCCCGGCGAACGGCCCCACGGCGAGCAGGAGGTTGAAGGCGGCGACGTCGACGACGTACCCGGTGCCGCCGACGGCCAGGAAGGTGAGCACCTCCATCGGCACGCGGCGCGCCAGCCAGGCCCATGCCGCTGCCCACATCTCGACCATGGACCGACTGTGCGCAGGCGACCTGACGCAGGGCTGAACGCGCACGAGGCGCTGAAGGGATCAGATCGACCTCCGGCAGGTGATGATGTCGACGAGGAGGCACAGATGCGAGTGCTGGTGGTCGAAGACGAGGCGCGGCTGGCGTCGTCGCTCAAGCGCGGCCTGGTGGCCGAGGGCTTCGCCGTCGACGTGGCGCCCGACGGCGGCGAGGGACTCTGGTACGCCCGCGAGCAGGCCTACGACGTGATCCTGCTCGACATCATGTTGCCGGTCCTCAACGGCTACAAGGTCTGCGAGCAGCTGCGCGCGGACGGCATCTGGACCCCCATCATCATGCTCACCGCCAAGGACGGCGAGTGGGACCAGGTCGAGGCCCTCGACACCGGGGCCGACGACTACATCACCAAGCCGTTCTCCTTCGACGTCCTGCTCGCACGCGTCCGCTCCCTGCTGCGACGCGGAGGAGCCGACCGCCCGGTCAACCTGGTGGTCGGCGACCTCGTCCTCGACCCGGCCAGCAAGCGGGTCTCGCGCGGTGACGTCGAGATCCGCCTGACCTCCCGCGAGCTCGCGCTGCTGGACTTCCTGATGCGCCGCGCGGGCGACGTCGTGACCAAGCAGCACATCCTCGGCAACGTGTGGGACTTCGACTTCGAGGGCGACCCCAACATCGTGGAGGTGTACGTCGCGCGGCTGCGCCGCAAGGTCGACAAGCCGTTCGGGCGCACCGACATCGAGACCCTGAGGGGAAGCGGCTACCGCCTCCGGGACAGCCGGTGAGGCGCCACCAGGGTCTGAGCTACGTCCGGGTCCGGGTCACGGCCGCCGCCCTGCTCGTGGCTCTGGTGGTCGGTGTGGTCGGCTCGGTGCTGTTCGTGAACTCGCTGCGCAACAACCTGACCAATGGGCTGATCAGCTCCAGCGAGCAGCTGGCGCAGACCGTGCGCGCCCAGCTCGCCGAGGGCGAGGTCCCCGAACAGGCCGTCGCGTCGGGCAAGAACGACATCCTCGTGCAGGTGATCGACGCGGGCGGCAGCGTGATCGCCACCGACCACCCCCGGATCACCACCCCGCTGCGGACCACACCGGGGACCTCCGTACGGGTCCGCGTGGACGGGCTCGCCGACACCTACGTGGTGGTCGCGCGTCGCGAGGTCGGCGGCGAGCGCCTGATCGCAGTGGGCCGATCCAACGAGGGAGTCAGTGAGGCGACCAAGACGGCCGCTGTCCTCCTCACGATCTCGGTCCCGCTGGGCCTGGGTCTGCTGGCCGTGGTGGTGTGGCTCTCAGTGGGCCGGGCGCTGCGGCCGGTGGAGGACATGCGCCGGCAGGCGGAGGCCATCACCTCGGCCCAGGTCCACGCGCGGCTGGAGGTGCCTGGCGGTGCCGACGAGATCCCCCGGCTGGCACGCACCCTGAACGAGATGCTCGACCGCATCGAGGCCACCCACCGGTTGCAGCGCCAGTTCGTCTCCGACGCCTCGCACGAGCTCCGCTCCCCGCTCGCGGCGATCAGGCAGCTCGCCGAGGTGGCCCGCGACTACCCCGGCGGGCAGGGGCCCGAGGAGCTCGCCCGCGACGTGCTCGCCGAGGAGCAGCGGATGGAGGAGCTGGTCACCTCGCTGCTGCTGCTGGCTCGTCTCGACGACGACACCGGGCTGCACGCCACGACTGTGGACCTCGACGACGTCGTGCTGGAAGAGGTACGCCGCTCCCGCTCGCGCACCGACGACGGTGAGGGGTCGGTGCGCCTCGACGCCTCCCAGGTCGGCGCCGCGCAGGTCGAGGGGGACGCGGTGCTGCTGGGCCAGGCGGTGCGCAACCTGGTCTCCAACGCCCTCCGGCACGCCGGTAGCGAGGTGTCGGTGTCCCTGCGTGAGGTCCACGGCCGGGCGGTGCTCACCGTGAGCGACGACGGGAACGGCGTACCACCGCCGGAGCGCGAGCGGATCTTCGAGCGCTTCGTGCGGCTCGACGAGTCCCGCACCCGCGAGGCCGGCGGCTCCGGTCTCGGCCTGGCGATCGTGCACAAGATCGTGCACGACCTCGGCGGCAGCGTCACGGTCACGGAGTCGCAGACGGGCGGGGCCGCCTTCGTGCTCTCCCTGCCGCTGGCGCTCGTCGAGGAGTGAGGGCCCCCGCTCACAGGCTCGGCACAGGTTCGGAGCCGGATCGTCAGGTGAGGGTCATGTTCGCTGCGAATAGTGGTGGGCGTGACCACCGCCCATCTCCTCCACGACCCGCAGCGGGCGTCCGCCGGGCGGTTGCGTGGCCGCCCGGGTGACTGGCTCGCGCACGTCCCGCGGGCAGTGCTGGTGGCGGCGGCGGTCGCCGCCCTGCTCCGGCTGCCGTACGCCGGGGCGCCGATGTCCTCCGACGAGGGCGGCTTCCTCGTCGTCGGCGGCCAGTGGGACCCGGGACCGTCGCTCTACGGGCACTACTGGGTCGACCGACCGCCGCTCCTGATCGAGATCTTCCGGGTTGCGGACCACCTCGGCGGTCTCGTCGCGCTCCGCCTGATCGGCTCTGTGGGCGTCGCGGTCACCGTGCTCGCGGTCGGAATGGCCCTGCGCGCCCTGGCTGGTTCGCGTGCGGCCACCTGGGGCGCCCTGGTCGCGGCTGCACTGCTGGTCTCGCCGATGGCCGGCGCGATCGCCGTCAACGGAGAGCTGCTCGCGGCGCCGTTCGCGGCGCTCGGCGTGTGGGCGGCCGCGGAGGCGGTGCGGACCCGTCCGGGAAGGCTCGCTCTCACCTGGGCGGTGGGAGCGGGTGCCGCCACCGTGGGCGCCATCATGGTCAAGCAGAACATGCTGGATCCCGCAGTGTTCGCGATCGCGCTGGGTCTCGTCGGCTGGCGCAAGCAGCAGGTCTCGGCGAGCCGGCTGCGCCGGCTGGCCGTGGCCTACGCCGGAGGTGGCGGTCTGGTCGCCGCGGTGGTCCTGGGGATGTCGGCGCTGCGCGGGAGCAGCCCGGTCGCCGTCTTCTACGCGATGTACCCCTTCCGCTGGGACGCCCTGAGCGCGGTCCAGCAGGCTGCCCTCACCGACCGGCTGCAGCGGCTGGTGCAGCTGGGCGGGCAGGAACTGCTCACCCTGGCCCCGGTACTGCTGGCCGGACTGCTGACGGTGGCGGTCCTCCGACGTCACGACTACTCCGCCGAGCGGGCCGGAGTCGTCGCCACGCTCGCGATGGCGGCGTACGCCGTGATGTCCGTGGCGGCCGGTGGGAGCTACTGGAGTCACTACCTGGTCGAGCTCGCGGTCCCGGCAGCGCTGGCGGGCGGGCTCCTCGTCGAGGCGAGCGTCACCCGTGGCCGGGTCGTCGTGGCGCTGGTGCTGGGCTCCTCGGCGATCGCCTGGACCCTCGGGCTCAGCCAGGGCGTGAGCACCGGGGGCAGCGACGTCGGCGCCGCGATCGCGGCCTCGTCCCGGGCGAGCGACACCGTGGTCAGCGTCTTCGGCGAGCCGGAGGTGGTCCGCGGCTCGGGGCTGTCCTCGCCCTACCCGTACCTGTGGAGCCTGCCCACACGCACCCTGGACCCGGGCTTCCCCGCCCTCGCCCGGCTGCTCTCCGGCCCCGACGCTCCCACGTGGTTCGTCACCCGGAGCACCGGCACTTTGGCGACGCTCCAGCAACACGATGCCGGGACGGCGTTGGAACTGCACTACCGTCACCTTGTCGACGTTTGTGGTCGTGGGATCTATCTTCACGATGGCACCCCTCGACCGACGCCGGCGGCCGGCAACGACTGCACCCGGCCGCTGGCGGCCTGGACCGGTCAGGACATCGCACCCGCTGGAGGAACACGATGAGAGCGGCCCCGGACTCCGCCCAGGTCCCGGAGGTGACCGGGCCCCGGCGCGCGCACGCCGCCCGGGTCGGGACCTGGACGTGGAAGGCCGCGATCGTGCTCGCGATCAGTGTCGGCGGCGTCTGGGTGGCCACTCACGGCGTCGCCGGGGTCGCCTGGTCCGAGGTGGTCGCCGTCATCGCCGGCGTCACCCTGGGCCGACTGGCGCTGCTCGCCGCCATCTGGGCGGGCGGGCTGGTGATCTACTCGACCGTCCTGGCGGGCTCGCTGCCCGGGCTGGGCATGCGCCGCGGCCTGCTGATGAACCTGACCGGCAGCGCGGTCTCGAACCTGATGCCGTTGGGTGGGGCGGCGGGCACCGCACTGAACTGGCGGATGGCCCGCACCTGGGGCCACTCGCACAAGGCGTTCGCCTCCTACTTCGTGCTCACCAACGCCCTCGACGTGCTCACCAAGCTGCTGCTGCCGCCGGTCGCGCTGGCCGCGCTGGTGACCGTCTCGATCTACGTGCCCACCACCGTGCGGGCGATGGTCGGCGGCTGCGTCCTGGTGCTGGCGCTGGCCGCGCTGGCTCACCTGTGGTCGAGGTCGCGGAGCCGACACGCCCCCCGCTCACGGCGCCCGGGGTGGTGGACGTCGCTGTCCACCCAGGTCGAGGACGTGGCGGGCCGGGTGCGCACCCAGCTCGGTCGGCACTGGACCCGGCTGCTGCCGGCCAGCATCGGCTACATCGCCGCCCAGGTGCTGCTGCTCTCCGCGAGCCTGCAGGCGGTCGGTGTCGCCGCACCGCTGGCGATCGTGCTGATGGCAGCCGCCATCGAGCGGATGGCCTCGCTGATCCCGCTCACGCCGGCCGGCACCGGGGTCGCCGAGCTGGGCACGATCGCCTGGCTCGTCGCCAACGGCCTCGACCCGGTCGGGGTGGTCGCCGGGGTGCTGCTCTACCGGTTGTTCATGGTCGCGGTGGAGGTGCCGGTCGGCGGCCTGCTGCTGACCGGCTGGGCCTGGTGGCACCGCGGCTCGTTGGTGCCCGACGACGCCGACCTCGGTCCGGCGGACCTGAAGGTGGCGGCATGAGGATCCTGCACCTGACCGACTCCTTCCTGCCCGTGCTGGGCGGCATCGAGACCCACGTCGACGCGCTGTCGCGGCACCAGGCGGCCGCCGGCGACGAGGTCACCGTGCTCACCGCGACGCCCGTCGACGCGGAGGGCCAGGACCTCGTCGACGACGGCCCGGTGACGATCCGGCGGATGCGCTGGGCCGGTGAGGGCTTCGGGGCCGATCTGGAGTCCTTCGACCTGGTGCACGCCCACGTGTCGGTGATCTCGCTGTTCGCTGCACCGCTCGCCGCGATCGCCGCCCGCCGCGGCGTACCGACGGTGGTGACGGTGCACTCGCTCTGGGACGGCCTGGGCCCGATCCCGGTCGCCCTGGCGGCCCTGACCACGCTGCGCCGGGCCCCGGTCACGTGGACGGCCGTGAGCCACGCTGCCGCCACGCAGGTGCTGCGCCGGCTCCCGCGGGGGACTCACGCCCACGTGCTGCCCAACGCGGTCGAGGTGCTGCCGCGCCCCGCACCCCGAGGGTCGTCGGCGGACCGGCCGGTCCAGCTGGTCAGCACCATGCGGCTGGCGAGTCGCAAGCGCCCGCTCCAGCTGCTCGAGATGTACGCCGCGCTGCTGGACCACTGCGACGTCCCGGTCCACCTGACGCTGGTGGGCGACGGCCGTCTCCGCAGGGCCTTCGACCGCCGGATCCGCTCCCTGGGGATCGCCGACGCGGTCACCGTCACCGGCCGGGTCGCGCCCGGTGCCGTGCTCGAGGTGCTCGCCGCCTCCGACGTCTACGTCGCCCCGGCGGTCCTGGAGTCCTTCGGCCTCGCCGCGCTCGAGGCCCGCTGCGTCGGCCTGCCGGTCGTCGGCCGGCAGGGCACCGGGCTCGCGGACTTCGTCGACCCCGGCACCAGCGGCTTCCTGTGCGCCAGCGACGAGGGCATGGTGGCCGCCCTGCGTGACCTGCTGGTCGACCCGGCCCTGCGAGACCGGATCTCCGAGCACAACCGGACGACCCCCTCCGAGATGAACTGGGCGAACGCGATGACCCGGCACGAGGCGGTCTACTCCCGTGCGCTCGGCCTGGTCCCGGCCACGCGCCCGGGCACTCGTCCCGGCCGGCTGCAGACCGTGACCGGAGAATGACCCCTACGGACGCGGAGCGCTTCACCCTGGTCTCCTTCCACGCCCACCCCGACGACGAGTCCCTCCTGACCGGCGGCACCCTCGCCCGGGCCGCCGCCGAGGGGCACCGGGTGGTGCTGGTCACCGCGACCGACGGCGCCCTGGGACTGGCCGGGGAGTCCGACGGCACCGGCGCCCAGCTGGCGAGGACCCGGATGGCGGAGCTGGAGCAGGCTGCGGCGGCCCTGGGGTGCGCACGCGTGGTCTGGCTCGGGTACGCCGACTCGGGGCTCCACCCGGACCCGGCCGACACCGCGGCGTTCGCCCACAGCGACGTGGACGAGGCGGCGCACCGGCTGGCCGACGTACTCCGCGAAGAGGGCGCCGACGTGCTCACCACCTACGACGCCCACGGCGGCTACGGGCACCCCGACCACGTCCAGGTGCACCGGGTCGGCGTCAGGGCCGCCGAGCTCGCCGGCACCCCGGTCGTGCTGGAGGCCACCGTCCCGTCCCGGCTGTTCCGGGGGGTGCTCGCGGTGCTGCGCGTCCTACGCAGCCCCGTGGGCCGTTCGGCCCCACTCGGCACGCGCACGGTGTTCAGCGATCCGGGCACGATCACGCACCGGGTCAAGGTGCGGGGGCATCTCGCCGCAAAGCGGGCCGCCATGGCCGCACATGCCTCCCAACAGCGAGGCGGACAGGTGCGGGTCCTCGACTTCATGGTGAGATTGCCCGGTCCAGTGTTCGGTCTTGCCTTCGGTCGCGAGTGGTTCGTCGAGCGTGGACGACGCCCAGGAACGCCCGAAGGAGACGTCTTTGCCTCGCTCCGCCCAGACTGAGGACCGCGTGCGCGCCGCCGTGGCCGAAGCCGATGCCGCCCTCACCGCCGAGGCCGAGGCGGAGTCCGGCGACGGCTACCGCTGGGTGGTCTGGACCTGGGTGGTGGTGATCGCCTTCGGGTTGGTGATGGTGATCCGGTCCCAGCAGGTCGGGATCCCGATCCGCGACCCCAACCACGCGTTCTTCCTCTCGCGCCTGGCGATCAACGCCGTGCTGTTCGCGATCATCGCCTCCGCCGACGCCGCCTGGCGGGTGGGGCTGCGCAACTTCTCGGTGGCTCGCACCTGGGCGCAGCTGCGCCGGCGCTGGACCCGACGCCGCCTCTTCCTGGCCACGAGCGCGTTCCTGGCCTACCAGACGGTCTACCTGAGCTATCACAACCTGAAGAGCTGGGACGTCCTGAACGACCCGCGAGACGACATGCTGCTGCGCTGGGACCGGTTCCTGTTCCTCGGCAACGACCCGGCCACGCTGCTGCACGGGCTGCTCGGCGAGCACTATGCGGCCTACGTGTTGATGGTGATCTACGAGTCGTTCTCGACGCTGGTGACCTTCACGGTGGTGGCCGCGGTGGTGCTGCCGCGCCGGATGCGCGACTCCTACGCGTTCATCGCCTCGGCGATCTGGGTCTGGATCCTGGGCACCGCCTCCTACTACGCGATCCCGTCGCTGGGGCCCTTCGACTCCGCGCCGCAGCTCTTCCGCGGGCTGCCGCACCTGATGATCCAGGACACCCAGGCGCGCTACATGGACCAGCGGGCCCAGCTGCTGGCCCACCCCGAGTGGAGCGACTCCTTCGCCCAGGTCTCCGCCTTCGCCAGCCTGCACACGGGCGTGACGGCGCTGATCTTGCTGATGGCGCGGTGGTTCGGGCTGCGGCGGATCGCGCGGGCGCTGATGGTCTACCTGATCTGCACGATGATCGCGACGATCTACCTCGGCTGGCACTTCGTCCTCGACGACGTCGCGGGCCTGGCGATCGCCTACGTCGCGGTGGCGATCGGGACCCGGATGGTCTATCCGGGCGGGCGGCGACCGGAGGGGTCCGCCACACCGGCCTCGGTGGACCAGCCGGCCTGACCTCGGTCAGCCGCGGTTGTCCGCCAGCGGCCTGAAGCCGCGCAGGCGCAGGCTGTTGCCGACGACGAACACCGAGCTGAACGCCATCGCGGCGCCGGCCAGCATCGGGTTGAGCAGGCCCGCGGCGGCCAGCGGGATCGCGGCGACGTTGTAGCCGAACGCCCAGAACAGGTTGCCCTTGATCGTGCCGAGGGTCCTGCGGGAGAGCCGGATCGCGTCCGCCGCCACCCGCAGGTCGCCGCGCACCAGGGTGAGGTCGCTGGCCTCGATGGCCACGTCGGTGCCAGTGCCCATCGCGAGGCCGAGGTCGGCCTGGGCGAGCGCCGCGGCGTCGTTGACCCCGTCGCCGACCATCGCCACGACCCGCCCCTCGGCCTGGAGCCGCTTGACGGTGTCCACCTTGTCGGCGGGAAGCACCTCGGCGAAGACGTCCTCGGCACCGATGCCGACCTTCGCCGCGACCGACAGCGCCACCGCGCGGTTGTCCCCGGTGAGCAGCACCGGTCGCAGGCCCAGGTCACGGAGCTGGGTGATCGCCTGGGCGGAGCTGTCCTTGACGGCGTCGGCGACCACGAGCACCCCTCGGGCCCGGCCGTCCCAGCCGACCGCGACCGCCGTACCGCCCTCGGCCTGGGCCGCCTCCAGCGCCCGGGTCAGGTCGTCGGGCAGCTGCTGGGACCACTCGGCGAGCAGGCGCGGCCGCCCCACGAGTACGGCGTGGCTGCCCTCGGCGTGGCCGACCACACCCTGGACCCCGAGGCCCTCGAGGTTCGCGAAGTCCTCGACCGCACCGAGGGTCTCCCCGGCACCCAGCCGCTCCCGGGCGCCGCGGGCGATCGCCTGGGCCACCGGATGCTCCGAGGCGTCCTCGAGGGCACCGGCGAGGGCGAGGACCTGTCCGGCGTCCTCGCCGTCGGCCGCCACCACCTCGACCAGGGACATCTGGCCGGTGGTGACGGTGCCGGTCTTGTCGAGGACGATCGTGTCCACGTCGTGGGTCTGCTCGAGCACCTCGGGACCCTTGATCAGGATGCCGAGCTGGGCGCCACGGCCGGTGCCGACCATCAGTGCGGTCGGCGTCGCCAGGCCCAGGGCGCACGGGCAGGCGATGATCAGGACCGCGACGGCGGCGGTGAAGGCAGCCGAGGCTCCCCCGCCGGCGCCGATCCAGAAGCCCAGGGTGCCCACGGAGAGCGCGATCACGATCGGCACGAAGATCCCCGAGATCCGGTCCGCGAGCCGCTGGGCGGCCGCCTTGCCGTTCTGGGCGTCCTCGACGAGGCGCGCCATCTGGGCGAGCTGGGTGTCGGAGCCGATGCGCGTGGCGCGGACGACCAGGCGCCCGCCGGCATTGACGGTGGCGCCGACCACGGCGTCGCCGACGCCGACCTCGACCGGCACGGACTCACCGGTCAGCATCGAGGCGTCCACGGCCGAGGAGCCCTCCTCGATCACCCCGTCGGTGGCCACCTTCTCGCCCGGGCGGACCACGAACAGGTCGTCCACAGCCAGGTCCTCGGTCGGGATCCGGGTCTCGACACCGTCGCGCAGGACGGCCACCTCGCGAGCCCCCATCTCGAGCAGCGCACGCAGTGCAGCGCCGGCCTGTCGCTTGGAACGGGCCTCGAAGTAGCGCCCGGCCAGGATGAAGGTGGTCACGCCGGCGGCGGCCTCGAGGTAGATGTTGCCGGCGCCGTCGGTGCGGGAGACGGTCAGCTCGAAGGGGTGGGTCATGCCCGGCTCGCCCGCCGTGCCGAAGAACAGCGCGTACAGCGACCAGCCGAACGCCGCGATGGTGCCCATCGAGATCAGGGTGTCCATCGTCGAGCTGCCGTGGCGCAGGTTGGTCCAGGCGGCCCGGTGGAACGGCAGGGCGCCCCAGACCACGACCGGGGCGGCCAGGGTCAGCGAGAGCCACTGCCAGTTGGTGAACTGCAGCGCCGGCACCATGGCCATCGCGATCACGGGGACGGTGAGCACCGTCGAGACGAGCAACCTGGTGCGCAGCGCTCGCGTCGGGTCGTCGGTGGCGGCGGCATCGGCTGGCTGGCTCGTCGTACGGACCGGGGTCGGCAGCCTGGCGGAGTAGCCCGCGGACTCGACCACGGCCACCAGCTCGTCGGTGCTGACGGCCTCCCCGTAGGAGACCTTGGCCTTCTCGGTGGCGTAGTTGACCGTGGCGGTGACGCCGGGGACCTTGTTGAGCTTGCGCTCGATCCGGTTGGCGCAGGACGCGCAGGTCATCCCGCCGATCTGCAGCTCGACGCTGGCGGTGGGGCCGGGGGGCCCGGTGGGCCCGGTGGGACCGGCGCTGGCCGGCTCGGTGACAGAGCTCATGCGTGGTCTCCTGCCTCTAGTCGCTGCTCGGGTCGCCGGCGGAGGCGTCGAGCGCGAACTGGGCCGTTCGAACGACTCCGTCGTGCCGGAAGTCGAGGTAGAGGTGGTAGCGCCCGGCACTGGGCACCTCGGCACCGAAGACGACCCGCGGGCCGGGAGTGGTCGTCGCGTCGCCGGGGTCCCCGTCGGGGTGCACGTGCAGGTAGGCGAGGTCCTTCTCACGCAGGGCGACCAGGTGCCCGTAGGCGCCGAGGTAGGGCTGCAGGTCGGTCACCGGCGCTCCGTCCTTCCTCACCTCGAGGGTGATCATCGAGTGCTCACCCCCGACCAGGTCGCCGGTGAGCACCACGGTGTAGCCCGCGACGCTCGCGGTCCGCGTGATCGGCGGCGGGCGCACCGGCCGCGGCGTACCGGGCACGGAGAGGTCGGCGCCCAGGGTGACGGCCTGGCCGCCGGTCGGCTTGAAGTCGGCGAAGACCCGCCAGGCCCCCGCGGTCAGGTCGACCGGGACGCTCCAGGTGCCGCGCGCGTCGAGGACGGGGTGGACGTGCTGGAAGCCGCTGAAGTCGCGGCGTACGACGATCAGGTGCAGCAGCTTGTCGTGCTGCTCGTCGTAGGCCGTGACCGGCTTGCCGTCGGGCCCCTCGACCACGAGGTCGAGCTGCCGTTGCGCACCGGGACGCAGGCGTGCCTTCGTCAGCCGGAGCGTGTAGCCGCTCTCGGAGGCCGTCAGCCCCCCGGGCCCGCCGCTCCCGGCACCTTGGGCGGCGGGCTCGGTGCTGGGGTCGGCGTGCTCGTGGCTGTGCTCGGCGTCGATCTCGGCGTCGGTCACGGCGTCGTGGCCGGCGTCGTGGCCGGAGCCGTGCGCCACGGCCGGCTCGCCCACGGGACCCACCTGCGACCCGATGACCAGCGCGAGCCCGAAGACCGCGGCCAGGCCGACGAGGAACCCGCCGATCTTCGTCGGCGCGTTCATGCCAGCTGGTAGCCGGCCTCTTCGACAGCCGCCCTGACGTCGGCCTCGGAGACGGGCTGATCGCTGGTGACGCTCACGGCACCGGTGGGCAGGTCGACAGCCACCTCGGTGACGCCGTCGATCTCCTTGACCTCCTCGGTGACCGAGGCGACGCAGTGGCCGCAGGTCATCCCGGTGACGGTGAAGGTGGCGGTGTTGGCGTTGCTCATGGCTGCTCCTCTTCTGGTGGGGTGCTGGGTCGGTTCAGGACCGGACGAGCCGGGCGACGGCCTCGGAGGCCTCACGGAGCTTGGCCTCGGCCTCGGGCCCGCCCGCCTGGGCGGCGTCGAGGACGCAGTGCGCCATGTGCTCCTCCAGCAGCCCGAGCGCGACGGCCTGCAGGGCCTTGGTGACTGCGGAGACCTGGGTCAGGATGTCGATGCAGTACTTCTCCTCCTCGACCATCCGGCCGATCCCGCGCACCTGCCCCTCGATGCGGCGCATCCGCTTGGCATAGTCGTCCTTGCGCTGCATGTAGCCCGGGTGGACGTGCGTCTCGCTCATCGTGGCCTCCTGCTGCCTCCCGTCCTGGGAGTACGTCGCACACCATACCCCCCTAGGGTATGCAGATCAAGGGGGGCGCGCGACCGGGAAACGACGAGACTCCCGGACCCAACGAGGGGTCCGGGAGTCTGTCGATGCCCGAGGGCATCGCATCGGCGGTGGCGGAGGGATTTGAACCCTCGGTTGGCTTGCACCAACAAACGCTTTCGAGGCGTTCTCCTTAGGCCGCTCGGACACGCCACCGCCGGGAAGGCTACCGGACGTCGTCGGCGGGGCCGAAATCGCGGTGCGCGGCGAAGAACTCCCGCAGCAGCGCGGCGCTCTCGGCGGCCAGCACCCCGGCGACCACCTCGGGGCGGTGGTTGAGCCTGCGGTCGCGGACGACGTCCCACAGCGAGCCGACCGCACCGGCCTTGTCGTCGTACGCCGCGAACACGATCCGCTGCACGCGGGAGAGCACGGCCGCGCCGGCGCACATGGTGCACGGCTCGAGGGTCACCACCAGGGTGCAGCCGGTCAGCCGCCACTCCCCGACCGCCGCGGCGGCCGCCCGGAGCGCGACCACCTCGGCATGGCCGGTCGGGTCGGCGTTGCGCTCCCGGACGTTGCGGCCGCTGCCGATCACCTCGCCCTGGGGCGAGAGCACCACCGCCCCGATCGGCACGTCGCCGGTCAGGGGCGCGTCACGGGCCAGCGTCAGGGCGGCCCGCATCGCCGGTTCCCAGCGAGCGGTCACCCGGAGATGCCGACGAGGTCGTCGAACTTCTCCCCGAAGCCGACCGTGGAGGCGATGTCGCTGAGGATCTCCTCGGGGAACAGGTCGTAGTCGTCGAGCAGCTCGCCCATCTCACTCGCCGTCATCCCCATGTCGGAGACGATCCCGAGGTCACCGGCGGGGACCTGCTCGTCCTCGTCGTCGATGTGCACCCCGAGGTGCTCGACCGCCGAGAAGGCAAGGGTCCAGTCGGTGGCCGCGGAGGCGTCGGAGAGCAGCACCCGCACCAGCGAGCCCTGCGCGCGGACCAGCAGCACGAAGTCCTCGGCCACGCCGATCAACGCCAGCGCCCCGGACTCCCCGGGGTAGCGCCGGAGCTCGCGCGCGATCTCGTCGACCGAGTCCAGCGAGCGCTGCGCGAGCTCGGCGAGGTGCCAGTCGCCCTCGTCGCGGTAGGCGACCACCGCAAGGTCGACCTCACCGACCTCGGCATCACTGATCTCCGACATGGCACACCGCCTCTCGTGCCTGATGGTGGCAGAACGCGGCGGTGAGGACCACCAACAGGAGGTGGACATCTCCACCACTAGGCTCAGGGCCATGCGCCTGCACGTGGTCGACCACCCTCTCGTCTCGCACAAGCTCACCGCGCTGCGCGACCGCGAGACCGCCTCACCGGACTTCCGCAGGCTCACCGAGGAGCTGGTCACGCTGCTCGCCTACGAGGCCACCCGCGACGTGCGGGTCGAGCGGGTGCAGATCACCACCCCGGTCGGCCCCACCGAGGGCGTCACTCTCAGCCGCCCGCGGCCGTTGGTGGTGCCGATCCTGCGCGCCGGGTTGGGGATGCTCGAGGGGATGATGCGGCTGATCCCGACGGCCGAGGTCGGCTTCTTGGGGATGGTCCGCAACGAGGAGACCCTGGAGGCCTCGACGTACGCCGAGCGGCTGCCGGCCGACCTGTCCGGCCGTCAGTGCTACGTGCTCGACCCGATGCTGGCCACCGGCGGGACCCTGGCGGCCGCGATCCGCTTCCTGACCGAGCGCGGCGCCGACCACATCACCTGCGTCTGCCTCCTGGTCGCCCCCGAGGGCGTCGCCAACCTCGAGGCCGGGCTGGTCGGCGTCGACGTACCGGTCACGATCGTCACGGCCGCGCTCGACGAGCGGCTCAACGAGAAGGGCTACATCGTGCCCGGCCTCGGCGACGCGGGTGACCGCCTCTACGGCCTGGCCCAGTAGCAGGTCGAGTGCTGAGGTGGTCGCCATAGCGACCGCTCAGGCACTCAACCTCCCGACGCCGACGGCCCGCAGGTCCTCAGCGATCGCCTCGGGCTCGTCCCGGAGCTCGATGGCGCCACATCGCAGCACGATCCGCCGCCTGGTGGTGAGCTTGCGCTGCCGCCGCATGTCGAGGGCGTAGTGCTCGACTCCGACATGGAACCCGCCGTCGACCTCGAGGACGACCACCGTCCCGTCCGCCAACAGCCACTCGCAGTCGGTGAACCGGAGCCTGCCCTCCCGGTCTCGACGCGGGCGCTGCCGGTCCGGCAGCGGGATGGCACCGAGGCGGCACATCCGCCGTACGTCGATCTCGGCCAGGGACTGGGCGCCGCCCTCGATGTCGAGCAGCACCCGCAGAAACAGTCTCGAGCGTCGGAGCGGGCGCAGGCGGGTGACCCAGCGCCGGAGGTCCTCAGCGGTGGTGAGCCGTTGCTGGACCACCGCTGCCACCACCCCCTGGGCGGTCCGGGCGCTGCGGTCGTAGCCCGCGAAGAGCAGCACGGCCGGCTCGAGATGGCACACCGGCAGCATCCCGCAGCCACGGACCCGCGTGGCTCGCAGGTCACCCAGTGGCCGTCGGGTCCGGAAGAAGCTCAGCCCGGGGACCGGGTCGAAGGACCAGTCGTCGGGGACCAGGATCGTGACATCCTCGCGTTCCCAGTTCCGCAGGCCGTAGAGTCCGGCCGCCGTGAGCCCCCCGACCAGCGCACCGTTCCCGACGTGGAGTACGCCGAGCCACATCCGCTGGCGGTCGGTGAGCTCACCGGTCGTCGTGCTCAGGACGTGCTCGCTGCGCCTGGCCCACCGGCCCGACGCCAGCTGGTTGCGCACGGCGGACCGCGTCACGCCGTACTCCCGCAGCTGGCGCACCGAGATCATGTCGCCCTGGGCCGCCGCAACAGCGCGCCACTCGTCGTTCCCCATGGCGAGGAAGTGTGCGCGGGAACGGCAGTCCGGGCGAACGCTCCTCCACAGCCTCGAGGTTGAGTGCTGAGGTGGTCGTCAGGGCGACCACCTCAGCACTCAACCTGGGCAGGGGAGGTTCTAGAGCGCCTTGACCGCGTTCAGGAGCTTGCCCATCGAGTCCTTGGCGTCGCCGAAGAGCAGCGTGGTGTTCTCCTCGAAGAGCAGCTCGTTCTCGATGCCGGCAAAGCCCGGTCGCATGGAGCGCTTCATGAACACCACGGCCTTGGCCTCGTCGGCGTTGAGGATCGGCATGCCGTAGATCGGCGCGCCCGGCGTGGTCTTCGCGGCCGGGTTGACGACGTCGTTGGCGCCCACGACGAGGGCGACGTCGGCGTCCTTGAAGTCGCCGTTGATCTCGTCCATCTCCTTGAGCTGCTCATAGGGCACCTGGGCCTCCGCGAGCAGCACGTTCATGTGACCGGGCATCCGCCCGGCGACCGGGTGGATCGCGTAGTCGACCTCGATGCCACGCTCACTGAGCACGTCGACGAGCTCGCGAAGCGTGTGCTGGGCCTGCGCGACCGCGAGGCCGTAGCCGGGCACGATGATCACCCGCTCCGCGTAGGCCAGCATGATCGCGACGTCCTCGGGGTTGGCCGACTTCACCGGGCGGTCCGAGGCGACGCCGGCGCCCAGGGTCGAGCCGCCCTTCAGCGCGCCGAAGAGGATGTTGGCGACCGAGCGACCCATGGCCCTGGCCATCAGCAGGGTCAGGAATGTGCCGGCGGCCCCGACGAGCGTGCCCGCGACCAGCAGCACGACGTTGTCGAGCACGTAGCCGCCCGACGCGACGGTCAGGCCGGTGAAGGCGTTCAGCAGCGAGATCACGATCGGTACGTCGGCACCGCCGACCGGGAGGACCAGGAGCAGGCCGAAGACCAGACCGACCAGGCCCAGCAGGATCCCGACCCACATCGCCGGGTCGAGGACCAGCTGGGTGGCCAGGCCCACCCCACCGACCAGGCCGGCGCCGAACGCCAGTGCCAGGCCAGGGAAGACGACCGGCGCCGAGGTCATCAGGTCCTGCAGCTTGGCGAAGGTGACCACCGACCCCGCGAAGGAGACCGATCCCACGAAGATGGTGAACGCGGTCGCTGCCAGCACGAACCAGTTCACCTCGGTGCCCTCGTCGAGCAGGACGACCTTCTCGTGCAGCTCCAGCAGGGCCACCAGTGCCGCAGCACCGCCACCGACGCCGTTGAAGAGCGCCACCATCTGTGGCATCTGCGTCATCTGCACCCGCCGCGCGCCGACGAAGCCGCCGGCGGAACCGATGGCGATGGCCACCAGGATCAGTGGCAGGTGGTCGAGCTCGAGGTAGAGGAACGGGACCGCGCACGCCACCACGGCAGCGGCGGCCCCGACCAGGTTGCCGGTGCGGGCGGTCTTCGGACCGGAGAGGCCCTTCAGCGCGAGGATGAAACAGACCGCGCAGGCCAGGTAGACCAGCTGGACCCAGGTCGGCGTGGCGATCACTGGGCGGCTCCCTTGGTCGCGCCAGGATCGGCAGCTGGCTTCTTCTTCTTGCGCACGAACATCTGCAGCATCCGGTCGGTGACCACGAACCCGCCCACCATGTTGACCGCCGCCAGCACGATCGCCACCAGGCCGATCCCCACGGCCAGGCCACCCTCCGCGGTACCGGTCACGATGATCGCGCCGAGCAGGATGATGCCGTGGATCGCGTTCGCTCCCGACATCAGCGGGGTGTGCAGCGTCGAGGAGACCTTGGAGATCACCTCGACCCCGACGAAGACGCTGAGGATGAAGATCGTCAGCCAGACGACTGCGTCGCTCACTTGTAGTCCTCCTGGTCGAAGGGCAGATCGAGCTGCTGGGTCGCCATCGGGTCCGGGGGCGGCTCGGCGGCGGGCTCCGGGTCGGGCTCGGGCTGCTCCGGCTCCGGAGCGGGCGCCTGTGCCTCCGGGCCCTCGATCGCCTCACGGGTGGGCTCGTGCACGATCCGGCCGTCGTGGGTGACCGCGGCGCCCGCGACCACCTCGTCGTCGTAGTCCGGGGCGAACTCGCCGTCGTGGGTCATCAGGGTCAGCAGGTTCACGATGTTCTGCGCGTAGAGCTTCGAGGCCGGGCCGGGCATCTGCGCGGGCACGTTCTCCCCGCCCCAGACCTGCGCGTGCCCGATCCGGACGACCTTGCCGGCCACCGAGCCCTGCACGTTGCCACCGGTCTCGGCGGCAAGGTCGACCACGACCGAGCCCGGCTTCATCTGCTCGACCATCTCGGCGGTCACCAGCATCGGCGCCTGGCGCCCGGGCACGGCCGCGGTGGTGATCAGCGCGTCGGCGTTGGCGATGTACGGCGCGAGCAGGTCGCGCTGGCGGGCCGCCCGGTCCTCGGTCATCTCGCGGGCGTAGCCACCCGAGCCCTCCAGCGTCTCGAGCTCGAGCTCGATCGCCTTCGCACCCATGGAGCGGATCTCCTCGGCGGCGGCGGCGCGCACGTCGTAGGCCTGCACCACCGCACCGAGGCGCTTGGCGGTGGCGATCGCCTGGAGTCCGGCCACACCGGCGCCGAGTACGACGACCTGGGCGGGCTGCACGGTGCCGGCGGCCGTCATGTTGAGCGGGAAGAACCTGCGCAGCAGGCCCGCCGCGACAATGGCGCAGCGGTAGCCGGAGACGAGGGCCTGCGAGGACAGCGCGTCCATCGACTGGGCTCGGGAGATCCGCGGCACCAGCTCCATCGCGAAGGAGCTGACCTGCAGGTCTCGCAGGTCGGCGACGAGGTCGTGGGAGGAGTTCACCGGGAGGAACGAGATCGTGGTCGCACCGGTGGCGAGCTGCCTGGCTCGCTGGCTGGTCAGCGGGTTGACCCCGACGACCACCAGAGCGTCGGCCAGCGCCCCCTCGGAGACGGTCGCGCCGGCCTCGACGTAGAGCTGGTCGTCGTACTCCGCGCCGGCGCCGGCGTCGGGTTCGATCACCACCTCGAAGCCGAGCTCGACCAGCTTGCCGACGAGCTCGGGCACCATCGCGACGCGGGTCTCTCCGGCACGGGTTTCCTTTGCCACTGCGATCTTCACGAGGCGAACCTAGAGGAAAACGCGGCGACTTCCGGGTTTTGAGATCACCGTCTCACCCAGAGTCGGCCCGCTGGACTGCCCCCGGGAAGGTCCGCCCCAGCAGCCGATCAGGCGATGCCGGTGCCTACCAGGGTGCCGATCGCGTAGGTCACTGCCATCGCCAGCGTGCCTCCGGCCATGTTGCGCAGCACGGCGGGACGCACCGCTGCGCCACCGATCCGGGCGCTCACCAGCCCGGTGCCGGCGAGCGCGAGCGCCACTGTCACCAGGGTCACGATCGCCCGCAGGCTGGGGGCGAAGAGCAGGATCGTCAGCACCGGGAGGAGGGCGCCCATGGTGAACGCGATCATCGAGGCCCATGCAGCGTGCCACGGGTTGGTGAGGTCGTCCGGGTCGATGCCGAGCTCCACCTCGAGGTGTGCCCCCAGCGCGTCGTGCTCGGTCAGCTCGATCGCGACCTGGCGCGCCAGCCCCTCGGAGAGCCCCTTCTGGCGGTAGATCCCGGCGAGCTCGGCGAGCTCCTCCTCCGGCTCCTCGGCGAGCTCGCGGGTCTCCTTCTCGATCAGGGCGCGCTCGGTGTCGCGCTGGGTGCTCACCGAGACGTACTCCCCCGCCCCCATGCTCAACGCGCCGGCGACCAGGCCGGCGACCCCGGCCACGAGGATGGTGTTGCGATCGGTGGTGGCACCCGCCACACCCATCACCAGGCCGGCCACCGACACGATGCCGTCGTTGGCGCCCAGGACCGCCGCCCGCAGAGCGTTGATCCTGCTGGCGCTGGACTCGGTGTGCGGCTCGTGGGCGTGCTGGCCCTCCAGGGGAAGGTCTTCGGCCGCCGGGCTGGGGGTCGTGGAGGTCATGGGCTCATGATCCCCGGCCACCCCACAGCCCGGCAACGAAGGGAAGGCTGGGCTCAGTCGGAGAGGACCTTGAACTCGTAGTCGGTGTTGAAGTTCTCCTCGTCGACCGCCGTGGTGGTGACCTCGACGTCGATCTCCTCGTCGGGGAGCGCCATCGTGCAGGTGATCTTGGTGCCGACCTCACCTTGCAGGTAGGGGCAGTCCACCGTGTCCGGCTCGGTGCCCACCTCGTCGCCGTACTGCTTCTTGAGGTCGGCCGCGATGCTCTCGCCGGAGAGACCGAACTCCGAGGGCTCGTCGTCGACGGTGACCTCGTACTCGTATCCGTCGTCGGTCACGCTGGTGATCTCCACGGTTGCCCCGATCCGGACGATCTGGCCCTCGCCGAGGTCGACGGTGCGCACGCAGCGCGAGGTCGCCCCCTTCGCGTACTTGGCGTCCTTGCAGGTGAGCTCGCCCTCGACCATGTCCGGGTTGCCCTTGGTGAGCTCGGCGTTGGCCTCCTTGGCGATCTCCTTGCCGGTCAGCGAGTCCGGGGTGGAGCTGCAGGCGGCGAGGAGGACGAGCGCGGCGGCGGCGACCACAAGGCGCAGGGGGTGCCGGGAACCGGCCGTTTCGGGGGTTTTCATGCGAAGAGCATGGCAGCCTCGGTTCGTCCCGGTATAGACCAGTTTCAACGGGCGAGCTGCTCTGCCACCCACGCCGGCACCGTCTCGGTCGCCGGTCCACGCCGTACCGAGGAGAAGTCGCTGACCGGATCCGGGTCCAGGTTGAGCTCGAGGGTGTCGGCACCGTTGCCGATGGCGAAGTGCACGAACGCAGCGGCCGGGTAGACCAGGCCCGAGGTCCCGACCGCGACGAAGAGGTCGCACTCGAAGATCGCCTGCTGGACCTCCTCCATGGCGTGGGGCACCTCACCGAACCAGACCACGTCGGGGCGCAGGCCGGCTCGACCGCAGTCGGGGCACCCCGGTCGGTCGCCCAGCGGTCCGGTCCATCGGTGGCGGGAGCCGCAGAGCACGCACCAGGCACTGCGCAGCTCGCCGTGCATGTGGTGCACCCGCCGCGAGCCCCCACGCTCGTGCAGGTCGTCGATGTTCTGGGTGACCAGGAAGAGGTCGTCGCCGAGGTGTTCCTCCAACCGGGCCAGGGCCACGTGGGCGGCGTTCGGCTGCACCCGCTCGAGGGCGGCGCGGCGGGCGTCGTAGAAGCGGTGCACGAGGTCCGGGTCGGCCTCGAAGGCCTCCGGGGTGGCGACCGTCATCGGGTCGTGCCCTTCCCAGAGGCCGCCCGCGTCGCGGAAGGTCGCCAGCCCGCTCTCGGCCGAGATCCCGGCCCCGGTCAATACCACCACCCGCATGGATCGGCAGGCTACGCGTCAGCTCTGGGCAGCGGGTCGCGACAGGTCTACTTTGCGAGGTAGGACCTGCGGCGTCCGCCGCAGGCGGGGGGAGCCAACCATGTCCAGTCAACCGATCGCCTCACGACGCACCCTGCTCAGCGGGGTTCTCGGCGCCACCGCCCTGGGGGCCACCCTGGGCGCCAGCACGGCGCGGAGCGCCGCTGCCGTCACGGTGCCGAGCTCGCCGAGCTCGAGTTTCTTCCTCGAGATGCCGCCCATCCGCGGAGAGTCCACCGACGAGGCCCACCGGGACACGATCGAGCTGCTCGACTGGTCGGTGGGCGTGGACAACACCGCGACTCCGACCGGCGGCGGTGGCGGGGGCCGGGGCCGCTCGACGCCACGGCCGTTCACTGCGATCGCGCGCTCGAGCATCGCCTCGCCGAAGCTGTTCCTCGCCGCCGCCCAGAGCACCCGCTTCCAGCAGGCACGCCTGTTCGCGGTGAAGAACGGGGAAAGCCCCTTTGAGTACCTGCTGATCACCCTCGGAGGCGTGTCGCTCTCCTCCTACGCAATGGCGCCCGACGACATCGACGCCCACCCCATCGACGTCTTCGAGCTGGTCTACGCCAGCCTGCAGATGTCGTGGTTCCCGCAGGGCGACGATGGTGGGGCCGGCACGCCGGTGGTCGGCAGTTTCGACTTCCAGCGAGGACGCTAGGTCGCAGGTGCGGGTCCGCAGGCCTCAGCGGTACTCGGGGTTCTGATAGTCGAAGCGCGCCCCGTCGTCCCAGGCCGTGCGCTGGTTGCCGTACGCCGGCACGCCGCCGGCGTCGTGCAGCAGCTTGGCCAGGTGCATCAGGTTCCAGGTCATGAAGGCGGTGTTGCGGTTGGTGAAGTCGTTCTCCGGCCCACCGCTGCCCTCGTCGAGGTAGGACGGTCCGGGCCCGGCCTCGCCGATCCAGCCGGCGTCGGCCTGGGGCGGGATGGTGTAGCCGATGTGCTGGAGCGAGTAGAGGATGTTCTGCGCACAGTGCTTGATCCCGTCCTCGTTGCCGGTGATCAGGCAGCCGCCGACCCGCCCGTAGTAGGCGTACTGCCCCGCGTCGTTGAGGATCCCGGAGCCGCCGTACAGCCGCTCGATCACCTGCTTGGTGATGCTGGAGTTGTCGCCGAGCCAGATCGGGCCGGCGATCACGAGGATCTGGCTGGCCATCACCCGCTCGTGGATCGCCGGCCACGCGTCACTGTCCCAGCCGTGCTCGGTCATGTCGACGTAGACGCCGGTGGCGATGTCGTGGTCGACGGCGCGCAGGATCTCGACCTCGACGCCGTGCTTGCGCATCACCGCCGCGCTCGCCTCGACCAGGCCTTCGGTGTGGCTCAGCTCCGGGGAGCGCTTGAGCGTGCAGTTGATGAACATGGCCCGCAGGCCGGTGTAGTCGGGTGCCTCCATGCACCGACCCTGTCCCACCAGGCTCGGCGGGACAAGGGGCCGGGTGGGTCGGCGCCGATCGGGCCTCGCGCCAGCGCGTGCGAGGCTCAGCGGGTGACCTGGACTCCCGACCGACGGCTCGCCGTACTGCTGCTCGCGGTGGCCACCGGGACCAACGTCCCCACCCCCTTGCTGCTGGTCTACCGCGAGCGGCTCGCGATGACCGACTCGTCGCTGACCGCGATCTTCGGCGTCTACGCCCTCGGGCTGATGCTGGCGCTCGCCGTGGCGGGACGGGCCGCCGACCACTTCGGACGGCGCGCGGTCGCGCTGCCCGGTGCGATCGGCGCGGTCGTGACCTCGTTGCTCTTCGTGTTCGCCGCGGACAGCGAGCCCCTCCTCTACGTGGTGCGGTTCCTCCAGGGGGCCGCCTCGGGGACGGTGTTCAGCGTCGGCAGCGCCTGGCTGGTCGAGACGGCGTCCCGCCGCGGGAACCACGCCGGGCACCGCGCGGCCGCGGTCGCGATGACGGGAGGCTTCGCGATCGGACCGGCGTACGCCGGCCTGGCTGGTGAGTGGGGACCGTGGCCACTGGTGCTGCCCTACCTGGTGCACGTCGTGCTCCTGCTGGCGGCACTGCTGGGCTCCTGGTCGGTGGCGGAGTCGCTGGTCCGGCAACCGGTCAGCCCTACCGCCTCTTCCACGGGCGCCTTCCGACCCGGAGCCAGGCGCACCGGCCTGCTCGTCGTCGCACCGCTCGCGATCTGTGTCTACGCCTTCCCGGCGAGCACGATCGCCGCCGTTCCGGTCCTCGTCGGCTTCCCCGTCGCCCCCGTGGCGCTGACCGGCCTGATGGCCGGGCTCACCCTCGGTGCGGGGGCGTTGGCTGCGCCGCTCCAGGGACGTCTCGGGCCGCGGACCGCCCCCGTCGCCGCCGCCTGCGGCGCTCTCGGATTCGGCATCACGGCCCTCGCAGCCGCCGTACCGGCGCTGCTGCTGCTGGTCGTCCCGGCCTCGGTCATGCTCGGAGCCGGCGGTGGCCTCGCGCTCGCAAGCGGGATCTCGCGGCTGCCCGGGTTGGCCCGCGAGGGGCGGTTGGGCACCGTCTCGGCCGCGTTCTACGCCACGGCCTACATCGGCTTCGGGTTCCCGCTGATGATCACCACGCTCGCCGGGCGGATCTCGGTGGCGCCGGTGCTGGCGGGCCTGGCGGTGCTGTGCGTGGGGCTGGCCGTGCAGCAGCTGCGGGCGCGGCTGTGAGCCCGCGCCTGAGCGGGGCGTCGGCTCAGTAGTACCAGGGGTAGGGCGACCAGTCCGGCTCGCGCTTCTCCAGGAACTGGTCGCGGCCCTCCTGGGCCTCGTCGGTCATGTAGGCCAGGCGGGTGGTCTCGCCGGCGAAGAGCTGCTGGCCGACCAGTCCGTCGTCGATCAGGTTGAAGGAGTACTTCAGCATCCGCTGCGCGGTGGGGCTCTTGGCGTTGATCTTGGCCCCCCACTCCAGCGCGACCTTCTCCAGCTCGGCGTGCGGCACCACCTTGTTCACAGCGCCCATCCGCTGGGCGTCGTCGGCGGAGTACTCGTCACCGAGGAAGAAGATCTCGCGCGCGAACTTCTGGCCCACCTGGCGGGCGAGGTACGCCGAGCCGAAGCCGCCGTCGAAGCTGCCGACATCGGCGTCGGTCTGCTTGAACCTGCCGTGCTCGGCGCTGGCGAGGGTCAGGTCGCAGACCACGTGCAGCGAGTGCCCTCCCCCGGCCGCCCACCCGTTGACCAGGCAGATCACGACCTTGGGCATGAACCGGATCAGCCGCTGGCACTCCAAGATGTGCAGCCTGCCGAGCTTGGCCTTGTCGACCGTCTCCGCGGTCTCACCTTGCGCGTACTGATAGCCCGCGCGGCCCCGGATCCGCTGGTCGCCGCCGGTGCAGAACGCCCACTTGCCGTTCTTCTCGCTGGGTCCGTTGCCGGTGAGCAGGACACATCCGACGTCGCTCGACGTACGCGCGTGCTCGAGGACCCGAAGCAGCTCGTCGACCGTGTGCGGGCGGAACGCGTTGAGGACGTCGGGGCGGTCGAAGGCGATCCGCACCGTGCCGTGCTGCCTGGCCCGGTGGTAGGTGAGGTCGGTGAGGTCGTCGAACCCGGGGACGGCGTCCCAGTCGGCCGGGTCGAAGATCTCGCTGACGCCGCTGATCGCACTCATGCTCGGGAGGCTAT
The DNA here is from genome assembly GCA_963777195.1 of uncultured Actinomycetota bacterium. Classification (GTDB taxonomy): domain Bacteria; phylum Actinomycetota; class Actinomycetes; order Propionibacteriales; family Nocardioidaceae; genus Marmoricola. The sequence continues at coordinate 397,939 of CAVZPT010000004.1, read as the reverse complement.
CCGTGCCGTCGCGCGCGACGTCATCCGGATGGGCTGCTCGGGCGACCGGTTCGTATGACGTCCGGGGCGGGCGGAATCCCACGGGGCGGTACGGCGTTGAGCCCGGCATGACTCTTCACGGTGAATACGTCCCGAGCAAGGCCAAGTGGGTGCGCGACCAGGTCGCCGCGTTCGAGGCCACCAACGGCGCGGAGGCCAACACCCTGCGCGAGAGTGACGACCTGATCGTGGTGGTCACCTCCCGGGGCGCGAAGTCGGGCAACCTGCGCAAGAACCCGGTGATGCGGGTGGAGCGCGACGGGATCTACGTCGCGATCGCCTCCAAGGGCGGCGCCGACGAGCACCCGGAGTGGTACCACAACTTCCTCGCCCACCCCGAGGTCGACCTGCAGGACGGGCCGGTGCTGAGGTCCTACCGGGCCGAGGTCGTGCACGGCGAGGAGCGGGCCGACCTGTGGCAGCTCGCGGTGGACACCTGGTCCACCTACGCGTCGTACCAGAAGAAGACCGACCGCGAGATCCCGGTCTTCAAGCTGACGCCGATCGACTGAGCCCCGACCGGGCCCGTCAGCCTGGGGCCGTCAGCCCGGGCCCGGCCGACCCCGGCAGCGGTCAGCGCGCGATCGAGACGGCCAGCGCCGCCAGGTGCGAGAGTCTCGCCAGCTCGGAGTCGAGGATCTCCGGACCGCCCCGGCGGCCGATCACGACCATGTCGTCCTCACCCAGCGCGCACCCCGCGACCAGCAGTTCCGCGAGCCGCTCGGGCATCTCGAGGCGACGACCACGCTCGACGTCGGCCGGCCAGGTGATGTCGTCGGGAATCTCCTCCGGTGCCGCGACCGAGCCGTGCAGCACCTTCGCGCCGTTGCCCTCCCGGCGCACGCGCGCGGCCCAGTCGACGATGAAGGTGGCCGGGACCAGGTCGACCAGGGTGTCCCAGGCGCGGCCCGGATCCGACGTCATCGCCTCGACCACCTCCAGGTCACGGGTGATGTTCGAGCCCGCGCCGTAGCGGGAGATCCACAGCACGTCGACGTCGGTGAGCGCCGTACACGCGGAGATGATGCTGTCGGGCATGATCCCGGCGTCGGCGTTGAGGAAGACGTCGTCGATCGCCCTGCCGTCGAGGGTGCGCTCCACGATCTCGATCGCGTCGATGTTGCCGCCCGCGGAACCGATGGCCGAGGCCAGGCGACCCAGCGAACCGGGTACGTCGGGCAGCTCGACCCGCAGCAGGTAGGACATGCTCCGACCCTAGTCCCGTGATGTTTCCCGGCGGTTTCGTGCTCAGCGGATGAGCTTGAGGTTGAACTCCGCCGTGCCGAACGCCCCCATCAGCCGCACCCAGAGCGGGAGGTACATCTCCATCCCCCGGGCGTTGTGCAGCCCGTCGAGCTCGACCACGTCGCGCCAGCCGAGCTCCGCGAGCAGGCCGGCCACCTGCGCCCGGGCGGCCGCGTCGTCACCCGCCACGAACATCGTGCTGTCGCCGTCGCCCACGGAGCCCGGGTCGACCATCACCGACGCCGCGACCGTGTTCAGCGACTTGACCACGCGGGCGGTGGGGAAGGCGCGCTGGATCTGCTCGGCCAGCGAGTCGGTGTCCTTCACGCTCAGGGTCGGGGGGAAGCCCTGGGAGAAGTCGAGCGGGTTCGCGACGTCGAGGAGCACCTTGCCCTCGAGATGCTCGGTGCCGATCTCGCCGAGCGCCGCCAGGCTGGCCGCGCCGTTGGTGGCGTTCACGACGAGGTCGACCCCCCAGGCCGCAGAGGTGAGCGTGGTCAGCGAGAGACCCAGCCCCGCCCACTCCTCCCGGGCCGCGGTGGCGTCGGGGTCGCGCGTGCCGACGACCACGTCGTGGCCCTTGGTTGACCACGCACCCGCGAGCGTGCGTCCGACGATGCCCGTGCCGATGACCGCGATCCTCATGTCGGGAGACTAAGGGCCAGAACCGGGCGGGTCCTAGGGTTGGGCCATGAGCCGCATCCTCGTCACCGGCGCCACCGGGTTCATCGGTCGCCGCCTCGTCCCCGCCCTCCTCGAGCAGGACCACGAGGTGCTGGCGATGACCCGCCGGCCCGAGGCCTACTCCGGGCCGGGCGAGGGGATCGGGGGCGACGTGCACGATGCGGAGTCCCTGATGGGAGTGCTGGAGGGCGTGGACATCGCCTACTACCTCGTGCACTCCCTCGACGACAAGGACTTCGAGCGCAAGGACGCCGAGGCCGCGCGCGCCTTCAGCAAGGCTGCTGCGGCCCACGGCGTCCAGCAGATCGTCTACCTCGGGGGGCTCGGCGCCGACGAGGACCTCTCCGCGCACCTGCGTTCGCGCCGCGAGGTCGAGTCGCTGCTCGCCAGCGACGGGGTCCCGGTGACCGTGCTGCGGGCGGCGATCGTGGTCGGCCACGGCGGCATCTCCTGGGAGATCACCCGGCAGCTGGTCAAGAACCTGCCCGCGATGGTGGTGCCGAAGTGGGCCGCCACGCTGACGCAGCCGGTGGCGCTCGACGACGTGGTCCGCTACCTGGTCGGCGTGGGCGGCAACGAGGCGGCCTACGACCGCACCTTCGAGATCGGCGGCCCCGACCAGCTGACCTACATCGACATGCTGCAGCTGGCGGCCGAGGAGGGCCGCGGCCACCGGGTGCCGATCATCCAGGTCCCCGTGCTGACACCCGGGCTCTCCTCGCGCTGGCTGGCCCTGGTCACCGACGTCGACGTCACCACCGGGCGCAACCTGATCGACTCGATGGGCACCGAGGTGGTGGTCAGCGAGCAGTCGATCCGCGAGATCGTGCCGGGCGAGCCGCTGACGTACGCCGAGGCGGTGCGCCGGGCCCTGGAGGAGCGCGACCGCGAGTGACCCTGCCGGGCGGGAAGCTCAGAGCAGGATCGCCGGCAGCACGTAGAGCATCGTCACCGACCAGACCAGGTGGGTCAGGATCGGCGCCAGGATGCCGCCGGTCGCCCGACGCTGCAGGCCCGCGATCACCCCGAGCACGACGGCCGCGAAGCCGAGCATCACGTTGCCGGTCGCGAGCGTGGCCAGCGTGTAGGCGATCGTGGTGACCAGCACCTGGTGCCTGCGGATGGCGGCATACATCGCCCCGCGGAAGAACAGCTCCTCGGCGATGCCGTTGACCATCGTCACCAGCAGGAGCAGGGTGCCGTTGCCCTGCTGGGCGTGCCGCAGGACGGTCCGGACCTGGTCTGCCAGCCAGGGGATCTCGCGCACCACCAGCGACCCGAGCACGAAGACGACCGCCAGGGCAGCACCGAGCAGGAGCGGTTGCAGCACCGGCCGCGGGGCAGCGAGGTCGGGCTCCGCGGGGTGCCCGATCCGGCCCAGGTGCAGCGGCCCCGACGCGAACGCACCGACGGCCCAGACCCCCGCGAGCAGCACCGTGGCGTAGTAGAACAGCACGCTCCCGGGCTCGATCCGCAGCGAGAACCCGAGGACGACAGCGCCGATGATCACCACGAACGCACTCACGACCTGCCGGCGGCGGAACTCCTCCGCGCTTTGGCGGTGGTCGCGCGGAGTCATCTCCCACAGGCTGGTGCGGAGGTGGAGTCCGAGGCGGCGCATGGGCTCGACAGTAGCGGCCGCATCCGCGCCACCGAAGGCGCGGAGCCCCCGAGTGGGAGGGGTCACAAAGACCGCACCCGCGGCCCTGTGACCGTCCTCGTAGGGTCGGGGAATGACGGCGATCATGTGGTTCCGGCGCGACCTCCGGCTCCGCGACAACCCGGCACTCCGGGCCGCCGCCGAGGACGGGCCGGTGCTCGGGCTGTTCTGCCTCGATCCCGCGCTGTGGCGGGCGGCCGGGCCCGCCCGGCGGGCCTGGCTCGCGGCGTCGCTGCGCGCGCTCGACGACTCGATCGACGGCCGGCTCTGCGTGCGGCTCGGCGCTCCGGTCTCGGTGGTTGCCGGCGATGGCCGACGAGGTCGGGGCCGCCGCGGTGCACGTGAGCAACGACTTCGCGCCCTACGGCCGGGCACGTGACCGGTCGGTCGTCGACGCGCTTCCCGACGGGGTGCGAGGCGTCGCCACCGGGACGCCGTACGCCGTCGCACCGGGGGTGGTCCGCAACGGATCGGGTGCGCCGTACAAGGTGTTCACGCCGTACAGCAAGGCCTGGCGCGCGCACGGCTGGGACGAGCCGGCGCCGGCGCCCCGCGGTGTCGAGTGGCTGAGGTACGAGGACGACCAGCGCGTGGCCGCGATGCTGGACGAGTCGGTGGCCGCGGCGCCCGCGGGGATGCCCTCCGCCGGCGAGGACGCGGCCCGGCGCCGGCTCGAGGCGTTCCTGGACCGCGACGTCGACGACTACGCCGAGGCCCGCGACGACCCCGCGGCCGACCGGACCTCGCGGCTCTCGGCGTACCTCAAGCTGGGCGTGGTCCACCCCCGGCAACTGCTCGCCCGGACCAAGGACCACCACACGCAGGGTGCGCGGACCTTCGAGGCGGAGCTGGCCTGGCGCGACTTCTACGCCGACGTGCTGCACCACCACCCGGAGTCGGCGTGGCAGGACCTGCGACCGGTGGCCGGACTGACCTACGACGACCATGACGACGCGATCGAGGCGTGGCGCACCGGCACCACCGGCTACCCGATCGTCGATGCCGGGATGCGGCAGCTGCTCGCGGAGGGCTGGATGCACAACCGCGTCCGGATGATCACCGCGAGCTTCCTGACCAAGGACCTGCACGTGTGGTGGCCGGTCGGCGCCAGGCATTTCCTGGACCACCTCGTCGACGGCGACCTGGCCTCGAACAACCACGGCTGGCAGTGGGTGGCCGGCACCGGCACCGACGCATCGCCCTACTTCCGGGTGTTCAACCCGGTGACCCAGGGGCTGAGGTTCGACCCGGCCGGGGACTACGTCCGTCGATGGGTGCCCGAGCTCGTCCACGTGGCCGGCAAGGCGGCGCACGAGCCGTGGGAGGCCGACGACGGCTACGCCCACGGCTATCCCAGGCGGATCATCGACCACGCGGCCGAGCGACAGGTGGCTCTGGACCGCTACCAGCGCGGCCGAGGCTGAAGGTCTCGACGACCTCGTGTCGGGGGCGGCCGCGCGGGCCCTCCCCGAGGTGGGAGAGCACCAGCGCGGTCTCGCGGATCTCCCAGTCGGGCCCGGCATAGCCGTCGAGCAGCCGCACCCAGGTGGTCGCCTCGACCGGGCGGCCGATCCGCGCCAGCGTCAGGTGGGGTCGCAAGCGCTGGCCGTCGACCTCGGCGCCGGCCTTCGCCAGGGCGGCACGGGCTCCGGTGGCGGTACGCCGCAGCTCCTCGAGCTCGGCCTCGACGCCGGCGTAGAGCACCTTCGCCCGGCCCGGATGGGGGAACGCTCCGCCGCCGACGATGCGGGCGCTGATCGGGCTGCGCTTCCGGGCTGCGCGGGCGAGCCGCTCCACCAGGTCGTCGTACACCCGCTCGGGGACGTGGCCGGAGAAGGCCAGGGTGAGGTGCCACTGCTCCGGGGGCGTCCAGCGGAACGCGCCGGCGGCCCGCCGCGGCGCCAGGAACTCCTCGAGGTGCTCCAGGACCGGCTCCGGCGGCAGCACCGCCACGAACATCCGCATCCCCCCAGTCTGGGCCGTAGTTCGCCGAGCGGGCAGTTGTGTCTGCCCGGAGAGCGCCGAGCGGGCAGTTCTGCAGGGGTTGGTCTGCACAAGTGCCCGCTCGGCGTCCTACAGACAGGCACAAGTGCCCGCTCGGCGTCCTACAGACAGGCACAAGTGCCCGCTCGCGGGGCTAGAGGCCGAGGTCGCGGCCGATGAGCTCCTTCATGATCTCGTTGGAGCCGGCCCAGATCTTCGAGACGCGGGCGTCGCGCCAGGCGCGGGCCACGCGGTACTCGTTCATGTAGCCGTAGCCGCCGTAGAGCTGCACGCAGGCGTCGAGGACCTCGTTCTGGATGTCGGCGGCCCACCACTTGACCTTGGCGGCGTCGACCGCGGTGAGCTTTCCCTCGGTGTGCGCGAGCACGGCCTGGTCGATGAACGCCTGGGTGACCTCGACCTTGGTGACCAGCTCGGCGGCGAGGAACTTGTTGTACTGGAAGGAGCCGATCGCCTGGCCGAAGGCCTTGCGCTCCTTGATGTAGACCAGGGTCTCCTCGAGGATCTGCGCGGCCTGGGCGAGGTTGCCCACGGCGTTGGACAGCCGCTCCTGCGGCAGCCAATTCATCATGTGGATGAAGCCCATGTCGAGCTCGCCGATCAGGTTGTTGCCGGGGATCCGGACATTCTCGAAGTTCAGCTCGGCGGTGTCGGACTCGTCCTGGCCGACCTTGTCGAGCTTGCGCCCGCGGCTGAAGCCGTCCATGCCGTTCTCGACGGCGAACAGCGAGATCCCCTTGGCCTTCTTCTCCGGCGACGTGCGCGCCGCGACCACCACCAGGTCGGCGGAGTGGCCGTTGGTGATGAAGGTCTTGGAGCCGTTGAGGATCCAGTCGTCCCCGTCGCGTACGGCGGTGGACTTCAGCGCCGCGAGGTCGGAGCCGCCGGAGGGCTCGGTCATCCCGATCGCGCACAGGATGTCGCCGCTGACGAAGCCGGGCAGCCAGCGCTCGCGCTGCTCCTCGGTGGTCAGCTCCACGAGGTACGGCGCAACGATGTCGGCGTGGATGCCGTGGCAGGAGCCGAGCGCCATCGAGACCCGGCCGAGCTCCTCGCCGAGCACCGCGTTGTAACGGAAGTCACCGGCCTCGGAGCCGCCGTACTGCTCGGGGATCTCCAGCCCGAGCAGGCCCTGCTCGCCGAACGCCTTCCACATCTCCCGGGGGAACTGCTTGGCCTCGATGTACTTCTCCCAGTTCGGGGTCACCTCGCGCTCGAGGAAGCCGCGCACGGAGGCACGGAAGGCGTCGTGGTCGTCGTCGAAGAGGGTGCGCTTCATGACCCACATCGTAGGTTCCCCGACTACTGGCCGGTAGCGAGGAATCACACATATGTGGCGCCCGGCGGGGTACTCCGGATTGGGCTCGGCTTCGTCGGCTCGGTAGTTTGATCGTTACAACGACCCGCATCACGAGGAGACACCTGTGGAGATCTGGCCCGGCAAGGCCTACCCGCTCGGCGCCACGTTCGACGGCAGCGGCACCAACTTCGCGCTCTTCAGCGAGGTCGCCGACCGCGTCGAGCTGTGCCTGTTCGACGTCGGGGCGCGAGGCAAGCTCAAGGAGACCCGGGTCGAGCTCACCGAGATCGACGCCTACGTCTGGCACTGCTACCTGCCCTCGGTGCAGCCCGGCCAGCGCTACGGCTACCGCGTGCACGGCGAGTGGGCCCCCGAGAAGGGCGTGCGGTGCAACCCCAACAAGCTCCTGCTCGACCCCTACGCGAAGGCCACCGCCGGCGAGATCGACTGGGACCAGTCGCTGTTCGGCTACACCTTCGGCGACCCGGACTCCCGCAACGACGCGGACTCCGCTGCCCACATGACCCACGGCGTGGTGATCAACCCGTTCTTCGACTGGGAGGGCGACCGCGCCCTCTCGATCCCCTACAACGAGTCGATCATCTACGAGGCCCACGTCAAGGGCCTGACCGAGCTGCACCCCGACGTACCCGAGGACCTTCGCGGCACGTACGCCGGGCTGGCGCACCCCGCGATCACCGCCCACCTGACCCGGCTCGGGGTGACCGCGATCGAGCTGATGCCGGTGCACCAGTTCATCCAGGACAGCACCCTGCTCGACAAGGGCCTGCGCAACTACTGGGGCTACAACACCCTCGCGTTCTTGGCGCCGCACGCCGGCTACGCCTCCACCGGCGCCGACCCGAGCAACCTGGGCCACCAGGTGCAGGAGTTCAAGTCGATGGTGAAGTCGATGCACGCCGCCGGCATCGAGGTGATCCTCGACGTGGTCTACAACCACACCGCGGAGGGCAACCACCTCGGCCCGACGCTGAGCTTCAAGGGCATCGACAACCAGGCCTACTACCGCCTGATGGAGGACGAGCCGCAGTACTACATGGACTACACCGGCACCGGCAACTCCCTCAACGTGCGGCACCCGCACTCGCTGCAGCTGATCATGGACTCGCTGCGCTACTGGGTCACCGAGATGCACGTCGACGGCTTCCGCTTCGACCTCGCCTCGACCCTGGCCCGCGAGTTCTACGAGGTCGACCGGCTGGCGACGTTCTTCGAGCTCGTGCAGCAGGACCCGGTGGTCAGCCAGGTCAAGCTGATCGCCGAGCCCTGGGACGTCGGCCCCGGTGGCTACCAGGTCGGGAACTTCCCGCCGCAGTGGACCGAGTGGAACGGCGCCTACCGCGACACCGTGCGCGACTTCTGGCGCGGGGAGCCGTCCCTGGGCGAGTTCGCCTCACGGCTCGCGGGCTCCTCGGACCTCTACGAGAACTCCGGGCGCCGCCCGTTCGCCAGCATCAACTTCGTCACCGCCCACGACGGCTTCACGCTGCGCGACCTGGTCTCCTACGACGAGAAGCACAACGAGGCCAACGGCGAGGACAACAACGACGGCGAGAGCCACAACCGGTCGTGGAACCACGGCGTCGAGGGGCCCACCGACGACCCCGAGATCCGTGCGCTGCGCGCCCGCGAGCAGCGCAACCTGCTGGCGACGCTGCTGCTGAGCCAGGGCGTGCCGATGCTGCTGCACGGCGACGAGATGGGCCGCACCCAGCAGGGCAACAACAACACCTACGCCCAGGACTCCGAGATCGCCTGGATGCACTGGGACCAGGCCGACAAGCCGCTGGTCGAGTTCACCGCCGCCCTGATGCGGCTGCGCAAGGAGCACCCGACCTTCCGCCGCAAGGCGTTCTTCACCGGCACCGCCGTACGCAGCGGGGAGAAGCTGGACGACATCGTGTGGCTGCACCCTGAGGGCCGGGTGATGGAGAACGGCGACTGGGACGGCGAGGGCAAGGCGCTCGGGATGTACCTCAACGGGCACGGCATCGCCGGGCGCGACCCCCGCGGCAACCCGATCGTCGACGACCACTTCCTGCTGTTCTTCAACGTGGGCGGCGACCTCGAGGTCACCTTGCCCCCGGAGGAGTACTCCGGCTCGTGGGACGTCATCGTCGACACCGGCGGGGTCGCGGACGAGTCCCGCACCTATGCCGCCGGTGAGACCCTCGTGGTCCAGCACCGTTCGACGGTGGTGCTGCGCGAGCACCGTGAGCCCGAGTCCGAGCCCGACCACTCCGTCGCGGCGTCGCTGGCGTCGTACGGCGGGGCGGCCCAGTGACCGGACGGGTCCCCCGCAACACCTACCGGTTGCAGGTCACGGCCGACTTCGACCTCTTCGAGGCGACTCGGCAGCTGCCCTACCTGCACGAGCTCGGTGTCGACTGGGTCTACCTCTCGCCGCTGCTCGCGGCCGAGCCCGGCAGCAGCCACGGCTACGACGTGGTCGACACCAGCCGGATCGACCCCTCCCGCGGGGGCGCCGAGGGTCTGGCCGCACTGTCGGCCGAGGCCCGGCGCCTCGGTCTCGGCGTGCTCGTCGACATCGTGCCCAACCACGTCGGCGTCGCCACCCCGCGGGAGAACCCGTGGTGGTGGGAGGTGTTGAGGCACGGTCGCGACTCAGAGCACGCGGACGCCTTCGACATCGACTGGGAGTACGCCGGCGGCCGGTTGCGCATCCCGGTGCTGGGTGACGACGACCTGCCCACCGACGGTGGCCCGATCGGCCACCTCGAGGTCGTCGAGGACGAGCTGCGCTACCACGACCAGCGCTTCCCGATCGCCCCCGGGACGCAGGGGGGCGAGCCCACCGAGGTGCACGCCCGCCAGCACTACGAGCTGGTCGGCTGGCGCCGTGCGGACAGCGAGCTGAACTACCGCCGGTTCTTCTCGGTGAACACCCTGGCCGGCGTACGCGTGGAGGAGCCGGCGGTGTTCGCGGCCACGCACACCGAGATCGGCCGCTGGTTCACCGAGGACCTCGTCGACGGCCTGCGCGTGGACCACCCCGACGGGCTGCGCGACCCCGCGGGCTACCTCGCCGACCTCGCCGGGCTCACCGGCGGTGCCTACGTGCTCGTGGAGAAGATCCTCGAGCCCGGTGAGGAGCTGCCGTCGTCATGGGCGACGGCCGGGACCACCGGCTACGACGTGCTCGCGCTGCTCGACCGCGTGCTCACCGAGCCGGCCGGGCAGGCGGCCCTCGACGCGCTCGAGGCGCGGCTGCGGGGCGGCGAGGTCGACTGGGAGGAGCTGGTCCACGACCGCAAGCGCGACGTGGCCGACCACACCCTGCTCGCGGAGACCCGCCGGATCGTGCGCGAGCTGCCCGACCTCGGCGTCCACCCGGCCACCGCGGCGGACGCGGTCGCGGAGCTGCTGGCCTGCTTCCCGGTCTACCGCTCCTACCTGCCCGTCGGCCGCGACCATCTCGACGCGGCCCTGGCCGCCGCCCGGACGCGCCGACCCGACCTCGAGTCGGTCCTGGACGCCCTCGCCCCCGTGCTCGGCGACGCCGGCGCCGGGGCGGCGCGACGCTTCCAGCAGACCAGCGGGATGGTGATGGCCAAGGGCGTGGAGGACTGCGCGTTCTACCGCTACTCACGGCTGACCTCCCTCAACGAGGTCGGCGCCGACCCGGGTGTCTTCTCGGTCACTCCCGCCGACTTCCACGAGGCGATGGCGACCCGGCAACGCGAGTGGCCCGAGGCGATGACCACGCTCTCGACGCACGACACCAAGCGCGGCGAGGACGTCCGAGCCCGGATCACCGTGCTCGCCGAGCTCCCCGAGACCTGGGCGGAGGCGCTCGAGGAGCTGCTCGCGCTGGTCCCGCTGCCCGACCCCGGCTTCGGCTCCCTGCTGTGGCAGGCCGTGCTCGGGGTGTGGCCGGGACAGGTCGACGGCCGGCCGCCGGCGGACCTGCGCGAGCGCCTGCACGGGTACGCCGAGAAGGCGATGCGCGAGGCCGGCGACCGGACCACCTGGACCGACCCGGACGCGGCCTACGAGGACGCGGTGCACGCGGCCGTCGACGCCGCCATCGACGACGACCAGGTCCGCGGTGTGCTCGATGCGCTGGCCGAGCGGGTCGCCGCCCCCGGCTGGAGCAACGCGCTCGCCGCCAAGCTGGTCGCGATCACGGCACCCGGCGTGTGCGACGTCTACCAGGGCAGCGAGCTGTGGGAGCAGAGCCTGGTCGACCCCGACAACCGTCGCCCGGTCGACTTCGAACGCCGCAGCCGCCTGCTCGACGAGGTCGCCTCCGCGCCCGCTGCCTGGCCCCGCGCACTCGATGACGACGGCCGGGCCAAGCTCCGGGTGACCAGCGCGGCACTGCGCCTGCGCCGCGACCGGCCCGAGCTGTTCTCCGGCTACGCACCGGTCGCGGCGACCGGCCCTGCCGCCGAACACGTGCTCGCCTTCGCGCGCGGCGGCGCGGTCACGCTCGCCACCCGGCTGCCGGTCGGTCTGGCCGAGCAGGGCGGCTGGGGCGAGACGACGCTGGTGCTCCCCGAGGGCCGGTGGACCGACGTGCTCTCTCACGGGGCTGCGGACCTGGTCGGTGGGGGGCAGGTGCGCGTCGCGGACCTGCTCGCCGACCTTCCCGTCGCCCTGCTGGTCAGGGTGGGCTGATGGGCCCGGCGAAGCGCACGCCCTTCGACGTGTGGGCGCCGACGCCCTCGCGGGTGCGGTTGAGCGTGGGCGACGAGGTCGTGGAGATGACCCGCGGGGCCGATGACTGGTGGACGCCGGCCGGGCCGGTTCCGGGGTGGCCAGGATCGGGTGCGGTCGACTACGGCTACCTCCTCGGCGAGGACGAGACCGCCCGTGCCGATCCGCGATCGCTGCGTCAGCCGAACGGCGTACATGCGCGGTCGCGGGTCTACGACCCCGACTCCTTCGAGTGGACCGACCAGTCCTGGACCGGCCGGCAGCTCGCCGGGTCGGTGGTCTATGAGCTGCACGTCGGCACCTTCACGCCCGAGGGCACCCTGGACGCCGCCATCGGGCGGTTGGACCACCTGGTCGCGCTCGGGGTCGACCTGGTCGAGGTGATGCCGGTCAACGCGTTCAACGGCACCCACAACTGGGGTTACGACGGAGTGCTGTGGGGGTGCGTGCACGAGGGGTACGGCGGGCCGGCCGCCTATCAGCGTTTCGTCGACGCCTGCCACGCGGCGGGCCTGGGCGTGGTCCAGGACGTGGTCTACAACCACCTCGGGCCGTCGGGGAACTACCTGCCGCTCTTCGGGCCCTACCTGTTGGCCGAGGGGTCGAACTCGTGGGGCTCGCAGGTCAACCTCGACGGCGAGGGCTCCGCGGAGGTGCGCCGCTACATCCTCGACAACGCCCTGATGTGGCTGCGCGACTTCCACGTCGACGGCCTGCGCCTCGATGCCGTGCACGCGCTCGTCGACGAGTCGCCGGTGCACCTGCTCGAGGAGATGGGCCTCGAGGTCGCCGCGCTCTCGGCGCACCTGCGCCGGCCGCTGACCCTGATCGCCGAGAGCGACCTCAACGACGCCCGGATGGTCACGCCGCGCGAGGCCGGCGGGACCGGGATCGATGCGCAGTGGAGCGACGACTTCCATCACGCCGTACATGTGGCCCTGACCGGTGAGACCAGCGGCTACTACGCCGACTTCGAGCCGCTCTCCGCGCTGGTCAAGGTCTGCGAGCGGGGGTTCTTCCACGACGGCACCTGGTCCTCGTTCCGGGGCCGCGACCACGGGGTGCCGGTCGAGACCGCCACGATGCCGACGTGGCGACTCGTGGTGTGCAACCAGAACCACGACCAGGTCGGCAACCGCGCCGGAGGCGACCGGCTCTCCGACCCGTCGCCGGGACACCTCGACGACGACCAGCTGATCTGCGCGGCGATGCTCACCCTGTGCGGGCCGTTCACGCCGATGCTGTTCCAGGGCGAGGAGTGGGCGGCCTCCACGCCGTTCCAGTTCTTCACCTCTCATCCCGAGCCGGAGCTGGGCCGGGCGACCGCCGAGGGCAGGATCCGCGAGTTCGCGGCGATGGGCTGGGACCCCGAGGTGGTGCCCGACCCGCAGGACCCGGCCACGTTCGAGCGCTCACGGCTGGACTGGGAGGAGCTCGGGGGCGGACGCCACGCGACGGTGCTGGCGGCGTACCAGCGTCTCGGTGAGCTGCGCCGCGCCCTGCCCGACCTGACCGACCCCGCGTTCGGCGCGATCTCGTGCACGGTCGAGGGACGCGTGTTCAGCCTGCGCCGCGGTGCGGTGCTGATGGTGGTGAACTTCGGCGACGCCGCGGCCGAGGTCGACGTCGCGCAGGGCCTGGACCTGGTCTTCGGTACGCCGAGCCGCCCGGCCCTCGCCGACGACCGGCTGCACCTGCCGCCGCACGCCGGCGCCCTGCTGCTCGACTCCACCACCACCCCCCACCCATCGCCGAGACGTCGCAGATGAAACGCAGGCCGCCGCGCATCGAGCCCGCCGAGACGTCGCAGATGAAACGCGCGGCGTCGGGTCGCGGAGCGCAGTGGCGCGCGGCTCGCAGACCGGGTAGCTAGCAAACGCGATTTCACCTGCGACGTCTGGGTGAGGGGTTCCGGTTTCAGATGAGACGTCTCGGCGAAGGAGGAGAGCAGACCTGGGCTGAACTAATTGAATGTTTTACGAGAGGGTTCGACTCAGATATCCGGGAAAGGCTGAGACGGATCTCGCTAGGGGGTACCGTAATGGACATATCGCCCTTTAGGCCTCAAAACCCCCTCAAGGAGAAGCGTCTTGTCACGCTCCGTCCCCGTGTTTCCCGCGCACCTGCGCATCGTCGCCACCGCCATCCTCTCAATGCTCGCCCTCGCCACCCTGGTCTCGGGGGGTTCTGCACCGGCAACCGCCGGTGAGCCGGACATCACCCCGGTAGCTGCGAAGAGCGCCCGCACCAGTGAGTTCCGCCTGGTCGGCACCGAGAACTTCAACCGCCTCAACCGCAGCCGCTGGCACACCTACGCCGGCCGCCCCGGCTGCTGCCCCGACACCTGGTGGGACCGCAGCCGTGTCCGGGTGCGCAAGGGCGCCCTGCGGGTGTGGAACGGACGCAACTCGCGCGGGGAGATGATCAGCGGTGGCGTGTCCGCCCAGACGGGTCCCTTCGTGCGCACCTACGGCCGCTTCCAGGCCCGGATCGCCATCAGCGGGGGTGCCGGAAGCTCAGGGGCCGCGCTGCTGTGGCCGACCCAGGGCTGGCCACCGGAGATCGACTTCTTCGAGTTCGACCACCGGGACGCGGCGCGGCGCCAGTTGATGCTGACCCACCACTACAACTCCGGAAACCGGATGTCACAGACGTTCATCCGTGGTGACTTCAAGCGGCTGCACACGGTCACTGTGGAGTGGACCCCGAAGCGACTGGACTACTTCCTGGACGGAAGGCTGGTCAAGCGAGAGCGCGACACCAGCAAGATCCCCGACCAGCCGATGTTCCCCGCCTTCCAGATGCAGGTGCATCGCAACTCCTCGGGCCAGATGCCGACGAAGGGCTCCACCATGTCGGTCGCCAGCCTGAAGGTGTGGGCCTGGCAGGGCTGACCCACCGGTTGCCGCGGCGGCGGGCCGCGACGGGACGTCATGCGGCCCCGCGGCGGGACGTCATGCGGATCGGTCGCCTGGGCGGCCAGTTCGTATGACGCAGCGGCGGGACCATCCTGCCCGGCGGAGTGCGATCCTGAAGCCACACCAGCCCGCTCCCGGGGTTGCCCGCGGCGGTGAGGTTTCTCAAGGAGACGACGCGTGAGAGCGCTGCTGCGCAAGACCGGTCTCGGCCCGCTGCTGCTGGTCCTGCTCGCCTGCGGCAGCTCCGGGCAGCCGCAGCCGGCCCACCCCTCGACGGTCCTCGCGGCGCCCACCCCGACGCCGACGACTACGACCTCGATCTCTCCGGTCCCCCGGTCGACCACCCCCGCCCTGCCCCGGCTCAGCGGCAGGCCGATGCCGGGCAGCGTCCCCCCGACCTGGCTGGGCAAGCGGGTGCTCCCGCGCAAGGCCGACGGCTTCGGCGAGATCCGGCCCACCCCCGTCGACCTCGAGCAGCGGCGCTTCACCCTGCCCGACCGGCTTCCCGCGTTGCCCGGCCGCGGGTTCGCGTCCCGGATCGCCTCACCGGCGCCTCCGCGCGTGCTGGCCCGTTCGACCTGGGTGCCCGGTTGCCCGGTGGCCGCAGAGGACCTGGCCTGGGTCCGACTGAGCTTCTGGGGCTTCGACGAGCGCCGACACACCGGGGAGCTGCTGGTGAACCGCGCCGCGGCCGAGGAGGTGGTGGCGGTCTTCGCCCGGCTCTACGCCGCCCGGTTCCCGATCGAGGAGATGCGGATCACCACTCGTGCGGAGCAGGATCTGCCGCCCACCGGCGACGGCAATGACACCGGCTCCTTCGACTGCCGCTCGACGCGCGGCGGGTCGTCGTACTCCCAACATGCCTATGGGCTGGCAGTCGACCTGAACCCGTTCCAGAACCCCTATCAGAAGGGTGAGCTGGTGCTTCCCGAGCTGGCGTCGTCCTACCTCGACCGGAGCTGGGTCCGGCCCGGGATGATCACGCCGGGCGGACCGGTGGTGCGGGCCTTCGCCGAGATCGGCTGGACCTGGGGTGGCACCTGGACGTCGCTGAAGGACCTGCACCACTTCAGTGCCAACGGTCGCTGAGAAGGTCGGCGCACCCCAGGTGAGCCAGCTGACCACCTCGCCCGGCACGGCAGGCGCCCGCGGGGACTCAGCCCGTCTGGCCCTCGTCCCTGCTCTCGGCCACACGGTGCGGAACCCGCAGCAGCCGCACCGAGGTGACCAGCACCAGCCCGCCCACCAGGTTGCCGAACGTCGACCAACCGAGCGCGCCCAGCCAGTCGAGGTAGCCGTAGTCGGCCCGACCGGTCAGCAGCCCCGCGAACATCAGGATCGAGTCCAGGATCGAGTGGAAGAGCTCTGCGCCGATCAGCACGAACGACATGAAGATGGCCGGCACCAGCTTGACCCCCAGGTTGTCGGTGGCGTTCTGCATCCGCGTGAGCAGGGTGATCACCGCGCCGGCCAGCACCGCGAGGAAGAAGGACCTCCAGGAGACCCCGAGGTGGGCATAGTGCGAGCCGGCCGTCAGTGCCGTCTCCTGGATCGACGGCAGGGCTGTGACCATCATCGCCGCGATGACGAACCCGCCGAGCAGGTTCGCGACCAGCGTGACCCCCCACAGGCGCAACAGCTGCGTCGTCGTACCGACCTTGGCCACCACCGAGATCACCGGGACCAGGAAGTTCTCGGTGAACAGCTCGCTGTTGGCCAGCAGCAGCGCGACGAACCCGACCGTGAACGCGAGTGAGGCCAGCAGGTGGTTGTCGGTCTCGGTCTTGACCACGAGGAACATGAGTACGCCGATGCCCACATCGACTCCGCCGAGGAAGCCAGTCGCGAGGAGCGGAAGGAGCGGTCGGTCGAGTCGTTCGTGACCCTCCTCCACGAGTCGGTCGTAGGTCTCCTCGAGCTCCTGCTCCTCGCGGGCGCCGGTCGGGGCAGTGACGTCGTCGGACCCGCCGGAGGGCTCACTCATGAGAGGTCCGCGGGGAGGTGAGTGCTCGCACGGAGCACACGCTAGTCCCGCGACCCCAGTGCGCCTGCCCTACAGCGCCGTTTCAGATGCGACGTCTCGGCGGCATAGGGCCGTTTCAGATGCGACGTCTCGGCGGCAAAGGACCGTTTCAGATGCGACGTCTCGGCGGGAAAGGGGGGTGGCGGGTGCGCTGCTCGAGCTCGTTGAGGTCGAGGTGGTTGCGCATGTACTGCTGCCCGCCGTCCTGGGGCGGGGTGTACTCCCAGGGGGTCACGAGGCCGGTGCGCAGGGCGGCGCCGACCAGCCGGCGGCGGGCCTGGTCGTCGACGACGTCGGCGTGCAGGGCGTCCAGGTCCCAGCGGCGCTCCACCTCCAGGCGCAGCTCCTTGACCCGGGCGGACCAGTCGGGGTCGGTGGCCAGATTGACGCGTTCCAGCGGGTCGGCGGCCAGGTCGTAGAGCTGGTCGGGGTCGACCGGGGAGTGCACGAACTTCCACTCGCCGCGACGGATCATCACGATCGGCGCGATCGCGCCCTCGCCCATGTACTCCCCGATCACCTCGCGCTCGACCGGGTCGGCCTCGACGCCGTCGCACAGGTCGAGCAGCGAGCGGCCGGCCAGCGGGTCCACGCTCGGTGGCGCATCACCGATCAGGTCGGTCAGGGTCGGCAAGATGTCCACCAGGGACACCGGCTCCGCCACGCGACGAGGCGCGAACCGCTTCGGGTGGTGCACGATCAGCGGCACCCGGGCCGAGCCCTCGAAGAAGTTCATCTTGTACCAGAGCCCGCGCTCCCCCAGCATGTCCCCGTGGTCGGCCAGGACCACCACGACGGTGTCGTCGGCGACCTCGAGGGAGGACAGTGTCGCCATCAGCCGGGCGGTCCACTCATCGAGGTAGGAGATGTTCCCGTAGTACGCGCGCCGCGCCCGGCGTACGTCGGCCTCGCCGATCTCGACCTCGTCCATCGCGCTGACCTTGCGCAGCCGCGCCGTGTGCGGGTCGAGCGGGACGTCGCCGGCCGCGAGCACGGGCAGCGGGATCGCCGACTCCTCGTAGAGGTCCCAGTAGCGCGACCGGGTGACGTAGGGGTCGTGCGGGTGGGTGAAGGAGACCACCAGCAGCCACGGCCGCCCGTCGGGGTCGCGGGCGAGGTCGTGCAGCGCGCGCACCCCCTGGTGGCCGACCTCGTCGTCGAAGAGCAGCTGGTTGGTGACCTCGGCGACGCCCGCCTGGGTCACCGAGTCCATGTTGTGGAACCACCAGTCGATCCGCTCGTCGGGCTCCAGCCAGTTGGGCGTCCAGCCGAAGTCGGCGGGGTAGATGTCGGTGGTACGACGCTCCTCGAACCCGTGCAGCTGGTCGGGGCCGACGAAGTGCATCTTGCCGTCGAGCACGGTGCGGTAGCCGGCCGAGCGCGCGTGGTGCGCGAAGGTCGGGATCGTGCTCGCCAGGTAGGCCGCGTTGTCGTAGCCGCGCGTCGCCGAGGGCAGCTGGCCGGTCATCATGCAGTAGCGCGCGGGCGTGCACAACGGACTGTTGGAGTACGCCGCGTCGAAGACCACCCCCTCGCGGGCGAGCCGGTCGATCGTCGGGGCCTGGACCACCGGGTTGCCGTAACAGCGCAGCGCGCTCGGAGCCACCTGGTCGAACATCACGACCAGCACGTTGGGCCGCTCAGGGCCGGGGGCCTCCGCCACCCTCGCAGTGTGCCACCCGGGAGGCCCGACCGAGCGAGGGTCAGGCCTGGAGTCGGCGGGCCAGCCCCGACGCGCGCTGCACCTTGCGGGCCACCGCCGCCCGGATCGACTCCTCGGTGCCGAGCACGGTGACGCGCTGGCGTGCCCGGGTGACGGCGGTGTAGAGCAGCTCGCGGGTCAGCAGCGGCGAGTCGCCGGGCGGAAGCACCACGGTCACCGCGGCCGCCTCCGAGCCCTGGCTCTTGTGCACGGTCATCGCATAGACGGTCTCGACCCCGGTCAGGCGCGTGGGCGCGAAGGACCGCAGCTCCCCGTCCGAGCGCACGACCACGCGCAGCCGACCGTCCTCGGCACGCACCGTCACCCCCAGGTCGCCGTTGGACAGGCCCAGGCCGCGGTCGTTGGCGGTGATCAGCACCGGCCGTCCGGCGTACCACTCGTCGAGGTGTGCCACCCCGGCACTCTCCGCGAGGTGGTGGACCACCTGCCGGTTCCAGCCCGAGACGCCGTAGGGCCCCTCACGGTGGGCGCAGAGCAGCCGGTGCCGCTCGAGCAGCTCGGCGGCCACGCCGGCGTCGGCCCCCTGGGCGGCGGCAGCGATCTCGACGGCACGGTCGACGACGTCGGAGCGTACGGCGGCCGTGGCGGCCCGGTCGCCGGGGTCGACGAGACGGACGGCGTCTCCGGAGGAGCCGAGCAGTGCCACCGCCGCGTCGGCGTCGCCGGCCCGGATCGCCCGGGCGAGCGCGTCCAGCGCCCGGCCACCCTCGTCGTCGGCGGTCCGGTGCGTGGTCAGCAGGCGTACGACGGGTGAGTCGGCGCGTTCCTCGAAGCCGGCGACGAGATCCGCGAGCACCGCCCCCGCCTCGACCGAGGCCAGCTGGTCGGGGTCGCCCACCAGGACCAGTCGCGTGGTCGGCCGGACCGCCTCGAGCAGCCGGGTCATCTGCGTCAGCGAGACCATCGAGACCTCGTCGACCACCACGACGTCGTAGGGCAGCGGATTGCCGCGGTGGTGCCGGAAGCGGGTGCTGTTGTCGGGGCGCCAGCCCAGCAGGCGGTGCACCGTGCTGGCAGCGATCCCGACCAGTCGCGCGGCGTCCTCGACCGGCATCTGGCCGCCGTCGCGCTCCCTGGCGACCGACTCCTGCAACCGCGCGGCCGCCTTGCCGGTCGGAGCGGCCAGTGCGATCCGAGGCGCGCGGCCCGTCGATGCCTCGTGCTGCTCGCTGAGCACGGCGAGCAGCCGCGCGACCGATGCGGTCTTGCCGGTGCCGGGGCCGCCGGTCAGGACCGTGGTCCACTGCCGGGTCGCGCGCTCGGTGGCGTCGCGCTGCTCCTCCCAGCCCGGGGGGAACATCCGCTGGAGGGCCGCGGCCAGGGGGGTCTCCTCGATCTCGGGCGCGCGCACGGCCAGCCGGGCGACGAGGTCGTCGCAGACCTGCTTCTCCTCGCGCCAGTGACGGTCGAGGTAGAGCAGCGAGCCCTCGAGTCGGAGCACGCCGCGCACGGCCAGGGTGCTGCGGCGTACGTCCTCCACCCACGCGGCCTGCTCGGGCCAGGCCAGGGTGAGCTCGGGTTCCTGGGCCATCTCCGCGGGGGTGGGCAGCTCGAGCAGGTCGACGCAGACCGCGCCGAGCCGGGCAGCGCGCACGGCCAGCGCGACGGCCAGCCGCACGTCGACCGAGCCCTCGCCGACGAGACCGGCGAGCCGGGTGGCGACGTGGACGTCGGCGGCATCCAGCACGCCGGCCCGGTTGAGCTCTGCCAGCCCCGGCTCGGCGCGCAGGGCGAGGTGGCGGCTGCTCGGGTCCTCGATCACGACGCCACCTCCGCGGCGCGCCCGTCGAGCAGGTCGGAGAGGGCGAGGACCAGAGTCGCCGGCGGCTGCCAGGAGAAGACGCCGCACGGGACGCCGTCGACGACCGGGGTGTGCTCGCCGAGCATGCCGCGGACGTAGAGGTAGAGCACGCCGCCGAGGTGGACCTCCGGCAGGTAACCGGGCTGACGCCAGCGCAGGTAACGGTGCAGCACCACCGAGTAGAGCATCGCCTGCAGCGGGTAGTGGGAGTGCAGCATCGCCTCGGTGACCAAGGCGGGGGTGTAGTCCAGAGCGGTCAGCGGACGACCCGGCTCGCCCAGGCTGTTGGTCTTGTAGTCGACCACGACGTAACGCGGCCGGTCGGGCTCGCCGACCCGCAGCACCACGTCGATCGACCCGCTCAGATAGCCGCGCAGGGCCTGCCCGCCGAGCGAGGGGCTGCGGAGCCGGTCGGCGTAGGCGCGCATCGGGTCGTCGTCGGGCAGATGGGTCTCGAGCGCGTCGGCGAACTCGCCGAGCAGCCGCCCCTCGGTGGCTGCCAGGTCGCCGCCGGCCATCGGGATCTCGAAGTCCAGCTCACGCAGGCGGTCGCGCAGCGAGAACCCGGCCAGGGTGCGGTTGTCGGCCAGCGGACCGAGCGAGCTGTGCTGCATCGGCAGCAGCGCGTCGGCGAGCTCCTCGGAGGTCGCCGCCACCGACCACCAGCGCCGCTCCTCCTCGACCCGGGCGAGGAGCTCGGCTCGCAGGTCACCGGCCTCGGGGTCGGCGTGCTCCAGCACCGCGTGCACCAGCGAGCCGAACGTCGCCCCGGCCACCAGCCCGTTCATCGGCGAGACGAGATCGGTGAGGTCCTCCTCCAGGGGCGCCTCCGGCTCCACCCCCTCGGCGCTGTCGAGCTCGTCCTCGTCGTCGGTGCCCGCTTGCTCCGGCTCGCTGGTGACCCCCGCGACCACCTGCTCCTCGGCGCGGATCAGCCCGCTGTAGGAGGTGCGGCGCCACTCGGTGTCGATGGCCCGGTCGAAGGCGCGGGCCACCAGGGCCTCCGGAGGTGACGGCGGGCCGACCTCGGCGTCCACGATCTCGGTGCTCTCGAGCCGGAACGCGCCGGCCTCGGCCCAGCGGCGGAGCACGGCGCCGACCTCCTCATCGGTCTCCCCGAAGCTGGCGCGCGACTCGACCTCCGGCGTGCCCGGCTGGCGACCGAACAGCAACCGGGTCAGCGCGGCGTTGGGGCCGTTGAACGTCGGGGCCCACCACAACACCACCTGGGCCTTGGCGCGCGTCATCGCGACGTAGGCCAGGCGCAGCTCCTCCTCGGCCTCCTCGCGGCGCGAGGCCTGCTTGGCGGCGAGGCCGTCCGCCACGTCGAGGCACCGCTGGTCGCCCTCGTGGTAGGCGTGGATCGTCGGCCACTCCTTGACCGCGCGATCGAAGATCTGCGGGAGGTAGACCACGGGGTACTCGAGGCCCTTCGAGCCGTGGATGGTGACGAACTGCACCGCCTCCGCGTCGACGTCGAGCCGCCGGCGTCGCGAGTCGTTGCGGTTGCCCTCCTCGACCGCTTCGCGCAACCAGGCCAGCAGCCCGGTGAGGCCGAGTCGCTCACGCTGGGCAGCCTGGTGGAGCAGCTGGCCGACGTGGTGCAGGTCGGTCAGCAGCCGCTCGCCCCCGGGCTGGGACAGCACCCGGGCGGCCAGCCCAGCGGCCTGGGCGGCGCCGAGCACCGCCGCGACACCACGGGTGCGGAACAGGTCCAGCCAGCTGCGGACGCGCTCGGCCAGCGAGTCGGTGAGGTCGTCCCCGCCGGCGTCGAGCTCGACCGGGGTGGTGGCGAAGAACGACGTCAGCGCAGCCACCCGCACCCGGCCCGGCAGCTGGGGCTTCTCCATCGCCTCGAGCAGCCGCTCCCACTCGCGCGCGCCCTGGCTCAGCATCACGCTCTCCGCCGCGTTGATCACCGACGGGACGCCACGCCGCGCCAGCTCGGCCTGGATCCGCGGCGCCTCCTCCTTGACCGAGTGCAGCAGCACGGCGATGTCGCCGGCGCCCAGGGGACGTCGACCCTCGGGCGCGTCGTACTCCACCCCGGAGGCGAGCGTGGCCGCGATGTCGCCGGCAAGGTCCCGGGCGATGTGCTCGCGCAAGGCACCGATGGCGATGCCGCCGCTCTTGTTGATCCGGAACCCGTCGCGGTGCACCTGCCGGAGGCGTACGCCGCCTGCGCGACTCGGACCGCCGCCGTGCAGCGAACCCTGCTCGCGCTTGGCAGCGACCGGGTGCACGGTGATCCGCTCGTCGCCGAGCCGCGCGCCGCGGGTGAGCACCTGGAGGGCGTCGACCACGGCCGCGTCGCTGCGCCAGTTGTCGCCGAGGGTCTGCATCGTCGCGGACCCGACCGCGCGCAGGTAGGTCGGGATGTCACCCCCACGGAAGGCGTAGATCGCCTGCTTGGGGTCACCGATCAGCACCAGCCGGGCGTGCCCGGCGAAGGCGCCGCGCAGCACGTCCCACTGCACCGGGTCGGTGTCTTGGAACTCGTCGACGAGCACGACGTCCCACCGGGCGCGCATCCGCTCGGCAGCGGAGGACTCGGCCGGCTCCACGGCCCGGGCGAGCCGGGAGAGCACGTCGTCGAAGGTGAAGACGCCGGTGCGTCGCTTGCGCAGCTCCACCTCGGCGCGGACGTCCTCGGCGAACCCCACCAGCGCCGCGGCAGGGGTCCCGGCCGGCGCTCCCACCGGGCGCAGCTGCGCATGCGGGTTGTCCAGCGCGGCGCTCGCAGCGCGACGGGCCTCCTTGAAGCCGACCACGGCCTCGGGCAGGTCGGCGTAGGAGGCGAGGTAGCGGTCGTCGATGACCTCCCCCGCCAGGGTGGAGATGTCGTCCTGAAGACGGTCGGCGGTGTCGGAGTTGCCCGCGACGCCGAGGGAGCGCAGCACCGCGTGGCAGAACTCGTGGGTGGTCGCGATCGTGGCCGCGTCGTAGTTGGCGATCGCGTCGAGCAGCCGCTGCCGACGCTGCGCGCGCTCGGTCTCGTCGGCGGGCCGTCCGTCGACCGTGGCCAGGGCGGCGTAGAGGGTCGGGTGGGGTCCCTGCTCACCCGTGCGGAGCGCCTCGGCGGCCTCCACGAAGGTCGCGCGCACGCGATCGCGCAACTCCTGGGTCGCCGCCCTGCTGAAGGTGATCACCAGCAGCCGGTCGAGCGGGGCGATCCCCTCCGCGACGAAGCGGGCCGCCAGCGCCGCGACGGCGTAGGTCTTGCCGGTGCCGGCGCTCGCCTCGAGCACGGTCACCCCGGGCTCGGGCAGCAAGCCCGTCAGGTCGAAGGTCTGCATCACTCCACCTCCGAGGCCAGGACCGGACCCCACAGCCGCTGGGACAGCTCGGCGAAGAGGGACTGACCGGGCCCGCGACCAGGGGCGGCCGTGAGGTCCTGCCAGGTCGGTCGCCGACCCCAGGCCACCTGGAGCTCGACGGCCCGGTTCTCCTGGCGCCACAGGTCCTGCAGGTCGCGCTCGAGCATGAAACCAGGGCGTGAGGAGGTCTGCTGCTGGGCACTGAGCCGGCCGGTGTCGGCCTGGAGCGGCAACACCCGGGTCAGGGCCAGGTCGTGCAGCGCGACCAGGTCACGCAACACCTGCATCGGGTCCTCGGGTGCGGAGTAGGTCGCCCGTGCGGGCGCGTCCCCCTGGGCGGCGCGGCCGATCGCGCGGGAGACCCACGACCCGGGAGCCGCGGCCGCGAGCGCGACCAGGCAGACCCAGGCCTCGAGGCGCTGCTTGGCCTTCAGCCGGGAGTAGCTCACCCGGACGAGCCGATGGTCGTAGAGGCCGGGAACCCCACCGACCAGCCGGCGCCCGTCGCCGAGGTCGACGCTGATCTCGCGCACCCGGGGCGCGACGCCCTGAGTGGCGGACTCGAACATCTCCGCGAGCGGACCGGCGCAGCGCGCGATGTCCTGGATCTGCTTCCAGCCGAAGCGGCCCGGCGGCATCGTGCCGCGTCGCCACTCCATCTGCAGCGCGTCGTCGAGCGAGCGACCCAGCAGGAACTCCTGGAGGATCCGGTCGCCGACCTGCCAGGTCTCCAGCCCGTCGAGCGCCACCGGCATCGAGTCGGCCACCTCGTCCTGGTCGCGGGGCAGGTCGAGCTCCATGCGCCGGCGCAGGAAGGCGCGCACCGGGCTGGTCACGGTGTCGACGAGGTCGCGCAGCTCGATGTCGCCAGCAGGAGCGGGGCCCAGGTCGAGCTCGTGCAGGGGGACCGGCGAGGTGCGCGGACCCGCGGCGGCGCGCGCGGCCGCGGCCGCGTCGGGGTCGAAGGAGAACGGCGCGGGCGCGGTGAGGTAGTCGCGGTGGAACGCCTGCGAGCGGTGTGCCTGCTCGACCTCGCCGGTGGTTGTCCGCGCGACCACGTCGAGGAACTCGCGCACCGGGACCGCGGGCGGGCGCCGCTGCCCGGTCGCCTCGTGGAAGCCGGTGTAGGTGATCACCAGGTGGTCGCCGGCCGCCATGATCGCGTCGAGGAAGAGCTGGCGGTCCTGGCTGCGGAGGTCGCGCTCGCCCACCATCGGCAACCGGGCCAGCACGTCGTCGCCGTCGATGGTGCCCCCGCGCGGGAAGACCCCGTCGTCGACCCCGAGCAGGCACACCACCCGATGCGGCACCGACCGCATCGGGGTCATCGTGCACACGGTCAGGGTGCCGGTGCGGAAGTTGGCCCGGGTGGGCCGGCCACCGAGCTTGGAGTCCAGCAGCGCGCGGACGTCGGGCAGCCGCAGCTCGAGCAGCGAGCCGTCCTGCCCGGAGCCCGCCGGGCCCGATCCAGCCATGCTCGATCCGGCCAGGCTCGATCCGGCCAGGCCGGCGAGCTCGCGGTGCAGCTGGGCCAGCTGCCACTCCTCGCCGCGGGGTACGTCGGTCAGCTGCTCGACGCCCTCGCGGAGCACGCGCAGCCAGTGCTCGACCGGGTGCGTGCCGCAGAGCCGGGCGGTCAACGACTGGAGCCGGTCGACCGCCTCGGCCAACCGTCCGGCCAGGGCGATGTCGGTGGTGGAGACGTCGTCGAGCGGGAGCGTCGGGCCCAGCCACAGGTGGGAGTCATCGGAGAGGGCCACCCCGGTCAGCACCCGGTCGAGGCCGAAGCGCCAGGTGTTCTGCTGGAACGCCGCCAGCCCGTAGCGCTCCCGCCCGCCCTGGTCCCAGGCCCAGCGGATCCCCGAACGGGTCACCCAGCGGGTGATCGTCTCGAGGTGGTCCTCGCCGAACCCGAACCTGCGCCGGACGGGGTCGGCGGCGAGCAGGTCGAGCACACGGCTGGCCTCGGCGCGACCGTCGCTGAGGTCGAGCAGCTTGGCGAGCACCCCGAGCAGCGGGTTGGTCTGCGTCGGCGACCGGTCGGCCAGCATCACCCGGAGCCGGTGGCCCGGGTGGCTCCCCGCGACCGCCTCGCCGAGCCCGAAGGCACCGGTGATCAGGGGGGCGTAGGTCTCGATGTCGGGACACATCACCACGATGTCGCGCGGCTCGAGGGTGGGGTCGTCGGCGAGGAGCCCGAGCAGCACCTCGCGCAGCACCTCCACCTGTCGGGCCGGGCCGTGGCAGGCGTGCACCTGGACGCTGGCGTCGACGAGGCCGCTGGCAGCCGGCGCCCGGTTGGCCGCGATGTCGTCCTGGAGGTGGCCCAGGACCGTGGCCGGCCGGTCCGGCGCCGGCAGCGCCCGCCCTGCGGTGGCGCCCGCGCCCAGCAGGACGCCCTCGGTCTCCCGGACGTCACGGCCCATCGCCGCCAGCAGCGGGTGCGCGATGCCGACGTGGCTGTGGTCGTCGCGCCGCCACACCGGCGGGTCGGCGTCGAGCAGTGAGTGCCACAGCGCCTCGGAGGGGTGCGGCATCCACAGGTGGACCTCGCGCTGCGCACCCAGAGCCTGCAGCAGCTCGGCCTCGGTGCGGCTCAGCCAGGTGTGCCCGAACATCGAGAGCCGCGCGGGCAGGTCCAGCTCGAGGGTGCCCGCGCGCAGGCCCTCGATCGCGCGCGCGTGCCGGACCGCCGGACCGGGCTCGCCGACCTCCTGGAGCAGGCGGCGCCACAGGGGCGGCTGCCAGGCGAGGTCGAGCTCGAGCCTGCCGCCGGCACCGTCGCCGGAGCCACCGGCCTCCCAGTCGGTGAGCAGCTGCGGCCGTTGCACGGCGTAGGCCGCGAACAGCCCGGCCAGGCGGCGGGCCACGGCGTAGCGACGGCCACGGCGCAGCTGGGCCTCCTCCTCGTCGTCGACGCCGTGCCCGAGGTGCTCGCTGAGGACCCGGGCCCACGGCTCGCCGGCGACGTCGTCGATCACCCGGAGCAGCGGCCAGGCGAGCTGGTCGGGCGCCCAGGGGTCGTGGTCGCGGGTGCCCAGCACCTGGGTCACCAGGCTCGCCGGCGACCCGAACCGCACCCCCGCGCAGACGCCGTCGTCGCGACCCTCGCCGTGGCCGAGCCGGTGGGAGAGCCGTTGGCTGAGCCAGCGCTCGATGCCCTTGGCCGGCACCAGCACCAGCTCGTGGGCGAAGGGGTCCGGCAGCGGGTCGCGGAGAAGCTCGGCCAGCCCGTCGACGAGCTGGTCCGAGCGGGCAGCACGGTGGACGAGAAAGCTCACCGCACGCGCCTCTCCTCAGCCCTGCCCTCCGCTGGTCGCGATCAACCTAACGCAGGGGTCTGACAGCCTCTGCGAGCCGACCGGTCGCCTCCTGCTCGGACCGATCGGGAGCCGGAACGGGCCGACCTCCCTCGCGCAGGCCGTAGCGCTCCCACCAGCGCTGCATCGGCGCGGGGGCCCACCAGTTCCAGCGCCCCAGCAGCTTCATCGTCGCCGGGACCAGGATCGTGCGCACGATCGTGGCGTCGACCAGCAGGGCCACCAGCATGCCGACGCCGATCATCTTCATGAACACGATGCCGCTGGCCGAGAACGCCCCGATCACCACCCCGAGCAGGAGGGCGGCACTGGTGATGATCCGGCCGGTGTGCTGCACGCCGGTCGCCACCGAGAGCGTGTTGTCGCCGGTGAGGTCCCACTGCTCGCGCACCCGGGAGAGCAAGAACACCTCGTAGTCCATCGAGAGCCCGATCAGGATCGCGAGCATGAAGATCGGCTGGGTCGCGTCCAGGAAGCCGGTCGAGGTGAACCCCAGCAGTCCCTCGAGGTGTCCGTCGGCGAAGATCCAGGTGATCACGCCGAACGACGCGCTGATCGAGAGCAGGTTCACCGCGATCGCCTTCAGCGGCAGCACCACCGATCCGAAGGCGAGGAAGAGCAGCACCAGCATCACCGTGGCGATGATCAGCGCCATCCACGGCAGGTGCGCCTCCAGTGAGGTGAGCAGGTCCACGGTGTCCGCGGTGAGTCCGCCGACCAGCACGTCCTCGCCGCCAGGTCCGGGGACGGCGCGGATCTCGGTGACCAGGTCCTGGGACTCCTGGGTCTGGCTGTTGCCGGCCCAGGCGGCGCGCACCAGGGTGACGCCGTCCTGCTGGTCCACCACCCGGACGTCGAGCACGCCGGGGACGGCGCCGACTGCCGAGGTGTACGCCGAGACGTCGGCGCTGTCGGTGGTCTCGAGCAGCATGTTGGCGGTCGAGCGCTCCTGGCCGAAGTCGGTGTTCAGCGTCACCGCCGCGACGTGCGCGGAGTTCTCCGGCGGCAGCACCCGATAGTCGACCGAGCCCCACTTCACCCCGAGGAAGGGCGAGGCCACGAACAGCAGCGCGCCGACGACCACGACCATCACCACGACCGGGCGACGCATCACGGCCTGCGCCAGCCGTGCCCACGTGCCGTGGTCGCTGTCGACGACCACGGCACGGTGCCGGCGCCAGGGCAGCCGGCCGGCGTCGATCCGGCGGCCGAGCAGGAGCAGCACCGCCGGCAGCACGGTGAGTGCGGCGAGCACCGCGACGAGCACGGCCGCGACCCCGCCGTACCCCAGGGACCGGAGGAAGTTCTGCGGGAAGATGATCAGCGAGGACATCGCGGCGGCGACGGTCAGCCCGGAGAAGAACACCGTGCGACCCGCCGTGGCCATCGTCGCGCGGATCGCGGTCGCGGGTGCCTGCGGGTCGTCCTCGGGCAGCGCGGCCAGCTCCTCACGGAAGCGGCTGATCACGAACAGGGCGTAGTCGATCGCCAGGCCGGTGCCCAGCAGGGTGATCACGTTGATCGAGAACACCGAGACCTCGGTGACACCGGTGATCAGCCGCACCACGGCCATCGCCCCGAGCACCGCGATCCCGCCGAGCAGCGCCGGCATCAAGGCGGCGACCACCGAGCCGAAGATCAGCAGGGAGAGGATCACCACCAGCGGCAGGGAGACCATCTCGGCCCGGGCCAGGTCCTTGCTCACGGTCTCGTTGACGCCCTTGTAGACCGCCCAGCGGCCCGCGATCTGGGTCTCCAGCGAGTCCGACCTCAGGTTGGCCACGACCTCGTCGTTGAAGTCGGCCGTCTCGCCCTGGGTCTCGCCCTCGAGGGAGATCATCACGGTGGTGGCGCGCTTGTCGGTGCTCACCATCGAGGGGTCCTCGGTGTCCCAGAACGTGGAGACCGACGTCGTGGTGCCGGCCGGGATCCCGGCGAGGGTCTGCTCGACCTCGGCCCGGAACGCCGGGTCGGAGACCTCGAGGGTGGGGCTGCGGTAGATGGCGACGACGTCGACCGAGCGGTTGCCGAACGCCGCGCGCTCCGCGGTCAGCTCGCGACCCGACTCGGAGTCGGGGTCGTCGAAGCCACCCTGCTCCAGGGAGCCGAAGACACCGAGCCCGAAGACGGCCGCGAGGATCGTGGTGAGCAGGCCCAGCGAGACCACCAGCCTCGCCCGGTGGACGACGATCTCTGAGAGTCGGTGGAACATCGGGTCTCCTGGAGCGCGTAGGGTTTACGGCGTAAACAGTGAACAGCGTTCACAGTTAACGGTGTAAACTCAGGATTGTCAATGTCGGACAGCCCACACGAACCATGACAAAAGGAGCGTGCCCGAGGTGACCCGCGAGCAGAACCGCGTCGACACCATGCGACGGATCGTGCAGGCCTCCCGCAAGCTGGTCACCGGCACCGGGGAGATGTCCCTGCGCGCCGTCGCCAGCGGCGTGGGGATGACCCCGCCGGCGCTCTACCGCTACGTCGACAGCCACGAGGAGCTGGTCCGGCTGGTCGCGGTCGACATCGACGCCAGCGCGGCGGAGCAGATCGCCGTGCTCCGCGACGCCCAGCCCGAGGACGACCCTGCGGCCCGGCTGGTGGCCGCCTCGGTCGCGTTCCGCTCCTGGGCGCTGCGCAACCGCGAGGAGTTCTCGCTGGTCTTCACCAACCTCGACGTGAGCTGCATCGAGGAGCTGCAGAGCGAGTCCAGGACCGGCCTGCTCTTCTCCGAGCTGCTGTTCTCGGTCTGGGCCCGCTACCAGTTCCCGGTCCCCCGTCTCGAGGACCTCGACCCCACGCTGGTGGAGATCCTGCGCGACCCCAAGGTGCCGGCCGACCTGAGCGGCATCACCGACGAGCTGCGCCCGCTGATCTGGCTGCTCGAGCGCGCCTGGGCCGGGCTCTACGGCACGGTCACGCTCGAGGTCTTCGGACACATCGACCCGCGCATCGTCGAGCACGCGCTGCTGTTCCGGGCGATGATCGAGGACCAGGCCGGGCCGCTGGGCCTGGCCGAGGAGATCCCCCGGCTGCGCGCGCTGATGGACACGCTGCTCGGCTGAGGCGGGTCAGGTCAGCGCGACTGCCACAGGCCCATCAGGTTGCCCTCGACGTCCTTGAAGTACGCCGCCCAGCCCATCTCGCCGACGTCTTGGCGACCGAGCACGGTCATCCCGCCGAGCTCCTCGATCCGGGCCAGGGCGACGTCGATGTCCTCGACGTCGATGGTGATCACCGGCCGGTCGGTGGGGCTCTCCCGCTTCAGCATGCCGCCACCGATGTAGCCGACATCGGTGGGCCAGCCGCCCTCGCCGGTGGGCCCGGTCTGCACGATGGAGTAGCGCAGCTCGGGGATCTCGGTGATCTCCCAGCCGAAAGCGTCGGAGTAGAACCTGCGGGCGCGATCCGCGTCGTCGAAGGGGATCTCGAAGTGCACCACTTTTCCGCTCATGCCGCGAGCCTAGACCGCGGCGCCGACCTGTGCGACGTACGCCGAGATGGCAGGCTGGTGTGGTGTCCGAGACCTCCACCCCTGTGAACCCGGCCCTGCGCGAGCCCGCCCACCGGGTCTCCCCCAAGGCACCGTGGCTGTGGGCGGCGGGCACGCTGATCCCCTCCGCCCTCCTCGTGGCCGGACTCGTCGCCGCAGAGCGCTTCGGGGTGCTCGACGTCCCGGTGTGGGGCTGGGTCCTCCTCGCCGTCGTCGACCTCGGCTATGCGGTGGTGATGCCGATCGTGCGCTACCGCGTGCACCGGTGGGAGAGCACGGACACGGCCGTCTACACCCAGACCGGGTGGCTCTCCCGGGAGCGGCGGATCGCACCGATGTCGCGGGTGCAGACCGTCGACCACCAGCAGACGGCCGTGGGCCGGCTCTTCGGGCTGGCCTCGGTCACGGTCACCACGGCCTCGGCGGCCGGGCCGCTGCAGATCCAGGGGATCACCAAGGAGGTCGCCGACCAGCTCGTGGAGGACCTGACCCGGCGTGCGGAGGCCGAGCAGGGAGACGCCACGTGACGCAGGAAGCACCGCCTCCGCAACCCGAGCTCCCGGCCCAGGTTCCGACCCAGGTTCCAACCCAGCTCCCGGACGAGCTCCCGGCCCAGGTTCCAACCCAGCTCCCGGACGAGCTCCCGTCCCAGGTTCCGACAGCCGAGGTCGCGGCCGAGGTCCCGTGGCAGCGCCTGGACTCCCGGATGCTCCTCGTGCACCCCGTGCAGGAGCTGGTCCGGTTCTTCCCCGCGGTGCTGGGCGCGTTCTTCCTCGGCGGGTCGAGCGGGGGCGCCCCCTGGGAGCTGATCGGGATCGCGATCCCGATCGCGCTCGGGGTGCTGCGCTACTTCACCACGAGCTATCGCGTCACCCCCACCCAGGTGGAGCTGCGCCGGGGGCTGATCGGCACCAAGGTGCTGACCGCGCGCCTGGACCGGGTGCGCGCAGTCGAGCTCACCTCCACCCTGATCCACCGGGTGCTCGGACTGGGCCGGGTCGAGATCGGCACCGCCAGCGCGGGCCGCGCCGGGGAGGAGAAGTTCGCCCTGGACTCGCTCGCGCTGGCGCCGGCCCGGGAGATGCGCACGGCGCTGCTCCACCGGGTCACGGCGGCCCAGCAGCTCGGCGACCAGGTGAGCGACCTCCTCGCGGGGCCCGGCGTGGTGCCGGTGACCCGCCGTACCACCGACGAGGTGCTGGTGCGCTTCGACCCCGCCTGGGTCCGCTACGCGCCGCTGACCTCGGCGGGCAACGTGATCGCGGCCGGCCTCCTGGCCGTGGTCGCCCAGTTCGGCGAGCGTGCCGGGCTCGACCTCTCCGAGGGCGGGACGCTCGAGCAGTGGTTCCTCAGCGCGGGGATCGTGCTCGCCGTGGCCCTGGTGGTGGTCTCGTTCCTGGTGCTCGGGGCGATCCTGGCGGTCCTCGGCTACCTGGTGGCCAACTGGGACTTCACCTTGTCCCGGGACGCGCGCGGTCGCTCCCTGCACACCGTGCGCGGGCTGCTCACCCGCACCGAGACCAGCCTGGAGAGCGCCCGCCTCCGCGGGCTGGAGCTCGGGCAGCCGCTGGGACTGCGCCTGGCCGGGGCGGCGCGACTGAACGCCGTCGTCACCGGGGTGTCCTCGCGCGAGCGCAGCAGCAGCACCCTGCTCGTGCCACCGGCTCCCCGCGCGGTGGCGGTCGGGGTCGGCGAGGCCGCGCTCGGCCTCCCCGGGGACGGCGCCAGCCCCCTGCGCGTGCCGCTGCGGGCGCACGGGCCGGCAGCGCGACGCCGCCGCCTGGTCCGTTCCCTGTCCGGGGCCGTGCTGGTGCTGGTCGCCGTGGGCCTCGCGGCCGGCGCGTCCACGCTGCCCTGGGCGTCCCTGGTCCCGGCGCTGCTGCTGCTCCCGCTCGCCGCGTGGCTGGGCCTCGACCGCTACCGCCAGCTCGGGCACACCCTGACCGGCGAGCACCTGGTGGTCGCGTCGGGCACCCTGCGGGGACGCAGGGACGTGTTGCAGCGCTCCGGGATCATCGGCTGGAACATCGAGGAGTCGTTCTTCCAGCGCCGGGCCGGCCTGTGCACCCTGACCGCGACGACGGCCGCCGGCAAGCAGCAGTACGCCGCCCTCGACATCCCCGTCCCCGAGGCCACGGCACTCGCCTCCGCCGCCGTACCCGGCCTGCTCGAGCAGTTCCTGGCCTGAGCCGCCGGGGATCGAGGCGCGGCGGCCTGTCGGTTTCACAGGTTCTCTTGTGAAACGGTCACTTCTCTGCCATTGCAACGGCAGAGAAGTGCATGTTTCACAAGAGAACTTGTGAAACTTCCGGCCGGGTCACGCAACCAAGGCGGCTCTTGCCAACCAACCAGAACACGTTCTAGATTGGACACATGTCCAGTCAGGTGTCCACCGCCCCCTTCCGCCGAGACGTCGCAGGTGAAACCCGCCGGGCGCTCGACGGGCGGCCGGGCGAGACCCTCGAGCGGCTGCTCGGCGCGGCTCTCGAGGAGCTCGACCAGGTCGGCGGGGAGGCCCTCACGATCCGCGGCGTGGCCGCCCGGGCCGGGGTCTCACCGGCGACGGCCTACAACTACCTCGCCTCGCGGGACCACCTCGTCGCCGAGCTCTACTGGCGTCACCTCGAGACCCACCCGCTCCCCCGGCTGACCGGGCGGAGCCCCACCCGGCGGCTCCAGCAGACCACCCGGCACCTGGCCGCCACGATCGCCGCGGCCCCCGCGCTGGCCGCGGCGGCCACCAGGAGCCTGCTCGGCAACGACCCCGACGTCGCCCGGCTCCGGCTGCGCATCGGCGGGATCTTCGCCGACCGCCTCCGCCTCGCGCTGGGCGACCAGGCTGACCCGGTGCTGCTGGACACGCTGCTGATCGCCTTCTCCGGCGCCCTGCTGCAGACCGGCATGGGGCTGATGACCTACCCCGAGCTCGCCGAGCGCCTCGACGACGTCGTCGCCGTGATCATGAAGGGCCACCCGTGACCAGTACGCCGAGCAGCACCCCGCCCAGCACCCCGACCAGCACCCCGAGCAGCGCCCCGAGCGGCGCCGCGAGCCGGATCGACAGCCACATCGACTTCGACCCCTACGACTACGCCCTCCAGGACGACCCGTTCCCGGTCTACCGCCGCCTGCGGGACGAGGAGCCCCTGCACCACAACGAGGAGCACGACTTCTGGGTGCTCTCGCGGCACGCCGACGTCCACCGCGCGCTGCGGACCGGCGACGTCCTCTCCAACGCCATGGGCGTCTCGATGGACCAGAGCGCCTGGTCGCCGTACGCGCACCAGACGATGTCGTTCCTGGCGCTGGACTCCCCCGAGCACACCCGTCTGCGCAAGCTGGTCTCGCGAGGCTTCACCCCGCGCCGGGTCGCCGAGCTGGAGCCGCGGATCCAGGCGATCACCGACGGACTCCTCGACACGGCTCTCGACGGCGCGAAGGACGCCGGCGCGGACTTCGACTGGATCGCCGACTTCGCCGGGCGGCTGCCGATGGACGTGATCTCCGAGCTGCTCGGCGTCCCGGTGACCGACCGGGACGAGCTGCGCCGGCTGGCCGACCTGCTCGTGCACCGGGAGCCCGGCCTGCGCGACGTGCCGGCAGTGGGGGTGGAGGCGGCGATGACGCTGTTCGGCTACTACGCCGACCTGATCGCCGAGCGCCGGCGACGGCCCGCGGACGACCTGGTCAGCGCGCTGCTCGCCGCGGAGGACGGCGGTGACCAGATGAGCGAGCCCGAGATCGTCGCCTTCTTGTTCTTGATGGTCGTGGCCGGCAACGAGACCACCACCAAGCTGCTCGGCAACGCGGTCCACCACCTGGCGGCCGACCCCGCCCAGCGAGACGACGTCTTCGCCCACCCCGAGCTGGTCGATCCGTGGGTGGAGGAGGCCCTGCGTCACGACACCTCCACCCAGCTGCTCGCGCGGCACCTGCTCGAGGACGTCACCCTGCACGGCACCACCGCCCCGAAGGGCGCCAAGCTCCTGCTCGGCATCGGCTCCGCCAACCGCGACGAGCGGGTCTTCACCGACCCCGACAGCTTCGACGTCCATCGCGAGGAGGCCGAGCTGCGCCAGATCGTCAGCTTCGGCGGCGGACCGCACTTCTGCCTCGGCGCCAACCTGGCCCGGCTGGAGTCCCGGGTGGCGCTGCGCGAGCTCGTCCGCCGCGCCCGCACCATCGAGACCGACCCCGAGCGGGCGGTGCGGTTCTACTCCGCCAACGTGCGCGGCTTCGCCCGGTTGCCGGTGCGGGTGGTCCCCCGATGAGCCGGCCGGGCAGCCCGACCCCTCGGCTGCTCGTCGACGGCGCGCTGCGCGAGGCCTCCGACGGCTCGACGTACCCGATCCTGAACCCGGCGACCGGAGCCGAGATCGGCCGCGCGCCGGACGCCACCGCCGGTGACGTCGACGACGCCGTCACCGCGGCCCGCCGGGCCTTCGACGAGACCGGATGGTCGACCGACCTCGAGCTGCGGCTGCGCTGCGTGCGCCAGCTCCACGAGGCGCTCGTCGAGCACGGCCCCGCCCTGCGCGCGCTCACCACGGCCGAGGCCGGGGCTCCGGCGTTCCTGACCACGGGCCCGCAGTACGACGTACCGGTGGACGGGCTGCGCTGGATGACCGAGCTCGCGCAGGGCTACGCCTGGGAGACCGATCTCGGGGTGGCCGAGCCGATGGGTGTGCCCACCCGGCGGACGCTGCGGCGCGAGGCGATCGGGGTGGTCGCGGCGATCACGCCGTGGAACTTCCCGCACCAGATCAACCTGGCCAAGCTCGGGCCGGCGCTGCTCGCGGGCAACACCGTGGTCCTCAAGCCCGCCCCGGACACCGCGTGGTGCGCCGCGGAGCTCGGGCGGCTCGCGGCCGAGTGCACCGACCTGCCCGCCGGGGTGCTCAACGTCGTCACGCCGCGCGCCCAGGAGGTGGCGGCCAGGCTGACCACCGACCCGCGGGTCGACGTGGTCTCGTTCACCGGCTCCACCGCGACCGGGCGCGCGATCATGGCGGCCGCCGCGCCGACGCTGAAGAAGGTGCTGCTCGAGCTCGGCGGCAAGTCCGCCGCGATCGTCCTCGACGACGCCGACCTGGCCGCTGCCGTGGCCACCGTGGCGTTCTCGGTCTGCGTGCACGCCGGCCAGGGCTGCGCGCTCAGCACGCGGCTGCTGGTCCCCCGCGGGCGGTACGACGAGGCGGTCCAGCTCGCGGCCGACACGATGGCGGCGATCGGCGCGAAGGACCCCACCGACCCCGGCACCGTCTGCGGACCGCTGATCTCCGCCGCCCAGCGGGACCGGGTCGCCGGCTACCTCGAGCTCGCCGAGGCCGAGGGCGGGCGGTTCGCGACCGGCGGCTCGGTGCTGGAGCGACCCGGCTTCTGGGTCGAGCCGACCGTTGTCGCCGGGCTCTCGCCCGAGTCGCGGGTGGCCCGTGAGGAGATCTTCGGGCCGGTGCTGGTGGTGCTCGCCCACGACGGCGACGACGACGCCGTCCGGCTCGCCAACGACTCCGACTACGGCCTGTCCGGGTCGGTCGACAGCGCCTCCCCCGCCCGGGCCCGCGCCGTCGCCGCACGCATCCGCACCGGCACGATCTCGGTCAACGGTGGCGTCTGGTTCGCCGCCGACGCGCCGTTCGGCGGCTGCAAGCAGTCCGGGAACGGCCGCGAGATGGGCGTGCTCGGCTTCGAGGAGTACCTCCAGGCCAAGCTGGTCGCGGAGCGTCACGATGGCTGAGGAGGCTCGCCCGCGGCCGGTCGGTTTCGTCGGCCTGGGCAACATCGGCAGGCCGATGGCGCTGCGGCTCACCGGTGGCGCGACGCCGCTGTGGGTCCACGACCTCGACCCGGGTCCGGTCGCCGAGCTCCAGCGCGCTGGCGCACGGGTCGCCGCCGGGCCGGGCGAGCTGGCCTGCCTGGTCGACGTGCTCTGCGTGATGGTGCGCGAGGACCAGCAGGTCCACGACGTGCTGGCCGACGTGCTGGCCGGGCTCGCCGCCACGCCCCGCCGGCCGGGTTCGGCCCCGCTGACCGTGGTGGTCCACTCCACCGTCGCGCCCGGGACTCCTGCGGTCCTCGCCGAGCAGGCCGGCCGGCACGGCGTACTGCTGGTGGACGCGCCGGTCAGCGGCGGCGCGGTCGGGGCGGCCGACGGCAGCCTGGCGATCATGGTCGGCGGCAGCGACGAGGCGTACGCCGCCTGCCGGAGCACCCTGGAGCGGATGGGGACCCTCGTGGTCCATGCCGGGCCGATCGGGGCGGGCACGCGGATGAAGCTGGCCCGCAACCTGGTGCACTTCGTCTCCTTCGCCGCGGTCACCGAGGCGCAACGGCTGGCCGAGGCCGGCGGGCTCGACCTGCTCGCCCTCGGTCAGGTGGTCCGGCACACCGACGCGCTCACCGGCGGTCCGGGCGCGATCATGCACCGCGCGACCACGGCGCCGCCCGCGGCGGACGACTTCTGGCTCGGCGTTCACGAGCACGTCGCGGCGCTGGGAGAGAAGGACCTCGGGCACGCGATCGAGCTCGGCGACGAGCTCGGCGTGACCACCCCGCTGGCCCGGCTGGCGCTGGCGCGCCTGGCCTCCGGGCTGGGCCTGAGCACCACCGTCGAGGAGGAGCAACCATGACCGATGACCGTCGCCGCCGCGGACTGGAACGGATGTCGGAGGTCTACGGCTGGACCTTCGAGGACGGACCGGGTGCCTTCTTCGGCTACACCGCCGACCACCTCTTCGCCGAGATCTGGAGCCGCCCGGGCCTGGCCGACCGCGACCGGCGGCTGCTGCTCGTCGGCCTGCTCGCGGGCCAGGGGGACGCCGACGTGCTGGAGATCCAGCTCGGTGCGGCCTACCGCCGCGGCGAGCTCGACGCCGCGGCGCTGCGCGAGATCGTGGTCTTCCTGGCCCACTACGCCGGCTGGCCCATGGGAGCCAGGCTGAACACCGTCGTCGAGACGATCATCGGCTCCTAGACCGGACTGCTCCACCGCAC
Organism: uncultured Actinomycetota bacterium; assembly: GCA_963777195.1. Taxonomy (GTDB): domain Bacteria; phylum Actinomycetota; class Actinomycetes; order Propionibacteriales; family Nocardioidaceae; genus Marmoricola. The sequence continues at coordinate 360,721 of CAVZPT010000004.1, read as the reverse complement.
CGGTCGCCCTGTTGTCGCGGGCCGAGCGCGTGTTCACTTCCCTCATGCACCCAGACGAGGCAGCAGCCCTGGCTCTGGTGAGTGAGCGGCTCGGGCGCCGCTTCCCGGGTCGATCCCCCCAGGAGATCGACGTGGCCGTGGCTCGAGCACACCGCGAGTACGACGACAGGCCGGTCCGGACGTTCGTCCCGATCCTGGTGGAGCGCGAGGTGGCCGACCTGCTCCGGTCGAGCCGGGCCGCGCCCCTGGCCGACGCGCTCTGATCCCGACCCGGGGTCGGCTCCTAGAGGAACCGCTTGAGCACCGGCAGCGGGGCGTGCTTCATGAAGACGCTCATCGGCGCCCACGGCAGCGGCGGCACGCACGCGGAGTCCTTCTCCTTCTCGATCGCCTCCACCATCGCCTTGACGCCCTTCTCGGTGGAGACCATCAGGGGGGTGCTCTGCGCGACCCCCTCGTTCATCTCCGAGGCGATGTAGCCGGGATAGAGCACGGTCACCTTGATCGGCTTGCCGTGCATCTCGTTGCGCAGCCCCTCGGCGATGTGCGCGACACCGGCCTTGGTGGCGGCGTACGTCGTCAGGGTCTTGGGCAGCCCGCGCATGGCCGACATCGAGCTGACCATCACGAAGTGGCCGGCGTTCTGCTCGCGGAAGATCTGCATCGCGGCCTCGGACTGAGCCAGCGCCGCCACGAAGTTGGTCATCGCGGTCTCGCGGTTGGCGTCATGGCGACCGGTGCCGATCGGGGCGCCCTTGCCGAGGCCGGCGTTGATCACCACCCGGTCGATGGTGCCGAAGTCGGCCTTGAACGCCGCGAAGACCTCGAAGACCTGGTCGTCGTCGTTGACGTCGAGCGCGCGGACCTCCACCCGGCGCTCCGGGTGCGCTGCCGAGATGTCGGCCTTGAGCGTCTCCAGCTTCTCGACCCTCCGGGCGCACAGCGCCAGGTCGTGGCCGAGGGCTGCGAACTGGCGTGCCATCTCCGCCCCCAGCCCGCTGCTGGCACCGGTGATCAGGATCGTCTTGCGCTTGGTCGCCATGGGCTCATCCTGCCAACCGCGCGCGAGCCGCCGACGAGGGGGCGGCGATCAGACGATCGCGCGCAACGCCCGGATCGCCCCGGCGAGGAAGCGGTCGACGACCACGCGGTCACCGTCCTCGAGGGAGGCGTCGAGGATGGCGAGCTCGCGGAACATCGGCATCAGGAAGCCGACCACCTCGGCCCGTCCGCTCGGGCTGATCGTCACCGACGTACGCCGGCCGTCGCTGACGTGCGAGGCGCGCTGGGCGTGGCCCCGGGCCTCCAGCCGGTCGATGATCCCCGAGGCCGCGGCGGAGCTGACGCCCAGCATCCGGCCGAGCTGGCCCGGGCCCATCGGCTGGTCGATGAGGTGCTCGAGCGCGCGCAGCTCGTTGTGCGTCAGGTTCGCGCGCCGGGCCACCGAGGGCGCCACCTGGGCGGCCAGGCTGGTGAGGGTGCGCAGCGCCGCGAGCGTGGAGCTCTCCTGGAGCTGCCCCGGAAGATCCTCGCGACTCGACGCCGGCTTCGCCCCGGTGCTAGTTTCCTTCACCAGATTGCTCACTTAATTAGTCACTGACTGAGACGTACCGGGAGTGTAACGCCATGGCAGGCATCCAGCGGCTGATCGTGGGACGAGCCGGCGCCGTCGTGAGCGCGCTGTTCCTCGGGGTGGGGGTGATGCTCATCGTCGGCCTCGGGCAGGCCTCTCACCAGGCGGCCGTCGACGACGCGCTCCCCGCCGGCTACGACAGCACCACCGCCGCCCAGCTGCGCGAGCGACTGCCCGCCGAGGACTCTGCGGTGGCGGTGGTGGTCTTCACCGGCGACCTCGACTCCGCCATGGTGGAGCGCCTCGACGAGGTCGTCCGCGGGCTGGGCGTGGACCGGGTCGCAGTACCGGACACGACCGGAGCCGGTGGGCCTCCGGTCGTGGTGGCCAGCACCGACGGCGAGGCGGCGCTGAGCGTGCTCGCGGTGCAGGCCACCGGAGCCACCCAGGTCGCCGAGGCCGTGAAGTCGCTGCGGAGCGCCCTCGACGACGCCGTCCCCGACGGGGTCAAGGCCGCGGTCACCGGCCCCGCGGCGATCCAGGCCGATCTCGCCGCCGTCTTCGACGGTGCCGACTTCCGGCTGCTGGCCGCGACCGCGTCCGTCGTGGCGATCCTGCTGGTGATCACCTACCGCAGCCCGATCCTGTGGGTGATCCCGCTGCTGGTCGTGGGTGTGGCCGACCAGGCCGCGACGGTCCTGGCCACCCAGGCGCTGGCCGGCCTCTCGATCCCATGGGACGAGTCGACCACCGGCATCTTGTCGGTGCTGGTCTTCGGGGCGGGCACCGACTATGCGCTGCTGCTGATCTCCCGCTACCGCGACGAGCTGCGCAGCCATGAGGACCGCCGTGAGGCGATGGCGATCGCGTTGCGGCGTACCTCCCACGCGGTGCTCGCCAGCGCCACCACCGTCGTCCTCGGCGTGCTGTCCCTGGCCCTGTCGCTGATCCCGACCACCCGAGGCCTGGGCATCGCGTGCGCCGTGGGTGTCGTCGTGGCGGCGCTCTACGCGCTGGTGGCGCTGCCGGCAACGCTGCTGGTCTTCGGCCGCTGGGTCTTCTGGCCCAAGGTCCCCCGGGTGGGGTCGGGCTCGCTGGCCGAGGGGCGCTCGCTGTGGCGCCGGGTCGGCGACGCCGTGAGCCGGCGTACGGCGGCCTTCGTGGCCGGCACGCTGCTGCTGCTGGCCGTCTTGTCCGTGGGGCTGCTCGACACCCGGCTCGGCCTGCCCACCGCCGACCAGTTCCTGCAGAAGCCCGAGGCGATCTCCGCCGGGGAGGAGCTGTCCCGGCACTTCCCTGCCGGCAGCGCCGACCCGGCCTTCGTGATGACCCGGGCGCCAGAGCGGGCGGCAGCGGCCCTGCGCGAGGTCGAGGGCATCGACTCGGTCCGCCCCGGCGCCTCTGCTGACGGCCTGACCGAGCTCAGCGTCGTGCTCGAGGCGGCCCCGGAGACCCCGGCGGCCGATGCCACCGTGGAACGGATGCGCGCGGTGCTCGACGACCTGCCGGGGAGCAGCTCCGTCGGCGGGTCGGCGGCGCAGGCGCTCGACGCCGCCGACGGCGCCACCCGCGACCGCTGGGTGATCTTCCCGGTGATCCTGCTGCTGGTGCTCGGCGCCCTCGTGCTGCTGCTGCGCTCGCTGGTCGCCCCGGTGCTGCTGGTGCTCACCGTGCTGGGCACCTACGTCGCCTCGCTCGGGGTGAGCTGGTGGCTGTTCACCGGAGTGTTCGGGTTCGGCGGTGTCGACGTGGGGATGCCGCTGCTGGCGTTCCTGTTCCTGGTGGCGCTCGGCGTCGACTACAACATCTTCCTGGTCACCCGGGCCTGGGAGGAGACCACCGGGCACGGCGCCCGCGACGGCATGCTGCGGGCGCTGTCGGCCACCGGCGGCGTGATCACCAGCGCCGGCATCCTGCTGGCCGCCGTCTTCGCGGTCCTCGGGGTGCTGCCGCTCGTCGTGCTCGCCCAGCTCGGCGTGGTGATCTGCATCGGGGTGCTGCTGGACACGCTGGTCGTGCGCACCGTGCTGGTGCCGGCCCTCGCGCTGCTCCTCGGGGACCGGTTCTGGTGGCCGCGCACGGTGCCGCAGGCGCCGCGTGCCGCCGCTGAGCCGGTTGCCGTCGAGGTCCACTAGGCCGGGGTTGGCCGGCGGGCGGAGACTGTCCCGAGGGGGCGAACCCACCTCCACCACCCACCCCGGGGGCTGCCATGGCACGGCTCAGGCGCCGACCTCTCGCGGCTGCGGTGCTGGTTGCCGTCGTGCTCGGGGCCGGGCTGCAGCACCTGACCGGGAGGGCCGGGCTGCCGCAGGGGGACGCTGCCCGCGGTCCCGTCGGTCTCGGCGGGCACTCCGGCGTGGCCGGGCCGGCCCGGCCGCTGACCTATGCCGAGGACGGTCTGCTCCACCTGGGTCGCCGCAGTGTCGCGACGGGGAAGGACGTGCTCTCCCTCGACGTCGTCGACGGCGGGGTCGCGTTCACCACCCTGGACGGCGGCGTGTGGTTCACCGACGGCTCGCGGCCGGTCCTGGTGGGCCTCACCGCCCCCGGTGTGGTCCGGGGCGTCAGCGTCGCCTGGGGACTCGCCGGACGCCCCGAGGACTGGGTGGTCTCGGACAACTCCGGGTCGCACTTCGCCTGGTTCGAGTACCCGATGGGGGACCGCCCGGAGATCGTGGTCTACGACGCCCGGGAGCAGGAGCAGGTGGCGCGGGTGCCGGTGGACCTCAAGGGCAGCTGCGAGCGCTGCGTCCAGATCGTCTCGGTCACCGACCTGGCCGTGTACTGGACCGACAGCCTCTGGCGTGGGTTGGGCTCGGCGGCCGAGGGTCGCGAGTCCCCGCGCCCGTTCCGCCACGAGTACGCCGACTCCCGGACCAGCCAGGTCGCACTCGGCACCCTGCGCACCGACCTGCTCGGTCGCGGCCGGATGCTCGTGGTCGGCGACACGGTGGAGACCGGGCGGCTGACCGACGGCGTCGGGCAGGACTTCGTCGTCGACGGTGGGCACCTGACCCAGGCATCGGCAGCCTCGCGGTCCTCCGGTGCCGCGGACGCCGGCCGGCAGGTCTTCGACCCCCGCACCGGCCGGCGCCTGGTCTTCGGGGCGCCCCCGCGCTACGGCTACGGGATCGTCGAGCGGCTCCGGCTCTTCCAGTGGCTCGACGACGACCGGTTCGCCCTCTTCGACGCCACCGGGTGGAACGCCGGCGACCTCACCGGCGAGGACTTCCTGGTCTGCCGGATCTCCACCACCCGCTGCACGGTGGCCCTGGAGCGGCCGGCATCGTCGGGCTCACCGGTGGTGCCGGAGCTGCCCACGCCGGGTGGTGCCAGGGCGCTGGCGCGCGCGATCGGCCGGTGACTCGTTGCTGCTGGGCGGATCAGCGGTAGGTGAGCAGGTCGGGGGTGCCGTCGAGGTGGGCGTGCTCGTTGAAGCTGACCATCGTCACTCCGCGGCGCCCGGTGACGAGGCGGGTCACCCCGGAGTTGACGCAGACCGGGTTCAGCCGGCGCCAGAGCCGGCGGCGCTCGTCGGGCTCGTCGGTGAGCAGGCTGGCCACCGCCCACGAGACCGGTCCGCCGCTGCTCAGCACCAGCGCCGTGCCCGACCCCACCGCCTCGGCGGTACGCCGCAGCGCCGAGCCGACCCGGTCGGTGAAGGCCTCGAACGACTCGGCGTACTCGCCGTCGTGGGCGCCTGCGGTCCACCGGTCGGTCGCCGCCTCGAACCACTCCTGGAACTCCGCGCGGGTCGGCGTACGCCCCTCGAAGGGCGCCGGCAGCGCCGCGAGCATGGCCACGTGGTCGAACTCCGCCCAACCGGGGTCGGTCTCGAGCGGCACGTCGTCGCCGAACGCGCCGAGACAGGCCTCCGCGGTCTCCCGGTGGCGGCGCATCCCCCCGCTCAACGCCACGGTCGGCCGCACACCACGGACCGCCAGGGCCCTGCCCAGCAGCCGGGACTGCTCCCAGCCGGTCTCGGAGAGCACGTCGTAGTCGGCGGCGGCCCACGACGCCTGGCCGTGCCGCACCAGCAGCAGCTGCCCCACTAGGCCGGGCCACCCGCGGAGTCGCCGACGATCCGGTGGCAGCGGGTCTCGAGGTACTGGGCGGCCGGGCCGAAGACGGCGTACGCCTCGTTGGTGGTCTGCTGGTGGAAGTAGCGGTAGTAGATCTGCTGGGCGATCACCGCGAGCCGGAAGAGCCCGAAGACCTCGTAGAAGCGCCACTGCTCCGCGCTCAGGGAGTAGCCCATGCGCTCGCAGTAGTAGGCCACCACCTCGTCGCGGCCGAGCATCCCGGGCAGGTGCGTCGGCTGGCGGCGGAACTGCCGGAAGAACTCGTCGTCGTCGTCCTGCACCCAGTAGGCCAGCGTGCCGCCGAGGTCCATCAACGGGTCGCCGACCGTGGCCATCTCCCAGTCGAGCACGCCCACGGGCCGGGTCGGGTCGTCGCGGTCCAGGACGAGGTTGTCGAAGCGGAAGTCGTTGTGGATCAGCACGCTCGCCACGTCGTCGGGCTGGTGGGCGGCGAGCCAGGACATCACGGCCTCGTAGTCGCCGACGTCCTCGGTGCGGGCGTTGCGGAACCTGGTCGACCAGCCCTCCACCTGACGGCGCACGTAGCCACGGCCCTTGCTCATCGCGGCCAGCGGCGTCGCCGCGACGTCGACCTGGTGCAGGTCGATCAGCACGTCGAGGGCGTTGGTGCACAGGGCACGGGTCTGCTCCTCGCTGAGCGCCACATCGTCGGGGAGGTCGCGCCGCGGGATGATCCCGTCGACGCGCTGCATCACGTAGAACTCCGAGCCGATCACCGACTCGTCCTCGCAGTGCGCCACCATCGCCGGCACCAGCGGGAAGACCTCGCGCAGGCCGTCCTGGATGCGGTACTCCCGGCCCATGTCGTGGGCGCCCTTGGCCTTCTGACCGCCCGGGGGCCGGCGCAGGATCAGGTCGTGGGTGGCGTCGCGCAGGGAGTAGGTCAGGTTGGAGGCGCCGCCCGCGAACTGGCGGACCTCGATCTCGCCGGTGAGCTCGGTGCCCTGCGCGGCCAGCCAGTCCCGGACCGCCTCGACGTCGAAGCTGTCCTCCTCGCGCACCGCGGAGGCGCCGTCGATCTCGCTCACTGCGCGCCCTCCGCCGCGCTCGCCGCGCCCAGCGCGTTCAACCGGGCCGCCTGGCGGCGCATCACCTCGTCGTAGGCCTGCCGGTCGGTGAGCTTGAGCCGGTAGGCGGCCCGCGCCGCCTCGTCGGGGAGGATCAGCTCCTCGCCCGCGTCGAGACCGGCGAGCACCGCCGCGGCGATCTCCTCGGGGCCCAGGGGTGCCTGCGCCACCAGGGCGCCGATGACCTGGCCGACGGCGGTGTCGCTGCCCTGCATGTTCTCGATCAGGCCCGTGCGGAAGTACGACGGGCACACTGCGGCGCAGCGGACCCCCCACTCGGCGAGCTCGTGCGCGCAGGTCTCGGTGAAGGCCACCACCCCGGCCTTGACCGCGTTGTAGGAGCCCATCCCACCGGGGTGCACCAGCCCGGCCAGCGAGGCGATGTTCACGATCTGGCCCGAGCCCTGCTGCTTGAGCATCGGCACGAACGTCCGGGTGCCGCGGACCACGCCGAACAGGTTGATCTCGGTGATCCACTGCCACTCGTCCATGCTCGCCACGTCGACCCGGCCGCCGCCCGCGACCCCGGCGTTGTTGACCAGCACGTCCAGGCCACCCCACTCGCGCTCCACCCAGTCGCGCGCCGCAGCCCAGTCGTCGTCGGAGCGGACGTCGAGCCGCAGGAAGTGCGCGCCCTCCGGTGGTCGAGGAGTCCGCGCAGCGAGCGTCTCGAAACCACCGCCCGGCTCCTGGAGGTCCCCGACGAGGACCCGGTCCCCACGCTGGAGGTACGCCGCAACCAGCGCGGCACCGAGACCGGAGGCACCCCCGGTGACCAGCACCCGCGCCATCAGCGACGCCCGGTCTGGTGCTTGGCGATCTCCAGCCGGGCCACCACGCCGCGGTGCACCTCGTCGGGACCGTCGGCCAGGCGCAGTGCCCGGGCGTTGGTCCACATCCCGGCCAGCGCGAAGTCGGCGGAGAGCCCACCGCCGCCGTGCAGCTGGATCGCCATGTCGACGACCTGCTGGGTCACGTTGGGCACGATCACCTTGATCTGGCTGACCTCGCTGAGCGCGTTCAGCGCTCCGCCGACATCGAGCTTCCAGGCGGCGTTGAGCACCAGCAGCCGGGCCTGGTCGATCGCGATCCGGGCGTCGGCGATGCGCTCCCGGTTGCCGCCGAGGTTGATGATCGGCTTGCCGAACGCCGAACGCTCCAGCCCCCGCCTGATCGCCATCTCCAGGGCCACCTCGGCCTGTCCGATCAGACGCATGCAGTGGTGCACCCGGCCCGGCCCGAGCCGACCCTGGGCGATCTCGAAGGCACGTCCCTCGCCGAGGAGGATGTTCTCCTTCGGCACCCGGACGTCCTCGAAGCTCACCTCGCCGTGGCCGACCGGCTCGTCGTACTCGCTCATCGTGGAGAGCAGCCGCTCGACCTTCACCCCGGGGGTGTCCCGCGGCACCAGCACCATCGTGTGCCGGTGGTGGCGGTCGCCGTCGGGGTCACTGAGCCCCATGAACACGAAGATCCTGCAGTCGGGGTGGCCCACCCCGGTCGACCACCACTTGCGACCGTTGATCACGACCTCGTCGCCGTCGACGACCGCGGTCGCCTCCATGTTGGTGGCATCGGAGGAGGCCACGGCCGGCTCGGTCATCGTGAACGCGGAGCGGATCTGCCCGTCCAGCAGCGGCTCCAGCCAGGTGGCCTTCTGCTCGTCGGTGCCGTACTTGAGCAGCACCTCCATGTTGCCGGTGTCGGGGGCGTTGCAGTTGAAGACGTACGGCGCCAGGAAGGTCGCCCGGCCCATCTGCTCGGCCAACGGGGCGTAGTCGAGGTTGGAGAGGCCGGCCCCACCGTGGGTGCCGTACTGCTCGGCGTAGTGGCCGGTGTGCTCGACCGGCAGGAAGAGGTTCCACAGCCCCTGGGCGCGGGCCTTCGCGCGCAGCTCACCGAGGATCGGCGACTCGCGCCACTCCCCCGCCTCCCCGGCCGCCTCCCCGGCCGCCTCCCCGGCCGCCTCCTTGGCCGCCTCCCTGGCCGCCGAGACATCGCGGCGGTAGTCGGCGGCGACGGGCTCGATCTCGCTGGTCACGAAGTCGCCGACGAGGGCGGTCAGCTCGGCCGCGCGGGGTGAGGGGGAGAAGTCCATGCTCGCGACCCTACCGATGGCCCTACGGGACGGTCAGCCGCAGGCGCTGCTCTCAGCCGCAGGCGCTGGGGACCCGTACGCCGTTCGGCTGGCTGCGCATCCCCGGCGTGAAGTCCAGCACCGCGTCGCCGCGCTGTCCGGCCGCGCCGCGGATCGTCGCGGCGACCAGCATCTTCTGGCCGGGACCGAGCAGCAGCGGGACGGTGGCGACCTGGCGACCCTCGTGGGTGTCGGCGGTGACCGGCACGGCCCGGCTGTCCACCGTGACCTGGGTGATGTCCCCACCCGACGGGGCGTAGATCCGCAGGTTCATCTGCATCGACCCCTGGGGGGCGTAGTCGCCGAAGCCGAGGATCCACTCGGAGAGCGACTTGTACTTCTCCGGGACCGTCGACTCCAGCAGCATCGAGGCCTCCAGCGACTGCTGGCCCTTGGCGGTGCACTGGCTGGAGGTGAGCGCCGCCCGGTAGTCGAGGTAGTACTCCATCTTGGCCGCGGTGGCGTCGTTGAGGTACATCCCCACGTGGGGCGAGGTGCCGGTCTCGACCGGCAGGGCACCTGCCACGGCGGACCCCGCGATCACGTCCTGCTCCTCGGCGGTGTCGGACCAGATCAGCAGCCGGTGCTCCCGACCCGCCTTGGTCAGCCCGCGCAGGATGGTCTGCTGGTCGCCGCTGCCGGTCATCAGCGCATCGAAGGTGGCCCGGGCGACATCGGCGAAGTAGTCGTTCTGCTGCTTGGGGTCCTCGAACCGGCTGTAGGTGTGGTTGAGCAGCTTGGCCACGACGTTGTCGGCCTCGAGGGTCTCACCCGACTTCAGGTCGACCGCACCGGTCCCCCGCAGGACCGCCGCCAGGGCCGTGGGGTCGACGGCGATCACGCCGTCGACGGTGGTGTCGCGCCTGGCCTCGAAGCTGGCGCTGATCAGCTCCGCCGCGCGGGGGTAGTCGGGGGTCAGGTTGGCGTCGCGGACGTCGGTGCCCATCGTGTCGCCGTACACCGCGCGCTCGTCGTCGGTGAGGTACTGCTCGCTGTCACGGGCGCCGACGTCCTCGGCCGCGCCCTGGAACCCCATCTCGAGCTTGCCGTCCTCGGCACGCAGCACCGAGAACGACCCGGGCAGGCCGCCCGTGGCGCGGATCTCGGCGTTGTTCTGCACCACGAGCAGGTAGGTGCGCGGCCCGTCCCGGCCGAGCATGCCCGGCAGCAGCCGCACCGCGCGGGAGCTGGCGTCGGCCGCGGTGGCCGCGCTGGAGAGCCGCTCCTGGAGCTCGGTGACGACCGGGCGCAGCACCGGCAGCAGGTGGGCCGGGTCCAGCTCCTGCAGCCGGTCGTTCTGGGCGGCCACGACGGTGTCGGCAGCGCCGATCGTGGGCTGGAGGCGCTCGATCGCGGACAGGTCGAACTGGCCGTCACGGGGGCGGAAGGTGCCGGCGTCGATGGCCTCGGAGAGCGCGATCGCCGAGGGCAGCGACTTGCGGCTCACGGTGTCGATCACCCCGGCCACGGTCTGCACGGCACCGACGTCGTCGCCCAGCAGCGGCAGCCGTGCGGCGAGGTCCCACACGACGCCGTCGGTCTGGTCCCGCGCGGTGGCGGCGTGCCCGCTCAGGGCGCCGAGCGTACGGCGGGCGGCGGCGAAGTCGCCGGCCACGAGCTGGGCCTGCATCGCGGCACCCTCGGTCCGGACCGAGCGCAGTGCCAGGGCGGCGCGGGCGGCCTGGTAGCCGGCGACGGCCACCAGCACGACCAGCAGCAGCCCCATGAGCAGGCCGACCGACCTCAGCGGTCGGCGGCGGAACGAGGAGCGCCGTGGCCGGCGCGGGGTCTCAGTGGCCACGTGCGCGGCGACGAGCGACCGCGAGAGCAGCGGCACCGGCGAGCAGCAGGGCCAGACCGCCCAGCAGCAGCCACGAGCTGGGCCCACCGGTGCCGGGCAGCAGACCCCCCGGGCCGGTGCTGTTGTCGCCACCCTGGGAGCCCCGCCCGTCGGGCGGCAGCACGGTGATCTGGAACGTCCGGGTCACCGTCGAGGTGCCGGCCTTGTCCGCGGCGGCGCGCGGTGCGGCGGCATCGGCGTACGTGCAGGTCACGGTCAGGGGGTAGACGGTCTTCTTCTTGACCTTGGGTGCCCGGAAGCTGGCGGTGAAGCTCTTGCCGGCCCCGGTGCGCCGTTGGCCGTTGAAGGTGGCGGTCCACGCGCAGGAGACGTTGGCCGACGCTTTCACGACGAGCTTCTGCCCGCCGACCACGATCTGGTCGCTGATCGAGACCTTGACGGCCGGCTCGGGGTAGGCCTGCGCGGGTGCGGCGGTGCCCACGGCGACGAGGAGGGTCGCGAGGGTGATCATCGCGGCGGCCAGAGCCTGCTTCATCGGTTCTCCGTAACGTCGAGCCTTGAGGGGGCCTGGGCCAGGCCCCCAAGGGAAGTTTCTCCCATACATGGCGTATCGGACAACGAGTGCCGAACCATCAGGTTACGGACCCGCGGAGTCCGTTGTCGCCGAACGACTCAGCCCGCCACGGCGGTGACCACGCGCGCACGCTCCAGCGGTCGCTCCCAGCGCTGCGCCGTGCGCTCCAGCCGCCACAGGGACCAGACCAGCATCCCGGCCGCGACCAGGAGCGTCACCCCCGGGTCGCCGGTGCGGGCCAGCCCGGAGAAGACCAGCCCGGTCACCGTGGTCACGGTGGCCAGCCGCGCGCTGTAGCCGACCATCACCACCGGCGGGGCCGGGGTGGCACGGGCGCTGCGGAGGTCCACGGAGAACGGACGGGCCAGGCTCCAGCGCATCGCGGCGGCGACCACCTGGACGGTGATCACGCTCAGCGCGCACAGCACGGCGACGAGCTCGGTGATGGTCGGTCGGCCCGCGCGCAGGGCGGCCAGCGCCAGGGTCACCGCCGCCGACCCGGCCAGCACCTCGAACAGCAACGTGGCCCGGACGTAGTACACCGCTCGTGGGGAGACCGGCAGGCTCTCGCGCCACAGCGCCCCGCGACCGTCCAGGCACCAGGTGTTCACCCCGAACAGCAGCGCGCCACCGGAGGCCACCAGCCCGGGCAGCACCGTGACCATCGCCCAGTCGAGGTCGCCGGCGAGTGCGACGCCGCCGGGCATCAGGGCGAGCACCACGAGCCCCCGGCGAAGCGGCACCGAGCGCCACACCGCCGCGCGGTCGATCCGCAGCAGCATCGCGAAGTCCGAGCCCGGCAGTGCGCGCGCCCGCTGGTGTCCGGACTCCAGGCGCAGCTCCTCGCGCATGGGCCGGCTCAGCGCCCACCGGGCCGGCACGGCGCCCACGATGGTGGCCGCTGCCCCCAGCAGCACCAGCACCGCCACGCCCACCGACCACGCCGCCCACCTGCCGGCCTGCCCGTCCAGCACCAGGCGCAGCAACCAGACCGTCGGGCTGCGGTCGAGTGCGCCCGCCAGCTGGCCGGTGACGACGAGGGCCGCGGCCAGGGTGGCGGAGCCGATGACCACGAGGCGGAAGACCGCAGTGCCCCGCCGGCCCCGGCGTACGCCCTCCGAGGCCCAGCCGGCGACCTGGGCCAGCGCCGTGGCGACCAGCAGCCACAGCAGCAGCGGCAGTTGGTAGGCGACCAGGCCCGGAGGCCCCAGGGCGTAGGAGGCGGAGGCGAGCAGCGCCCAGCCCTGCACCAGCCAGGCGATGTTGAGGGGAGCGAGCAGCAGCGCCCCGAGGTGCTCGGTCAGGCCCGAGACCGGGAACGCCACGGCCTGGTCGCGCGGAACCAGCTCACGGCCCCCGCCGGAGGCCACTGCGGCCACGGTCGCGAGAGCCAGGAACGCCAGGCTCGCGGACGGCAGCAGGGCGAGCACCTGGCCGCTGTGCGGACGCGGGGTGTCCCCGCCCAGGTACGCCGGAGCGGCGATCGCGGCGCCGGTCAGCAGCACGACGAGGCCACCGGCGAGCCGCAGTCGCCGGGACTCCCGGGCGCAGAGACCTGCGCCGCGGAAGCGGAGCAGGCTGGCGAGGTCCGCGACGGCACGCCCGGCCTCAGTCGAGGAGCGCACGGTAGGCACCGGCACCGTCCTCACCGCTGAGCTCCTCGGCGTGCAGGGTGGCCACCCGGGAGCCGCCACGCAGCACGAGCGCGCGGTCGCAGGCTGCGACGGCCAGGTCGCGCAGGTGCGTGGAGACGAGTACGGCGGACCCGCGCGCCCGGGCGTCGGCGATCAGCTCCAGGGTCGCCTCGACGCCGAGGGGATCCACCCCGTCGAACGGCTCGTCGAGGAGCAGGACCGGCGGCTCGTGGAACGCGGCCAGCACCACCGAGAGCCGTCGGCTCATCCCGTGACTGAAGCCGGAGGTCACCCGGTGCGCCTCTCCGGCGAGGTCGAAGCGCTCGAGCAGGTCGCGGGCACGGTCCTGCCAGTCCTCGAGCCGCCGCAGCCGGGCGGAGAGCTGGAGGTGCTCCCACGGGGTGGCCCGGGGCACCAGACCGCCGACGTCGGGGCAGTACCCGACCAGCCGCTTCACCGCCAGCGGGTCCTCCGCCACATCGACCCCGGCGACGAGCACGCGCCCCTCGGTCGGCGGGACCACACCGGCCAGGACCCGCATCGTGGTGGACTTGCCCGCGCCGTTGCGGCCCAGCAACGCCGTCGCCCGGCCGGCCGGCACCGCGAGATCGATCCCCGACACCGCCGCGACCGCCCCGAACCGGACCCACAGGCCCTCCACGACGACCCGCGCCGCAGGGGGTCGGTCTGCTCTGGGCCCAGTCACCGACCCAGTGTCCCCGCCCCGCCGAGACGTCGCACCTGAAACCCACAACCCCGCCCACAGACCCCGCCGAGACGTCGCATCTGAAACCCACAGCCCCCGCCGAGACGTCGCATCTGAAATTTCAGATGCGACGTCTCGGCGGGCGGGCGGCGGCGGCGGGGGGCGGCGGGTGGACCGGCGGGGGGAGCCCCAGGCGGGGGGAGCCTCAGGCGGGGAAGGTCTCGCCCTTCTCGGCCATCTCCACCAGTCGGGCGGTCGGGGCGAAGCGGTCGCCGTACTTCTCGGCGAGCTGCTCCGCGCGGGCGACGAAGCCCGCCAGCCCGTGACCGGTCGGCCCGTCGTAGCCCTGCATGAACTGGACGGTGCCGCCGGTCAGCGCCGGGTAGCCGATGCCCATGATCGAGCCGATGTTGGCCGCGGCCGCGGACTCGATCACGCCCTCCTCGAAGCACTTGGCGGTCTCGAGGGCCTCGATGAACAGGTAGCGGTCCTTGAGGTCCTCGATGTCGGCCGGCTCCTCGTTGGACGGGAACAGCTCCGTGAGCCCCGGCCACAGCGCGGCGCGGCGGCCGGTCTCGTCGTAGTCGTAGAAGCCGGCGCCACGGACACGGCCCGGGCGACCCTGCTTGATCATCGTGTTCACCACGGCGGTGCCGGGGTGCTCCACGTAGGAGTCACCGGCGGCGTCGGCGGTCGCCTTGGCGATCTTGGCCATCAGCTCCATGTTCAGCTCGTCGGAGAGCTGCAGCGTGCCGACGGGGTAGCCAGCCTGGGTCGCGGCCCGCTCGACCGACATCGGGTGCACCCCCTCGCCGAGCATCGCCAGGCCCTCGTTGACCATCGTGCCGATGACGCGGCTGGTGTAGAAGCCGCGGCTGTCGTTGACCACGATCGGGGTCTTGCGGATCTGCTGCACCACGTCGAGCGCCTTCGCCACAGCCTCCTCGGAGGTCTGCGCACCCTTGATGATCTCCACCAAAGGCATCTTGTCCACCGGTGAGAAGAAGTGCAGTCCGATGAAGTCGGCCGGACGGTTCACGTTGCCCGAGAGCTCGGTGATCGGCAGCGTGGAGGTGTTCGAGCACAGCAGCGCGTCGGCGTTGACCACGTCCTGGATCTCGGCGAACACCTTCGCCTTGAGCGAGGGGTCCTCGAAGACCGCCTCGATCACGAGGTCGCAGCCCTTGAAGTCGTTGGCCTCGGTGGTGGCGGTGATCCGGTCGAGGATCTCGGCCTTCTTCGCCTCGTCCATCTTGCCGCGCTGGACGGCCTTGTCGAGGATCTTCTCGCTGTAGGCCTTGCCCTTGTCGGCCGACTCCTGGGCGACGTCCTTGAGCACGACCTCCATGCCGGCGCGGGCACAGGAGTAGGCGATGCCGGCCCCCATCATCCCGGCACCGAGGACACCGACCTTGGTGGCGGTGTACTTCGGTACGCCGGCCGGGCGCAGCGACCCGCCGTTGATCGCGGAGAGGTCGAAGAAGAAGGCCTGGATCATGTTCTTGCTGTTCGAGCCGGTGATCAGCTCGGCCAGATAACGCGACTCGATCCGGCTGGCGGTGTCGAAGTCGACCTGAGCGCCCTCGATGGCGGTGGCCATGATCGCCCGCGCGGCCGGGTAGAGCGCGCCCTTGGTCTGCTTGCGCAACATCGCCGGGAAGGCCGGCAGGAAGGCCGCGAGCGCAGGGCTCTTCGGCGTACCACCCGGCATCTTGTAGCCCTCGCGGTCCCACGGGTTCGACGCCGCAGCGGGGTTGTCGGCGTTGTCGGCGATCCACTTCTTCGCGGCCGGCACGAGCTCCTCGCGGGTGGCGACGAGCTCGTCGACGAGCCCCTTCTCCTTGGCGGCGGCCGGCTTGAAGCGCGGCCCCTGGAGCAGGACGTCCATCAGCGCGGACTGGATGCCCAGCATCCGCACCGTCCGGGTGACGCCGCCTCCACCGGGCAGCAGGCCGAGCGTGACCTCGGGCAGGCCGAGGTCGATCTTCGGGTCGTCGACCACGATCCGGTGGTGGCAGGCCAGGGTGATCTCGAGGCCGCCGCCGAGCGCAGCGCCGTTGATCGCCGCCACGACGGGCTTGCCGAGCTTCTCGAGCCGACGCAGGTCGGCCTTGATCCCCTCGCCCATCTCGAAGATCGCCTGGGCGTCCTCGGGCTTGGCGGCCAGCATGCTCTTGAGGTTGCCGCCGGCGAAGAAGGTCTTCTTCGCCGAGGTGACCACCACGCCCGTGACCTGGTCCCTCTCGGCGTAGAGCCGGTCGATCGCCGTGGCCATCGACTCCTTGTAGAGCTCGTTCATGGTGTTGGCACTGGAGGTGGGGTCGTCGAGGGTGAGTACGACGATGCCGTCCTCGCCGAGGTCGTACTTGACTGCAGACTCGCTCATGTTCTTCAAAGGTCCTCTCGGGTTCTTCCGGCGCTCAGACGAGCTCGACGATGGTGGCGATGCCCATGCCGCCGCCGACGCACAAGGTGGCCAGGCCACGCTTGAGGTCGCGGCGCTCGAGCTCGTCGATGAGCGTGCCCAGGATCATCGCCCCGGTGGCGCCCAGCGGGTGGCCCATCGCGATCGAGCCGCCGTTGACGTTGGTGATCGAGTCGTCGATGCCCATGTCACGCATGAACCGCATCGCCACCGCGGCGAACGCCTCGTTGATCTCGAACAGGTCGATGTCCTTGACCTCGAGCCCGGCCTTGGCCAGGGCCTTGCGGGCGGCCGGCGCAGGGCCGGTGAGCATGATCGTCGGGTCGGCGCCGGAGACAGCTGCGGAGATGATCCGTGCCCGCGGGGTCAGGCCGAGGTCCTTGCCGACCTGCTCGTTGCCGATGGCCACCAGCGCGGCGCCGTCGACGATGCCCGAGCTGTTGCCGGCGTGGTGGACGTGGTCGATCTGCTCGATCCAGTGGTACTTCTCCAGTGCGACCGAGTCGAACCCGGCCTGGTCCCCGATGCCCGCGAAGGACGGCTTGAGCCGGGCGAGGCCCTCGACCGTGGACTCGGGCTTGATGAACTCGTCGTGGTCGAGGACGACCACGCCGTTGCGGTCCTTGACCGGCACCACCGAGTTGGCGAACCGACCGTCGGCCCAGGCCTTCGCGGCGCGGGCGTTGGACTCCACCGCGAAGGTGTCGACGTCCTCGCGCGAGAACTTCTCGATGGTGGCGATCAGGTCGGCGCCGATGCCCTGCGGCACGAACGCGGTCGCGAAGGCGGTGGAGGGATCCATCGCCCAGGCGCCGCCGTCGCTGCCCATGGCCACCCGGCTCATCGACTCGACCCCGCCGGCGAGGAGCAGGTCCTCGAAGCCGCCACGCACGCGCGAGGCGGCCTGGTTCACGGCCTCCAGCCCGGATGCGCAGAAGCGGTTGAGCTGTACGCCGGCCACGGTGTCGGGGTACCCGGCGGCGAGGGCGGCCGTCTTGGCGATGTCGCCACCCTGGTCGCCGACCGGGGAGACCACGCCGAGCACCACGTCGTCGACCCGGTTCACGTCCAGCGAGGGGTTGCGCTCCTTGATGGCATCCAGCAGGCCCACGACCAGGTCGACCGGCTTGACCTCGTGCAGGCTGCCGTCCTTCTTGCCCTTGCCGCGCGGGGTGCGGATCGCGTCGTAGACGAACGCTTCAGTGCTCATAGGTCTTCCCAACTTCGTCGGTGTGGAGCTCGGGTGCACTCACGGATGCCTCACGCGGGCGCGCCGGAGCGCCGGGCGGTGAGGTGTTCATTGTGACAGTAACGCTGTCATCGTCAATGCGCGCGGGATGTGGGTGAGATCACCCGGCTCACCGGGACGTCATCCGATGTGGGCGCTCCGGGCAACCAGAAGGTATGACGCCGGCGAGGAGGCCGCTCACGACTGGACCGCGACACCGCGCTCGAGCAGGCCCTCGACGTCGGCGATCCCCCAGGCGCCGAGGACCTCGCGGGTGTCGATGCCGGGCTTCGCGGCGGGGGGCCGGGACAGCGCGCCCGGCGTACGGGAGAACCGCGGAGCGGGCGCGGGCTGGCGCACGCCGGCGTTCTCGACGAAGACCTCGCGGGCGGCCATGTGCGGGTGGTCCATCGCCTCGCTCAACGGCACGATCGGCGCCACGCAGGCGTCGGTGCCCTCGAAGAGCGCCGTCCACTCCGCCTGGGTCCGGTCGGCGAACGCCTCGGCGATCCGACGCCGCAGCTCCCCGGTCTGGGAGAAGTCGTAGCGGTCGGGCGCGTCCTCGATCCCCAGCACCTTCACGAACACCTCGTAGAACTGCGGCTCCAGGGCGCCGACGGACATGTGCCGGCCGTCGGAGGTCTCGTAGAGGTCGTAGAACGGCATCCCCCCGTCGAGCAGGTTCGCCGCCCGCTCCTCGCGCAGGTTGCCGCCGGCCAGGAAGCTCGCGCCCATCGCGTTCAGGTGCGCGGTGCCGTCCACGATCGCGGCGTCGATCACCTGCCCCTGCCCACTGACCCGGGCCTCGAGCAGCGCGGCCAGCACCCCGATCACGAGGTACGTCGAACCGCCACCGAAGTCGCCGACGAGGTTGGAGGGGAAGTGTGGTCGCGCCTTGTCCTGCCCCATCCCGAACAGGGCGCCGGTGATCGCGATGTAGTTCATGTCGTGGCCCGCCGAGGAGGCCAGCGGGCCGGTCTGGCCCCAGCCGGTCATCCGGCCGTAGACCAGCCGCGGGTTGCGGGCGAGGCACTCCTCGGGACCGAGGCCGAGGCGCTCGGTGGTCCCGGGGCGCATCCCCTCGATCAGCACGTCGGCCTGCGCGACGAGGTCCAGCACGACCGCGACCGCCTCGGGGTCCTTGAGGTTCAGCGCCACGCTGGGGCGGCCGCGGTTGAGCAGGTCGTTGGGCCCGCCGGTGAGCGCCTGGCCACCGGGGCGGTCCACCCGGACCACGTCGGCGCCGAGGTCGGCGAGGATCATGCAGGCGTGCGGGCTGGGGCCGATGCCGGCGATCTCCACGACCTTGATGCCCGCCAGCGGACCGGTGCCCTGACCCAGTGCATACGTCATGCCGGTGATTGTGACAGCACCGCTGTCACAATCACCGGCACGTCCGGGGTTCAGGTCACCGCGGCCAGTCGGCCGTGGTCACCTCTCCACCGCGGATCTCCACCCGCAGGTGGATCTCGTGGGTCTGCTTGACGTAGAGCTCGTAGCGACCCTCCACCAGCTCGGGAAAGACCAGCGAGGGCACGACCGTGCCGCCCGCGGGCCGGGCGACCACGGCCACGTGCGGGTGGTGGTGATGACCACCGTGCCCGTGCGAGTGCCCGTGCCCGTCCCCGTGCCCGTGCCCGTGCCAGTGCGGGACGGCTGCCCCCGCACTCCCCTCGGGCCGGATCTCGACCTCCACGTCGACCATCGCCGCCGGCATCGTCACCACCAGCGCACCCACGTCGCCCCCGATGTCGAGCAGGACGGCGCCCTGCCCGGCGAACGGGTTCTCCACCGTGCTCACCGCACTCACGACTTCGGCGACTCAGAGGAGGTGGTGCCGGGCACCGTCTGGTAGCCCCCGCCCGGGTGCCCGAGGTAGGGGAAGGCGTCCATCACGGTTGCGGGATCGGTCACGGTCCCGTCCTCGACCGCCTTGGCCGCGTCGTCCACGGTGTAGGACGGGTCGACGAGCGGGATCGTCAGACCGGCGATGGCACGCAGCTCGATGGTGACCACGTCGTCACCGATGCGCCGGCCGTTGGGGAAGCCGGCAGGATCGCCACCGACCAGCCCCAGCTTGTTCTCCTTCTTCGACGGCGGCACCGCGACGTTGAGCCGCAGCACGTCCGCCTCGACGCCGCCGGTGAAGTTCTGGAACCCGTCCACCACGCCCTTGGGGATCCCGGTCAGCAGGATCGCGTTCAGGTCGGCCCGCGGCTTCTTGTACCCCTTGAGGTTCTTGAACGTCTCGCCCGGGTAGAGCACCGGGAGCAGCCCCGCGAGCTCGGGCTTGTTCACGTACTCGGCGTACGCCTTGTCGCCCCGCGGCCCACGGGAGTTCCACTTGTCCTTCTCGGCCATCGGCACGAGCACCTCGTTGAACAGCGGGTTGCCCAGTCGGGAGACCTGGACGAAGGGACCACGGCTGACGAACTTCCCGGCCTTCTTGTCGAAGATCCGCGACTTGCGCCGGCTGGCGCGCGTCCACACCCCGATCACCGCACTCGGGCTCATCACGTTGGTCGGCGTGTTGTGGTAGCGGGTCAGGTCCGAGATCGGCACCTGCAACGCGATGGTGTGCACGTTGTAGGACTGCACCGAGTTGATCCCGTCCATCTTCTCCAACGGGATCAGGTGCGCCTGGTTGAACGGCCGCAGCCCACCGAGGTCGAAGACGCTGCCCAGGTCGACGTGGAACGCGTCCGCGCGCTGTCCGGCGAAGAAGGTCCGGTTGCCGCGCCTGTGCACCGCCGACTTGGCGAGCGTGGCGTAGTCCGGGGTGCTCCGTGGCCCGACGTTGACCGGCGGGACCGGCAGCGCCCGGGCGACGAAGACCGTCCGGCCGTTCTCGGTGCGCTGCACGCTGTAGAGCTGCGGTCGGTTCCAGTTCGGGTCGCGCAGGTAGCCGATCGGCCCGGTGTTGTAGAGGAAGGTCTTCGGGTTGCGCACCCTGGTGTGGAAGATGAACCGGTAGGTGATGTCGGCCGCCATCCGGGCATCGTGGGAGATGTGGATGTCGTAGGCGACGTCCTTGTCGCCGAACTCGTAGAAGTTCGGACCGCCGTCGGGCTGCTGGAGCGGGATGTAGTTGGCGATGATGGTGACGGTGTCGGGCTTGTCCGGGCTGACGAACGCGTAGACGTCGGTGCTGTCGGCCACCGGGTCCTTGGCGATCTCCGGTGCTTCGCGGTGTGAGGACATCTCTACTTGCCCCCTGCCGCGTTCAGGATCCGGGTGACGAGGTCGCGGTCGTGCACGACCACCTCCTCATCGCCGATCATGATCTGGAGCTCATCGGAGGTGTGGTCCTCGATGAAGGCCACCACCGGCTCCTGTGCGCTTGCTGGGCTGCGCCGTGCCTGGGCTGCGGCGGGACCCGCAACCAGTGCCACCGAGCCGGCCACGGCTCCCATGCCGGTGACTGCCAGCAACTTCCTTCTGTCGAGATCGCTCATGACGCGCTTCCTTCTTCCTCGAGGAGTGACCCGCTGTGAGCCGGGTCACAGCGGAGTTCGGAGCCCGAGGGGTCTCGGATTGGGAAATTCGCAGAAACTTCTCCGGCCGGCCAGCGCTGTGACGCAGCGCACCTGTGCAACCAGTTGCACACCGGCGATCCGGCCCGCAGACTTCCTGCCATGGCTCTCGAGCACGCCCTGCTGGTCTCGCTTCGCGAGCGACCCGGCACCGGCATCGAGCTGACCCGCCGGTTCGACCGCTCGATCGGGTTCTTCTGGAGCGCCACCCACCAGCAGATCTACAAGGTGCTGCGGCGGATGGAGGCCGACGGCTGGCTGAGCTCGGGTGCCGGCGACTCCCGCAGCACCGAGCGCCGCTACACCGTGACCGCGGCCGGCCGCGCGGTGCTCGCCGACTGGGTCGGCGCTCCCACCCCCGCGACCGCGATGCGCTCCGAGGTCGCGGTGAAGATGCGCGGCGCCTCCTTCGGCGACCGCGAGCAGCTGCTCGCCCGGCTCGGCGAGCTGCTCGCCGAGCACCACACCCGCCATGCCCACTTCGCCCACCTCGAGCGCGAGCAGTTCCCCGACCCCGCCGTACTCACCGGACAGCAGCTCGACACCTGGCTGGTCCTGCGTGGCGGGATCAAGCAGGAGCTGTTCTGGATCGAGTGGCTCACCGAGTACGTCGACGCCCACCGGAAGGCACACCCGTGAACGACTACCCGCACCTCCTCCAGCCGATCACCCTGGGCGACCTGACCCTGCGCAACCGCGCGGTGATGGGCTCGATGCACACCGGCCTGGAGGACACCGCCCGGGACATCCCCAAGCTCGCGGCGTACTTCGCCGAGCGGGCGCGCGGTGGCGTCGGCCTGATCGTGACCGGTGGCTACGCGCCGACGAAGCGCGGCTGGCTCAAGCCCTTCGCCAGCGAGCTCACCACCCGGTTGCAGTCCGAGCGCCACAAGGAGATCACCGGCGCCGTGCACGACGCGGGCGGGGCGATCGCACTTCAGGTGCTGCACGCCGGCCGCTACGGCTACACCCCGTTCTCCCAGTCCGCCAGCGCGACCAAGTCGCCGATCACACCGTTCAAGCCGAGCGCGATGTCGTCCAAGACGGTCGACAAGACCGCCACGGCCTTCGCCGAGTCGGCTGCCCTCGCCCAGCGGGCGGGGTACGACGCCGTGGAGATCATGGGCTCTGAGGGCTACCTGATCAACCAGTTCCTGGCCCCGCGGACCAACGACCGCGACGACGCGTGGGGCGGTACGCCGGCCCGGCGGATGCGCTTCCCGGTCGAGGTCGTGCGCCGGACCCGCGAGCTCGTCGGCGACGGCTTCCCGATCATCTACCGGATCTCCCTGCTCGACCTGGTCGAGGACGGTCAGTCCTGGGACGAGGTGGTCGAGCTGGCCCTGCTCGTCGAGCAGGCCGGCGCCACCCTGCTCAACACCGGGATCGGCTGGCACGAGGCGAGGATCCCCACGATCATCACCCAGGTTCCGCGCGGTGCGTGGACGTGGGCGACCAAGCGGCTCAAGGCCGAGGTGAGGATTCCGGTCTGTGCCTCCAACCGGATCAACACCCCCGAGCTGGCAGACCAGCTGATCGCCGACGGGTCCGCCGACCTGGTCTCGATGGCCCGGCCGCTGCTCGCCGACCCCGACTTCGTCAACAAGGCGGCGGCCGGTCGCGCCGACGAGATCAACACCTGCATCGCCTGCAACCAGGCCTGCCTGGACCACGCGTTCGTGAACAAGCGGGCGAGCTGCCTGGTCAACCCGCGGGCCTGCCGCGAGACCGAGCTGGTGCTGCTGCCGCTGCCCACGACCGTGCCCGCCAAGCCCCGTCCCACCGTGGCCGTGGTCGGCGCCGGGCCGGCCGGGCTGAGCGCGGCCACCTCCTTCGCCGAGCGCGGCTACGCGGTCACCCTGTTCGAGAAGGACCCCGACCTCGGTGGCCAGTTCCGGTTGGCGATGCAGATCCCCGGCAAGGAGGAGTTCGCCGAGACGATGCGCTACTTCGAGCGCCGCCTCGAGGTGCTCGGGGTCACCGTGCGCCGAGGCGTGACCGCGACCGTGGACAGCCTCGACGCCTTCGACGAGGTCGTCGTCGCCACCGGGGTCGAGCCGCGGATCCCCGAGATCCCCGGGGTCGAGCGCGCGCTGTCCTACGCCGCGGTGCTCAACGGCTCGGCGGTGCCCGGCGACCGGGTGGCCGTGATCGGCGCCGGTGGCATCGGGGTCGACGTCTCGGTCTGGCTGACCCACACCGAGGAGGACCTCGAGGAGTGGCTGGCGCACTGGGGCGTCGGCGACCCGTCGCTGTTCGTCGGCGGGCTCACCGAGCGCAAGCCGCGCACGCCGGCGCGGGAGGTCTTCCTCGTCCAGCGCAAGAGCACGATGATCGGCAAGGACCTCGGCAAGACCTCCGGGTGGGCCCACCGCGCGGTGCTCAAGCAGTCCGGCGTCGAGCAGGTCAGCGGCGCCAGCTACGAGCGGATCGACGCCGACGGGCTGCACATCACCGTGGACGGCGTACCCCGCCTCCTCGAGGTCGACGACGTCGTCCTGTGCAGCGGCCAGGAGTCGGTGCGCAGGCTCTACGACGACCTGGTGGCCGCCGGCCGCACCGCCCACCTGATCGGCGGTGCCGACGTGGCCGCCGAGCTCGACGCCAAGCGTGCGATCGAGCAGGGCGTGCGCCTCGCGGCGGCTCAGGGCTGAGCACGGGGGTCCCACGGGTTGTGCGGTCGATCCGGCTCACCTGGTGCGCCCGATCGACCGCGCAAGCAACCTCCTCAGCCCGCGGGTGTCGCCTCGGCGCGCAGGCGGTAGCCGGCGAACGAGGCGGCCAGCAGGGTGATCCCGGCGACGAGCACCCCGCCGGTCGCGCCCAGGGAGCCGTCGGTCCAGTCCGAGACCGCCTCGGGCACCACCAGCGTCACGGCGATCACGGCACCGGCCAGGTAGGGCCAGGCCGTCCGGGGCAGGTAGACCGCGATCCCGGCGACCGCCACCGCCAGCGTGAGGGCGTAGCCGAGCCAGGCGTGGGTGCCGTCGATGGCGGGCACCTGTGCGCCGAAGAGCGCGACCCCGACACCGAGGGTGCGGGCGATGGTGAGCTCGCGGAAGAGCCCCGCCTCGGTCGCGACCAGCCACAGCGCACCGATCGCGAACAGTGCGACCCCGAAGGCGTCGCCGCTGCTGCCGAGCGTGTCGATCCCGTCGACCAGGGTGCCGACGGCGGTGAGGAGGCCCGCCATCAGCCCGACCAGGCCGACCGCGGTCGAGGCCCGGAGATAGCCGGCCGCCGCAACGACGACACCCGCAGCGGCGCCGACGACGGCCGGCCAGAACACGCCGCGGTAGTCCGGGTCGAGCACCTGCTCGAGGACGTGGCCGACCAGGAAGGCGACGGCGAGGGCGGCGCCGGTGAGCAGTGAGCCGGCGAGGCGGCGGCGTACGTCGTGCCGCTGGTCCCGAGACCCACCGTCGAGGCCGCGCGAGCCGAGCAGCCCAGCGGCACCGAGCACCACCGCGACCACGCCGAGCAGGGTCACCCGAGTGCCGAATCCGAGGCTGCCCCACTCCTCGAACAGGAACAGCGCACCGGCGGCGAGCACGAGCGCCCCACCGAGGTAGGCGACCACCTCGACGAGCCGGGGCAGCCCACGCACCGCCGCGGAGGGCTCTGGACCCCCGGCCGGTGGGAACGAGGGGCCGGCCAGCGAGCCGGTCACGACCTCGACCGCACGGGCACGCACCGAGGGGTCGAGGAGCTCGGCCGCCACCAGGGAGTCGACGACGCGCGCTGCATCAGGATCATTCATGCAGTCATGGTGACGCAGATCGGACCCCGCGCACATGAGCCCGGCTACTCAAGGTCGCACGCACGACCTGCCCGGCCGCTACTGGTCGGTGAGGAAGTCTTCCTTCTTCAACCACTCGAACGCCACGTCGGCGGGCTCACGCCCCTCCACGTCGATCTCGGCGTTCAGCCCGAGCAGCACCTTGTCGGTGAGCTTCTCGGCGACCGGCGCGATCAGGTCCTGGATCTGGGGGTAGTCCTTGGCCGTCTGCTCGCCGACCACGAACGACACGTTGTACTTGGGGAAGAAGTTCCGGTCGTCCTCGAGCACCTTCAGGTCCAGCGCCACGATCCGGCCGTCGGTGGTGAACACCTCGCCGAAGGTGCACGCCCCCTTGGCCGTGGCGTCGTAGATCGCGCCCGTCTGGAAGGTCTTCAGGTTCTGCCGCGGGACGCCCTTGGGGTCACCGAGCGGTACGTCGTACTTCTCCAGCATGCCCTTGAGTCCGTCGGGACGGTTGATCAGCTCGGACTCGACGCAGAACGTGCGCTCGGCCACGGGCACCTTGTTGAGCTCGGAGAGCTTGGTGATCTTGTACTTCTCGAAGACCTCCTGGGTGGTCGCGAAGCCGTAGGTGTTGTTCATCGGCGCCGGCTTGAGCCAGACCAGGTCGTTCTCCTTCAGGTCCTCGTCGCGGACCGCCTCGTACTGCTTCTGCTCGTCGGGGATCGGCTTCTCGTGGCCCAGGTAGGTGATCCAGCCGGTGCCGGTGTACTCCCACATCCCCTGGATCTGGCCGTTGAGCATGGCCTCGCGCGCCGAGGCGCTGCCCGGGATGTTGGTCAGGTCGGTGACCGTGGCGCCCGCCGACTGCAGCAGGATGATCGCCATCTTGCCCAGCAGCACGTTCTCGGAGAAGTTCTTCGAGCCCACCGAGATGGTGGCGCCCTCGAGCGACTCGGTGCCCTCCAGGGGTCCGGCGAGCTTGCCGGTCGGCACGAAGCCGCCGGCGGTGCCCAGGCCCAGACAGCCCGACGTCGCCAGCAGGACAGCCGTGAGCAGGGCCACCAGGAGTGGCACGCGTGCCGGCCTCGAGCGGGTCGGCGGGGACGAGAGGCGCACCGTCAGATTCCCTTCGGTCGGGTGAGCAGCTCCAGCACGCGCCCGAGCCACTCGACGAGCAGGGCCAGCAGGGCGACGAGCACGGCCC
This sequence comes from uncultured Actinomycetota bacterium, assembly GCA_963777195.1. Classification (GTDB taxonomy): domain Bacteria; phylum Actinomycetota; class Actinomycetes; order Propionibacteriales; family Nocardioidaceae; genus Marmoricola. The sequence continues at coordinate 334,991 of CAVZPT010000004.1, read as the reverse complement.
CGGAGACCATCACCGAGTAGCGGTAGAGGCTGATCCCGGCGGTGATGATGCCGCCCAGACCGCCGCCGTTGATGAAGGTGGCCAGGGCCGCGGTGCCGACGAGCAGGACCAGCGCGGTCCGGATGCCGGCCATGATCACCGGCAGCGCCAGCGGCAGCTCGATGCGGCGCAGCACGTCGAAGTTGGAGAGCCCGACGCCGCGCCCGGCCTCGACCAGGGTGGGGCTGACCCCCTGGAGCCCGGTGATCGTGTTGCGCAGCACCGGCAGGATCCCGTAGATGGTCAGCGCCACGATGGTGGTCTTGAAGCCGGGGCCGAGCCACATCGCCAGCAGCACGATCAGCCCGATCGACGGCGCCGCCTGCCCGGCGTTGGCGAACCCGACGACCGCGGGAGCGGCCCGCTTGAAGCCGGGCCGGGTCAGCATGATCCCCAGGGGCACCGAGATCAGCACCACCACCAGCGCGGAGACCACCGTCAGCTCGACGTGCTCGCCGATCGCCTGCCAGACCGCGGTCCAGCCCAGCGCGCTCTCCTCCACCGAGTCCAGGTCGGCGGTCTCGTGCCAGATCGCGTAGCCCGCGAAGCCGAGCACCACGACGACCGGCACCCCGAGGGCCAGCAGCAGCGACTCGCCCAGCAGCTTGGTCTTCTCGGAGTCGCCTGCCAGCCGCTCCTTGAGGGCTGCGGGGATCAGGTCACTCATCGACCGACCCCGAGTCGTCCATCGGTGCGTCCTCGTCGTGGTCGTCCTCGGGGTTGGACTCGGCCGTGACCTTGCTCGCCTGCCGGTCCTGGGCCTCGTTCTGCATCGAGCGCATGTGGTCCACCACCGCACCGAAGTCGACGATGCCGAGGTAGCGGTCGTTGTCACCGGTGACGATCGCCGCGCTGTGGCTCGAGGTGAGCATCGTGTCGAGCGCGTCGTTGAGCGTGGCCCGCTCGTCCAGGGTGACCAGGGCCTCGCGGTCGCCCTCGTGCAGCGTCTCGCCCTTGATCTGGCGCAGCCAGACCCACGCCGTCGGCCGGTCGCGGCTGTCCAGGACCACCAGTGAGTCGTCACCGGCGGAGCGCGCGCGCTCGATGGCCTCCCGGGCGGGGTCGCCCACCCGGGCGGTGGTCGCCTCGTGGATCCCGATCTCGGAGACCCGCGAGAGCGTGAGCTGCTTGAGGCTCGACCCGGATCCCACGAAGTCGCTGACGAAGTCGTTGGCGGGGTCGGCGAGCAGGGTGGCCGGGGCGTCGTACTGCGCCACCTGCGCACCCTCCTGCAGGATCAGGATCCGGTCGCCGAGCTTGATCGCCTCGTCGATGTCGTGGGTGACGCACACGATCGTCTTGCGCAGGCTGCGCTGGATGCTGAGCAGCTCGTCCTGCAGCCGCTGGCGGGTGATCGGGTCGACGGCGCCGAACGGCTCGTCCATCAAGATCACCGGTGGGTCGGCCGCCAGGCCGCGGGCGACACCGACGCGCTGCTGCTGCCCGCCGGAGAGCTCGCGCGGGTAGCGGTCGCGATACTTGCCCGGGTCCAGGTTGACCAGCTCGAGCAGCTCCTCGACCCGCTTGTCGATGCGCTTGGCGTCCCACCCGAGGAGCTTGGGCACGATCGCGATGTTCTTGGCCACCGTCATGTGCGGGAACAGGCTGCCGCCCTGGATCACATAGCCGACGTGGCGGCGCAGCTCGTCGGCGCTCTGCTTGCGTACGTCGTCGTCGCCGATCGTGATCGTGCCCGAGGTGGGCTCGATCAGCCGGTTGATCATCTTCAGCGACGTGGTCTTGCCACACCCCGACGGCCCGACGAACATCACGATCTCGCCGGCGGGGATGGTCAGGCTGAGCCCGTCGACGGCGGCGGCCTTCTGACCGCCGTACCGCTTGGTGACGTCCTCGAGCCGGATCTCCGCCCCGCTGATCTCGCCGCCGTTGCCGCTGCTGTCGCTGGAGGTGCTCTGGGTGGTGGTCATCTCAGACACGGATTCCCTTCGAGGTGGTCACCCTGCCGAGGGCGAGGAGCAGCAGGTCGAGGAGCAGGGCGATGATCACGATGCCGATGGTCCCCACGAGGGCGTAGTTGACGGCGTTCTTGCCGCCGATCTGGGCCAGCCCGACGAAGATGGAGACCCCCAGGCCCGGGCCGAGGACGTAGGCCGCGATCGCGGCGATCCCCATCGACATCTGCATCGAGACCCGGATGCCGGCCAGGATCACCGGCCAGGCCAGGGGCAGCCGGATCCGGAACATCGAGGCGACCTCGCCCATGCCCAGGCCGCGCGCCGACTCCAGCAGGTTGGCGTCCACCCCGGCCAGTCCGACGACGGCGTTGCGCAGGATCGGCAGCGCGGCATAGAACGTCACCGCGATCAGGGCCGTCGTGGCGCCGAGCCCGGTCACGGGCAGCAGCAGCCCGATCAGGGCGAACGACGGGATGGTCAGGCCGACGGCGCTGACCGCGTTGGCGACCGGCTCCAGCCTGGGCAGCCTGGTGATCACCATCGCCAGCGCCACCGCGATCAGGGTGGCGATCAGGATCGCCAGCACCACCAGGTAGGCGTGGTTGAAGGCGTTGATGAGGATCTGCACCCGCCGGTCCTCGATGAACTGCCACACGTGCAGGCTCCTTCGGATCGTCGGACCAGCGCCCCATTTGGGTGGACAACGGGTATCACAATCGCGAACACGATCTCCACCACCCGGGCCAGCGGGCGAGACCGCAGGCCCGGTCGCCTCAGTGGTGCGGCAGGCCCGGCTCGTGCTCCTGGTGGCTCTCCGGCTCGACCTGGAAGGTGGCGTGCTCGATCCCGAAGTGCTCGGCCACGCACTGCCCCAGCTCGTCGAGGATCTGCCCCACACCGCGCTCGTCCAGGGCTGCCTGGGTGACGCTGACGTGCGCCGAGAGCGCCGGCATCCCGGTGGTGATCGACCAGGCGTGCAGGTCGTGCACGTCGACCACGCCCGCTGCCCCGATGAGGTGGTCGCGGACGCTGTCCATGTCGACGTCGGACGGCGCCGACTCGAGCAGCACCGCGAGGCAGTCGCGCAGCAGCGACCAGGCGCGCGGGAGGATCAGGGCGGCGATCAGCAGGGAGGCGATCGGGTCCGCGCGCTCGAAGCCGGTCAGCTCGATCACGACCGCGGCCACGATCACCGCGCCCGATCCCATCGCGTCGGCGAGCACCTCGAGGAAGGCACCGCGCAGGTTCAGCGACTCGTTGCGGCGCGCCGAGAGCAGGGCCAGCGAGACCAGGTTGGCCACCAGCCCCAGGACGGCGAAGGCCAGCATCAGCGGGGCGTCGACGGCGGCGGGCGAGGCCAGCCTGCGGATCCCGGCGTACACCAGGAACCCGCCCACGCCGAGCAGCACCAGAGCGTTGAGCAGGGCTGCGAGGATCTCGGCGCGGTGGTAGCCGAAGGTCCGTCTGGGGTTGGCCGGCAGCGTGGCGACGTAGGACGCGGACAGTGCCAGCAGTACGGCGGCCGCGTCGGTGACCATGTGCCCCGCGTCGGCGACCAGCGCGAGCGAGCCGGACAGCAGCCCGCCCACGAACTGCGCCACCGCCACCGTGAGGGTGACCAGCAGCACCAGCCGGAGACGCCCTCGGTCCAGTGCCCGGCCCCCGGCGTGGTCCACACCGTGGTGGTGACCGTGCCCGGAACCCATGCGGACACCCTAGAGCGCCGACTACGGTGGCGGACGTGGAAGCCCGCAACGCCCGGACGGCGCTGGTGATCCCGGTCCCGGCCGCCGAGGCGGTCACCGGGACCCCCTGGGTCACCCTCGTCGACCCCTTCCTCTCCCTGGCCCAGATCGACGAAGGCGTGCTCGACGAGCTCGAGGAGTTCTTCGCCGGTGTGACGTCGTTCGCCTTCGCCCTGGGCGAGCCCGCCCGCTTCCCCGACGGCCCGAGCTACCTGCCGCCCCAGCCGGTCGCGGCCTTCCGCCGGATCGCCGCCGAGCTGCGCCGCGCCTTCCCCGAGGTGGTCACCGCCTCGCCGGCGTTCGACGCCAACGTGGCGCACCTGATCGTCCCCGACGGGGTCAGCTCGGCGCCCATCGAGACCCATGCGCGCGAGGCACGGCTCCTCCTCAAGGACGGGCAGGACCGGGTGCTGGCCGCCTTCCCCTTCGGCACCTCCGCCGCCTGAACCCACCGGACGGCCTCGACCCGGTGCGCCTCACTGTGCCGCCGGTGCCCTGCTCCAGCGGGCCGCGGCGAGCGCGCTCGCGACGCTGGCGAACCCGAGCCCACGGTAGGCCTCGAACTCCAGGTCGCCGAACTTCTGGCGCGCCGTCGACGAGCGCGGGAAGTCCTTGTGCACCAGCTGGAACGACTGCACGTTGGGCGGCAGCTGGTCCCACCACTCGGTGTCCTTGGTGCCCGAGGGGTCCTGGGTGCGGATCGCCTTGCAGACGACCACGTCGAGACCCGGACCGCGGTAGCGGCGCGCCCACGGCGGCATCGTCGTGAGGTCGGTGCGCTGCAGGTCGAGGTTGAGGTCGGAGCGGATCACCGCGACGGCGTCGCCGACCGCGGCCCAGCTGTCGACCGGGTCGTTGCTCGCATCGAGGACCAGCACCCGTCCCCCCTGGCCGGTGACCACGCAGTGCCGGACGCACTCGACCAGCCCGGTGTTGTCGAGGTGGCCGCCGTCGCTGAGGTAGATCCAGCGCTCGTCGGCGGAGGTGCTGCCGGCACCCTCTGCTGCGACGTTGAACAGCCCTGGGTGCCGGGTCATCCACATCCACGAGTCCCAGTTGACGGGCGGGGTCATCGCCCCGGCGTGCATCGGGTTGCGCACCCAGGAGCCGATCCGCAGGTTGAACATCGCCAGCAGCAACCGGTACGGCGTCATCTGCACCGCGAACCGGCCCATCAGCGGCGAGATCGCCGCACCGCTGATCGCGACGGCGGCCATCACCGAGACCCGACCGGAGCCGGCGAAGTCCTCGTACTCCCGGGTCGGCACCACCACCTGGGTGCGGGCCTCGCGGTAGAGGCTGACCTCCTCGGGGCCGAAGACGAGCGGGAACCCGCCGCGCATGGTCGGTGCCTCGTTGGGCTTCTGGGAGTTCAGCGTGCTCACGATGTGCAGCCGAGGTCCCTGGGGACGCGGGGGGCTGCCGTCGTCGGCGGGCGCGGCGGCCATGTCGGAGAACCGGTAGACCTGCTCGCTCGGCAGTGCCTCTGCGTTGCCGTCGCGGTCCACCGTCGCGGCGAAGGCGTCGGAGAGCCGGCTGCGGTAGAAGCCGTGCATCGAGGTGGCGTTGGCGTCGACGAGGAAGGCGAGCGTCAGTCCGGCCACCGTCAACAGCGCGGTCCACCCGCGGTAGTCGGTGTCCATGTTCACGATCAGCCCGAAGCTCCAGATCAGCACGGCATAGAGCGCCACCGCGCCCACGATCATCAGTGGCAGCCACGTCAACAGCACCCGCTTGAGCCGGCTCCACCAGGTGGCCGAGGCATGGCTCTCGGGACTCGGACCGCGCCGCAGCAACCAGAGCACCACCGTGAGCAGGGCCCCCACACCGGTGGCGGGCCCGGCGACGTTGGAGTAGCCGATCAGGTCACGGGCCGCCTGCGGGTCCGGACCTTGGACGACGTCGTCGGCGGGGTCGGCCGTGCCCTTGGAGTCGACCGTCCTGGCCACGGTCGTCTCCACCCCGCAGGCACCGGCGCCGACCTCGCGCTTCTCGTCGGGGCTGATCCGGGCCTGGTCGTTGGCGACGTCGGTGGCCGCCTCGACGCTCGTCTCGAAGGCGTCGATGCACATGTCGCGGGTGGCGAACCCGGCCGAGTGCAGCACGCCGGCCACCAGGTTGGTGGGCTGGTTGGCGGTGACCATCCGGGAGACCCCCACCGCCGCCGCGGGCAGGCCGGCGCTGAGCACGATCCAGACCACGGCGAGCAGCAGCAGCCGGGGACGCAGCGTCTCGGCGCCGGAGAGCCGCCGGTCGGCGCGCACCATCGCCTTGGCGTCGCCGTCGTCGAAGGCCCGGGTGCTGCGCCATCCGCGCACGGTGACCACGCCGACCGCGGCCACCAGCGCCAGCGACGGCGCCAGGAGCCAGAGCCACTCCGTGGTGCCCCAGCCGCAGGCCAGGCCGAGGCCGGGTGGCTGCTCGCACGCGCCCGCCCGGGTCGAGACCAGCGTCACCGTCACCCCGAGCTGCACGCTGAGCCACGCCAGGAACCGCAGCACCACCGCGACGATCACCAGGTTGGCCAGCGCGCCCGAGACCAGCGCCACCATCCCGTCGAGCGCTCGTCCGGCAGGCTCGAACAGGTAGCGGGTGTGGCGGCGGAGCCGCTCGAGCTCGGGGGAGTCCATCGCGTACGCCGAGCCCCACGCGCGACCGGCGTCCCCCTGCGGGCGGGGAGCACCGTTCTCGTCGTAGGTGCGCCGCAGGGCGAGGGCCGCGGCGATGTAGCTGCCGCCGCTGACCGAGAACACGTGCGGCTCGCTGTCCTCACCGCTCACCCGGAGGTCCGCCGCCGCCGCCTGCACCGCCTGGTGGCCACCGAGCACGAACGCCGTCGCCCGGATGCCGCCGCCGGAGGCGCCGATGGCGAGCAACCGATCCGAGTCGACGAGGTCCACCTCGCGCGCCTCCACGCTGATCCCCGAGGCCGGCACCACCTCGCGCTCCAGCCGCACCGTGTCCTCCGGCCGGCCCTGCTTGCGGGCGGCGGCCCTGGCGGTGGCCTCCTGGACGGCGCTCTCCTGGCTGCGCAGGTCCTTGCGGCGCTTGTCTGCCGGCCCCAGCAGGTGCCCGAGCGCGGGGTTGGCCCAGAGGATCGCGCCGAACGCCACCAGCTGCGCCGCCAGCGCCACCCATCCCGGCCGCTCCCAGAACCTGGAGACCACCCAGCCCACCAGCACGGCAAGCACCACAGCGGTCAGGGTCAGCGCCCGCAGCACCCAGACCACGGTGAGCCCACGCCGGCGCGCGTCCCCGCCCTCCGCCTCCAGCCGGGTCGCCCAGTGCTCGACCGCGAGCAGTACGACGGCCAGCTGGAGGGCGACGAGCAGCAGGATCAAGGTGGCCAGACTGCCCGCCCAGGGGCCGGGGCCGGAGTAGCCGTTGTCACGGAAGATCTGGGCGCGGCCCAAGGGCAGCGCGCCGAGCACCAGCAGCACCGAGCCCACGGCCGCCAGGACCACCGCACCGGTCAGGCCCCTGATCTGCTCGAGGCGCTCGGCGTGCAGCTGGGCCAGCGCCGGAGACTGCACGACGGTGCGCCGCGGGGCCCGCGGGCGTGAGTCGACCACGCTGCCCGGCATGCTGCGGGTCTTCTCGCGCGGCGTGCTCGGAGGCATCCCGGGCATGCTCCGGGGGGACGATCCTGGATCAGGCTTCTCTGCCATGCGGCACCCCCGTGTGGCTCGGCGTGTTTCGATACTGCTCCACTCCGTCGGGTTCGGGAAGGGGACCGGCCGCGGCCGGGTCTGGCCGGGTCTGGTCTGGCCGGGTCTGCGAGCATGGCGCGGTGATCGACTACCGCTCCGCCGTGAGCCGGGCGGTCACCCGTGACGAGGGCCGGACCACCTGGCACTCGTTCTCCTTCGGGGCCCACTACGACCCGCACAACACCGGCTTCGCCCGCCTGGTGGCACACAACGACGAGCACCTGCCCCCGGGCACCGGCTATCCCGACCACCCGCACGCCGACCTCGAGATCGTCACCTGGGTGCTCGCCGGGGCGCTGCGGCACACCTCCACGACCGGCTCGGGCGTGCTCGGGCCGGGCCAGGTGCAGCGCCTGCGCGCGGGGACGGGCGTGGTGCACTCCGAGGTCGCCGACGGTGCCGAGACGACCCGGTTCCTGCAGGCCTGGATCCGGCCCGACGAGTCGGGTCTGACCCCGGACTACCTCAGCGCCGAGGTCGCGCCCGGCGCCGGCTGGACCGTGGTGGCGGACGGCGACGGCCGCGGCGTCGTACCCCTGGCCGCGCGCGGGGCCGCCCTGCAGGTCGCGGACCTGCCCGCGGACGGGCGTCTCGCGCTGCCCTCGGCCCCGCGGCTGCACGTCTTCGTCGCGAGCGGCGAGGTGCTGCTCGGCGAGCGGGTGCTGCACGCCGGTGACGCGGCGCGCCTCACCGACGAGGGCGGCCGGGAGCTGGCTGCCGAGGCCGAGAGCCAGCTCCTCGTGTGGAGCTTCGCGAGCCCCTCTCTCAGGGGACCAGCACCCCGGGGTTGAGCACGCCGGTGGGGTCGAGCTCGGCCTTGAGCGCACGCAGCATGCGTACGCCGACCGGGCCGATCTCACGCGCCAGCCAGGGCTTGTGGTCCTGCCCGACGGCGTGGTGGTGGGTGATCGAGGCACCGTTGTCGATCAGCGCGTCCGACGCTGCCGCCTTGGCGCCCAGCCACTGCGCCAGCGGGTCGGCCGACTGCTTGGTGGCGACCGTGAAGTAGAGCGAGGCGCCGGTCTCGTAGACGTGCGAGATGTGACAGAGCACCAGCGTGGACTCGCCGAGCTCGGCGGTGACCGCCGCCTTCACCGCGTCGTAGACCCGGGAGAGGTTCGACCAGAACGTCACCGTCTCCAGGGTCTCCACGAGCACCCCGACGTCGAGCAGCGAGTCCCGCAGGTAGGGCCCGTGGAAGCGTCCCTGCGACCAGCCGGTGTCCTCGCCGTTGCAGGTGCCGCCGAGGCCGGTCAGCAGCGCGGTGACCGCCGCACGCTTGGCCTCGACCGCCTCCTGGGTGCCCTCGAACCCGGTGACCATCAGGCAGCCACCGCTCGACTCGGCACCCACCTCGGCCGGCTTGGCCAGGTTGATCGCGGTCTCGTTCTCATCGGAGAGCCGCAGCACGGTGGGCAGCACGCCCGCCTGCGCCAGGGTGCGCATCGCGGCGGCACCCTCGGCGAAGCTCTCCCAGCGCCAGGTCAGGTAGACCTTGACCTTGGGGAGCCGGCGCACCCGCACGGTCACGGCGGTGACGACCCCGAAGGCACCTTCGGAGCCCATCACGACCTCGCGCAGGTCCGGGCCGGCGGCATTGGCCGGTGAGTTGCCGAGCACGAGCTCACCTTGGGGGGTGGCCACGCGCAGGCCCACCACCAGCGAGTCGAACCGGCCGTAGCCGGCCGAGGACTGGCCCGAGGACCGGGTGACCGCGAAGCCGCCGATGGAGGCGTACTCGAAGGACTGCGGGAAGTGCCCCAGCGTCAGCCCGTGCTCGGCGAGCAGCTCCTCGGCCCGGGGGCCGCGCAGGCCCGGCTCCAGGGTCACGGTCATCGAGTCCTCGTCGACGGCCAGGATCTTGTCGAAGCGGACCAGGTCGAGCGAGATCACCCCGGCGAAGCCCTCGCGCCGGGCGACCAGCCCGCCGACGACCGAGGTGCCGCCACCGAACGGCACCAGCGCGACGTTCCGGGTGACGCACCAGTCGATCACGGCGGCGACCTCGTCATGCGTGCCCGGCCGCACCACGGCGTCCGGGGAGTCCGAGCCGTCGCCGGCACGGAGCCGCAGCAGGTCGGGCGTGGACTTGCCGCGGGTGCGGTGCAACCGGGTCTCGTGGTCGGTGAGCACGTGCTCGGCGCCGACGAGGTCCCCCAGCTCGCGCAGCAGCTCCTCGCCGAGCGGGTCGCTGAGCAGGACGCTGCCCGGGTCGACGGCCGGGGTCTCGGATGTGCCGATGAAGGCGTCCACCAGCGCGAACGCGCTCTCGGGAAGGGGGCCGGCCTGTGCCGGATCACCCCAACGGGACCAGTGCATCTCGGGCGGCGTCGGTAGGCTCATGTGTTACAGTGTGACACATGACGTCCATTCGTCACAACAGCGAATCTGAAGACCCTTCCCCCTTCCCGGTGCGGATGGCCGGCGACTCCGGCGACGACGGCTACCTCGACGCCGCCCGCGAGGCGATCCTCGCCGTGGGCTGGAGCCGTACGACGCTGACCGACATCGCCCGGCGGGCCGGGGTCAGCCGGATGACGCTCTACCGCCGCTGGCCGGACATGCAGACGATGCTCTCGGACCTGATGACCCGGGAGTGGACCCGCGCGGTCGAGGACGCCGCCGGTCTGAGCCTCCCGACCGGTCCCGCCGACGCCTCGGGGACCGACGACACCCTCGCCCGGATCGCCCGCGGCATGGTCGCGACCGTGCGTGCCCTGCGCGCCAACGACCTGCTGCGGCGGATCATCGAGCTCGACCCGGAGCTGCTGCTGCCCTACCTGCTCGAGCGGCGCGGGCGCAGCCAGCAGCAGGTCGCCACGATGCTGGCGCACCTCCTCGCCGAGGGCCAGCGCGAGGGCAGCGTCCGGGCCGGCGACCCCGACCTGCTGGCACGCAGCCTGCTCCTCGCCGCTCACGGCTTCACCCTGTCCGCCCACACGATGGTCGAGGCGGACCAGCGCCCTGCTCCGCGAGACGCCGACGTCTCCGCCTTCGACGACGAGCTGACCCAGCTCGTGGAGAGGTACCTCCGCCCATGAAGCGCCGTTCCACCACCCCCGCCGTACCCCCGGCGACGACCGCACGGGGCCGGATCCACGTCGGGCTCGAGGGCCTGCCCGACTCCACCGACGTGCTCGTGATCGGTCTGGGCGTCACCGGGGCCGGTGTCGCCCTCGACGCGGCCAGCCGCGGTCTCGACGTGGTCGCGGTCGAGGCACACGACGTCGCCTTCGGCACCAGCCGCTGGAGCTCCAAGCTGGTGCACGGCGGCTTGCGCTACCTCGCCAAGGGACAGCTCGACGTCGCCCACGAGAGCGCGGTCGAGCGCGGCATCCTGATGGAGACCACCGCCCCCCACCTGGTGCGGGCACTGCCGATGGTGCTCCCGCTGACGCCGGCGATCGGCCGGGCGCAGGCGCTGCTGGCCCGCAGCGGGATCGGCGCCGGCGACCTGCTGCGCCTCACCGCGCGCACCCGCCGAGAGACCCTGCCGCGGCCCCGCCGGATCGGGGTCACCGAGACCCTGACGCTGGCCCCGGTCATCCGCCGCGAGGGCCTGCGCGGCGCGATCTTGTCCTGGGACGGGCAGCTCGAGGACGACGTCCGGCTGGTGCTCGGGATCGCGCGCACCGCAGCCGCCCGCGGCGCCCGAGTGCACACCCGGGTGCGGGCCAGCGAGGTGCACGGGCCCACCCCCGCCCCGGACGGCCCGACCGCGACCCTGACCGACACCCGCACCGGCGAGACCCGCACGATCCGGGCGCGGGCGGTGATCAGCGCCACCGGGGTCTGGGCCGGGCAGCTGGACCCCGCGATCCGGCTGCGACCCAGCCGCGGCACCCACCTGGTCGTGCGCAAGGAGACCCTGCCAGGGGTGCGCTGCGCGGTGATGGCGCCGGTGCCGGGCGCCAGCAACCGGTTCGTCTTCGCGCTGCCGCAGCCCGACGACACCTTCTATGTCGGCCTGACCGACGAGGAGGTCGAGGGCGAGATCCCCGACGTGCCCGAGGCTCCCGAGGAGGACGTCGACTTCCTGCTCGAGGTGATCAACAGCGCACTGCAGCACCACCTCACCCGCGCCGACGTCGTCGGGACGTACGCCGGGCTGCGGCCGCTGCTCGACAGCGGCACCACCACCGCCGACATCTCCCGCAAGCACGCCGTGCTGGTCTCGCAGACCGGTGTGGTCACCGTGGTCGGGGGCAAGCTGACCACCTACCGGCAGATGGCCCAGGACGCCCTCGACCTGGCGACCGACCTGGCCGGCCTGGAGGCGGGGCCGTGTGTGACCCGGGAGCTGCCGCTGCTCGGAGCCGCACCCCGACGCGAGCTCGTCGGCCTGCGCTCGCACGAGCGGCTGGTGCGCCGGTTCGGCACCGAGGCCACCGCGGTCCTGGCCAACGCCGTCGAGGTCACCGGCCTGGGCGAGGAGGAGCTGCTCGCCCCGATCGCCGCCACGATCCCGGCGACGCTGGCCGAGCTGGTCTTCGGGGTCACCCACGAGGGCGCCCGGACGGTGGAGGACCTGCTGGACCGGCGTACCCGGATCGGGCTGGTGCCGGCCGACCGGGTCCTGGCCGTGCCGGCCGCCGAGCGGGCGCTCGCCCTGGCCGGGACTCGTCCCTAGTCGTCCTCGGGCTCACCGAGGTCGTCGAGCACGGCGGCGGCTGCCCGGTTGCCGGCCCGGACCGCCCCGGCCGTGCCGGGGACGTCGCGGTGGTCGCCGGCCACGAAGAGCCCGTCGCCGAGGTCGACGTCGCGGCGCTGGATCAGCGGCGGCCTGGCGGCGGGCCAGGCATCGGGCCGGACGTGCCGGGTGACCAGCTCCCAGGCCTCCGTGCCGGTGCGGAAGATCTGGGACAGCTGCGTGCGCACCTCCTGCTCGGTCTCCCGGCCGGGCTCGCCGCCGGGCGCGATCACCGAGCACGCCGCCACCAGGTGCTTGCCCGAGGGCGCGTAGCGCGGCGCCACGTTGGAGACCACGACCGCGTGCGAGATCGGCCCCGCCCCTTGGCCGACGGTGTTCACGAAGGCCATCTTGATCGTCGTCGGCGGGACCTCGGTGGCGAACCACCACGTGGTCGAGCCCCGCATCACCGGCCTCCCGAGCCCGAGCAGCTTCGAGGCCGAGCAGGGATCGGTGGCCACGACGACGGCGCGCGCCTGCAGCTCACCGGCCGTGGTGGTGACCCGCACCTCCTCCCGTGGGCTCCGGGACACGCCGAGCACCTCCACGCCCAGCTCGACCGGGCGCTCGAGGTTCATCGCCAGCTGGCTGGGCAGGGCCTGCATCCCCAGCGCGGGCAGGGCCGGGTAGCCGTGCAGGAGCTTCTGCATCGAGAACATCACGTACTGGTAGGAGGTGCTCAGGTCCTCATCGGCGAAGACCAGCCGGAAGAACGGCCGCAGCACCTCCTCGCGGATCCGCCCGGAGATGCCGTTGCGGTCCAGCGACTCTGCCAGGGTCATGTCGGCTCCGGCGAGCAGCCGCTCCTGGGACTTGCGCAGCGGCTCGGTCCAGCGCAGCAGCCGGGCCACGTCCTGCGGCTGGCCCAGCCCCGAGCGGAGGGTGGCGATCACCGAGGTCTGGGTGCCCTGCAGGATCCGGTAGCCCTCGGGGTTCGCCAGGACCAGGCCGCGCTCGATCGGCCGGGGGTTGAGCGCGGCCACGTCGAAGCTGGTGCGCAGGTCGGCGTCCTCGGGGTTGAACCACTGCAGCCCACGGTCGCAGCGGTAGCCGTCGACGAGGTCGGTGCCCACCCGTCCGCCCACGCGGTCGGTGGCCTCGAGCAGGCGCACGACGAACCCGGACCTCTCCAGCGCCTGTGCGCAGGTGAGCCCGGCGACTCCCGCGCCGATCACGGCCACGTCGGTGGCGTCCATCGGTCGTGAGTATCACGCGTGCACGGGTGTGCACGGGAGTGGTGTGGACCTTGGTCCATACCAGTAAATCCCATCTGTCACATCTAGGCCAAAACATCCCGAAGAGGCAGGCGATGTGCCTGACTTGGGGACTCCACCACCCCCGCCGGCGGGGGCAGGCAGAAGTCCACGACCCGGTCGAAGGCCTCCTTGGCCTCGGGCACCGGCAGCAGCGGGTAGACGTGCAGCAGGCCCGGCCCGACGACGTACTCCAGGTCCCAGGCGGTCGCGCGGGCCCGCCGGGCCAGGGCGTCGCAGCCGGGCTGCAGGGTGTCGCGGGTGCCGCAGAACATCAGCGTGGGCGGCAGTCCGGCCAGGTCGCCGAGACCGGGGCTGACCCGGGGGTCGGTGAGGGCGGCAGGCTCGGCGGAGCCGGCCCAGAACGCCGCGTACAGCGGCAGGTGCTCATAGGAGAGCCAGGGGTCGCGCGCGGCGGCCTGCGCCGTCCCGGGCGCATTGCCGGTCAGGTCGACCCAGGGCGCGAGCAGCACCAGGCGCTCGGGCTGAGGGCCACCGGCATCGCGCAGCGCCTCGGCCAGGGCCAGCGCATAGCCGCCCCCTGCCGAGTCCCCGACGAGCACCACCCCGCCCGGGGACCGGTGCGCGACCTCGGCGAAGAGCTCGAGCATGCCGGGGAAGGAGTCCGCCACAGTGAACTCCGGCGCGAGCGGGTAGGAGGGCAGCACGACGTCGGCGTCGAGCTCCTCCGCGAGCCGGGTGGCGAAGCGCCAGTGCGCCGGGTCGGCGGGCTTCACGAAGCCGCCACCGTGCAGGTAGAAGACCGTCCGGGCGGTCCCGGGGGCGGCGGGTCGGGCATCGCGGCGTCGAAGCGTCGAGACCGGGAAGCCGTGCTCGGCCGTCATCTGCACCACGTGGTCGCGGCGTACGTCGGCCGGGGCGGTCTCCTGCACGGCGCGGTTGTCCCGCACCAGGTTGGCCCGCAGGCCGGCCAGGTCCTCCGTGGGGTAGTTGCGACGGATCCTGCCCAGGAGCAGGCAGAGGGCGGCGTGCTGGAGGCTGGCCATGGGCTGAGCCTAGGACGCCCGTCGGGGTCCGTCGGCGGACGCGGGGCATGCTCCGCCGGCGAAGGTGCCCAGCCGCTCGAGGTCGTAGCCGGCCGGGTAGGTGCGGAAGTACCCGTAGGTGCTGACCCACTTCGGCCTCGAGCGCGCCGGGAAGAGCCGCAGGACGCGGGCGCGCACGTGCATCGCGCCGTTGAAGAACCGGCGCTCGAGCCGGCTCGGGACCGGGTAGCGGAAGGCGCGCAGCAGCGGCTCGTCCATCAGCGAGTAGGCGAACCGGCGCACCACCCACCTCGGCGCCCAGCTGTTCGGCCAGAACGTGGTCATCAGCTCCAGCGTCGAGTCGGCCACCCGGCGGCCACCGGCGTCGAAGGCGAAGTGCTCGCGCTCGTAGTCCTCGAGCAGCCGCTCGAAGGACGCGAAGTCCTCGGGGATGTCCTTGATCGCCATGTGCCGGCCGAGGTCGCGGTAGTAGTTGGTCACCGCCGTCACCTCGTGGGGGCTCAGCGACCGGTAGCCGTAGTCGTCCATCCAGCGCTTGGGCACGACCACGAAGGTCGCCAGCACGTAGCGCAGGTCGTCGTTGGAGATCTCGTACATCGCGTGCATCTGGTTGATCCGGCGTACGGCGGCCCGCCCGCGCGCGGCTGCCAGGCCGTGGCGCTGCACCTCCTCGAGGAGCAGCCCGGTGTCGTCGTAGCGCTTCTGGACCCTGCCGGTGAACTCGCCGGTGCGGTCCAGCAGGCTGCCGATCGAGGGCACGGCGTAGGTGCGGAACAGGGCGAACGACAGGGCCTGGAGGTTGTCCCACGGGAAGTCGTAGGCCGAGACGTGCAGGCTGATCCGGTGGTGGTCGCGCTCGGGGTCCAGCGACTCACTCAGGTCACGCCAGTGATGGCGGCGGAGCATGGGCACCTCCGGGGGCAGACGTTGACACAACCACTGTCATCGTCGACGTTACGGCACCCGGGCGCCCTCGAGGAAGCGTCTCAGCACCGGCCCGGCGGTGCGTGACCCGGACTCGCCCCGCTCCACGAAGACCGCCACGGCGAGGTCGCCACGACCGGCGACCATCCACGCGTGCGTGGGCAGCGGCGGGGTGTCGCCGAACTCGGCGGTCCCGGTCTTGGCGATCACCGGGCCTCCGGGGAGCCCCTGCAGCGAGGTGCCGCTGCCCCGCACCACGACGGCCCGCATCATCGCGCGCAGCGAGGTGGCCTCGGTGCCGGTGAGGGGCTGTGCCGGGGTCGCCGGCTCCACCTGAACCTCCGGCAGCAGTCGCGGCAGCACCGTCGCGCCCTCCATCACCGAGGCGACCACCGTGGCCATCGCCATCGGCGAGGCCAGCACCGTCCCCTGGCCGATCATGGCCGCGGCCAGCTGGGTCTCGCTGGGAGCGGTGCCGTCGGAGGGTGCGACCTGGCCGAAGTACGCCGGGAAGCCGAGGTCGTGGTCGACGCCGAGGCCGAGGGCTGCGGCGGCGCCGGCCAGCGCGTCCCCGCGGACCCGGTCGCGCTGGCCGATGAAGGCGGTGTTGCAGGAGTTGGCCAGCGCGTCCTCCAGCCGGATCCGGCCGAGGCCGGAGGCGGGGTAGTCGCTGTAGTTCTTGAACCGCTTGCCGTCCACGACCGTCGTGGCCGGGCACTCGACCTCGCTGCGGGGCCGCAGCCCGCTGCGCAGCAGGGCCAGCGCGCTGACCACCTTGAAGGTGGAGCCCGGCGGGTAGCGCCCGTAGGTGGCGGTGTTGTAGCCCTCGGAGCCGGGCCCGCTGGCCACGGCGAGCAGGTCGCCCGTCGAGGGACGGAGCGCCACCAGCGCGCTGGCCGGCCCCACCCCGGCGAGCGCGTCCTGGGCCAGCTGCTGCAGGGAGAGGTCGATCGTGGTGCGCAACGGCTCCCCCGGCTCGGGGTCGGCCTCGAAGAGCTCACGGCGGGCGCCGTCCGCGTCCACGGCGACGACCTTCTCCCCCGGCGTCCCGGTCAGCTGCTCGTCGTACCTCTTCTGCAGGCCGGAGAGCCCGACCTCGTCCCCGGGCCGGATCCGGCCGTCGCTGCCCTCGACCAGCTCGGCGGTCGCCGGCCCGACGGTGCCGAGGAGCGCGGCGGCGAAGTCCTTGCGCGGCGCGAGCGGTCGCCGGTCGGCGATCGACCGGGCGCCGTCCACCGAGCTCAGCCCGGACAGGACGTTCTCGGGCGTCTCGCTGCGGCGATAGACGATCGCCTCCACGAAGGCCCTAGGGCCGGCGGCGACCGCCTGCCTGGCAAGGTCCTTGGCGGAGACGCCGACGAGCCGGGCCAGTGCCAGTGCGGCGGGGCGTACGTCGCCCGGGGCGAGCCCGGTCTTGTCCAGGCCGACCCGCAGGACCGGACGCGGGGTGACGATCGGCTCGTTCCCGGCCCCGAGGATGTCTCCGCGCCGGGACTTGACCGCGCTCGTGGCGAGCACCTCGTCGTGGTGCAGCGTGGGCTCGAGGATGTCGCGGCGCCAGTCGACCAGCCACGCGCCGCCGTCCTTGCCGGGGTCGCGCAGCAGCTGCACACCGGTCTTGTAGGTCCACGTCTTGGAGCCCACCTCGCGGTGCCACTCCAGGACCCCGGAGGCGGAGTCGCCGTCCACCGCGACCTCGACCACCTCGGCCCGGGCGTCGCCGACATCGGCCGTGACCTCGGCGTACTCCTTCGCGGCCGCCGCGTCGCCGTCGACGAAGTGCACGCCCGCCACGGTGCCCTCCGACATCGAGGCGGCAAGCCGCTCCACGGTGTCCTGGGGCTTGGGGCCCGAGCCCGGGACCGCGCAGGCCGTCGTGAGCAGTCCGAGAAGCACGAAGCCCCCGACGAGTGCGGGGGCTGACCGAGAGGAGTGCTGCATGGCCCCGATCCGACCACGCCGGTCGGGGACGGGACAACCGGGGGTCCTGGGCGGCTCCCGGAAAGAGACCCGGGGGTCTGCTGGTCTGCTGGACTGCTGGACTGCTGGTCTGTGCCGCGCCGGTCGGCCGACGGCGGAATGGGGCCGCCGGCGCGACACAGGTCTCGTGCTGGGGTGAACCCCTACTTCTTGAAGGCGTCCTTGACGTTCTCGGCCGCGTCCTTGAGGGAGGACTTCGACTGGTCGACCTTGCCCTCGTTCTCCAGGCTCTTGTCGTCGGTGGCCTTGCCGGTGGCCTCCTTGGCCTTGCCGGTGACGTCCTCGATCTTGTTCGATGCCTTGTCGTCGAGACCCATGACTGAGCTCCTTTGAATAGAAGTCGTGCTTGGACGGTGTTGCCCTGAACGTGTACCCGCTGCCACGCGGGTTACACGCTGCGTGACGCGCGCCACAGCGTCAGGAGCTGCCCCCGCGGTGGTGCCTGACCACCTGCGCCGCGACCTCGGCGAGCTTGATGTTCATCTCCTGGGAGACCGTGGAGAGCATCTCGAAGGCCTGCGCGTCGTCGATGCTGTGCATCGCCATCATCAGGCCGATCGCCTTGCCGATCTCGCGGTTGCTCTCCAGCCCCCGCCGCAAGGTGGTGGCCTCCTCGCCCCGCTCCTGGGCGGCGAGGGCCACCGACGCGAACGCGGAGAGCATGCTGGCCTGGTCGAGGGAGTGCTCGGTCAGGGCCCCGGGGGTGTCGCTGAAGACGTTCAGTGCGCCGACCAGGTCCTTGGAGAGGCGGATCCGGAATCCGGCCATGCCACGGACCGGGGTGTCCTGCATGATCTGTCTCGCCAGAGCGGGCCACTTGCTGCCCTCGCTCAGGTCCGTGCAGTGGTGCTGGTCCGGCTGGTCGTTGTCGATGGCGTCGATGCAGGGCCCCTCCCCCAGGTCGCGCTCGAGGTCGTCGATGCTCCGGGCCACCTCGTCGGAGGCGGCGGCGGTGGTCACCGTCGATCGGCGCCGCAGCATCAGCGAGGCGCGGTCGCAGCCGTCGATCAGCTGCACGGCGGCGTCGCACAGTCCCTGATGCACGGTGGCGTGGGACTCACCGGCATAGACGACCTCGGCCATGGCACGGAAGGTGGTGAGGAGCTCCGGGGGATACGACGTGGACATCAGACATTCCTCGAGGTTGTCGCGACACGGGGGGCCGCCCCGGAATCTTGAGACCGACCAAGACCCCGAATCATCTCATGACTCGCCTGCCTAGAGTGTCGACATGACCACCCAGAACCCCCAGCACCCCCCGGTCCCCCCGAGCTCGCAGTCCGGCACCGTGGAGATCCCCCGCCCGGAGTCGGGCGACGTCGTCGACCTGATCCTCGCCGACCACCGCCTCTTCGAGGACCTCCTGCGGGCGCTGCGCAACGAGCAGAACGACCGCGAGCAGCTGCGGCGCCAGATCGCCGAGCTGCTCGTGGCCCACGGTGAGGCCGAGGAGTCCGAGGTCTACCCCCAGCTCCAGCGCCGGGACGCCATCGACGAGGACGAGGCCGAGCACGGCGAGAAGGAGCACCAGGAGGGTTACCAGGCCCTGCTGCCGCTGCTCGAGGCCGACGACCTCTACGACGAGGACTTCAGCCAGGCCGTCCACGAGTTCAGCGAGACGCTGCTGCACCACCTCGACGAGGAGGAGCGCGACATCCTCAACCCGGCCCGCGAGGACGTCACCGAGGCGGACCGTGGGCGCCTGGGCGCGGCCTGGCTGGCCGCCCGCAACCGGATGCTCGAGGAGGGCTGCGGCGACCTGGAGCAGGTGCGCGCACTGGTCGACGCCTCTTGAGCCGATCGTGGATGGCCGACACCCGGCCGCTCCGCAACCCGCACTTCCGGCGGCTCTGGACCGCCAACATCGTCACCGTCGTGGGCGCCCAGCTCACGGTCGTGGCGGTGCCCGCCCAGATCTACGCCGCGACCGGCAGCTCGGCGTACGTCGGCCTGACCGGCGTCTTCGGCCTGGTGCCCCTGGTGGTCTTCGGCCTGTGGGGCGGTGCGCTGGCCGATGTCTTCGACCGCCGCATCCTGCTCGTGGTGACCACCGTGGGGATGATCGCGACCAGCGCGCTGTTCTGGCTCCAGGCGTGGGCGGGTGGCACCGACGTGTGGCTGCTGCTCGGGCTGTTCTCGCTGCAGCAGGCCTTCTTCGCGGTCAACCAGCCGACCCGCAGCGCGATCCTGCCGCGATTGCTGCCCGCCGCGCTGCTGCCGGCCGCGAACTCGCTGAACATGACGGTGATGCAGGCAGGTGCCATCGGGGGCCCGCTCGTGGCCGGTGCGCTGATCCCGGTCTTCGGCTTCTCCTGGCTCTACCTGATCGACACGATCGCCCTGGTGCCGACGCTGGCGGCGGTGCTGCTCCTGCCCGCGATGCCGATCATCGGCACGACCGGCAGCCTCGGTCTGCGTGCCGTGCTGGACGGGTTGGGCTACCTGCGCGGTCATCCCGTGCTGCTGATGTCCTTCCTGGTCGACATCATCGCGATGGTCTTCGGGATGCCACGAGCGCTCTACCCCGAGATCGCGCACCTCGACTTCGGCGGCCCCGAGAGCGGCGGGTGGGCCTTCGCGCTGCTGTTCGCCGCGATCCCGGCCGGTGCGGTGATCGGCGGGGTGTTCTCCGGCTGGGTCTCGCGGGTGGAGCGGCACGGGGTGGCGGTGCTCGCCTCGGTGCTGGTGTGGGGCCTGGCGATGCTCGGCTTCGGAGTCGCCGTCGCCCTCGCCGACACCTGGCGTACGCCGATGCTGCTCGCCGCCGTGGCGATGCTCGTGGTCGGCGGCGCCGCCGACATGGCCTCCGCGGCCTTCCGGATCAGCATGCTGCAGTCGGCCGCCTCCGATGAGGTCCGGGGCCGGCTGCAGGGGGTGTTCACGGTCGTGGTCGTCGGTGGCCCCCGGATCGCCGACGTCGCCCACGGAGCGGTCGCGGTCTCGATCGGGGCGGCCGCGACGGCCGCCGGCGGCGGCGCCCTGGTGGTGGTGGGCACCGTGATCGCGGCGGTCGCGTTCCCCGCGTTCGTGCGCTACCGGGTGGTGGCCGCCGCGCAGCGCTGAGACGAGCAGAACTGCCCGCTCGGCGTACTGCAGGCGAGCAGAACTGCCCGCTCGGCGTACTACGGGCGAGCAGAACTGCCCGCTCGGCGTGCTTCAGGCGCAGCAGACGCCCGCGTCCGTGTCCGTGTCCGTGTCCGTGTCCGTGTCCGTGTCCGTGTCCGTGTTCGTGGCCGCAGGCGCGTCGGCGAGCACGGTGTAGACCTCCCACTGCTCACCATCGGGGGAGCCCTGCACCCAGAACTTGTCCTGGCGGGCGTAGCAGCAGGTGGTGTCGCGCTCGTCGACCGAGGCCAGCCCGACCTCGGCCAGCCGGGTCTGCTCGGCGTCGACGACCTCGGTGTCGGGGACCTCGACGCCGAGGTGGTTCAGCGAGCCACCGTGACCGGGGTTCTCGATCAGCACCAGCTTCAGGGGCGGCTCGGTGACGGCGAAGTTGGCGTAGCCGGGGCGGACCTTGGCCGGCTCGGTGCCGAAGAGCCGGCTGTAGAAGCCGATGGACTCCTGCAGGTCGTCGACGTTGAGTGCGAGCTGGAGACGGGACATGGGGAACCTCACTAGAAGATAGACAGATGTCGATGTCTGCTAGGTTGCCGCATCCATTGACGCCTGTCAATATTTATCCAGGTCGAAGTCTTCCGCGAAGCGGCCCTGGTCAGCGGGGCGCGCTGACCACCACCCGCGAGATCCGGGCCTTGCGCACCTGCGCGGCGGTGAAGGGGAACTGCACCCACTTCTTGGCCCCGAAGAGCCGGGTCTGGTCCTGCGACCACGCCGAGCGCGGGTTCTCCGACTGCCCGTAGGTCAGGACCGTGCGGGCGTCGACGACGCCGCGGCCCAGGAAGGAGATCGCCTGGATGTGCGAGGAGCCGAAGGTGACCGGCTTGTAGCGGCCCTTGTTCTGCACCGGGTAGCGGGAGGCCAGGGCGTTGGCGTTGCCGGCCTGGTCGCCGAGCCCGCCGCCCAGCGCGATCGTGCTCGCTCCCCGGTCACCGGCGACCTGCAGGGATCCCCAGGTGGCGTTCATCGGGATCCTGCGCGACCGCAGGGAGGCGATCGCCTCCTTCATCGCGTTGATCACGCCGTCGTTGGTCTCGTCGAGGTCGCGCGGGGTGTTCACCGGGTCGTTCTCGTCGAAGGGCACCTTCCAGTAGGTCTCGGCCCCGGTGAGCGCCTGCTTGGGCAGGCGGGTCACGAACTCCTCGAAGATGTGGTTGCCGCGGCTGCCGACGTTGGAGCGCCGGTCCCAGGCCTTGAGCACCGGGCAGGCGTCGCCACCGTTCGCGGCCTCGCAGACCTTGACCAGGTCGCCGCCGGCGCCCATCACCTCCGCGCCCATCACCCGGTTCTGGTGCTCGAAGCCGCGCAGGTGCGCGGGGCTGACCTTGCCGCGCCGCAACCGGTCGATCACGTAGCGGTAGACCATCCGGGTGCGCAGCGTGCGCTGGCACTTCTCACAGCCGATGATCCGGGCGAAGCCCTCGAGCCTGTGGGCGGGGTTGGGCAGCCAGTAGGAGTCGTTGGCGTTGACCACCCAGTCACGGCGTACGGCGGCAGGCAGGTTCTTCGGGCCGAAGATGCCGGGACGCTGGGCGTCCGCGTCGGTGCCCCAGGCGCAGTCGGCCGAGGCCCGGGTGCCGTCGAGTCCCGGCAGCCCGGCGAGCTGGAAGAGCACCCGCCCGACCGGGGTCATGCACTTCTCGGCCACGGCGTCGGAGACGTTGGGGACCACGGAGTGGTCGGCGTAGAGCACGTTGCCGGCCCGGTCGGCCGCGGTGGTGTTCACCCACGGCATCCCGCCGGCGCGGTCCTGCCGGGCGAGCAGGTCGCGCACCCCCGTGGCCCGGCCCATCTCCAGGAAGGTGTCGATGGTGCGCAACTGCTCGCCGTTGGCGTCACGCAGGGCGAAGAAGCTGGTCGGCGACCAGGTCATCAGCGTCGCCGGGTCGTTGAGGACGTAGCCCTCGTCGGTGCGGTAGAGCGTGCGCGTCACCGTGGAGAGCTTCCCGTCGGAGCCGCGCACGGTGACCTTCACCGCGCGCTGGTCGAGCTGCTTGGGCCCACTTGAGGTCAGGTAGGTGGTCGGGCTGCCGACGGTGCGGTACTCATACGGCGTGAACCGGTAGGCGGTCGAGACGGTGTGGCTCCAGGCGACGGACTTGTTCCAGCCGATGTTGACCACCGGCGAGCCGATCAGGCTGGCGCCCGCGACGTCGTAGACGCCGGGGATGGTCAGGTGCTGCTGGGTGAACCGGTAGCGCCCGCGCCACGGGAAGTGCGGGTTGCCGAGCAACATGCCGCGCCCGGTGGAGGTCGCGGACCCGCCGACGGCTGTGGCGTTGGAGCCGAAGGGCGAGGCCGGGTCCTTGCCCAGCGCGGCGAGCAGCTTGTCCCGGTCGGGCAGCTGGGCCGGGGCCTCGGCGAACTTCGCCTCGGAGGCCGAGACCGGCAGCCCCGGGTCGTCCGGGCTGGGCGGGGTCGCCTCGTTCACCTGTGGCAGGAAGTGGCCGGTGGAGGCGATCAGGTTGGCGAGGTAGACGCCGTACCAGATGTCGAGTGAGGTGGCGTTGGGCCGCAGCCAGGCCGCGCCCCGGCATTCCGGGTCGGTCACCTTCGAGGCCCCGCCGACCTTGCGCAGCCAGGCGTTGACGCCGGCGGCGTAGCCGGCGACCATCGCCCGTGCGCTGGCACCGGGACCGGCCTTGGAGGCGAGCAGCTTCTCGACCACGCGACGGTCGTGCAGGTCGGTGACCAGGGTGTCGGACTGCAGGTTGGTGCCGGACATCGAGACCTGGTCGTCGTAGCGCCCGGTGGCGCCGAGATAGCGCGAGCGCTGGCCGCGGGCGGTCAGGACCGTGTCGGCGAGGGTGCAGATGGAGGTGGCCGCCGCGGCGTACCCGGACCCGAAGCCGAGCGAGCCGAAGTTGGCGGCCACGATGTGCGGGATGCCGTGGGTGGTGCGCGTGATCGTGGCACGGTACGACGACCCGCTGACCGTCCTCGCCGCGGAGGCGCCGCTGGGCGCCGCGTCCGCCTGGGTGGAGATCGTCACAAGGGCGGGGAGCAGGGCCAGCGTCGAGGCGACGGCGGCGAGCCTGCGGGAGGGCAAGAGGCGCATGGGCAGACAACGCCGGGGCCGGCACCCGGGTTACGGATCACACCGGTACGGAATCCTTCCCCTCGGTGTCCCCCTCGGTGTCCGGCCCGATGTCTGGCCCGGTGTCCTGGCGCCCGGCCGCCGCGGTGCACGAGCGCACGGCCGAGCGTGGCGTGAACGCCAGCGTCGAGGTCAGGTCGTGCCGCATGGTCGTCACCGAGTCGAGCAGGTAGTTCTGCCGCACCCGCCAGGGACCCCGGTCTCCCTGGCGTGGGAGGTCGGCGAGCGAGCGCTGGACGTAGCCCGAGCTGAGGTCGAGCAGGGGGCGCTCCTGGAGGTCGGCGTCCGGCTCGGGCACAGCGGCGGCGAGGTCGTGGTCGTCGAGATGGCGCAGCACCTTGCAGACCAGGCGGTGGGTGAGGTCGGCCCGCAGGGTCCAGGAGGCGTTGGTGTAGCCGATGCAGAAGGCGAGGTTCGGCAGCCCGGTCAGCATCGCCCCCTGCCAGACGAACTGCTCGTTGAGCGCGACCGGTCTGCCGTCGACACAGACGGCGATGCCGCCGAGGATCTGCAGCTTCAGGCCGGTGGCGGTCACCACGATGTCCGCCTCCAGGGTGCGTCCGCCGACCAGCCGGACGCCCTCGGGCACGAACGTCTCGATCACGTCGGTGACGACGTCGGCGTCGCCGCGGCGCAGGGCGTGGAACAGGTCCCCGTCGGGTACGGCGCACACCCGCTGGTCCCACGGGTCGTAGGACGGCGTGAAGTGCTCGGCCACGGCGTCGGCGTCCTGGAGCAGGCGCTCGTTGAGCCGCAGCATCAGCGACCGGGCGCGGTCGGGGAAACGCTGGCAGAACTGGTAGACGCCGGTCTGGAAGAGGATGTTCTTGGTGCGGATCAGCCGGTGGGCGAGACCGGCCGGGAGCCGGCCGCGCAGGGCGTCGGCCACCGCATCGGTGCCCGGGATCGGGCTGACCCACGTCGGGCTGCGCTGGAGCATCGTCACGTGGGCGGCGGTGCCGGCCATCGCCGGGAGCAGGGTCACGGCCGTGGCGCCGCTGCCGACGATCACGACCCGCTTGCCGGCGTACTCCAGGGCCTCGGGCCAGAACTGCGGGTGCACGACCTCACCGGCGAAGTCCTCGAGCCCCGGCAGCTGCGCGTCGTGGGGTTGGGCGTAGTCGTAGTAGCCGGAACAGGCGTAGAGGAAGCCACAGGTCAGGGTGCTGGTCCCCTCGTCGGTCTCGAGGGTGAGCGTCCACCGGGCGGCCTGCGAGGACCAGTCGGCGGCCACCACCCGGGTGCGGTAGCGGATCTGCTGGTCGATCCCGAACTCCGCGGCGGTCTGGTGGATGTAGTCCAGGATCGTGGGGCCGTCCGCGATCGACTTCGCCGCGGTCCACGGCTTGAACTCATAGCCCAGGGTGAACATGTCGGAGTCCGAGCGCACGCCGGGGTAGCGGAACAGGTCCCAGGTGCCGCCCATGACGTCGCGGGCCTCGAGGATCGCCCAGGTCTTGCCGGGGAGCTGCTCGGCGATCCGGCAGCCGGCACCGACGCCGGACAGGCCGGCCCCCACGATGACGACGTCGAGGTGTTCGACCGGGTCGACCATGTCAACGAGCCTTCCACACCGGTGGGCGCTTCTCGGCGAAGGCCGTCGGGCCCTCGATCGCATCCTCCGAGCCCATCAGCGCGATCATCTCGTCGTTGTTGGCCTGCCAGGCCTCTCGCTCCGCGGGCACCTCCGCGCCGCGGATGCCCAGGGCGATCCGCTTGCTCGCCTGCACCGACAGCGGGGCGTTGGCCGCGATCAGCTCGGCGAGGTCGAGGGCGGCGGCGAGCACCTGCCCGTCGGGCACCACCTCGTTGACCAGGCCCCAGCGCAGTGCCGTGGCCGCGTCGATCGACTCGCCCGTGAGCAGGAGGTGCATCGCCACCTTGCGCGGCAGCTGCTCGGGCAGCCGGATCAGCCCGCCGGCCGCGGCCATCAGCCCCCGGCGTACCTCGGGCAGCCCGAAGTGCGCCGACTCCGCGGCCACCGCCAGGTCGCAGGCGAGCACCAGCTCGGTGCCACCGCCGAGCGCGGTCGCGTTCACCGCGGCGATCACCGGCTTGCTGATCGGGTGGGTGACGAAGCCCGCGAAGCCCCAGGCCTCGGTGCCGGGCGGGTTGAGTGCCTCTCCCCGCGAGATCGCCTTGAGGTCGGCGCCGGCGCAGAAGGTCTTGTCGCCGGCGCCGGTCAGCACCACGACCCTGATCTCGCGGTCGTGCTCGGCGCGCTCGAGGGCGTCGCCCAGGCCTTGGGTGAGCGCGGCGTCGACCGCGTTGCGGGCCTCCGGGCGGTTCAGCGTGACCACGAGGACGTGGTCGCGGAGCTCGGTGAGTACGGCGGGGGTCTGGTCCATGCCCGCACGGTAGCGAGGCTGGACCGCCGGGGTCCCGGAAGATCACCGGACAAACCGGGCAGGTGCCTGTTAGCGTTGGGATCAGGCACACCTACCCACGAGGTACGTCGGCCAAGGGGGCAGTGCAGAAGTCGCAAGGAGTGGTCCGTGATGTGCCGTGCCGTGAAGTGCCGCCAGTGCAGCAAGCTCACCTGGGCCGGGTGCGGCATGCACGTCGACGAGGTGATGGCCGGCGTGCCGAGCTCGGCCAGGTGCGCAGGGCACCAGCAGGAGCAGGGCCGTCAGGGCACCGGCTTCTGGTCCCGCCTCCTGGGCATCTGACCCGCAGCCTCAGGAGCCGAGCAGCTCCGTGAGCCGCACGATCTCCTGCTCCTGGGCGGTGGCGATGTCCCCTGCCAGCGCGGTCGCCCCCTCGAAGTGACCCGAGGCCTGCTCGGCGCGGGCCATCTCGACCGCGCCCCGGTGGTGCTCGACCATCATCTCCAGCCACATCGACTCGAAGGCCGCCCCACGGGCGCCGGCCAGCTCGTCCATCTCGGCGGTGGTCATCATTCCGGGCATGTCCTGGTCGAGGTGGCTCGAGTCGTGTCCGGAGTTCACGTGGTCGCGCGAGGTCGCCGGCACCTCCTCGCCCCACTCGGTCAGCCACCCGGTCAGCTGCTCGATCTCGGGGGCCTGGGCCTCGCGGACCTGTTCGGCGAGCGCCCTCACCTCGGGACGCAGCGTCCGGCCGACGGTGAGGTCGACCATCTCCAGTGCCTGTGCGTGATGCGGGATCATCTCGGTCGCGAAGGCCACGTCGGCGTCGTTGATCCGGTCACCGTTCTCGGCCGTGCGGACCGCACCCGCCCCGGCGCCCGTCCCGGCGCCCTCCTCGGTGCCGCCGCAGGCCGTCAGGGCCGTCAGGGCCAAGGTCACCAGCAGCGAGGCGAGCAGCACGAGCAGTCGACGAGGCATGCGCCAACCCTGCCACCCCGACGGGCGCGGACCCGTCGCCCCTCGAGCCCGGGCCGCGGCCGCTCGCTCAGTAGCCGCCCTGGCGACGCAGGGGGGCGGGCCGTCCGTCCGGGTCGTGGAGCAGCAGGTACGCCGGAGTGACCAGTGCGCGGGTCAGCCGGCTCAGCCGCGGTACCTCCAGCCGACGGAGCCGGCCCGGCGGCCGCTCCCCGACCCGCCCGCCCCGGTGCCACTCGTCGAGCCGGCGCGCCGACTCGGCGTACGCCGCGAACATGCCCGGCCCCTCGACGCAGTCGGCCATGGTCTCGAGCAGGGCCTCGGGCTCGGTCTGCGGGCCGGCGTCCCGGTCGAGGTGCTCGGCGGCCAGGGTCAGCCGCAGCCTGCGCCCGAACGGGCTGTGGTCCTCCCCGCTCTCCTCGAGCACCACCGCGGAGGCCTCCGAGTCGTGGGTCCACGAGCGCCGGTTGAAGTTGTCCGACCCGATGGTGGTCCACCAGTCGTCCATCACGCAGACCTTGGCGTGCACGTAGACCGGCCTGCCCTGGTGGTTCTCGATCCCGTAGACGGCCACCCGCTCGGGTGCCGCGGCCAGCATCTGCTCCATCACCCGCAGCCGCCCCAGCAGCTGCGGGTTCCGGCCGAGGAACCCCTCCTCGTCGGGGTACTGCGGCACCACCGCGATCACGTGCAGCTCCGGGCTGCGTCGCAGCGCCTCGGTGAAGACGTCGGCGACGTGGTGACCCCACAGGTACTGGTCCTCGACGTAGACCAGGTTGCGGGTCAGGCCCAGTGCCTTGGTGTACCCGCGGGCGACGCTGCGCTCGCCGCCGCGGGCGAACGGGTAGTCCCGACCGCGCCGCAGGTTGGGGTAGGTGCGCAGCAGCTGCACCGTGTGGCTCGCGCCGGAAGGGGAGGGGGGCGGCGGCGCCTGCTCCGGGAGCGGGTCGGGATGGGTGTCCATCCGGTGCAGGCGGTCCTGGATCCGCCGCAGCGGGTTGCGCGACAGCGGCGTGGGGTCCTCCCAGCGTTCGCGGAAGACCGTCTCGACGTCGAAGACCGCCGGGCCGGTGATCGCTGCCTGGACGTCGTGCCAGGCCGGCGTGTCGCCGTACTCCGCCGCCAGCGGGAACGGCTGGGGGTCGCCGAGGTGCTCGGCGTCGTCGCGCCGGGAGTGGCACAGGTCGATGCCGCCGAGGTAGGCGATGTCGCGCTCGGGGTGGTCGCGGTGCCGGATCACCAGCAGCTTCTGGTGGTGGGAGCCGCCGGTGCGCACCCGCATGTCGAGCAGCGCCTCGGCGCCGCGGGCCTGCAGCTGCTTGCCCAGCAGCCGGTTCTCCTCGGCGTTGAAGTTCAGCTTCTCCCAGTGCGAGCGCCAGATCAGCCCACGTACGTCGACGCCGCGCTCGTCGGCGCGGGCGAGCACCTCGACGACCTCGCTGCCGGGCTCACCGGTGAGTCGCTCGTCGGCGTCGCCCTGCCAGTCGGTGAACAGCACGAGGTCTCCCCGGCGGGTGGCCTCGAGCCGCTCGAAGAGCTCGGCGAAGTACGCCGACCCGTGGATCAGGGGCCGGACCAGGTTGCCGGTCGACCACGCCACGCCGTCCTCGTGCCGCGCGTCGAGCCGGGTCTGGGCATTGCCGCGCTCGGCCGCCGTGAGCAGCCAGTCCGTGTGCGGCATCGACACCCCCTCCTCGTCCGCCGGTCGGCGGCGACCCCACGGTGCCAGACGAGTGGCCGGCGCGCACGGGTCCGGTGGACACGCGCTCGTGCGAGGTCCTGGGCGCTGCCATCATGAGCGGCATGGACCCCACCTTGACGACTCGGGCGCGGCGGGCGATGGCCAGCTATCGGGCCAGCGGTGCCGATCTTCCCTTCGGCGATCCGCTGCCGGCCCACGGCGTGGCGATGGAGGGCTACTTCTGGCGCTTCACCGACCCGCTCACCGGCCGGGTGCTGATCGCCCTCAACGGCGTGAACCGCTCGGCGCCGGAGGAGCACTGGTCGACCCTGGGCCTGGCCGCCCACCCCAACGGGTTCGTGCGCACCATCGCCCACCCCGAGGGGGTGGCCTCCAGGAACGGCCTGGGCGTCTACTCCGGGCACGCGTTCGCCGGGACGGCCGACCGGGTCAACGTCCAGCTGGGCCGGGACGCCCTGCTCACCGCGACGATCACCGACCCGATCCCCTGGCCGCGCGGGGTCGTCGGAGGGTCGAGCATCTTCCAGTCCGTCCCGGGGCTGAACCAGTACTGGCACCCCTGGCTGCTGGGCGGCGCCGCCCACGGCCGCGCGGTGGTCGGCGACGACGTCTGGGAGCTGGACGGCTGGTCGGTCTATGCGGAGAAGAACTGGGGCAAGGGCGGTTTCCCCGAGGCCTGGTGGTGGGGTCAGGCCCAGGGGTTCAAGGACCCGCGGGTCTGCGTGGCCTTCGCCGGCGGCCAGGTCACCGCGGGGCGGCTGCACACCACGGTGACCGCCCTGGTGGTGCTGCTTCCCGGCGGCAGGTTGCTGCGGCTCGGCGACCCGCTGGTCTCGCCGGTCCGCGCCGAGGTCAGCGACGAGCACTGGGTGCTCCACGGCCGCAGTGCGCAGTGGCAGGTCGACGTCGAGGGCCACGGGGTCCTCGACCAGGCACACGTGCTGCCGGTGCCGCTCCCGGCGGAGCGCCGCAACGTGCCCGGCGCGATCGAGCACCTGGGCGCGACGATGACGGTGACCGTGCGCCACCGGGGCGAGCAGGTCTGGCAGGGCACCTCGAAGCTGGCCGCGCTGGAGCACGGTGGCACCGCCCGCGCCCGTGCGGAGATCGAGCGGCGCGGCGGCTCGGTGGAGGCGGTCGACGCGGCGCCCCTGCGCTGAGTCGGCTACTGCTGCCGGGGAGTGCCCCGGCTCATCAGCGAGAGCGGCAGCACCACCCAGGCCAGGGAGTAGAACACCAGCACCGCCGCGGCGGCCAGCACGCCGGCAAGGTCGCTGACCACCACCGCGAAGATCAGCCCGACGACCGTGACCAGGGTCAGGCCGAGCGCCGCCATCCCGGACTTGGCGAAGAGGTCACCGGCGTGCACCATCACCTGCTTCTCGTGGCGCCCGAACAGGAACCGGTGCAGCGCGACCGGCCCGGTCATCAGCCCGACGGTCAGCACCGAGAGCGCGAACGCGACCAGGTAGACCATCCGGTGCCGGTCGTCGAGGTCCACGAACCTGCTGGTGAACGGCAGCGTGATCAAGAAGCCGGCCAGGACCTGGATGCCGGTCTGGGCCACCCGGAGCTCCTGGATCAGCTCCAGCCAGTTGCGGTCGTAGCGCTCGGCCGCGGTCTCGTTGCGGTCGGGCTGCGCCTGGGCTCCCTCGGACTCCACGTCGGCAATCTAGACGCGCGGCGAGCGGTTGCCCAGCGGTCGGCCTCACCCGCCGAGACCCACGCGCTCAGGACGTGACCGGCTCCAGCGCCGTGGCCTCCAGGCACCACTGCCACATCTGGTCGCGCTCCGCGTCGGTGCTGCGGGTCCGGCGCAGCATGTGGGTCGGCCGGGCGCGGCGGTCGTGCCAGAGCCGTCCTGGACGCGGCTGCGGCTGCACCGCCGAGAGCCACACGGTGGTGTCCGCGCCGCAGGCGGCGTCACGCAGGAACGGCCCGGTCAGCCGGTGGAAGGTCGGCAGCGAGTCGACCACCCCGGGGGTGTCCGCCCAACCCGGGTGGGTGGCGTGCACGCCGAGGCCGGCGCCGGCCCACCGCTGGGACAGCAGCGGCAGCAGCTCGATCTGGGCGCGCTTGCTGCGCGCGTAGGCGGTGGTGCCGGAGTAGTCGCCGCGACGGTACTCCGGGTCGTCGGCGCGCAGCCGCTGGCTGTACATCCCGCCCGAGGTCACGAACACCACCCGCGCGTCGTGGCCCGCGAGCACCGGCAGCAGCAGCTCGGTCATCAGCATCGGACCGAGCAGGTGCAGTGCCATCGTCAGCTCGTGTCCCTGCGCCGACTCGGTGCGGCTGGGAGGGAGCGCGCCCGCGTTGTGGACGAGTACGTCGATCCGCTCCACGTCGAGCTCGGCGGCGAAGCGGCGCACGTCGTCGAGGTCGCCGATGTCGCACCGGTCGATCGCGATGCTCGCGCCGGGCACCGAGCGCAGGATGTCGGCCCGAACACGCTCCGCCTTGGCGGTGTCGCGCACCACGAGGCGCACCTCGGCGCCGAGCGCGGCCAGGGCCTCGGCCGTCGCGACGCCCAGCCCCGAGCTGGCGCCGGTGACCGCCGCGACCTTGCCGGCCAGCGAGCCCGGTTGCGGGTCCGCCGGCCACCCGGGGAGCCGGCGGCGGACGGCGGGCCCGACGCGGGTGAACCCCGGAGCCACCAGCCGGTCCATCAGGGTGTCCACCCCGCGGGCGAGGGACAGGCTCAGCGAGCTCATCCCGCCAGCTTGCCGAGAGCCTCGCGCAGGCCCTCCTCGGCCTCGTCGCCCAGCTTCTTCAAGGCGGGCGCGAGCAGCGGAGCGACGTACTTCCCGATGCCCTTGAAGGTGAAGTCGGCGGTGTAGGTCAGGCGGCTGCCGTGGGCGGTCGGCGTGATCGACATCGTGTCGTGGGCGATCACCGAGGAGTTCTCACCGCGCAGCGCGAACACGCTGTCGGGCCGGTGCTCGACCACCTTGTAGGTCAGCTGGGTCTCCTTGCCCATGAACTTCGAGGTGTTCTCATAGGTCGTGCCCAACCCACCGTCGCCGGAGACGAGCACGGTCCTGACGGTGCCGGGGTCCCACTCGTTGGTGGTGGTGAAGTCGCTGAGGTAGGCGAAGACCACTGCGGGTGACGCCGTGGTCTCCACGGTGCGCTCGAGCTTCATGGGTGCCTTTCGGTGGGGGTGCGCCCAGCCTAGGAGTGCCCCTCAACTCGGGTGCGGCTCAGCCCGGGCGCCCCTGCGGCCCGCCGTCGTCGGGCACCGGCTCGTGGTGCCGGGCGCCGTGGGTGCGCCGCTCCTCCTTCATCTCTGCCTCGTAGAGGTGCCGCCGCCCCGTGACGAGCTGCTCGCGCGCCAGCTGCTCGAGCTCCTTGAAGACCGAGTAGTAGGTCTCGTCGTACTCCTCCACGACCTGGAAGGTCCACCGGCCCTCGATCACGTTGCGGCCGACCAGCTCGCGCTCGACCCGGTCCGCGAGCTCGCGGTGGCCGGCCTCGCGCAGCTGCCCGACCGCCTCCCCGAGGGTGAGGTCGGCGGTCCCGGAGAGACGGTGGAAGGCGTAGAGGTGCCCGCGGGCGACCTCCACCGCCTCGAGGGCCTCCGAGAGCCTGCCCAGCGCGGCGACGGTCTGGTCGCTGACGCCGTCGGGCCGCTGGTGCTCGGGCAGCGGTGTGCTCACTCAGCCCTCCGCCACCGCGGAACCGGCGATGTTGACGTGCCAGCCGACCCCGAACCGGTCCAGGCACATGCCGTACTCGTCGCCCCACATCTGCATCTCCAGCGGCATCACGACCTGCCCACCCTCGCTGAGCCGGGCCCATTGGCCGCGCAGGGCCTCGGCGTCGTCGCCACTCAGGCTGACGTAGGCCGTGCCGCCCGCCAGGTCCATCCCGGGCGGGGTGTCCGAGGCCATCAGGGTGTTGCCGTCGGGGGTGTCCACCGCGGCATGCATCACGCCGTCGGCGTTCTCGGCGCCGGGATCCCCGAACTCGCCGAAGGTGTTGATCGTGAGCTCGCCGCCGAGCACCTCGGCGTAGAACTGCATCGCCTCGCGGGCGTTCCCGGCGAAGTTCAGATACGGGTTCAGCTTGGTGGTCATCTCGTTCTCCCTCGGTGTCGCTGTGTCCGTGGTCGGATCCCTGCCTTCCAGCCTAGGCACTTGGGCGCATCTGGCTAGCGTGGCGGAGACGGCGGATCCCATGAGTGGGACCAGTGATGAGGAGACCGGAGTGACCCAGCACCAGACCGATGAAGACCTCGCCGTGGAGAAGGTCGTCGAGATCATGCGCGGCGACCGCTTCTGCATGCTGACCTCGGTCGGCGACGAGGGCCGGCTGCACGCCCATCCGATGACGCCGCAGGAGGTCACCGAGGACGGTGACGTGTGGTTCTTTCTCGACGCCTCCAGCGAGCAGGCCGCCAACATCACCGCGCAGAAGCGGGTCAACCTGGCCTTCTCCGACGGCTCGACCTGGCTCTCGCTGGCCGGTCACGGCTCGCTGCAGCGCGACCGAGACAAGATCGAGGAGCTGTGGAACCCGATGGTGGCGGCCTGGTTCCCCGAGGGCCGGGAGTCGGAGAACCTCGCACTGCTGCGGGTGGAGGCCGACTCCGCGGAGTACTGGGACACCCCCGGTGGCCGGGTCGCCTCGGCGATCGCCTTCGTCAGGACGCGGCTGACCGGCGAGCGACCCCCCGGCCACAGCGAGTCCCTCGAGCTCTGAGCGCGGTGCCGAGGTCGGTCGCGTTCTTCCGCAACCTCAACCTGGGCCAGGCCCGCAGCAACAGCCCGACGCGACCGCAGCTCCTCGACGCGTTCGCCGCCGCAGGCGCGCCGGGGGCGCTCTCGTTCCAGACCAACGGGACCGTGGTCTTCGACGCGGCCGACCCCGAGGCCGTGGCCCGGGAGGTGGTCTCGGCCCTGACCCCGGTGTGCGGGTACGCCGACGCGGTGCTGGTGCGGCCGGCCGACGGGGTCCTCGCGATGGCCGTCGAGCTGGCCGAGCTGCCGGGCACCGCTGAGCTGGCACTCTTCGACGGCTCGGAGGCCTTCCCCGAGACGTTGCCCTGGACCCCGTCCAGCGGGCGGGTCGAGGTCGTCGCCGCCGGTGCCGGGCACGCGCTCGCGGTGAACGCGGTCGCCGGCACCAGCTTCGCCACCCCCGAGCTCGAGCGGCTGCTCGGCGTACCCGTGACGTCGCGGGGATCGGGCACCGTGCAGCGACTGGGCCGGCGGTTGCGACTCCCGAACGGGTGATACGGCAGGCTGAGCCCATGTTCCACATCGGTGTCGACCTCGCCTGGGGCACCAAGCGACCCACCGGCGTGGCCGTGCTCGACGACGCCGGGCGGCTGGTGCACGTCTCGGCGGCGCTCAGCGACGAGCAGATCCTCGAGGCGCTGGCCCCCTACGTCGAGGGCCCCTGCCTGGTCGCGCTGGACGCCCCGCTGATCGTGCGCAACGCCACCGGCAACCGGCCCGCCGAGACCGCGCTGAACCGCGACTTCGCCCGGTTCGACGCCGGCGCACACCCCTCGAACACCACCAAGCCCGAGCTCTCCGGCACCCCCCGCGGCGCGGCGATCGCCCAGACGCTGGGACTGGACCTGAACCCGCGCTCAGGCAGGGCCCGGCGCGCGATCGAGGTCTACCCGCACCCCGCGACGGTCGCGCTGTTCCGCCTCGGCCGCACGCTGAAGTACAAGAACAAGCCCGGTCGCGACCTCGACCTGCTCCGCGCCGAGCTGCTCACCCTGATGGGGTTCCTCGAGGGGCTGGCCACGGCCGACCCGCCGCTGCACCTCGCCGCGGCGCACGGGTGGTCCGAGCTGCGCCGGCACGCCGAGACCGCGACCCGCAAGAGCGAGCTGCGCGTGGTCGAGGACCAGGTCGACGCCGTCGTCTGCGCCTACGTCGCCTTCTTCGCCGTGGCCAGGCCCGGGGACGTGACGACCTACGGCGACTTCGAGGAGGGCTACATCGTCACACCGACCCTGCCCGCCGATCACTCGCCGAGCCCCCGGCCGCCGAAGCCGCCGGCCGACCCGGTGCGCGACTACGCCCTGGCCCACCCGACGCTGGTCGCGGCCGGTGAGCAGTTCCTCGCGCTGGTGACCTCGGTCCTCGACGACGCCGGCATCAACTACCTCAGCGTCACCGGCCGGACCAAGACGGTCGCGTCGTTCGCGGAGAAGGCCCGGCGCACGCGCGACGGGTCGCTGATGTATCCCGATCCGCTGCGCGAGATCACCGACACCATCGGGATCCGGGTGATCACCTACGTGCACAGCGACGTCTCCGCGGTCGCGGAGCTCCTGCGCGACCAGGTGGTCGTGCACGACGACCGCGACATGGGCCGCGAGACCGCCCAGGAGGGTCGCTTCGGCTACGCCAGCCGGCACCTGCTGATCGGCATGGACGCCGCCCGCGAGGGCCACCCGTCCTACGAGCTCCTCCAGGGGCGCCAGGCCCAGGTGCAGGTGCGCACCGTGCTGCAGCACGCATGGGCGGAGTTCGAGCACGACATCCGCTACAAGGGCACGATGCCCGACGAGCACGCCGCCGACTTCGACCGCCGCTTCACCCTGGCCGCGGGGCTGCTCGAGCTCGCCGACCGGGAGTTCTCCACGATCCGCGCCACCCTCCGGGCGCGGTCCGCCGATGCCGGCGAGCAGGACGGCGTCACCGACGAGGACCCCCGCATCGACGCCCGCGAGCTGGCGGCGTTCCTGGCCGGGCAGTACGCCGAGTCCGGCTGGTCGCGCACCGACCACTACAGCTGGATCTCCGGGCTCCTGCTCGAGCTCGGGATCACCTCGCTGGTCGAGCTCGGCGAGGTGCTGCGCGCCGGTGACGAGGCGGCGATCCAGCAGCGGATGGACTACCGCTACCCGCCCGGTGCCGTCCGACGGCTCGACGATGCGCTGCTCGCGGCGTACGGCACCCAGTACGTCGGCCTGCGCGGCAACGCCCACCGCCTGGCCGGACTCGAGGCTCGGCTGGAGCGGTTGACCGCCACCGACTGAGGCTTCACCCGTCCAGGGCCTCGGCGCGGTCGGTGTGCCCCCAGAGCTCGGAGGTCTGCACCGCCCAGAACGCCGCGAACAGCACGATCACCCCGGACTCGAGCCAGAACAGCGAGTGTTCGAAGGTCCCTGCCAGGGCGAGCGGTCCGAGGATCACCAGCGTGGCCACCATCGCGCTGAGGATCAGGCGGTAGATCCGTCGGTAGCGCGCAGGCGCGGGTCGGCCCTCGGGATCGAGCCAGTGCGCGGTGCAGGCGTTCATCGCCACGACCAGGACGATCCCGGCGAAGAGGCCGACCGCCGCGACCAGGTGGCCGTTGTCGCGGATCGAGTCGGGCGCGGCCACGAACGCGGCCCAGGCGGCGATCAGGAGCAGCCCCAGCAGGAAGGCACTCG
This sequence comes from uncultured Actinomycetota bacterium, assembly GCA_963777195.1. GTDB lineage: Bacteria > Actinomycetota > Actinomycetes > Propionibacteriales > Nocardioidaceae > Marmoricola. The sequence goes on along the minus strand of CAVZPT010000004.1, from coordinate 299,107 downwards.
CCGGCGGGCCGGTCGGCGAGCCCGTCTCGCGCTGGTGGAACCACCAGATCACCCCGACCGTGACCGTCGCCCCCACCAGGAGCGCGGCCAGGTTGTTGTCGATGGCGTCCATCAGCTGGCTGCTGGTCGGCACGTTGCTGCGCCCGCAGTCGACGGCGCCCTGTCCACTCCCGGTCGCAGGGGCCGGCTGCACCACCAGCTCCGCCAGCGGCGTCGGGACGAACGCCACCACGAACGCCAGCGCCCCGGCCAGGTTGAGCACGCGGTCCTCGCGGTCGGTGTTGCCGCGGTAGATGATCATGCAGGCCCCGATGGCGCACAGGCAGGCGACGAAGACCGCCCGGGCCGAGGTGTAGTAGTAGGCGCTGATCGAGCCCAGCCAGCAGTTCGGCGAGGTCGCGAAGACCTGCTCGATCACGCCCGCCGCCAGCACCACCACCAGCAGCGCCATCCCGATGCGCAGGTAGCGGTAGGTCACCAGGATCTGGTCTGCCCGCGTCCTCTGTGCCATCTCGTCCCCCCGGACCCGGCTCGTGGCAGGGCCCTCGCCCCCTCCCATGATCCCCCCGCCGCCGCCCTTCGACCAGCCCGGCCGGCGCTGCGGTGGTCGAGCGGGCGCTCAGTCGGCCACGTCGACGTGGACGTGGTCGCGGTGCTCGAGCACGCGCGCCACCCGCCGCGGCTTGCCACCCACGTCCGGGGTGTAGTCGCGCCAGCCCTCCCCTGCCCGGCGGGAGGTCCAGATCTTGGCGTCGTAGATCACCGTGGTCACGGCGAGCCGCTCCGCGTTGGCGACGAGATACTGCGCCATCGCCCAGCCCCGCACCTTGCGTCGGGCCGTGACCGGGCGGAAGAAGATGTCGATCGCCCGGCCGGCGTAGTGCGCCGACCCGGGCATGTGGCCCTCGCGAACCCCGCCTGGTGCGAAGCCGCCGACACTCTGCCGGCCGAAGGCCAGGTCGACGTCTCGGCGTACCCGCTCCGCCCGGGCGGTCAGCCCGGCCGCGTCCAGCCGGTCGGGCTCCTGCTCCTGCGCCCCGCCGTGGGCGCAGGTCAGCGCGTGCGGAGCCTTGCCGCTCAGGGCCGCGGCGACCGCGCGGGCGTCCGCAGCATCCTCGACGTACGCCGGACCCGGGTCACCGAGCGAGGCGCGGACCCCCCGGCCGTCGCGGATCGCATGCGCGGCGACCAGGGCCACCCGCTCGGCCTCGGTCGTGCTCAACGCGACCTCGCGCCCCGAGGCACGCACGAAGCACTCTCCCGCACCGGGGAGCACCGACCTGCCGGCGATCACCAGCACCGTCATCAGCATCAGCATCAGCACCGAGCCGGTCACCGCGACCAGGAGGGTGCGCGTGGCGACGACGTACCGGCCCACCTGCATCCAGCCAGTCTCCCGAGCCGCACCAACCCCGAAGTCTGGGGTGGCCGTGGATATGTTGGACACCCACCCCGCACACAGGAGGTCACCATGATCGGATTCATCGTCGCCGGACTCGTGATCGGCGCCCTGGCTCGCCTGGTCAAGCCCGGCAAGCAGAACCTCAGCCTGATCGCCACCCTGCTTCTCGGCCTCGCCGGCTCCGTCATCGGCGGCGTGATCGCGAGCCTGCTGGGAACGGGCGGCATCTGGGAGCTCAACATCATCGGGTTCGTGGCCGCCGTGGTCGCCGCGGTGCTGCTGATCGGCGTGGCCGAGTCGATGAGCGGCGGCAAGGCCCGCACCTAGGCCACGCGGGGCCACCCGGGGCGGACCCACCCCGCCCGGCACTGGGCCCTGGTGGTCGGGACGTAGGGCCCTCGGTCATTGCTGACCCCGGGCCCTGCCCGGGCGGGCATGACGGCGACACCCTTGGGACATCAACCGTCCCGACCTGGAGGTCCCGTCATGGCCGTCATCCACCACCGTCACGAAACCGAGGCTGCCCGACCCGACTCGGGCACGCAGGCCGCCGCAGACCGTCCCGCCACCGCTCGGGTGCTGGCCGTGCTGCGGATCGGCTTCGGGCTCACCTTCTTGTGGGCCTTCCTGGACAAGACCTTCGCGCTGGGCTTCCACACCGGCTACAGCGCCGACGGGGCCACGCTCGACCGGTTCGGCGACGCCGCCTGGATCAACGGGGGGAGCCCGACCAACGGCTTCCTCGCGTTCGGCGCCGACGGTCCGTTCAAGGAGTTCTACACCTCCATCGCCGGTGCGGCCTGGGCCGACTGGCTGTTCATGCTCGGCCTGCTCGGGATCGGGATCGCACTGACCCTCGGTGTCGGGATGCGTCTGGCCGCCGCCACCGGTGCGCTGCTCTACGTCTTGATGTGGACCGTCGTCCTGCCCCCGGAGAACAACCCGGTGATCGACGACCACCTGCTGGGCGCCGTCACCGTGGTCGCCCTCGCGATGCTCGGCACCGGCCGCACCTGGGGCCTGGGGTCGTGGTGGGAGCGCACCGACGTCGTCAAGCGCTACCCCGTCTTGAAGTAGTCCCGCAACCGACGCCCCCTGGGAGGGATCATGACCATCACAGCCGGAACCATCGTCGTCGGAGTCGACGGCTCGCCCGCCGCCACCCGGGCCCTGGAGTGGGCGGCGGACCAGGCCCGGGTCGAGCATCGGCCGATCACCCTCGTGCACGCCGTGAACGCGATCTCGCCGGCCTGGATCGACGAGGCGATCGCCGACCCGCGTACGGCGAACCTGATGCTCCGACACGAGGCGCAGGCGGTCCTGGCCAGGGCGCACGAGGACGTCACGCTGCGGGCACCGGACGTCGAGGTGCTCGAGGTCCTCCGCCTCGAGGACCCCCGCGGGGTGCTGCTCGAGCTGTCCTCGACCGCGCAGATGGTGGTGCTCGGCTCCCACGGGCGCGGGCCGATCCGTCGGCTGCTGCTCGGCTCGGTCGGTGTCGCCGTGGCCCGGCACGCGGAGTGCCCGGTCGTCGTACACCGCCCGGGGAAGGCCGGCGCCGTGCGGCACGGGATCGCTGTCGGGGCCGACGGCTCTGCGGAGTCGCTCACCGTGCTGGAGTTCGCCTACCGGCAGGCGTCGCTGCACGACCTGCCACTGACGGTCGTGCACTGCTTCTGGGACGTGCAGGCCTCGGTGTCGCCGGCGCACATGGTGCTGGACACCGGCGAGGACCTCGAGGAGGAGAAGCTCCTCGTCGCGGAGTCGATGGCCGGCCTGGCGGAGAAGTACCCCGACGTCCGCGCCCAGGTCGAGCTCGCCCGCGGCACGCCGGAGCACGCCTTGGTGGCGCTCTCGGACCGGATGAACCTGCTGGTGCTCGGGGCACACCGGACGACGCTGGCTGCTCGGATGCTCTACGGCTCGGTCTCGGTCGCCGTACTCGAACACGCGACCTGTCCCGTGGCCGTCGTACCCCTGAGCGAAGGTTCCTGACCTGTGCCACGATCGGCACATGGCCTTCACCGAGTCCTCGTTCACCTCGGCTGTCGACGACACCCGGCTCGCGACCTACGCCTGGGAGGAGTGCGCCGGTGAGCCCCGCGGGGTCGTGCAGATCGCGCACGGCCTGGCCGAGCACGGTGCCCGCTACGACCGGCTCGCGCAGGCGCTGAACGCCGCCGGCTTCCTGGTCCACGCCACGGACCACCGCGGTCACGGCCGGTCGGTGGGGTCCGCGACGGAGCTGGGCAGCTTCGGGGCCCCCGGCTTCGACGGCCTGATCGCGGACGTCGCGGCGTTCGGCGCACACCTCGACGACGCGCACCCCGAGCTCCCGCTGTTCCTGATCGCCCACTCGATGGGCTCGTTCGCCGCCCAGTCGGTGATCTTGGACTTCCCCTCCCAGTACGCCGGCGTGGTGCTCTCGGGCTCCTCGGCGCTCGATGCCCTGGCCGCTGGGATGGCCGACTCCTCCGACGGGCCGTCGGGCCTCGAGGCGTTCAACGTCGGCTTCGAGCACCGCACCGGCTATGAGTGGCTCTCCCGCGACGAGGCCGAGGTGGACGCCTACGTCGCGGACCCGCTGTGCGGCTTCGACGTACCCGAGAGCACCATCGGCCTGCTCTTCGGCCAGGCCGCGCGGCTCGCCGACCCCGACGCCCTGGAGACGGTCAACCCCGACCTGCCGCTGCTGATCGCCTCCGGCCAGGCCGACCCGCTCTCCGGCGACGGCCAGCTGGTGGAGCTGCTCGGCCAGCGCTACCGCGACGCCGGTGTGGTCGACGTGACGGTCACGGTCTACCCCGGGGCGCGACACGAGATCTTCAACGAGACCGACCGCGACCAGATCACCGCCGATGTGGTCGACTGGCTGGCAGCGCACCTGTGAGGACGGGAGACTCATGAGCACGACGCAGGAAGAGACCGACCAGCGCCGCGGAGGGTTCTCCTCCCGCAGGGTGTTCATCCTCGCCGCGATCGGGTCGGCGGTGGGGCTCGGCAACATCTGGCGTTTCCCCTACGTCGCCTACGAGAACGGCGGCGGGGCGTTCGTGATCCCCTACCTCATCGCCCTGCTCACAGCGGGGCTGCCGTTCCTGCTGCTGGACTACGGCCTGGGCCACCGCTTCCGCGGCTCGGCCCCGCTGTCGTTCCGCCGGGCCGGGCGCCGGGCCGAGGGGCTGGGCTGGTGGCAGGTCGCGATCTGCTTCGTGATCGCGGTCTACTACGCGGCCGTGATCGCGTGGGCGGTGCGCTACACCTTCTTCTCCGTCGACAAGGCCTGGGGCAAGGACCCGGAGGGCTTCTTGTTCGGCACCTTCCTCCAGGCCGGTGATCCCGGCGTCGGCCTCGACTTCGTCCCCGGTGTGCTGGTGCCGCTGGTGCTGGTCTGGGTCTTCGTGCTGGTGGTGATGGCGCTCGGCGTGCAGAAGGGCATCGGCGCGACCTCGGTGGTCTTCATCCCGGTGCTGTTCGTCGCCTTCATCTCGCTGGTGGTCGCGGCGCTGTTCCTTCCCGGGGCCGGCACCGGCCTGGACGCCCTGTTCAGCCCGAACTGGTCGGCGTTGAGCGAGACCGGCGTGTGGGTCGCGGCCTTCGGCCAGATCTTCTTCTCGCTCTCGGTCGGCTTCGGGATCATGATCACCTACGCGTCCTACGTCGGACGGCGCACCGACATGACCGGCTCGGGCCTCGTCGTGGGTCTGGCCAACTCCAGCTTCGAGCTGCTCGCCGGCATCGGCGTCTTCGCGGCCCTCGGCTTCATGGCCAACGCCTCCGGCACCGCCGTCGACGAGGTCGCGACCGAGGGACTCGGCCTGGCGTTCGTGGCCTTCCCGGCGATCATCAGCGAGGCTCCGGCCGGCGCGCTGATCGGGGTGCTGTTCTTCGGCAGCCTGGTCTTCGCCGGCGTGACCTCGCTGATCAGCGTGCTCGAGGTGGTGATCTCGGCCGTGCGGGACAAGTTCGAGATGACCCGGATCGGCGCCTCGATGGCGGTCGGGGTGCCGGCTGCGGTGATCAGCGTCGTACTCCTCGGCACCACCACCGGGGTCTTCGTCCTCGACATCGTGGACCACTTCATCAACCGCTTCGGCATCCTGCTCGTCGCCGTGGTCAGCATGCTGGTGCTGTCCTGGGTGATCAAGAAGACCGGGCTGCTGCGCGACCACCTCAACCGCGACGGGTCGGTCCGGCTGGGTCGCTGGTGGCTGGGGCTGATCGGCGTGGTCACACCGGCCGCGCTGGTCTACATCCTGGTCAACGAGTTCATCGACAACCTCAAGACGCCCTACGGGGACTACCCGACCTGGATGCTGAACACCCTGGGCTGGGGACTGGTGGTCGCGGTGGTGGTCTTCGCCGCACTGGCGGCGACCGTGCCCTGGCGGCGCGACACCTCGCTGCTCGACCCCGAGGCCGCCTACGACGACGCGGAGGAGGTGGCCTGATGTCGACCTCTGCGATCGTGATGATGCTGGTGGCGATGCTCATCCTGTGGGGTGGGCTCGCGCTGGCGATCGTGAACCTCGTGCGGTTCAAGGGAGCCGAGCCCGACCGCGTCCGCCGAGACCTGTAGGGGTTTTCGGTTCGTTCGGGTGGTTTCGGGCTGCCGGTTTCCCAGGTTAAGAACCCAATCTGCCTCTTCACACACCGTGCGCGGTATGTGAAGAGGCAGATTGCTGTGTGAGGACGAGCCGGCCGGCCAATATGACCTCTTAACCTGGGAAACCGACCCCCGACGCCGACCCCCCACGCCGACCCCCCACGCCGACCCCCGCGCCATCCCCCACGCCGACCCCGCGCGCCAATCCCGCAACCCAGGTCACGGGCCTCTCAGGACCAGGCGCGCTCGACCTGCTCGAGGACCTCGGCCGCCTGGCGCAGGCCGGTGCGGGCTGCGGCGGCGCGCTTGGCCGGGTCGAGCACGTTGCGCCCGATCTCGGCGAGCGCCTCCGCGTCGGGGGCGACGACTGCCGAGCGAGCGGGCGCGATGTCGGCCAGCTGGGCGGCGATCGAGGTGCGCCTGCTGAACGCGCGCGGCAGCGGAGCGAGTACGACGACCACGTCGGCCCCGCGCGCGAGGTCGACGTTGGCGGTCGAGCGCATGCCGCCGTCGATGTAGTGCTGGTGCCCGATCGTCACGGCCGGCCAGACCAGCGGGACCGCACAGCTCGCCGCCACGGCGTGCACGATGTCGACGCCGCTGTGCCTGTCGAAGGCGACGAACTCGCCGGTCTCGGCCTCGACGGCGGCGACGCGCAGGTCGCGGTCGGGCCACCGCTCGACCTCGATCCGGGAGCGGATCACCTCGATCCGCTCGGCGCCGCCGGGCGGGTGCGCCCGCAGCGCGAGCGACCCCAGCCGGGAGAGCTTGCGGCGCTCGGATCCCGGGAAGAGCATCGGCGGCACCATCCGGAGCAAGGTGGTGCGGGACAGGTTCGCCCCGATCTCGTGGTGGGCCGGCTCGAGCTGGCCGGCGTAGAGGTCGTGGATGTCGTGCCCGCTGGTGACCTGGGCGCCGACGACCGACCCTGCCGACGTACCCACGACCAGGTCGGCACCGGTCAGGTCCACTCCCCCGTCGGCGAGGCCCTTGAGGATGCCGAGCTCCCAGGCGATCCCGGTGATGCCGCCACCGCCGAGGACCAGTGCTGTGTGGGTCATGGCTGCAACCTACGCATCCGGCTCCTCGCGCAGCCGGGGCGGGGTGAACCCGTCGGCCTTGATGCCGGTCTTGTCGGCGTAGAACTCCCGGATCCGGTCCATGTCGGCGCGCACGTTGCCGGTCACCTCGAACGTCGGGCCCCAGCCGACGGTGCGCGAGGGTGCGTCGAGGAAGGCCAGGGTGATCGGCAGGCCGCTTTGCTGGGCGATCCGGTAGAAGCCGGACTTCCAGTACTCACCCCTGCTGCGCGTCCCTTCCGCCGCGAGCCCGAGCACGAACGGCTCGTCCCCCTCGGCCGCGGCCAGCTGCTCGCGGATCGTGGCGCCGGGGTTGGCCCGGTCGAGCGGGATCGCGCCGGTCGCCCGCAGGATCGGGCCGAGCGGGCCCTTGAAGAACTCCTTCTTCACCAGCAGCCGGATGTTGAGGTCGTTGTCCCAGCCGAGCAGGAGCGTGAGCACCCAGTCCCAGTTGGAGGTGTGCGGCGCTCCGACGAGCACGGCACGGTCGGGCACCGTCCCCACGGTCTTCCAGCGCACGGCGCGCAGGACCAGGCGGGCGAGGTTGCGGCGGATCAGGAAGTGTCGGCTCACCGCGCGAACCTACAGCGCTGCGGGTCCCGAGGCCCTGGAGACGTACGCCGCTGAGCTGGTCGGGTCGTCGAACGGGCCACGCTGGTGCCTTCGCGGATGCGGCATGACACCCCGATCACCCGTCGCCGGGCAGGGCCCCGGCCACCGCAGCGACGGGTTGGCGCAGGATGGTCTTGAGCCGCGCCGGCTCGGTCCGGCGCGGATCGGAGAGGTAGATCTCGTGGTGGCGTCCCGTGGGCGCCAGGCCGTGCGCGGGCAGGAACACCCGGTGCAGGCGGTCGATCGTGGGCGCCTCGTCGTCGTACGGACCGACGTGGAGGATCTGCACACTGCGACCCTCGGCGTAACGCTCGAAGCGGACCCGATCGAGCGCCGCCGGACGCTTCCTGCGGGCGATGACCACCGCCTCCTCGACCAGGTCGGCGCTGACCCAGTCGGGCTGCACGATCATCATCGTCCAGTCCCACGCCTGCTTGTCGCGGGCCCGGAAGGCCTCAGGGTCCTCGGCCGACCACAGTCCCTCCAGGGGGCCGACCGTGTGCACCCTGCCGACGCGGGCCTTGGCCGCGGCCCGGACCGCGTAGGAGAGCGTGTAGAGCGCCTCGACCGCGGCGCGGTAGGCGACCGAGGTGTTCGGGTCCCCGTGGCCGTCGACCATCAAGAACCCCAGCGGTGGTACGTCGACGACACGGAAGTCTCGCGCCGTGGGGGCGTAGAGGTCCCTGCGCTCCTTCTTGATGTCGTAGCTCTCCACCGTGTCCTCCTGCTGCTCCTCGACGCTAGGGCCCTACCGGCCCACGTAGGAGGCAAGGTTGGCCAAGGACGAAGCCAGGCCGACGGCGTGGTCCTCCGCTGAGATCCCGTCAGGCACATCGTCGGCCACGACCTCCACGAAGCGGGCCTCGACCACGTCGGAGTCCGGGGCGGTCTTCCCGTGACCGCCGGAGGTCTCGGCATAGGTCAGCACGAGCCGGTACCCGCCCCCAGGTCGCGGCTCGAACCACTCGAACCGGCCCGTCATCCCCTCCGGGGGCAGCCACTGGACCAGGGCCTCGGGATCGACGAGCGCTGCATGGACGATCGCCGGAGAGGCCTCGATCACGCGCGACGCCGAGTCCTTCCGGGTCATGACCGCGCGCCCTCTCCTTCGTCGGGCCCAGCGGTCTCGACACCCTGGAACCCGATCAGCCAGTGCAGCCCGAAGCGGTCCACCACCTGGCCGTCGGTGTCACCCCAGGGCCGCGCCTGCAGGTCCTCGACGATCCGGCCGCGCTCGCAGAGCCCGGCGAACCAGGCCCGCAGCGTCGCGGGATCGGCCGTCCCGAGCAGGGAGAGCATCATCCCCTCGCAGCGCAGCGCCGGCTCAGCGCCCGTCGCGTCGGAGGCGAAGAGAGCGACCGGACCGTCGACGGGGAGTCGGAGACAGGGAGTGGGAGCCGTCATGACCCCGACCCTAGACACAGCCGGTGACAGCACCGGCTGGACGCGGATGGCCTCAGGGCCGCATGGGTACGGTGCGGCATGCGCATCTTCTTCACCGGTGGCAGCGGCAAGGCCGGCCGACATGTCGCGCCGTACCTCGCCGAGCAGGGTCACCAGGTCACCAACGCCGACCTCGTGCCGCTGAGACACCCGGCGGTGGCCGACCTGCGGGTCGACCTCACCGACGCCGGCGAGACCTACTCGGCCCTCGCCGGGTTGGCGACCTTCGAGGAGCTGGACCTGCCCGAGAAGCCCGGCTACGACGCCGTCGTGCACTTCGCGGCGGTGCCGGCGATCCTGCTCACCTCCGACGCCGCGACGTACGCCGCGAACGTGCTGAGCACCTACAACGTGCTCGAGGCCGCGACCCGGCTCGGGGTGCGCAAGGTGGTGTTCGCCTCCTCCGAGACCACCTACGGGGTCTGCTTCGCCCAGGGCGAGCGGCGCCCGCTCTACGTGCCGGTCGACGAGGACCACCCCACCGTGCCCGAGGACTCCTACGCGATGTCGAAGGTCGCCAACGAGGTGACCGCCCGCTCCTTCCACGCCCGCACCGGCGCCGACGTCTACGGACTGCGGATCAACAACGTGATCGAGCCGCACGAGTACGCCGAGATGTTCCCGGCGTTCCTCACCGATCCCTCGCTGCGGCGACGCAACATCTTCGCCTACATCGACGCGCGCGACCTCGGCCAGATGGTGCAGCGCTGCCTGGAGACCGACGACCTGGGCTATCAGGTCTTCAACGTCGCCAACGCCGACATGTCGGTGGCCGCGACGACCCAGGAGATCCGGAGTCGCTTCTACGACGACGTGGAGGTGCGCCGCGAGATGGGCCGCGACGAGACGTTCTACTCGATCGAGAAGGCGCGCGACCTGCTCGGCTTCGCGCCCCAGCACTCCTGGCGCGACGTACTCGCCGACCCGGGAGCCGAGCGGGGCTGAGCGCCGTCCGGGCGTCCGGTCGCACCCGGTGATGTGAGTATCAGCGCGGATGGCCGCGCAGGGCCGCCCGGCGAGACTGACCTGATGAAGCCCCGCATGATCGCCGGCACCATGGCGCTCTCGGTCGCGATCGGGGCGTGCCTGCTCCTCGGCACGGTCGGCTGGTTGGTGCTCGGGATCGGCCCGATGACCGACTGCACCAACAACTACAGCTGCTCGACGTCGGGCTGCTCACCGTGCGCGACGACGCGGGGCTGGATCAACGCCGGCGGGATCGGCGAGCTGATGCTCGCAGGCGTCGGGATCGCGGCGATGGTGCGTGGGCTGCGCGCCGAGCGGCCCGCCTACCTGGCGACCGTCGGCCTTGCTCTCCTGGCCTTGTCCGTGGTGACCGCAGTCGCCACCACCTGGCGGGCCCACGAGTCCTACTGCCGGCCGGGCACTCCGGGATACGAGGACAGCTACTGCTCCGTCGGGGCCTGAGGCCAGCCCGCGCCCGATGTCCCGCGCCCGATGTCCCGCGCCCGATGTCGAGGGTCACCCGGCGCGCCGGGTGCTCCCGTCGGCGAGGTGCACGGTGTAGGACCACGTTTCGGCCGGGTGGTCGGAGCTCTGCTTGATGGACGGCCACCACGCCGCGAACCGGTTGCCGGCAACCGAGGCCTCGATGTCGAGACCCGAGGAGGTGTGCACGGTGACACCGGTGACGTCTGCGCCCACGTAGCCCTCGGACCAGCTGAACCATCCCTCGTCGGTGTCGCCCTGCATGCTCGAGGTCTCGACGATGCGCTCGGGGTCGAGGGACGGGGGCGCGATGACCTCCGGGTCGTAGCTGCCGAAGAAGCTCTCCCGGGCGGTGGCGTCCTGCCCCACGAGGTCGTCGGGCATCAGGCAGACCGCCTCGGATCCTGGACCGGTGAGCAGGACGTAGGTCCATTCGCCACGTCGCTCCGCCACCGCGACGCGCTCTCCACGGTCTGGGACGTCGAGGACGTCGCGGCACGTGGTGGCGGCCCTGGTCGCGGCCGCCTCCGTCAGGGGTTCGGGCGTGGGCGTCCATGATCCGTAGGCGTTGCCTCCACCGAGCAGCAGTCCAGGGATGGCGACGCCGGCGGCGCACGCCAGACCCACGCTCACCAGCAGTCGACTCCGACGCCGGCGCGGTCGGTCCGGCTCCGTCGGAACGGGGTCGTCGGTGGGCGTCGCCACGATGCGGGAGAACACCGCGTCGGCACGCGCGACCTCCGCCTCGGTCAGGTCGGTTCTCGGTGCGGGGTCGAGGTGGCGCAGTGCTGCCGTGACCACGGTGTCGGCGGTGTGGGCTCTCATCGCGGGCTCCTCTCAGAGGCTGGGTGACCGGGTAGGGGGGCGCCCGTGCTGGTGGATCCGAGACGGCGTCGCAGGGTGCGTCGAGCGCGGGAGAGCCGCAGGCGGAAGGCGGTCGATGAGATGCCCAGCACCGCGGCCGCCTCGGGCGCGCTGAGCCCATCCAGGACGGAGAGGGCGATGGCCTCTTGGTCAGTGGCGCTCAGCAGCGGCCACGCCGCGGCGATGTCGACCCGGCAGGTGACCAGATCGGGATGGTGGCCGGCGTCCGCCGGACCACTCGGGTCCTCGGCGAGACGGATCGCCAGGGCATCGTGCCTGTCCTCGCGGCGCCGGGTGTTCTGGAGGGTGTTGCGGGCCACCCCGAAGAGCCAGGCGCGCGCGTCCGACAGGTCGGCCGGGACGTCGTCGAGGCGGCGCCACGCGACGAGCATCACATCGCCGACGACGTCCTCGGCGTGAGTCGGGTGCACCCGTCTGCGCACGAAGCGCAGCAGATCGACGTACGCCGCGTCGTAGAGGTCCCGGAAGCGCTGTTCCCGCGCTCGCAGCGACGAAGCCGTGGAGTCCATACCGTGTTCCTGTCCCGAATGGCACGAGTGTGTCACCCCCGACTCAGACCGGCGCATCCCATGGCCACGAGGATCGACTCACGGGAGGCTGGTGCCATGCGGAGACTGACCTATGGCATGAACCTGAGCCTGGACGGCTTCGTCGCCGCGCCCGGCGGCCAGCTCGGCTGGAGCGTGCCGAGCGACGAGCTGTTCCAGTGGTGGTCCGACCGAGTGGGGGCGACGGACTTGGCGCTGTACGGGCGCAAGCTGTGGGAGACGATGAGCTCCCACTGGCCGACCGTGGACCAGCACCCCGATGCCACACCGTTGCAGATCGAGTACGCCCGCCGCTGGCGGGAGATGCCGAAGGCGGTGTTCTCCTCGACGATCCGCGCGGTTGACTGGAACGCCCGCCTCGTCACGGGCGACGCTGTCACCGAGATCACCCGGCTCAGAACTGAGGATGGCGGTCCCATGGACATCGCCGGTGCCACCCTCGCCGCAGCGGCCATGCGGGCCGGGCTGATCGACGAGTACGCGATCGTCACCCATCCGGTCCTGGTGGGCGGTGGCACGCCGTTCTTCACCGCGCTGGACCACTGGGTGAACCTGAACCTGGTGGAGACCCGGGCGTTTCCCGACGGCGTGCTCCTGACCAGATACGAGACCAGGCGCTGAACCCGAGGCCAGCCCTCCGCGGGCCGCTGCCGTTCGGCCGCCGAGCATCGCCCACCCGGGTTCAGGCCGCTCAGACGTGACCGCTGAGCTGGGCCAACCGGAGCGCGAGAGCATCGACCATCGCGCTCGCCCGCTTGGCCGAGATGGCCGAGCTGCGGTCACCGCCCTGACTCGACACCGGCAGCACGTCGACCGAGAGCTTGGCGCCCCCGGCCAGCGCGCGCAGCTCGTCGAGCTTGTCGCCGAACGCCGAGCCACTGCCGGGCGAGTAGTACTCCAGCACCTCGTCGAGCTCATCGGCGTACAGGTCCGACTTGGTCACCGCGATCACCAGCCACACCGGCTGGTCACGACGTACGGCCATCGAGGCGATCCGGTGCGAGGTGATCGCCCAGTCCTCGAGCTCGGCAGCGAGCAGCTCCTCACGGGTGGCGTTCGCGCGGCCCGTGGTGCCGGCCGTACGCCGTGGGGTGGCGTAGCCGTTGGCGACCACGTGGATCACGCCGTCCACCGGCTCGTCGTGGAAGACCTCGTCCAACGCCCCGAGCCGCGTCGCCGCGTTGTCCCCCGGCACCACGAGGAACCGGAAGCCACGCAACCGCGAGGAGCGGCGGGTACGGCGCTCCATCACCGCGGACCCGACCTCGGCCACGCCGTCCCCGGGGGTGCGCCGGGCGAGGCGGTCCGCGAGACGGGTCTTGCCCACCCCGGTCATCCCCGTCACGGCGATGGTCGGAAAGCGGCGCCGAAGCAGGCGCGCCACCCGTTCGGGGGCAGCAGACAGACCGGTGAGCGCACTGCCGGCGAGGGTCACGCCCAAGGTGGCGCGACGCGAGCCGGGCAGGATCGTCCGGAGTCGGGTGGCGGTGCGGGACAAGAGGCCTCCTCGGCCTGGACAACGGGAAGGAGCTGGCACCTCCGAGCCTACGTTCCGCCGACGCGGCTGCCGGCGGCGGCGAGGTCCGCGAGCCGTGGGCGGGCTCCGGCGGCCACGAGGCGATGGTCCGCGGATGCCGGCGCGTGCCCAGCATGGGCGACTGATCCTTGTCGAAAAGAATTTCGAACCTGCAGGCGTAAAGTCCCATATGCGCAGGTCAGTGACCTGAACCTGTCAGACCTGGGTGCTTGGATCAAGGCATGGACAGCGAGGTGACGGGACCGCCGGCCCCAGGGTGCTCACACCCCGTGGCGGTGTTCGCGCAGCGGCTCTCGGCGCGGCTGGACGAGGTGGGGCCGGTGCCGGTGTGGTCGCTGGACCCGGCCGAGACTCGGGAGGCACTGGTGGCGCTCGCCCGGGCGCGGGCGAAGCTGGAGGCACTGCAGTTGCGGCTGCTCGCCGCCGCGGAGGCCAATGGTGCGTGCACCGAGGAAGGGGCGGTGACCGCGGCGGCGTGGGTGGCGGTGGAGACCCGGCAGACCCGGGCCCAGGCCCGCTCGGACCTGAAGCTGGCGAACCGGGTGGAGACGCTGCCGGTGTTGGCGTCCGCGATGGCCGCCGGTGGGGTCAACCCGGCGCAGGCGCGAGCGATCGTGGCGGTGCTGGACCAGCTCCCCCGGACCGGCGAGCACGGGCTCGGCGTCGAGCAGCTCATGGCCGCGGAGGCACACCTGGTCGAGCTGGCGGGCTCCTACGACGCGGCCGAGCTGCGGATGCTGGGCCGCACCCTGGTCGAAGTGGTCGCCCCCGAGGTCGCCGAGGAGCTGCTTGGCCGCCAGCTCGAGGCGGAGGAGGCGGCGGCAGCTCGACGGACCAGCCTGGTCCTCTGGACCGACGACGAAGGCACCTGCCAGGGCCGGTTCCGGGTCCCCTCCCGGCACGGTGAGATGCTGCGCAAGGCGCTCTGGGCGTTGACCAACCCCGTCCGCCCCGAGACCAGAGCGCACAGCCCGATCGACCCGGACCTGCCCGCCCCGGTCCGCGCCGGGATCGCGTTCACCCAGGTCCTCGAGGCCATCGAGGCCAACTGGCTGCCCACCCATGGCGGGGTGGGGGCGACCGTGGTGGTCACGATGACCCACCAGCAGCTCCTCGACGACCTCGACGCCGCCGGGGTGTGCACCCTGGACACCGGCGGGCTGATCAGCGCCGCCGAGGCCCGCCGGCTCGCGTGCCGCGCCGGGATCATCCCGATGGTGCTCGGCTCACCCTCGGTGGTGCTCGACGCCGGACGTCGTGCGAGGTTCTTCACCGAGCCGATGCGGCTCGCGCTCGCCCACCGCGACGGCGGGTGCACCGCGCAGGACTGCGATGTGCCCGCCGCGATGTGCCACGCCCACCACGACACGCCGTACAGCCAGGGCGGCGCCACCTCGGTGACCAACGGTCGCCTGCTCTGCGGCCACCACCACCGCCGCATCCACGACCCTGCCTACGAGCACCACCAGTCACCCACCGGCAAGATCGCCTTCCACCGACGGACCTGGGCGGCAACGCCTGGTTGACCACTACTTCGGGAGGACGTGTGATGGGCCGATGGGGGATGCACTCGTACACGGTCGTCGCCCCGGCTGTGACCCGACGTACCGCCAGGAGCTGTGGGAGCTGCTGCGCATCTGTGTGGTGGCCGGGGTGCCGGTCGGGATTCTCGTCATCGGACTCGGCAGCCGCTTGTCGATGCTCGTGCTTCGTCTCACCTCCCCCACCTACGTGGTCGGCATGGAGTCCGACGACGGCTTCGAGATCGGTCGGTTCACCCTGTTCGGCAGCTATCAGCTGCTTGCCCTGGGCGCCGTGGCCGGGGTCGTCGGGGCGCTGGCGTACGTCGCGGTGGCACCGTGGCTGATCGGCCCCGGGTGGTCGCGGCGCTTGACCGTGGGGCTGACCGCTGGCGCACTGGTGGGCTCCCTCGTGATCGTGCCGGCGGGAGTCGACTTCACGGTCCTCGAGCCGACCTGGTTGGCCGTCGTCCTCTTCGTCGGTCTGCCCACCGTCTCCGGGATCGTGCTCACCCTGGCGGTGGACCTGGTCACCGCGGCCGAGTCCTGGGCCGCCCGCGGGCGTGCGGCTTGGGCGCTGCCGTGTGCTCTCTTGGCCCTGGTGCCCCCAGCTGCCCTCGTGCTCATCCCCGTCGCCGCCGTCGTAGCACTGCTGCTGCCCCTGCGACGGTCCTTTCTGCAGGCGCTCCTCGGCTCACCGCTGGGAGCCCTTGCCGTACGCGGTGCCTTCCTGGTCATCCCTGTGCTGTCGTTCTTCGCGCTCGGTGCGGACCTGGTCGAGCTCTACTGAGTCCTGTTCACAAGCTCTGTCACCAGAGCTCGGATGACCAGGGCGCCGGCCCTGCTCAGCGCACCCGGATCACCGCGTCCCTGGTCGTCGACACTCCCGCCAGCACGACCCGCAGCTCGCGCCGCTTGGCGTCGTAGCGCCAACCGGGTCCGCCCGATGTCCGCGCCCGACCGAGGCTCCGGCCGTTGAGCGTCACCTTGCGCGGGGCGCGGACGGCCTTGACCCGCAGGTCCCAGGTGCGTCTGGCCAGCGCACCGGGGAAGGTTCCCCGGGCTCGGCCGATCACCAGGGTGGTCACCCGGCCGGCGCGACGCTGGGTGAACGCGGTGCGGGCGGACTGTCCACGCTGGTAGCCGAAGCCGGTGCCGGCGTCGTCGTACAAGGCGCCCGATCCGGCACGTCCGGGAAAGGCGGTGAGCACGAGGCTGCGCGCGGGAGCGTTGGTGGTACGTCGGCCCGGCGGCTGGGTCGGAACGACGGCGCCGGCCCGGACCAGCACCGGGATCCGGTCCAGTGCCGCCTTCTCCTGCACCCGCGCCGGGCCGTGGAGCCGGCGGCCGGTGGCGTACTCGACCCAGTCACCCGGGGGC
This sequence comes from uncultured Actinomycetota bacterium, assembly GCA_963777195.1. Classification (GTDB taxonomy): domain Bacteria; phylum Actinomycetota; class Actinomycetes; order Propionibacteriales; family Nocardioidaceae; genus Marmoricola. The sequence continues at coordinate 282,646 of CAVZPT010000004.1, read as the reverse complement.
ACCCAGAGGTCGACCCGGGCCGAACCGCCCGGTGTCTTGGCCGGTGCGGTCACCGGGGCCACGACCAGGTCCCGGCCGAAGGTGAACTGGGAGGGGTGCCGGTGGGCCTCGGCGTACCCGGGCCACCGCAGGTAGAGCGGCCCCGCGATCGGGAGTCCGGTGTCGACCGCGCGTCGGGCCGCGGTGTAGGTGTAGGGCACCAGCGCCCCGCGCAGGCGCAGCGCCTCGGTGGCGGCGGCCCGGGTCGCCCCGCTGTACTCCCACGGCAGCCTCTTGCCGTGGTTGGAGTGCAGCCGGTCGAGCGGCTGGAAGGTGCCGAACTGGAGCCAGCGCACGTAGAGCTCGTCGGGCATCGGTGCACCGGCGAGCGCCGCCGCGACCGCGTTGCATCCAGCCGGGGACGCGGTGCCGTTGAAGCTGCCGATGTCGTGACTGACGTACGGCAGCCCGATCGCGGCCTCCGCCGCGGTGAGCTCGGCCTCGAAGGCGAGCATCTCCCAGGTGGCGCAGGTGTCCCCCGTGAACTGGATCGTGTTGCGGTGCTCGGCGAGCGCGCCGGTGAGACCCGCCCCGACCCCGCGGTCGCCGTACACCCCGTCGTTCGCGTACGACGCCCCGATCCGGGAGAACGCCGGCCAGCGCTGCCCACGCCGCTCCTGGTAGCGGGCGTAGAGGTGGTTGATCCAGGTGTCCGGGCTCAGCCCTGGAGCATCGACTGCGCCCTCGCCCTCGCAGCACCAGTCCAACCAGAACGCCTCGAGCCCGGTGTCGGCGAAGGTCCGGTGGAGGTCGAAGTACGCCGTGATGTGACGCGGGTCGGTCCAGTCGAAGACGTGGCAGACGCCGGTCGGGTCGGCCTGCAGGTGCCGGCACTGCAGGTCCTCCGGCAGCTCCCCGGCCGTCCGGGTCGTCTGGGCGAACTTCGGGTCGTTGCTGTTGATCGAGGGGTGGATGTTGGCGATCAGGTTCAGCCCACGGCGCTTGGCCCACGCGACGAACCCGTCGGGGTCGGGGAAGAGGTCGCGGTTCCAGTCCCAGCCGTTCCAGGAGAACGCCTTGCCGGGCTGGCCGACGGCGAGGGTCGCGACCGCCGCCCCCTGCTCGTTGTTGATCGACTTGTAGTCGGTGTCCAGCGACACGGTGTCGAGCGGGATCCCCTCGGCCTCGAACCGCGCGACGAGCGCCTTGAGGTCGGCGTCGGAGTAGGCGACGTACTTGGAGAACCAGACCCCGAAGGCGCTGCGCGGCAGCATCGGCGATCGGCCGGTGAGGGCGCGCAGGTCGCTCAGGGCCCGGGCGAGGTCCTGGCCGTAGGCGAAGGCGTACCAGTCCTGGTAGGCGCCGGCACGGGTCGGGCGCACGGCAAACCCCGGAGCCTGGGAGGTGAGCAGGGCGGTCTTGGTGTCGTCGAGGACGTACCACCCCTCGCGCGTGAGGACGCCGTTGTTGAGCGGCACCGGGCCCGAGGACAGGTCGAGGGCGCGAGTCCACCCACCGAGGTAGCGGTGCCGCGCACCCGGCACTGGGCGGACCTCCGTGGGCTGTCCGCGGTGGAGGAAGCGCAGCCGCAGGCCGGCGGCGTCGAAGGACCCCGAGCCGCGGCGCCAGCGCAGCACCACCCGGTCGGTCCGGATCACCCGCCAGCCGCCCACGACGGTGGAGGTGTAGCGCGGCACGGCCGCCGATGTCCTCGGGACAGTCATCGTCGGCCGGTTCTCGAAACGCCCGTCGGCGGCGTACTCCATCCGGATCACCGACGGGGTGATCACCTGGAACCGGGCCCGGCCGTCGACCACGATCCCGCTGCGCGCCGAGGCCTGCGTCGCCTCGACCCGGGCCGGGCGTGCGGCCGCACCGGTCGAAGTCGGCATCGCCAGGGTCGCAGTCGCTGCTGCCAGCACCACGCCGATCGCTGTCACCGTACGGCGGAGCCGCCGTCGCGAAGCGCGCACGTCGCCCCGTCCTTTCCTCGGCTCCCCGCCGAGGAGTCTAGGAGTCCGGTACGCCGCCCGTCGGGGCATCCACCTGCCGGACCGGTCGAGAGATGTGGAGCGGACGCGAGGATTTGAACCTCGACTCCTTCCCTGGAAGGGAAGCGTGCTGCCACTACACCACGTCCGCGAAGCCAGACCCTGACGAGCCCGGCGACGCCTCGGATTATGGCCCATCCTCAGGTGTGCCCGGGAGTCAGGGGTGGCGCCGGGCCCGCGCTGCTGTCGACGGAGCTCGTCGACACCGGCCTGACGCAGCTGTATCCGTGTCGCCGACCCTGCGAAACCCAGCACGAAGCCTCCACCCAGAGCAGCGATCCCAGTGACGGCGGCTGCGACTCAGCGAGCGATCGGTTACGTCACCTGACCTCGTCGATCAGGGAGAGACAGAACGGATGCCCGGCAGGATCACTGAAAACCAGACAATGAGCCGCGTTCGGCTGATTATCGAAACGCGTAGCCCCGGCACGCTCGACGCGAGTCGCGGCCGCATCCAGGTCATCGACGAAGAAGTCGATGTGGAGCAACGCGGAATCGTCGGGCCACCGAGGTCTCGCGTAGTCAGCGACTCCCATGAACTCCAGACGCGCTCCTTCACAGCGCATGGACGCCCACTCCATGTTGTGCACGAACGTGACCTCGCCCCCGGTGACATCGGCGTAGAAGGACGCCAATCTCGCCGGATCTGGACACGCCAACGTGACTGAACTGAAGCGGATTGCGTTGGGCATGCGGTCACGCTATCTGGCCCGCGCACGCAGCGCCGCGCGCTCATCGGCATGGGCGGTCGTGTCCGCGGACGGACAGTCAGGCCGCAATCTGCGACTGTTCCGGACTGGATCGTTCCATTGCAGATTCGCGGGATCGTCGGCACAAGTGCCGACGACCGTCGAGTTCGCAATTTCAGTCACCCTCAATCGGGGTGTAGGTGCAACGCCATGGCTGGCGAATCTGCAAACTCACGCGCCGATCGCGGCTGCTCAGGGCGTTCGATTCACGAGATCCTCGATGACATCGGCGAGTTCGGAGGCAGGTCGTCGTCCGTCGAGTTCGAGGGTCGCCCCCCGGCGTAGGAGTGGTTCCACGGTGTCCACGTATCGCGCGATCTCGGCCCGTTGCTCAGGAGTCTTGCCGTAGGGGTTGTTCGTCCGTCCGCTCACGCGCTCGACCAGTGTCTGAAGTGGCGCGCTGAGTAGGACGACGTGCTCGAAGCGGTCATAGAAGCGACCCTGGTTCTCCACAGTCCCTGAGACGACCACATCGCGATTGGAGGCCAAGAGTTGATGCATGCGTTGCTCGTCCCACGTGCCGTCGGGCAGCTCCCAGCCGTCGTAGTCGGTGTCCACCGTCATGTGTCCTCGGCGCCGAAGCTCATCCAAGACCGTCGTCTTCCCTGCGCCTGACATGCCCGTCACCAGCACCCTCGCCATGGCAGGAACCGTACTGACCTGGCAACGAGCACGCTTTGACATCGGCATGGGCGGTCGTGTCCGCGGACGGACAGTCAGGCCGCAATCTGCGACTGTTCCGGACCGGATCGTTCGATTGCAGGTTCGCGCAGCGTCGGCAGACCTGCCGACGATCGGCGAGAGCGCAACAGCCTGACCCTCCAGGAGAACGAATCTGCACCTGCGACCCCTGTGAGCCTGCAACGAGACCGCGCGGATCGCGGCAGATCCGTGCGTCAGAGGGTGGGCTGGAAAGTATTGGTGAGTCGGGCGTACTCGGCTGCGTCGTACGCGGGGGGCCCGTTTGTGGAGATCGTTGTGGTGTCCCACGGCCGTAGACCGTCGGGGCGTGGTGTGAGCAGAACACCGACGGTCCATGGGTAGATAGGTCCCAGAGCGCCTGACTTCTCCAGAAAGTCCTGGCGACGCAGTAGGAACCACGACCGGTAGATCTCTTGGTGGTAGTCGGTCAGTTGCGACATGGTCGTGAAGGTGACCTGAAGAGAGCCTTGGTCGATGTACAGGATCCGGTGCTCCATCCGGTGACCATCAGGGGCCGCCTCGGCACACTGGGTCAGCCGTCGCAGCAGCAGCCTCCCCAGTTCAGCTCGGGCCCCGACCGCCACCCGATCGATGTGTGAAAGAAGCGTGATGCGGTCTGCTTCGTCGCCTGTGAAGTCGGTGTTGGCGATGTCCTCGAGGATCCGCTGGAAGATGGCGTGTCCAAAACGGTCGGTTGACGCTGCAGGATCGTGGGGGAGGGAGGGCAGGCTTGTGTGCATGGCACCGGTCCCCGGGATCCAGTCCGGCAACTGTCCTGGAGGCGACTGCGCATCTTTCTCGGCAAGCTCGAGGTACCGGTTGCTCTCTGCGCCCAGCTCGAGCGGTTCCTCCTCGGCTACGCGGTGAATGTAGTCAACAATCGCAGTTGCGGAACGAAGCTGATCCCAGAGGAACTCCCAGTCGCGCCGCGTCAGCACAACGCTGGCGCCTTTGGGGTCGGGGGCCGGGATCACGCCCGTCGGCGGAGGGTCGGGGTGGTCGATCACCACGACGGGAATCCAGGTAACCGAGCTTCCGCGGATCGTGATGGTGCGTCCGCGCAGGTTCGTCAGTTCGATTTCCGGGTTGAGCAGCGCAGTCCTGATCGTCCCTCGGGCTTGTCGCAGACCGTGGGCCGCGTTCTTCAGCATCCACTGCGTCGCCTTCTCGGGCGTATCTCCGGTTACACCTCGGGCTTTGACCTGGAGGCTGATACCGCGGGGGCCAGCCAGGATTGTTCCGTCGCCAAGCTCGCGTATCCCGCTTCCCTTCGCGAACACTTTCGGTCGGAGCACGAGGTCGCGCAGGCCCCACCTTCCGGCAGCGGCGCGTGTGGCTTCCTCGACCGCAGGGCCGTCTTGATTGGCGTCGAGCAAGTCGCGAGCAGGCGCGATCTTGTGTCCCAAAACGCGCCCGTCCTCGGAGATGCGCATGTAGACCAGCGTTCCATCGCCGTTCAAGTAGGTGGCCATGCTCCGGTCGGACTCCGCGACAGCGGCCCTGACGTCAGCTTCCTCCTCAGCGTTCGGGAAGTTGACGGGTAGCCAGGTGTCAACCCTTTCCTCGGGGAGGTTGTGGTCCAGCGCGCGGAGCAGTTCCGCGCGGTAGGGGTCGCTGACCGAACGCTCCAAACCGTCAATGAGGTGACGAGTGATGACAACGAGTCCATGCGAGCGGTGGGAGAAGTTGTCATCAGGGTTTTCGGGCCAGGGGCTGGTGTTCAGGATTACGTCGAAGGAAACGTTGGGATCGCCGCCAAACGACTCTCCAGCCGAGTCCTGGTGGAGGGTGAATCTGGCCAACCGTTTGGGCTGATGCAGCGGACCCGCTGGGTCGATCTCGGTCGTCTTGATTCGCACGCCGTCGGGAAGCTCAGGCTTGGGATCGGCTTCGGACGCCCATGCACTGAACAACGGGCGCCCTCCCTGAGAGGTCTCCCAGGCGGTCAGGGCCTCAACCCCAGCCGCAAGGTGCGCCATATCCCGGGCGATGGTGCGCGTCGATTCGGCCTCCAAGCGTTCGGTGAACGGCTGGAGAAGCCGAAGGGCACGGACCTGATCCGGACGCAGGCCCCTCAACTGCCCTTGCGCAGGTAGGACATCGAACTCGGAGGGTCTCGCGACAAGCGGCATTTGGTGGACGTCGGGCTCGACCAGCCCGATTGGCCGACAAACAGTGCTTGCCGCAGCAAGCACACAGGCGTCCAGCGCGGCCTTGATGTCGCGGACGAAGGCGGCCATGGCTTCGTCCGCTTCCCGTTGCAGTGCGTAGTGGGGGTCGAAGGAACACCACAGCTCGCGGACCAGAGGCTCGGGAGACTCGACCCACGCGGAGAACGGTTGGTCATCCCGCATTGAGTTCCAGAGTGCGTTGATGCGAGAGCGGCCGGCCTGGGCTCGAGCGAGGTGGCCCCGAGCGACCGCGAAGACGGGTCTTGGGAGCAGGTCGTCCGCGATGCCCGTCACGGGAATAGCGTGCCGGACAGGCCCGACACGGCCGTCTCGCCACGCGGTTTGCCGCGGGTGCTCCTAGACGCCCCGCCTCATCGTGGCGGGCCATGAGCCGCACGAACAGACCAGCCGTTGGCCCAGAACGCGCCGTTCTATATGGGATACCTCGGCAGCCGTCCGAACCTCGGCCAGATCGGGCGAACGGGGCGGTGCCGAGCGTGTCCTAGACGCCAGGGCCACGACTATCGCTGCGCGAGCGAGGGGCGGCCGAGGGTTCGTCACTACCGGGATGTGTGAACATGCGAAGGTTTGCTCGTGCGCCCCGTGGAAGTGCAGCAGACCCGTGATACGGCCATCGTGGCGGACCTGCTCAGTCGGTGGAAGACAGACGTCTCCTCGTTTGTCCGCTCTTCGCGGATGGTCCACTTCGTCGCCTGGCTCGAAGGGGTTCCTGTCGGCGTCCTCTCCGGACACCATGATTGGGGCAATTGGGGCTTGTTTGAGGAGTATCAGCACCTGCCCGAGAGAGAAAGCGGGTCGTACGTCGCGGCCATATACGTGGACCCAGACGTGCGATCGCAGGGAATCGGAACCGCGCTCCTGCGTGCGTTCACCGCCGACGCGGAGGCGGCCGGGTCGCCGCTCGTGATCACGTGGCCCGACGAACACGAGGCTGGCCGCGAGGTGCGGGTCGGCTTCTTTGCACGGAACGGGTTTGCGTTTCTCGCCTATCCCAACGGTTCGCGTGAGCCCTGGCTGATGGGACGCCCGCTCCGCTGATCCCCGCGCCGACCGCCCACGCCAGGGGTGGTCGACAGTGGCGCTCCTCGTGGCATTGACATCCCACCTTGGCCCGCGCGATCGCGGCATGTCCGGATGGATCAGCTAGCGGGCTACAGCCTTGAATCGAGCAGCGACGCCATGAGCGCGTCGTACTCCGCGCGATCGAAGGTCGCGTGCCCGTACTCGTCTAGCTCCCTCGTAATGTCTGCGCCGAAGGGCGCATAGCTCACCTGCCAGCCGATGTCGCGCCACTGAACGACGTCACCCGATACGACTACTTCCGCGCTGAGGGTTGGGCAGTCGATGTCGCCGCACACGCAGAACAGAAGTCCGACGCGGGCGTCATCGAAGGCAGCGCCGAACCGCGCGATCGGGGCTCCTTTGCGGCCCAGGCGCTTCTCCAGGCGCGTCTGATGAAACTCAGGGACGTACGTCGGCGGGTCGGTCAACTTACCCCTGAGCCGGGCGATGGCCTCGGCCCGGTGCGGCCGAATCCACTCCTCGTCCTGGAGGAGGGTCATCTCCGTGTCCGCGTCATACCGCTCGCGGAGGGAGACGCCATCAATTTCCCAATCGAGGAAATCGACGGTCGCCGCATCACCTTTGCCGAGCCACGGCACTTGAAGCGACACTCGGCGCACCGACAACCTGTTCACGCACCCGAGCCTAGTTCGGGGAACCGGGCTGTCATCGGCACGACCGAGCGCGGATCGCGGCTACTTGTTTCATTGACCTCAGGACCGGGTCTGGCAAGGCTCGGTCCAGGTGCCCGGTCCGTCGCTCTCAATGCGGCTGCCCACGCTGACCAAGTCGGGTCCCGTGTGGCTCTCACATGGCATGCGCGGGCCGGGCATCGCCTGAGTCGGAAGAGGCTCAAGAGGGGTCTGCCCAGCTCGAAGTAGCGTTGCCCTTCCCGACTCGATGACCAGTGCTGGATCGAGGTTCGGGAGGATGGCATGTCAGAGCATGCAGAGCGGGTCGTGATCGGCATGGACCCGCACAAGAGGTCGGTCACGATCGAGGTGATGACCGCCGACGAGACCGTCCTAGGCGGCGGCCGGTACGCAACCGATGAGGCGGGATTCGCCGCGATGAGGCGCTATGTCAGCCAGTTCCGCGACCGCGTGTGGGCGATCGAGGGCTGCAGCGGGATTGGGCACCACGTCGCGATGCGGCTGCTTGCTGCCGGCGAGGAGGTGGTCGATGTCCCGCCGAAGCTCTCGGCCCGCGCCCGGGTGTTCTCGACCGGTCAGGGACGCAAGACCGACGCCACCGACGCCCACTCCGTCGCCCTGGTCGGGACCCGGATGGCCGGGCTGAGGCCAGTCGTCAACGACGAGCAGCTCGCGGTGCTGCGCGTCTTGGTGGATCGGCGCCGGTCCCTGGGTGAGGACCACACCCGGATGGTCAGCCAGCTGCACCACCTGCTGCTCGAGCTGATCCCAGGCGGGGCGAAGAGGGACCTGTCCGCGGCCCAGGCCAAGGCGCTGCTCGCTAAGGTCCGGCCCCGTGACGCCGCGGGCAAGACCCGGCGCAGGGTCGCCGCGGAGCTGATCAGCGACCTGGAGCGGATCTACGCCCGCAAGAAGGCCGCGGACAAGGAGCTGCGTGCACTGGTCGCCTCGACCGGCACCAAGTTGCTGGACCTGAAGGGCATCGGCCCATCCGGGGCCGCGCGGCTGCTGGTCGAGGTCGGCGACATCACCAGGTTCCCCAATCGCGACCACTTCGCATCCTGGAACGGCACCGCCCCGATTGACGCCTCCTCCGGCGACCACGTGCGGCACCGGCTGTCGCGGGCCGGGAACCGGCAGATCAACCGTGTCCTGCACATCATGGCCACCGTCCAGCTACGCAACCCGACCGAAGGCCGTGCCTACTACGACCGCCGCAAAGCCGATGGCAAGACCTCGATGGAGTCGATGCGCGCTCTCAAACGCAGACTCTCGAACATCGTCTACAAGACCATGGTCGATGACGCGATCACCCACGCGGTGGCTGGCTCTAGGACGGGCCCGGGAGGGCAACGGGGCAACGACTCTGACTCCAGCGCGGCCGGCTCACATCCCCACACCGGCTCTTCGGACAAGCCACTTCCCGGACCCGCCACCAACGATCCTAGAACCTCGCTGCCGGCCGCTTCTTGACACAGAGGGGAGCCATGAGCGTGCGTCAGCCGGATGGGTCAACTGGCGGGTTCGCTCTCGGCCCGTCGCCAGTTGCGCAGCTTTCGCTCGATGGCCACGGCCAAGGCACTGAGCGCCAGAGCGGCGGACCCCACAAGCACAGCCAAGCCGATGTAGAACCCGCGGTCGTCAGGTTCGGCCGCAACTGCTGCGACGATGAGGGCGACCGTACCTACCAGGAGCACCACGCACACGCCGATGCTGTACACCCTCATCCCGAGCGTCACGTCCTGCGGACCATTCACTGTCCGCGGTGGTCGGAACGCGCTCCAAGTGACGATGAGCGCCATCAGCCCCCACACCGCCGCGCCCACGTAGTGGGATTGAACGGCGCTGAATACCGCGTAGGCGGTTGCGCCCACCGCACCAACAATCGTCAGAACTCGCACTGCGTCATTCTGACCGCTCCGGGGGTGGCGTTGGGTGGACATCCGCTCATCGGCATGAGCGGTCCTGTCCGCGGACGGACAGTCAGGCCGCAACCTGCAACTGTTCCGGACTGGATCGCTCCATTGCAGATTCGCTCAGCGTCGCACAAGACCGCTCAGGAGTGCGCCATGTCCACGAACCGGGAGTAGTGGCCCTGGAAGCTGACCACGACGTCGCGGGTGGGGCCGTTGCGGTGCTTGGCCACGATGATGTCGGCCTCGCCGGCGCGGGGGGACTCCTTCTCGTAGACGTCCTCGCGGTGCAGCAGCATCACGATGTCTGCGTCCTGCTCGATCGAGCCGGACTCGCGCAGGTCGCTCATCATCGGGCGCTTGTCCGAGCGCTGCTCGGGACCACGGTTGAGCTGGGAGAGCGCGACGATCGGGACGTCGAGCTCCTTGGCGAGCAGCTTGATCTGCCGGGAGAACTCCGAGACCTCGACCTGGCGGGACTCGACCTTCTTGCCGCTGGTCATCAGCTGGAGGTAGTCGATCACGATCAGCCGCAGGTCGTGGCGCTGCTTGAGCCGGCGGGCCTTGGCGCGGATCTCCATCATCGTCATGTTGGGGCTGTCGTCGATGAACATCGGGGCGCCGGAGACCTGGCTCATCTTCGGTCCGAGCTTGTTCCAGTCGTCCTCGCTCATCGGGCCCTTGCGGATGTGGTTGAGCGGGATCTTGGCCTCGGCCGAGAGCAGCCGCATCGTGATCTCGCTCTTGCTCATCTCCAGGCTGAAGAAGCAGCTGGTCAGGTTGTTGTGCACCGAGGCGGCGCGGCAGAAGTCCAGGGCCAGCGTCGACTTGCCGACCGCTGGCCGGGCGGCCACGATCACCATCTGGCCCCCGGAGAAGCCGTTGAGCAGCTCGTCGAGGTCCGCGAACCCGGTCGGCACCCCGGAGGTCAGACCGTCGTTGTTGGAGATCGCCTCGATCTCGTCGAGGGTGGTCTCCATGATCGCGGACAGCGGCGCGTAGTCCTCCTGCTGCCGCTTCTCCCCGATCGCGTAGACCTCCTGCTGGGCCGCGTCGACGGTGTCGTCGACGTCGCCCTCGCCGGCGTAGCCCATCTGCGCGATCTTGGTGCCCGCGTCGACCAGGCGGCGCAGGATCGCCTTCTCGCGCACGATCGTGGCGTAGTAGCTGGCGTTGGCCGCGATCGGGACGCTGGCCGAGAGCGTGTGCAGGTATGGCGCACCGCCGACCTTCTGCAGCTCACCGCGACGCTGCAGCTCAGCAGAGACCGTCACCGGGTCGGCCGGCTCGCCGCGGCCGTAGAGGTCGACGATCGCGTCGTAGATGATCTCGTGGGCCGGACGGTAGAAGTCGGTGCCGCCGATCTCCTCGTTGACGTCGGCGATCGCGTCCTTGGAGATCAGCATCGAGCCCAGCACGCTCTGCTCGGCGTCGGCGTCCTGCGGGGGCATCCGCCCCGACCAGTGCTCCTGGTTGCCGGTGGGGTCGTCGGCGAAGCCGGGGTAGGCGCCGCCCACGTAGGGCTCCGAGGCCCAGGAGTCACCCACCGCGAGACCACCCGCGCTGCCTGCCGACTCGGTCATGCTCACGCGTGTGGCTCCTTTTCGTTCCCCCCGGGCGGCGTCCGACATCTGTGACGCTAGGGGAGCGCACCGACAATCCTCATCGAGCCCGCGGAAACCGACTTCGAACGGCCCCTCACCGACCCGGATCGCCTGACAGTAGGCGCACCCGCAGCCCGCCACCAACCGTGTTGTCCACAGCCCCCTGTGGATAACCCCGGAGAGGGTGTGGAACACGCCGCTGTGGCTGTGCCCAGCCTGTTGGTTGCCCTGTGGACAGCCAACTTTCTGGAACGACGAAGTGGCCTCTGACCTGCATAAACGACGGAAAGAGCTTGTGGATCGAAGAAATCTGCGAAGTTCTCCGTTCACCTTTTCGACATCTGGGATTGGGGTGTTCCTTTGTCGACAAAGACTGCGCGGGGGTGGCGATACCCACAGGTTCCCGGGGTTTTTACACAGGGCCACCGAACGCCTAGCCTCAGCGCGTGCGCAGCGCCGGGCGGACCCAGGACCGCGAGATCCTGCGGCTCGCCGTACCCGCGTTCCTGGCGCTGGTCGCGGAGCCGATGTTCCTGCTCGCCGACGCCGCGATCCTGGGTCACCTGGGCACCCCGGAGCTGGCCGCGCTGGGAGTCTGCTCCGCGGTCCTGGGCACCCTGGTCAGCCTGTGCATCTTCCTGGCCTACGGCACCACCGCCTCGGTCGCGCGGCAGGTCGGCGCCGGGGACGAGCGGCGGGCGCTGGCCCAGGGCGTCGACGGGCTCTGGCTGGCGGTGCTCCTCGGCGCCGCGGCCACTGCCCTCACCTTGCCGCTCGCACCGCGGATCATCGCGCTCTTCGGGCCCGACACCGAGACCGCCGCGCTGGCCCTGACCTACCTGCGGATCGCGCTGGTCGGCGCGGTCCCGCTGCTGCTGATGCTCGCCGCGACCGGGGTGCTCCGCGGGCTGCAGGACACCCGGACCCCGATGGTGGTCGCCCTCGTCGGCAACCTGGGCAACATCGTGCTCAACCTGCTCCTGGTCTACGGCCTCGGGATGGGGATGGCCGGGGCCGCGCTCGGCACGCTGGTGGCCCAGCTCGGCTCGGCCGCGGTGCTCGTGGCCGTGGTGGTCCGCGGAGCGCGCGCGGCCCAGGCCTCGCTGTGGCCCGACCTTCCCGGGATCAGGCAGGCCGGGCGGGCCGGCGTACCGCTCGTGCTGCGCACGCTGCTGCTGCGGGCCTCGCTGCTGCTGATGACCGCCGGCGCCGCCCGTCTGGGTACGGCGGACCTCGCCGCGATGCAGCTCGCGCTGACCATCTGGACCTTCCTGGCCTTCGCCCTCGACGCCGTGGCCATCGCCGCGCAGGCGATCACCGGGCGCTACCTCGGCGCGGGCGACGCGACCGGCACCCGCGCGGTGACGCAGCGGATGATGCGCTGGGGCTGGCTCAGCGGCGCGGCCACCGGACTGCTGCTCGCCCTGGCGGCGCCCTGGCTGGGACGGCTCTTCACCTCCGACCCCGCCGTGCTCGACCTGCTGACGGTGGTGCTGGTCGTCGCCGCCCTTGCCCAGCCGCTGGCCGGCATCGTGTTCGTCCTCGACGGCGTCCTGATCGGCGCCGGGGACGCGGTCTACCTGGCGTGGGCGCAGCTGGCGACGCTGGTGCTGTTCGCGCCTGCCGCTGTGGCGGTCATGGCACGCGCGGACTCCCTGGCCGGTACGGCGCAGGGCGTGGGGCTGCTCTGGGCGGCCTTCGGGCTGCTGTTCATGGGCGGCCGGGCGGTGACCCTGCTGGTCCGGGCGCACGGCGAGCGCTGGATCCGGCTCGGCGCCTGAGCCGCGGGCCGACCGGGGCCCGCCCACGCCTACGCTTGCGCCATGTCGCCGCTGCAGAAGATCGCCATGGGGATGGTGATCGTGATCGGCAACGCCCTCTACCCCCCGAACCCCTCACCCTCCTGGGAGCAGTACGACGCCCTGGTGGACCCGCTCGGCTGGCTGCTCGTCATCGCCGGCACCGTGGCGCTGGCCCGGGCCAACCCGGTCTTCGGGTCGGCGCGCTGGTGGGCCATCGGAGCGGGCGCCACGAGCGTGCCGGTGTGGTTCCCGCAGGTCAACCACCTGCTGGACTCCTCGGGCGAGTGGTTCGTCTCGTTGCCCCAGATCGCGTTCTGCCTGCTGCTCGCCCGCGACATCGGGCTGACCGGCGCCAACCTCTCGCCTCCGGAGGGCCCCGACCGCTACGTGGCGAAGCGGTTCGGCCTGCTGGTGTGGGGGTTCGGCCTGGTCGCCGTACTCCCCGTGCTGGCGATCGGCGGCGGCCTCAGCGTCCTGGAGGGCACCACGCTGCTGGTCTCCACGGTGGTCAACGTCGCGTTCGTCTACCTGCTCTTCCGGGTGCACCGGCGCGAGTGGCTCGGCGGACCCGGCCCGCTGGAGGTGCACCCCCGGGAGCACGAAGGCCGCCCACCCTCCTGAGTCGGAGAGGGGCGGCCCTCGGTGCTGCTTGAGAAGTGCCGGTGTCAGGCAGTGACCACGTTGAGGTTGACCTTCGCCTCGACGTCGTCGTGCACCTTGACGGTCACGGTGTGCGCGCCGAGCGACTTGATCGGGTTGCGCACCACGATCGTGCGCTTGTCGACGGCCGCCCCGGCCTCGGTGATCGCGGCGGCGATGTCGGCGGCGGTGACGGCGCCGAAGAGGCGACCGCCCTCACCGGCACGCACCTTGACGTTGAAGGTCGAGGCCTCCAGCGCGTTCTTGACCTCGACGGCGTGGTCGGCGTCGCGCACCGACCGGGCCTCGCGGGCCTTCTTGATCGAGTCCACGGTCTTCTCGGCCCCGCGGGTCCAGCGGATGCCGAAGCCGCGCGGGATCAGGTAGTTGCGGCCGTAGCCGTCCTTGACCTCGACCACGTCGCCTGCGGCGCCGAGTCCGGTGACCTCCTGGGTCAGGATGAGCTTCATCTCTGCAACCCCTCTCAGCGAGCCGTGGACGTGTAGGGCAGGAGGGCGACCTCGCGGGCGTTCTTCACGGCCGTGGCGACGTCGCGCTGGTGCTGGACGCAGTTGCCGGTGACCCGACGCGCACGGATCTTGCCGCGGTCGGAGATGAACTTGCGAAGCAGGTTGGTGTCCTTGTAGTCGACATAGGACACCTTCTCCTTGCAGAACTGGCAAACCTTCTTCTTGGGCTTGCGAATCACTGCCTTGGCCATTGTGGTGCTCCTTCTTTGAGCCCGGCGCGATGCCGGAATGGTGTGGGGATGGTCTGTTCAGTTGTGGTGCGGGCGCACAGGCCCGGGACGTGTCCTCAGAACGGGGGCTCGTCCGAGCCGCCGCCGGCCCACGGGTCGGGCTGGCCGGACTGCGCCGGCTGGCCGCCACCTTGCGGTGCGCCACCCTGCTGCCCGCCCCAGGAGCCTCCTTGGGACCCGCCCTGGTTGCCGCCCTGGTAGGCCGGCTGGCCGCCGCCCTGACCGCCCGACTGACCCGGGCTGGAGGCCCAGGGGTCGTCGCCGCCGGTGCTGCCGCCACCGAAGCCGCCGCCCCCGCCGCTGCGCTGGACGCGCGCGACCTTGGCGGTGGCGTACTTCAGGCTGGGCCCGACCTCCTCGACCTCGAGCTCCACGACGGTGCGCTTCTCACCCTCGCGGGTCTCATAGGAGCGCTGCTTGAGCCGCCCCTGCGCGACCACGCGCATGCCCTTGGTGAGGGACTCCGCCACGTTCTCGGCCGCCTGACGCCAGATCGAGCAGTTCAAGAACAGCGTGTCGCCGTCCTTCCACTCGTTGGTCTGCTTGTCGAAGTTGCGCGGCGTCGAGGCGATCGTGAAGTTGGCGACCGCAGCACCGGACGGGGTGAACCGGAGCTCCGGGTCGCCCGTCAGGTTGCCGACGACGGTGATGACTGTCTCGCCTGCCATGTGGTCTCCCTGAGAGATAGAGCCTGAGAAGTGCAACTGGAGGTGGTGCTGAGGAGGTCGTGCTGTGGTGCTGGTGCGCTGGGGTCAGCGCACGTCGGGCCGGATCACCTTGGTGCGCAGCACCGACTCGTTCAGCGTGAGCTGACGGTCGAGCTCCTTGACGGTCGCAGGCTCGGCCTGCAGCGACACCACGGCGTAGATGCCTTCGGCGTTCTTGGCGATCTCGTAGGCGAGGCGACGGCGACCCCAGATGTCGACGTTGTCGACGGTGCCCCCGTCGTTGCGGACGACGTTGAGGTATGTGTCGAGCGACGGCTGGACCGTGCGCTCCTCGAGGTTGGGATCGAGGATGACCATGAGTTCATAGGTACGCATAGCGTTCTCCACCTCCTTCGGACTCGGCGGCCACGGCGTTTCCGTGGCAGGAGGGCTGTGCGTTGCATCGCGGCTCCCATCGGGGGAGTGCGACGGGCAAGGGTAACAACGGGTCGGCGTACCCGCGAAATCGTCGTCCACAGGCTGTCGTCGGCCCCCGGGACGTCATACCTTCTGGTCGCCCGGACGACCAGTACGGATGACGTCCGCGGCGGAGCGCGGGCCAGGGGGACGGCGGCGTACGGCGGGCACCAGGGGGATCACCGCCGTCCGGCCGGTCGCGGTCGCGACGCCCACCGCGAGCACCAGCCAGGACAGGCCGTCGCCGCCGAACAGCCACGCCTCCGCCACCAGCCCGGCCAGGAGTCCCGCTGCGCCCGCGGCCGCCACGTGCACCATCTGCGAGGTCGCCCTGCGGCAGGAGAAGTGCACCGCCACCACGCCCGGGATCGCGAACGGGATCGAGTAGATGACCGAGAAGACGCTGAAGAGCACGACACCGCCGAAGAACGCCTCGACATCGCCCTGGGCCAGGGCCCCGAGGCCGAGCAGGAGCGCGAAGACGAGGTCGCTGACGAGGACGGCCACGAGGTAGCCGAGCGGCCCGGGCGTGTTCACGGGGCAGTCTCCCGGTCCCGGGGCACCACCACGGCGAGCAGGCCGCCCACCTGCTCGACCACCCCGGCCGCGCCGGGCAGCCGCGCCACCTTGACCATCGCGCCGAGCAGGGCGGCGGCACGGTCGACGAGCTCGCGGGTGCGGCCCTGGCCCGGCGAGGTGTCGGTGACCCAGAACAGGGTGACGCCGAGGTGGCAGACCCACAGCAGCTCGGGCAGTACGGCGGCCAGCTTCTTCGGCACCGCCGGCACGGCACCGGCGACGACCTCGCGGTAGATCGCCGTCGACGCCTCGCGCGCCCGGCCCGACTCCGGGCTGAACGGGCTCGCAGCCGCCCGGGGGTCGATCGCGGTGGTCAGGAACGTCGAGCCGAAACAGTGGTAGGGCGCCATCGTGTCCAGCCCGAGGTGCTCCACCGCCCGCAGCCGCTCGGCCAGCGTGCCGCCGGCGTCCAGTGGCTCGCGGGCCAAGCGGGCGTGCTCGGACTGGATCCGCAGGTAGAACTCCTGGACCAGGTCGTCCTTGCTGCGGAACCAGTAGTAGGCGTTGCTCGGGGCGACCCCCGCCTCGGCCGCGATCGCCCGCATCGTGGTCCCGGCGTACCCCTGGGTCTCGAAGAGCCTCAGCGCCGTCTCCAGGATGTGCTGGCGGGTGTCGGCGCTCATGGTTGGTCCTTGAACATGTTCAAATGCTAGTTGAACGTGTTCAAATCCGCCAGTGTCGGGGTCCCCTCCTAGGCTGGGATCCATGTCTTCGAGCAGTCCCATCCCGATCGGCGCCCACGTCGAGCAGACCGACCCCCTGGCCGAGGCCACGGCCCGCGGCACCACCTTGGTGCAGTTCTTCCTCGGCGACCCGCAGGGCTACAAAGGCCCCGAGATCCGGTACGCCGGCGGCCCCGCCGGTCTGCGCGCCGACGCGGAGGCGGCCGGGATCGACCTCTACGTGCACGCGCCCTACATCGTCAACGTCGCGACGACCAACAACCGGATCCGGATCCCGAGCCGCAAGCTGCTCCAGCAGCACATGGACGCGGCCGCCGAGATCGGGGCCAAGGGGCTGATCGTGCACGGCGGCCACGTCAACAAGACCGACGACCCGGCCAAGGGCTTCGACAACTGGCGCAAGGCGATCGAGGCGACGGAGTTGAGGATCCCGCTGCTGATCGAGAACACCGCCGGCGGCGACAACGCGATGGCGCGTCACCTCGACCGGATCGCCGGGGTGTGGGACGCGATCTCCGCGGCCGAGGGATCCGAGCGCGTGGGCTTCTGCCTGGACACCTGCCACGCCTGGGCCGGGGGCATCGAGCTGGCCACCGCCGTCGAGAAGGTCCGCGCCATCACCGGCCGGATCGACCTGGTCCACGCCAACGACAGCCGCGACGCCTTCGACTCCGGAGCCGACCGGCACGCCAACTTCGGAGCCGGCCAGCTCGACGCCGCCGACTTCGCCGGCGTGGTCCGTGACGCCGGCGCACCGGTGATCTGCGAGACCCCCGGTGGCGCGGAGGAGCACCAGGCCGACTTCGCCTGGCTGCGCGAGCACGGCGTGTGAACCTCTCCCGGCGAGGCGTCCTCACCGGCACCGGCCTGGTCGCGCTGCTCACCGGCTGCGGCACCGCCTCCGAGACCGCGGCCACCCCGGCCGGCACCGCCTCGGCCGCGGGGTCGCGCAGGTTCCGCTACGGCGACGACGAGTCGCAGTACGCCGACCTGCGGATGCCGTCGGGATCACCGCTGGCGACGGTCGTGCTGCTGCACGGGGGCTACTGGCTGCCGCAGTACCCCGCCGCGCAGATGGTCCCGCTGGCCACCAGGCTCACGGCGCTGGGTTGTGCGACCTGGAACGTGGAGTACCGCCGCACCGGCGCCGGCGGCGGCTTCCCCACCACGCTGAGCGACGTCGCCGCCGGGATCGACCTGCTCGGCGGGCCGGAGGTGCCCGACGGGCTCGATCAGAACGTGGTGCTCCTCGGGCACTCCGCGGGCGGGCACCTCGCGGTGTGGGCCGCCTCACGCCGCGACTCGACCCCGGGCGGCCTCTCCGCCGTGCCGGTCGCGGGCGCGATCTCGCTCTCCGGGGTGCTCGACCTGACCCGGGCGGCCCTCGACCCGCGCTCGGCGGCACCGGTGCAGGCGTTCATGGGTGCTCGCCCCGACGAGGAGCCCGAGCGCTATGCCCAGGCAGACCCCGCCCTGCTGGTGCCGGCGGCCTGCCCGGTGTGGGCGGTGCACGCGGAGGACGACGCCGTGGTGCCGGTCGAGCAGAGCTCGGGCTACGTCACGACGGCCACCGCGGCAGGCGGCCGGGCCACCTTCGTGACCGTGCCCGGCGACCACTCCTCGGTGATCGACCCCGGGGCGGCCTCCTTCCCCGACGTACGCCGCCTCGTGGTCGACGCGACCGACTAGCGTCCGGGCCACTGTGCGGTCGATCGGGCGCACCTGGTGAGCCGGATCGACCGCACAACCGGGCGACCCACCGGCGTCGTCCACAGTCGCCGCGACCAGCCGAGCGTGCCGACCGCCGTCGGGTCAGGCTGCCGCCATGGAAGAGCTCTGCGACCTGCTCGAGACCCAGGCCGGCGTGGTCGCCCGGTGGCAGCTGCTCGAGCGCGGGCTGGTCAAGCACGACCTCGACCGGCTCCGGCGACGGCGGCTGCTCACCACCGTCCACCCGGGGATCTACCTCGACCACACCGGCGAGCCGACCTGGCTGCAGCGCGCCTGGGCCGGCGTGCTCGCGACCTGGCCGGCCGCCCTCACCCACGCCAGTGCGCTGCGAGCCTGCGAGGGGCCGGGGCGGCGGGTCACCTCCGACGACCGGATCCACGTCGCCGTCGACCGGCACCGCAAGCTGCGCGCGCCCGAGGGCGTGGTGGTCCACCGGCTCGGCGGTCTCGGCGCCCGGGTGCAGTGGAACCTCGGGCCGCCCCGGCTGCGCTACGAGGACGCCGCACTCGAGGTCGCGGCGGCCGCGGAGACCGACTTCGCCGCGCTCGGGGTGCTCGCCACGGTGGTGCAGTCGCGGCGCACCACCGCCGCCCGGATCCTGGAGGTCGCCCGGGCCCGTCCGCGGCTGGCCCGGCGCGACTGGATCACCGGCGTGCTCGGCGATGTCGCCGACGGCGCCTGCTCGGTCCTCGAGCACGGCTACCTCCACCGGGTCGAGCGCGCCCACCGGCTCCCGGCCGGGCGACGCCAGCAACCGGGGACCGCGTCGGGCGGCCGGATCCTGCGCGACGTGGAGTATCCCTGCGGTCTCGTGGTCGAGCTCGACGGCCGGCTCTTCCACGACACCGCGGCCCAGCGTGACCTCGACCTGGACCGGGACCTCGACGCCGCGGTCGAGGGGCGCGACACGGTCCGGCTCTCCTGGGGACAGGTCTTCGACCGTCCCTGTCGTACGGCGCACGGGGTCGGCGTACTCCTGCGGGCGCACGGGCTGGCCGCCGCCCCCGAGGCCTGCGGACCGGACTGCCGCCTGCCCACTGTGCGGTCGATCGGGCGCACCTGGTGAGCCGGATCGACCGCACTCCTCGCGCAGCGCCCCCGTTAGGCTCACCGCGTGACCTCCCCCGCCGCCGCCCCGACCGTGCGCTCGATCACCACCGAGCAGCACCGCACCTTCATCGAGTCGGTGACCTCGCGCGAGGGCGGGTCGGCGAGCTTCCTGCAGACCCCCGGCTGGGCCGCGGTGAAGCCGGAGTGGCGCGCCGAGTCGATCGGGTGGTTCCGAGGCGCCGCGGAGGGGGAGCTGGTCGGCGTCGCGCTGGTGCTCTACCGCCAGCTGCCCAAGGTCAAGCGCTACCTCGCCTACCTCCCGGAGGGCCCGGTGATCGACTGGGACGCCGAGGACCTCTCCGCCTGGCTGGAGCCGATGGCCGCACACCTGCGCGGGCAGGGCGCCTTCGGCATCCGGATCGGGCCGCCGGTGGTGACCAGCCGCTGGAGCGCCGCCCAGGTCAAGGAGGGGATCGCCGACGACGCGGTGTCCTCGCTGACCGCGATCGCGCCGGCCGAGCGCAACCGGACCGGGGCGCGGGTGGTCTCGCAGCTGCGCGAGCTCGGCTGGACCTCGCAGTCGGTGGCGGGCGGTTTCGCGGCCGGGCAGCCGCAGTACAACTTCGTGATCCCGCTCGTCGACGCCCAGGGCGCTCCACGAAGCGAGGACGACCTGCTGGCGGGGATGAACCAACAGTGGCGCCGCAACATCAAGAAGGCCGCCAAGCAGGGCGTCGAGGTGGTGCGGAGCACCTCGGTGACCGAGGACCTCAAGGCCTTCCACGACCTCTACGTGCACACCGCCGAGCGCGACCACTTCACCCCGCGCCCGTTGAGCTACTTCACCACGATGTTCGAGGCCCTCGCCGCCGACGACCCCGACCGGATCCGGCTCTACCTCGCCACCCACGAGGGCGACCTGGTCGCGAGCACCATCTGGATCCGGGTGGGCGCGCACAGCTGGTACTCCTACGGCGCCTCCTCCACCGACAAGCGCGAGGTCCGCGGCTCCAACGCCGTGCAGTGGCAGATGATCCGCGACTCCCTCGCGGCCGGCGCCCGCGTCTACGACCTTCGCGGGATCACCGACACCCTCGACACCGAGGACTCCCACGTCGGCCTGATCCGCTTCAAGGTCGGCACCGGAGGCGAGGCCGTGGAGTACGTCGGGGAGTGGGACCTGCCGCTGAACCGGGCCATCTACAAGGCCTTCGACCTCTACATGCGTCGTCGCGGCTGATGGGACTCGTCCTCCACGTCGACGGCGACCGCTGGCGTGCGCACCTGCGCGACCTGCACGACCGGCAGCCCGGGCTGGTGCCGGTGGCCAAGGGCAACGGCTACGGCTTCGGGCTGGCCCGTCTCGCCCGCAAGTCGGCGTGGCTCGGCGTGGACACCATCGCGGTCGGGACCTACGAGGAGGTCGAGCAGGTCGCCAGCCGCTTCGACGGCTCCATCCTGGTGCTCACTCCCTGGCGCCCGTTCAACCCGGCGCCGCAGGACCCGCGGGTGATCCACACCGTCGGCCGGATCGAGGACCTCAACGCACTCGCCGCCCACGGCCGCGAGCAGGGCGTGCGGCCCCGGATCGTGCTGGAGCGACTGACCTCGATGCTGCGCCACGGGTTCACCGCCCGCGGGCTGCGCTCGGCCGTCGAGATCGTCCACGGCGGCGGTGTCGAGCTCGCAGGGGTGGCGCTGCACCTGCCGCTCGCGCAGACCTCGCACGTCGCCGAGGTCGAGCGGCTGATGACCGACGTGGTCGCAGCCGGCCTCACCGGGGGTACGTCGATCTGGGTCTCGCACCTGACCGAGACCGAGCTCGAGCTGCTCGGCGCCCGCTTCGGTGACTTCACCTTCCGGCCGCGGGTCGGCACGGGCCTGTGGCTCGGCGCCCGGGACGCGCTCTCGGTGCGCGCGACCGTGCTCGACTCGCACTCGGTCGAGCGCGGCGACGTCTTCGGCTACCGCGGCCGCTCGGCCCCCCGGACAGGCACGATCCTGGTGGTCTCGGGCGGCACCGCCCACGGGATCGGGCTGGAGTCGCCCACCGGGGAGGGCAGCCTGCGCGCCCGGGCCGCCTCGCTGGCGCGGGGTGGGCTCGACGCCGCCGGGTTCGTGCGCTCGCCGTACACCGTCGGCGGCAAGCAGCGGCTCTTCGCCGAGCCGCCGCACATGCAGGCCTCGATGCTGTTCGTGCCCGCGGGGGTCGCGGTGCCCGAGGTGGGCGAGGAGGTCCCGGTCCGGGTGCGGTTCACCGCCACCAGCTTCGACCGGGTCGAGATCTCCTAGTCGCTCGAGGGTCGCTCGAGGCATCGCTCGCGGGCTTCTTCTAGTTGACACTTGATAAAGCGATTGCTTGAATACACCGCATGGAGACCACGACCGAGGATCGGCACCTCGATGCCGTGTTCACCGCGCTCAGCGACCGCACCCGGCGAGACATCGTGGCCCGGCTCAGCGCGGGCGAGGCGACCGTCAAGGAGCTGGCCGAGCCCTACGCGATGAGCATGCAGGCGGTCTCGCAGCACATCCGGGTGCTGGAACGGTCGGGCCTGATCAGCCAGGGACGACACCGGCAGACCCGGCCGTGCCGCCTGGAGCTCACGGCACTCGAGGACGCGCTGTCCTGGATCGAGGAGAGTCGGCGCGCGTGGTCGGACCGGATGGACCGGCTCGAGACCCACCTGGCCCGCCTGCAGGAGGGTGCGGACCTGTGAACCCCGACGACGAGCTCATCCACCGGCGGGTCTTCCACGCGCCCCGGGAGCTGGTCTGGCGGTGCCTGACCGAACCTGCCGAGCTCGCGCACTTCTGGGGTCCGAGCGGCATGTCCACCCCGCTGGAGGGCATCGTCGTCGAGCTCCACCCCGGTGGCCGGTTCGAGACCCTGATGGTCGGCGAGCACGGCAGCCACCAGATGCTCGCCACGTTCACCGAGGTCCTCGCGCCCGAACGGCTCGCCTGGGTCGAGTCGGCGTCCGGGATGCACACCACCAGCACCCTGAGCGACCTCGGCGAGGGCAGCACCGAAGTCGTCATCCACCAGCGCAACGTCCCGGAGCTGATGCGCCTGCCCGAGGCCCGCGCCGGCTTCCTGACCTCCCTCGACAAGCTCGAGGACCACCTCGCCCACCTCACCGGAGGAGACCGACCATGACCGATCTGCAGTCGTGGGTGGTGCCGACCTGCCACGGGCTGGCGGACCAGCTGGCGGCCACCGCGCCCGAGACCTGGGACTCCCCCTCGCTGTGCGAGGGGTGGCAGGTGCGCCACGTGGTCGCGCACATGACGATGCCGGCGCGGCTGAGTCCCGAGCAGTTCGGAGCCGAGATGGCCGCGGCCGGCGGCGACTTCACCGTGCTCTCCAACACCGTGGCGAGCCGCGACGCCTCGCTGCCCGGCGAGGAGCTCCTCGACCAGCTGCGCTCGGAGGTCCTGCACGCGTGGCAACCGCCGGGCGGCGGCGAGGTCGGTGCCCTGAGCCATGCGGTCATCCACTCCCTGGACGTGACGATCGCGCTCGGCTGGCCCGCGGTCGCACCGGCAGCGGCGGTGACCGCCATCCTCGACCGGCTCGTCGAGGCCGACGGCGCCTGGTTCGGTGTCGACCTGGGCGAGGTCCGCCTCGAGGCCACCGATGCCGACTGGGGCTGGGGCCGGGGCCGGCCGGTTCGGGCCGACAGCGGCTGGCTGGTGGCGCTGCTGAGCGGCCGCACCCTGCCCGACGGCCGGGCGCTCCCCCGGCGCTGACCCGGCCGGTCAGCGGGTCGGTGGACCGACCGACTCCTGGACCGTCTCGGCCGGCGCCTCGACCTCGACGGGCTCCACCAGGTCGTGCTGTGGGCGCACGAGGTCGCGGACCACGACCGCCACCAGGTAGAGCTCTGCGACCACCCGGACCACGATCGCGACGTCGTACAGCGGCGCCGAGCCGCCACCGGACGCCTCCAGCCAGCCGCCGAGGTAGAGCCAGACAGCGCCGAAGTAGACCAGCTCCCCGGCCTGCCAGATCAACAGGTCGCGCCAGCGGGGTCGCGCCAGTACCGCGAGCGGGAGCAGCCACAGGACGTACTGCGGCGAGTAGACCTTGTTGACCAGCAGGAACCCGGCCACGATCAGGAACCCCAGCTGGGCCAGCCGGGGGGTTCGCGGCGCCGCCAGGCCCAGCGCCCCGACGGCTGCGCAGATCGAGCCGAACAGCACCCAGGACCAGGTGTTGATCCCACCCGGCGACACCGTGACCCCGGCGTGCGCCAGCACCAGCCACAGCGAGCCGAGGTCGGCGCCACGCTCGGAGTTGAAGGTCCAGAACACCTTCCACTGCTCCCAGCCGGTCAGCCACGCGGGCAGGTTGGCGAGCGTCCAGGCCAGCAGCGCGGCCGCCGCGGCGAGCGCGAACTGCTCGATCCGGCGGCGGCGCCACGCGATCACGAGCACCGCCCCGAGCAGGAAGAGCGGGTAGAGCTTGGTGGCCGCCCCGAGCCCGATCAGCACCCCGGTGAGCAGCGGCCGGTCTCGCGACCAGGCCCACAGCGCCCCCGCGACCAGCGCCACCGCCATCAGGTCCCAGTTGATCAGCCCGGTCAGCAGCAGGCACGGCGAGAGCACGAACGGCAGCGCGTCCCACGGCCGGCGACGATGGGTCCCGGCGAGCAGCCAGGTGGCGGCGAGGAGGAAGCCGAACAGCAGCACGGCGGTCACCAGGAAGTAGGTGTTCACCTCCCCGGACATCCCCGCCATCCCGGGCAGGCTCCAGATGCCTCCCGCGTCGGTGTCCTCGCGCACCGCGAGCGAAGGCCCCGAGGGCCCCAGCAGGGTGAGCCTGGCGGCGAACCAGGCCAGGTAGGAGATCCCGACGGGGTACTCCATCACCTGATAGCGCCCGAAGCTGTCGGAGTAGGGCCACAGCCCCTCGGCCAGGCCGCGCCCGGGGTAGAGGTAGGGCACGTCGGAGTAGCACATCTTGGCGTAGCGGGCCGCGTCGCCGGTCCAGTCGGTCTGCATGCACGGCACGTGGTGCACCAGCGAGAGCACGAAGACCACCGTCACCAGCGCGAGCAGCACCCGCACCGGGGTCCACCACCGGTGCGGCAGCCCGTGGCGACCGACCGGCCCGCCGAGCACCCCGCTGAGCCCGCGGGCGACCGGGTCGACCCGGGTCGGGGCCACCACCTCCGGGGTCACGTCCGGGGTGACTTCCGGGGTGACTTCCGGGGTCCGCCCCGCGCCGCTCACGGGTTACAGGTGGGGTCCGAGGGTGCGCAGGTCTTCGACGGCGGTGGGCTCGACGGCGGTGAGCTCGACGACGGCGGCTTGGTAGGCACCGGCGGCTCGGAGGTCGTCGGGGGCTCGGAGCTGGGAGGCGTCGTCGGTGACTCGGTCTTGGTCGGCTTCGGCTTGGGGCTCTTGGTCGGCTTCGGCGGCGGCGTGTACGGCGCGTGGCCCTCGGCCGGGGCGTCGCCGTCGACGTAGGCCGGCGGCGGGAAGCTCTCCACGTCGAGGCCCTCCATGATTCCGCCCATGACCGCGCGCCAGGTGTAGGTCGGGAAGACCGCACCGAAGTAGCTGGGCAGGAACCCGTTGAGCGCCTCGTTGCCCTTGCCGCGCGCATACATCACCGCGGTCGCGACCTGCGGGGTGTAGCCGACGAACCACGACGAGGACACGTCGCCGTCTGAGTTGGTGGCCGTGCCGGTCTTGCCTGCGGCCGGGCGGCCCAGCGCCTGGGCGTTGCGGCCGGTGCCACTGGCCACGACCTGCTGCATGGCATAGCTGACGTCGCTGGAGATGTCCTCGCTGAGCACGCGCTTGCTCTTGCGCGGGGCCCGGTAGACCACCTTGTTGTCGGAGGCTCGGGTCACCTTCTTCACGGTGAACCAGTCGTGCCGCACCCCGCCGTTGGCGATCGTGGCGTAGGCGTTGGCCATGTTGATCGGCCCCATCGTCGCCGAGCCCAGCGCGATCCCGGAGTTGGGCTCCAGCCCGGGGCTGTCGGCCGGGATGCCGAGGTCGACGGCCATGTCGAGGATCTTCTGCGGCCCGTCCGGCATCGCCTGGGTCATGTCCGCGTACGCCGTGTTCACCGACTGCTCGGTGGCCTTGATCAGGTCGATCTTCTCGCCGTAGTCGTTGCCGGTGCCCGGGCCCTCGTTCACCACGTCGGTGCCGTCGGGGTAGGTGTAGGGGGAGTTGCCGGCGAAGGTGTCCTTGAGCGCGAAGCCGGACTTCAGGGCGGCGGCGAGGGCGAACGGCTTGAAGGCCGAGCCCGGGGAGTTGCCCAGCCGGGCCCAGTTCAGCTGGCTGTCGAGGTAGCTCTGCCCGGCGTAGAAGCCGATCAGCGCACCGCTGGAGACGTCGACCGAGGCGGTCGCGACGTGCAGCTTCTTCAGCCCCTGGGGGCGCTCCTCGAGCACACCGGCCTCGGAGGCGGCCATCGCCTTCTTGGTGAACGTGGTCTCCACGCGCAGGCCGCCGGAGTCGATCTCGGTGGCGTCGAAGCCGAGCCGTTGCAGCTCGGCCTTGACCATGGTCAGCATGAAGCCGCGCTGGCCGCCGTACTGGTCGCTGGTCTTGGGCTTCCGGAGCTTGGGCAGCTTGTCGTAGTGCTTCTCGGCCTCCGCCTGGTCGAGGTTGCCCATCGAGACCATGCCCTCGAGCACGTAGTTGTAGCGGGTGATCAGGTCCTGCTTGCCCGGCCCCTCCTCGTCGGGGGTCAGGTAGCTGGGCGAGTTCAGTACGGCGGCGAGCATCGCCGACTCGGGCACGCTCAGGTCCTTGGCCGGCTCGTTGAAGTAGGCCCGGGCGGCGGCCTGGACGCCGTACGCCCCGCGACCGAAGTAGATCGTGTTCAGGTAGCCCTCGAGGATCGCCTCCTTGGACTTCTGCTGCTGCACCTTCAGCGAGAGGAAGGCCTCCTTGACCTTGCGCGAGAGGGTGCGCTCCTGGCTGAGGTAGAGGATCTTCACGTACTGCTGGGTGATCGTGGAGGCACCCTGGGTGGCGTTGCCCTTGGCGTTGGAGAAGGCCGCCCGCAGGATGCCCTTGGGGTCGATCCCCTTGTTGGTGTAGAAGGTGCGGTCCTCCGCGGCGATCACGGCGTTCTGCATCGACTGCGGCATGTCGGCCAGCGGGATCGACTCCCGGTTCTGCTCGGCGAACTGGCCGATCCGCGACTTGCCGCCGGAGTAGTAGACATAGGTCGACTGCGCCTCGAAGGCCTTGTTGGCGTCGGGGATCGTGGTGCGCTGGTAGGCGAAGAAGAACACCCCGGTCAGCACCAGTGCGCCGACCAGGCCGACGATCACCAGCCAGCGCAGGAACCGGCGGACCCTGCCGCCCTTCTTGCCGGTCCCGCCGCGGCCCGAGCCCTTGCCGGCCGCGCTCCCACCACTGCGGGAGGGTCCCGAGGCGGCGCGCTTTCCGGAGGAGGAACTCGGGTTGGGGCTCACTGCACACTCTTTCGCCGTCGGTCATGGGGGGCCGGCGTGGGCTGCCGGTCGCACACAGAGAGTACGGGTTTGTCCTGTGCCGGCTGGTCTGGCCCAGCAGGCGCGCCACAATTTGGCCCCGATATATCGTTGCGATAGATTGCCTCGATACCGTGCGGGGCAGCAACCGCGCAGCGAGCACAGGAGGGACGGCCATGGCGAGCAAGAGCGCGACCCTGGAGCTGGCCGTCCTCGGCCTGCTCCACGACTCCCCGCTGCACGGCTATGAGCTGCGCAAGCGGCTCAACCTGCTGCTGGGCTGGACCCGGCTGCTCTCCTACGGCTCGCTGTACCCGGCGCTGAAGCGGATGCTGCGCTCCGGTCTGGTCACCGAGGTCGCCACCGCCTCGCCGGGGGTCTCCCGACGGCAGCGGATCGTCTACCGGATCACCCCCGCGGGCGCTGAGTTCTTCGGCCGCGAGATCACCGACGTCGGCCCCTCGGCCTGGGAGGACGAGGACTTCAACATGAGGTTCGCGTTCTTCTCCCGCACCGAGTCCGACGTCCGGCTGCGCATCCTCGAGGGTCGTCGCAGCCGCCTGCAGGAGCGGCTCGACCGGGCCCGCACCAGCCGCGGACCGGCCGGCGCCGACCGCTACGTCACCGAGCTGCAGCGGCACTCGATCGAGTCGGTGGAGCGCGAGGTGCGCTGGCTGACCGACCTGATCGCCGCCGAGCGCGCCAGCCAGGACCGTCCGAGCACTCCGCCCAGGACAAGCACCAACTCAAGCCACACCAATCCATCCAACCAACCAGAGCAGCTGCGCGCAGAGCAGCAGGACGTCAAGTGAGGAGAACCCCATGGGATCGGTTCGCGTAGCAATCGTGGGTGTTGGCAACTGCGCCAGCTCCCTGGTCCAGGGCGTGGAGTACTACAAGGACGCCGACCCGTCGGGGGCCGTCCCCGGCCTGATGCACGTCGCGTTCGGCGAGTACCACGTCTCGGACGTCGAGTTCGTCGCCGCGTTCGACGTCGACGCCAAGAAGGTCGGCTTCGACCTCTCCGACGCCATCAACAACTCCGAGAACAACACCATCCGGATCGCCGACGTGCCTCCGACCGGGGTGACGGTGCAACGTGGCCACACCCTCGACGGTCTCGGCAAGTACTACCGCGAGACCATCGAGGAGTCCGACGCCGAGGCGGTCGACGTCGTCCAGGTGCTCAAGGACGCCAAGGTCGACGTACTCGTCTCCTACCTGCCGGTGGGCTCCGAGGCGGCCGACAAGTTCTACGCCCAGTGCGCCATCGACTCCGGCGTCGCGTTCGTCAACGCGCTCCCGGTCTTCATCGCCTCCGACCCCGTGTGGGCCAAGAAGTTCGAGGACGCCGGCGTCCCGATCATCGGTGACGACATCAAGTCCCAGGTGGGCGCGACCATCACCCACCGCGTGATGGCCAAGCTGTTCGAAGACCGCGGCGTGGTGCTCGACCGCACCTACCAGCTCAACGTCGGCGGCAACATGGACTTCAAGAACATGCTCGAGCGTGACCGCCTGGAGTCCAAGAAGATCTCCAAGACCCAGGCCGTGACCTCCAACCTGAGCCACGACATGGGTGCGCGCAACGTGCACATCGGCCCCTCGGACTACGTGCAGTGGCTCGACGACCGCAAGTGGGCCTACGTGCGCCTCGAGGGCCGCGCGTTCGGCGACGTCCCGCTCAACCTCGAGTACAAGCTCGAGGTCTGGGACTCCCCGAACTCCGCCGGCATCATCATCGACGCGATCCGTGCGGCGAAGATCGCCAAGGACCGCGGCCACGGCGGCCCGATCCTCTCGGCGTCGTCGTACCTGATGAAGAGCCCGCCGGTGCAGCGCCCCGACGACGAGGGTCGCGCGGCCGTGGAGGCCTTCATCCGCGGCGAGGACGACCGCTGACCGGGGCGCCCTGAGCGCCCCCCAGAACGGACCGCCTGCGCGGCCACCGACCCTCGGGTCCGTGGCCGCGTTGGCGTTGTGCCCGTTGTGACCCCCTGCTGACCATCTGTCCGGGTCATCGACAAGGTGTCCCCGGATTCCTAGGGTGAGCCCATGAGCGACGGCACCCCACCCCCGCCCCCACCCGAGAACCCCTACGGCGGCTCCGGCCAGACACCGCCACCACCACCCCCTCCGCCGGGCGGCCAGCCGCCGGCGTACCCCCCGCCAGGCGACCCGGGAGGGTACGGCGGCCCACCGCCCCCACCCGGCGCTCCGGTGGGCGGGCCGGGCGCCTACAGCGCGCCGGACGCGATCTCCTACGGCTGGTCGAAGTTCAAGGCCAACCCGGGGCCACTCGTGCTGATGGCGCTGATCTTGATGGCCGTGGTCGTGACCGTCTCGATCGTGACCAACCTGATCGCGGCCAGCATCTTCGTCAGCGACCCGAGCACCGCGATCGACCCCGACACCGGGCAGGTGACGCTCTCCGGTGGGAGCGGCTTCTTCGCCAGCATCCTGGTCAGCATGGCCGTCTCGCTGGTGGTCGGCCTGCTCGCCCAGATCCTCATCGCCGCACTGATCAAGGGCGCCCTGGACACCGTGGACGGCAAGGCGGTCTCCCTCGGCGCGATGTTCGAGGGCTGGGACAAGGGCGCGGTGCTGGTGGCCGCGATCATCGTCTCGGTCGCCACCGCCATCGGCACCCTGCTGTGCTACCTGCCGGGTCTGGTGGTCGGCTTCCTGCTCTCCTACACGATGTTCTTCGTCGTCGACAAGCAGATGGCTCCGGTCGATGCGATCAAGGCGAGCGTGTCCTTCGTGACCGGCAACCTCGGCGCCACCTTGCTCTACTACGTGCTCGGGGTCCTGGTCGTGATCGCCGGCGCGATCGTGTGCGGTGTCGGGCTGCTGGTCGCGGTCCCGATCGTGGTCGTCGGCGCGGCGTACACCTTCCGCAAGCTGCAGGGAGAGCAGGTCTCGCCCGCTGTCTGACCTGCACTGCGCCGTCACGCTGCTGGTGACCCGGCACGCGCGAGCCGCCTTCGTCGAGGACGTGTTCTCCGACGAGGGCGGTTCGCTCACTGCCGAAGGGCGGCGGCAGGCCGAGTGCCTCGCCGAGGCGATGGCCGGGCGACGTCTCGCCGCGGTCTGGTGCAGCGACATCTCCCGCGCGGTGCAGACCGCGGAGATCGTCGCGGCGGCCACGGGGGTGGCGGTCACGGTGCGCAAGGCGCTGCGCGAGGTGTACGTCGGGTCGCTGATCGGCACCCCGTTCGACGCCTCGGCGCTCGGGGGGCTCTCCTCGCGCTGGGCCGCCGGCGACCTCACCGCCGCGATCGAGGGCGGGGAGAGCGGGCAGGAGGTGATCGCCCGGCACCGCGAGGTCTTCGCGGAGATCGCCGATCTCTACCGCGGCGAGACCGTGCTCGTGGTCGGCCACCAGACCGCCCTCGGCGTCGCCGTCCCCGCCCTCGCGGCGGTGGGTCAGCGGCCGGGCGCGGGGGTGGGCGCGGGGGTGGACGCGGCGGTGGGTCAGGGGCCGGACCCGGGAGTGGACGCGGGAGTGGACGCGGGGGTGGCGGCCCAGGTCGAGACCGGCCTGGACCACGCGGGCACGATCGAGCTGCGCGGCGACGCGGACGGCTGGACCCTGCACCCCCACCGCCGAGACGTCGCAGATGAAACCTTCTGAACCCCGCCGAGACGTCGCAAGTGAAACCGGCCGAACCCCGCCGAGACGTCGCAAGTGAAACCGGCCCCGACTCACGTGCGGGTGAGACCCGTTTCATCTGCGACGTCTCGGCGAGCGGGCACCCGTTTCAGCTGCGACGTCTCGGCGGAGCGGGCCGGGGGTCAGCGCTCGGCGTCGACCTTGATCTTGCCGAGGGTCTGGTTCATGCCCTTCTCCAGCTCGGAGGTGAAGGTGCTCAGGCCACCGAGCATGGTCTTGGTCAGGCCGACCGAGACATCCGAGATCCCCTTGGGCGCCTCCCGCCGTTGGACGACGCGAGTGCCGCCGTCGGCGGTGGGGCTGAGCTCGAAGGACCACACGGTCCAGTTCTCGCGCACCCGAAAGGCCACCTTCTCCTCGGGAACGAACTCGGTGACCATCGACTGCGTGGGCCAGAACAGCAGGCCGCGACGGTTGATGTTGATCATCTTGGTGCCCGTGGTCATCGCGTCCCCACGGACGAAGACCTTGCGGCACTGCGGGCTCCAGCGAGGCATGTTCGTCAGGTCGGAGACGAGTGCCCACACCTTCGCGGGCGGTGCGGCGATCTCGATCGTGGCCTCGATCGGGGCGACGTCGGTCTGGGGCATGGGGGCTCCTGGGGAAGTGGGGAGTGCCGGCTCATCGGGGGCCGTGCGTGTGCAACATCAGGATAGGTTGCGCCATTGCGGCATTACGGACCTCGTCTCGGATGGCGGCCAGCGCCTTGCCCGTGTAGACCGGCTCCAGTGTCAGCCCGGCCGCCGCTGCGTCCACCACCGCCTGCTGCGAGGCCGGTGTCGGGTCGCCGTACGTCGAACCGAGCCAGTCCTCTCGCATGGTGAGGTCGGCCGGCTCGACGGGCGCCAGGTCGAGCTCGGCGCCGCGCTCGCGCAGCAGGTCGGCCGTCCGGTTCGCCAGCCGCGCGATCACCGGTGCGTCCAGCGCGAAGGCGTCGTTGACCACCACCCCGAAGACCCGGGTGCTCAGGCCGGCGAGCCGCAGGCCCAGCGCGAGGCCGGCGGCGGTCCCACCGGACCCGACGGCTGTGACCAGGACGGCCGGCTCGGGCAGGGCGCCGGCGT
The DNA here is from genome assembly GCA_963777195.1 of uncultured Actinomycetota bacterium. GTDB lineage: Bacteria > Actinomycetota > Actinomycetes > Propionibacteriales > Nocardioidaceae > Marmoricola. Next base: position 251,164 of record CAVZPT010000004.1, on the reverse strand, counting down.
GGACCTGCTCGGCGAGCTCGAGTGCCGTCTCGACGTACGCCAGCGCCCCGAAGGGGTTGGACCCGCCCGCGGGGAGGTACCACGGCAGCCGGCGGTCCCGCAGCGCCGCGCGTGCGATCAGCCCCGGGGCCGCCAGCCGGAGCCGCGTCGGGTTCCGGTAGCGGTGCAGCTCGGCGCCCGAGCGCTCCAGGCGGGCGAGCTGGTCGCGCACGTGGTCGTCGACCGGCTGGTCCACCAGCCCGAGCATGGTCCGCAATCCGTGCTCACGCCCGTAGAGCGCGGCCGCCAGCCCCCAGTGGGTGCCGATCCCGCCCACGGTGAACAGCGTCCTCACCCCGCGCCGCTGCGCCTCGGGCAGGATCCACTCCAGCTTGCGCACCTTGTTGCCGCCCCAGGGGCCGTCACCGAACCGGCCCTCGTCCTTGAGCCAGACCTCGCCTCCGCCTGAGAGGTCGTCGGCGAGCCGGCTCACCGGAGTCGGGCCGCTGCCCAGGGGCACGTGCCCGAGGTCGAGCCCGGGAAAGCGGTCATGGAGCAGCGTCATCGGCCTAGTCTCCCTGCATGAGCGTCTTCCTGGTCGGAGGTGGTTGGTCTGCGGACCACGCCGAGGACATGTTCGGCGGTTTCCTCGCGGCGGCGCGCCGGCGCTCCGGGACCGAGGACCCCCGGGTGCTGCTGGTGGTGATGGGAGTCGACGCGGAGGCGCTGGCCTACCACCAGAGGTACCTCGACACGCTGGCTCCCGTCGGGGTCGACGAACCTGGTCGTCGAGCGCATCCCCGAGGGCTCACCCCTCGACCCGGCCGTGCTCGATGGCATCGACGCGTTGCTGGTCGGTGGCGGTCCGACGCCGGAGTACCACGCCTCGTTGGCCCCGGCGTACCCACGGATCCGTGAGCTCGTGGCCGAGGGGATGCCGTACGCCGGTTTCTCCGCCGGTGCGGCCATCGCGGCGACCACCGCCGTCGTCGGCGGCTGGCGGATCGGTGGCGTCGCGGTCTGCCCGGAGGACGCCGGCGAGGAGCTCGACGAGGTGACCGTCGTCGGGGGCATCGGCCTCGTCGCGGGCGCCGTGGACGCGCACGCCGCGCAGTGGGGAACACTGGGCCGGCTCGCGGCCGCGGTGGAAGCCGGCCTGGTCCCCGGCGGGGTCGCGATCGACGAGTGCACCACCCTCGCGACCGGCGGCACCGTGACCGGTGCCGGCCGCGCCTGGCTGGTCACCGCGGGGCCCGACGGACCGGTCGTCAGCCGAGGCTGAGCGCCGGCGTCGCGCCGGGCCAGCTCGCACTCTGAGCCGGGGCGCGTTTCATCTGCGACGTCTCGGCGGAGGCCGGGAGCCTAGGGGCTCGCGAGGCAGGTGATGTAGGGCTTGGCAGTTTGCCGGTTGGTGAGCCAGACGGTCACCGGCCCGCCCCATCCTCCGGGCAGGGAGGTGGCCCTGACCTTGGGCGTCGCGGCCGCGTTCCAGTGATGGAAACCGAGGCCCGGGCCCTCGGTGTACCCCCGGTGCGCCGTCTTGATCTTCACCACGGTGGTCCTGGTTCCACCGCACTGCTGGTTGCTCGAGATCCACCGGATGCACGACCAGCCACTGTCCCGATAGTCACAGTCCCAGTGGAAGGCGTCGGTCGCGGCTGTCGAGGCGGTGCTCGAGACCCCACCCGACCGGAGACCGGGTGCCCGGCCCTCGACCGCGGCAGTGGCCGCGGCCGGAAGACCCACCAGGATCATCAGAGCCAGCACGATCGTCACGCGGATGTTCATCCATGCCTCCCGAGACACACACATCATCGCCGGGGCGGTTCCGATGCGATGGTGCACCACCGCTTGTCCGCCCTGAAGTTGTGCTCACCTTCACAGTGCCCGGATGCCCTGTCAACGGCCGTTTCACCTGCGACGTCTCGGCGGGGCCCGCGCGTTTCAGCTGCGACGTCTCGGCGGGGCCCGCGCGTTTCAGCTGTGACGTCTCGGCGGGGTCCGGCCGTTTCAGCTGCGACGTCTCGGCGTGGGGCGCGCGGCGGCCCACTCCAGCAGCGCGGCCCGGGCCGCCTCCTCGCCCATCGGGCCGTGGTCGAGCCGGAGCTCGAGCAGGTGCCGGTAGGCCGCGCCCACCTCCGGGCCGGGCGGGATCGCGAGGATCTCCATGATCTGGCTGCCGTCGAGGTCCGGGCGGATCGAGGCCATCTCCTCGGCCTCGGAGAGCCGCTCGATCCGGGCCTCGAGGTCGTCATAGGTACGCCGGAGCCGGTCGGCCTTGCGCTGGTTGCGGGTGGTGCAGTCGGCCCGGGTGAGCACGTGCAGGCGGGCCAGCTCGTCGCCGGCGTCGCGGACGTAGCGACGTACGGCCGAGTCGGTCCACTCCCCGGACCCGTAGCCGTGGAAGCGCAGGTGCAGCTCGACCAGCCGGGCGACCGCGTCGATCTCGTCGTTGGAGAACCGCAGTGCCTGCATCCGCTTGCGGGTGAGCTTGGCGCCGACCACGTCGTGGTGGTGGAAGGTGACCACGCCGTTATCGGCGAACCGGCGGGTCTTCGGCTTCCCGACGTCGTGCATCAGCGCGGCGAAGCGGGAGGCGAAGTCGGGGCCGCCGAGCCGGTCCTCGAGGTCGATCGACTGCTCGAGCACGGTCAGGGTGTGCTCGTAGACGTCCTTGTGCCGGTGGTGCTCGTCACGCTCGAGCGCGAGCGCGGGCAGCTCGGGGAGCACGTGCTCGGCCAGCCCGGTCTCGACCAGCAGCCGCAGCCCCCGGACCGGGTCGGGGGCGACCACGAGCTTGACCAGCTCGTCGCGGACGCGCTCGGCCGAGACGATGCCGATCCGGTCGGCCATCGCGGTCATCGCGGCCACCACCTCGGGGGCCACGGTGAAGCCGAGCTGGGCGGAGAACCTCGCGGCGCGCATCATCCGCAGCGGGTCGTCGGAGAAGGAGTCCTCGGGACGACCCGGCGTGCGCAGCACCCCATGGGCCAGGTCGAGGATGCCACCGAACGGGTCCTCGAGCTGCTTGCCGGGAAGGGTGAGCGCCATCGCGTTGACGGTGAAGTCGCGCCGGGAGAGGTCACCGGTCAGGGAGTCGCCGTAGCGCACCTGCGGCTTGCGACTGGCCGCGTCGTAGTCCTCGGAGCGATAGGTGGTGATCTCGACCTGCCACTCCCCGCGCCGGCAGCCGATCGTGCCGAAGTCGCGGCCGATGTCCCACACGGCGTCGGCCCAGCCCTTGAGCAGCCGCTCGGTGACCTCCGGTCGGGCGGAGGTGGTGAAGTCGAGGTCGGTGTGCAGCCGCGAGAGCATCGCGTCGCGGACGGGTCCGCCGACCAGCGCGAGCTCCTCGCCGGCAGCGGCGAACCGGGCGCCGAGCTCGTCGGTCACCGCGGCGATCCGGGCCAGCTCCGCGACCACGCGCACCTGGACGTCGGCGATCAGCAAGGGCTCCTCGGACACGGGAGACCACTCTAATCGGGCCGGCGCCAGGTGACCGAATCGCCCGGTACGGGTGCCGCCCCTGCGGCGAGGGCATCCGGGCCGCGCCCGGCTCCCTCGATAGCATCGCCAGCGTGACCCCCGCCTGTCCGAGGACCCGTGCGTCGGTGCGCGCGGTCGCCGGACTCGCGTTGCTGGCAGCCACTCTCGTGCCCGCCTCCCCGGCCACGGCCCGCCCACGCGCCGCCGAGACCACCCCCGCTACGCCGCTGACGGTGACGCTGACCTCGATGACGCCGGGAGCGGTCCCGCGCAAGGGCGTGGTCACGCTGACCGGCCGGGTCAAGAACTCCACCGAGGACCAGTGGCGCGGGGTCAACGTCGCGCCGTTCGTCTCGGCCAGCCCGATCACCACCCGGGACGCCCTGGCCGAGGCCGTGGCCACGACCGAGGAGGTCGCCGTGGGCGACCGGGTGATCGACACCCGCTACAACGCCGCCCTCGGCGACCTCGAGCCCGGCCGGACCGCGACCTTCCGCCTGAGCCTGCCGGTCTCGGTGCTCGGCGCGAGCCCCGTCCCCGGCGTCTACTGGATCGGCGTGCACGCCCTCGGCACCTCACCCGAGGGCCGCGACGACGTCGCCGACGGCCGGGCACGCACCTTCATCCCGCTGCTGAGCCCGGCCCGGGCCCGGAGCTCCATCGTGCCGGTCTCGGTGACGCTGCAGCTGCGTGAGCGCGTACGCCGCGACCCGGCCGGCCGGCTCACCGAGCCCGAGCGCTGGGCCGCCCTGACCCGGCCCGAGGGCCGGCTCTCGCGGCTCGCAGACTTCGCCGCCTCGGCCGGCACCGACCCGCTGACCTGGGTGCTGGACCCCGCCGTACCGGACGCCCTCGACGACTTCGCGGCCGGCAACCCCTCGCTGTCCCTGGGCTCCGCGGAGCCGTTGAGCTCACCCGGGGCGAGCCCTTCGCCCCCCGGCGCCACCAACGAGGGCAGCCAGGGCCCCGGCCCGTCCCCCAGCGCGACCGACAGCCCGACCGACAGCCCGACCGACGACCCGACCGACAGCCCCACCGACAGCCCCTCCGGCAGCCCCTCCGGCACCCCGAGCGACGGCGCCCGGGTGGGTGCGCCCGCGGCGGACGTGCGCGAGCGCGCACGCAGCGTGCTGACCGGCCTGGTCGGCTCCGTGCGGGCCAACACCCTGCTCGCCACCGGGTACGCCGACCCGGACGTCGTCGCGCTCGCCCGGCGCCAGCCCAGCCTGCTCAACCAGGCCAACGCCCTCGCAGCGCGGCGGCTCAAGGCGCGCGACCTCACCGCGGACCCCGTGGTGGCACCGCCCGACGGGGTCTTCGACGCCGACCTGCTCGACCAGCTCTCCCAGGACTCCCTGCTCGTGCTCAGCGACCGAGGGCGGCTCGCCGACCCGCCCTCGGCCCGGCTGCCCACCGGGCAGGGCGTGATCTTCACCGACGCCCGTGCCTCGGCCGGGGGTCCCGCCCCGACCGCACCGCTGAACCCGCTGGCTCTACGGCAGCGGATCCTCAGCGAGGCCGCCCTGGAGATCCTGGCCCCGAGCGGCCAGGCCGCCGGCGAGACGGCCCCGCCGCGCCCGCTGGTGGTCACGCTGCCGGCCGGGTGGAACCCCGGCCCGAGCTGGCGGGAGTCCGACTTCTTCAGCACCCTCTCCGAGACCGCATGGCTGCGGCTGGTGCCGGTGCCACGCGGTGCGAGCACCACCTACGACAAGGGGCTGGGCTACGGTCGCGGCCAGCGCGAGGAGGAGGTCGGTGACGCCAACGTCGCTGCCACCCGCACGCTCGTCCGGACAGGCACCGTCCTCGGCGACCTGCTCGACACCGAGAACGACGTCGACGAGCGGCTGACCGGGGCCGCGCTCGCCACGTCCTCCTACAGTGCGCGTGCGCGCCCCCGCCGGGCGATCGAGCAGGCCGTCGCCCTCGACAGCACCGTCCGCGCCCAGATGCGCCGAGTCCAGGTGACCGGGACGGACTTCGTCACGCTCTCGGGGGAGTCCGGGTCGCTGACCGTCACGCTGGTCAACCAGATGAAGCAGCCGGTCACGGTCGGGGTCCGAGTGGAGACCTCGAGTCCCGACGTACGCGTGGAGACCCCGGGCCCGGTCGAGATGCAGCCCGGACAGCGCACGACGCGGCGGCTCTCGGTGGTGAGCAGCGGGCCGGGGGTGCACGACATCACCGTCTACCCGGTGACCACCGCGGGTGAGGACCTCGGCAGCACCTTCACCTTCAGCCTGCGGATCAGCACCGTCGGCCGGCTGATCTGGTACATCCTCGGGGCCGGCGGCACCCTGCTCGCCGTACTCATCGTGCGCCGGATCGTGCTGCGCGTCCGCAACCACCGCTGGCGGGAGGCGGGACTGTGAGTGACGAGACCGCGCCCGCCACCGGCTCGGGCACCACCGGTGAGTCGCGGTCGCTGCTGAGCTCCAGCGCGGTGATGGCCGCGGGCACGGTGGTCTCCCGGCTCAGCGGCTTCGTGCGCGGCATCCTGCTCGCGGCCGCCCTGGGCGTCGGACTGCACGCCGATGTGTTCAACATCGCCAACACGGTCCCGAACATGCTCTACATCCTCTTGGCCGGCGGCGTGATCAACGCGGTGCTCGTGCCGCAGCTGGTGCGGTCGCAGAAGAACGACGCCGACGGTGGCGAGGCCTACACCAACCGGATCATCACCCTGGCCGGGCTGTTCCTCGGCCTGGTCACGGTGCTGCTCGTCGTCGGTGCCCCCTGGCTGATGCGGCTCTTCCTCGACGCGAGGTTCTACGAGCCCGACCGTGCGGCGCAGCTGGAGTCGGTGGTCGACTTCGCGCGCTACTGCCTGCCGCAGGTCTTCTTCTACGGGATGTTCGTCCTGGTCGGCCAGGTGCTCAACGCCCGGCGCCGGTTCGGGCCGATGATGTGGGCGCCGATCGCCAACAACGTGGTCGCGGTCGCGGTGCTGGCGACCTACCTGCTCACGCTCGGGCCGGCGCGCGGTGCCGAGAAGCAGGGTGGCTTCACCTCCGGGGCCGAGGCCCTGCTGGGCATCGGCTCGACGGTGGGCATCGTGGTGCAGCTGCTGGTGCTGCTGCCCTACCTCAAGGCGGCCGGGTTCTCCTACCGCCCGCGCTTCGACTTCCGCGGCACGGGGCTCGGCCACACGCTGCGCCTGGGCACCTGGACGGTGCTGTTCGTGATCGTCAACCAGGCCGCCTACACCGTCGTGGTGCGCCTGGCCAGCAGTGGCACGGTCGGCGACGCCGGGGCCGGCACCACCGAGGGCACCGGCTACACGGTCTACAGCAACTCCTTCCTGCTCACGATGGTCCCGCACTCGATCATCACGGTCTCGCTGGCCACGGCGATGCTGCCGCTGCTCTCGACGTACGCCGCCGAGGGCAGTCTCGCGGCGATCGGCCGCACGGTCTCCTCGACGCTGCGCTCGGCCTACGCGCTCGTGGTCCCGGTGGCCGCCCTGCTCGCACTGATGGCCCTCGACGTCGCGCACGTGATCTGGGGCTACGGCAGTGCGGCCGCCGACTACGGCAACTTCGCGCCTTCGCTGGCGCTGTTCGCGCTCGGACTGGTGCTGTTCACGGCGCACTACCTGATGCTGCGCGGCTTCTACGCCCTCGAGCAGACCCGCCGGGTGTTCTGGATCCAGTGCGCGATCGCCGCCACCAACGTGGTCGCGGCCATCCTCCTCCTCCACGGCTCCACCCCGGCGCAGACGGCACCGCGCCTGGTCGCGGCGTACGCCTGCTCCTACGCCGTGGGCGCCGTGCTCTCCACCGTGCTGCTCGCCCGCACCGTGGGCGGGCTCGAGGGCCGCACGCTGGTGCGGTTCCTGGTCCGCCTCGCCCTGGCGGTCGGCGTCAGTGCCGTCGCGGCCTGGGCCACGCGCGAGGGGATGCAGCGCTGGGTGCCCGGTGAGGGCAAGCCGACCGCGGTGCTCGACCTCGCCGTCGTGGGCGCCGTCTTCGCGCTCACCTATCTGGGGGCCGCACGCCTGCTGCGGATCTCGGAGGTGAACGAGGTGATGACGTTGGTCACGCGCCGCCTGCGCCGCCGTGCCTGAGGCCGGCTCAGGGGCCGCGGAACCCGTCATGAGCGGGTTGAACGGCCCCTACGATGGACCCCGACGGATCACGGTGCCGCGAGGCGCCCCCCTGAGGTGGACGACCGAGACGGAGGTTGCGACGTGACGACGGGCTCGATCGGTCCCGGCACCGAACTCGCCGGGCGCTACCGACTCGAGGACCTCCTCACCGACACCGAGGGGGCCCGGTTCTGGCGTGCGACCGACACCGTGCTCGCGCGCAGCGTCGCCGTCCACGCCGTCGCCAGCGACGACCCCCGGGCCGAGGCCCTGATGGAGGCGGCCCGGGTCTCCGCCACCGTCACCGACCCGCACCTGCTGCGGGTGCTCGACTGCGACCGCGGCGAGGAGATCACCTGGGTGGTCAACGAGTGGGGCGAGGGGCTCTCCCTGGACCTGATGCTCGAGCGCGGCACGCTGCCCCCGTCACGGGCCGCCTGGCTGACCCGCGAGGTGGCCGAGGCGATCGCCGCCGGTCACGCCCAGGGCGTCGCGCACGGCCGGCTGAACCCCGAGGCCGTGCTGGTCACCCACGCGGGCGCGGTCAAGCTGATCGGGTACGTCGTGGACGCCAGCCTGGAGACCTCGCAGGCCCCCGACCCGGTCTACGGCGACCTCGATGCCCGCGAGGCCGACGTGATCAACCTCGCCGGCATCCTCTACGCCGCGCTCACCGGCCGCTGGCCCGGTGTCACCCGCTCGACGGTTCCGCGCGCTCCCCGGGAGGGCAAGCGACCGCTGCGCCCGCGGCAGGTGCGTGCCGGGGTGCCCCGCAGCCTGGACGCGATCTGCGACCGGGTGCTGTTCAAGGAGGCCTCGCAGCACTCGCTGCCGATCGAGACCGCGCAGGAGATCGCCGCGGCGCTCGCGGACTTCGTCGGCGACCCCGGCGTGAACGCCCCGATGACGGCCGCGCACCTCTACGACGAGCCGACGGTCTCGATCCGCCGCGACGAGATGCCCACCGGCGAGGACCTCGCGGCCGCGGCCACCGCCGCGTTCGGTGCCCCGGGGCCCACCGACGAGCCGGCGACCGTGGCCGAGCCCGCGCCCCAGCCGACGCCCGAGCCGACGCCCGAGCCGACGCCCGAGCCGACGCCCCAGCCGACGCCCCAGCCCGACGCCGAGCAGACCCAGATGTACGCCGCTGCCGACGGCACCGGTTCGATGGACCCGCTGCGAGCCCCGGCCTCCGAGGCCCCGGCGCCGCCACCGCCGTTCGAGGACATCGCCGAGCGCCCGCTGTTCGCCTCCACCGAGCGCCGGGTCCCGGCGGCCGCAGCAGCCGCGGCCGCGGCCCAGGCACGCGCCCAGGAGGAGGCCCGCGCAGCGGCACGCTCCACCAGCGAGCGCGAGCCGGGGGAAGGGGCTTCGAGCGACACCTCGGGCGGGTCCACCTGGGACACCACCCACGGCGGCATCCGCGCCGACCCCTCGTCCCCGGCGTTCTGGCCGTTCACCGGCGACGAACCCGACGCCGAGGTGCACACCGGCCGCGAGGGACGGGGCTGGCTGCGGCTGGCGATCGCCGGCGCCGTGGTGCTGGTGGTGGTGCTGGGCACGATCCTGGCGGTCAACCTGGGCCGAGGTGGCGGTGGCCTGCCGTTCACCCAGCCCGACCCCACCCCGGATGCCTCCCCGACCTCGGCGGTGCTCAAGATCGCCGCGGCCAAGGACTTCGACCCCGAGAGCGACACCGGCGAGGAGAACCCCGACGAGGTCGCCCGTGCCATCGACGGGGACAACGCCTCGGCCTGGCGCACCCTGACCTACCGCGGCAACCCCGCCCTGGGCGGCCTGAAGTCCGGGGTCGGCCTGTTCGTCGACCTCGGCGAGGACCAGCAGCCGGCCTCGGTGACGGTGCGCTTCCAGGGCGAGCCCACCTCCTTCGAGGTGTACGCCGCCGCGGCCGGCGTGACCAGCTATCCCACCCAGCTCGACCAGCTCGACAAGGTCGGGTCGGCGGTGGCCACCGGTGAGCGCTCCACCGTCGAGCTCGACCCGGTGCCCAAGACCCGCTACCTGCTGATCTGGCTGACCCGGCTCCCGCCCGTCTCGGGGGGCTTCCGCGGCGAGATCGCGGACATCTCGGTCCGGTCGTGAGCGAGGGGCCGGCAGGGCCGGAGCCCGACCCCGACGTTGACCACGGCCGGCACCCCGACGACCGCGCCCTGCTCGAGGCACACCTCGCCGGAGATCCGGCCGCCTTCGGCACCTTGTTCACCCGGCACCGCGACCGGCTGTGGGCGGTGGCGCTGCGCACGACCGGCAACCCCGAGGACGCCGCCGACGCGCTCCAGGACGGGCTGATCTCGGCCTTCCGCCGGGCCGACTCCTTCCGCGGCGACTCGGCGGTGACCACCTGGCTGCACCGGATCGTGGTCAACGCCAGCCTGGACCGGCTGCGCCGCAACAAGGTCCGGGCGGCCGACCCGCTGCCCGACGACCTCGACGAGCAGGTGTCGCGGGGCGCCGTACTCGCCGAGCGCGATGCCGGCGGGGACCCCGAGGCCCATGCCCTCGCCGGCGACCGCCGCGAGCGCGTGCTGGCGGCGCTGGAGCAGCTGCCCCCGGACCAGCGGGCCGCGCTGGTGCTGGTGGACATGGAGGGCTACCCCGTGGCCGAGGCCGCCGCGATCCTCCAGATCCCCGACGGCACGGTGAAGAGCCGTTGCGCCCGGGGCCGCTCCCGGCTCGCGGGCCTGCTGAGCGACCTGCGACCCGGAGCAGAAACCGGAGCCGAACCCGGAGCCGAACTCGGCGCAGAACCCGGCGCTGGACTCGAGGACGGAACCGGGACCGCCCCGGCTGCGTCGCATCCGGGAGAACCCCCACCGGGAGCGCCTGCCCGGGCCCCCGAGCGTGTCCTCGATCGGGACCGATCCAGCGCCCAGACCCACAACCCGACCCGCAACCCGACCCGCAACCCGCAGACCAGCCCAGGAGGTGAGCAGCCGTGAACGAGGAGGAGCGCGTGCGAGCACTGCTCGCCGAGCAGGGGTCCGCCGCCACCGGTGAGCAGGTCCCGCCCGAGGTGGCTGCCCGGCTCGAGGACGCGCTGGCGCTGCTGGTGGCCGAGCGAGCCGGCGTCCGCGAGGTCGGGGGCGCCCAGGTGGTGCCCCTGCGCCGCCGCTGGCTGCCCCGGACCCTGGTCGCGGCCGCAGCCGTCGTGGTGCTGACCGCGGGAGGCGCCAGCATCGCCGGCATCGCCGGCATCGGCGGGTGGGGCAGCGGGGGTGGTGAGGCGTCCACGGCGGCCGACTCCGCCTCGGGTGAGAGCGCCGGCGGGTCCACGGCCGAGCCAGGAGCAGACGCGGGCGGCGCGAACTCGGACAAGAGCCTGGTCGGTAGCGGGCCCGGCGGGGGTGCCGCGACGCTGCAGCGCGACCTGGTCGCCGGCGAGGTGCCCTCGGTGAGCTCACGCACGTTCGCGCGCGACGTCCGCAGGCTGCTGGCGGCCCCCCAGCCCGACGCCCGGGCGGCCTCACCCTCGGAGGGCTCCGCCGAGGCCTCGCCGGAAGCGTCCCCGACCCCCTCGTCCGGTAACTCCGGCAGCGACTCCTCCGGTGAGTCGCCACGCCCGTCGGGGAGGGCGAGCCAGGAGTCCACCGGTGGCTGTGCCGGCCCGCGGACCACGGACGGCGCGACCACCACCCCGGTCCTGCTCGACGGGTCGGTGGCCGCGCTCGTCGTACACCCCGCCGAGGCCGGGCGTGCGCTGGTCGAGGCCTGGAACTGTGCGGGGACCACCCGCCTGGCCACGACCACCGTGGCCCGCTGAGGCCGACCCCTGTGAGACTGGGCTCATGAGCCTCTCCTCCGCGGGACCCGGGACCCGCACCGTCGGCACGCAGGTCGAGCTCGACGTCCGCGAACCCGCCGAGCTGGTCTGGTCGGTCGCAGTCGCCCAGCGCCCGGCGTCCTCGGGCGGGTCGAGTCCTCGGCTGCTCTCGGAGTCGCTGCTGCTCGAGGTCGACGGGCGGCCGGTTCCGGTCACCGAGGTGGGGGTGGCCGACGGCGGGCGTCTGCACGTGTGCGCCGCTCCGGTGGGCCGGTTGCGGCTCAGCTACGCGGCCGAGGTCCAGGAGGCGGTCGCAGAAGCGCTGCCCGTGGAGCCCGTCGACGACATCGTCTACCGCCGTCCCAGCCGCTATGCGGAGTCCGACGAGCTCGGCCCGACCGCGTGGGCGGAGTTCTCGCGCCTGGAGGGCAAGGACCTGCTGGACGCGGTGAGCTCCTGGGTCGGCACGCAGCTCTACTACGTCAGCGGCTCCAGCCGGGTCACCGACGGTGCCACCCAGACGCTGCTGCTGCGCCAAGGGGTGTGCCGCGACTTCGCGCACCTGGTGATCGCCATGCTCCGGGCGCGCAACGTGCCGGCTCGGCTGGTCTCGGTCTACGCCCCCGGCCTGTTCCCGATGGACTTCCACGCGGTCGTCGAGGCGGCCGTCGAGGGCCAGTGGCGGGTGGTGGACGCCACCTCGATGGCTCCCCGGCAGAGCCTGGTCAGGATCGCCACGGGTCGCGACGCCTCCGACACCGCGTTCTTGACCGTGCAGTCCGGTCGTGCCGACCTGGTCTCGGTCGCCGTCACCGCCACGGTCGCGCCGACGCTGCCCGTCGATGACCTCAATGGCCTCGTCTCCCTCACCTGACCCATCGCAGTGCGGTGCGTCTCAGCATGGAATGCCCGGTGCCTAGGATCAGTTGACACCGGCGTACCCCAGTGATCCCCCAGGAGTGACGAAGTGACCGAACAGACCACCAGCCCGGCCGAGAGCGCCCCGGAGATCCGGGACGTGATCATCGTCGGCTCCGGACCCGCCGGCTACACCGCCGCGGTGTACGCCGCCCGTGCGGACCTCAAGCCGCTCCTCTTCGAGGGCTCGGTCACCGCCGGGGGCGCGCTGATGAACACCACCGAGGTCGAGAACTTCCCCGGCTTCCGCGACGGCATCCAGGGCCCGGCCCTGATGGACGAGATGCGGGCCCAGGCCGAGCGCTTCGGCGCCGAGATCGTCTCCGACGACGCGATCGAGCTCGACCTGACCGGTGAGACCAAGATCGTCACCACCGCCGAGGGCAGCTTCGCCGCCCGCGCGGTGATCCTGGCCATGGGCTCGGGCTACCGCAAGCTGGGCCTGCCCGACGAGGACCGGCTCTCCGGCCACGGGGTGAGCTGGTGTGCCACCTGCGACGGGTTCTTCTTCCGCGACCAGCACATCGCCGTCGTGGGCGGAGGCGACTCCGCGATCGAGGAGGCCACCTTCCTCTCGCGCTTCGGCTCCAAGGTGACCCTGATCCACCGCCGCGAGGAGCTGCGCGCCTCCAAGATCATGCAGGAGCGCGCCCTGGCCGACCCCAAGATCGAGTTCGCCTGGAACTCCGAGATCGCCGAGATCCATGGCGAGGACAAGCTCACCGGCGTGACGCTGCGCGACACCGTCACCGGTGAGACCCGTGAGCTGGACGCCACCGGGCTGTTCATCGCGATCGGGCACGACCCGCGCTCGGAGCTGCTGCACGGCCAGGTCCGTCTCGACGAGGACGGCTACGTGCTCGTCGACGCACCCTCGACCCGCACCAACCTCACCGGTGTCTTCGCCTGCGGCGACCTCGTCGACCACCACTACCGGCAGGCGATCACCGCGGCCGGCACCGGGTGCGCCGCGGCGCTCGACGCCGAGCGCTACCTGGCCGATCTGGTCTTCGCGGGCTCGACCCCGGCCGGTGCCGCCACCGTCGGCGCCACCGCCTGAGCAGCAAGCGACACGCCGTACCCCTGTACGGATACCCGGCAAGACGGAAGAATCACCGGCTGCCGGGTGTTCCACCACCAGCAAGCCAACGAGCACCCGAGACAACACCAAGGAGCACACATGTCCGACCTTCAGGCTGTGACCGACGCCAACTTCGACACCGAGGTCCTTCAGGCCGACAAGCCTGTCCTCGTCGACTTCTGGGCCGAGTGGTGCGGTCCGTGCCGTCAGGTCGGCCCGATCCTCGACGAGCTCGCGGCCGAGCACGGTGACAAGGTCACGTTCGTGAAGATGAACGTCGACGAGAACCCGGTCACCCCGGCGAGCTACCGCGTGACCGGCATCCCCACCCTGAACGTCTACCAGGGTGGCGAGGTCGTCAAGCAGATCGTGGGCGCCCGCCCCAAGGCCGCACTGCTCAAGGAACTGGCCGACTTCATCGCCTGAGCACCCCAGACGAGAGGCATTGCTTGAACACGGTCGTCAGGCTCGGGGACTCGGGTCCCGCCGTCGCCCAGATCACCGCCCTACTGGAGCGGATGGGTCTGCTGGGCGACGGCTCGGACGACCGGCAGGCCCAGCAGGGCCAGGTCCCGGCCGTCTACGACGACGAGGTCGAGCGCGCGGTCCGGGCCTTCCAGCAGGACCGCGGGCTCAGCGTCGACGGCGTCGTCGGCCCGCTCACCTACCGCCGCCTCGACGAGGCCCGCTGGTCGCTGGGTGACCGGATCCTGAACCACCGCCCGGGAAACCTGATGGTGGGCGACGACGTCTACACCCTGCAACGCCGACTGCTCGACCTCGGCTTCCGGCTCGGTCGCGTCGACGGCTACTTCGGCCCCGAGACCGAGGCCGGGGTCCGGGAGTTCCAGCAGAACGTCGGGATCCCGCCGGACGGCACCTGCGGCCCGGCCACGCTCAAGGCACTGGGACGACTCACCCCGATCGTCAAGGGCGGCGCCCCCAATGCGATGCGCGCCCAGGAGAGGATCCGCGACGCCGGCCCGCACCTGGGCGGCAAGATCGTGGTGATCGACGTCGGGCGCGGCCACAACCTGCCCGAGGGGTACGCCGAGACCTCCGACTCGATCCTGCACGACCTCGCGCAGCGGGTGGAGGGCCGGCTGGTCGCGATCGGCGTACAGGCCTTCCTGACCACCCCACGCTGGGCCGAGGCTCCCGGCGAGGAGGGCGGGCGAGCGACCTTCGCCAACCGCACCGGCGCCGACCTGTTCATCTCCCTGGCCCTGGACGCCTCGGAGAACGCCGACGCGTGCGGGGTCTCGTCGTACTACTTCGGCGACGGCAACCACGACACCGCCTCCTCGGCCGGTGAGCGGTTCGCGGGCCTGGTGCAGCGCGAGATCGTCGCCCGCAGCGACCTGGTCGACCTGCGCTGGCACCCCAAGACCTGGGACCTGCTCCGCCTGACGAGGATGCCGGCGGTGCGCCTCGACCCCGGCTACCTCACCCACGCCGGTGACGCTGCCCGGCTCAACGACCCCGCGTTTCGCGACGTGCTCGCGGAGGCGGTCGTGGTCGCGGTGCAGCGGTTCTACCTCAGCCCCGAGGTCGACTCCCACACCGGCGTGCTGCGCGCCAGCGACCTGCGCGACAGCTTCCGCTCCTAGCGGTCGGCCCCGAGCCCCGGGGGCTACCGCCCCGACGTACCGTGCTGGGCCACCGGGTGCCGCGCGCGCTTGCCGCTGACCGCGCCGAGGAGCGCCTCGAGGCCCTTCTCCAGCTCCTCGCGGATGCTCAGCGTGGTGCGCAGGTCCATCCGCATCCGCGGGTGCACGGCGTGTGCCCGGTGGGTGGAGAAGCCGACCGCGAGCAGGAAGTCGGCCGGCACCACGCAGTGGCCCGAGCGACCCCGGGTGTCGCCGAAGGCCTCGACCGCGCGGATGCCCCCGCCTCGCAGGATCAGGTCCTTGGCCATCCCCTGCACCAGCATCCGGCCCAGGCCACCACCGCGGTGGGCCGCATCGACGTGAGCGGCGGTGAGCACGACCGCATCGGAGCTCACCGGTGCCGCGGCGAACCCGTCCGCGCCCGGCACCATCACCGGCGGCGCCCAGATCAGGTGGCCCACGACCTCGCCGTCCACGATCGCCACCCGGCCGCACGAACCCCACTCGCGCAGCACCGTGGAGACCCAGGCGGCCTTCTCCTCGGCCTCGTGGCCGCGGACGGCGTCGCGGCGTACGGGATCGAGCTCCCAGAACACGCACTCGGCGCAGCCGCCGGGCAGGTCGGGGAGCCGGTCCAGGGTCAGTCGCTCGATCCTGCGTGCCACGCCCACGTCCCACCCCCTGCCGTGCCTGCGGGTCCCGACCGCTCCATCCTAGGACGGACCGGGCGGGTGGACCGAGCCGTCAGCGCCGCTGGGTGTGCAGGAAGTCCGCGATCCGGCCGATGGCGTCGGTGAGCGTGTCCAGGTCGGGCAGCGTGACCAGGCGGAAGTGGTCGGGCTCGAACCAGTTGAAGCCGGTGCCGTGGGTGACCAGGATCTTCTTGGCGCGCAGCAGGTCGAGCACGAACGCCTCGTCGTCCTCGATGCCGAACATCTCGGTGTCCAGCCTGGGGAAGCAGTACAGCGCCCCCCGGGGCTCCACACAGCTCACCCCGGGGATCTCGTTGAGCATCTGCGCGGCGGCCTTGCTCTGCTCGTAGAAGCGTCCGCCGGGGTGGATGTACTCGTTGATCGACTGGTAGCCGCCCAGCGCGGTCTGGATCGCGTGCTGTGCCGGCACGTTGGGGCACATCCGCATGTTCGCGAGCAGGGTGAGGCCCTCGAGGAAGTCCAGAGCGAGGTGCTTGGGCCCGGAGATCGCCACCCAGCCCGCGCGGTAGCCGCAGACCCGGTAGGCCTTCGACAGCCCGCTGAAGGTCAGGCAGAGCACGTCGTGGCCGGCGTAGGTGGCGGTGTGGTGGTGCACCGCGTCGTCGAAGAGGATCTTCTCGTAGATCTCGTCGCTGAAGACCACCAGGTCGTGCCGGCGGGCGATCTCGACCATGCCCCGGACCGTCTGCTCGCTGTAGACCGCGCCGGTGGGGTTGTTCGGGTTGATGATCACCAGCCCCTGCGTGGCCGGGGTGATCTTGGCCTCGATGTCGGCCAGGTCGGGGTCCCAGCCGTTCTCCTCCTCGCAGCGGTAGTGCACCGGCGTACCGCCGGAGAGGGCGACCGCGCCGGTCCACAACGGGTAGTCCGGTGCGGGCACCAGGATCTCGTTGCCGTCGTCGAGGAAGGCCTGCAGCACCATCGTGATCAGCTCGGAGACCCCGTTGCCGATGAAGATGTCCTCCACGGTCATCTCGGTCAGCCCGCGGGCCTGGTAGTACTGCGCCACCGCGGTGCGCGCGGAGTAGATGCCGCGGGAGTCGGAGTAGCCCTGCGCGTCGGGCAGGTTGTGCACCATGTCGGCGACGATCGCCTCGGGGGCCTCGAAGCCGAAGGGCGCGGGGTTGCCGATGTTGAGCTTGAGGATCTTGTGGCCCTCGGCCTCCAGGCGCTGGGCCTCGACCAGGATCGGGCCGCGTACGTCGTAACGCACGTGGGTGAGCTTGCGGCTCTGCACGATCTGTCGCATGCGCCCCAGTCTCGCAGAGCGGACCCCTCCCCCGCCTGCGGGTTCACGCGATCCGGGCACCCGGTCTGCCGGGCCGGTGCTCGTGGCACCATCGAGCGCGGGCACCCGCCCGATCGGACTGCTTCGCTTCCTCGAGGACCCTTCATGCGCGACATCAGCTACCCGCCGGTCATCGGCACGGCCAAGGTGCTCTTCCGGCTGCTCGGACTGCGGTTCCAGATGAGCGGCACCGAGCACGTGCCCCGCTCCGGGGGTGCGCTGCTGGCGTTCAACCACGTCTCCTACATCGACTTCGTCCTCGGCGGCTTCGCGGCCGACCCCTCGGGGCGGCTGGTGCGGTTCATGGCCAAGCGCGAGGTCTTCGACCACCCGGTCGGGGGGCCGGTGATGCGCTCGATGCATCACATCTCGGTCGACCGGGGCGACGGAGCCGCCTCACTGGAGGAGGCGCTGGCCTACCTGCAGGCCGGCGAGGTGGTCGGGATCTTCCCCGAGGCGACGATCTCGCGCTCCTTCGAGGTCAAGGAGATCAAGACCGGTGCCGTCCGGATCGCCGCCGCCGCCGGGGTCCCGCTGATCCCGGTCGCGCTGTGGGGCACCCAGCGACTGATGACCAAGGACCATCCGCGTGACTTCAGCCGCGGCAAGACCATCGGGATCCGGGTGGGCGCGCCGATGTACCCCACCGGAGAGGACCCGGTCGCCGAGACCGCCGAGCTGCACGCCCGGCTCCACGAACTGCACGACGAGGCGATCGTGGCCTATCCCGCCGAGGAGCAGCCCCCCGGCAGTTGGTGGCTGCCCGCGCGTTTCGGCGGCACCGCCCCCACCCCCGAGCGGGCCGCCGAGCTCGACGCCGAGGAGAAGGCCGAGCGCGCCGCCCGCCGCGCACGCAAGGCGGCCTCCTCCG
The DNA here is from genome assembly GCA_963777195.1 of uncultured Actinomycetota bacterium. GTDB lineage: Bacteria > Actinomycetota > Actinomycetes > Propionibacteriales > Nocardioidaceae > Marmoricola. The sequence continues at coordinate 233,350 of CAVZPT010000004.1, read as the reverse complement.
ACTGACTCATCGCTTGATCGACATGTGGCTTTGTCGACAAAGCGATAGGTGGGTTGGGTTGGGTCGGCCGGGGCGGGCGAGGGCGACATTTCGCTTGTAACGCGGTGTTCGTGCTGCTTTTGGACCCGCCGGCACCGCAGAAAGCAGCACGAACACCGCGTTACAAGCCACTCAGCTGACAGACCCGGGTGCCTCAGATCGGGCGGTCGTCGCGGTTGCGGGGGTCGATGATCCCCACGATCCGCTCCAGGTCGGCCAGCGAGGCGAACTCGATCGCGATCTTGCCCTTGGAGCGGCCCAGGGTGACCTTGACCCGGGTGTCGAGCCGGTCCCCGAGCCGGTCGTTGAGGTCGCTCAGGCCGGGGGCGCTGGGGCGCGAGTGCCGCGCGGGCGCCTGGTCCTCCGAACCGAGCTCGCCGACGGCGACCAGCTCCTCGAGGCCGCGCACCGAGATCCCCTCCGCCACCACCCGCGCGGCCAGGCGATCCTGGGCCGCGGCATCGGGGACGGCGAGCAGGGTACGGGCGTGTCCGGCGCTGAGTACGCCGGCCGCCACGCGACGCTGGACCTCAGGAGAGAGGTTCAGCAAGCGCAGGGTGTTGCTGATCTGCGGACGGCTGCGCCCGATCCGCCCGGCGAGGTCGTCGTGGGTGCAGCCGAAGTCGTCGAGCAGCTGCCGGTAGGCAGCGGCCTCCTCGAGCGGGTTGAGCTGCGAGCGGTGCAGGTTCTCCAGCAGCGCGTCGCGCAGCATGTCGTCGTCCCCGGTCTGGCGCACGATCGCGGGGATCGTCTCCAGGCCGGCCTCCTGGGTGGCCCGCCAACGGCGCTCGCCCATGATCAGCTCATAGCTGGAGTCCCCGGTCCGGCGTACGACGACCGGCTGGAGCAGCCCGATCTCCTTGATCGAGTGCACCAACTCCGCCATCGCCTCCTCCTCGAAGACCTGGCGGGGCTGGCGCGCGTTCGGGGCGATCTGGCCCACGGGGAGCTCTGCGAAGTAGGCGCCGGCGACCTGGACCGGCTCGCCGACGAGCGCACTCGGCTGCGCGCCGGTGGCTGCCGCACCGTCGGCTCCCGCGCGGTCGTGGACGGCACCGTCGTGGAAGGCACCGTCCTGGCCGGGACCGTGGTGGTCCTCAGATCGCCCCGGCTGGCCGGCGTTGGTGCCCGAGGAGGGCGGCGCGGTGGGGATCAGGGAGCCGAGGCCGCGTCCCAGACCACGGCGCGGGGCGGGCTTGCTGCTCATCTGGTCTCCTCGACGGTGACGGCTCCCCGGTGGGCGAGCTCACGGGCAGCCTCGAGATAGCTCAACGCGCCCGGCGATCCCGGATCGTAGGTCATCACGCTCTGGCCGTAGCTCGGGGCCTCCGAGACCCGCACCGAGCGGGGGATCGAGGTCTTCAGGACCTGCTCGGAGAAGTGCTCGCGCACCTCCGCGGCGACACCGGCCGCGAGGTTGGTCCGCGAGTCGTACATCGTGATCAGGATCGTGGAGACGCTGAGGTCCTGGTTGAGGTGGGTGCGCACCATCTCCACGGTCTCCAGCAACTGGCCGAGACCCTCGAGTGCGTAGTACTCCGCCTGGATCGGGATCAGCATCTCTGCACCGGCCACCAACGCGTTCAAGGTGAGCAGGCCCAGGGAGGGTGGGCAGTCGATCAGCACGTAGTCGTAGCGGTCGGCACCCTCGGACCGGACCAGGGGGTGGGCGGCGATCGCCTTGCGCAGTCGGCTCTCTCGCGCCACTACGCTGACCAGCTCGATCTCGGCTCCGGCCAGGTCGATCGTGGCCGGTACGACGTACAGGCCCGGGACCTCGGCGTGTTCCTGCACCACCTCGGTCAGCGGGGTGCCCTCGACGAGCACGTCGTAGGAGGACAGTGTGCCGCGGTGGTGGTCCACGGCCAGCGCGGTGGAGGCGTTGCCCTGGGGGTCGAGGTCGATCACCAGGACGCGCAGGCCGTGCTGGGCCAGAGCGACCGCCATGTTCACCGTGGTGGTGGTCTTGCCCACCCCGCCCTTCTGGTTGGCGACCACCATCACCCGGGTGTGAGCTGGTCGCGGCAGCGGTGCCCCGAACCGGCGACCCTCGCGGGCCAACAGTTGGTGCTCAACAGCGCGGGCCATCGGGGTGGACTCGTCGAACCGGGTGGTCTGCACGTCGAGCTCCGAGGCGGTGCGTACGGCGGGCCGGTCGCTGGGCCCGGCTACTCCGGAGAGCGCGTCATTCACTGCTGCTACCTCTTCTGCTGTTTCACGTGAAACAGGCTCTTCCTGTGGAAAACCTAGGTGGATCTGTGGATGTTCACGCTCAGAGACCCATCCCAGACCGGTGGAAAACTTCGGGGAATCCGGATCCGGCCAGCCGAGCCCAGACTCGAATGCGCCGGTGCCGGAAGGGTCCGACTCACTCATGCTCGTGCTCGACGCGCCACCGTCGCTCCTCCCCGCTCACCGTGCTTTGACCGCACGAACCACCGTCACCGGCTCCGACAACCACGGGCCACCCACGGATTCGATGCTGATCTCGCGACCGCCCAGGCGCTGGACCACCGCCCGGTGCTCCTCGACCTCGGCCGTGGCAGTAGAGCCTTTCATGGCGAGGAACAATCCGCCTCCCCTGGTGAGCGGCAGCGACCACGTGGCCAGCCGATCCATCGGTGCCACCGCGCGGGAGGTGACCACGTCGAACTGCGCGTCCCGGGTCTCCTCGGCCCGCCCTCGGCGGACCACGACATTGGCCAGACCCAGCTCGTCCACCGCGAGCTCCAGGAACGTGGTCCGCCGCAACAGGGGCTCCAGCAGCGTCACCTCCAGGTCCGGACGCCGGATCGCCAGCACGATCCCCGGCAGTCCGGCACCACTGCCGACATCACACACCGTTGCGCCCTCCGGGACCAGCTCGGACACCACGGCACAGTTCAGCAGGTGGCGTTCCCACAGCCGGGGGACCTCTCGGGGGCCGATCAGCCCCCGCACCGTCGCCTCGGTGGCCAAGAGGTGCGCGAACCGCTCCGCCAAGGGGAGGGCGGCAGCAAACACCCCCCGCGCCTGATCAGGTGCGGGGGGTGTTTCACGTGAAACGTGGCTCACGGCGCGGTGATCACGCGGGGAGCACGACCACGTAGCGGCGCGGCTCGGTGCCCTCGGACTCAGAGTTCAACCCGGCGGCGGCGACCACGTCGTGCACCACCTTGCGCTCGAACGGCGACATCGGCTCCATCGAGGCAGACTGCCCGGAGGCCTTCACCTCGGCGATCACCTGCTCGGCCTGCTGCTCCAGCTCGGTGCGGCGGGCGGCGCGGTGACCGCTGACGTCCAGCATCAGCCGCGAGCGCTCGCCGGTCTCGCGGTAGACCGCCAGCCGGGTGAGCTCCTGCAGCGCCTCGAGCACCTCGCCCTGAGCGCCCACCAGGGCCGGGAGGTCGGCGCCGACGATGGAGACCGTGGCCCGGTCGCCCTCGACGTCCATGTCCAGGTCGCCGTCGAGATCGGCGATCTCGAGCAGCTCCTCGAGGTAGTCGGCGGCGATCTCACCCTCCTGCTCCAGGCGGGCGCGCTTGGTCAGCCGGCCACTGCCGCCGTCGTCTTCCCCGTCGGAGTCGTCGGAGTCGTCCCCGTCTTCCCCGTCGGAGTCGTCGGAGTCGTCCCCGTCTTCCCCGTCGGAGTCGTTCCCGTCGGAGTCCTCGGAGCCCTCGTCCCCGTCGGTCGCGCTCCCGGACTCGGTCCGAGCGCCCTCCTCGCCGGAACCGTCGGGCACCATCGCCTCGGAGTCGCTGGCCTCCGGGACACCGGGCGCCTCGCGGACGGCGTCCTCCTCGGTGCCCTCGACGGTCTCATCTGTCTCGCTGATCTGCTCGCTCATTGCTTCCCGTCCTCATCACTGATCTGGTCATCGGGCCCATCCGCGGACCCCGACCCGGGGGCCTGGTCCCCGTGCTGGGGTGGCTTCTGGCCTGCCTGGCCGCCGGGCTTGCCCTTGCGCTGCGAGCGCGACTGCTTCTTGGGCTGCTGCCGCGGCGCCGGCTTGGGCGGCTCCTCGGGTGTCTCCACGGCGTCGGGACCGGCCGACTCCACGGCAGGCAGGCCCTTGCGCTTGCGCTTCTCCTCATCGCGAGCCACCTTGGCGGCGAACGCCTCGGTGTTCGGCGCCGGGTTGTTGCGGATCACGTAGAACTGCTGGCCCATCGTCCAGATGTTCGAGGTGGTCCAGTAGAGCAGCACGCCGATCGGGAAGGCGACACCGCCGACGGCGAAGACGACGGGCAGCACGTAGAGCAGCATCTTCTGCTGCTGGGCGTAGGGGCCGGTGAGCGCGTCGGCGGGCATGTTCTTGCTCATCAGCTGGCGCTGGGTCAAGAACGTGGTCGCCGTCATCGCGAGGACGAGGACCGCCGCGAGCACCTGCACCGTGGTGTTGCCGTTGGAGTTGATGAACGTCGAGGAGATCTCACCACCGAAGAGCTTGGCGTCACGCAACTGCCCCGCCTGCTCGGTGGTCAGGACGCCGTGCGCCTTGCCCTTCTTCGCCGCCTGGTCGAGCAGGCGGAACAGGGCCAGGAAGATCGGCATCTGCACCAGCAGCGGCAGGCAGGAGGAGAACGGGTTGGTCTTGGTCTCCCGGTAGAGGTTCATCGTCTCCTGGGCGAGACGCTCACGGTCGTGACCGAACTTCTTCTGCAGCTCCTTGACCCGGGGCTGGAGCAGCTGCATGTTGCGGCTGGACTTGATCTGCTTGACGAACAGCGGGATCAGCGCCGCTCGGATCACCAGGGTCAGCCCGATGATCGACAGCGCCCACGAGGCACCGGAGGTGGCGCCGAAGATGCCGCCCCACAGCTGGTGCCAGCCGACCAGCACCACGCTGACCAGGTAATACAGCGGCGTCATGATGAAGCTGCCGATATCTCCGAAGAAGGACACTCAGACTCCTTGAGTCATGTGGGGGGAAGGAACCGCACGCGGTGGAACCGGGTCGTGGCCGCCATCGGCCCAGGGATGGCACCGCAGCAGACGTCGTACGGCGAGCCAGGTGCCCTTCACACTGCCATGCACCGTCACAGCCTCCAGCGCGTAGGCCGAGCAGGAGGGGTGATAGCGGCAGACCTGGCCGTAGAGCGGGCTGATCGCGAACCGGTAGCCCCGCAGCAGTCGGATCAGCAGCCATCTCATCGCGGACCCACCCCCTCCAGGCAGCGGCCCAGGCAGCGGTCGAGCTCGGCACCGAGCTCGGCGTAGGAGGTGGCCGCGGCGGGCGGCTGCGCCCGGACCACGAGCATGCTGCGGCCTGGGAGCGACGCGATGTGCTCCCGGACCAGGTGACGAAGTCGACGTTTCACAAGATTTCGGATGACCGCGTTGCCCACGGCCTTGCTCACCACCAGCCCCACCCGGGGCGGGATCGCCATCGCCGCGTCGCGGTCCCCCTCGACTGGAGTGTCGGGGGCCGCGGTCGGGGTCAGCAGGTGCACCACCAGGAGGGGACCGCCGCAGCGGCGACCGCGACGTACGGTCTCGCGGAACTCCCCGGCGGAGGTCAGACGGTTCCTGGGGGCGAGCACGCCCGGACCAGAGCCGCCTCAGGCAGCGAGGCGGTCGCGGCCCTTGCGACGACGCGCAGACAGGATGGACCGGCCCGCACGCGTGCGCATGCGCAGGCGGAACCCGTGGGTCTTGGAACGCCGACGGTTATTGGGCTGGAAGGTGCGCTTGCTCAACGTATTCACTCCACTCGAGGATGCATGGATCGCAGGTCGATCTCCGGGTCGTACGACGAGACCCGCCAGTTGTCGGCCGATCGAGGGATCGATCAGCCAAGGTGTTCGGTCAACTGGCACCGCTCGCCCACGCACGAGGTCCGGGTCGGACTGTCATGGACATGCGGCACCGGTCGACACCGGATTCGACCTGCCAACGGTACGTTCTGGGCTAGGGCAGGGTCAACTCGGGCGCTCCGACCTGAAATGTCAAGCATCCCCGGACATCCAAGGGTCATCCCCCGGGTCGTCCCCCGGGTCAGCCCATGGCCATCCAATGGGCGACTGCGCAGCCGCCCATGATGGCAGCCAGGATCGGCCGAGCCGCGTCGACACGCCGTACGCCGGAGTCCCACTGGCGATCGGCTGTGGACCACCGGTTGATCCACAGCCTGTGGACTTGTTAGTTTCAGGCCTCCCCCGTCGGTCATGGCCCCCGGACCTCGCATGTTTCGCCGCTGCACCGAGACCCCTCGTCTCGCCCCCGGCGCGAGCCCGCTCCCAGGCGTGGTGGGCGGAGAACTACGCACCAACGCGGCGGGGCCCCTTGGGTCGGACCCGGTGAGGAACCGGGCATCTCGCCGGGATTGCACAACCTGTGGACAAAGGTGTGGACGCCCGTGTCTCGTGGCACGATCGCGGTACCTCCGGCGCACGGCTCACGACCACCATCCGGGCCGCGGGAGCAGCACGAGAACGGTCCACTCCAGCAGCAGTTTCAGGACCACTTCAAGACCACTCAGGGCCAACGACCAAGGGGAGCGCGACGCGGCGTGGATGCAGGACAGAACCCAGGTGCATCGGAGACCACTGAGAGCCCTCGCAGCGGGGTCGGCGACGACCTCGGCGCCTGGTGGCCGGGAATCGTGGAGAACCTGCCTCCCAACCAACGGATCTGGCTCGCTGCCAGCAAGCCGGTGATGCTGGCCGAGAGCACCGCCGTGGTCGCCGTACCCAACGAGTTCACCCGCAACCAGCTCGAGGGCCGGCTGCGCACCCGGATCGAGGACGCGCTCACCGAGCGGGCCGGCCGACCGGTGCGCCTGGCCGTGAGCGTCGACCCGGACCTGGAGTCCCAGCTGCCGTCGAGCTCCGACCTGGGCGCGGAGACCGAGCACAGCTCCGGAACCGCCACCCGGGCCAACACCCCCGGCACCCCCGGCGCCCCCGGCAGCTTCGGCAACCACGAGGCCGCCAGCACCGACACCGCGGAGCAGCCCACCGCCTCGGCACCCCGACACGCGGCCTCGACAAGTCGGCATAGCGACATGTCGACAAAGTTCCAGAGTGGTGCCTCACTGACCACCGGGATCCCGGACAGCCCGCTGAACCCCCGCTACACCTTCGAGACCTTCGTGATCGGGTCCTCCAACCGGTTCGCGCACGCCGCCGCCGTCGCCGTGGCCGAGGCGCCCGGGAAGGCCTACAACCCGCTGCTCGTCTACGGCGACTCCGGCCTGGGCAAGACCCACCTGCTGCACGCCATCGGCCACTATGTGCGCAACCTGTGGACCGGCGCGAAGATCCGCTATGTCTCCTCCGAGGCGTTCACCAACGACGTGATCAACGCGATCAAGGACGCCAACACCGCCGCCCTGCAGCGCCGCTACCGCGACATCGACGTGCTCCTGGTCGACGACATCCAGTTCCTCGAGGGCAAGCAGCAGACCCAGGAGGAGTTCTTCCACACCTTCAACACCCTGCACAACGCCAACAAGCAGATCGTGATCAGCTCCGACCGGCCTCCGAAGCGGCTCACCCAGCTGGAGGACCGGCTGCGCAACCGGTTCGAGTGGGGGCTGCTCACCGACGTCCAGCCGCCCGACCTCGAGACCCGGATCGCGATCCTGCGCAAGAAGGCCGCGGCCGACCGGCTCTCGGCCCCGGCCGACGTGCTGGAGTTCATCGCCTCGCGGATCCAGACCAACATCCGCGAGCTCGAGGGTGCGCTGATCCGGGTGACCGCGTTCGCCAGCATCAACCAGCAAGAGGTCGACATGACGCTGGCCGAGATCGTGCTCAAGGACCTGATCCCCGAGGGCGGCGAGCCGGAGGTCACGGCCGGGCTGATCATCGCCCAGACGGCGTCGTACTTCAGCTTCAGCATCGAGGACCTCTGCGGGCCCAGCCGCACCCGTGCCCTGGTCACTGCGCGGCAGATCGCGATGTACCTGTGCCGCGAGCTCACCGAGCTCTCCCTGCCCAAGATCGGCCAGCAGTTCGGTGGCCGCGACCACACCACGGTGATGAACGCCGACCGCCGGATCCGCAAGGACCTCGCCGAGCGCCGCAACGTCTTCCACCAGGTCACCGAGCTGACCACCCGGATCAAGCAGCAGGCCAAGCAGTCTTGACGCGGCGGGCCGTGGCCGGCGCCTGCCACACGACTTGTGGTTCCACGGCCGGTTTCCGGTGGACTCCCTGGGGACTCCCTGTGGAGAACCAGGTGCCGCGCTGCACATCGGTCGTCCCCACGCACAGGCAGTGCCCGGGTGACCCCGCCCCGTCCACAGGGGAGCAGTCACAACTTGTGCCCGCTGACCTGCACGGATGCCGGTTGTCCACAGAATCCACCGGCCCTACTACTACGACGAGACTTCCAATTGTTTCCTCGCCGCGCAACAACCGAGACCTGCGCACCCTGTGCAGAACCCCGAGCGTGGCAGGATGCACTCCCCGCAGTGTTGACCTGCACCAGATGGAGAGGAACCATCCGTGAAGTTCCGCGTCGAACGTGACGTCCTCGCCGACGCCGTCGCCTGGACGGCCCGCACCCTCCCGATCCGCCCCAGCTCACCGGTCCTCGCCGGCCTGCTGATCGAGGCCGGTCCCCTGGACGACGAAGGTGGTCCCGGTGAGGGGCTGCAGCTGACCACCTTCGACTACGAGACCTCGGCCCGCGCGACGCTGAACGCCGACGTCTCCGCCGAGGGCAGGGCCCTGGTCTCCGGGCGGCTCCTGGCCGACATCTGCCGCAGCCTGCCCAACAAGCCGGTCGAGATGAGCATCGAGGGCTCCAAGGTGACCCTGACCTGCGGTTCCGCGCGGTTCAGCCTGCAGACCATGCCGGTCGAGGACTACCCCACGCTGCCGCAGATGCCCGAGGCGCGGGGCACCGTGTCCAGCTCGGTCTTCGCCCACGCGGTCGCCCAGGCGGTCACCGCCGCCGGCCGCGACGACATGCTCCCGGTGCTCACCGGCGTGCGGCTCGAGCTCGAGGGAGACTCGATCGCGATGCTGGCCACCGACCGCTTCCGGCTCTCCCAGCGCGAGCTGACCTGGTCCCCGGGCACCTCCGACATCAGTGCCGCCGCGCTGGTGCCGGCCAAGGTCCTCGCCGACACCGCCAAGGCGCTGACCGGGGGCAGCGAGATCTCGATCGCGCTCTCCAGCGGGGGCAGCGGCGGCAACGGTGAGGGCATCATCGGCTTCGCGGGCTCCGCCGGCGGCGGCATCCGGCGTACGACGACCCGGCTGCTCGACGGCGACTTCCCCAAGGTGCGCTCACTGTTCCCCAGCGAGCACCTGACCGTGGCGCGGGTCGACAAGGCCGCGCTGGTCGACTCGGTCAAGCGGGTCTCGCTGGTCGCCGAGCGCAACACCGCGGTCCAGCTCGCGTTCACCGACGCGATGTTGACCCTCGACGCCGGGTCGGGCGAGGAGGCGATGGCCAGTGAGTCCATCGAGGCCCACGTCATCGGCGACGACATCACCACCGGCTTCAACCCGGCCTACCTGCTCGACGGGCTGACCGCGTTGGAGTCCCCGTTCGTCGAGCTGGCCTTCACCCAGGCCAGCAAGCCCGTCGTACTCTCAGGTGTGGGCTCGCTCGAGGGCGAGGCCGAGGCCGACTTCCGCTACCTGCTGATGCCGCGCCGGCTGCTGGCGTAGGACGACCGACCCGAGACAAGGCCCAGAACGACCCAGAACCACCGGGAACCACTGCGCAACCGCGCTCGGCCACGCCGGGCGGAAGGAGAGATCGCCCATGGAGATCGGACTCGTCGGCCTCGGCAAGATGGGCGGCAACATGCGCACCCGGATGCGCAACGCCGGCCTGACGGTGGTCGGCTACGACCGCAACCGCGAGCTCAGCGATGCCGAGAGCCTGGCCGACATGGTCGACCAGCTGCCCGCCGACGGGCCGAAGGTGGTCTGGGTGATGGTGCCCTCCGGTGACCCGACCCGCGAGACGGTCCGCGAGCTCGCCGCGCTCCTCGGCGAGGGCGACCTGGTCGTCGACGGCGGCAACTCGCGCTGGACCGACGATGCGATCAACGCCGAGCACCTCGCCGGCAAGGGCATCGGCTTCGTCGACTGCGGCGTCTCGGGAGGCGTGTGGGGCCTGGAGAACGGCTACGCGCTGATGTGCGGCGGCTCCAAGGCCGACGTCGCCAAGGTGCAGCCGGCCTTCGACGCCCTGCGCCCCGAGGGCGAGTCCGGCTTCGTGCACGCCGGCACCCGGCCCGGTGCGGGCCACTTCGCCAAGATGGTGCACAACGGCATCGAGTACGCCGTGATGCAGGCCTACGCCGAGGGCTGGGAGCTGCTCGAGGCCACCGACCTCGTCGACAACGTCACCGACGTCTTCGACTCCTGGCGCGAGGGCACCGTGATCCGGTCCTGGCTGCTCGACCTGCTGGTGACGGCCCTCAAGGACGACGCCCACCTGGACAAGATCCGCGGCTACGCCGACGACTCCGGCGAGGGACGCTGGACCGTGGAGGCGGCCATCGAGCACGCCGTACCCATGCACGTGATCGCCTCGTCGCTCTTCGCCCGGTTCACCTCCCGGCAAGACGACAGTCCGGCGATGAAGGCCGTGGCCGCCATGCGCAACCAGTTCGGTGGGCACGCCACCCACGCCGGCTCCCCGCCGACGACCGCCGACGTCGACTCCCCGGCCGACGAGAAGTAGCAGGGATGCCGAACCCGGCCGACCCATGTACGTCGCCCACCTGACCCTCCACGACTTCCGCTCCTACGCCGAGCTCGACCTCGAGCTCGAGCCCGGGGTCACCTCGTTCGTGGGGCGCAACGGACAGGGCAAGACCAACATCGTCGAGGCGATCGACTACCTCTCCCGGCTGCGCTCGCACCGGGTGGCCGCGGACCTGCCGCTGGTGCGCCGGGGTGCCGATCGGGCCGTCGTCAGCGCCGCTGTGGTGCGCGACGAGCGCCGGGCCGTGCTCGAGATCGAGATCAGCCCCGGGAAGTCCAACCGGGCCCGGATCAACCGTGCGGTCCTGCCGCGGGCGCGCGAGCTGCTCGGCCTGGTGCGCACGGTCGTCTTCGCCCCCGACGACCTGATGCTGGTCAAGGGCGACCCGACCGAGCGCCGCGCCTTCCTCGACGACCTGCTGGTGCTGCACCAGGGGGCGAGGTACGCCGGGACGCGCAGCGACTACGACCGGGTGCTCAAGCAGCGCAACACCTTGCTGAAGACGGCGCGGGTGCGTGGCGGTGCGTCCCGCTCGGCCGCGGTCGAGTCCGCGCTGTCCACCCTGGAGGTGTGGGACCACAACCTGGCCGCCCTGGGCGCGGAGATCATGACCGCGCGCCGTCGCCTGACCGAGCAGCTCAACCCGCTCCTCGGGAAGTCATACGAAGCGGTTGCCCGGGGAGCCAGTAGGGATGACGCTCTGCTCACCTACCGGCCGAGCTTCGCGCTGCCGAGCACGGGCGGGGCCGCGGGGGCCGAGGGGGCCGCGGGGGCCGAGGGGGCCGAGCTCACCGAGCCGACCGTGGCCGAGGTCGAGCAGGCACTGCTGGCCGAGATCGCCCGGCGTCGGCCCGAGGAGCTCGACCGCGGCGTCTCGCTGGTCGGCCCGCACCGCGACGACCTGCTCTGCTCGCTCGGGGAGTTCCCGGTCAAGGGCTACGCCAGCCACGGGGAGTCGTGGTCGTTCGCACTGGCGATGCGGCTGGCCTCCTATGAGCTGCTGCGCAGCACCGGCGACGACCCGGTGCTGATCCTCGACGACGTCTTCGCCGAGCTCGACACCGGCCGCCGGTCCCAGCTCGCCGAGCTGGTCAGCGGAGCCGAGCAGGTGCTGGTCACCGCGGCCGTGGCCGCCGACATCCCCGAGGGGCTGCGCGGGCGCCGCTTCGAGGTCGCCGACTCCCAGGTGGTGCCCGGTGGCTGACGAGCAGCTGCCCCTCGAGCCCACCCCGCCGCCCGATGCTGAGGCTCCGGGTCCGGCCGGTGAGCCTGAAGGTCCCGACGAGGCGCACGACCCCACCGGTCTCGACCTGGCCCGCACCATCGCCCGCGGGCTGGCCGGCAAGACCAGGCAGCGCTCCACCCGCGCCCGCAGCCGGCGGCCCACCCCGACTCAGAGCAGCGGTGCCCATGCCGACGACCGCGACCCTCAGCCGATCGACGCCGCCGTGGGCCGGATCGTGGGCGAGCAGGGCTGGGAGACCGAGCTCCGGGTGCACGGGGTGTTCTCCCGCTGGGGCGCGATCGTGGGCCACGAGGTCGCCGAGCACGTCACCCCGGAGTCCTACGCCGAGGGCCGGCTCGTCGTACGCACCGACTCCACGGCGTGGGCCACCCAGATGAAGCTGCTCGCGGCCGAGGTCGTACGCCGGCTCAACGAGGTCCTCGGCGAGGAGACCGTGCGGGTGATCGACGTGGTCGGACCCCAGGGACCCTCGTGGAACCGGGGCCGGTTGCGGGTCAAGGGACGCGGCCCGCGTGACACCTACGGCTAGGTCGCGCCGCGACGTCATACCTGTTGGTCGTCCGCGGCACCAGGAGGTATGACGTCTGCGCGGGAGGTCATCCGACCTGGCCGCGCGAACGACCACTTCGTATGACGTCGCGCGACGGCCCGAGCCCCCCGGCCCCGACCCGAGCAGGGCCATCCCCGGGGTCGTCCGGCAGCGCCGTACTGCGGGCCACAGCGCCCCGCCGACCGTACCGGCCCTTGGCGGACCCCCTGAAACCGCGCGATCGAGCCGTTTCTGGGGCTCTGGGGGCCACTTTTCGCGGCCGATCCCCACATTGCCGCGACGGGGGAGGTGATTGTGGGCCCCTGACGGGTAGACTGAGCCTTGGTCGCCGACCTTCCAGAGAGGCGGCCATTGTGTTGCACGAACCGTTGTCGCACGCACCGATCGCCGCCGCCCAGCGGCGTACAGCAGAAGAGGACGCCACTAGTGGCCGACGAGTCCACCATCACGACATCTTCCGACGCAGTCCCCGGTGAGATCCCGGCCGATCACCCACCCGCTCCCGACGTGGTCACCTCCAGCATCCAGGAGGGGCACGCGGTCGCAGCCGGGTCCTACGACGGCAGCGCGATCCAGGTGCTCGAGGGCCTCGAGGCGGTGCGCAAGCGCCCCGGCATGTACATCGGCTCCACCGGTGAGCGCGGCCTGCACCACCTGGTGTGGGAGGTCGTGGACAACTCCGTGGACGAGGCGCTCGCGGGCTACTGCGACCGGGTCGAGGTCACGGTCCTGCCCGACGGTGCGATCCAGGTCTCCGACAACGGCCGTGGCATCCCGGTCGACATCCCCGCCGGGCAGGAGCTGCCCGCGGTCACGGTCGTGCTCACCGTGCTGCACGCCGGCGGCAAGTTCGGCGGCTCGGGCTACAAGGTCTCCGGCGGCCTGCACGGCGTCGGCATCTCGGTGGTCAACGCGCTCTCGAGCCGGGTCGAGGTGGCGATCAAGCGCGACGGGTTCAACTGGTTCCAGGCCTTCGAGATGGGCGTTCCCACGGGTCCGCTGGAGAAGGGCGAGCCGACCGAGGAGACCGGTACGACGACCCGGTTCTGGGCCAACGAGGACATCTTCGAGACCACGAACTACTCCTTCGAGACGATCAGCAACCGCTTCCGCGAGATGGCCTTCCTCAACAAGGGCCTCGAGATCGTCGTACGCGACGAGCGGCCTGCCGCCGCCGAGATCGCCGAGGCGCTCGACGACCAGACCGTCTCCGACGACATCGCCGACGGTGGCGAGGGCGCCCAGGCGGCGCACAGCGCTCCCGGCGGCGTGATGGAGCGGCGCTTCAAGTTCGACCGCGGCCTCGTCGACTACGTCGAGCACCTCAACCGCCGCAAGACGATCGCCAACCCCACGATCATCAACTTCGAGGCCGAGACCCCGCAGAGCCACGAGAGCCACATGAGCCTCGAGCTCGCGATGCAGTGGAACACCACCTACAACGAGTCGGTGCACACCTTCGCCAACACGATCAACACCCACGAGGGCGGCACCCACGAGGAGGGCTTCCGGGCCTCGCTGACCACCCTGGTCAACAACTGGGGCGAGGAGTGGGGCCTGATCAAGAAGAGCGAGGACCGGGTCAAGGGCGACGACATCCGCGAGGGTCTGACCGCGATCATCTCGATCAAGCTCGCCGACCCGCAGTTCGAGGGCCAGACCAAGACCAAGCTCGGCAACACCGAGGCCAAGGGCTTCGTCCAGCGCATCGTCAACGACCAGCTCGGTGACTGGTTCGCGCAGAACCCGGCCGAGGGCAAGGACATCGTCCGCAAGGCCCAGGCGGCCGCCCAGGCCCGGGTCGCGGCCCGCAAGGCACGCGACCTGGCGCGCTCCCGCAAGGACCTGTTCGGTGGGGGCGGCCTGCCCGGCAAGCTCTCGGACTGCCAGTCGACCAACCCCGAGGAGTGCGAGGTCTTCATCGTCGAGGGCGACTCGGCCGGTGGCTCGGCCCGCCAGGGCCGCGACTCCCGCACCCAGGCGATCCTGCCGATCCGCGGCAAGATCCTCAACGTCGAGAAGGCCCGGCTCGACAAGGTGCTGGCCAACACCGAGGTGCAGTCGATCATCTCCGCGCTCGGCACCGGCGTGCACGAGGAGTTCGACGTCGACAAGCTGCGCTACCACAAGGTCGTGCTGATGGCCGACGCCGACGTCGACGGCCACCACATCAACACCTTGCTCCTGACGCTGCTGTTCCGCTTCATGCGCCCGCTGATCGAGGGCGGCTACGTCTACATGGCCCAGCCGCCGCTCTACCGGATCCGCTGGAACAAGCCGGCCGAGCACCAGTTCGTCTACTCCGACCCCGAGCGCGAGCTGCTCACCCGCGACGGGCTCGAGCAGGGCAAGAAGCTGCCCAAGGAGAACCCCGTCCAGCGCTACAAGGGTCTGGGCGAGATGAACGCCGACGAGCTGTGGGAGACCACGATGAACCCCGAGCAGCGGCTGATGCTGCAGGTCACCCTCGACGACGCCGCACAGGCCGACGAGGTGTTCTCGATCCTGATGGGCGAGGACGTCGTCCAGCGCCGCGGGTTCATCCAGCGCAACGCCAAGGACGTCCGTTTCCTCGACATCTGACCCCGGTGGTCGAGGAGGTCGCGCTGCGACCGTCTCGAGACCGGCTGACCGCGGCTCAACGAAAGAGATGAACTGTGACTGAGACCCCCACCGACAGCCCGATCGGCCCCGGCGGCCGGATCGAGCCGATCGAGCTGCAGACCTCCATGCAGCGCGCCTACATCGACTACGCGATGGCGGTCATCGTCGGGCGGGCGCTGCCCGACGTCCGCGACGGCCTCAAGCCGGTGCACCGCCGGGTGCTCTACGCGATGTACGACGGCGGCTACCGTCCCGACCGCGGGTTCTCCAAGTGCTCGCGCGTGGTCGGCGACGTGATGGGCCAGTACCACCCGCACGGCGACACCGCGATCTACGACACCCTGGTGCGCCTGGCGCAGCCCTGGGTGATGCGGGCCCCGCTCGTGCACGGGCAGGGCAACTTCGGCTCCCCGGGCAACGACGCCGCCGCCGCGATGCGCTACACCGAGTGCCGGATGGCTCCGCTGGCGCTGGAGATGGTGCGCGACATCGAGCAGGACACCGTCGACTTCCAGCCCAACTACGACGGCCGCTCCGAGGAGCCGACCGTGCTGCCGGCGCGCTACCCCAACCTGCTGGTCAACGGCTCGGCCGGGATCGCGGTCGGGATGGCCACCAACATCCCGCCGCACAACCTGCGTGAGGTCGCCGAGGGCGCGCTGTGGGCGCTGGCCCACCCCGAGGCCACCCGCGAGGAGCTCCAGAACGCGCTCGTCGAGCGGATCAAGGGCCCCGACTTCCCCAACGGCGCGCTGATCGTGGGCCGCGACGGGATCGAGCAGGCCTACCGCACCGGCCGCGGCTCGGTCACCCAGCGCGCGGTGATCGAGATCGACGAGGACGCCAAGGGCCGCACCTGCTTGAACATCACCGAGCTGCCCTACATGGTCAACCCCGACAACCTGGCCGAGAAGATCGCCGACCTGGTCCGCGGCGGCAAGGTGCAGGGCATCGCCGACGTCCGCGACGACTCCTCGGGACGGACCGGCCAGCGCCTGGTCGTCGTACTCCGTCGCGACGCAGTCGCCCGCGTGGTGCTGAACAACCTGCTCAAGCACACCGAGCTGCAGACCAACTTCAGCGCCAACATGCTGGCGCTGGTCGACGGGGTGCCGCGCACGTTGACGGTCGACCAGTTCATCAAGAACTGGGTCGCCCACCAGATCGAGGTCATCCAGCGCCGCACCCGCTTCCGGCTCGCCGAGGCCGAGCGTCGCGCCCACGTGCTGCGCGGCCTGGTCAAGGCCCTGGACATGCTCGATGAGGTGATCGCGCTGATCCGTCGCTCCCCGGAGGTCGACGACGCGCGCCAGGGGCTGATCGCGCTGCTGGAGATCGACGAGCTCCAGGCCAACGCGATCCTCGAGCTGCAGCTGCGCCGCCTCGCCGCGCTGGAGCGGCAGAAGATCATCGACCAGCTCGCCGAGATCGAGCTGGAGATCGCCGACCTCGAGGACATCTTGGCCAACGAGGCCCGCCAGCGGCAGATCGTCGGCGACGAGCTCGGCGCGATCGTGGAGAAGTACGGCGAGGACCGCCGTACCCAGATCATCGCGGCCGACGGCGACCTCTCGATGGAGGACCTGATCCCCGACGAGGAGCTGGTCGTCACGATCACCCGCGGCGGCTACGCCAAGCGAACCCTGGCCAGCAACTACCGCACCCAACGTCGCGGCGGCAAGGGCGTGCGCGGGGCCGCGCTGCGCGGTGACGACGTGGTCGAGCACTTCATGTCGACCACCAACCACCACTGGCTGCTGTTCTTCACCACCGCCGGCCGGGTCTACCGCACCAAGGCCTACAACCTGCCCGAGGCGTCGCGCGACGCCAAGGGCGGCCACGTCGCGGGGCTGCTGTCCTTCCAGCCCGACGAGCAGATCGCCCAGGTGCTCGCGATCCGCGACTACCAGCAGCTGCCCTACCTGGTGCTCGCCACCCGCGCCGGCCTGGTCAAGAAGACCCGGCTGGGCGACTACGACAGCCCCCGGCAGGCGGGCGTGATCGCGATCAACTTCCGCGAGGACGACGACGAGCTGATCGGCGCCGAGCTGGTCAGCGCCGACGACGACATCTTGCTGGTCTCCCGCAAGGGCCAGGCGATCCGCTTCACCGCCGACGACGGCCAGCTGCGGCCGATGGGTCGCGCGACCTCGGGCGTGCAGGGGATGAAGTTCCGCGGCGAGGACTCGCTGCTCTCGATGTCGGTGATCCGGGCCGAGCAGGTGGCGGCCGAGGCCGAGGCCACCGCGAAGCCGCAGTACGTCTTCACCATCACCGACGGCGGCTTCGCCAAGCGCACCCGGATCTCGGACTACCGCACCCAGTCGCGCGGCGGGATCGGGATCAAGGCGATGTCGCTGGCCAACGAGGAGCGCGGCGGCCTGGTCGGCGCGTTCATCGTGGTCGAGGGCGACGAGATCCTGGCGATCACCTCCGGTGGCCAGGTGGTGCGCAGCCCGATCAACGACGAGTTCCGGGCGACCGGGCGCTCCACCATGGGCGTGAAGTTCGTGACCCCCAAGGGCGGTGACAGCGTCGCGGTCGTGGCCCGCAGCGTGGAGAAGGACATCGTCGACGAGGTCGAGGAGGAGGCCGGCGAGGAGGCCGGTGAGGTGACCGACGAGGTGACCGCCAGCGGTGCCGAACCGGGCGACACGACGGACACCGACGATTCGGTCGAACCGGGCAGCGATCACGGGGATGCGACAATCGACGGCGATGGTGACAACGCTGAGCCTGGAGAGAGCTGATGGCTGAGAGCCATGGTGACGGGTCGATCGCGCCCCGACGGAGCCTGAACGGGCCGATCCTGCCCCCGCCTCCGCCGGAGCTCGCCGAGAAGGACGCCAGGCGCGAGGCCGACGAGGCGGCCAGCCGCCGCGCCGCCGCCCAGCGCCAGGCCGAGAAGGAGACCCGCCAGGCCGAGAAGGACGCCAAGCGCCAGGCGGCGGCCAAGGACGCGGCGGAGAAGGCCGAGCAGAAGGCGGCGCCCACGGACGCCCGGGCCGGGTCCGTCTCGCCGGACACCTCGGTGCCCAAGCAGGGCAAGGGCCTGCGCGGCCTGGTTTCTCGTGAAACCGGGTCCTCGGACTCGAGCAGCACCTCCAAGCTCCCCCGGATGGGCATGGGCGCGGCCCCGGGGCCGGAGACCAGCCTGGGCGGAGCACCCGCGCAGTCCTCCAGCAGCCAGAAGAAGTCCCGCGGCTCGGTCCGGCGTACCCGCCGTGCGCACCTGCGTCTCGTCCAGGTCGACGCCTGGTCGGTGATGAAGACCGCGTTCCTGCTCTCGATCGCCCTGGGCATCGTGCTGGTCGTCGCGGTCTCGATCATCTGGTCGGTGCTCGGCGCGGCCGGGGTCTGGGAGTCGATCAACTCGATCGTGCAGCAGTCGGTCGGCAGCGACAACGGCACGCCCTTCGACATCGAGCAGTACATCGGCGCCAGCAGGGTGCTCGGCTTCACCATGATCGTGGCCGTGGTCGACGTCGTACTGATCACCGCGATCGCCACCCTGGGCGCCTTCCTCTACAACCTCTCCGCCGCGCTCCTCGGCGGCATCGAGGTCACCCTCGCCGAGGACGCCTGAGTCGTTTTGTAGGGCCTCCGCACGATGGGGTAGCCTTCCCTCTCGGTCCACCCGGCAGCATCGCCGGGGTGACCTCCCGGGGCCTATAGCTCAGACGGTTAGAGCGCTTCCCTGATAAGGAAGAGGTCAGAGGTTCAAGTCCTCTTAGGCCCACTCGTCCCACTTTGGAGGCCCGATGAAGAAGATCGTGCTCGTGCTCATCGCAGCAGCCGCCGCGCTCCTTGCGAAGAAGAAGATGGACGAGGGCCAGCGCGAGCAGGCCCTGTGGCGCCAGGCCACCGACAGCGTCGACAAGGCCTGACCCGCAAGACTCGGGGCCTTGGCGCAATTGGTAGCGCACCTGCTTTGCAAGCAGGGGGTTAGGGGTTCGAGTCCCCTAGGCTCCACTCTCTGAAGCCGCTGGCCAGCCTGCGGTTTCTTCCCATGTCGGCCCAACCCCCTGCTGACTCCTGCCGCACTGTGGGGGACTGGTGGGGGATCACTCCGACCCCAGGGCACCTGAGTGCACCGGCAGCGTGTGTCACATCCCTAGTGCGGCGTAGCCAAGCGCCCAGTCCAGACATCACCAGTCCGGTCGTAATGATCACTCACCCACGAGGCTCTGGAGCAGGTCGTTGGTCTCCCGGTCCACCGAGAATAGGGATGTGCCGCGCATCGATCTGGTCAGTAGCACCTTGTAGGTGTTAAGGATGGCTCGCTCCAACCCGGCAGGATCGCCGCGCTTCAACTGTGTGTCCTGGTTGAACTCCGGCCGCACGACCCATTTGTCGCGGCGCCAAACCAGATCGGGTCCGATGATGACGCCGCCGTAGTCGTACTCGAAGCCTTGAGCGGTGTAGACGCAGCCGACCTGATCAAACCCTGCGGGATCGATCGCCCAGTACGGGGTGCCTGGAGCGCCAGCGAACGATGTATCCCGCTTGTTGTTCCATGGCTTCTTCCAGTCACCGATGACGACGTCGTCCGGCAGCGCATCGGCACCCTTCTCCGGGTCGCGCCACTTCCAGCAGTATCCCGCTGCCATACGAGCCGAATAGCCCTCGCCTAGCAGATTCGCCAGTCGCAGTTCCATGGTCGAAGGTGTGGCGGCCACCGTGAGCTCGAACGCCTCGTCGCCCACCCAGTCGATCGGCCCCCCGGGCTCGAGACCGAGCAAGCGAAGGACCCACATCTCGTAGACCCGAGATCCCCCGCACCGAAACTGGCCGTCGAGGTCGATGTGCGTCACCTTGCACTCCATACGCAGAGCGGCACCCTCGATCTCCGCGACCGTTCCGCGCTCGGACGGGCGAACGACCTGGTGCTCGTCCAGTAGGAAGACCGGCACGCGGGCGGCGTCGATCAGCTCCTCGACCTGTGGCCGACCGGTGCGCAGCGAGGCGCGCGTGTACCGGTTCGTCGACGTCTCCTTGATGCGGTGTGCCTCGTCGAGGATGAGGACGTCCAAGCCGTTCTTGTCAGCGTCGATGAACTGGTTGTAGTACTTGAACATCTGCCGAACCCGAGGGGCGCGGCTGCCAGCGATCCGGCGAAGCGACTGAGTGAAGGCCGAGGAACCGGTGGCGTGGAGGACCGGGCGCCCTTGTCGGGCGAGCTCGCCGAGCAGGCTCAAGGCGATGACGCTCTTGCCAGACCCCGGGCCCCCCGTCACCACGATGACTTCCTTCGCGTTGCCGCGGCGCGACGCCTCGACCGCACGAAGCACCTCTGAGTAGGCGACCTGCTGTTCGTCCAGGAGGGTGAACATCTCGCGCATCTGCACCTCTTCGGCCGCAAGCGCCATCAACTGCTTGCTGGGCTTGACCGCCGAACTCAAGAGTTCATCCGCAGCGGCTGCTCCGCTCTCCGGGGCTAACTTGGACTTGAGGAAGTCCACGAAGCTGCCGCGACCTTGTCCTGTGAACAGCCTGCTCTGGTCGGTGGCCGCGAGCCTGAACAGGCCATCTACACCTAGGTCAGTTGCGTTATGGAGGTACGCAGCCCCGGTCACGCGATGGGGCTCTTCCGCCAAAGTGGCGATGAAGTCTGTGAGATGGAGGCAGTACCGGCGGACCTGTTCGCCAGGATGCAGGTGGTCGCCGTAGCCCACAAGCGAGACAACGTCGTCTGCGCCGTTCTTGGGCATCGCGTCGGTCCACTGCTTGAGCTCGAGCACGACGTATGAGGAGTCGCCCGTCCGTGGGTGTGTCCCGCAGAGCACCACGTCTGCACGCTTGCTTGTGAGCGGTAGTTGGTACTCGAGCAGCATCTCCACGTCCTGGAGCCCGGAGTCGTGGAGGTCGTTGACCACGACTCCGATGCTCCGATCCCAGGAGCGGATCTCTCCAGGTGACGGGGAGTGGCCCCGACGGAATCGGAACTGTTCGGTCAACGAATCGACCAATCGGCCGCTCTCGATGAGCGTCCGGACGCCCGATGCGGACGCGCGAAGCAGGGGCACGACGACTCCAGGAAGGCACGTATGTCTTCCCGCACGGGTGGGAGGCTTGTCGTCGTGACGCGCACTGTCGGGCCGAAGCGGATTACTCGGCGACCCTAACCCGCTTGGCTGACCCGTGCGTACGGTTCATGCATGCCTGAATCACCGAGCCGACTTCTCCGTGAGTTCCACAAGTACGTTGGAGCGTCCATCCGTTCGACGCCGACTGTTGCGGTCGAAGGAGCCATGCTTCGGTGCGACTTCATCGACGAGGAAGCCGCGGAGCTGCGATCTGCTGTGGAGCGCGCGGACGTCACAGGAGTCGCCGACGCCCTTGGTGACCTGGCCTACGTGGTCTACGGCGCAGCCCTGCACTTTGGCATCGACCTCGACGCGGTGGTTGCTGAGGTGCATCGGTCCAACATGACGAAGACTCCCGCGGGAAATGGGAAAGCCATCAAGGGACCGGGATACCGCTCACCGGACTTCCGTGAAATCGTGACCCGCCATTGTCCCGAAATCGAGTACTGACCTCTCGTGCGTCGCCGAACCTTGAATGACGAGCAACGAGGTCGGATTCCACTCAGCCGTCTACGCCACGAGCGTCTTCACCACCGACCAGGCGCCGAGCTGCACCAGGCGCAGGTGCGCAGGGCGGGCACGCCGGACCGAGCCGCGGTCGCCCGGGAGAGCAGCCGGGACATGCCGGCAGCCGGGTGCTCCATCAGGTGCCTGTGCAGCATTAAGAGGAACTGCGGTGGGACGTGGACAGTGCAGGCCCCGTTCCTTGTCTTCGGCGAGCTGATCGGACGCCCGCATTCGGGACACGCACCTCGGACCGAGGGGTTCGCGTCTTTGTCGACTTTCCGGGTGACAGCGATCCGACCGGTCACACCATCGACGTCGGACCTCCGCAGCGCCAGCAGAGCGCGCTCGCGCAAGCCGACGAACGCTGCCAGCACGATGAGCAGCCTCAGAACCTCCGGCATCGCGTCGACAATGACCGCGAGCTCTTCGAACGTGGCCTGGCACTGCGACGCGCTTCACAGGGGCACTGCTCGCACCACACAGCTTTGGTGGCGCCCGGTCGATCAGCTCCTCCTTCCTCGACCGCCTGTAGCAGCGATCGAAGCAGGCGGTATGCCGCCGCGTTGGTCGCGACCGTCGAGGCGTCGAGTGATGCGCCAGGCCGTGATCTCCGACAGCGTGACCTCACGAAGCGGCACCTCACCGAAGTAGTGAAGGATCCGCGCGGAGCGGCGAATCGTAGCCGCGCATGGTGTGGGGCGTAGGCCGCGCTCCTTCAGGTAGCGCTGCGAGTACGCCCGGACCGTATTGGTCGTCGCCTGGCGCTCACGTCTCTCGGCAGCAACCTTGCGCGCCGCCGGCGGGGGCCACTCGTCGCGGTCAATCAGCGCCGCTCGGTCGAGAGCCACACCTCGGCGTGCATCTTGGTCCCGAAGCCGCGCGAGAAGCGGGAGCCATCAGGCATCGCATACCTCGCGCGGTAGGAGACCCCTGCTCGAGCTGCCACGCCGCTCGACCGCCGAACCCGCCTCGCCAAGCCACCCAGCCAGCCCGCGATGGCCCTGACCACGAGAGTTGAGCCGTTCGACGCAGTCGACGTGAGAGCTTTGTTCAGTGATTGAACAGCCGGTCGTCGTGCCTGGGCTCCACGAGCGTCTCCTCACCACAGGGATGCAGGCAACACTCGATGCGCAGTCGCTACGGGTCGAGATCGCGAAAGTCGACCCAGCTGACCAACCACACGTACTGGCTCGGCACATCTACGAGCTGACGCGACGTGCGCTGGAAGGCCGAACTGATCCGGATGTCCGTCTTCGGCTCCTCAACGATCTCGTCGTCTTGTTGGAGGCTCCCGCGGCGAGAGTCGACGCCCCGGCGCGAGAGTTGCGTCGCCTCTCAGTGCACACCGGGCCTGGTGTGATCGATATCGAAGCGGTTCGGCCCAAGACGCCGCTGTCTGACGCTGCGCTGCTGACGAACAGCCTTGGCGAGCCGAACCTCGCGGCCGAGCTTCGTGCCGAGATCGACACCTCGGACGAGGTCGATCTGCTGTGCGCCTTCGTGAAGTGGCATGGTCTGCGCCTTCTTGAGGGTGAGCTCGGCCGACTGCGCCGTCGCCGGGCGCCGCTGCGCGTGATCACAACGACCTACATGGGCGCGACTGAGCGGGCTGCGCTCGACCGACTCGTGCGGGAGTTGGGCGCAGAGGTACGAATCCAGTACGACGCCGCGCGCACCCGCCTGCACGCCAAGGCCTGGATGTTCCGCCGCCGGACCCGATACGACACGGCGTACGTCGGCTCCTCCAACCTCTCCCGCGCCGCCCTACTGGACGGGGTGGAATGGAACGTCCGATTGTCTCGGGTCGCCACCCCGTCGCTGCTGGACAAGTTCCACGGCACCTTCGACACCTACTGGAACGACGCGAGCTTCGAACTCTATGACCCGGACGTTGACCGGGACCGCTTGGACGACGCACTCGCCGAAGCCTCGGGACGCCGGCAGCACGATCGGGTGACCATCAGCCTGTCCGGGCTCGAGGTCCGACCGTTCAACTACCAACAGCACATGCTCGATGAACTGGCCGTCGAGCGCGACGTGCACGACCGGCACCGCAATCTGGTCGTCGCCGCCACCGGGACCGGCAAGACGGTGGTCGCCGCGCTGGACTACCGCCGACTCTGCGGCCCCACGCCAAGCGACCGGCCGCGACTTCTCTTCGTCGCGCACCGCAAAGAGATTCTCGAGCAGTCGCTGCGGACCTACCAAGAGGTCCTCGCCGACCCCACGTTCGGTGAGCTGTACGTCGCCGGCGCGCGCCCAGAGCGTTGGGATCATGTCTTCGCCAGCGTGCAGTCCCTGCAGTCGTACGGCGTCACGAACATCCCGGCCGACACCTACGACATCGTCGTCATCGACGAGTTCCATCACGCCCAGGCGCCCACGTATCGGCGGATCCTCGACCATCTGACCCCGCGGGAACTCCTCGGTCTCACCGCCACCCCTGAGCGGGCCGACGGTATCGACGTCCGCGCCGAGTTCTTCGACGGGCGCACTGCCACCGAGCTGCGGTTGTGGGACGCCCTGGGCAAGGATCTGCTCTGCCCGTTCCACTACTTCGCTGTGGCGGACGGCACCGACCTGCGGCGCATCAGTTGGAGCCGTGGCCGGTACGACGAAGACGAGCTGTCATCGGTGTACACCGGCAACCACGCGCGGGCGGCGATAGTCCTCCAGCAACTGCACGAAAAGGTGATCAACCCTGAGTCGATGCGCGCGCTCGGCTTCTGCGTCACCGTCGCCCATGCACGCTTTATGGCCGACACGTTCACGTCTGCTGGCATCCCCGCACTAGCCGTCAGTGGTGACACACCCCCAGCAGACCGCCAACGGGCGCTCGAGGATCTCAGGTCACGCCGAGTCAACGTCCTGTTCGCCGCAGACCTGTTCAACGAGGGCCTCGACCTCCCCGACGTGGACACAGTGCTGTTCCTCCGTCCCACCGAGAGCGCCACGATCTTCTTGCAGCAACTCGGCCGCGGCCTTCGCCGTACGCCGGACAAGGCAGTGCTGACCGTCCTCGACTTCGTCGGACACCAACGCCAGGAGTTTCGCTTCGACAAGAAGTTGCGCGCGCTGACGGGCGAGACTCGTAGGGGACTCGAGCGTGAGATCGAACGAGGATTCCCGTTCCTGCCGTCCGGCTGTCAGATCGTCATGGATCGGCACGCCCAGTCGATGATCCTGGAGAACCTGCGCACACAGGTCGCCAACAGTTGGAAGTCGATGACCGCAGAGCTGCGCTCGTACGGCGACCTCGACCTTGCAGGCTTCGTCCACGAATCCGGCATCGAGCTGCCTGACATCTTGCGCCGAGGCCAACGGTCATGGACCCAGCTGCGCCGAGACGCCGGCCTCCCGACCCCCGTTGGCACGCCTCGCGAAAGTGAGCTCCTCAAGCGGATCCGCGCTTTCGCCCACGTCGACGACGGACTCCGTGCGTCCGGCTACCGACAACTGCTCACCTCAGAGATCCCGTACGCGCACCTCAGCGAGGTTGAGCAGCGGCTGGCCCGAATGCTCTTCTTCTCAGCGTTCCCAAGTGCAAACGGCTTCACGTCGTACGACGATGGCCTTGCCGCCATCCGCACCGAGCGGGCAGCCGCCGCTGAGCTCGGCGCGGTGATCGATCTTGTATTCGACGAAACCCGCCATGCTGCCCTCCCGATGACCGAGTCCCTTGCCAATGTGCCGCTCCGTGTCCACGCCTCATATCAGCGCGAAGAAATCCTCGCGGCCATCGACTACGCCACTCTGCAGCGCAAACCGACCAGCATGATGCAAGGTGTCGCCTACTCCGAGCCGCTCAACGTCGACGCCCTCTTCGTGACCCTCAAGAAGTCCGAGGCCGACTACTCGCCCACCACCATGTACCTCGACTACCCGATCAGCCCCACGCTGTTTCACTGGGAATCGCAGAACGTCACCTCGGTCGCCTCGCCCACCGGTCAGCGTTACCTCAACGGCTCGAGTGAGGTCCTGATCTTCTGCCGGATCACGCACAAGGGCGAGTACGACACCGCGCCCTACCTTTTGTTGGGACCTGCCTCCTACGTCAGTCACGTAGGCGAACGCCCTATCGCCATCACGTGGAAACTGCAGCACGCGATGCCATCGACTTTCTTCGAGAGCGCCACGTTGGCCGCTTCCTGAGGGCGTCCCGCCCGGAGACGTGCCGCGCGGCAGGACCCACCCCCTCAGTCCTCGTGCATCAACCGGTCCAGCTCCTCAGCCGCCGCTGTGATGCTCGGCGCGAGCTGGCGCACGCCGGCGCCGAGACTCTCAGCGCAGGCGCCTCCGGAGAAGACCGCGGGCGAGAGCTCGTGCTCCGCGAGTCGATCGGCCACGGCCATGGCTGCCGGGCGGTCCTGGGGGGTGACGACAGCGAGCACCACGGCGCGAGCCGCGTGGCTGTGCACCGCTGTCTCCCAGCTGCCCACCGGGACGTTCGCCCCGAGGTACAGCACGTTCATCCCCCTCCTGCGCGCGGCGGTGGCGAAGGCGAGGGCGCCGAGCTCGTGCATGCTCCCGGACGGCAGCCCGACCACGACCGCGGCGCCGCGCGACCGGCTGCCGGCGGCATCGAAGGCGGCTGCGAGACGGCGGTGTACGGCGTGCGCGGCGGCGTGCTCGCCCGCCACATCGATCTCCCCCCGCGCCCAGCTCTCGCCGAGCGCCTCGAGGGCCGGGAAGAGCCAGGAGTCGACGACGTGCTCGAAGGACCCGAGGGCGAAACCGGCGTCGAGACAGGCGTCGATCCCCGCGATGTCCAGCTGCGCCGCCGCCCTGAGGAAGTCCTGGGTGTGGCTCGCCGCCTGCGGCTGTGCCGGGTCGCCCTCGGTCACGGGGTGGTCGGTGTCGTCGGCGCGGTCCAGGACCGCCGGGATCGCCCCACTGCGTAGCGCGTCGGCCGCCGCGGCCGGGGACCAGCCCTCGTCCAGCAGCCGCCGCATCGTCGAGATGACCGCCAGATCCTCCTGGCCGTAGAGCCGATACCCGGCGTCGTTGCGATCCGGGGAGACCACGCCGTAGCGCCGCTCCCAGGCCCGCAGGGACGCCTCGGGGACCCGGGTGATCTGTGCGGCGAGCTTGATCGTATACATGGTTTGTACAAGGTACTGGCTATGACAGCTTGTGCAAACCCTAGACAAAACAAGTTTTGAGCTTTAGGTTGTTCTCGACGCACAACGGACCGACCGGCTGCAACCGACCGAGAGAGGCTTCTTGGCGATGGACGCGACACAAGTGGGGTCTAGGCCCAGGCACGAGCAGTACGTGACGACTCGGGCCAGTTGGCTGCGAGTTCTGGGAGTGGACGCGACTGCCGGCCGGGGGGCGACCCCGAAGGCGGGCGCCGAGTCGCTCGCCGGCTCGCGTCGGGCCGAGGACCTGTGGGACGGTCACGGCCGGGCCATCTACGCGCTGGCGTGCGCGCTGCTCGGTGATGAGCCGGCGGCCATCCGGGCCGTGGCCCTGGGGATGGTGGACTTCGCCCGCCAGGACGTCACCATCCCACCAGGCGACGTACGCCGCGCGCTCGCCCGACGCGTCTACTGCCGCAGCAACGAGCTCGCAGCCGACTCCTCCGCGCCGCAGCAGCTCCCGCCGGCGATGGAGCGGGTCGCACAGATCGCCCGGCTGCAGCGCACCTGCCTTGCCCTGTGCATCTTCGGGGGCCACAGCCAGCAGCAGGTGGCTGACCTGCTCGGGGTCCCTCCGCTCGTCGTGGCCCGGATGTTGAACTCCGGGCTGCACGAGCTGCGGCGGCTCCGCGCCCCCGAGACGGTCGGCAGTCGCTGATCGGCCACTCGTCCTCACCCAGGATTCTGCCTCTTCACACACCGTGCACGGTGTGTGAAGAGGCAATCTGGGTTCTTAACCTGGGAAACCGGACGAGCGGAGGCCGCCGATCCAGCCGACCGCCCACCCGAGAGGCAAGGTGTTCCCATGACCGAACCCAGCTGGTCCGCGCTGGCGGCGGCCGAGCTCGACGTCGCGACGCTCCACGAGATCCTGCGGCTGCGCAGTCAGGTGTTCGTGGTCGAGCAGGAGTGCGCCTACCAGGACGTCGACGGACTCGACCTCGCTGAGGGCACCTGGCACCTCCTGGGTCGAGGCGAGCAGTCGATCACGGCGTACGCCCGCCTCCTCGCCCCCGACGCCGATCACCCGGTGCCCCGGATCGGCCGGGTGATCGTCGCGGCCGGCGCCCGCGGGCAGCAGCTCGGGCGGCGGCTGATGGAGCGCGCGCTCGCGGGGTGCGAGGCACGCTGGCCCGGCGTCCCGGTCGAGCTCGGCGCCCAGGCGCATCTGAGCGGGTTCTACGCCAGCCTCGGCTTCGCGCCGGTCGGAGCGCCGTACGACGAGGACGGGATCCGGCACGTGTGGATGCACCGCGCTCCGAGAGCCGGCACCCCCGGCGAAGCCTGAGGGTCGGCGGCCTCCAAGGACGGTCCGCGAGTGGCTAGGAGGTCTCGGCCGGGATCCAGCTGACGGCCTCGTAGTCGCTGCTCAGCGGCACCGAGCCCCAGTAGCTGCGAGCGGCCTCCGTGGCGGTGGAGTCGAGGCAGACCGAGACCCGGTTCCGGGCCACCTCGCGCACGATGGAGCCAGCGGAGCCGGCACAGCGACGGCGCTCGGGACGCTGGGGATCCAGCTGGTCCTGGTAGACGCGGAACACCCCGCTGCCACCGGGGTCGAGGCTGTCCGAGACATAGGTCGTCACCCAGGTCCGCCCCGCGCGGCGTCCGTCGGCGGTCATCGCGCTGGAGAGGAAGAACGCCACCTCGTCGCCACCCGTGGCGGCCGGGAGTTGCTCGGGGACCAGCAGCGGATTGCGCTGCGCCCCGGGCCAGGAGGTCGAGAGCTGACCCTTCGAGTAGGAGGCGTGCGGCTCCTCGGAGTCGCCGATGCGGTTGAGTGCCACGAAGACCAAGGCGGCGCCGAGCACCGCGATCAGTCCCGCCACCAGAACGCCCGAGCGCAGTTTCATCACGATTGAGGATATCGCAGAAGTATTGGGGCAAAGGCCCTTGTGGCCGCGAACCAGTGCGTGCAAGGCTGCGGCGCCGCCGTCCCACTCTCGGGATCGTGGATTCGATCCTTATGACTGGGGAACCCGTATGCACGCACGTCCAATCAAGCCCATCCGCAATGTCGCCGCTGCCGTCCTTGCGCTGTCCATGGTGATTCTCGGGAGTGGCACGTCCGCCCACGCCGAGGGCAACCAGGCCGACCCGTTCACCGAGTCGAAGGTCGAGACCTTCAGCTCCGCCGAGGTCGAGTCGGAGCTGGCTCCGGCGGAGGCTCCGGGGAACGCCCAGGAGAAGGCGGCGGTCAGCTCCTACGTGGCCGAGCAGCAGGCTGACGGGGTGGCGGTGGACGCGCGCGACCTCCAGGTCGGCACCCTGGCCGTCGATGACGACGTGCACGCCGTCGTCGTGGCCCCCGAGTACGGCGTCGAGATCCAGTCGATCCGCGCGATCGTGGACGCGGGCTCCAACGAGGTCAGCGTCGGGGCACGCGTCGACACCGACGAGACCCACCAGGCCTCGCAGGGTGGTCCCGGAATGGCCGGCTCCAGCTGGCCGGCCTGGGTGGACCAGCCGAGCTACCAGGTGCAGATGAAGCTCTACGACGGCAACGACTACCTCGGCCGTGCGCTCTTCGAGACCAAGAAGCGCAAGCTGCAGAACGACGGCACCGGCGCCCGGGACACCTGGCAGGTCGCCCGCTGGGCACAGGGCACGCCGCAGGAGCTCAACGCCGACGGTGGATCCGTCGACATCAACGTCAAGAAGCTGTGGGTCTCCTCCGACCTGACCGACAACTCCCAGGGCAAGGCCCAGCAGACGCTGATCAGCTCCAGCTCGCCGGCTGAGGGTTCGCAGAGCTGCAACTCGGGGAACTCGGCCACTGTCGGGCCGTTCAGCTTCACCTGGCAGGACTGCTCGGACTACGACGTCTGGTACGGCAACGCCGTCAGCGACGTGGCCCACATGCGCTTCGACTACGACCAGGGCAACTGGTCGGGTGGCAACACCCGTGCCATCGCCTACCTGAACACCTTCACCGTGGACGACGGCCACACGCCGTCCTTCACCTGGTACGAGTTCGTCACCCTGCGCGCCGGCAAGTGGGCCGGTTCGCCGTCCTTCAAGTGCACCTATGACGGCCGGGGCACGACGGGCACGACCGAGGACACGCGCTGCAACTTCTGAGACGACGCGACCAGCGGATGCACCCGCTGGTGCTCCGCTCGGTCGCGATCGCAGTGATGCTCGCGCTCGGGGCAGGGTGTGGCTCGACGCCGAAGGTCCAGTCGGCGACGGTGGCCACCCCCAGCCCCGACCACGAGTCGGCGAAGGGGTCGGGGCTGGGTGCCCTGGAGTCCCCGGAGCACTGGTGCACCGCGCACCCCGAGGTCTCCTGCGTGGAGACCGAGGGGCGCGTCGGTGGCTTCGTGGTGCCCACCCCGGGTCGCTCGCGCGGGCTGGTGCTGCTCGATCCGGGCGGCCCCGGCCTGACCCTGCCGGACCAGAACGCGCCGGTCGGGGGCCTGCTCCCTCGCGGCATCCGGGGCCACGACGTCCTGGTGGTGGTGGAGCCCTGGTTGAGCTCGCCGCCCTCGGAGGACTGCCAGCGCTCGGCGTACGACGGACCGCCGGGGCCGACCTGCCCGCTGCGGGAGTGGCAAAGTGACGCCGCCGGCCTGAGCCAGGTCGTGCGCCGCGCCGAGGCGATGACCGGCGAGGTCCTCGTCGGAGCCTTCCTGGAGTCCTTCGGGGCGACCCGTTCCGCCGTGCTGGCCTCGGCGGCCCAACGGCCCCGCAGCCTTCGGTGGGCGGTGCTGCAGTCACCGGCACCGCCACCGGGCACCTCGGCGGGGAGCCTGGTGGCCGCACGCAGGGGCGCGGTGCTGGACCTGCTGGCCGAGCCGTGTGGGGACGACGCCCGTTGCGCCGACGCGGTGCGCGACGAGGCCACCCGCCTCGTGATCGAGGGCAAGGAGCCCGAAGCGACCGGCCGGGAGCTCGCGCTCGGCCTGATCGCGCTCACGTCGATGCTGCCAGACAACGACACCTTCATCGCCCGGCTCGCGCCACTGCTGCAGCGCCAACGCGTGACCATGCGCGACATCGCGGTCCTGCGCCAGCTGGGGCGCCGCTTCGAGCGCCGCGCCTCCGAGCGGGTGGACCCCTCGATGTTCGCGTTCTGGGCCGATGTCTGCAGCCGCTACGAGGGCTGGCAGGACCTGGCAGCGAGGAAGGACGCCTGGTCCGTGGCCTTCGCCTGGCTCTTCCGCGGCTGCCAGGCGCAGACCGTCGACCCCGTGCCCGCGCCCGGCTTCGAGCTCGACATCCCGGTGCTGCTCCTGGTGGGGCGCCGTGACGCGGTGGTCCCCCCGTCCCTTCAGCAGCAGTGGCGGTCCTACGCACCGAAGCTGCGCGAGGTGACCGGGGACGGGCACAGCTGGGGTTCCTCCGCGGCCACCCGCACGATCCGGCGCTGGGTGGCGGAGCAGGGCTGAGCCGGGCGGCGCGGTGCAGGGCCGCGCGTGGGCGGCCGGTCGCAGGCCGAGGCGTCAGTCGGTCTCGCCCGCCAGCGCGTCGTACTCCTGGGCGTCGTGCGCGCTGAAGACCGTCACCTCGTCACCGTGGTCGGCGTGCAGCGTGCGCAGCCGCTCGGCGTTCTCGCGGCGCGCGCCCTTGTCCATCTGCACCAGGTTCTGGAACAGCGTCAACCCGCTCGGGCACGTCGGCGGACGCTGCTTCTCGCCGTGGAAGAAATAGGCGTCGCCGGCGTGCAGGAACCACCCACCCTCCGGGCGGCGTACGGCGACACCGCAGTGACCGCGCGTGTGGCCGCGCAGCGGCACCAGGAGCACGTCGTCCTCCAGCACCGCGACCGCCTCGAAGCCCATCCAGCTCTCGCCGCCCTGCTCGTCGTCGTGGGCCAGCCAGCGCGGTCCGTGCGCCCACTGCGCGGTGACGTAGCGGTTCTTCTCCTTGATCGAGGAGCGCGACGTGGCCGCCTCGAGCTCGTCGGCGAGCACGTGCACCGTGGCGGTCGGGAAGTCGCCGATGCCGCCGGCGTGGTCGAGGTCGAGGTGGGTGAGCACGATGTCCGTGACCTCCTCGACCTTGCGGCCCAGCGCGCGCACCTGCGCCGCGGCGGTCTCCGCGGGGTCCAGCGCCGGCCCCATCATCCGCACGAACCCCCGCCCCATCCGCTTGCGGGGCTCGGCCAGGTCGGCGCTGCCGAAGCCGGTGTCGACCAGGGTCAGGCCGCGCGGCCCCTCGATCAGCAGGCAGTGCGCGACCATCCGACTGGGCGCGACGCCGCCGGCGGTCACGGCGGGCGACATGGTGGCGCAGTTGAGGTGGTGGATGTGGGTGCTCACCGCTCGATCCTAGGCGGGCAGGCCCCCGTACCCTTGCGGCGTGCCCTTGCTGCTCGCCCCGCGTTTCTGGGGCGCCCACCTGCTGATGGTGGTGGCGGTGGCGGCTGCGGTCGCCCTCGGCGTGTGGCAGTACGACGCCTGGGGTGCCCAACGCGCCGCGGAGGCCCGCGACCTCTCCGACGTCGCGCCGGTCGCGCTCGGCTCGGTGATCACCCCCGACGGGGTGCTGTCGAGCGACGACCTCGGCCGGCCGGTCACGCTCAGCGGCACCTGGCTGCCGCAGAGCACGCTCTTCGTCTCCGACCGTCGCCACGACGGGCGCACCGGCTACTGGGTGATGACGCCGGTGCTCGTCGGTGAGAGCGCGCTGCCCGTCGTACGCGGCTGGTCGGCGCAGCCGGCCGCCCAGGCCGTCAGCGGCCCGGTCGAGCTCACCGGCTGGATGCAGGCCTCCGAGGGCTCCTCGATCCCGGACGAGGACCCCAGCGACGACGTGATCCCCGAGATGCGGATCGCCAGCATCGTGCAGCGGGTGGACACCGACCTCTACAGCGCCTACGTGGTCTCCCGGAGCACCAGCACCCCCGACGCCACCGCCGGCCTCGCGCAGGTCGCCCCCGACTCGATCCCCCGGGTGGGACAGTTCACCGCCCTGCGCAACCTGCTCTACGCCTTCCAGTGGTGGGTCTTCGCCGGCTTCGCGGTCTTCATCTGGGTGCGCTGGTGCCGCGACGTGCTCGAGGCCCGGGAGGCAGAGACGCACCAGGACGGCGCCCGGGCGGCCCAGACCCCGACCAGCGCCGGATAGGTTGGGCCCGTGCAGAGACTCTTCCCCGCCTACCGCGTGCTCGCCATCGTCGTGGGCATCCTGCTGACGCTCCTGGTCTTCGTGGCGATGCCGATGAAGTACCTCCTCGCCGAGGGCAGCTCGGGCCAGGACCTCGGGGTCACGATCACCTCGGTCGTGGGGATCGTGCACGGCTGGGTCTACATCGCCTACGTCGCGGTGGCGTTCTTCCTCGCCCGTCGGGCGCGGTGGAGCCTGGGCTTCACCCTGCTCACCCTCCTGGCCGGGCTGGTGCCGATCCTGATCTTCTGGGTCGAGCACCAGGTCACCCAGCGGGTACGCCGCGAGCACCCCGAGCTCGCCACCGCCGGCGCAGCCTGAGCGCAATGGCTCCGCGCACCGCGTTCGTGCTGGGCGGCGGGGGCCTGCTCGGCGCGGTCGAGGTCGGCATGCTCCGGGCGCTGCTCGAGCACGACGTCCGACCCGACCTCGTGCTGGGCACCTCCGTCGGCGCGCTCAACGGCCTCGTGGTGGCCGCCGACCCGACACCGGCCGTCGTGGACCGGCTCCTCGACCTGTGGGGCTCGGTCGCGGAGAGCAACGAGGTCTACGCCGACAGCACCTGGCGCCAGGTCCGCCGGGCCGTGCGCACCGGCACCCACCTGCACTCGGTGCGTCCCCTGCGCGAACTGCTCCAGCAGGAGTACGGCGAGGTCACCTTCGCCGACCTGGAGGTGAGCTTCCAGTGCTGCGCGGCCAGTATCGAGCGCGCCGCCGAGCACTGGTTCGACTCCGGGCCCGTCGTGCCGGCGGTGCTCGCCAGCGCGGCCGTTCCCGGACTGCTCCCGCCCGCCCTGGTGGACGGTGAGCACTACCTCGACGGCGGCATCGTGAACTCCATCCCGGTCGGGCGCGCGGTCGAGCTCGGTGCCGAGCGGGTCTTCGTGCTCCAGGTCGGCCGGATCGACCGACCGCTGAAGCCGCCGCGCAAGCCGTGGGAGGTGGCCCGGGTCTCCTTCGAGATCGCCCGCAGGCACCGCTTCGTGCGCGAGCTGGGCGAGGTGCCCGACGGCGTGGTCACCCACGTGCTGCCCGCGGCCGGGACCACCCGGGACGACTCCGCGCGCGCCTACCGGGACACCTCCCAGGTCGCAGCGCGGATCGAGGCGGCGTACGTCGCCAGCAGCGACTACCTCGATCGGCAGCTGTGATGCCTCTCCTCCTGGCCCGCGCCCTGCAGCGGGTGGTCGTCGCCCCGCTCGTGGTCGTGCTGACGGTCCTGCTCTGGACCACGCTGCCGCTGTGGCTGCTGGCGGCCGGGCTGCTCTCCGCACGCGCTCCCGGCTGGCTGCGGCCGGTGCGGCTGCTGTGGCTCCTCGTGGTCCACCTGACCCTGGAGAGCCTCGCGCTCGTGGAGCTCTTGGGGCTCTGGATCGCCTCCGGCTTCGGCCGATGGATCCGGACGCCGTTCTTCGAGCGGATCCACTACGACATCGTGCAGGCCTATCTCGGGCTGTTCTTCCGCGAGGCCCGCAGGGTGCTGCGCCTGCAGATCGAGACCGTCGGTCCCGCACCCGACGCGCGCCCGGGCGAGCCGTTGCTGGTGCTGTGCCGGCACGCCGGGCCGGCCGACTCCTTCACGTTGATGTACGCGCTGATGCACTGGTACGGCCGTGAGCCGCGGGTGGTGCTTCGCGACTCACTGGCCTGGGACCCGGCCCTGGGCGTGCTGCTGAGCAGGCTGCCGAACAGGTTCATCTCCGCGGTGCCGCGGCCCGGCCGCGACGTCGAGTCCGAGGTGGGCCAGCTCGCCGGGAACCTCGATGCCAACGACGCGTTCGTGATCTTCCCCGAGGGCGGCAACTTCACCCCGGAGCGCCGCGAGCGGGCGATCGCGCGCCTGCACCGCCTGGGGATGCACAAGATGGCCGAGCGGGCGGAGTCGATGATCAACGTGCTCGCACCGCGCCCGGGCGGAGTGCTGGCCGCGCTCGACGCCGCCCCGGAGGTCGACGTGCTCCTGGTGGCGCACACGGGGCTGGACCACGTGGTCAGCGTCGCCGACGTCTGGCACTCCCTGCCGATGGACAAGCGGCTGCTGATGAGGTGGTGGCGGATCCCGCACGAGGAGATCCCCGCAGGCCGCGAGGAGCGGATCGAGTGGCTCTACGGCTGGTGGCGTGAGGTCGACCAGTGGATCGACCAGCACCGGCCGCAGCTCGACGAGCAACGCCCGCCGCACCGGTGAGGTGAGGCGGGCGTTGCCCTTGTGCGTCGTTCGACGCCCGGGATCATGAACGAATCACGGGCGGGGGTCCTCCACGTCCGAGACGTCGATGTCTTCCACGGGTGAGTCGGGGGTGGTCACGGGGTGCGGCTCCTCGATGGTGTCAGAGATCCGCTCGCCGGGCGCGGCCCCGCCGATGTCGCCGTCCTCCTCCTCGGCCTCCGCGGAGACATCCGCGACGTGGCTGCCCGACATCGGTGCGGCCGGCGAGGGCGGGGTGGGCGCGGCGGGCGGCGGTGCCGGGGTGTACGACGTCTGCCAGTTGGCGGACTCGCCCCCTCCCGCGAGCTTCTTGGCAGCGGCTGCGGCCACGCCGACGACACCGGCCAAGAGCAGCAGCTTGCGCTTGCGGCCCTTCTTCTTGACCGGCTCGCCCTTGAGGGCCGCCGCGGCCTCGGTGCCGCGGTCGCGGGCCTCCTCGGCGAGCAGGGTGGCCTGGGCGCGGGCGTCGCTGGCGGCCTGCTGCACCACCGGCATCACCTCGGTGCGGAACCGGTCGCGCGCCGACTCGACGTGCGGGGCCAGCTGGTCGCGGGCGTCGGCGATGCGGGGGGCGAGCTGGTCGCGGGCGTCGGCGATGCGGGGGGCGAGCTGGTCGCGGGCGTCGGCGATCCGGG
Source organism: uncultured Actinomycetota bacterium (assembly GCA_963777195.1). GTDB lineage: Bacteria > Actinomycetota > Actinomycetes > Propionibacteriales > Nocardioidaceae > Marmoricola. The sequence continues at coordinate 197,566 of CAVZPT010000004.1, read as the reverse complement.
GGCCGAGCTGTTCCCTGGCGTCGGCGATCCGCGGGGCGAGCTCGTCGCGCGCCCGGTCCACATGCGGTGCGATGGCGTCGGTGAGGTCGTGGGCGAGGCTTTGTGCCTGCTCGACGAACTTCTCCTTGCGGCTCTTGGCAAACATGGGTGGTGGGACTCCCTCTGTCGTGGGGTGGCTGGTCGCCGGGCTCGTTGCGGGAACTCCCCTCGATCATGCCCGTCGCGGAGCGCGAAATAAACCCGTGTCAGCTCCCGGGCGGTGGGGTACGGCGTGGCCCTCCCCGTTCTCGACGACGGGGACCGGCACCGGCGGGCGGGACTGCGGGCGGGACTGCGGGCGGGGCTGCGGGTGGGGTGCGCTGGGCCCGCGTGGGAGGATCGTCGCCGAAGCGCGTCAGCGCAGACACCGGAGAAAGGCAGTTCATGTCCGACCTCAAGGCCACGATGAAGACCAGCCGTGGCGACATCGTGATCAACCTGTTCCCCAACCACGCTCCTGCGACGGTGGAGAACTTCACCGGCCTCGCCGAGGGCACCAAGGACTACCGTGACGACGCCGGTCGTTCGGGGGAGCCGTTCTACAACGGCCTCGGCTTCCACCGCGTGATCGAGGGCTTCATGCTCCAGGGCGGCTGCCCGCTCGGCACCGGCACGGGTGGCCCGGGCTACAAGTTCAAGGACGAGTTCCACCCCGAGCTGCAGTTCGACCGGCCCTACCTGCTCGCGATGGCCAACGCCGGCCCGGGCACCAACGGGTCGCAGTTCTTCATCACCGTGGGAGCGACCCCGTGGCTGAACAACAAGCACACCATCTTCGGCGAGGTGGCCGACCAGGCCTCGCGCGAGGTGGTGGACGCCATCGGGACCACCGCCACGGGCCCGGGTGACCGACCGATCGAGCCGGTCGTGATCGAGTCCCTGGAGATCGAGCGCGGGTGACCAGCAGCGTCGGCGGGTCGGCGGGCGCTCCAGCGGCGCCCCCGACCTGCTACCGCCACCCGGACCGGGAGACCTGGATCAGCTGCCAGCGCTGCTCGCGGCCGATCTGCCCCGACTGCATGAACTCCGCGTCGGTGGGGTTCCAGTGCCCCAGCTGCGTCCACGAGGGAGCGAAGTCCACCCGCCAGGCGCGCACGCCGTACGGCGGCAAGCGGACCGAGGACCCGCGGACCACCTCGTTCGTGCTGATCGGGCTCAACGTGCTCGTCTGGTTGGCGATCATGGCCACCGGCGGGTCGGGCAGCAGCCTGGTCGACCGGCTCGCGCTGCTGCCGGCCTCGGCCAACCGCCAGCTCTCCAACGGCACCGTCGCGCTGGTCCAGGGGGTCAACGACGGCGCCTGGTGGCAGCTGGTCACCTCGATGTTCACCCACGTGCAGCCGATGCACCTCGGCTTCAACATGCTGGCGCTGTACTTCCTCGGCCCGATGCTCGAGGGCGTGCTCGGCCGGGCCCGCTTCCTGGCGGTCTACTTCGTCTCCGGCCTCGCCGGCTCGGCCAGCGTGATGGTGCTCTCCGCACCGAACGGCCAGACGCTGGGCGCCTCGGGGGCGATCTTCGGGATGATGGGCGTCCTGGCGATCGTCGCGCTGAAGGTCCGCGGCCAGGTGCAGACGATCTTGATGTGGATCGGCCTGAACCTCGTGCTCACCTTCGCCGTACCGGGGATCTCCTGGCAGGGTCACCTCGGCGGGCTGGTGGGCGGCGTCGTCGTCGGAACCGCGATGGTCTACGCCCCACGCAGCAACCGCTCGGTCGTGCAGTGGAGCGTCACGGCGCTGGTCGCCCTGCTCGCCGTCGGCGCGATCGCCGTACGGGTGACGACTCTCTGAGCCCAGGAGTTATCCACAGCTGGGGACAACCCTGTGGAGAACTACACGCGTGTAAGTAGCCGGGTCATTCCCACTTGGTGGCGTAGGTGAAGCCGACCGCCATGAAGCCGATGCCGACGAGCAGGTTGTACTGGCCCAGGTCCTTCATCAGCGGGACCGAGTCGTTGGAGCCGACGAAGTAGTAGCTCACGATCCACAGCAGCCCGATCAGGAAGCAGCCGAGCATCCCGATCACCACGCCACGCCCGCGTCCCAGCGGGGTGAGCTTGTGGGCAGCGGCCATCAGGCCGAGGAAGATCAGGCCGAAGCCGATCGCGAAGTTCCAGCGCTTCAGGTCCGACATCCACGGCAGCGGGTCGGAGGGCTTCTTGGCTCCGGGGAACTGCACGAACTCGGCGGCGTCCTTGGCGAAGTTGATGTAGACGACGATCCAGGCGATTCCGAGCACGATCAGCAGCGCCGCGATCGCCGTCCTGACGATCGAGGTCTGGTAGCCGCTGGCGATCGCCGTGGGCTTGCGTGCGGCGGGCTTGGACACGGTCGTTCTCCTCGAAGGCTCGACGCCACGGTCGTGTGGTGGTCGTCGGCTAGCGTAGTCACGTCCGGTCCGGCAGAGAGAAGGCGCCCCGTTGAGCACAGCACGCCACCGTGAGCGCCACCTGTGGCGGTTCGTCGCGGTGGCGGTCTTCGTGGTGGCCGGTGGCCTCTTCGTGACCAGCAGCCTCGACTCCGGCGGGCTCGACCTCCGGGCCTCCAGCGTGACCGATCTGGACACCGTCGTACGCCAGGAGCGGCAGCGCAACGACGCCTTGACCCAGGAGCTCGCGATCCTGAACAAGGACATCGCGGCATTGGGCCGCTCGGTCGACGACGCCCTGGTCAAGCAGGTGCAGTCGCAGGCGGACGCCCTGCGCGGCGCGGCCGGTTTCGAGGCGGTGCACGGCCCTGCCCTGACCGTGGAGCTCACCGACGCCCCCAAGGACGCGATCGCCGCCGCGCGCGCCGACGGCTCGGTCTCCGAGGAGGACCTCGTCGTGCACCAGCAGGACATCCAGGCGGTCGTGAACGCGTTGTGGGTAGGCGGCGCGGAGGCGATGACCCTGCAGGGCCAGCGGGTGGTCAGCACCACCGGCATCAAGTGCATCGGCAACACCGTCGTGCTCCACGGCGTGCCCTACGCACCGCCCTACCGGATCACCGCGATCGGGGACGTGACCGCCCTCGAGGCGGCGTTGGACAACAGCGACTACGTCGCGGGCTACAAGACCTACGTGGTCGCCCACGGCCTCGGCTACCAGGTCACCACCAGCGACGACGTGATCATGCCGGCCTACGACGGCAGCAGCGAGCTGCGCTACGCCAAGGTCGACACCAGCAGCCCCACCCAGCGCTGAGCCCCTCGGACCTCAGGGGCTCGGCGAGCCGGATGACTGGGTGGGGGACGGTGAGGGTGAGCCGGTCGGGCTCGGGCTCTCACTGGGGGGCGGCTCGTAGGTGGAGACCACGAGCGTGACCGTGCTGCCCTTGTCGAGGCTCTGCCCGGCGCTGGGGTTCTGCTGCAGCACCGTGCCCTTCTCGGCCTCGGTCGCGTTGTCGGGCACCGTGCTGACCTTGAAGCCGGCGTCCTCGATCAGCTTGGTCGCCTCCTCCTCGGTCTTGCCGACCACGTCGGGCACCGTCTCGGGGCCGTCGGACCAGAACAAGGTGACCTTCGAGCCCTCCGAGACGCCGGTCCCGGCGGGAGGCTGCATCTCGACGACCTCGTCGGTGGGGTTGTCCTCGTCGCGCTCGGTGAGCACCACCCGAAGGCCCTTGTCGCGCAGCGTGGCAGCGGCCTCGTCCTTGGACTGGCCCACCACGTCGGGCAGTTCGATCTGCGGCGGGCCCGTGGAGAGCACGAAGTCGACCCGGTCGCCGGCGCTGACGAGGTCGCCGGGCTGGGGCTGCTGGGAGATCACCCTGCCGCTGGGCACGTCCTCGCTGGCCGCGGAGCTGACCTCGCCGACGGCCAGGCCGGCGTCGCGGATGGTGCGCTGGGCCTGCTCGCGAGTCATCCGCTCGATCGTGGGCACCGAGGTCTGCTCCGGGCCGGACTCGAAGAGCCGCGGGCCGAAGACCAGGGCGGCGGCGATCAGCGCGAGCAGGAGTACGCCGAGCAGGATCATCGGCCCCTTGCTGCGACCCGGCTCCTCCTCGAAGTCGCTGACCGCCGGCACCACCGAGGTCGCGTCTGCTGGGATGTCCGGGGGCAGCAACGAGGCCGCCGGGCTCGCGGCCACCGCGGGCGCCTGCACCGGGAGACCCTTGAGGTGACGGTCGATGTCGGCCTTCATCGCGGCCGCGCTCGGGTAGCGGTCGCCGACGTTCTTGGCCAGCGCCTTCATCACGATCGCGTCGATCTCGGGGGTGAGGTCCTCATCGAGGCTCGACGGGGCGGGTGCCTGCTCCCGGACGTGCTGGTAGGCGACGGCGACGGGGCTGTCCCCGACGAACGGCGGGCGGCCGGTGAGCAGCTCGTAGAGCAGGCAGCCGGTGGAGTAGACGTCCGAGCGCGCGTCCACGGTCTCGCCGCGGGCCTGCTCGGGGGAGAGGTACTGCGCCGTGCCGACCACGGCGGCCGTCTGGGTCATCGTGCTGGAGGCGTCGGAGACCGCGCGCGCGATCCCGAAGTCCATCACCTTGACGGCACCGGTGGGGGTGAGCATCACGTTGCCGGGCTTGATGTCGCGGTGGATGATCCCCGCGCGGTGGCTGTAGTCGAGGGCGCCGAGCACGTCGGAGGTGATCTCGAGCGCGCGCTCGGGCAGGATCTTGCGACCCTCCCTGATGATGTCGCGCAGCGTCCGGCCGGCGACGTACTCCATCACGATGTAGGGCTGGGCGACGTTGCTGCCGTCGGTGGCCATCTCCTCGCCGGTGTCGTAGACCGACACGATCGCGTGGTGGTTCAGCGAGGCCGCGGACTGCGCCTCGCGCCGGAACCTGGCCTGGAAGGTGGTGTCGCTGGCGAGGTCGGTCCGGAGCCGCTTGATCGCCACCGTGCGGCCGAGACGGACGTCAGTGCCCTTGCGGACGTCGGCCATGCCTCCACGACCGAGCAGCTCGCCCACCTCGTAGCGGTCGCCGATGCGGTGCGGTTCGGTCATCGAGCACTCACCCCTTCTTTCCGTTCTTGCCCTTGCCGCCGCCCTTGTCCTTCTTCGGCTGGTCCTGCTTCTTCTTGCCCTTGGCCGTCTCGGACGTCCCGGACCCGGACTGGCTGGACGGCGCCGGGGTGGGTGGGGGTGCCTGTGTCACCGGCGGCGACCAGGCCACCAGCGTGATCCGGGTGCCCTCGTCGACCTGTCCGGTGGGGCTCAGGCCGGCGACGGTGCCCGCGGCCTGGTCACCGGGGTTCTCCCGGGTCTGCACGCTCGTGCGCAGGCCGAGCGCCGCCAGCCGCTCCCGGGCCTCGGCGACCGGCTTGCCGACGTACGCCGAGCGCACGACCCGCACCTGCGGCGTGGTCGCGGCGCCGTCGGCACCCGAGGAGGGGGGGTCGGCGGAGAACGGATCGGAGACCAGCAGCGCCGCGAACAGCACCAGCGCGAGCCCCCCGGCGGCGTAGAGCGGCCAGCGGCTGCGGTCGGCGAGCGCGACCAGGATCGGGTGCCTCGGCCGAGGCGCGACCGCGGCAGGTGGCGGGGGAGGGGTCGCCGCCACCGGCGCCAGCAGCGCGGTGGCGGCAACCAGCGGCGCGGGAGCGGCACGCAGCGCCTCGGCGAGCTCGGCGCCGTCGGCGTAGCGCTCCGCGGGGTCCTTGGCGAGCGCCCGGCTGGTCACGGCCGCGAGGTCGGCCGGGATCCCCACGGGCAACGGCGGCGCCTGGTCGCGGATGTGCGCGAGCGCGACCGCCACCGGGGTGTCGGCGACGAAGGGGCGCTGGCCGGCGAGGCACTCATAGAGGAGTACGCCGAGGGCGTAGACGTCGCTGGCCGCCGTGGCGGTCTCGCCCTGGGCCTGCTCGGGGGAGAGGTAGTGCGGGGTTCCGATGATCTGGCCGGTCTGGGTGATCGCGACCTGGTCGGCGGCACGGGCGATGCCGAAGTCGGTGATCTTGACGATGCCGTCGTCGGTGACCATCAGGTTGGCCGGCTTGACGTCTCGGTGGACCACTCCGGCCGCGTGCGCCACCCCGAGCGCGTCAGCGGCCTGCGTGACCAGCGCCCGGGTCTGGTCGGGGTCCAGCGGCCTCCCGCCGACGAGGAGCTGGGAGAGCGGCCTGCCCTGCACCAGCTCCATCACGAGGTAGGGCGTGTGGCCCTCGGCGAGCTCGCCGTAGTCGAAGACCGAGGCGATGTTGGGGTGGTGCAGGCCGGCGGCGTGCCGGGCCTCGGCCGCGAACCGCGCACGGAACGTCGCGTCGTCGGCGAGCTCGGGCTTGAGCACCTTGACCGCGACCTCGCGGCCGAGCACGGTGTCCCGTGCGCGCCACACCTCGCCCATCCCCCCGGTGGCGATCCGGCTGACCCGCTCGTACCGCTCATCGGTGACCAGCTGGTCGGCGTTCACTTGATCACCGCCTCCATCACGGCCTTGGCGATCGGAGCCGCCAGGCCACTGCCGGAGATCTGGTCGCGCGCGACGCCCGCGTCCTGGACCAGCACGGCCACGGCCACCTTCGGGTCGCCGGCCGGGGCGAAGGAGACGAACCAGGCGTACGGCGGACGGTCGGGCGAGCTCTGGGCGGTGCCGGTCTTGCCGGCGACCTCGACGTCGGGGATCGCGGCGTTGCGAGCCGTCCCGCCGGTGACGACGGCGACCATCATCTCGCGCAGGTCGCGCGCGGCCGAGGAGCTCATCGCCGGCTGGTCGGGCATCTGCTCGGGATCGGTCTTGTTGATCACGTCGAGCTTCGGGGAGCGGATCTCATCGACGAGATAGGGCTTCATCACCACGCCGTTGTTGGCGATCCCGGCCCCCACCATCGCCATCTGCAGCGGCGTGGCGGCGACGTCGAACTGGCCGATCGCGGAGAGCGCGGTCTGCGGCGGGTCGGGGTCCTCCGGGAACCGGCTCAGCGCCTGCCGGGTGAGCGCGTCGTCGAGGTCGGTGAAGCTGCGCCGTCCGAACCCGAACTTCTGCGCGGTCTCGCGGATCGCATCGGCACCGAGCTGGAGGCCGACGTCGCCGAAGGAGACGTTGCACGAGACCTGGAGCGCGCGGGTGAAGGTGATCTTGTCGCCGCCGCAGGACCCGCGGCTCTCGTTGACCAGGTCGGTGCTGGTCTGCGGCAGGTCGAGGGTCGCGCCGCCGGGGACCATCGTGTCGGGGTCGTACTCCCCGGACTCCAGCGCCGCCGCCGCGGTGACCAGCTTGAAGGTGGATCCCGGCGGCAGCACCTCCTCGATCGCCCGGTTGTTCAGCGGGCTCAGCTTGTTGTCCTCGAGGCGCTGCTTGGTCTTCCCGACGGAGCTGAAGTCGTGGGTGGCCAGCTTGTTCGGGTCGTAGGTCGGGCTCGAGACCATCGCGAGCACCTTGCCGGTGCGCGGCTCGAGGGCCACGACGGCGCCGGTGATGTCGTCCCCGAGCGCCTTGAGTCCGTCGTACGCCGCCTGCTGCGCCGCGGGGTTGATCGTCAAGGTGACGCTGCCGCCCTTGGGGGACTGGTTGTCGACGAGGTCGATCACCCGGTTGACGAACAGGGCGGAGTCGCTGCCCGAGAGGATGGAGTTCTGGGTGGCCTCCACACCGCCCAGACCCCAGTCACGGGAGAAGAAGCCGGTGATGTGGGCGTACTGCGGGCCGGAGGGGTAGCTGCGCTGGTACTGGTACTCGTCCTTGGACTTGTTGCTCTCCGCGACCGCCTTGCCGCGCACGAGGATGGCGCCGCGCTCGCGGGAGAACTCGGCGTCGCGGACGCGCTTGTTGTCGGGGTGCTTGCTCAGCGAGGTCAGGTCCTCGGCCTGCCAGTACTGCACGTAGCTGGCGTTGATCAGCAGCGCCAGGAAGAGCAGCATGCAGGCCACCGCGAGGTTGCGGATCGGTTTGTTCATCGGGTGACCCTCACCACCTGGGTCGCGTCGGCGTCGTAGTCGCCGTCGGGCTCGACCAGGTCGGGCGGCGGGCGTCGGGCATGGTCGGAGATGCGCAGCAGCAGCGCGATGATCGCCCAGTTGGCGACCAGGCTGGAGCCCCCGTAGGAGAGGAACGGGGTGGTCAGGCCGGTCAGCGGGATCAGCTTGGTGACACCGCCGACGACGACGAAGACCTGCAGGGCCAGTACGACGCCCAGGCCGGCGGCCATCAGCTTGCCCAGGTTGTCGCGACAGATCAGTGCGGTGCGCAGGGCCCGCTCGACGAGGATGCCGTAGAGCAGGATCACCGCCATCACGCCGGTCAGCCCGAGCTCCTCACCGATGGAGGTCACGATGAAGTCGGAGTAGCCGAAGGGCGTGACCTGCGGCTGTCCCTCACCGAGCCCTCGGCCCACCAGGCCGCCCCAGGCCATCCCGTAGAGGCCCTGCACGATCTGGTAGCCGTTGAGGTCGGGATCGAACGGGTTGAGCCAGACGTTGACGCGGGTCTGGACGTGGCTGAAGAGGAGGAAGGCGGTGTAGGCGCCCGCCATGAACATCGTGCCGCCCACGACCAGCCAGCCGGGACGCTCGGTGGCGATGTAGAGCATCACCAGGAACAGCCCGAAGAAGAGCAGTGAGGAGCCGAGGTCCTTCTGGAAGACCAGGATGCCCAGCGAGAGCAGCCACATCGCCAGGATCGGGCCGAGGTCGCGGCCGCGGGGCAGGTCGACGAACAGGAACCGCCGCCCCGCCAGCGCGAGGGCGTCACGGTGCAGCACGAGGTAGCCGGCGAAGGCGATCACCAGCAGCACCTTGGCGAGCTCACCGGGCTGGAAGCTCAGCGGGCCCAGGCGGATCCAGATGCGGGCGCCGTTGATGGTGGTGCCCAGGCCCGGCAGCAGCGGCAGCAGCAGCAGCACGATCGCGGCGAGGCCGGCGGTGTAGGTCAGCGACTGCAACCGGCGGTGGTCGCGGAGCCCGACGATGATGCCGACGAAGAGCAGGACGCCCAGGGTCATCCAGATCAGCTGCTGGCCGGCGAGCACGTTCCACTTGGGGTTGGCCGCGGTGTACTTCAAGTCGTTGCTGTGGATGACAGCGAGCCCGAGCCCGTTGAGCGCGGCCACGATCGGCAGCAGGATCGGGTCGGCGTACTCCGCGAACCGGCGGATCACCACGTGGCACCCGATGAGCAGAGCCGCCAGCCAGAAGCCGTGCGTGAACAGGTCGACCGGAACCTCGCCGTTGGCGCCGAGCCCGACCGCGGCGTAGGCACCGATGCCGACGGCCAGGCTCATCAGCAGCAGGACCAGCTCGGCCCCGCGCCGGCGGCGGTGCACGAAGCCCATCAGGCCGGCGGGTGCGGCGGCGCCGGCACTCATGGCGTCGTCTCGCACACGGCGGGGGTCCGGGTGGGGTCCGCCGGGCTGGGGCTGGAGCTGGCAGACGGACCGGCGGTCGGACCGGGGCTGGGCTTGGCCGAGGGCTGGTCGGTCGGCTGGTCGGTCGGCTTGGCGGAGGGCTTGGCCGCGGGCTCGGGCTCGGGGCAGACCACGAGCCGCTCCAGCCGGGTGACCACGCCGCGGGCGTCGTCGAGGCTGCTCGCGCTGATCCCGTCGCGGACCTGGCGGGCGTTGTAGGGCGGCAGGTCCTCGAGGGTGAGCTTGCTGGACTCCTCCACGCTGTGCAGCGCTATGCCGGGCAGGTCGGCCTCGACGCCGCGGTAGATCACCACCTGCTCGCCCTCGGCGGCGACGTAGTACTGCCCCTGGGTCCAGCGGTAGCCGGCGATCGAGATCACGGCGACCAGACCCACCACGATCGCGAACACGACGACCCGGCGCGCCCACAGGAAGCGGCGCGGTGCGCGGGGGGCGTAGCGCAGCTCCTCGGGGTCGTAGTGGTCGCCGTCGTCGGGTTTGTGCCCGGGCACGGCGTCGAGCTCGCCGGTGTCGGTGACCCGCAGCGACGTGCCCTCGAGCTCGGCACCACGCCGGCGGGGCTGGTCGGCCGCGGCGCCCACGACCATCGGGCCGGTGGTGCTCGCGGCGCTGGTCTCGGCGTCGTCGACCGCGTCGTCGTCGACCAGGTCGGCCACGATCACGGTGACGTTGTCGGTGCTGCCGGCCTCGAGGGAGGCGCTGATCAGCGCGACGGCCGCGTGGTCGGGGCTGCCCTCGGCAAGGATGCGGGTCAGGTCGTCCTGGTCGAGCACGCCGGAGCAGCCGTCGCTGCACAGCAGCAGCCTGTCGCCGAGGGCCATCTCGAGGCTGAACACGTCCGGCTCGGGCTCGTGGACGCCGTCGACCGCGCGCAGGATCAGGTTGCGGTGGGGGTGCACCCGCGCCTCGTCCTCGGTGATCCGGCCCTCGTCGATCAGGCTCTGCACGAAGGTGTGGTCGGTGGTCAGCTGCGCGAGCTGGCCGTCGCGCAGCAGGTAGCCGCGGCTGTCGCCGACATGACCGACCCCGAGGTGGGTGCCGTCGAAGATCGCACCGGTGACGGTGGTGCTGGTGCCCTCGATCTCGGGACGGTCGCGCACGAGGTCGGCCAGCCGGTCGTGACTGCGGTGGATCGCGCCGGCCAGCGCCGAGAGCATGTCGTTGCCCGGCGGCTCGTCGAGACGGCGCAGCTCCTGCACGGTGGCGCTGCTGGCGATGTCGCCGCGCGCCGATCCGCCGACGCCGTCGGCGATCACGAGCAGGTGCGGGCCGGCGTACCCCGAGTCCTGGTTGTCCTTGCGAACCCGACCGACGTCGGACATCGCGGAGTAGCGGAGTCTCACTTGCGCAGCTCCAGGATCGTCTTGCCGATGCGCACCTGGGTGCCGAGCTCGATCGCCGTGGCCTGCGAGATCCGGCGGGTGCCGACGTAGGTGCCGTTGGTGGAGCCGAGGTCCTCGACGAACCATTGCTCGCCGGAGTTTGCGATCCGGGCGTGCCGGGTGGAGACGTAGTCGTCGTCGAGCCGGATCGCCGCGTCGTTGCCGCGGCCGATCAGCAACGGTGCCTTCTCCAGTGAGATCGCCTCGCCGCGGTTGCCGCCCTCGACGATGACCACCTGGGTGGGTGAACCGCGACGGGGCTTGGCCGGCTTGGTGCGGGTGCGTCGCTCCTTGGGTGCCGCCGCGGCGCCTGCCTGGCGCGGGAGCCGAGCACCGAACATGTCAGAGCGGATCACGGAGATGCACGAGAGCACGAAGATCCACAGGATCGCCAGGTAGGCGAACCGGATCAGGACCAAGGTCAGCTCGGACACAGCGGGATCACCCTTGTTTGATGCGCAGGGACATGGTGGTGGTGCCGATCTTGATCGTCGCACCGTCGACGAGGGCCGCCTTCTCGACGCGCCTGCCGTTGACCGAGACACCATTGGTGGAGTTCAGGTCGTGCACGGTGATGCGGGGGGCGCCGCCGAGCTCTTGCGCCTCCTCGACGCGGATCTCGATGTGCCTGCGCGAGATGCCGGGGTCGTCGATGCGCAGGTCGGCCTCGTTGCCGCGGCCGATCACGATGCCGGGGGGCGCGAGCGGGAGGTTCTCGCCGTTGACCACCAGGGTCGCGCTGGCTCGGCGTACCTGGGTGTCGGTGGGGTCTCCACCCGGGTTGCTCACCGTCGAGACCGCCTTGCTGCGCACCCGGAAGCGGCCGGTGGTCAGGTCGGGGGTGCTCTCCAGCACGACGCTGACCGGGCCGGTGAAGACGTAGGACTGCTGGCCGGCGTAGTCGCGCAGCATCTCGACCAGCTCCTGGGTCAGCTGCGGACCCAGCCCGACGAGGCGCTCGTGGTCGGTCTCGGAGAGCTCGACGTGGAAGTCGTTGGGCACCAGGCGGCGGTCGCGGCTGAGGATCTGCGCGGAGTTGTCGACCTCGCGGTTGAGTGCCGAGGCGATCTCGACCGGCTGTACGGCGCTGCGGAAGGTGCGCGCGAAGACGCCGGAGATCATCTGCTCCAGACGGTTCTCGAAGCGTTGCAGTCTGCTCATGGCGCCTCCTCTCGGATCGTCGCTCAGGTCCTCTGGTGGGTCGGCCCGGTGTCGCGTGCCTTGGCGATGGTATCGGTCGCCGCCCGTTCGGTTGCGGCCGGTTTGGGTGGGCCACTCCGGGTGGGATAGCCTGTGCTCGCTTCTGGCGCGAGTGGCGGAATAGGCAGACGCGCACGGTTCAGGTCCGTGTGCCCGAAAGGGCGTGGGGGTTCAACTCCCCCCTCGCGCACAACCAAGCCAGATGGTGGAACTCCCGGTCAGCGAACTCTGTGACCGGGAGTTCCTGCTGTTCCGGGGCCGGCCCCGGGGGGTTCTCCCGCCGAGGCCCCGGGGGGGTTCCCGCCGGGGCCCCGGGGGGGTTCCCGCCGAGACGTCACAGATGAAACGCCTGAGGGCTGGCATTATCGAGACGCTCGTCTCGGCCGGAGTCCAGTATTCTCGGACCATGGCCCGCTTCGTGGGGCATCTTCCGCTGGTGCGGCTCGCTGCCGGGGCCACCCGGCTCCCGGCCAGGCACGGACAGTTTCGCGCCCTGGGCTACGACGAGTGGTACGCCGCTGACGGGCACTTCGCCTACAGCCAGCGCCAGTACGAGCAGACGTCGCCCTGCTTCCTCGAGCTCGAGCTCGGCGACCGTGGGAGCTCCGAGGAGGCGGCCGAGGCCTTCGAGTCGGGTGCCGACGACGCCACGACCGATCTCGGGCTCTGTCATCAGGCGCTGATGCTGGTCACAGGAGCCCGGTTGCCGTTGCCGGCGCTGTCGGTGGCCTACCTGGTCCTGGAGGGGCAGGACCTGCCCGAGGAGCTGCGCGACGTCGTGGTGGCGACGCAGCTGCGCAGGGTCGGGCCGGCCGAGCGCGAGCTGATCGTTCATGGCGCTCAGCAACAGCAGGAGACCCTCGACGAGGCGACGTGCGCCGAGGTCGACCGGATCTGGTCCTACCTGGAGACCGTCGGCACTGAGATCGAGCCAGCCCTCGAGGCGCTGGCGAGGACGGCACGACCCGGTTTCACCGCACTCAACGAGACCTTGCACCTCGTGGCCGGGCTCGAGGCGGTCCTGGTCGCGCGAGGTGAGCCCTTGACCGAGACCTTCGCGCGCAGGTACGCCGTACTCGCCACGGACAACGAGATCTCCTCGATCTACGAGCACGCCCGATACCTCTACCGACTCCGCTCCGACGTCGTACACGGTCGCCCCTCGCCCCGGCTCACCCCTGAGTGGGAGGAGTTCCTCCAGACCCAGCATCGACTCTGGACCTGCCTGATCCTGCGGCGCGTGCTGTGCTGGTTCGCGACCAGTGAGAAGGCCGGCCCGGAGGACCTCAGGGCAGCCCTCGACCGAGCATGGGACTCACCCGAGGTGTTGGCCGAGCTGCGCGCGACCTGGGGAGCCAGTGGTGAGTGAGGTGGGCTTCACCTACGAGTGGCCGCTGTGGGGGATGAGCCTGGGCGAGCCTGCGCCGTCGCTGACGACCTCGCTCCGTCTCCACGACTCGCTGCTCTATCAGCCGACCTGGGCCCAGTGGGCCGAGATGGAGGCTCGTGCCGTCGTCGAGGAGTACTGCCAGCAGCTGGTCGTGCTCGAGCAGATGGGGCAGGAGGTGGGGCGGCTTCCGCCACCGTGTCTGCTCCGGATCAGCGAGTCCGACTCAGAAGGTGAGTCCGATCCGTCGGAGTTCGAGCACGAGGCTGTCGTCCGGGCGGTCGTGTCCGCGCTCCGCGTCTACGACGGGGGCGACTTCGTCGATCCGCAGGAGACCGGAACCTATGCCGCGCACCCCGGCGGCCTGGTCGTCCGGAGGGTCTCGGTGTTCCGCTGCGCGCTCTACGGGTGGACTCCCTCCGCCCCCTACCTGCTGCTGGCCGACGACGTCGCGGACGTGGAGACGATCGCGTCGTCCTGCTGGGCCGTGTTGCAGGATCCCGCGCATCGCAACGCCGGGCTCGCACTGGAGAACTTCGTGCTCTCGTTCGGCTTCGTCACCCCCCCGGCCGAAGCGGCGCTGCACCGGTTCATCGCCCTGGAGTCGCTGTTCGGCGGGATGCGGGACAGCTCTCATGGGGCGCCGTTCGAGGTCCGGGTCGCCAACACCACCTCCGAACACGCCCCGACCGTGCGGGAGTGGCTGACCACCATGACCGAGCTGCGCAACACCTTGGCGCACCGCAGCCTCGGAGTGGTGCCCGATCCCGACGACCTGGAGATGCTCGAGCACGTCGTACGCAGCTCCCTGGTCGCCTACTTCAACCACCTGGAGACCACCGAGGACGCCACCTCTGAGCAGCTTCAACCAGGCCCTGGCCGCCGGTCCCGTTCCGGAGGTCCCGTGAGCGGCCAGCCACCCGAGACCGCGCCCGCGCTCGTCTACGCGCGCGCCTTGCACACTGAGCTGCTCACAGCCAACCGCGACCTCTACAGCCGCGCCCAGACGGTACTGACCCTCGATGCCCTGGTGGTGACGGTCTTCGGTGCCATCGTCTCGGGCAGCCCTGAGGACGCTCGGACGACTGCGGCGCGCATCGGACCCGTCGCAGGGGTGCTTGGAATCGTGGCGCTGGCGGCCATCGCGATCTCGATCATGTGCGCCCTGGTGGCCTTGTACGTGCGTCACCTCTCGGGCCGATCCGTGGCGACCGACGGCCCACCGGCCGGGTCCCAGCTGTCGTTCTACGGTCGCATCGCCGAGGTGGATCCCGATGCCTTCGTCGAGGCCGCGTCCGGGCTGACGCAGACCTCGGAGACCGAGGTGCGACTGCGACAGGTGGCCGTGATGGCGCCCATCATGACCCGCCGCGCCAACTGGGTGAACGCCTCCTTCCTGGCAGCCGGGACGGGCTTCATCGCGTTCGTGATGACCATCGTGGTCTACCTGCTCCGGCTCGCGGGCTGAGGTGGGACGGGGAGCCGCGGTCGTGCTCGTCGGTCAGCCGCGCTGCCCTAGGGGTTGGTCCCCTCGAAGATCATCGTCTCGAAGCGGATGGCGCGGTCGCGCTCGGGCTTGCCCTTGATGTGGTGCCGCTCCACACCGTGCAGCGCCTCGTGCCTGGACACCCCGAGCTCGCACCGCTCGATGTCGACGAACCCCGCGTCCTCGAGCGCCATCCTCAGCACCGTCGGGTCGTAGATGAAGGTGTGCCCCCAGGAGCGGACCTGGCGGTTGAGCATGAAGGTGGGATGGACGTGCGGCGCCTTGCGCATGTAGGCCGAGTACACCCACTGCAGATAGTGCTCGCCCTCGGGTCCGGCGTCGCCGCGGTACACCGCGACCAGGCGCTCCAGGTCTGGCGTCGCGAGCCGGATCACGCCGCCCGGCTTGAGCACGCGGCGGCACTCGCTGAGGGTCCGCTGGCCCTGCTTGTAGGAGATGTGCTCGATCAGGTGCTCCGCGTGCACGAAGTCCAGGCACGAGTCCGGCAGGGGAAACCGCTTGGTGGCGTCCATCTCGACGACGTCGTCGTGCCGTGGCTTGAGGTCGGTGCCCAGCCAGCCCTCCAGGACGGTGTTCCCGGACCCGATCTCGAGCTTGGCGACATCGTGCTGGCTCAGGTATCGCGCGACGATCTCCTGCTGGCGGGCGCGCTTGAGCTGGGCCGGGTCCGGCGGGGGGGCCGGCTCAGGCTCGGGGGGCCGCATCCGGCGCCGCACCGCGTGCAGGTCCTGGCGAAGACCTTGGAGGGTGTGGGACCGAGGCAGACGTGGAGGCACAGGCGCAGACGTTACAAGCGAACCGGCTCGGTCTCCGACCGGCTCGCCCCAGGGTGGCTCACGACGTCACCAACCAGTCGCCGAGACGTCACAGATGAAACGGGTGAACGCGTTCGATCCGCGACGTTTCGGCGGGCTCAGACGGTACGTCGGACCGGCGACTCGTTCTCGTGGGTCCAGCCGCTGCCGAGCCGACGGCCGGTGAGCTCCTCCCACCTCAGCCGGATGTAGAGCGGGCGGCTCCCCGCGGCCCAGGGGCGTGGGTCCCAGGTCCGCTGCACCAGCGCGATGTCGTCGGGATCCTCGAGGCGCTCTCCGCGTCCGACGGCGAGCACGCTCCAGCCCTTGTGGTCGGCATGGTCGAACAGGTCGATCTCGAAGGCGAGCGGCGAGCTCCAGTCGTGGGAGGCGACGATGCCGTAGGGCGTGGTGCGGAAGACGATGGCCTCGCTGACCACGGAGTAGTTCACCGGGAAGATCCGAGGCCCCTGGGCAGTGCACAGTCCCACGCGCCCGACGACGCCGGCGGCCAGCAGCTCACGGCACTTGGCGTAGGGCATCTCCATGGGTTGGCTCATGCAGCCAGCCTCCCGGCGTACACCCCCGGCCCGGCAGGGCCCAAGGTCCCACCGAAGGTCCCGAACCCCCCGATCCGCCGAGACGTCGCATCTGAAACGGGCTGCCCCGTCCCCATCCCCGCCGAGACGTCGCATCTGAAATCTCCCGGGCGTTTCAGATGCGACGTCTCGGCGCCGCGTCTGCGTTTCAGATGCGACGTCTCGGCGGGAAGACGCGGTTTCAGATGCGACGTCTCGGCGGGGGGTCGGGGGTCAGGGGGTCAGGGGGTCAGGTCGAAGACGACCCCGGTCTCCTTCTCCGAGAGCGTCCACAGCGCGCGGGCGAGGTCGTCGTTGCGCGCGTGCCGGCTCAGCTTGGCGGCGCCGAGACGACCGCGGCTCTCGCGCAGCTGGGTGGGGCCGACGTAGGACCCGGGCTCGCCGTACGTCGCGGCCCACAGGGTCGGGTTGGCGCCGGCGGCCGAGGACTGGAAGATCAGCGGCATGAAGTACGGCGCGGTCAGCCGCACGATCGGGTTGGCCCCCATGCCGTCGGAGGACCCGACCAGGTTGGTCGCGGAGACCCCGGGGTGCGCACCGGTCGAGACCAGCCGCGAGCCGGCCTCGGTCGAGCGCCGGTGCAGCTCGCGGGCGAAGAGCACGTTGGCCAGCTTGCTGTTGCCGTAGGCCTTGGCGGCGACGTACGACGACTCGGGGTTGCCCTCGACCACGCTCTCGTTGCCGCGGTGATGGGCGATCGAGGCCACCGTGACCACCCGGGGTGCGGGAGCGGCGAGCAGCGCCGGCAGGAGGAGGCCGGTGAGCGCGAAGTGACCGAGGTGGTTGGTGCCGAACTGGAGCTCGTGACCCTCCTCGGTCTCGCGGTACTTCGGCGGCGTCATCACTCCCGCGTTGTTGACCAGCAGGTCGAGCGGGCCCTCGAAGCGCTCGGCGAAGGAGTGCACGGACTTCTGGGAGGCCAGGTCGAGCTCCTCGACGCGGGTCGACCCTGGGAGCTTCACGGCGGCGGCACGCGCGGAGTCGACGTTGCGGCAGGCGAGCACGACCGTGGCGCCGTGCTCGGCGAGGGCGTGGGCGGTGTGGAAGCCGATGCCGGAGTTGGCGCCGGTCACCACGGCGGTGGTGCCGCCGAGGTCGGGCAGATCGTCGGGGGAGAAGCGGGCGAGGGCGGGGGTCATCTGTGCTCCTGGGGTCGCGTGGGTTCGAGACGTCGCCGGCGCGCCTCCTCAGCCACCGGCGGTCGGATCGGTGTGCAGTGCGCCCGAGTCGCCCTTGGCCAGGGACCGGCTGATCACCAGCCGCTGGATCTGGTTGGTGCCCTCGAAGATCTGGGTCACCTTGGCCTCGCGCATGAAGCGCTCCACCGGGAAGTCGCGGGTGTAGCCGTAGCCGCCGAGCACCTGTACGGCGTCGGTGGTCACCCTCATCGCCGCGTCGGTCGCGACCAGCTTGGCGACCGAGGCCTCACGGGAGAACGGCAGCCCGCGGTCCTTCAGGCGCGCGGCATGCAGGTAGGTCGCCCGCGCCGACTGCACCGCCGCCTCCATGTCGGCCAGCAGGAACGCCAGCCCCTGGAAGTCGATGATCGGCTTGCCGAACTGCTCGCGCTCAGCGGCGTACGCCACCGCATGGTCGACCGCCGCCTGCCCGAGCCCGACGGCCACAGCGGCGATCCCGAGGCGCCCGGAGTCCAGCCCGGCGAGCGCGATCTTGAGGCCATCGCCCTCGTTGCCGAGCAGCCGCTCCGCGGGCACGCGTACGCCGTCGAGGCGCATCGTCGCGGTCGCGGACCCGGTGAGCCCCATCTTCCGCTCAGGAGGGTCGGCCTCGAGGCCGGGAGAGTCGGCCGGCACCAGGAAGCAGGAGATCCCGTTGCGCTCATCGGAGGTGCGTGCCATCAGCTTGTAGAAGTCGGCGTGGCCGCCGTGGGTGGTCCAGGCCTTCGCGCCGGAGATGACGTACTCGTCGCCGTCGCGCACCGCCTTGGTCCGCATCGCCGACGGGTCGGAGCCGGCATGAGCCTCGGAGAGGCAGTAGGCGCCGAGCAGCTCACCGCCCAGCATGTCGGGCAGCCACTGCGCGCGCTGCTCCTCGGTGCCGGCCGTCGCCAGGCCGAAGCAGGAGAGCGCGTGCACCGAGACCCCGACGCCGACACTCGCCCAGACGGTCGCGATCTCCTCCACGACCTGGAGGTAGACCTCGTAGGGCTGGCCGCCGCCGCCGTACTCCTCGGGGTAGGGCAGTCCGAGCAGCCCGGCCCGACCCAGCGTGCGGAACACCTCGCGCGGAAAGGTCTCGGTGGCCTCGGCCTCCACGACGCGCGGCTCGAGCTCACGGGCGGCGATGTCGCGCACGAGCTCGATCAGGGCCCTGGCCTCGTCAGTGGGGAGCAGACGTGTGGCAGGCATGGGACCGACGGTAGTCGGTCGTCCCGAAGCCCTGCCCCCGGGTCGTAGGGCTTCGGGTCCGCCGCGTGCATGCGGTCCGGTCGGCTTCAGACGCTGGGGGCAACCATACGCTCAGTCCTCGGTGGCCTTCGCCCAGAGGTTCACGCCGGCGTCGACGGCGTACTGGTCGATCTCGGCCAGCTCCTCCTCGCTGAGCGGCGCGGACTGCAGTGCGTCGAGGTTGGTGTCGAGCTGCTCGACCGAGGACGCCCCGATCACCGCGGAGGTGACCCGCCGGTCGCGCAGCACCCACTGGATGGCCAGCTGCGCGAGCTTCTGCCCGCGTCGCCGCGCGATCTCGTTCAGCCGGCGTACGTGCTCCAGGGTGCCCTCGGAGAGGTTGTCCTCGGGGATGGTGGTGCTCCCGCGCGCGGCCCGCGAGTCCTGCGGCACGCCGTCGAGGTAGCGGTCGGTGAGCAGCCCCTGCGCCAGCGGGGTGAACACGATGCAGCCCATGCCCTGCGTCTCGAGCTCGTCGAGGAGGTCCTCCTCGATCCACCGGTTGAGCAGCGAGTACGACGGCTGGTGGATCAGCAACGGCGTGCCGAGGTCGTTCGCGATCGTCGCGGCCTCCCGGGTCTTGGTCGCCGAGTAGGAGGAGATGCCGGCGTAGAGCGCCTTGCCCGACCGCACCGCCTGGTCGAGCGCCATCATCGTCTCCTCGATCGGGGTCTCGGCGTCGAAGCGGTGGCTGTAGAAGATGTCGACGTAGTCCAGGCCCATCCGGCCCAGGGACTGGTCCAGCGAGGACAGCACGTACTTGCGCGAGCCGCCGCCCTGCCCGTAGGGGCCGGGCCACATGTCGTAGCCCGCCTTGGTGGAGATCAGCAGCTCGTCGCGCAGCCCGGCGAAGTCGTCACGCAGGTAGCGCCCGAAGTTCTCCTCCGCGCGGCCGTACGGCGGGCCGTAGTTGTTCGCGAGGTCGAAGTGCGTGATCCCGCGGTCGAAGGCCCGCCGCAGGATCGCCCGCTGGGTCTCCTCGGGCCGGTCGGTGCCGAAGTTCTGCCAGAGTCCGAGCGAGACCGCGGGCAGCTTGAGTCCGCTCCGGCCGCACAAGCGATAGTCCATCGCGTCGTAGCGGTCCTCGGCCGGGGTGTAGTCACTCACGGGTCTCTCCTTCGCTTCCTCAACCAGCAGGCGGTCTGCGCCGCCTCCTCAACCAGCGTCGGCGGCCAGGGCGGCCGCGCCGACGATCCCGGCAGTGTTGCGCAGGGTCGCCGAGACGATCTCGGTGTCGATGTCGATCAGCGGCACGAACTCCGCCGCGTGCTTGCTGACGCCGCCGCCGACCACGAACAGCGTCGGGGCGAGCAGCCGCTCGACGGTGCGGTAGTACTTCGTCAGCCGCTCGGCCCACTCCTCCCAGGAGAGGTCCTCGTCCTTGCGCGCCGAGTTGGCGGCCTTGCTCTCGGCGTCGTGACCGTCGATCTCGAGATGGCCGAGCTCGGAGTTGGGCACGAGCACGCCGTCGTGGAGCAACGCCGACCCGATGCCGGTGCCGAGCGTGGTCACGATGACCAGGCCCTCACGGTTGCGGGCGACGCCGTACCTGCTCTCCGCGATGCCCGCCGCGTCGGCGTCGTTGACCACGTGCACCTCGCGGCCCAGTGCCTTGCTCAGCAGCTTGTCGGCGTCGGTGCCGATCCAGGACTTCTCGATGTTGGCGGCCGAGCCGACCACGCCCTTGCGCACGGTGCCCGGGATGGTGACGCCGACGGGGGAGTCGCCGCCGTCGTCGAAGCGCTCGAGCAGCTCGACCATCACCTCGGCGACCGCCTTCGGGGTGGACTCCTCGGGGGTGGAGATCCGCTCACGCTCCGCGGAGAACTCACCCGTGGAGAGGTCGACCGGGGCCGCCTTGATGCCGCTGCCGCCGAAGTCGATGCCGATGGGATCCGCCATGGCCACAACCTAACCGGCCCCCGATCGGCGGCGCGAGGTTCACGGATCGTTACCTTCCGCGACTCCCGTCGCACGCCGATCCGGGATAGGAAGGAAGCCGCTTGTGTGTCACGCACTCTCTCGAGGAGCCTCATGTCGCATCGTCTCGGCCTGCCCGCGCGCCCCCTGCGCCGCGCACTTCCCGTCGTCCTGGCCGCCGGCCTGCTGCCGGTGGGCGCGCTCGCCGCCGCACCCGCCGGAGCGGCCACCGACGGCTCCAGGCTGGTCATCTCCGAGGTGTACGGCGGAGGCGGCGGTGGTGCCTCGGCCTTCCGCAACGACTACGTCGAGCTCTACAACCCGACCTCGACGGCGCTCAGCGTCGCCGGCACGTCGGTGCAGTACCGCTCCTCCGGCGGAACCGCCAACCCGACGGGCGTCACCCAGCTGACCGGGTCGGTCCCGGCCAAGGGCTACTACCTCGTCGCCCTCGGCGGAGGTACGACGGGCGCGGCGCTGCCCCCGGCCGACGCCACCGGCTCGACGGCGATGAGCGCCTCGGCGGGCACCGTCTTCCTCGCCGATCAGACCACCGCCCTGACCGCGCCGCCCACCGGCTCGGTCATCGGCAACCCGGCGGTCATCGACCTGGTCGGCTATGGCAGCTCCAACACCTTCGAGAAGGCGCCGACCCCCGGCCCGAGCGCCGCCACGTCGGTGGCCCGGGACGCGACCGGAACGGATGCCGACGACAACTCCTCGGACCTGACCGTCGCCGAGGGCACCCCGGGCGCCGCACCCGCCGGCGGTGGGCCGACCGAGCCGCCCGAGGCGCACTCGATCGCCGAGATCCAGGGCACCGGCGACGCCAGCCCGCTGGTCGGCAAGACGGTGGTCACCACCGGCGTGGTCACCGCCGCCTACCCGACCGGTGGGATCAACGGCTTCTACCTCCAGAGCGCCGGCAGCGGCGGCGACACCGACTCCACCGGCAGGCAGGCCTCCGAGGCGGTCTTCGTCTACGGCTCGGCCGTCGCCGGCGCCGTCACCGTCGGCGACCACGTCGAGGTGACCGGCAAGGTGAGCGAGTTCAACGGCCTGACCGAGGTCACACCTGCGGCCGCGTCCGACGTACGCCAGCTCGCCGGCGGCGCCACCCCGGTCACCCCGGCCGCGATCACCGTCCCGCGCGCGACCGCAGAACGTGAGGCCTTCGAGGGGATGCTGCTCGCGCCCCAGGGTCCCTACACCGTCGCCGACAACTACACCCTCAACCAGTACGCCGAGATCGGGCTGGCCGTCGGGACCGAGCCGCTGTGGACGCCGACCGAGGTCGCCGACGCCCAGGACACGGCTGCCATCGACGCGGTGGTCGCCGACAACGCCGCGCGCCGGATCACCCTCGACGACGGGGCCACCGCCAACTTCTTGACCACCTCGAAGAACGTGGCGCTGCCGTGGCTGACCCAGGACCGCCAGATCCGGGTGGGTGCAGCGGTGAGCTTCGCTGAGCCGCTCGTGCTGGACTGGCGCAACAACGGCTGGCGGCTGCAGCCGACCGCCCAGCTCACCGCCGGCGACACCCCGCCCGCGAGCTTCGCGCACACCCGCACCCCGGCTCCGCAGGCCACCGGCGGCAACGTGCACGTCGCCTCCTTCAACGTGCTCAACTACTTCCCCACCACGGGCGAGGAGTTCGAGACGGCCGGGGGCACCTGCAGCTGGTACGACGACCGGGCCGGTGAGCACGTCACCGTGAAGAGCTGCACCGGGTCCGACGGCGGCCTCGGCCCGCGGGGTGCCGCCGACGCCGGCGACCTGGGCCGCCAGCAGGCCAAGATCGTGCGCGCCATCAACGCGCTGGGCGCCGACGTCGTCTCGCTGGAGGAGATCGAGAACTCCGCCCTGCTCGGCAAGGACCGTGACGACGGCGTGTCCCGCCTCGTCGCGGCACTCAACGCCGAGGCCGGCGCGGGCACCTGGGCGTTCGTGCCCAGCCCCGCCTCCGCGGCCGACCAGACCGGTGAGGACGTGATCCGGACGGCCTTCATCTACCGCCCCGGGCAGGTGCGCCCGGTCGGGGAGTCGCTGATCGACGACGTGCCGGTCTTCGACATCGCCCGCGACCCGCTGGCCCAGGCCTTCGAGCCGGTCGGAGGCGGCAGCCTGTCGCGGTTCGCGGTGATCGTGAACCACTTCAAGTCCAAGGGCTCCGGTCCCGACGACGGCACCGGCCAGGGCCGGTCCAACCCGCAGCGGGTCGCCGAGGCCGAGGAGCTGGTGCGCTTCGCCGACCAGGTCAAGACCGACCTCGGCACCGAGAAGGTGCTGCTCTCCGGGGACTTCAACGCCTACAGCCAGGAGGACCCGATGCAGGTCCTCTACGCGGCCGGCTACACCGACATCGGCAACGATCAGGCGCCCGGGGAGCACACCTACCTCTTCGGCGGCACCGTCGGCTCCCTCGACCACGTGCTCGGCAACGACGCGGCGATGAGCCGGGTCACCGGCGCGCACGTGTGGAACATCAACTCCGTCGAGCCGGTGGCGTTGGAGTACAGCCGCCACAACTACAACCTCACCGACTTCTACGAGGTCTCGCCCTACCGCGCCTCCGACCACGACCCCCTCGTGGTCGGGATGGACCTCCCGATCGGCCCGGCGGCGACCACGACCTCGGCGTCGGTCACCCCCGAGCCGGTGCGGTTCAAGGCCGACCGGCCCGTCGTACGGGTGGCGGTCGAGTCGGTGTTCGGCACCGTCGAGGCAGGCACGGTCGAGGTGCTCGAGCACGGTGCGGTCCTCGGCAGTGCAGTGGTGGCCGGTGGGATCGCGACGATCAGCCTGCCGTCGACCAACAAGAAGGGCCGCCACGACCTGCAGGTGCGCTACCTCGGCACCGAGGACGCCGCGGCCTCGGCGACGACCGCCTCGTTCACGGTGGTGAAGTAGCCCGCACCCACCCGGTCTCACGCGGGGCGGGCATAGCCTGCCCCGGGTGAGACGTGTCGCGGTCCTCCTCCTGGCGGTGTTCCTGGTGAACCTGCCGTTCGTGCAGGAGGCCCGCTTCGAGCGCGAGGTGGACCGCTCGGGCAGGAGCGTTCACGGCCGAGGTGCTCGCCACCCAGACCGTGGGTGGGCGGCACTTCGTGGACTACCGGCTGCCGGCGGGCGTCGACCCCGCGCGGGTGCGCTACTCCGCACGCGTGGACGACGCCACCTACGCCACGGCCGAGCAGACCCGTGAGGTGACCGCCGAGGTGGTCCCCGGCAAGCCCGAGGTGCACCGGCTCGTGGGTCGCGTGCGCAGCCGGGTCTTCCTCGTGGTGGCGGCCGGGGCCGACCTGTTGCTCCTCCTCGGCGCGCTGGCGTACTGGCGACGCCGGCGCCGCTGGCGGATGCACGAGGTGGTCGCGGTGGAGGCCGACACCGCGACCCTGCGCTGGGGCGAGCTCGAGGTCACCGCGGCGGTCCCGTCCGGCTGGGCGGTCCGGGTGCGGCCGGGCGACCGGGTGCCGGGCTCGCTGCACCTGGTCGCGGACGGTGACGTGCTGCCCACGCGGCAGCCGCTCGAAGCCCTCGAGCAGGTCGCCGGGACGGCGTACGTCGCCCGGGGCCGGGTCCGCGACACCCGGGCGGGGCAGGCGGACCTCGAGGTGGGCGGCGCGCTCGCGCTGCGGGTGCAGACCGGGACACATCGCATCAGGGCGGACATCCGCGATTCCGCCGAGGTGAGCGGCACCCTGACCTTCACCCCTTCCTGATTTTACATTCCACTATCTCTTGTCAAACCGGTGTACAACCTCTACGGTCGTGTCAAGCGTTGACATCTGAACACCAGATGTAAAGACACGAGGAGAGGTCACGATGACCACGACCAACGGCGGCGAGACCATCGCCAACTCGACGGTTCCCGAGGGGTCCAGCGCGAACTGGCGCGACTCCAAGCGCTACCTGTGGCTGATCGGGCTGGTGGTGCCCTCGCTGGCGTTCATCGCCTTCGGGATGTACAACCTGACCGGCTCGAGCATCTTCTTGTGGATCGGCCCGTTCGTGATCCTGGTCGCGGTGCCCGCGATCGACCTCGTCGCCGGCCTCGACCGCTCCAACCCGCCCGACGACGCGATCGAGCGGCTCGAGAACGACAAGTACTACCGCTGGATCACCTACCTCTTCCTGCCGATCCAGTACGTCGGCTTCGTCGGCGCCTTCGTCTGGCTGGCCAAGCCGGAGTGGCTCGGGATGGCGCCGCTGGACACCTTCGACAAGGTCGGCCTGGCGATCTCGATCGGTGCGATCGGCGGCATCGGCATCAACACCGCCCACGAGCTCGGCCACAAGAAGGAGGCCAACGAGCGCTGGCTGTCCAAGATCGCCCTGGCGCAGAGCTTCTACGGCCACTTCTACATCGAGCACAACCGCGGCCACCACGTCCGCGTCGCCACCCCCGAGGACCCCGCCAGCAGCCGGCTCGGCGAGAGCCTCTACGAGTTCTGGCCGCGCACCGTCTACGGCTCGGTGAAGAGCGCCTGGCGGGTGGAGAAGCGGCGCTACGCCCGCAAGGGCCAGCACCCGTTCCGGATCGGCAACGACGTGCTCAACGCCTGGCTGATGTCGGCGGTGCTGTGGGGCGTGATGATCGCGGTGCTCGGCATCGGCATCCTGCCGTTCCTGGTGATCCAGGCGATCATGGGCTTCTCGCTGCTCGAGGTCGTCAACTACATGGAGCACTACGGGATGCTGCGCCAGAAGGTCGGCAGCGGTGAGCGTCAGCGCTACGAGCGGGTCGACCCCAGCCACAGCTGGAACTCCAACAACATCGCGACCAACGTGCTGCTCTACCACCTGCAGCGGCACAGCGACCACCACGCCAACCCCACCCGCCGCTACCAGACGCTGCGCGACTTCGAGGAGTCGCCGGTCCTGCCGACCGGGTACGCCGGGATGATCGTGCTGGCGATGTTCCCGCCGCTGTGGCGCCGGGTGATGGACCCCCGGGTGCTGGCCCACTTCGACGGCGACGTGACCCGCGCCAACATCTCACCGCGCAAGCGGGCCAAGATCCTGGCCAAGTACGGCGCGACCGCCGAGCCCACCGCAGCCGAGCAGGCGGCGATCGACGAGGCGGCGGCGCGTGCTGGCGCCGGCGTCGAGGTGCTCGCTGCGCGCTGCCCCGGGTGCGGCTACACCTACGAGGTCGAGCGCGGCGACGAGCACGAGGGCTTCGCCGCGGGCACCGCCTGGTCCGACGTACCCGACTCGTGGTGCTGTCCTGACTGCGGCGTCCGCGAGAAGGTCGACTTCGTGCCCGTGGAGCCGAGCAGCCTCAAGGTGGCCTCGTGAGGATCGTCGTCGACCGGGACCGGTGCGAGGGCCTGGGGATGTGTGAGGCGATGGCGCACGAGTACTTCGAGGTCGACGACGACGACGTCATGCAGATCCTCGACGAGAGCCCGCCGGAGTCCGAGCGCGACAAGGTGGACTCGGCCGTGCAGTCCTGCCCGGTGCTGGCGCTGAGCCTGCAGGGCTGAGTCGGCGATGTCGCCGGGCGCGGGGGTGCTCACTAGGCTGGGGCGCATGAACTCGGTCCTCACCACCGCGCCCGTCACCCACCGTGACCGGCTGCTGGCGGCGGCGACCCGGTTCACCGCCGAGCACGGCTGGGCCTCGCTGACGATGGCCAAGCTCGCCGACCTGGTCGGGGTGAGCCGGCAGACGGTCTACAACGAGATCGGCGGCAAGCCCCAGCTGGCCGAGGCGATCGTGATGAACGAGCTGCAGATGTTCCTCGGGCTGGTCGACTCGGCCTTCCACGACAACCCCGACGACCTGGTCGAGGCGATCGAGGCGGCGGCGTACCGCGTCCTCGAGCTCGCCGGACGCGACCCGCTGATGCATGCCATCTTGAGCAGCCGGCAGGGCGCGGACAGCGAGCTGCTGCCGCTGCTGACCACCAACTCCGAGGCGCTGCTCGATGCGGCCGGCCAGATGATCCGCGAGCACGTCGCGACCTACGAGGTCAACCTCGAGGGTCACCGGGTGGAGGTGCTGATCGACATGGTCGTGCGCCTCGTGCTCAGCCACGTGATGCAGCCCACCGGCGACCCCGCCGAGACCGCCGAGACGGTGGCCTGGATCGCCGCGCGGGTGCTCGCCGACTAGTCCCCGTCTCGGGTTCGCCCACTCCCCGGCGCATTGCGGGGTCGGTCGATATCCTCCATGAGGGGTGGCCGACCAGGCCGGGGAGTTTCAGGGGATGCGATGGTGACGCACAGGCGGTGGGCACGGGCGGCTGCCTGCGGCGCGCTGCTGCTGACCGCGGCCTGCGGCAGCCCTGCGACCACCGGGCCCGACGCCGGCAAGGCGACCCCCACGTCCTCGGCCAGTCCGGCCGGGAAGCCGGGCAAGTCCACGCCATCGGTCGACAAGGACGTGGCGCTCGACCCGCCCGGCAAGCTCACCGACCCGCTGCTCTCCTCCGACGTGCTGGTCTACAGCCAAGACACCCTCGACGAGTCGACGGTGGCCAAGATCAAGGCGATCAAGGGCGTCACCAAGGTCGATCTGATCTCGATGGGCTCCTTCTACGCCGACGACCAGGAGGTCACCTACGCGGCGGTCGACCCGGCCACGTTCCGCCGGTTCACGATGCAGGGCACCGCCCAGACCACGGCGGTGTGGGACCGGGTGGCCCAGGGCGAGATCGCCGTACAGCCGGCTCTCGGGCGCCGGCTCGAGGAGGACAAGGGCTATCTCCGCGTCGGCAACGAGGCGGACTCACCGCGGATCCACATCGGCGCCTATGCCCAGATCCTGCCGCCGACCGTGGCCCGCCGGATCGACGCGGTGGTGAACTACAAGTGGGCGCCCAAGCTCGGCATGCGCGAGCACAACGCGATGATCGTGGCGATGGGGTCGCGCTCGCCCCAGGACATCCGCAAGCAGCTCAAGCAGTACGCCGGCACCAAGGCCAGCGTGCAGATCCTCGGCCCCGACCTCGACATCAACGCCACCCAGACCGCCTTCCTGACCGGGGGCAGCGTGGCCGCCGCGGTGGGCTCGTTCAGCTATCGCGCCAACCCCGACGGCACCGTGGTCCCCGACGCCTCGTGGGTGCGCGCCAACATCCGCACCGAGGTGATGCCGATCATCGGCCCGGTCACCGGCCACCGGGTGATGCTGCCGCAGCTGAAGGCAGCGCTGACCGAGGTGGTCACCCGCGGCCTCGCCGACAAGATCCGCACCTACAACGGGTGCTACGTCCCCCGCTTCATCGCCAAGGACCCCGCCCGCGGCCTGAGCTTCCACACCTTCGGCACCGCGATCGACCTCAACGCCGCGACCAACTACCGCGGCATCCCCGGTGACATCGACCGCACCGTCGTGACGATCTTCAAGCGCTGGGGCTTCGCCTGGGGCGGCGACTGGAACTACACCGACCCGATGCACTTCGAGCTCTCGAAGCTGGTGGATGTGCGGTAGGTGGGGTTGGGGGGGTGGTCGGTTTCCCAGGTTAAGAACCCAAACTGCCTCTTCACACACCATGCGCGGTGTGTGAAGAGGCAGTTTCATGTGTGAGGACGAGCCGGCCGGCCAATATGACCTCTTAACCTGGGAAACCGGCCCCTCCGAGCTGCCCCCACCGTTGATGTCACAGGGGATGCCACGCCGAACGACGCGCGAGTGTCCAGACCCGCCCCCCGACCCCACACCGAAGCAGACCCACCCCCGGCTAGCCTGCCTCCCATGCGCGCAGTCCAGGTGACCCGACTCGATGGCCCGTCCGCGATCAGCGTCGAGGAGGTGCCCGAGCCGACCGCCGAGGGAGCCTGGGGGCCGCAGGTGCTGGTCGACGTACACGCGGTCGGGGTCTCCTTCCCGGACCTGCTGCTGAGCAAGGGCGAGTACCAGCTCAAGCCCGACCTCCCGTTCACTCTCGGCGTCGACTTCGCCGGGGTCGTCCGTTCCGCGCCCGAGGGCTCCG
Source organism: uncultured Actinomycetota bacterium (assembly GCA_963777195.1). Lineage (GTDB taxonomy): Bacteria > Actinomycetota > Actinomycetes > Propionibacteriales > Nocardioidaceae > Marmoricola. Next base: position 169,091 of record CAVZPT010000004.1, on the reverse strand, counting down.
ACCTCAGCGCCGGCGACCGGGTCGCCGCCTGCCTGGGCCACGGTGGGGCCGCCGAGGTCGTCGGGCTGGGCGCGGACAGCGTCTTCAGGCTGCCCGACTCGCTCAGCTTCGAGCAGGGCGCGGCGATCCCGATGAACTACCTCACCGCCCACTTCGCCCTCGCCGAGCGCGGCCAGGTCCGGCCGGGCGAGACGGTGCTCGTCCACGGCGCGGCCGGTGGCGTGGGCACCGCGACCATCCAGGTCGCGAAGGGGTACGGCGCGCGCACCATCGCCGTGGTCTCCACCGAGGAGAAGGCCGAGGTCGCGCGGAAGGCCGGCGCCGACGAGGTCGTGCTCGTCGACGGGTTCCGCGCGGCGGTCCAGGAGCTCACCGACGGCCAGGGCGTCGACCTGGTGATGGACGTGGTCGGCGGCGACCTGATGACCGACTCGCTGCGCTCACTGGGCACCCAGGGCCGCCTGCTCGTCGTCGGGTTCGCAGGCGGCGGCATCCCCGCGGTCAAGGTCAACCGGCTGCTGCTCAACAACGTCGACGTGCGCGGGGTCGGCTGGGGTGCCTACGCGATGGTCCGGCCCGGCTACATGCGCGAGCAGTGGGCCGCCCTGCTGCCGATGATGGAGTCCGGTGTGATCGACCCGCCGATCGGTGCGACGTACGCCGCCACCGACTTCGGTCCGGCCCTCCAGGACATGGCCGACCGCAAGACGCTGGGCAAGTCGGTCGTCACCTGGCGCTGAGCGTCACAGGGAGTCGTTTGCACCCAGCAGCAGAGGGGAACGGTGCGGGGGTGACGGACAACGAGAACGCAGTCCTCTTCGACATCGACGGCACCCTGGTCGACTCGACCTACCACCACGCCCTGGCCTGGCAGCGCGCCTTCGACCGCCATGACGTGACCGTGCCGCTGTGGCGGATCCACCGCACGATCGGGATGGGCGGCGACAAGCTGGTGGCCGAGGTCGCCGGCGAGGAGGTCGAGGAGAAGCTCGGCGACAAGCTGCGCGACGCCTGGCGCGAGGAGTACGTCGAGATCAAGGGCGAGGTGCAGCCCCTGCCGGGGGCGAGCGAGCTGGTCCGGGCGCTGGCCGACGACGGGTTCAAGGTGGCGCTGGCCTCCTCCGGTGACCCCGAGTTCGCCGACGAGGCGCTGGACGACCTCGACATCCGCGACGTCGTGGAGGTGCTCAAGACCTCCGCGGACGTCGACGGCTCCAAGCCCGAGCCCGACCTGGTCGAGGTCACCCTGGACGCACTCGGCACCCGGCGCGGCGTACTCATCGGGGACACGCCGTACGACGTGGAGTCGGCCGCGCGCGCCGGGGTGAAGTGCATCGGGCTGCGATCGGGGGGCTACAGCGAGGCCGAGCTGACCGAGGCCGGCGCCGCACTCGTCGTCGACGCGCCGGCCGACCTGGTCGACCTGGATTGGGAGCGCTACCTCCCCTGAGAGTCCTCAGCCGGCGGGCGCCATCGCCGGCCTGGTCGCGCCGAAGGCGGTGATCAGCAGGTCGGTCATCTCGAAGGTGCCCGGCCTCGGCCCGAGGTCGGGACGGAAGGCCGGGTCGCGCACGATCGAGAACTTGCTGCCCTCCATCGCACGGTGGAGGGTCTCGGCCACGATCCGTGCCCCCACCCCGGTGAGGCGGCCGTTGTTGAGCTCGGCCTCACGCAGGATGTAGAACCACAACGGCGTGCGCTTGGCCAGGGTGTTCTTCTCGGTGGCGGTGAGGTGGTCGAGCTTGGCGCCGCCCTTGCCCTCGAGGATCTGCGCCTCGGTCAGCGGCTTGACGTTGACCCCGACGTGCTGGAGCCGGTTGACCATCTGCTGCCCGCTCGCCAGCCGCACCATGTTGGCGCGGACCAGGTTGCGGAAGGCCAGGTTGCGTGGCATCTGCGGGGTGGAGTCGTCGCCGTCGAAGGTGCTCGGCGGCAGGTCGGCCAGCGGGTTGGTCAACCGGGTGTCGATCCGCATCGCGTGGTTGACCCCGCTGGAGGGAGCGACCATGCCCGGCCTGCCGGCCGCGGGGAAGTCATACATCCGTCGCCAGTCGGCGATCCAGCTGCTGATCAGCCGGTTGGAGCCGCCGAGGTCACCACCCAGCGCGGAGAAGGCGAACATGTAGAACAGCCCGCCGTCGGTCCCGGCGAACTTCGAGTTCCAGTTGTAGCTGTCGCGGATCATGCTGTGCCCGAGCCGGAAGGCAGCGACCGAGAACTCGATCGGCATGCTCGGCACATCAGTGGGTGCGGCCCCCGGCTCGACCAGCTTGCGCCCGTTCTTGAACACGTCGTCGACCACCGAGGGCTGGCAGATCCGCGGCAGGTAGTCGTGACGCAGCAGCCACTGGTAGTGCAGCGTCACCCGCTTGCGGGCGCGGGCGAACTTCTGCGAGGACGGCAGCGCCTTGGGCAGCTTGTCGGCGACCTTGTTGTGGAAGGTGATCATCGCCAGGTGGGTCTGGGCGACGATCAGGTTCTCGTCGTTGCGCGGGTCCGGGATCAGCGCCCGCCGCCGGGCGACCGGGCCACCCTTGCCCACGCGGGGGAGATCGTGTCCCGGCTTCGCGCCGACACCCTCGGCCGCGATCGTGGTGCCGACCTTGAGGTGGAAGCCGTCGGCCTCGTAGAACTGCGCGGACGCGGGACTGCCGGGTCCGGCGCCGTACATCGAGTCGAGGTCGAGCCGCGGCGAACGACCCTGCAGCAGGTCGGTCGGGGAGACGTCGGCGCCCAACATGACGTCGGTGCGGTCCATCGTCAGGTCGTGGTCGACGAACTGGCCGAGGTAGGTGTAGCCGGCGGGGATGGTCCCCTCGCCACCTCCGCCGGAGACCATCGCGTTGGCCAGCTTGCGGATGAGCCGGATGTTGAGCTTGTTGCCACGTGGCCCGACCCGGGAGAACCGGAACGGCGGCGGATCCGCCGCTCCCAGGTCGCGCGGGGCCGGGGCCTCGGGAGCCTCGGAGGCGACCATCGGGTCGGCCGCCCCGCCCGAGCGACCGCCGACCTGGGTGACGAGCAGCCCCTCGCCCGGGATGAAGAACGTCTCCGACCCATGCTTGAGGTGCGCGTCCTGGTTGGTGTCGTCCCCGGTAGCCATGACTCCCCCTCCGACCCGGGGACCTCCCGAGCGTCCAGGCTCAGATTGGCAGCGTGACCGGCCCGACGACAGGGGCGGTTTCGGACTGGTCTGGACCTGTGCGTGTCGGAATGCTCCGGCAGCAGTGCCGAGCGTCCGCTGGCACGGGGTTGCACACTGGAAGTCATGATCAGCATCGATCTCGCGCTGCGGCTCAAGGAGGCCGGTGTGGTGTGGACTCCTGCCTCGGGTGACCGGTTCGTGGTGCTGGACCGTGACATGGACGACCTGGTCTTCGCCGTCAGCGACATGGTGGTGGAGGTCATGGAGCTGCCCACCGGGCGGATCCTCGCGTTCAACGGCACCACCGAGTGGGCGCTGGACGACATCGAGGAGCGCGAGGTGGTGTGGCTGCCCAGCGAGGACCAGTTGCGGACGATGCTGGGTGCGGCCTTCGTGGCACTGGAGAGCATCCCGGGCGGTTTCGTCGTCCGAGTCACGCAGAACGGGTCCGAGGAGCGTCACGTCGACCTCGACGCCGAGAGCGCCTACGCCCGCGCCGTACTGGCCCGAGGCGCGTAGTCGAGGCCATGCGGTGGATCGCTGGCCTCGTGCTCCTCGGTGGGTCCGCCCCGGAGTTCGGCCACCCTCGACTCCGTCGGCCATGATGGACGCATGCGCGTAGCCGTCGCCGGAGCCACCGGAGTGGTGGGTCATCACGTCGCCGCCGAGCTGGTCGAGGCCGGCCACCAGACGGTGCTGCTCTCCCGCAGCCTGGGGGTCGACGTGACCTCGGCCGACGGTCTGGCCGAGCGGCTCGAGGGAGTCGACGCCGTGGTCGACACGCTGAGCGTGACCACCACCCGACGGTCGGTGGCACAGGACTTCTTCCGGCGTACGACGGCCAACCTGATCGAGGCCGGCCGCGCTGCGGGAGTCGGCCACCACGTGACCCTCTCGATCGTGGGGATCGACGGCATCGCCTTCGGCTACTACGAGGGCAAGGTCGCCCAGGAGGAGCTGGTTCGCCAGTCGGGACAGCGGTTCACGATCCTGCGGGCGACGCAGTTCCACGAGTTCGCCCAGCAGATGGTCGACCGCGGCAGCGCCGGGCCGATGACCTTCGTGCCGCGGATGCTCTCGGCGCCGGTGGCTGCTCACGAGGTCGCTGCCGCCCTGGTCGAGGTTGCCACCGAGCCTGCGCGCGAGGCCACCCTGGAGATGTCCGGCCCACGGGAGGAGCTGGTCGCCGACATGGTGCGTCGGCTGCTCAAGGCCCGGGGGATCCGCCGCCGGGTGCTCCAGCTCCCGCTGCCCACGGCGGCCGGCCGGGCGATGGTCGGCGGGAGGCTGGTCCCGGAGGCCCCGTGGCGGACCGGGACCGTGGACTTCGACACCTGGCTGGCCGCAGCGGGTTGACCGCTCGGATTGCACGCTCGTGCAGTGCAAGAACATGAGGCCGCGGTCGCCGTGACCCACCGCGCGCGGGGCCGGTTGGATGTCACATCCGGCTGCCCGAGGCAGCGACCTCCCAGAAAGCACAGGTACCCATGCGCCCCCTCACCTCGGCTGCCCTCGCGGCCACCACCGCCCTGACCTTGGGCGCAACGACGATCAGCGCCCACGCGGCGCCTCAGGCCCCCGCGACGACCAGCACCCCGGCGCCGTACGTCGTGGTGCTGCACGACAGCGTCGACGCGGCCGCCCTCGCGCCCGTCCAGGCAGACCGGTTCGGCTTCTCCGTCGGTCACGTCTACACCGCGGCGCTGCAGGGCTACTCCGCGACCATGACGCCCGCTGTGGCCAAGGCGCTGGAGGCCACTCCCGGGGTGCGCTGGGTGCAGCAGGACACGGCGGTCAAGGCGACCGCGCAGGCCACCCCGACCGGCATCGACCGCGCCAACGCCGACCTCAGCCCGACGGCGAAGATCAACGGCGTCGACGAGCGCGTCAACGTCGACGTGGCGGTGATCGACACCGGCGCGGACCTGACCCACCCGGACCTGAACATCTACCGGGCCGGGGCCAAGAACTGCTCGATCGGCGCCATCAACGCCAACGACATGCACGGCCACGGCACCCACGTGTCCGGCACCGTCGGCGCGATCGACAACGGCGCCGGCGTGGTCGGGATGGCGCCGGGAGCGCGGATCTGGCCGGTCAAGGTGCTCACCGACGCCGGCACCGGGCTGAACTCCGACGTCATCTGCGGGATCGACTACGTCACCGCGAACGCCTCCAAGATCGAGGTCGCCAACATGAGCCTCGGCGGCGACGGAAGCGACGACGGGAACTGCGGCAGGACCGACGGGGACGCGATGCACACGGCGATCTGCTCCTCGGTGGCTGCCGGTGTCACCTACGTCGTCGCGGCCGGCAACGACTCCCAGGACGCCAAGAACTTCACCCCGGCGGCGTACGACGAGGTGATCACCGTGAGCGCGCTGGCCGACTTCAACGGCAAGCCGGGCGGCGGCGCGGCGCCGACCTGCCGCACCGACGTGGACGACACCTTCGCCGACTTCTCCAACTACGGTGCCGACGTCGACATCATCGCGCCGGGCGTGTGCATCCTCTCGACCTGGATGCTCGGCGGCTACAACACCATCTCCGGCACCTCGATGGCCAGCCCGCACGTGGCCGGTGCCGCGGCGCTGTACAAGTCCAAGAACCCCGCGGCCTCCCCGGCGGCGGTGAAGTCCGCGCTGCAGAGCGCCGGCACCCTGGACTGGAACAACGCCGACGACGGTGACAGCACCAAGGAGCGCCTGCTCAACGCGAGCGCCTTCTGATCCACCCCTGCGTGGGTTGAGTGCTGAGGTGGTTGCCCTGGCGACCACCTCAGCACTCGACCGCGAGCGGTGAGACAATCCTGGGATGGGTGGGGACCCGATCCCGACGTTCTGCCCGTTGTGCGTCTCGCGCTGCGGCGCCCGCGCCACGGTCGAGGACGGGACGCTGCTGGCCCTCGCCCCGGACCCGTCCCACCCGACCGGCAAGGCACTGTGCCTGAAGGGCAAGGCGGCGCCCGACATCGTCTACCACTCCGGGCGGCTGCTGCACCCGATGCGGCGGACCACTCCCAAGGACGCGCCCGACCCGGGATGGGAGCAGATCACCTGGGACGAGGCGCTCGACACCGTGGCCGAGAGGCTCAGGGCGGTCGCGGACTCCGACGGGCCCGAGGCGGTGGCCTTCAGCGCGAGCTCGCCCTCCACGTCGGCGATCAGCGACTCCGTCGACTGGATCCAGCGGCTGATCCGCGCGTTCGGCAGCCCGAACTTCTGCGTCGCCATGGAGCTGTGCGGGTGGGGCCGCTACCTCGCGCCGCTCTACACCTATGGCGCCTCGGTGCCGGGCGTCTACCTGCCCGACCTCGAGAACGCCGGCTGCATCCTGTTCTGGGGCTACAACCCGTCGGTGGCCCGGCTGGCGCACGCGACCAGCACCGTGGCCGCGGTGGCTCGCGGTGCGAAGCTGGTCGTCGTCGACCCGCGCAAGGCCGGTCTCGCCGCCCGGGCCGACCAGTGGCTCCGGGTCCGGCCCGGCACCGATGCCGCTCTGGCGCTGTCGATGACGCACGTGATGATCGAGAACGGCTGGTACGACGCCGACTTCGTCCGTGACTGGACCAACGCATCCGCGAGGGTCGAGGAGGACACGGTCTGGGACCTGCTCGCGGCGCGCTGCGCGGAGTACCCGCCCGACGTGGCCGCCGAGATCACCGGCGTACCCGCCGAGCAGATCGTCGCCACCGCGAAGACCTTGTGGGAGTCGCGGCCGGTCGCGTTCTACACCTGGAGCGGGCTGGAGCAGCACAGCGGGACGACGCAGACCATCCGTGCGATCAACGTGCTCTACGCCCTGACCGGCAGCCTCGACGTCTCCGGTGGCAACGTGCTCTTCGAGGAGGTCCCGGCCAACCGGATCGACGGGATCGAGCTGCTCAGCCGCTCGACGCCGCCGGCCGTGGGACTCGAGACCAGGCCGCTCGGGACCGCCCGCTACGGGTTCGTCACGGGCGAGGACTTCTACACCGCAGCGCTCGACCGCCGGATCAAGGCGTTGGTCGGCTTCGGCGGCAACCTGGTGATGGCCCACGGCGACAGCGCCCGCGGCCGTGATGCGCTGCGCAACCTGGACTTCTTCGTGCAGATGGACCTGTTCATGACGCCGACGGCCGAGCTCGCGGACGTCGTAGTGCCCGTCACGACGCCGTTCGAGGCCGAGGCACTGAAGATCGGCTTCGAGTACAGCCAGGAGGCGCAGTCGCTCGTCCAGCTGCGCCGGCAGCTCGTCGCGCCGCGCGGCGAGGCCCGCTCGGACCTCCGGATCGTCTTCGACCTCGCGACCCGGCTCGGCCTGGGCGAGCACTTCTGGGCCGGCGACATCGAGGCCGCGTGGCGCCATCAGCTCGCGCCCAGCGGGATCACGCTCGAGGAGCTGCGCGCGCACCCCGAGGGCGTGCGGGTGCCGTTGACCACGCGACACCGCAAGTACGCCGAGACCGGTTTCGCGACGCCGTCAGCGCAAGGTGGAGCTCTACTCGACCACGCTGGCCGAGCACGGCTACGACCCCCTGCCGGCCTTCGAGGAGCCGCTGATCAGCCCGCGCTCGCGGCCCGACCTCGCCGAGCGCTTCCCCCTGGTGCTCAGCTGCGCGAAGTCGCTGTTCTTCTGCGAGACCCAGCACCGACAGGTGGCCGCCCTGCGCAAGAGTGCACCCGACCCGCTGCTGGAGATCCACCCCTCGACGGCGCAGGCGCGCGGGATCTCCGCCGGCGACTGGGTCTGCCTGGAGACCCCGCAGGGCAGCGTCCGGGCGCGCGCGAAGCTCAACGCCAACCTCGACCCGCAGGTCGTCTTCGGCCAGCACGGCTGGTGGGAGGCGTGCGAGGAGCTGGGGCTGCCCGGCTATCCGCCGTACGGCCCGGGCAGCGCGAACCTCAACCTGGTGCTGACCCAGACCCCGAGCGACCCGATCAGCGGGAGCTCACCGCTGCGGGCGGGGGTGTGCGAGGTGTCGTTGCTGGGGGTGGGGGCTGGGGGGTGACCTGGTTTGCGGTTCTTTCCACCCTCGGGGCCGGACCGATAGCTCCAACGCAGCAAGCCGCCGCCAACCCGCAACCAAAGGTTGCGTTGAAAGCCGAGCCGCGCTACCTTTACGCAACCAAAGGTTGCGAGAGGAAGACATCATGGAACACGGAACCATCGAGCGGGACATCCAGGTCGAGGCGCCACCCGAGGTCGTCTTCGAGGTGATCAGCCGACCCGAGCACATCAAGGAGTGGTGGCCCGACGACGCGTCGTTCGAGTCGGTCGCGGGGGCGCCCGGTGAGCTGGTGTGGCGCAATGCCGAGACCGGCGAGACCACGAGCGTGGCCCTCGCCGTCGTCGACGTCGACCCGCCCAAGCGCTTCTCCTTCCGGTGGTGCCTTCCCGGCCCCGAGTCGGTCGAGCCGTCGCTGCTGGTCACCTTCGACCTCCTCCCCAGCGACGGGGGGACCCGCGTCCGGATGACCGAGAGCGGGTTCCGCGAGATGGGCTGGGAGATCGCCGTACTCGAGGAGCAGTACCGCGAGCACGAGAACGGCTGGGACCACTACCTGCCCAAGCTGGTGGAGTACGCCGCCCGGCAGGTCGCGCTGCGATGAGCACCGCGGTCGACGACGACCTGTGGTCGGCGATCGGCGATCCCACGCGCCGCACGATGATCGACCTGCTGCTGGCCGGCGGGCCGGGCACGGCCACCTCGCTGAGCGAACAGCTGCCGGTCACCCGGCAGGCGGTCTCCAAGCACCTGGTGGTGCTCGACCGCGCAGGTCTGGTGCACGCCGCACCGGTCGGCCGCGAGCGCCACTACCGCGTCGACGAGGCCCAGCTCGCCCGGGCCGTCGCGCAGCTCACCTCGGTCGGCACGACCTGGGACGCACGACTCCGACGGATCAAGCGCCTCGCCGAGGCGATCCAACGCAACCGCACCGACAACGAACAAGGAGATCGAGATGGTTGACATCCTGCACCGGGTGGGCGTCGTCGCCCCCCTCGACGAGGTCTACCGAGCAGTGGCCACCACCGCAGGGCTCGCGCGCTGGTGGACGACCGACACCGTCGGAGCCGACCATGTCGGCGGCAAGCTCGGCTTCCGGTTCGGCGACGTCGGCGGCTTCGACATGGAGATCCTGGAGCTCGACCCGGCCGGGCACGTCCGGTGGCGGGTCCTCGACGGACCCGAGGAGTGGGTGGGCACCGAGATCGACTGGCGGCTCGAGCAGCGCGAGGACTACACGATCGTGCTGTTCGCCCATGAGGCCTGGCGCGAGCCGGGCGAGTTCATGAGCCACTGCAGCACCAAGTGGGCGACCTTCCTGATGAGCCTCAAGGAGTACGTCGAGACCGGGACGGGCCGACCGGCCCCGGACGACGTACAGGTCAGCGACTGGCACTGAGAGCCCGACCCGCGCGCGTCCTTCAGTCGCAGTAGTCGCAGATCCCGCTCGACGGCACCTGGGTGAAGCACTTCGGGCACAACGGGATCGGCCTGGGCTCGGGAGCGTCCGCGGCTGCCGGCTTCGGGACGGTCGGCGTGTGCGCCGTCCCCGGCACGCGAGCGGCGGCTTTGGTCGCTGTCTTGCGCGGGGCTGCGGCGGCACGAGTCCCGGGCACCCGGGTCGCCGCCTTCTTCGCAGCCGTCTTGCGCACCGTCTTGAAGTGGGCGGTGCGCAGCGGCGTACCGCCGTCGCGGGGCAGGCCGGCGGCCTCCCAGTGGCGGTAGCACTCGAGCCGCTCGGCAGCCGCGTGCTCGTCGGGATCGGCCGGCCGCTCGCGCCGGGCATCCTCGACGGCGTCGGCGTACACCTCGCCCACGCTGCCCTGGACGTTGACGCACAGTGCGGAGAGCAGAGGTTCCTCGCGGGACGCGCACTCCTCGGTGACTCGCTCGAGCACGCCGCCGAGCCACTGGTGCATCGGCTGGGTGGTGGTGATGCCGCTGGCCTTCTGCACGGCGTCGGCCAACTGCTTGTAGGTCACCAGCGCGCGGTAGCGACCAGCGGCTTCCACCAGCACCGGGCGTGCGGCCGCGGCCCAGGCCGTGTGGGCTGCGGCGGAGCCGACCTCGGAGGCGTCGCGGGGTTCCGGGGAGTCGACAGTCACGACTACATGTCTACTTCACGACCAAGTCGGCGCCGCGGCCGCCCTGCACGCGGGCTGAGGTTCGGGCGGTTCCACGTCGACTCTGGGAGCTGCCGGCGAAACGTGACCGCCGTGAGGATCGATCGCCTTGGAGGTCTTGCGCGCCTGTAGGGATTCGAACCCCAAACCTTCTGATCCGTAGTCAGATGCTCTATCCGTTGAGCTACAGGCGCCCGTCCGTGAGGACTGCGCAATGTTAGCGGACGTACGCCGCGGGCTCGAAATCGGTGCGGGCTGCGGGGGCTCGGCTGGTTCGAGACGGGCAGGGCGCGCCTCCTCGACCACCGCGGCGAGGCGGCCCCGCGACGCCGATCGGAGTGAGCCTGAGCACACTGACAACCGCTGGATCGATCCAATAGGTCCAATCGGGGCCGACCAGTAAGTTCGGCGCCAACCTCGGTTACACCATGGTCGATTTGCGGCGTAACTTGAGGGACCACATCGGGCGAAGCAACGGCGCTCCCCCGGGTACTGCAGAACTCAAGGACACTCACCGTCGATGCGCTCGACGGCCGGCCGGCCCCTTCCCGGGCGGACCGCGAAATGCTCGAGAGGGAACAGGCATGACTGCCGACACGTCGAACACTTCCACCATCACCGCGGATGCGCCGACCACCCACGAAGGCATCCTCGCCTTCGTCCGTGAGGTCGCCGAGCTCACCACCCCCGACCGGATCCACTGGTGCACCGGCTCCGAGGAGGAGTGGGTCGAGCTGACCGACGCGCTGGTCGCGAGCGGCACCTTCACCCGCCTGGATGAGAAGAAGAAGCCGAACTCCTTCTACGCGGCCTCCGACCCCACCGACGTGGCGCGCGTCGAGGACCGCACCTACATCTGCTCGGTCGACGAGAAGGACTGCGGGCCCACCAACAACTGGATGGACCCGAACGAGATGAAGGCCATCATGCGCAAGCTCTACGCGGGCTGCATGAAGGGCCGGACGATGTACGTGATCCCGTTCGTGATGGGCCACCTCGAGGCCGAGAAGCCGATGTTCGGCGTGGAGATCACCGACTCGGCGTACGTCACCGCCTCGATGCGCGTGATGGCCCGCATGGGCACCAACGTGCTGGACAAGATGACCGAGCTGAACGCCGAGTTCGTGCCGGCGCTGCACTCGGTCGGGATGCCGCTCGAGGAGGGCCAGGCCGACGTCAAGTGGCCGTGCAACGACACCAAGTACATCGTGCAGTTCCCCGACGAGCGCGCGATCTGGTCCTTCGGCTCCGGCTACGGCGGCAACGCCCTGCTCGGCAAGAAGTGCTACGCGCTGCGGATCGCCTCGGTGATGGCGCGCGACGGCGGCTGGATGGCCGAGCACATGCTGATCCTGAAGCTGACCAGCCCCCAGGGCGTGACCAAGTACGTCGCCGCCGCGTTCCCCAGCGCCTGCGGCAAGACCAACCTCGCCATGCTGGCGCCGACCATCCCGGGCTGGAAGGTCGAGTCGATCGGCGACGACATCGCCTGGATGCGCATCGGCGAGGACGGCCGCCTGTGGGCCGTCAACCCCGAGTACGGCTTCTTCGGCGTCGCCCCCGGCACCAACGAGGACACCAACCCCAACGCGATGCGCACGATCAACGTGGGCAACTCGGTGTTCACCAACGTCGCGCTCACCGAGGACAACGACGTCTGGTGGGAGGGCCTGGAGAACCCGCCGGCCCACGCCACCTCGTGGAAGGGCGAGCCCTGGACGCCGGAGTCCGAGGAGCTCTCCAGCCACCCGAACAGCCGCTACTGCACCCCGATCAAGCAGTGCCCGATCCTGGCGCCGGAGTACGACGACCCGCGCGGTGTCCCGATCGACGCGATCCTCTTCGGCGGCCGCCGCAAGACCACGATCCCGCTCGTGACCGAGGCCCGCGACTGGGTCCACGGCACCTTCATGGGCGCGACGCTCTCCAGCGAGACCACCGCCGCCGCGACCGGCGCGGTCGGTGTGGTCCGCCGCGACCCGATGGCGATGCTGCCGTTCATCGGCTACAACGCCGGTGACTACTTCAGCCACTGGGTCAACATGGGCAAGGACAACGACGCCTCGAAGATGCCCCGGATCTTCTACGTCAACTGGTTCCGCCGCGACGAGGACGGCGGTTTCCTGTGGCCCGGCTTCGGCGAGAACAGCCGCGTGCTGAAGTGGGTCATCGAGCGCATCGAGGGCCAGGCCGCCGCCGTCGAGACCCCGATCGGCCACGTGCCGGCGCCGGGTGCCCTCGACATCGACGGCCTCGACATGACCGAGGAGCAGCTCCAGCAGGTGCTCGATGTCGACATCGAGGAGTGGAAGGCCGAGATCCCGCAGATCACCGAGTGGTTCGAGAAGTTCGGCGACGACCTGCCGGCCGTGCTCTGGACCGAGCTCGACGGCCTCAAGGCCCGCCTCGGCCTCTGAGGCCGGTCGCAGACTGCACGAACCGGACCCACACCCCCTCGGGGTGTGGGTCCGGTTGCTTTGTGGGCATGATTCGCCTCATGAGCATCGAGCGCGGACCCGAGCACCGCGAGCTGCTCGACGGCCCCGCCGGGGAGATCTTCCGCGAGGTGGTCGCCAACGGCCTGCTGCGGGCCGACGACCCGCGGATGGACCCCGAGCACCCCGAGCACGCCGCGGTGCTCCTGCTGGTCGACCTGGGCCTGCTCCGCGAGGACCAGGCCCTGGGCGGTCACGTGGCGATGGACCCCACGGCCGTGCAGACCGGAGTCGTGGCCCCGATGGGTCGTCAGGTGCTCGAGCTGCTCACCGAGTCGGCCGCCTGGGCCGACACCTTCGGCTCGCTGGCCAAGGCCTTCCGGCGTACGGCGCCGGAGAAGGAGCCGCTCTCCGAGATCCGCGGCCTGCCCAACATCAACCGCTTCCTCGAGGCGGCCGTCGACGACGCCCAGAGCGAGCTGCTCACCGCGCAGCCCGCCGGCGCCCGCAAGGCGGTGGTGCTCCAGCAGGCCGTCGACCGTGACATCCGGGCGCTGCAGCGGGGGGTGCAGATGCGCACGCTCTACCAGCACACCGCGCGGCGCAGCAAAGCCACCCGGGAGCACGTCGCGAAGATCATCGAGCACGGCGGGCACGTCCGCACGCTCGATGAGTTCTTCAACCGGCTGATCGTGGTCGACCGTCGGCTCGCCCTGATCCCCGGGGAGTCAGCCGACGTCGCCGTGGCGATCCACGACCCGAGCCTGATCTCCTACCTCGCCGACCTCTTCGACCGCTCCTGGGAGCGGGCGCGGGAGTACGACGAGCGCGGCGAGGCAGCCGACAGCGACATCGCCAGCGAGGTGCGCCAGCTGACCGTGCGGATGCTCAGCGAGGGCCACAGCGACCCGGCCAGCGCCAAGCGGGTGGGGGTCAGCACGCGGACCTACGCCAGCTATGTGGCTGCGCTCAAGGAGGAGTACGGCGTCGAGACCCGGTTCCAGCTCGGCTATGCGATGGGGATCAGGGACGCACAACCCGGTTCGGCGCCCGACTCCGACGGGGGTACGGAGACGAGCGCCGAACGAGGGTGACCAGCTGCCCAGGCCGGTCAGCGGAGGGAAGGGCGGTCGGGGCCCGAGATCCCGACCAGCTCTTCCATGGGTCCGACCGGGGCTCAGCCCCAGCCGGTGTCGTGGATGCTGACCGAGGACGGGACGTCGATGGCGGTGGCGCTGGCGCTCGCACCGGAGGCGAGCACGCCGGCGGCCATCACTGCCGCGGCAACGGTCTGGGCAAGGCGAGAGAGCTTCATCGGGGAATCCTTCTGCGTTGGGGGCATGCTCAGAGTGCCCGCCCTCGATGTGCCGGAAACAGTCCCGGCACCCGCAGGAGTGTGCATTGCATCTTCATGCAACTTTTCGAACGTGAAGCCGCCCCGGACCCAGCGAGGGATCCGGGGCGGCTCGCCCTGCGGAGGTGGCGGGATTTGAACCCGCGAGAGGGCACAACCCTCAACCCGCTTAGCAGGCGGGCGCCATAAACCGGACTAGGCGACACCTCCCCGTGGAGCAGAGCACAGGTTACCCATGCCCGGCCGTGCCCGGAAAATCGGCCTCGTCCCCAGGTGCTCGGCCCGCGGCGCGCTAACGCAGCCGGCGGTACCCGTGTCCGCGGTCGAGGTAGCCGCCCAGCACCTCGGTGAACGCCTCGGAGCTGCCCTCGAGCACGTCGACCGGGATGGTCGTCGTAGCGCCGCTGCGCAGGCGCAGCACCACGCAGCGGGCGCCTCCCACGGTGCTGGTCTGCAGATCGAGTACGTCGGTCCAGCGGGCGTTGCGGACCTCGGCCGAGCGCAGCGCCCGGACCCGGTAGCCGACGTCGTCGAGCCGCACCACCCAGTGCCGCAGCCCGAGCAGGAGGCCGAGGGTGATGACCATCACCGCCGCCAGGACCACCACGCCGGAGACCAGCGGGCCGGCTCCGTCCAGCAGCGAGCCGACCAGCACCACGGCCGCGGTGACCACGCCGATCGCCGCCAGCCCGGTGCCCAGCAGGCGGGCGCGCAGAGCAGGGGCCAGGGCGAACTGCTCGGTGCTCACGAGGTGATTACAGCCGGGCTCCCCCGACCCTGCCAAATCGGGCCTTGTCGAAAGGTCGTGACCTGGGTCACACTCGAAGTTCCCCCCGTTGCTGCACCACGTGCTGAAGGAGGGTTCGAGATGGCTCCCCTCGAAACCGCGATCCGTGAACTGCGCCAGACGCTCTCGGCCGACCGGACCTCGCCCGAGTGGCGATGGCAGGTGCGCCGGACACTCAAGGACGTGAAGAAGGCCCTCGGCGCCAAGCAGACCACGCATTGGGACGCCTGGTTGGCCGCCCGTGCGCAGACCACCAACCGGGACCGCCGCCAGCTGCAGACCCGGGTCTCGGTGCTGGCTGCGATCGTGCTCGACAAGCTGGACACCGAGGCGATCGCCGCCGAGCTGGGCCGGCTGACCAGCGACCTGGAGCATCATCTGCAGCGGATGCACGACCTGGTCTACGACTCGGTCTCCCTCGAGCTCGGCGGCTCCGAGTAGCGCTCGACCGCACGGCACCCTGTGGCGGCGTACCGGCACGCCCTAGACTCAGGCCCGGTCCGCGAGGACCTGGAGGGGTGCCGGAGTGGCCGATCGGAACCGCCTTGAAAGCGGTCGCTGGCAGAGATGTCAGCCGCGGGTTCGAATCCCGCCCCCTCTGCCAGGAGCCCGCTCAGCCGACCACGCCGCAGGCCGCGCGGCTGCCGGCGTCGCCGGTGGCCAGGGTGGCCGCGTCGGGGCCGGGCGCGCCGCCGGAGGAGTAGCGCAACGGGATGTTGGCGAAGTTGTCGCGGCCGGCGTGGACCATCACCGCCGAGCCGTCGGCGTCGCGCAGCTGGGCGATCGTGAACCGGTCGGTCACGAAGCTCAGGTAGCCGTTCCCGTCGGCCATCACCAGCAGCGAGGGCAGGTCGCCCGCGTGGTCGCCGTGGCTGGTGCTGCCCCCGGTGAGGTGCCCACCTGCCGTGGTGAACGGGCCTGCCGGGGCGCCGGCGTCGCAGAGCCCGGTCGTGTGCACATGGAAGCCGTGGAAGCCCGGGGTCAGTGAGCGGACCCAGGCCTGGATCACGACCACCTTGCCCATCCGCCGCATGCTGACCGTGCCGACGCGCTTGCCGGACACGTCGCGCAGCACCGCGGACGCCCGCTTCGAGCCGTCGTCGTGGTGCCCGCCCCGGTCGTGGCCCTTCGTCGAGCCGGCGGCACTGCTCGCCCCGGTCGCTCCCGTCGCGGTGAGCAGCAGGGCCGCGCCCGCCACCGCCATCCTTGCCCGTTTCGTTGCCAACATGGTGCTCACCCCTGCCGGTGGTTTCGAGCCCCGCACGGTTCGGCGGGATCGAAATCACCGTCATGGCCGCGGCGGCTCGTGTCAAGACCCGCGAGGAGGCGGTGTCACGGTCGAAGGCAGCGCTGCGACGGGACTCAGTGCAAAGGCAGCAGCCGCGACGGCTCGGGCCGGTGGGCCGAGGCCTCCTCGCTGCGCCGGGCGCGGGCGCCGCGGGTGCCCTGGAAGGCCTGCTCCGCCCGGATCAGCACATAGCCGAGCAGCAGCCCGAGGGCCAGGCTGTACGCCGCTGCGAGCGTGGTGTTCATGGCGGTCATGCCGGGGTCGATCAGCCGGCTGGTGGCGGGAGCGGTGGCGGCGACGCCGAACGCACCGACCCACCAGCCCTGGCGGCGGCGGGCGCGCATGAACACGCCCCAGGACAGCGCGGGGATGCCCAGGAGCACCTCGATCGGGTGCGGCACCGCGCCGAGGCGCTCGCGCACCCACATCCGCACGGTGTCCACCTGGTCGGTCAGCTGCGGAGAGCCCCACCGGCCCAGTGCCTCGCTGTAGGCCAGCGCGATCGCCAGGATCACGATCGCGGTCACGCCCAGAGCGAGGCCGCGCCGGCCGAGGCCGTGCAGCCCGGCGCCGAGGCGGTAGACCATCGCGATGGTGGCGGCGAGGCTGGCCGCCAGCACCAGGTAGGAGAACTTCAGCGGGTCGATCTCGACCACGTAGCCCGCCACCGCCAGGGCCCCAGCGGTCGCCACCGCCTGGGCGAGCACCACCTCGCGCACGACCAGGCGCATGCTCGCGGCAGGGGTGGTGCCGAGGACGCCGAGGCAGGCCGCGATCACCGCGGTCGCCACTGCGGCGCCGGCCAGCAGCGGCGCCCACTGGCTGGTCACCGCGGTCGCACCCACGCCGAGCGCGACCAGGCCCGAGGGGAGCGGTCGACCGCCCGTGCGGACGGCGAGCCCGACCGTGAGCAGGACACCGAGAGCGGCGGCGAGAGCCTGCCGCGCCAGCCGATCCCCGTCGATCGCCTGGAGAAGGACCAGGCCGCCCACGACGAGCACGACGGCCGCCAGCCAGACCCAGCGGCTCACCTGGGCGGTGCGACGGGTGCGGTCGGGGGCGTTGATGACCGTGGGCACCGGCCGGGTGCCGGGCGGGAGGTCGGGAGTACGCCGTGCCCGTGCCCGCGCCCGGGCCGGCTCCTCGACAGCGAGCTCGGCGGCCCGCTTGCCGGATCCAGCCGGCCTGGACGGCCTGGACGGCTGCTTCCTCGCGGTGCGGGAGGCGGGGTCAGCTCGGCGCCGACCCGGCACCTTCTCCACCCTGGCCACGCCCGGAGAGTACCAACGCGGCACTCACATCCTGCGGTTGGCCAAGGAGGGGTTGGTGCGCCGGACCTGCTCGATCCGGGCGAGGTCGACCACCGCCTCGACCACGGCGTCCTCGGTGCCGGCCTCGGCCACCACCTCGCCGTCGGGGGCGACCACCATCGAGTGGCCGGTGTAGCGCGGACCGGGCTGCCCGGCACCCAGCACCCACACCGTGTTCTCGATCGCGCGGGCGCGCAGCAGGGTGCGCCAATGGTCGACCTTGAGCTCGCCGGCGACCCATGCGGCCGGGACCACCAGCACGTCGGCGCCGCGTCCGGCGAGCACGCGGGCCAGCTCGGGGAAGCGCAGGTCGTAGCAGGTCATCAACCCCACCCGGAGACCGTGCAGGTCGACCACCGTGGGCTGCACCGGCCCCGGGCTGATCGTGGCCGACTCGTGGTAGCCGAAGGAGTCGTAGAGGTGGATCTTCCGGTAGGCCGCGACGCCCGCCCCCGGCTCCGCCCCGGGGTCGGCGAGCACGAGCGTGTTCAGCGGTCGCTCCGCGTCGTCGGCGCGCTCGAACATCCCGGCCACCCAGGCCGCTCCCGTCCTCGCCGCGAGAGAGCTCAGCGTGCTGGCGAAGGGCCCGTCCAGCGGTTCGGCGTACGGACCGAGGGCGGAGCCCGGCTCGCCGAAGTCGCGGGCGAACGCCTCGGGGAGCACCACGAGGTCGGCACCCTCGCCGACCGGCGCGAGCTCCTCGAGCGCGGCACGGTTCTGCGCGGGGTCGAGACGCGAGGCGCGCTGGACGAGACGGACTCGGAGCTGGTCGGTCATGTGTCCACCCTGCCAGCCAGGGGTGGTTGACTGCGACCCGTGTCGAGCGAGATGTCCCGCGAGGTGTCCGGGGAGCTGGGTGCGGTGGTGCTCACCGGCGGTGGGGCGGTCCGCTTCGACGGGGCCGACAAGGCCGGCATCGAGATCGCCGGCAGCACCATGCTCGAGCACGTCCTCGAGGCACTCAGCGAGGTGCCCGACGTGGTCGTGGTCGGCTCCGAGGTGGAGACCAGCCGACCGGTGACCTGGTGCCGTGAGGAACCGGCCGGTGGTGGACCGGCGGCCGGACTGCTCGCCGGGCTGCGCGGCTTCCCGCGGCCGCCGCGGCTGGTGGCCGTGCTGGCCGTCGACATGCCACTGGTGACCACGGCGACCGTGCGCCGGCTGATGCTGTCCTCCGCAGCCGACGGTGCGCTCCTCGTCGACGAGAACGGCCGCCAGCAGTACCTCTGCGCCGTCTACCGCACCGAGGCCCTGCTGGCGGCGGCGCCGGAGCCCGAGGAGCAGGCGGGCCTGCCGATGCGCCGCCTCGTCGACGGTCTCGACCTGGCCGCCGTGCCCGCACTGCCGTGGGAGGCGCGCGACGTGGACACCTGGGAGGACCTGCGCGAGGTCCGCGGACACCTCGACCACTAGCCCGGAACCCCTGCTGGGCCACCCGGGATGGCCCAGCCCTTGCACCTTGCTCGGTCTCGGCCAAGACTGGGGCCGTGAACCTCCACGACTGGATCGACGAGCTCTGTGACGTCCTCGACCTCGAGGTCGAGGTCGACGAATCCCTGATCCTGGACCTGGCGCGCGACGCCGCGCACAACGTCGAGCGCAAGTCAGCACCGATCACCACCTACCTGCTGGGGTACGCCGCGGCGCAAGCCGGTGGGAATCCGGAGAAGGTGGAGCGCCTCGCCGCGCTCGCGACCGGACTGGCCCTGCGCTGGGACAAGTCCGCTGACGAGATCGGCAACGAGGTCGAGGAGGTCGAGGTCGAGGTGCCCGACGACTCCGAGGTCGTCATCGAGGCCTGAGCACGCTCCGATCGCGC
Source organism: uncultured Actinomycetota bacterium (assembly GCA_963777195.1). Taxonomy (GTDB): domain Bacteria; phylum Actinomycetota; class Actinomycetes; order Propionibacteriales; family Nocardioidaceae; genus Marmoricola. The sequence goes on along the minus strand of CAVZPT010000004.1, from coordinate 149,843 downwards.
CCGGACCCGGCCAGGGCGTGGCCCCTAGGGTGGGCGCATGCGTGCTGTGATCGTCCCCGAGCCGGGTGGACCCGAGGCCCTGACCGTCGCCGACCTGCCCGACCCGGAGCCGGGTCCCGGCGAGGTCGTGATCGACGTCGTCGCCAGTGCGGTCAACCGCGCCGACACCCTGCAGCGACAGGGGTTCTACCCACCCCCGCCCGGTGCCTCCGACGTCCTCGGCCTGGAGTGCTCGGGTCGGATCGCCGCCCTCGGTGAGGGAGTCGACTCCTTCGCGGTGGGCGACGAGGTCTGCGCGCTCCTCGCGGCCGGGGGGTACGCCGAGAAGGTCGCCGTACCCGCCGGACAGGTGATGCCGCTGCCCCCGGGCGTGAGCGTCGAGGACGCCGCCGCGATCCCCGAGGTCGCGTGCACCGTGTGGTCCAACGTGTTCATGGTGGCCGGCCTGCGGCCCGGGGAGACCCTGCTCGTGCACGGCGGCGCGGGCGGCATCGGCAACATCGCGATCCAGCTCGGCAAGGCCGTCGGTGCGCGGGTCCTCGCCACCGCCGGGTCCGCCGAGAAGATGGCGCTGTGCGAGTCGCTGGGCGCCGACCGGGCGATCAGCTACCACGACGAGGACTTCGTCGAGGTGCTCAAGGAGGCCGGCGGCGCCGACGTCATCTTGGACAACATGGGGGCGAAGTACCTCGGCCGCAACGTCAAGGCGCTGGCGACCGAGGGCCGGTTGGTGATCATCGGGATGCAGGGCGGCAGCAAGGGCGAGCTCGACATCGCGGGGCTGCTGCGCAAGCGTGCGGCCGTGATCGCCACGTCGCTGCGCTCGCGCCCCACCGAGGAGAAGGCCGCGATCTGCGCCGCGGTGGTCGAGCACGTGTGGCCGCTGATCGGCGAGGGCAAGGTCCGCTCGCTGGTGCACGAGCGGGTGCCGCTCGAGGAGGTCTCCCGCGCCCACGAGCTGATGGAGTCGGGGTCGCACACCGGCAAGATCGTGATCACCGTCGCGGGCTGACTCGCTGACGCCGGCGTCCGAGCGCTAGGTAGGGTCTTGGGCATGTCGAACTCCCCGTCGCAGACTCCAGACGAGCACGCTTCCGAGGGCGTCCCGGAGCAGATGATGGTGATCGGTCCGGACGGTCAGCCGATCGTCGTACCCCCGCAGGAGGATGACGACGAGGGCGGCGAGCGCAACGTCACCGACCTCGTCGAGCAGCCCGCGAAGGTGATGCGCATCGGCCGGATGGTCCAGCAGCTGCTGGAGGAGGTGAAGTCCGCGCCGGTCGACGAGCCGGGCCGCACCCGACTCGCCACGATCCTGCACACCTCGATCCAGGAGCTGAAGAAGGGCCTCGCGCCCGAGCTCGACGAGGAGCTCGACCGGCTGATCCAGCCCTTCGACGCCGAGACCCCGACCGAGTCGGAGCTGCGGATCGCCCAGGCCCAGCTCGTCGGCTGGCTCGAGGGGCTCTTCCACGGCATCCAGACCGCGATCTACGCCCAGCAGATGGCCGCGCGCTCCCAGCTGGAGCAGATGCGCCGCGCCCTGCCGCCCGGCGCGATCCCGGGGATGCCGGGCATGCCCGGCCACGGCGACGACGAGGCGGCACCCGAGCCCGGCTCGCAGGGCGGGATGTACCTCTAAGCCATCCGGGGCAGCGGGCGCACCATCACCAGCTCGCCGCCCTCGGCGGTCCCGCGCAGGCGGGTGAAGCCGCACCTCGCCAGCACCCGCAGGCAGGCGCGGTTCTCCGGCTGCACCTGCGCCCGCACGCGTACGCCGACCCGGTCGGCCTGCGCCAGCAGCGCGGCGAGCGCCTCGCTGACGGCCCCGTGGCCGCGGGCGTCGGCGACCAGGCCGAAGCCGACCTCGGCCTCAGCGACGTCGTCGTCGCCGGTGTGCAAGGTGGCGAAGAAGCCGATCGACCCGACCACCTGGCCGTCCGAGGCGCGCACGATGTGCCGGGGTCCCCAGGTGCTGTCGCGGCGATCCGGGCGCACCATCGCGGCCGCGTCCTGGTCCTGCTTGCGGGGGTAGTCGGGGTGCCAGGACACCCGCCGCCGGCCGGCGAGCATCCCCTCGGCGTCCTCGGGGGTGACCAGCGGCAGCCGCAGCCGGGCGGTGCCGACCTCGTCGGGCAGGACGGGGTAGGTGCGCTCGTCGGCGGGCGTCATGGGAACCAGCGGCGCAGCTCCACGGCGGCGCCGTCGTCGTAGACCGACTCGGTGCTGGCGTCCGCGGCGTCGTGGACCTCCTGGACCGCCTGGCCCATCGCGACGCCACGCGCCGCCCACTGCAGCATCTCGATGTCGTTGCGGCCGTCGCCGATCGCCAAGGTGTCCTCCGCGCCGAGACCGAGCTCGCGGGCGACGTACTCCAGCCCGGAGGCCTTGGAGACCCCGACCGGGGCCAGGTCGAGCCAGGCGGTCCAGCCGACGACGTAGTCGGTGCCGTGCAGGCCGAGCCGGGCCGCCATCGCCACGAAGTCGTCGGCCGAGGCCGAGGGGTCGCGGATGATCACCCGGCTGACCGGGCCGCCGACGATCTCCTCGAGGTCGGTCTCGATCATCGCCCCGGAGAGCTCGCCGGGCGGGAACGGCCGGTTGACGCGGTAGCCGACGCCGCGCTCCTCGACCGCGACCAGGGCCTCGGGGTGCTGCTCGAGCACGAGCCGCACGGCCTCGCGGGCGTCGAAGGTCTCCTCGTGGACGACCTCGAGCGGGGCGTAGCGGAAGATCACCGCACCGTTGGAGGCGACCACCCACAGCCGGTCCTGGCCCTCGCGGGGCAGGTGGAGCAGGTCCGCGATCTTGTCCATGCCGTGCGGCGAGCGACCGCTGGCGAGCACGATGTGTGCGCCCGCGTCGACCGCGGCGTGCACCGCATCGTGCACCGCCGGCGGGATCTTCTCGTAGGTCTGGCCCTCGCCCTCGACCCATTTCAGCAGGGTGCCGTCGATGTCGAGTGCGACCAGCCGGGGCTGCCAGCCCTCCGCGGGACCGTCGACGGGGCTGCTCATCGCGGGGTCCCGACGGGCTCGAGCACGGTGCGGCCCTGCAGGTAGGGCTGCAGCGCCGCGGGGACCCGCACGGAGCCGTCGGCCTGCTGGTGGGTCTCCAGGATCGCCACGATCGTGCGCGGGATCGCGACCAGGGTGCCGTTGAGGGTGGCGATCGGGCGCACCTCGCCGTCGAAGCGACCCCGGATGTCGAGCCGACGGCTCTGGAAGTCGGTGCAGTTCGAGGTCGAGGTGAGCTCGCGGTAGCGGCCCTGCGTGGGCACCCAGGCCTCGCAGTCGAACTTGCGCTTGGCCGAGAGCCCGAGGTCACCGGCGGCGACATCGATCACCCGGTAGGCCAGCTCGAGCTTGCCGAGCCACTCCTGCTCCCAGCCGAGCAGCCGCTCGTGCTCGGCCGCCGCCTCGTCGAGGGTCGTGTAGGAGAACATCTCCACCTTGTCGAACCAGTGCACCCGGATGATGCCGCGCGTGTCCTTGCCGTGCGAGCCTGCCTCCTTGCGGAAGCACGGGCTGAACGCGACGTAACGACGGGGCAACGTCTCGCCGTCGAGGATCTCATCGGAGTGGTACGCCGCCAGCGGGACCTCCGAGGTGCCGACGAGATAGGTGTCTTGCCCCTCGATCCGGTAGACGTCGTCGGCGGCCTGGCCGAGGAAGCCGGTGCCCTCCATCGCCCGCGGCTTGACCAGGGTCGGCGGGATCATCGTGGTGAACCCCGCGCTGCGGGCCTGGTCCATCGCCATGTTGACCAGGGCCAGCTCGAGGTCGGCGCCGGGGCCGGTCAGGTAGTAGAACCGCGAGCCGGAGACCTTGGCGCCGCGCTCGACGTCGATGGCGCCGAGGATCCTGCCGAGCTCGACGTGGTCGCGCGGCTCGAAGCCCTCGGCCGCGAAGTCGCGGGGGGTGCCGTGCTCGGAGAGCACGACGTAGTCGTCCTCACCGCCCGCCGGGGCCTCCTCGGCCGCGGGGTTGGGGATCGCATAGACCGCGTCGCGCCAGTCCTGCTCGGCGCTGCCTTGCGCTGCCTCGGCGGTCTTGACGTCCGCGGCGAGGGCCTTGGTGCGTGCGAGCAGGTCGGCCTTCTCCTGGCCGGTGGCCCGGGGGATCAGCTTGCCGAGCTGCTTCTGCTCCGCGCGCAGGTGCTCGTAGTCCGCGATCGCCGTACGCCGCGCCTCGTCGGCCTCGAGCGCCCGGTCGACCACGTCGGCGGACAGGCCGCGCTTCTCCTGGGCGGCTCGGATCAGGTCGGGGTCGTCGCGGAGCAGGCGTGGGTCGATCACCGCCCGAGACTATCCGCCGCCCCGGACGCCGAACCACTCAGCCACTACCGGGCCGGGGGCAGCACCAGCGCGAAGCCGCTCGCGATCGGCGCCACCGGGCTGCTCGGCTTGCCGTAGTCGACCCAGGCGTCCGCGCCCTGGGGCAGGTAGTGCGTGGAGATCGAGGGCTGGTCGGCGCAGAAGGTCCAGGTGACCCCGGAGGCGTCGGCGAAGCCCGCGCCGAGCCGGCACGGACCGGGCGGCAGGCTGCTCAGCTCGGGAGAGCTGGCCGGGAGCACCGTGCCGCCCTCGCGGGTCACCGGGCGGGTGTCGGTGGGCCCGTTGCCGGCGGGCTCGGTGGCGTCGCTGTCGATGCTCTCCACCCAGGGCTCGCCGGTGTTCGGGTCGAAGCCGTTGGTGAAGACCCACGGGCCGTCGGGCAGGGAGGTCTCCTGGGTGGCCTCGCCGCCGCTGACCGCCACCGACCAGACCCGGTTCTCGGAGTCGACCACGCGCAGGGTGTCGTCGGTCTCGGGGTCGAAGGCCCAGCCGATCGGCTTCACGTCGCTCTCGCCGGTGCGCTCGCGCATGTCGATGGTCTCGGTGGTGTCGTCGCTGAGCGAGTAGACGGTGAGCTGGCCGCTCTTCTCGTCCTTGGCGGAGATGCTGGTGTCGGCGATCGCCCACGACCGGTCGGTGCTGACCAGGAGCGCGGCCTCGCGGGGCGTGCTGCTGGCCGCGACCACGCCCGGGAGGCGGCGGGCGGTGGCCTCACCGGTGGCGGGGTTCAGCGTCACGTAGACGGTGACGGTGGTCTCGGCGTCGGCGCCGGTCGCGCTGGTGATGCCGAGCAGCCACTCGCCCTCGCCCAGGCTGGTGTCGGCCGAGGGCTCCGTGGAGGAGGCGTCGTCGGGCTTGGGTTCCGCTGCCGCACCGTCGGACCCGCAGCCGGTCGTCAGCAGGAGCAGGCCCGCCGCGGCTGCGCCCCAGGTGCGAAGGCGGATGGTGGCTCGGTGCTGGCGCATCATCTTTCGATTCCCCCTCGGGGACGACGGGTGAGCGAGTCCTTCCATGCTCCCACAGAGCCCAGGGCGGGACACGGATCCGGGGTCACGATCAGGCACCGGCATACTTCGCAGCGTGACGGACTCCAAGCGACGGCGTACCCGCGTGACGTGGGGGGTGCTGTGCCTGGTCGCGTTCGGCGTCCTGGCCGGGTTGGTCTGGGCAGCCTGGTCGCCGCTGCTCGATCTGGACGACGCCGTGGGCAGGGCGCCGGAGAGCTACACCCGCGACCACCACGGGGTCTACCTGTTCTGGCGCTACCTCGCGCTCGCCACGGGCACCGTGCCGGAGGCGGTGCTGACCGTGCTCGTCGCGGCGGCGCTGCTGTGGAAGGGCTACCGTCGCGCGGCGATCTGGACGGTGGGCGTGATGGTGACCGTCGGCCTCGCGACGACGACCCTCAAGCAGCTGATCGGGCGCGACCGGCCGGTCTTCGACGACCCCGTCCAGGTGCTCTCCAGCTACTCCTTCCCCTCGGGCCACTCCTCGGGGATCGCCGCGGCCATGGGCGTGGCGATCGTGCTGACCACGATGCTCGTGCGGCGGCGCGGCGTACGCCGGTCCGTGACCGTTCTCGCGGTGGGGCTGGCCGTGCTCGTCGGCGCCGACCGGATCTTCCTCGGGGTGCACAACCTCTCCGACGTGGTCGCCGGTCTCCTGCTCGGCGCGGCGGTCGTGCTCCTCTGGCTGGCCGGCTACGACCCGCGGCCGCAGTCGATCGCGCTGGCCAACGACCCGCTCCCCGAGGCGGTGCCCAACCAGCGCAAGAAGCTGGCGGTGATCTTGAACCCGAGCAAGGTCGACGATGTCGGCCAGTTCCGCCAGCTCGTGGAGACACTCGCCGCGGACTCCGGCTACACGGCCGTGGCGTGGTGGGAGACCACCGTGGAGGACACCGGTCACGGGATGGCCCACGAGGCGGCGGTGAGCGGCTGCGACCTCGTGCTGGTGATCGGCGGCGACGGCACCGTGCGCGCGGTCTGCGAGGAGCTGGCCGGCACCGGCATCCCGGTGGCGATCGCGCCCGCGGGCACCGGGAACCTGCTCGCCCGCAACCTCGACATCCCGCTCTACCTGCGCTCCGCGGTCGACGTCGGGCTCAACGGCCAGGACCGCGCGATCGACATGGTCGAGGTCTCCGGCGACGGGATGGAGGACGCCACCTTCCTGGTGATGGCCGGGATGGGCTTCGACGCCGCGATCATGGAGGGCGTCAACGAGGACATCAAGGCCCGGCTGGGCTGGCTGGCCTACGTCTGGTCGGGGCTGAAGTCGCTGATGTTCCCGGCGATCCGGGTCGAGGTCTCCGTCGACGGCGCGCCGTTCACCCGGCACCGGGCGCGCACGCTGGTGATCGGCAACGTCGGCTTCCTGCAGGCCGGCATGCCGCTGCTGCCCGACGCCGCGATCGACGACGGCCAGCTCGACGTGGTGCTGCTCTATCCGCGACGGTTCCTGTCCTGGGTGCCGCTGGCGGTGCGGGTGCTGACCAAGAACAAGCGCACCGACGAGACCATCACCCGGATGACGGGTCGCCACGTCGTCGTACGCACCACCGCGGATGCGCCGCGCCAGCTCGACGGCGACCTGATCGCCCCCGGCAAGGAGCTCCGGGCGACCTGCGTGCACGGTCGGCTGCTGGTGCGCGTGCCCCGCTGAGCTCTCTCAGATCGGCTCGAGGAGGAACACCGCGATGGTGCGGTCGGTGCGCTCGGCGTACCTCGCGTAGTTGGGCCAGGTGCGCAGCATGTGCTGCCAGGCCTGCTCGCGCTCGGCACCGCTGAGCTCGCGCGGGTGCGCCTGGTGGGGACGGCCGTTGATCTCCACGCCCACGGGCTCTCGCCGTTCCTCGGCCGCGCGCACGTTGACCACCCAGACCGGCGGCTTGGCGCCGCCGAAGTTGGACCCGGCGATCAGGTGGCCCTCGGTCTGGGCGTGCGACCAGGGCACGCACAGCAGCGGGGTGGTGCGGGGTACGCCGGACCGACGGCCGGTGACGGTCAGCATCAGGTTGGGCAGGCCGGCGATCCGCAGCAACGAGAGCCGGCCGCGGGTGAGCCGCTGGATCAGCTTGTCGAGCGCGGTGATCTGCGGGAGCAGCCGGGGCATCCAGGACAGGGAGCCGAGCTTGACGGCGATCGGGGTCAGGAGGTTCACCCCGCGATGCTAGTCAGGGGCGGGCGAGTGAGATCGCGTCCTGCTCCTCGGGGGAGAGTTGCGCGGCACTCTTCCACTCGGTGACGTTCTTGGCGTAGGTGCGCGACTCGTTGCGCCCCTGGATCGCACTGAGCACGACGCCGCTGCCGGAGTCGTCGAGCAGGGCCAGCGACCAGGAGAGCTGGCCGCCGGTGTCGGTGAACGCGTCGTAGCGGATCACCGCGACGTGGCGCAGCGCCTGGGCCTGCTCGGCCTTGAGGGCGGCCACCTCCCGGCGCAGGGCCCGCGAGTCCTCGGGCACCTCACCGCCGATCGGCTGCTCCTTGGTCATCGCCGCACGCCGGCTTGAGATGGCCAGCAGCAGCGCGAGCAGGGAGACGAGCAGGGCGATCACGACGAGAACGGTCAGCACGGGACCGAGCATAGACGTGCGAAACTCGCCGGGTGAGTCCCACGACGCCGCGCCGGATCGCCTACCAGGGTGAGCCGGGAGCCAACTCCCACATGGTCTGCAACCTGCACTACCCGGACTGGGAGACGCTGCCGTGCGCGTCCTTCGAGGACGTCTTCGCGGCGGTGGAGGGCGGTGAGGCGGAGCTGGCGATGATCCCGATCGACAACTCGATCGCCGGACGGGTCGCCGACATCCACCACTTCCTGCCCGGCTCTGACCTGCACATCATCGGCGAGCACTTCATGCGGATCCAGTTCTCGCTGATGGCGCTGCCGGGAGCGAGCCTGGAGTCGATCAGGACGGTGCACAGCCACGTGCACGCCCTGGGCCAGTGCCGTCGGATGATCCGGGAGCACGATCTGGTGCCGGTGATCTCCGGCGACACCGCCGGTGCCGCCCGCGAGGTGGCCGAGTCCGGCGACCTCACCCAGGCGGCGATCTCCCCGCCGCTGGCCGCGGCGACCTACGGCCTGGAGGTGCTCGCCGACGACGTCGAGGACGAGGAGCACAACACCACCCGGTTCGTCGTACTCTCCCGGCAGCTGGTGGAGGCCGGTCCCGGCGACGGACCCGTGGTCACGAGCTTCATCTTCAACGTGCGCAACCTGCCCGCGGCGCTCTACAAGGCGCTCGGCGGGTTCGCCACCAACGGGGTGAACATGACCAAGCTGGAGAGCTACATGGTCGGAGGCCACTTCACCGCGACCCAGTTCCTCGCCGAGGTCGACGGCCACCCGGCCGACCTTCCCCTGAAGCGGGCCCTGGAGGAGCTGGAGTTCTTCACCACCGAGGTCAAGATCCTCGGGGTCTACCCCGCCGACGCCTTCCGCAGCAGCTGAGCTCACTCGAACGGACTAGACCCCCTGACCCGGTCGGGCCGTTGACATTTCACCCCAACGGACGATGCGCGGACTCGACGACAAGAGCACCATTCGGGACATGCGCAACACCTACAAGTATCTCGCCTACGTCATCGACGTCCTGATCATGGTGCAGGCCGCCGCCATCGCCTGGGCGATCTTCGGGTTCGGCAAGTGGATCGACGACGGGAACACCTTCAGCAAGGCCCAGCTGGAGGGCGACTCCTGGAACTTCACCGAGGAGCGCGGGTTCATGATCCACGGCATCAACGGCCAGTTGTTGATCCCGCTGCTCGGCCTGATCCTGCTGATCGTCTCCTTCTTCGCGAAGGTGCCCGAAGGCACCAAGTGGGCCGGGATGCTCTTCGGGGGCATCGTGCTGCAGGTGGCTCTCGGCATCTTCGGGCACGGCCTGCCGTTCCTGGGGCTGCTGCACGGCGCCAACGCGCTGCTGCTGTTCTGGCTGGCGTGGAAGGCCGCCAAGGCCGCCGAAGGCGTCGCGACGACCGCGCCGGACCGGGCGTACGCCGGCCCGTGACCCGGTCCGACCGGACGAGGGTCCTGGTCGGGCTCGCACTCACGGTCGCGCTGGTCGTGCCGCTGGGCACGATGTGGTGGCACAGCCGGCTGCCGGGGTCCTACTCGGCGATGGACATGGGGGAGCTCGACTACGGAGGGGGGCCGCGAGGACATCACGGAGGCCACGAGGGCGCCAGCGGCGTGAGCGTGGCCGATCTCGACACCGACGCCACCCGGCCGGCCGACGTGATCGTCGAGCTGGTCACGCGGGAGGGAGAGGTCGAGCTGGCCTCGGGCAAGCGCGTCGAAGGGTTCTCGGTCAACGGCACCTCGCCGGGGCCACTGATCGAGGCGACCGTCGGTCAGCTCGTCGAGGTGCGGCTGCGCAACGAGTCGGTCCGCGGAGGGGTGGCGCTGCACTGGCACGGGGTCGATGTGCCCAACGCCCAGGACGGGGTGGCCGGGGTGACCCAGGATGCCGTGGGGGTCGGGGAGGAGCACACCTATCGGTGGGTGGCTCCGGATCCGGGCACCTACTGGTACCACTCGCACCAGATGTCGCACGAGCAGGTCGCCGGGGGGCTGCTCGGCGGTATCGTGGTGCACCCCGCGGAGCCCGAGCCCGATGTGCGCGACGCCGTCGTGCTCTCCCATGTCTACGCGGGTCAGCCGACCCTGGACGGCCTCGAGGGCGATCGCAGGGTCGTGGCGCCGCCCGGTGCACGGGTCCGGCTGCGGGTGGTGAACACCGACAACGGGCCCGCGAAGGCCTGGGCCACGGGGCCGTTCGTGCTCCGGGCCGTGGACGGGATCGACGTGCACGAGCCGGCACCGGTCGAGGGCCGGTCGCTGGTGGTCACCGCCGGTGGGCGAGCCGACCTCGAGGTGCAGGTGCCCGCCGACGGGAGCGCCGTACGGGTGCAGCTGCTCGACCGCGGGATCGTGGTGGGTCCCGAGGGCAGCGTCGCGGCGGCGGTGCCGGCCCCGGAGAAGGAGCTCGACCTGCTCTCCTACGGCGCGCCCGCTCCGGTCGGCTTCGACGCCGCGGACCCCGACCGCAGCTTCGAGTACTCCATCGGGCGCCGCCCCGGCTTCGTCAACGGCCGGCCGGGTCTGTGGTGGAGCGTCAACGGTCACCTCTACCCGGACATGCCGATGTTCGTGGTCGGCGAGGGCGAGGTCGTGCAGGTGCGGATCTCCAACCACAGCGGCGAGGTGCACCCGATGCACCTGCACGGCCACCATGCCGTCGTACTCGCGCGCGACGGGGAGAAGGCGACGGGCAGCCCGTGGTGGTTCGACTCCCTCAACGTGGAGAACGGCGCCACCTATGACGTCGCCTTCCTGGCCGACAACCCCGGCATCTGGATGGACCACTGCCACAACCTCAAGCACGCGAAGGAGGGGCTGGTGACGCACCTGATGTACGAGGGCGTGACCACGCCGTACCGGATCGGCGAGGACTCCGGGAACGTCCCGGAATGACCGGTGCGGGCACCCGCTACTTTGAGGGCGTGACCGAGCCGTCCCACGAGACCCCCCACGAGCCAACCGAGCGAACCGTGGACCTGGGTTTCGCGCGCGTCGACGTCGACCGGGCCCGGCGAACGGGGGATCCGGAGGTGGTCTACGGCGCCGGGAAGACCCCGGAGCAGGTGGTCGGCATCCTGCGCGCGCTGCACGAGCGGCATCCCGACCGCGCGGTTCTGGCCACCCGACTGGCCCCGGAGGCGATCGCGCTGGTGCGTGCCGAGCTGCCGCATGCGCACGTCGACGAGGTCGCCCGGGCGGTCACCCTCGGCACGCCGCCGCTCGCCCGTGGTGTCGTGGCCGTGATCAGCGCCGGCACCTCCGACGCGCCGGTCGCGGCCGAGGCGGCGCTGACCGCCACCGTGCACGGGGCCGGGGTCACTCGGATCGAGGACGTGGGCGTGGCCGGGCTGCACCGGCTGCTCGAGGTCCGCGAGCGCTTCGCCGACGCCGACTGCCTGGTGGTGGTGGCCGGGATGGAGGGCGCCCTGCCCAGCGTGGTCGGCGGCCTGACCGGGGTGCCGCTCGTCGCGGTCCCCACCAGCGTGGGGTACGGCGCCTCCTTCGGCGGTCTGGCCGCGCTGCTGGCCATGCTGAACTCGTGTGCGCCCGGAGTCACGGTCGTGAACATCGACAACGGCTACGGGGCAGGCGTCTTCGCCGCCCGGGTGGCCCGCAACGCCCAGCGGGAGGGCTGAATGGCCACCGCCTGGATCGACGCCTCCTCCGGCGCCAGCGGGGACATGTTCCTCGGTGCCCTCATCGACCTGGGCGTGCCCGTCGGGGTGCTGCGCGACGCCGTCGACAAGGTCGCGCCCGGGCAGGTGGAGCTGCACACCGAGCGGGTCTCCCGAGGCGGGTTCACCGCGATCCGCTGCCACGTCGACGTCGGCGGCCCGGGGATGGGATCTGCTGAGCACCGGACCTGGCGCGACGTCGAGATCCTGCTGGCCGGCGCCGGGCTGCACGAGGACGTCCGCTCCCTGGCCCACGACGTGTTCGCGCGACTGGCCGAGGCCGAAGGGCGGGTGCACGGCAGCTCGCCGCAGGACGTGCACTTCCACGAGGTGGGCGCGCTGGACGCGATCGCGGACGTGGTCGGTGCGTGCGCCGGGATGGTGCACCTCGGGCTGGAGCACGTCGTGGTCTCGAGGGTGTCGGTGGGCGGTGGCAGTGTGCGCAGCGAGCACGGCCACCTGCCGGTTCCGCCGCCGGCGGTGGTCGAGCTCCTCAGGGGGGTGCCGACCTCCGGCGGGCCGGTCGAGCTGGAGCTGTGCACGCCGACAGGAGCCGCACTGCTCGCGACGATGGCCGACGCCTGGGGCTCCCAGCCGGCGATGTCGGTCGACCGGGTAGGCGTGGGCGCGGGCGGCCGCGACCCCGAGGGCCACGCCAACGTGCTGCGGCTGCTGCTCGGCCGCTCCGAGAGTGAAGTCGGGCCCGCCGGCCCCGTTCTGGGTCCGTGGCTGCTGGAGACCAACATCGACGACCTCGACCCGCGGATCTGGCCGATCGTGATCGCCGCCCTGCTCGAGGCGGGCGCGAGCGACGCGTGGCTGACGCCGATCCTGATGAAGAAGGGTCGCCCGGCGCACACCCTGAGCGTGCTGGTGCCGGCCGACCGCCTCGACGTCGTACGGCGTGAGGTCTACCGGCAGACCTCGACCATCGGGATGCGCGAGACCACCGTCGGCAAGCACTACCTCGACCGGGAGCTGGTCGACGTCGACGTGGAGGGGCAGGCGGTCTCGGTCAAGGTGGCCCGCCACGACGGGGAGGTGGTCACCGTGCAGCCCGAGTTCGAGGACGTCGCGGCGGCGGCCCGGGCGCTGCACCGTCCGGTCAAGACCGTGATGGCCCAGGCAGTCGCGGCTGCCTCCGGGATCGCCTGATGTCGCTGGGTGTGATCGCGATCGTCTTCGGCGCGATCTTCGTCGTCGAGCTGCCCGACAAGACCTTCATCGCCGCTCTGGTGCTCTCCACCCGCTACCGTCCGCTCGCGGTGTGGGTCGGCGTCGGGCTCGCCTTCTTCCTCCAGACGCTGATCGCGGTGCTGGCCGGGCACCTCGCGACCTACCTGCCAGAGACCCTGATCAAGAGCGTCGCGCTGGTGATCTTCCTGGTCGGTGCGCTCGTGCTGTTCCGCTCCGCCCCCGGCGCGGAGGCGGAGGAGAAGGAGCAGGAGGAGGAGTTCGCGGCGCGGGCCACCGAGTCACGCACCGGCCTGCAGGCGGTGGCGACCTCGTTCGTTGTGCTCTTCGCCGCCGAGTGGGGCGACCTCTCCCAGCTGCTGACGATCTCGATGATCGCGCGCTACGGCCACCCGGTCAGCGTCTTCGTGGGTGCCTGGGCCGCGCTGCTCGTCGTCTCGGGGATCGCGGTGCTGGCCGGCCGGTTCCTGCTGCGCCGGATCAGGCTCTCGCTGATCCACTACCTCGGCGCCGGCGTCTGCCTGATTCTCGCCGCGGTCACGGCCGCAGAGCTGCTCGCCGGGCTCTAGGCTGGCCCGCATGACTCACCCAGCGCAGGCAAACCACAGCGTCTCGCACGGCGTCTCCACCGAGGTCGGACGGCTGCGAACGGTGATGCTGCACCGTCCCGGACCAGAGCTGCAGCGCCTGACCCCGCGCAACAACGACAAGCTGCTCTTCGACGGCATCCCCTGGGTCAGCCGCGCGCAGGAGGAGCACGACGCCTTCGCCGAGGCGCTGACCAGCCGTGGGGTCGAGGTGCTCTACCTGACCGACCTGCTCGTGGAGACCCTCGCCGCCGCGAGCGCGCGCGAGCACGCCATCTCCGGGGTGCTCGAGTCGCTGCGGCTCGGCGACAGCCTGCGGGACTACCTGCGTCAGGCCCTGCGCGACCTCGAGCCCGAGCGCCTCAAGGACGTGCTGACCGCCGGGCTGCGCAACGACGAGGTCCGCGGCGGCTTCGGCCTGGTCACCAGCCTGCTGCACAGCGACGACTTCCTGATCGACCCGCTGCCGAACCTGCTGTTCACCCGCGACTCCAGCGTCTGGATCGGCGGGCAGGTCGCGATCACCTCGCTGGCGATGCCGGCCCGCGAGCGCGAGAGCCAGCTGACCGAGCTGATCTACACCGACCACCCGCGCTTCGCCGGCTCACCGAAGATCCACGGCTGGCACCGCGAGCACGTCGAGGGCGGTGACGTGCTGTTGATGTCGCGCGGTGTGATCGCCGTCGGCGTCGGGGAGCGGACGACGCCCGCCGGCGTCGAGCGGCTGGCGCGGCAGCTGTTCGCGGACGGGAGCGCGCACACCGTGCTCGCCGTACCCATCGCGCAGGAGCGCGCCACCATGCACCTCGACACCGTGTGCACGATGGTCGATGTCGACAAGATCGTGATGTACCCCAACGTCGCCGACCACCTCACCGCGCACGCCGTCACCGCCGCCGAGGACGGCACGCTGCACGTCGCCGAGGCCGAGCCGTTCCTGGTCGCCGCCGCCAAGGCGATGGAGATCGACACCCTGCACCAGATCGACACCGGTCTGGACCCGGTCACCGCCGAGCGCGAGCAGTGGGACGACGGCAACAACACCCTGGCCGTGGCGCCGCGGGTGGCGGTCGCCTACGAGCGCAACGTGGAGACCAACAGCCGCCTGGAGGAGGCCGGCATCGAGGTGATCGCGATCGCGGGCTCCGAGCTGGGCTCGGGCCGGGGCGGTCCGCGGTGCATGTCCTGCCCGATCGCGCGCGACGAGCCCTGACCAGCGAGGCCGGAGCCCGGCGGGCCGGTCTCAGGACCGCGGACGCCGAGCACCGACGGCGGAGACCGCCGGAACTGGTGCACCCCTGCGCCACAAGCGGGGAGACCCCGGAAAACAGGTGCCCGGCCGACGTTGACGGGGGGGACAACATCGACCGGGCAGAGAAAAAGGTAATGCATAGATCAAAGACCGACAAGTCGGGGTCTGCCCTGAAATTGCCTCAGCGGATGGTCACCTGTCGGCTGGCCAGGCCGGCCCGTGCGGAGCGCTGCTCGGTGGTCAGCGCGGTGGTGTCGGCGATCGCCGCTGCCATCGTCTCGGCCAGCCGGGGTGCTGCGGCGGCGACGCCGGCAGCACCCGTGCCGGGCGGCAGGTCCCAGACCGGGACCACCACGCCGTGCACGCGGAACATGCCGATCAGCCGGTCGCCCTCCACGAGCTGGTGGTCTCCGGCGACGTGCAGTCGGGCCAGGGCGTCGAGCACACGGTCCTCGTCACCGGCCTGCACCCAGCGCAGGTACTCGCGCTCGCCGGCCCGGGTCCAGTACGCCGCCTCCACACCCTCGACCCGCTCGGTGGGTGCCGCGGACCCGTTGGCCGTCTCCAGTGCCGCCGCGAGGCTGCCGTCGCTGTCCTCGAGGTCGGAGATCCAGAAGTCGAAGCCCTGGTGCACGGTGAACTCCAGCGGCTCCTCGGTGACCAGGTCCTGCAGGCGGGCGCCCTCGCCGGGAGGGCTGGTCAGACCGACGGTGGCGCCGGGCTCCGCCTCCAGGGCGGCCTCGAGCACCGCGCCGAGGTCGCGGCTCGGGTCGCCGTAGGAGTGCTGCACCTGGAGGCCGAGCCAGATGGTGCCGTCCTCGCGGACCAGCGCGGGGGCCGCGCCCGGCAGCAGCGAGCAGAGCAGCACCCGGCGCTCGGAGTCGCGCAGGGTCACCGGGGCGGTCGCGGCCGGGACGAACTCGCGTACGGCGATCAGGTCGGCCTCCGAGGTGAGACCGGCGAAGGGGCGGGCGGCGTACACCGGCGGGGCACCGTCCTGGCTGCCGTGACAGGCCTTGTAGCGCCGCCCGGAGCCGCACGGGCAGGGCTGGCGGGGCCCGACGGTGGCGCCGGTGGCCCCGTCTGCCCCGGCTGCCCCCTCGGCAGGGACGGTCTGGAGGGAACGGTTTCGGTCGCGCGACTTCTTGCCCATGCGAGGAGACTAGGCGGGGGGCTCAGGCCAAGGAGAGCTGGGCGTGCACCGTCGTCCGTGCCGGGCTGCTCTCGACCCACCACCCCGCAGCCAGGGTCTCCACGATGCCCAGCCCCCGGCCGCCGAGGTCGGAGACACCGGCACGGCGTGCCTGGGGCCGGGTGGGCGCGCCACCGTCGGTGACGGCGATGTGCAGCATGTCCAGGCTGTGGCGCCAGGTGACGCGGACGGTGCCGTCGGCCAGCGGGCGGCCGTGGCGCACCGAGTTGCCGACGAGCTCGCTGACGACCAGTCGCGCGTCCTCACGCCGGGTCTCGTCGAGGACGTCGCACATCGACTCCAGCAGCCGGGCCCGCGCGACCCGGGCGCTCTGCGGGGTGAAGGGGAGGTCGAGGTGGTGGGTCGCGTCGTCAGGCAGACAGTCAGGGGGATGCGTCATGCGCTTCTCCGCGATCGCTGGTCGGGGCGAGATTGCGGAGATGGTTCCCCCGGTTGCGGTCCGTAAACTCAGGCGAGCCGCTCGGAGAGATAGGCCAGGGCGTTGGCCGGCCGGTCGGTGATCACGGCCTCGACGCCGAGCCGGACGCAGAGCTCGAAGTCCTCGGGGGTGTTCGCCGTCCAGCAGTGCAGCCGGGTGCCGGTGCGGGCGATCCGGCGGATCAGGTCGGGGTGCTCGCGCAGCACCTCGATCCCCGGACCGGCGATCCAGTTGTTCTCCGCGAACGGCCGCGCGCGCCACCACTGCTGCGGGGAGCTGATCAGCAGCACCAGCTCGAGGTCCGGGGCGATCCGCTGGATCCGGCGAAGCGCCACCCAGGAGAACGACATCACCCGCGCGGGGGAGTCCTTGCCGGCCCAGCCGAACTCGTCGAGCAGCTGCACCAGCCGGCGCTCGACCAGGCCGGCATAGCGGGTCGGGTGCTTGGTCTCGATCGCCAGCCCGACGTGGCGGGGGTAGGCGGCGACGGTCTCCAGCAGGCGGCGCAGGGTGAGCACCTGGTTGAGCTCGGGGTCGGTGTCGGGGGCCTCGTCGTCGAGCTCGGCCCAGGGGTGCTTCCACGAGGCCACGTCGAGGTCCTGGAGGTCGGCGAGCTCCATCGTGGAGACGACGCCCTCGCGGTACGCCGTACGCCGCAGGTCGCGGTCGTGCACGCACACGAGGTGGCCGTCGGCGGTGAGTCGGACGTCGCACTCGAGGGCCTCGGCCCCCTCGTCGAGGGCCGCCTTGTAGGCGCCGAGGGTGTGCTCGGGGTTGACCGCACTGGAACCGCGATGGGCCACCACCTGGGGTCGAGCCTGCGCCATGTACCCATTCTGCACACCTTTGCCCCCTGTGGACGGCGGCTTGCCGGACGGGCGTGGTCAGGCGCCGGGCTGGTCTAGCCGTCAGCGCTGGTTGCGGAGGAACTGGCCGAAGTGGGGGACGGTGAAGGCGACGGTGCCGCGCTCGCCGGAGAACACCAGGCCCTTCTTGATCAGGCCGTCGCGGGCGGGGGAGAGCGACTGCGGCTTGCGCGCGAGCAGCCGGGCGATGTCGGCGGTGCTCACCGCCTGGTCGTCGTTGTCCGCGCCCAGGTCGGCCATCGCCACCATGTAGTCGCGCTCGGCGGGGGTGGCCCGGTCGTAGCGGGCTCCGAAGAAGCCGACGGCGAGCTCCGACTCGGCCTCGGGGGCGGCGGTCCGGACGTCCTCGGCGCGGATCGGCGCTTCGATGGCCACGTCCCAGGTGACCTTGCCGTAGGCCTGCACGAAGTAGGGGTAGCCGTCGGTGAGCCGGTAGAGCTCCTCGAGGGCACCGGGCTCGAAGGTGACGTCCTCGGTGCCGGCGGGCAGGGTCCAGGCGCGCTCGGCCATCGCCCGGGGCAGGCGGTCGACCGAGACGTAGCGGAAGAGCCGCTCGGCGTAGGACTTCGAGGCGGCCAGTGCGACCGGCAGGTGCGGCAGGCCGGCGCCGACCACGATCAGCGGGGCACCCTGCTGGCTGATCTCGTGGACGGCGCCGCACAGCGCGCCCAGCTCGGGGGCGGAGATGTCTTGCATCTCGTCGATGAACAGCGCGATCCCGACGCCGAGGTCCCCGGCGAGCGTGGCGACGTCGGTGAACAGCTCGACCAGGTCGAGCTCGAGGTCCCCGGAGTCGGCGCGGCCGCGGGCGGCGACCACCTCGAGCGGCGGCTGCCAGCGGTTCTGGCGCGGGCCGGCCTTGCGGTCCTTGAGATCGGCGCGCAGCGCGAAGGCCTTGAGTACGCCGGAGACCTGCTCCACGCGTTCGGGGTCGCGGTGTCGGTGCGAGACCTCGCGGACCGCCGCGTGCACCGCCTGGGCCAACGGCAGCCGCAGGGACTGGTCGGGGCGGGCCTCGATCTTGCCGGTGCCCCACGCGCGCTTGACCGCGAGGCTGCGCAGCGAGTTCAACAGCACGGTCTTGCCCACCCCGCGCAGCCCGGAGAGCACCATGCTGCGGTCGGGCCGACCGGCGGCGACGCGCTCCAGGGTCACCTCGAACTGCGCGAGCTCACGGTCCCGGCCGGCGAGCTCGGGCGGGCGCTGGCCGGCGCCGGGGGCATAGGGGTTCCTGATCGGGTCCACGATCGGAGGGTATCGACCCATCTAGGGAATGTCCTAGATTTCGCTAGCGAGTCCTGACATCGGGGGTCAGCCGCCGCAGCCACCCACCCGGGAGACATCGCCGTTGCTGAGCCAGCGCTTGCCGGAGCGGAACCGGTAGGCCGAGCAGTAGTAGAAGCTCAGCTGGCCGGCGCGCCGCAGCGTGACCGGCTGCCACCGGCCGGCGCCGACCGGCTCGAGGTAGCGCATCGTGGTCGCGGTCAGCGCCCGGTCGTTGCGGCGGTGCCGCAGGTACCGGTCCAGCCAGGCCTGGGTGTAGTAGCTCGACAGTGCCTGGCCGTGGCGGCTCGCCGGGAGCACCAGCGGGATGTCGGTGTAGTCCAGGTGGGTGGAGGCCCGGGGCACCACGAGCATGCTGTCCACCCCGGCGCGCTTCCAGGCCTCGAAGCCGGTACGTCGCTCGCGTCGCGGGTCCGGGCCCTGCGGGCTCGGACCGGGGCTCAGCGAGGAGCCGCCGCTGGCGAACCAGGGGGAGACGGTGAACCCGTACTCCGACTGCAGGCCCAGCGCCGGGGCGACCGGGGTGTTGCCCTCGCCGTTGAGCGGGCCCTCGCTGCCGGCACCGGTGAGCTTGTCCAGCGCCACGACGGCCATCACCCGTCGGTCGGTGGCCTGCACCTTCGAGACCGCGGCGGCCCCCATCGAGTGCCCGATCACCGCGATCCGGGTGGTCCGGCCGCGGGTCGCCGTACGCCGGTCGCGGCTGCGGTCGAAGAGGCGCCAGTAGGGGTTGTACGCCGTCACCGGGGCTCCGGCGGACCGCGGGTTGGCGTAGCGCCGCGAGGGGGTGGAGGTGAAGAACGACAAGGCGTCGCGGGTGCCGACGACGAAGTTGGACAGCTGCTGCGCCGGTACGCCGGGACAGCCGTACTGCTCGCCGTCGAGCGGAGCCGCGAACGGGTTGCAGAAGGGCAGCGCGTCGGCCTCACCGGCGGGGGAGGAGCCGTGCGGCAGGGTCTCGCTGGCGCCCTGGCCCTGCACGTCGTAGGTGAGCACCACGTAGCCGCGCTCGGCGAGGTCCTGGGCCAGCCAGCGGTACATCCCCTCGCTGCCCTGCACCGAACCGGTCGTGATCACCACGCCCGGAAAGGGACCGCGCAGCCGGGCACCGGTGTAGGGGTCGCGACGGCCGGGCTTGGGCCGGTAGACGGTGCCGCGGAGCAGGGCGCCGTACTTGTTGGTGAAGCCGACCCGCCGGCTCACGCCTCGGGTGCCGTTCCAGCCCGCGCGCAGCGGGTTGCCGACGTTCCAGCCGGGCACGACCGTGCCGGGCGTGATCGCCAGCCGGGTGGGCGTGGCGACCTGCTCGAGCAGCTGCGCGGCGTGCGCGGCGGTGCTCTCGGTGACCAGAGCCGGCAGGTAGGCCGGGTTCTGCAGCTGCCCGCCGGGGCCGGTGATCCGGCCGTAGGCGTCGGCGAGGTTGGTCAGGTCCCGCTGCACGTAGGCGGGGGTCCCCGGAGCCGGGTCGGTGGAGGTCCCGGCCTGGGCGGGGGTGGCGAGTGCCGCGGCGCAGACCGCGAGGAGGAGCGAACCGGTGAAGAAGGGGCGTGCGCGCATGTGCGGCCTTTCGAAGACGTCGCTATCACAACGCGCCAGAGAGCAGGGAGTTATCCGCCGCGGACCGTTCCCCGGCGTACTACCGTGTGCTCGTGCCCGAGCTGCCCGAGGTCGAAGCGCTGGTCCAGGACCTGTCCCGGCGGCTGACCGGGCGCGCGATCGCCCGGGTCGACATCGCCGCGTTCAGCTGCCTGAAGACCTACGACCCGCCGGTCACGGCGCTGGCCGGCGGCCTGGTCGACGGGGTCAGCCGGCACGGGAAGTTCCTCGACCTCGACGTCGGCGGCACCCACCTGGTGCTGCACCTGGCCCGGGCCGGCTGGATCCGGTTCAAGGAGCAGGTGCCCCAGACCCCGCCGCGGCCGAGCAACAAGTCCCCGCTGGCGGCGCGGATCGTGCTCGACGACGACTCCGGCCTCGACATCACCGAGGCCGGCACCCGCAAGAGCCTGGCGCTCTACGTCGTGCGCGATCCCGGCACGATCGAGGGGATCGCCCGGCTCGGCCCGGACCCGCTGTCCGAGGACTTCACCGTCGAGGTGCTCGCCGAGATCCTGGAGCGGGCCGGCCGCGCCCAGATCAAGGGCGTGCTGCGCCACCAGAGCAACATCGCGGGCATCGGCAACGCCTACAGTGACGAGCTGCTGCACGCCGCGCGGCTCTCGCCGTTCAAGGCGGCCAACAGCCTCAGCGAGACCGAGCTGCAGACGTTGTACGACGCCATCCGCGAGGTCCTCGGCGACGCGGTGGCCCGGTCCAGCGGGCTCGCGGCCAGCGAGCTCAAGGGCGAGAAGAAGAGCCACCTCGCGGTGCACGGCCGCACCGGCGAGACCTGCCCGGTCTGCGGCGACGTCGTGCGCGAGGTCAGCTTCGCCGACTCCAGCCTGCAGTACTGCGCCACCTGCCAGACCGGCGGGAAGCCGCTCGCGGACCGGAGGACCTCGAAGTTCCTCAAGTGAACGCGGCCGGCAGCGGCACGATCAGCGCGTCGGCGAGCCGGCGCAGGTAGTCGCGGCGGCCGATCTCGACCACCCCGAGCGTGGCCAGGTGCGGGGTCTGCCACTGGGTGTCGAGCAGCCGGCGGTCGGCGTACTCGTCGCGCAGGAGGTCGACCAGGCCGAGCAGCGCGACCTTGGAGGCGTCCCGCGCCCGGCTGAACATCGACTCGCCCGCGAACAGCCCGCCGACGGCCACGCCGTAGAGCCCGCCGGCCAGCTCGCCGTCGCGCCAGGCCTCGACCGAGTGCGCCCAGCCGAGCTCGTGCAGGCGCAGGTAGGCCGCCGCGATGGAGTCGTCGATCCAACCCGAGGGGCGGGCCGGGTCGGCGCAGCCGGCGAGGACGTCGGGGAAGGCGGTGTCCACCGAGATCGTGAACCGCTTCGCGGACTGGCGCAGCGAGTGGCTGACCCGCATGCCGTCGAGTGGCAGCACCCCGCGCGCCAGCGGCGACCACCAGGCCATCTCCTGCGGGACCTCCTCGACCCGCATCGGGAACAGCCCCTGGCGGTAGGCCGCAAGCAGGGTCCCGGCCTCGAGGTCACCGCCCAGCGCCACCAGGTCGCCCCGTGCCGACTCAGGATGCGGGAACGCCCACGGCGACGAGGGGGGTTCGAGGGGCACCGCCCCATCGTGGCGCATGGCGGGTCTCGAGGGTCGATGCAGACCGGTTTGCAGGCTGGTTTGTACGCTGAGCCCCATGAGCATGTCGAAGCGTCTCGGGCAGGCGTTGGCGCCGAAGATCACCGAGCTCGCGCCCAACGTCACCGCCGGCTTCGTGCACCAGGCGCTGGAGCGTGCGATCCGGGGTGCCGGCCCGCTCGACGGAGCCGCGCTGGCGGCCGAGAAGACCCTCGACACGCACAAGGACGACGTCGACGCCGCGATCAAGCAGCTGATCGAGACCCACGTCCGGCTCGCCGGGGCGCAGGGCTTCGTGACCAACATCGGCGGCCTGGTGACGATGACGGTCACGGTGCCCGCCAACATCGCCGGGCTCGCGCTGATCCAGTGCCGGATGGTGGCCGCGATCGTGCACCTGCGCGGCTACGACCTGGCCGACCCGCGCACGCGCAACGCGATCCTGGCCTGTCTGCTGGGCGAGGAGCGGATGCTGGCGATGATCAAGAAGAAGAAGCTCCCCGGCACGCCGATGGCGCTGGCCACCGCCCCGGTCCACGACCCGCACATCAACAACGTGATGGCCAACGAGGTCGCCTCCGAGCTGATCACCAAGGTGGCCGGCAAGCGGATCGCCACCACCGTGGGTCGGCGGGTGCCCGTGGTCGGCGGCGTCGTGGGCGCGGGGACCGACGGCTACTCGACCTGGAAGATCGGGCGCTACGTGGACCGTGAGTTCCTGCCCCGCAAGCGCCGGTAGACGAACAGCGCGGCCCGGGCGACCGGGTTGGTGTGGGACAGGGCGACCAACCGCTCCTTGGCCCGGTAGCTCCAGGTGCCGTGGAAGCGGTCGAGCTGGCCCATCAGGTCGGCGATGTCGGCGTGCAGGTGCTCCTCCACCTCGAGCAGCCGCGCGGCCTCGCCGGTCATGATCGCGAGTGCGTCGATCGCGGCGTCGGCCACCTCGGCCTCCTCACAGGTGTCCGGGTCGACGTACGGCGCCGGGCCGGGCGCCAGCAGGTCGTCGAGCTCGCCGACCACGTCGTAGCCCCGCAGCGCGAGCTCGCTGACCCACTTGCGGCTCAGGTCGCTGGCCCAGGCGTAGGTGTCGGTGGGCAGCGCCAGCCGGGGCGAGCCCTGCCGCTGCGAGAGGTTGCGGTGGACCAGCAGCTCCCGGACCAGGGCGCGGTAGCGATGGTTGGGGAGTACGTCGTTGAGGCGGGTGTTGAGCCGGCGCACCATCGCCGACTCGGGCACCCCGAGGGAGGCGTTGGCCCGGTCGGTCGGGGCGTAGCGGACCGCGTCGAGGCCGAACAGCCCGGCGAACCGCTCCCAGAGAACCGTCGGCCCGGCACCCGAGGGGGGCACGGTGACGAGGTGCACCTGCTCGCGGGGCACGTCGCTGCCCCAGCGGTCGAGCACGTCCGGGACCTCCTGGACCGC
This sequence comes from uncultured Actinomycetota bacterium, assembly GCA_963777195.1. GTDB lineage: Bacteria > Actinomycetota > Actinomycetes > Propionibacteriales > Nocardioidaceae > Marmoricola. Next base: position 126,814 of record CAVZPT010000004.1, on the reverse strand, counting down.
CCAGAACCACTGCGCCACCTGGCTGCTGCGCTCCTCCTCGCGAAGGTTGTCCAGGAAGGTGGCGAAGGGCATCGTGCGCCGGTGCTTGACGTTCTCCTGCCACTCCGCCGGGATCTGGCGGACCAGGTCGCGGGCCGAGAGCACGACGTGGATCTCCGGGCGCACCTCGGCCTCACCGAGCGAGGCCAGGGCGCGGGCGACGTGCACGCGGGAGGCGTTGCCGAGGATCTCGTGGCTGATGATCGCGGTGCCCTTCCAGGCGCGGACCTCTGCGGCGAGCCGGTCCCAGGACCCGACTGCCTCGCGCTCGAGGCCGCCCCAGGGCAGGTCCATCAGGTCCAGGGCCGCGAGGAAGTGGGCGTCGTGCCGGTCGGCCGGGTAGAGGATCCCCTCCTCGCGGAGACTCTCGCGGTGCTGGAACAAGATGTCCTGCACGAACGAGGTGCCGGTCTTGGGGGCGCCGACGTGGATGAAGACGCGTTGCGCCATCAGGGTCCTCCTTGCAGCGTCCAGGCCTTCAGGCAGGCGGTGAGCGCGAGTCCGAGGGTCTCGTCGGGGTCCGGTCCCCTGGGGGTGGGCCGGTCGGTGCGTCCGTCGGCCGGCAGGACAGGGGACAGGTCGCCGAGGGTGCCGTGCACAGCGTAGCCAGCCTCGGCGGGACCCCCCTGGAGCCGGTGGGCCATCCGCCGCGCCGTCTGCTCGGCCCAGTCGCGGGCCCGTGGCGGCGGTGCGGGGTGGGTCGAACGCGGCGGGGCAGCGGGGTCGAGCACCGTCGCGGCGAGCGTCGCCGCCAGCTCGCGCACGCGCGCCGGCCCCTCGGTCAGCGTGAGCAGCCGGTTGAGCCTGCGCGTCAGGTCGGTGAGCGTCGGGTCGGTGGTCGGGGCCAGGGCTGCCTCGCGGACGCCGAGGACTCCGGCGACGAGGGCCGCCACGTGCTCGGGGTCCCGGCCGACGACGACGTGCACCGGCTCGTGCGGCCGCCCGGCCAGGTCCCGGGCGAGGGCCGGGAGGTCCAGGCCGCGGGGCAACCGGTCCGCCGCCAGCCTGCGGCGCCACACCGTGCCCAGGGCCATCGCGCCGCCGCGGCGGGTCCGGGCTGCCCAGTGCTCGGCGAGCATCACGTCCAGCGGCCGGCCGAGGACCACGTGCACCGGTCGCCAGTCGGACTCCACCAAGCCCTGGTCCAGCAGCATCCTGCGCACGACCGCCACGGTCTCCGGTGCGCCGTAGAGCCGGAACCGGCGCCGCCACGGCAGCGGCCAGCGGTCGGGTCCGGGCTCCGGCGGGCGCGGAGGTACGCCGGGCAGCAACCGGGCCAGGACGCCGACGGCGAGCCGGTTCAGCTCCTCGGCGGGCAGCTGGTCGGGCTCGATCGGCGGGGAGCCGAACCCGTGCGGCTCGGCGGGCCACGGCAGCGGCACGTCGACGCGGCCACGACCGGGGGTGCCGGTGGCGAGCACGAGGTCGGCCAGCGCCGGGTGCGGCGTGGCGGACTGCAGGTTCAACCGACGGACGAGCTCGAGGTGGACGGCGTCCGGGGTGGGGTGGTGCGGGGTGGTCCCCTCAGGGAGGGCTGCTGGGACCGTGGAGCGCCAGGCCGACCAGGTCGTCGTACCCCCCGACCGCAGGTGGGCGGACCAGGAGGCGACGGCCTCGTCGTAGCCGGGCCGGCTCAACTGCGCAGCCGTCGCGCGATCCGGGCCACCGGGCTGCGGTCGCCACGCCCCTGGGCGATCTCGTCGAGGACGTGGGCCAGGGCCTCGATCGCCGCCTCGGCGACCACGGCGGGATCGGCGTCGTCGGGGCTGGTCCAGGCGTCCTCGTCGTCGGGCCACCGCGGGAGGAGGTCGTCGAGGTCGCCGACGACGTCGACCCCGGACTGGCGCACCCACTCCAGCCAGCCGGCGGTCACGTCCTCGACGAACGGGCGGTGCCTGGGCGGCACGCTGGCCCGCTGCATCTGCTGCCGCTGGGCGAGGACGTCGCGCACGATCATCTCGCGGACCCAGGTGACGTAGGTGGTGCGCGGCAGCTCGCGCTCGGCCAGGGCGACGTTGAGCCGGCGCAGCAGGGTCACCTCGGCACCGCCCAGGGAGGCGTTGGTGGTCTCGGTCTCGGCGTACGGCGCCCCGGGGTCGAGCCCGAGGACCGAGGCGAACCGGTCCCACAGCGCGGTGGGCTCACCGCCGGGCGCCGGCACGGTGACCAGGTGCACCCGGTCCGGCGTCAGGTCGGTGCCCCAGGTGGTCAGGACCGACGGCAGGTCCTGGACCCGCCAGAACCACATCTGCCAGTCGGTGCGGGCGTGGTTGCGCACCATCGCGTCGAGGAAGCGCTCGTAGTCGCGGCGGCCGCGGTGCTTGACCCGCTCCTGCCACTCGGCGGGCACCTGCCGGGCGAGGTCGCGTGCGGTCACCACGACGTGCAGCTCGGCGTCGGCGAAGGCCCGGGTCGCGCGGCGCGCGCGCTCGGGGGGCACCGCGGCGAGGATCTCGTGGCTGACCAGCACGTCACCGCGGCTGCGCCGAGCCTCGGCGACCAGGGCGTCCCACTGCCCCTTGGCTGCCTTCTCGGCGCCGGCCCACCGCTCGCCGAGAAGGTCGAGCGCGGCCTCGAAGTGGTCGCCGGTGCGGGTCTCCACGTAGTCGAGCCCCTGGGCTCGCAGACCCTCCCGGTTCAGGGCCAGCCGGTCCTGCAGATAGCTGGTGCCGCTCTTCGGTGTCCCCACGTGCATCAGGACTCGGCGGCTCATGCGCGCATTCTGCCGTACCGCCTCGGCCCCGGGACTACGACGTCAGGGCGGTGACCACCCGCGAGGGACTGGGTCGGCCCAGGACCCCGGCCATCCACCGGCTGGTCTCCACCAGCGCGCCCAGGTCGACCCCGGTCTCGACGCCGAGGCCGGTGAGCATCCAGACGAGGTCCTCGGTGGCCAGGTTGCCGGTCGCGCTCTTGGCGTAGGGGCAGCCGCCGAGGCCGCCGGCGCTGGCGTCGAAGGTGGTGATCCCGTGCTGCAGCGCGGCGTAGGCGTTGGCCAGCGCCTGGCCGTAGGTGTCGTGGAAGTGCACCGCCAGCACGTCGTTGGCCAGGCCGGACTCGTTGAAGGCGGTGAGCAGCTCACCCACGTGCCCGGCAGTGCCGACGCCGATCGTGTCGCCGAGGGAGAGCTGGCTGGCGCCGAGGTCGAAGAGCCGCTTGCCGACCTCGACCACCTGGTCGATGGGCACCTCGCCCTCCCACGGGTCCCCGAAGCACATGCTCACGTAGGCGCGGACGTCCATCCCCGCAGCCCGGGCGCGGGTCACCGTGGGCTCGAACATCGCGAACTGTTCCTCGAGGCTGCGGTTGAGGTTGCGCTGCGCGAAGGTCTCGGTCGCGCTGCCGAAGATGGCGATGTGCTCACAGCCGAGCTCCAGCGCCCGGTCGAGGCCGCGCTCGTTGGGGACCAGCACCGGCAGCCCGCGCCCGGTCTCGCCGAGGCGCTCCATCAGCTCGGCGGCGTCGGCCAGCTGGGGCACCCACCTGGGGTGCACGAAGCTGGTCGCCTCCACGACCGGGAGGCCGGCGGCGAGCAGGCGTTCGATGAACTCAGCCTTGGCCTCGAGAGGGACCACGGTGCTCTCGTTCTGCAGGCCGTCGCGGGGGCCGACCTCGTAGATCGTGACCTTCTCAACCACCGGGGGCCTCCTCCACCACGAAGAGCACCTGGCCCAGGGCGACCTGGTCGCCGACCGCGGCGCCGACGGTGGTGACGGTGCCGTCGAAGGGCGCCTTGAGCGCCAGCTCCATCTTCATCGCCTCCAGTACGCCGAGCCGCTGACCCTGCTCCACAGTGTCCCCCTGCGCCACGTCGACGGCGAGGACGGTGCCCGGCATCGGAGCGGTCAGGCTGCCCTCTCCGGCAGCGGGGCCGTGGGAGGCGAAGACGTCGGGACGCTCGAAGACGAACCGCTGGCCCTGGTGGACCACCTCGACCTGGTGCCGGCCGACCCGGCCGCGACCGCGCTCGGCGACCCCGTCGAGGGCCAGGGTCAGGTCGAAGACCGACCCGTCGGTGTGGTGGGCGAGCTCGACCGCGCGGGTCTGGTCGATCCGGTCGGCACGAACCACGACGACGGGGTCGAGGTCGACCCGGACCGGGGCGTGCTCCCCGCACATCCGCCAGCCGTCGGGCCGGAAGGGCGAGTCGCCCTCGGGGCGGGGCGCGGCCGCCCAGGCAGCGAGGGCCCGGGGCACCGCGGAGGACGGCCGCGCCAGTGCGCCCTCCTCGTAGGAGACGGTGTCCAGCCAGGCGGTGTCGATCGTCGCGTCGCGGAACTCCTCGGTGGCGGCGAGCGCGCGCAGGAAACCGGTGTTGGTGGTCAGCCCCAGGATCGTGGTCGCACCCAGAGCGTCGACCAACCGGCGGCGTGCCTCCTCGCGGTCGCGGCCGAAGGCGATCACCTTGCCGAGCATGGGGTCGTAGGAGGTGCTCACCACCTGGCCGCTCTCCAGAGCCTCGTCCACGCGCACGCCCGTGGGCCACTGCACGTGGGTCGCGGTGCCGGCCTGCGGCAGGAAGCCGCCGAAGGAGTCCTCGGCATAGACACGGGCCTCGATCGCGTGCCCGGTGAGCCGCACCTGGTCCTGGGTCATCGCCAACGGCTCGCCGCCGGCGACGAGGAGCTGGAGCTCGACGAGGTCCAGGCTCTCCCCGGCGACCGACACCACGAGCTCGGTGACGGGGTGCTCGACCTGGAGACGGGTGTTCATCTCCAGGAAGTAGGTCTTGCCGGTGGCGTTGTCGAGCAGGAACTCCACGGTGCCGGCGTTGACGTAGCCGACCTGTCGGGCGAGCGCGACCGCTGCCGCGGTGACCTCTTCGCGCTGCTCGGCGCTGATCGTCGGCGCGGGTGCCTCCTCGAGCACCTTCTGGTGCCGCCGCTGGGTCGAGCAGTCCCGCTCGAAGAGGTGCAGCACCCGGCCGTGCGCGTCCCCGATCACCTGGACCTCGATGTGGCGCCCCGACTCGACGTACTTCTCCACCAGCATGGTGTCGTCGCCGAAGGAGGAGAGTGCCTCGCGCCGGGCGGCGGCCACCGCCTCGGCGTACTCCCCGGCCTCGCGGACCACGCGCATGCCCTTGCCGCCGCCACCGGCAGCGGCCTTGACCAGGACCGGGTAGTCGAAGGAGTCGGCTGCGCCCTCGACGTCGTAGGCGGGGACCACCGGGACCCCGGCCGCCACCGCGATCTCGCGGGCGGCGTCCTTGCGGCCCATCTGGTCCATCACCGCGGAGCTGGGCCCGACCAGGGTCAGGCCGGCGTCCTCGACGGCGCGGGCGAAGGCCGAGCGCTCGGAGAGGAAGCCGTAGCCGGGGTGGATCGCGTCGGCCGAGCTCGCCTGCGCCGCAGCGAGCACCGCGTCGATGTCGAGGTAGGAGCCGATCGCGACGGACTCGTCGGCCGCGCGCACGTGCGGCGCCGACCGGTCGAGCTCGGTGTGCAGCGCGATCGTGTGCAGCCCCATCGCGCGGGCGGTCCGGATGATCCGGCAGGCGATCTCGCCGCGGTTGGCGATGAGCAGACGGGTGATCACTGCGCTCACATCCTGAAGATGCCGTAGGAGGGGGGCGGCACCGGCGCGTTCGCCGCGGCGGCGAGCCCCATGCCGAGCACCCGGCGGGTGTCGAGGGGGTCGATGATGCCGTCGTCCCAGAGTCGGGCCGTGGAGTAGTACGGGGAGCCCTGGTGCTCGTACTGGTCGCGGATCGGGGCCTTGAAGCCCTCCTCCTCCTCGGCCGACCACTCGCCGCCCTTCGCCTCGATCCCGTCGCGGCGCACCGTCGCGAGCACCGAGGCGGCCTGCTCACCGCCCATCACCGAGATCCGGGCGTTGGGCCACATCCACAAGAAGCGGGGGTCGTAGGCGCGTCCGCACATGCCGTAGTTGCCGGCGCCGAACGAGCCGCCGACCACCACGGTGAACTTCGGCACCACCGAGCAGGCCACCGCGGTGACCAGCTTGGCGCCGTCGCGGGCGATGCCGTTGTTCTCGTACTCCTTGCCGACCATGAAGCCGGTGATGTTCTGCAAGAACACGATCGGGGTTCGTCGCTGGTTGCACAGCTCGATGAAGTGCGCGCCCTTGCGGGCGGACTCGGAGAACAAGATGCCGTTGTTGGCCACGATGCCGACGTCGTGGCCCCAGATCTTCGCGAAGCCGCAGACCAGGGTCTCGGCGTAGAGCTTCTTGAACTCGTGGAAGCGGCTGCCGTCGACGATCCGGGTGATCACCTCGCGGACGTCGTAGGGCGTGCGCGTATCGGCCGGGACCACGGTGTAGAGCTCCGCGGGGTCGTCGACCGGCTCCTCCACCTCCGCCTCGTCTCGAGACGCAGCAACCGTCTCGAAGCCGGACGGAGTCGGCAGCGTGGCCACGATCGAGCGCACGATCGCCAGCGCATGCGCGTCGTCCTCGGCGAGGTGGTCGACCACCCCCGAGATCCGGGCGTGCACGTCGCCGCCGCCGAGCTCCTCGGCCGTGACGACCTCGCCGGTCGCGGCCTTCACCAGTGGTGGTCCACCGAGGAAGATCGTGCCCTGGTCCTTGACGATCACGGTCTCATCCGACATCGCGGGCACGTAGGCGCCGCCCGCGGTGCACGAGCCCATCACCGCGGCGATCTGCGGGATCCCCTCGGCGGAGAGGTTGGCCTGGTTGAAGAAGATCCGGCCGAAGTGCTCCTTGTCGGGGAAGACCTCGTCCTGCATCGGCAGGAACGCACCGCCGGAGTCGACCAGGTAGATGCACGGCAGCTTGTTGGCCCGCGCCACCTCCTGCGCGCGGAGGTGCTTCTTGACCGTGACCGGGTAGTAGGTGCCGCCTTTGACCGTGGCGTCGTTGGCCACGATCACGCACTCACGCCCTTCGACGCGGCCGATCCCGGTGATGATGCTGGCGCTCGGGACCGCGAAGTCGTCGGGCTCCCCGTTCTTGCCAGCCCCGTCCCTGCCGCGGCCGTCGTCGTACATTCCGTACGCCGCCAGCGGGCTCAGCTCCAGGAACGGGCTGCCCGGGTCCAGCAGGGCGTCGACCCGGTCGCGGGCGAGCATCTTGCCGCGGTCGGTGTGCTTGGTGCGGGCCGCCTCCGAGCCGCCCTGCCAGACGCGGGCCGTGCGCTCGCGGAGCTCGTCCACCAGGGCCTGCATGCCACCGGTCTCGGTCGTCTGTGCGGGCATGCCCATCAAGCAACTCCTCGCGGGTGGGTTAACGATCGTTAACATCAGGCTACCCCGTCGGCAGGGTGCGCGGCCAGATCCAGCAGGTGATGGTCGATCACCTCCTCTGCAGCCCCCGCCGTGATCTCGCCCGTGACCAGCTGAGTCGTGAGCCCGGTCATCACAGCAGTCAGCCGCAGCAGCTCCAGTGGTCGCTGCTCCTCTGGCAGCTCCAGCCTGTGGAGCAGCGCACCGAAGAGGTCACCCCGCACTCGACGCTCGCGCTCCTCGAACTTGTCGATGACCGGTCCGGGGTTGGCCCTGACAAGCGCGTCCCACACGCGAGCCTCCTCGAGACGCTGCTCGGTCAACGGCAGCTCGAGACGGAGCGCCGCCATCAGGCGTTGCACAGAGGGGTTGGTCACCAGGCTGACACCTCCACCGTTCATGCGCCGGTTCCGGCGCTGCCGCTCGATGTGTTCCAGGCCCAGCTGCGGAAGCGCCCCGGCCCTCGCCAGGAACCGGCGCACCGTGGCCACCGAGACGCCCAGCTCTCGGGAGACCGTCTGCAGGTTCACGGCCGCGGCTCCCTCGCGCAGCGTCACCGCGATCACCGCCTCGCGGGTGAGCTCGAACCGCGCTCCGTAGTCGATCAGTCGTGGCATGGGTCAGGAATAGCAATGGTCCTCTCGGATGCGCACGTGGTCGGATCCCACCTGTGGAGAAGTGGCGCTCCGGATCCCGCGGTGGAGGTTTTCGGGTTGTGCAGCAGGGGTGCTGCAGTTCCCGGGGTGGTGCCGCGCAGTATGTGACGCGGGGGTGCTGCAGTTCCCGGGGTAGTGCCGCGCGGTTTGTGACGCAGGGGTGCATCACAAACGTCGTGGGACACCTTGCGGAACTGCGACGGAGGTGCGTCACAAACGCCGCGGCGCACCCTCGGGATCTGCGACAGGGGTGTTGCAGCACCGCGGTCGAGCGGAGGGTTAACGGGCGCTAACCTTGGTCGGTGACCGAACGGAGAGAGCAGATCCTGGCGATCGCGGCCGAGCTCTTCGCCGAGAAGGGCTTCCGCGGCGTGTCGATCGCTGAGCTGGGCGCCGCCTGCGGGTTCTCCGGGCCGGCGCTCTACCGCCACTTCCGCTCCAAGGACGCCGTGCTGGCCGAGATGCTGGTGAGCATCAGCACCGAGCTGCTCACGGTCGGGCGCGCCCGGGTGCGCGAGTCGGAGACGCCGGCGGAGGCGTTGCGGGCGCTGATCGACTGGCACGTCACCTTCGCGCTGGACCACAAGGCCCTGATCGTGGTGCAGGACCGGGACTGGTCGGCGCTGCCGCTCGAGGCGCGGGAGACGGTCCGGGAGACCCAGCGCAAGTACGTCGAGGTGTGGGTCAAGCAGCTGCGCGCCATCCACCCGGACCTGGCGCCCAAGGAGGCCCGGGCGAGCGTGCACGCGGCGTTCGGGCTGCTGAACTCCACGCCGCACAGCGGGTTCCTGCCCCCTGAGGAGATGCGCGGGCTGCTGTCTCGGATGGCCGCGGAGGCGCTCGGCTGCTGAGTCGGCGCCGAGCAGCCGCACGACCGTGACTCAGAGCAGCCGCGCGACGTCCTCGTCGTAGGCGGCCACGGCCGCGTCGGCGAGCCCGTGGCCGGTGGGGGCGTTCTCGGCCAGGGCGAGGATCCGTGCGGCGCGAGCACTCGCGGAGTCGGCGTGGCCCATCGGGGTGCGGTAGGTGACCTCCTCGATGAGGGCCTCGCGGGTCCGGCCGCGCAGCAGCAGCAGGACGTAGGGGTCCCGGTCGATGTGCCAGGCCAGCTGGTAGAGCAGGGCCAGGGCGTGTACGCACGGGTCCGCCCAGGCCGCGCACTCGCAGGCGGTGTCGATCTCTGCCGGGCCGGGGAGCAGCTCGACCCCGGCTTCGTCGGCGTGCTCGACGAGTTCGGCGGGCAGCTCGCCGACCTCGAGGGCGGCCAGGAACCCGCTCTCCCGGGAGGCCTCGCGGGCGAAGGTGGCCCAGCCGTCCGGGGGGAGGCGGTGCACCTTGATCTGGGCCATCACCGCGGTGTCCTGGCCAGGGTCGACGACGGCTGAGGCCATCGCGTCCAGCACCATGATGGCGCCGAGGCGGCCGGCTCGGGCGAGGGCGCGGGCGGCGACCCGCTCGGACTCCTCGATCGTCAGCTCCTCGAACGACCGCACCACGGCGCGGCCCCACCAGGTGGAGCTGCGCGCAGTGGTCCCACGGCTCCGGGTGGTGCGCGGCAGCACGATCGGGTCGGGCATCAGTCGCTCGTCGAGACCCGCAGCGTGACCAGGGCGCGCAGCTCTGCGTCGTTGAGCTCGGTCAGCGCGACCTCGCCGCTGCCGAGCACCGACTCCGCGAGGCTGCGCTTGCGGTCGAGCAGCTGGCCGACCCGCTCCTCGATGGTGCCCTCGGTGACCAGGCGGTGGACCTGGACCGCCTTCGACTGGCCGATCCGGTGGGCCCGGTCGGTGGCCTGGTCCTCGACGGCCGGGTTCCACCAGCGGTCGAAGTGGATGACGTGGTCGGCCCGAGTGAGGTTCAGGCCGGTGCCGCCGGCCTTGAGCGAGAGCAAGAAGACCGGGGCGGCCCCGGCCTGGAAGTCGCGCACCATCTGCTCGCGGGCGCGCACCGGGGTGCCACCGTGCAGGAACAGGGTCGGTACGGAGGCGGCCGCCAGGTGTCGCTCGAGGAGGCGGGCCATCGCGACGTACTGGGTGAAGACCAGCACCGAGCCGTTCTCGGCCAGGATGGTGCCGATCAGCTCGTCGCACAGGTCGAGCTTCTCCGAGCGGCCTGCGAGCCTGCCGCCGGCCTGGCGCAGGTAGTGGGCGGGGTGGTTGCAGATCTGCTTGAGCCCGGTCAGCAGCGCCAGCACGAGCCCGCGGCGGGTGGCCTCGTCGGCCTGCTCGATCCGCTGCATCGACTCGCGCACCAGGGCCTCGTAGAGCACCACCTGCTCGCGGCTGAGCCGGAGCACGTGGTCGGTCTCGGTCTTGGCCGGGAGCTCGGGGGCGATGCCGGGGTCGGACTTGCGGCGGCGGAGCAGGAACGGCTCCACGAGCTGGGCGAAGCGGCGGGCGACCGCGGGGTCGACCCCGCTCTCGATCGGGGCCGCCCAGACCTTGCGGAACGCGTTGCGCGAGCCCAGCAGGCCCGGGGTGGCCCAGTCGAGGATGGCCCACAGCTCGGTGAGGTTGTTCTCCACCGGGGTGCCGGTCAGCGCCACCCGGCAGCGCGACTCGATCGTGCGCAGGTTGCGCGCCGTCGAGGACGTGGCGTTCTTGATGTGCTGGGCCTCGTCGGCGACCACCAGGTCCCAGGAGATCGCGGCCAGGGCGGCGTGGTCGCGCCGCATGGTGCCGTAGGTCGTGAGCACGAACCCCTCCCCGGGGGTGGCGAGCGACCGCGAGGCTCCGTGGAACCGGCGCACCGCCTCCCCCGGGGCGAACCGGTGGATCTCGGCCTCCCAGTTGCCCATCAGGCTGGCCGGGCAGACCACGAGCGTGGGCCCGGTCGCCAGCCCACGCTGCCGGCGGTGCAGGTGCAGCGCGATCAGGGTGATCGTCTTGCCCAGGCCCATGTCGTCGGCCAGGCAGGCGCCCAGACCCACGCCGGTGAGCTCGGCCAGCCAGGTCAGGCCGTGCCGCTGGTAGCCGCGCAGGGTGGCCTCGAGCCCGTCCGGTGGGTCCAGCGGGGCGACCACGGCCGCGTCGACGATCCGGTCGCGCACCCGCAGCAGCGAGGCGCCCGGGTGCACCTCGACGCTGTGACCGTCGAGCTCGAGCGTGCCGGTGAGGGCAGCCTGGAGCGCGACCACGGGCTTGAGCCTCTGCGCAGCCTTGCGTCGTCGGGCTCGGCGGGCCACGACCGGGTCGATGATCATCCAGTTGTCGCGCAGCCGGATCACCGGTGTGGTCGCGCTCGCCAGCGCCGTCATCTCCTCCTCGCTGAGCACGTCGGTGCCCAGCGCCAGCTTCCAGTCGAACTCGAAGAGCGCACCGGTGCCGAACAGGCCCTCGAAGAGCTGACCCTCCCGCGGACCCGAGCGCACCTCGACGCGGGCCTGGGGGACCAGCTCGCCGCGCAGTCCACGCGGCCAGAAGACCTCGATCCCGGCGCGGTCGAGCGCCTCCAGGCCGTTCTCCAGCAGGTCGGCGAGCTCCTCGGAATCGAGCACGATCCGGTCGGGCACCGCCAGCCGCTGGAGTCGGTCCAGCGGCGACCACACGGCGCTCGCCTCGCGCAACCGCACCCCCAGGCTGACCCGGGCACGACGCGAGAACCCGTGGTCATCCTCGGTCCAGAGCCGATCGGCGTCGACGATGTGGGTGTCGTCGCCGGCCTCGTGGGCCTGCACGACGAGGACGACGCCGCCGCCCTCGAGCACCTCGGCCGGCGCCTCGACGCGCAGCGAGATCCGCACCTCGCCCGGAAGCTCGGATTCGTCGTCCTCCTCCTTGGCGGGGAAGACGGGCTGCGACTCCCGCCGCGGCGGCGGGGGAGTCGGGGGCGGGCGGGTCATCGTGTCGGCCACGGCATCGAGCAGCCGACGGATCAGGTCCTCGGCGTCGGCGACCGTGGTCTCGCCGTGGGCCCGTGCCGTGGCCAGCGCACGGACCCGGTCGGTGTCCTCGGGCTGGAGCGGCCCGACCCGCCAGGAGTCCCCTGAGTCGGCGAGCCGCACCCGCCCGGCCGCCACCATCCGCAGCGCGAGCAGGGTGGCCCCGCTGAGCAGCCCGACCGAGGGGTGCGCGTCCTCGACCCGCATCGCCCGGGTGAGCACCGGGATCGCGCCGCGCAGTGGCATCCGGATCGTGCGGGCGGGGCCGGAGAACTCGATCTCGCTCATTCGGGGCGGATGCTGCGAGACCAAGCTCGCGCGGCCCTGCAACGGGACGAAGCTCACGCGGTGGGACCGACACCTCGGATCGCGGCGGCCACGGCCTTGGGCACCTTCTCGTCGAAGACGCTGGGGATGATGTAGCTGACGTTGAGCTCCTCGTCGGTCACGCACAGCGCGATCGCCGTGGCGGCGCGGAGCAGCATCTCGGTGGTGACGTCGCTGGCCCGGGCGTCGAGCAGGCCCCGGAAGACGCCGGGGAAGGCCAGCACGTTGTTGATCTGGTTGGGGTAGTCGCTGCGACCGCTGGCCACCACGGCGGCGTACGGTACGGCCTCGGCCGGGTCGATCTCCGGATCGGGGTTGGCGAGGGCGAAGACGATCGGCTTCTCGCCCATCGACCCGATCCACTCCGCCTGGAGGACCCCCGGCCCGCTGACGCCGATGAACACGTCGGCGTCGGTCAGGCCGGCGAGCAGGTCGCCGCGCACCCGCCGCGGGTTGGTCCGACCGGCGAGCTCGGCCTTGGCGGGGGACAGGGTCTCGTCGTCGGCCGACAGGCAGCCCTCGCGGTCCCAGACCACGACGTCGCCGGCGCCCGCGGCGAGGAGCAGCGTCACGATCGCCGTACCGGCCGCGCCCGCGCCGGCCACCACGATCCGGACGTCGCCGAGCTCGCGCTCCACGCAGCGCAGGGCGTTGGTGAGGGCGGCGAGTACGACGATCGCGGTGCCGTGCTGGTCGTCGTGGAAGACCGGGATGTCGAGGAGCTCGCGCAGCCTGGCCTCGATCTCGAAGCAGCGCGGAGCGGCGATGTCCTCGAGGTTGATGCCCCCGAACCCCGGCGCGATCGCCTGCACCACGTCGACGATCCGGTCGGTGTCCTGGGTGTCGAGGCAGATCGGCCAGGCGTCGATGTCGGCGAAGCGCTTGAACAGCGCGCACTTGCCCTCCATCACCGGCATCGCCGCGCCGGGCCCGATGTTGCCGAGCCCGAGCACGGCCGAGCCGTCGGTCACCACGGCCACGCTGTTGCCCTTGATCGTCAGCCGGGACACGTCCTCGGGGTGCTCGGCCAGCGCCATGCTGACCCGGCCCACGCCCGGGGTGTAGGCCATCGAGAGGTCGTCACGGGTGCGCAGCGGCACCTTCGAGCCGACCTCGATCTTGCCGCCGATGTGCAGCAGGAACGTCCGGTCGGAGACCTTGTGCACCACGACGCCGTCGAGCTCGCGGACGTCGGCGACGATCTCCTCGGCGTGGCCGGAGTCGGTCGCCGAGCAGGTCACGTCGATCATCAGCCGGTCGTGGCGCGACTCGGCGACGTCGATCGCGGTCACGATCCCGCCTGCTGCCGCGATCGCGGTCGCCACGTGGCCGACCACGGCGGGGTCCACGGCGGTGTGCAACCGCATGGTGATCGAGTACGAAGCGCTGGTGGCCGCCCGGCGGTGCTGGTTCTCTCCCATGCCCGCCATCCTGCCCGCTCAGGGGCGTCGGCGTACAACCACCGTTCCGGTGTTGGTGGCGACCGCGAGCAGCCCGGGCGTGAGCGCGACCTGGTAGGGCCAGTACGTCGTGCTCACCCCGTCGGTGGGCAGCCGCAGCGCCGTGATCGAGCCGTCGCGCAGGTCCAGGGAGCGCAGCGCGGTGGTGGTCCCGAGCAGGGCGTGGTCGGCGTCGAGCAGCGGCACGCCGTCGAGCTCGAAGCCGTAGGGCAGGAACTGCGGCTGCGCCGGGACCGACCGCTTCCACAGCAGCTCCCCGCTCTCGAGGGCGTAGGCCGAGAACTCGTTGCCCGACCGGACCAGCACCCGTCCCGCACGCAGCGTGGTGTCGAAGTACGTCGTGCCGCCCGGCGTCACCGACCAGGTCTCCTGCCCGTCCCGGTCGAGCGCGAACAGCCGGCCCGAGGCCACCCCGGCGGTCCACTCGACGAGGACGGCGGTGCCCGAGGCCGGGTCGGTGCCGACGACGTGCACTCCCGACCCGGCAGCGGTCTCGTAGGACCACTGCCGGCGACCGTCCTCGGCCGAGAGCGCGACCAGCGCCTGCCCCGCCGGCCGGGCCGCGAGCAGCGGGGGGTCGAAGAGCCGGAACTGGGCGCTGCCGCCGGCGAGCAGGAGCCCGTCGCCGAGGCTGCCGAGGAAGTCGCCCTCGTCGGCGGCGTAGGAGCGGGTCCAGCGCTGCTCTCCCTCCCGGCCGTCGAGGAGCCGCAGCTGCTCGTCGGTGCCCGGGCCCTGGCGCAGCACCACCACGCTGTCGTCGTCGAGGATCTGCGTGGCCAGGTTCTCCGCCTCCTCGAGAGCCGGCCCACCGAGGTCGGCGCACCAGACCCGGCGCCCGTCGTCGGCGTCCAGCGCGACCATCTCCGGCGCGGCGGACGTCGGCCGGGTGGTGATCAGGTAGCGGGACTCGCTGGCGTCCCACGTCGAGGAGTCGGTGGCCACCTGGGCGCTCCACCGCGGTCGCAGGGTGGCGTTGTCGAGCATCGTGAAGTCGGGGTTGTCCCGGGTGCGGATGCCGAGACCCTGGGTGAAGGAGGAGAGCCGGGCCCACTGCTCGTAGTGGTAGCCCACGGCACCCATCACCTCGCCGTAGGGGGAGGTGGGCGCCTCGAACGCCGCGACCAGCGCGTCCCGGTTCTCGTCAGGCTGCTGCCGGCGCCCGGCGGCGTCGAGGAACGGGGAGCGCGAGCCTGCCGCCGCAAGGCTGGTCACCGCGGTGCCGCATGCGTCCTCGCGCAGCAGCGTGCGGGCGCCGAGGCCGGCTCCGGTGAGGACGACGGCGACCGCCGTCGCCACCACCACCGCGCGGGCGGTCACGCGGATCGGGCGGCGGGTCACGCGGGCAAGCGTAGGGCCCGCGCGCGCTTCAGGAGCGGCGTCTGCGGATCTCCTCGTTGATCGCGGGGACGACCTCGTGCATGTCGCCGACGACCGCGTAGGTCGCCTTGGTCATCATCGGCGCCTCCGGGTCGGTGTTGATCGCCACGATCACCTTGGAGCTGGCACATCCGGCCCAGTGCTGGATGGCGCCGCTGATCCCGCACGGGATGTAGATCTCCGGAGCGATCCGGCTCCCGGTCTGACCGACCTGCTCGTGGTGGGGCCGCCAGCCCAGCGAGGTGACCACGCGGGAGACCCCGAGTGAGCCATCGAGCAGCTCGGCGAGCTCGAGCACGTCTGCGAAGCCCTCGGGGCCACCGGCGCCACGACCGGCGCCGACCACCACGCGGGCCGACTTCAGGTCCCCCGCGCCGTCGCTGGAGGCGGTCTCCACCGAGACCACCCGGACGGCGAGGTCCTCCGGGCTCAGTGCCACCTCGAGCCGGCGGACCTCACCGGCCCCGGAGGTCTCGGCGGGCACCGGCTCCACCGCGTGCCCGGCGACGCTGAACACGGCCGGCCGACGGGACAGGGCCATCTCCTCCAGCGCGGCGCCGCCGATCACCTGGCGGGTGACCACGAAGGGGGAGAGCCCGACGAACCCGACGACGTTGGCCGCCATCGCGACCTCGAGGGTGGCCGCGACCCGGGCCATCACCTCGTTGCCCCGGTTGGTTCCGCCGGCGAGGACCACGACCGCACCCGCGACCTCCCGGGCCGCGACCACGGCCGCGGCGGTGGCGGCTCCGGAGAAGCGGTCGAAGTCGCCTGCGTCGGCGCGCAGCACCGTGCGCACGCCGTACGCCGCCAGCTCCTTGGCCGCACTCTCCGGGGCGGGGCCGACGAGGACGGCGTCGATCGCGATGTCACCGCCCGCCGCAGCCAGGCCCCGCGCGAAGGTGACCGTCTCCAGGGAGACCTCGCTGACGCCCTCGGTGCCGGCCTCGGCATAGACCAGGATCATCGCCCGACCCCCAGCCGCTGGAGCAGGTCGACCACGGCACCCGCGGCCTCCGGGCCCGCACCGAGGACCTCGGCGCTGGACGGAGCCGCCGGCGGCAGGGTGAGCCGGAGCCGGCCGCTGCCCTGGGGCGCCCGTGAGGCGTCGCGGTGCTCGACGGGCACCTTCTTGGCCTTCATCCGGCCGGTGATCGTGGGGTAGCGCGGCTCGACGCCACCCTCCAGCACGGTGACCACCGCGGGCAGCGGCACCTGGTAGGTCTCGCGGCCTTCCGGTCCGTCGGCCTGCAGGCGCACGCTCGTGCCGTCGAGCACTCCGGTCTTCACCCCGGTCACGACCGGGCGGGCGAGCTCGTGGGCGAGCCGGATGCCGACCTGGAAGTCGCCGGAGTCGGCGGCGTCGTTGCCCAGCAGCACCAGGTCGTAGGTCGTTGCGGCAGCCGCGTGGTCGCGGACCACCTCCGCGATCTCGTGCGCGACGTCGGCCGGGCCGAGGGCGACGGGGTCCGCCTCCACCAGCACCGCCGCGGTGCAGCCGACCCCGAGGGCGGTGCGCAGCTGCTCGACCGCCTCGACCTCACCCACGGTGAGCACGGTGGCACGCCCCTCGGTCGCAGCCGCGAGCTGGACCGCGAGCTCCACTGCGCAGCTGTCGTGGTTGCTCAGCGTGAACCCGACGAACCGGGCGTCCGCCCCCTGCGCGTCCTCGCGGAGCAGGACCTCCCCGGAGAAGTCCGGCACCCGCTTCACGCAGACCAGGACGTCCATCACCGGATCCGTTCGTTGGCCGGGTCGAACAGCGCCGTGGCGTCCACCGAGCCGACGGTGACCGGGTAGAGCTCCTCCATGTAGGAGACCGCGAGCCGGTTGCCGATCGTGGCCTCCTCGGGCGGGAGGTAGGCCAGCAGCACGTGCTTGCCCAGCGACGGCGCGGAGCCGGCCGAGGTCACGTAGGGGTGGTGCCCGTGCCCGTCGGTCAGGGTGCCGCCGTCGCGGGTCAGGATCGGCTCGCCACCGAGCATGTAGCGCCGGGTGCCGTCGGCGGAGGTGTGGTCGTCGACGGTCATCGTGCACAGCACGGTGGCCGGCGGAGCCTCCCGCTGCGCGAGGTAGGCCTCACGGCCCACGAAGTCGGCGGCCTTCACCTTGGGCCGCTGCATCCCGGCCTCGACGATGCTGCGCTCGGAGTCGAGCTCGAAGCCGAAGGCCCGGTAGCCCTTCTCGATCCGGCCGGTGGTGCCGTAGACACCGATCCCGACCGGCACCGCGCCATGGTCCTTGCCCGCGGCGAGCAGCGTCTCCCAGAGCTGGGCGGCCTGCGCGAAGGGGACGTAGAGCTCCCAGCCGAGCTCGCCGACGTAGGAGATCCGCGAGGCCAGCACCGGGGCGTCCACGCCCTTGACCTCGATCTCGCGGCAGCTCAGGAAGCCGAACCCGGCGTCGCTGACGTCGTCGCCGGTCAGGCTGCCGAGCAGGTCACGCGCTCGCGGTCCCCACACCCCGATCGTGGAGAGCTCCTCGGTGCTGTCGTGCAGCGTGGCGCCCTCGGCGAGGTGGTGGCTGAACCACTGCCGGTCCACCATGCCGTGCGCCCCGCCGGTGACGACTCGGAAGTGGTCCTCGCCCAGGCGCATCACGGTGAGGTCGGAGAGGAACCCGCCCTTGGCGTCGATCACCGGCGTGTAGACGACCTTGCCGACCGCGACGTCGCACTGGGCGACGCAGGTCTGCTGGACCGAGGCCAGGGCGCCGGGCCCGGTGATGTCGAAGATGCAGAACGCGGTCAGGTCGATCACGCCGGCGTTCTCGCGCATCGCGAGGTGCTCGGCGTTGATGATCGGGCTCCACCAGCGCGCGTCCCACTCGTGCTCGCGGGCCATCACCGCCTCGCCGTACTTCTCCAGCAGGGGGGCGTTGGACTCATACCACCAGGGCCGCTCCCAGCCGACGGTCTCGTAGAAGACCGCACCGAGCGCCTGCTGCTGCTCGGCCATCGGCGACCAGCGCACGCCGCGGTCGGACTCGTACTGCTCGGCGGGGTGGACGATGCCGTAGGTCTTGATGAACGACTCGCTGGTGCGGGCACGCACGTGCTCGCGGGTGCGCTCGTGGGGGTGGAAGCGGGCGATGTCGCTGTGCGAGACGTCGATCTCGCTGTGACCGTGGGTCATCCACTCGGCCACAGCCCGGCCCACGCCCGGGCCCTCCTTGATCCACACTGCGGCGGAGACCCAGAGCCCCGCGACCTCGCTCTCGCCCAGGATCGGGGAGCCGTCGGCGGTCAGCGAGAGCAGCCCGTTGATCGCGTAGCGGATCTCGGCTCCGTCGGCGCCGAGCAGCTCGGGCATCAGCTCGAGTGCCTGTTCGAGCTGGGTGTCGAAGTCGTCCTCGGTGAAGGGCATCTCGGTGGGGGAGAGCTTCGCCTGGTCGATCGAGGGGATGTCCTCGGGCTCGTGCAGGATCGGTCGGTGGGCGTAGGAGCCGACCTCCATGTCGGCACCGTGCTGGCGCTCGTAGCAGAAGGTGTCCATGTCGCGGATGATCGGGAAGGAGATCTCGCCCTCGCGCTCGGCCAGCTGCGGGCACGGGCCGACCGAGATCATCTGGTGCACCGCGGGGGTCAGTGCGATCTTCACGCCGGCCATGTCGCCGATCTTCGGGCTCCACACGCCGCAGGCGATCACGACGTACGCCGCCTCGATGTCGCCCTTGTCGGTGCGCACGGTCTTGATGCGACCGTCCTCGACGACGAGGTCCTCGACCTCCACGTTGGGGACCACGGTGAGGTGGCCCGAGGCCAGCGCCCGCTCGCGCATGATCGTGCCGGCGCGCAGCGAGTCCACGACCCCGACCGAGGGCGTCCAGAAGGCCCCGATGATCTGGTCGGGGTCCAGGAAGGGCACCTTCTCGGCCACGAACTCCGGGGTGACCAGCTCGGCCTCGATGCCCCACGCCTTGGCGCTGGACATCCGACGGCGCAGCTCCTCCATCCGCTCCTCGGTGCGGGCGACCTCGAACCCGCCGGACTCGGTGAAGACGCCCATCTCCTTGTACTGCCGCATCGAGTCGAGCGTCAGATCGGTGATCTCGCGGGAGTGGTCGACCGGGAAGATGAAGTTGGACGCGTGTCCGGTGGAACCACCCGGGTTGGGCAGCGGGCCCTTGTCGAGCTGGACCACGTCGGTCCAGCCGAGCTGCACGAGGTGGTGGACGAGGCTGTTGCCGACGATGCCGGCGCCGATCACGACGACCTTGGCGGTGGCGGGGACTGTGGCCACGATGACTCCTGTATGTTGCATATGACGCAACTCGATGCGTAATGAGAAACTGTCGTTCCAGCATCACCCTCTCCCGGCAGCAGTGTCAAGGCCGCAGATCGGTCGTCCTTGCGGGGAGACGACCGTGCCCGGGACCACCGTGAGGCGGCCCCGGGCACGACGGGGTGGGTGCGGTCAGTCCGTCTGGTCAGCCGAGCCAGGCATCGACCTTGTCGGGGTTGTCGGCGACCCACTTGGCGGCGGCGTCCTCCGAGGACATCCCGTCCGCCGCGATGTACTTCGCGACGGTGTTCTGGTCGTCGTTGGTCCACTGGAAGTTCTTGACCAGGTCGACCGCAGGGGAGCCTTCCTCGACCCACGAGGTGGAGACGATCTTCTTCAGGGTGGTCTCCGCGTAGTCGCACGCCGTCTTGGCGGGCGGGGCCTGGCAGCCGTCGGTGTACGGCGGCAGCGCCACCTTCTCCAGCGGCACCTCGGCGAAGAGCCACTGCGGCTCGTAGAAGTACCCGATCAGGAACTCCTTGTTCTTCTCCGCCTTCTGGAAGGCCTGGATGCTGGCCGCCTCGGAACCGGAGAAGACCACCTTGAAGTCCAGCTTCAGGTTGGACACGATCGCCTCGTCGAACTGCACGTAGGAGGGGTCCGCGCCGAGGAACTGGCCCTTGCCTCCGGACTCGGAGGTCTTGAACTTCTCGGCGTACTTGTTCAGGTTCTTGTAGTCCAAGATGTCGGGGTACTCCTTGGCCAGCCACGGCGGCACGTACCAGCCGATGATCCCGACGTTGCCGGTCGGGCCGAAGTCCTCGGCGCTGCCGTCACCGGCGTCGGCGAAGAACTTCTTCTCCAGGTCGGGATGGCTCCAGTCCTCGATCACGACATCGACGTCACCGGTGCCGAAGCCCTGCCAGGAGACGTCCTCCTTGAGCTCCTTGTAGTTGACCTTGCAGCCGAGCTTCTCCTCGGCGACGTGGCCCACGACGTAGGCGTCGGCCTCGAAGCCCACCCAGGGGTTGACGGCCATGTTCAGCTCGCCGCAGTTGCCCCCGTCGGCGGAGTTGGCCTCGTTCTGCTTGGTCTGCTCGTCGATGGAGCCACCGCTGCCGCACGCCGTGACGGCGAGCGACGCGCATGCCACCAGGGCGACCAGGTGACCTGTCTTCTTGACTGTCATCCTCATTCGGTTCTCCTGTGCTTCCTTTTGTTGGTTGAGCCTGTTGAAACTCAGATGGCTGCCGGTCGCCACCACTGCCGCTTCGGGGTGGTGACCGTGCTCCTGGAGGCGGCGGCCTTCGCGATGCGGTCGACCATGATTCCGAGCAGCACGATCGTGATGCCTGCGGCGGCACCCTTGCCCCACTCCTCGCTGCGGGAGAAGCCGAGCACGGTGTCGTAGCCCAGGGCCCCGGCACCGACGAGGCCGCCGATCACCACCATCGCCAGGACGTAGAGCAGGCCCTGGTTCGCCGCCAGCACCAGCGACCCCTTGGCCATCGGCAGCTGCACGTGGGTGATCTCCTGCCAGGTGGTGGTCCCCGTGGAGCGGGATGCCTCCAGGGTGGTCTCGGGCACACCCTTGATGCCGTCGGCGACCAGCTTGATCGCGGCAGGTGCGGCGTAGACCACGCCCGCGACGATGGCGGTGAACCGGGTCGGGCCGAACAGGGCGAGCACCGGCAGCAGGTAGACGAACGCCGGGATCGTCTGGCCGGCGTCGAGCACCGGCCGCACGAAGAGGTCGACCCGGGGTAGTCGGGCCATCCAGACCCCGATCGCCACCGCCAGGACCATCACGAGCAGCGTCGCCACCAGCGTCATGTTCAGGGTGATCATCGCGTCGTGCCACAGGTCGAAGTACCAGATGCCGGCCAGGCACGCCACGGTGGTCAGCAGGGCACGAACTCCGCCCACAGCCGTGCCGATCAGGGTGATCGCCAGAGCGGCCAGCCACCACGGCGACTGGGCGAGCAGGGACTGCATCGGGTTGAGCAGCACCGAGCTGATGAAGTTCTTGAAGCCGACGGCCGGGCCGTCGACCACGTTCACGGCATTGGCGATGAAGCGGTCCAGGGAGTCGGCCAGTGAGCCGCCGATGCCCGACTTCGGGAAGGTGGCCGCGTCGGTGTAGGTGCGCGAGGCCCAGAGCAGCACCAGCGTCACCGCTCCGGTGACTCCGAGGACCACCTGCCGGGGCCGCCCGACGAGGCCGTGCCCGCGGGCCGCGAGCTCGCCGCGCTCACTCGCGGCGGTCGTGGTCCGGTCGAGCATGATCGCGATCGCCACGATGAGCAGGCCGGGCACGATGCCACCACCGACGTCGTTGCGGATCAGCGCCCGGAGCACCGGCTTGCCCAGCCCGGGCCCGTTGACGTAGGAGGCGATGATCGCCATCGACAGCGCCGCCATCGTGGTCTGGTTGAGCCCGACGATGATCGTCTTGCGGGCCATCGGCAGCTGGACCTTGACCAGCCGCTGCCACCGCGTCTGGCCCGAGGAGTCGGTGGCCTCGATCGTGGTCGCCGAGACCGCGCTGATGCCGTAGCCGCCGATCCGGATGAGCGGGGGCAGCGCGTAGACCAGCGTGCAGATCACGGCGCCGGAGACGCCGATGCCGAAGAACAGCACGACCGGGAGCAGGTAGACGAACGTCGGCATCGTCTGCATCACGTCGAGGAAGGGCGTGATCACGTTGCGGGCCCGGGTGCTGGTGCCGACGAGTACGGCGAGCGGCATCCCGATCACGACGGCGACCAGGACCGAGAGCCCCGTCACCAGGAGCAGGTCGATGGAGTCCGACCAGAACCCGAGCAGGCCGAAGGAGGTGAACGTGGCGGCGATCAGGACCGCGATCCGCCAGTTGGCGACGACCAGGCCCACCCAGGCCGCAGCCGCCGTGACCCCGAGCCACCCGACCTGCGGCACCGGGCGCGGGAAGTCGGGCGTCGAGAACATCCGCTGCAGCCAGTCGAAGATGTTCGCGAAGCCGTTGCCGATGCTGGCCGTGAGCTGGATGACCGGGTTGGTGTCCCGGCTGGCGAGCACCGAGTCGCGGAAACCGGTCAGGGTGTCGTGCAGCTCGGTGTGCTCGCGCCCCGGAAGGGTCAAGGTGTTGGTGCCCTTGGTCATCGACCAGACCACGATCCACAGCCCGATCACCCCCAGCACCACGGCCCAGGTGGGCACGACACGTCCGGGCTCCTCCGGGCCGCCCTGGCGGGGGGTCTGCGTGGGGGTCTGCGTCGCGGTGGCCATCAGTGGCTCCCCGGCTTGGGGACACTCTCCTCGGCCACGACCACGCGCAAGATGGCGTCGTCGTCGACGATCCCGACCAGCTCACCGTCGTCGACCACCCGCACCGGGTGCTCGGAGGCCAGCGCCGCCTGGGCCGCCTCGCGCACGATCGTGGAGGAGCTCATCACCGGGCCCTGGGTCGAGTCGTCAGGGCGCGGCGGGCGCATCACCCACTTCAAGGTGAGCACGTGCGAGCGGGGAACGTCGGAGGTGAAGTCGGCGACGTACTCGTCGGCCGGAGCCCCGACGACCTCGTCGGGGGTGCCGATCTGCACGATCTCGCCGTCGCGCAGGATCATGATCCGGTCACCGAGCTTGAGCGCCTCGGCGAGGTCGTGGGTGATGAACACCATCGTCTTGCCGACCTCCTGGTGGAGTCGGATCACCTCGTTCTGCATGTCTCGGCGGATCAACGGGTCCAGCGCGGAGAAGGGCTCGTCGAAGAGCAGGATCTCGGGGTCGCCCGCCAGGGCGCGGCCGAGGCCGACGCGCTGCTGCATTCCGCCGGAGAGCTGGTCGGGGTAGTTGTTCTCATAGCCGTGGAGGCCGACCAGGTCGATCACCTCGGAGGCCTTGGCACGACGCTCCTTCTTGCCCATGCCGCGGATCTCCAGGCCGTAGGCGACGTTGTCGATCACCTGGCGGTGCGGCAGCAGCCCGAAGTGCTGGAAGACCATGGAGACCCGGTTGCGGCGCAGGTCACGCAGCTGCGACTCGGTGGCACCGGTGACCTCGTCGTTGCCGATGCGTACGGTGCCGGCGGTGGGCTCGATCAGCCGGGTCAGGCAGCGCACCAGCGTCGACTTGCCCGACCCGGAGAGACCCATGATCACGAAGACCTCACCGGGCGCCACGTCGAAGGAGACGTCCTTGACGCCGATCACGCAGCCGGTCTTCTCCTTCAGGTCGGCCCGCGAGAGGTGCTCGTCGGGGGTGCCGATGACCTTCTCGGCCCGGGAGCCGAAGATCTTCCACAGGTTGCGGACCTCGAGACCGACTCCCCGGGGTGTCGTCTCGGCGGTCTCGGTGCGCAGGGTGGTCTCACTCATCTGGTGTCCTCTGCCTTGTGGGTGACGTTGCGGCTGTCACCCGGGGGATAGAGCGGGGAGTCGTCGCGGTGCCGGTAGTACGGCACCTCCTCGGCGGCGAGCGGGGTGTTGCCCAGGATCAGGTCGGCCGCCTTCTCGGCGACCATCATCACCGGGGCGTAGATGTTGCCGTTGGTGACGTAGGGGAAGACGCTCGCGTCGACGACCCGCAATCCCTCGACGCCGTGGACCCTCATCGAGGAGGGGTCGGTGACCGACATGTCGTCGAGCCCCATCTTGGCCGTGCAGGAGGGGTGCAGGGCGGTCTCGGCGTCCTTGCGGACCCAGTCCAGGATCTGCTCGTCGGTCTCCACCCCGGGGCCGGGGGAGAGCTCACCGGCGTTGAACGGCTCGAAGGCCGGCTGGTTCAAGATGTGGCGCGCCACCCGGATCGCCTCGACCCACTCCCGCTTGTCGTTGGGGGTGGAGAGGTAGTTGAACAGCATCTTGGGGTGCTTGCGGGGGTCGGTGCTCTCGATCCGGACCCAGCCGCGGGTGTCGGCGTACATCGGGCCGATGTGCACCTGGTAGCCGTGGCCCTCGGTGGGCGAGGTGCCGTCGTAGCGGATGGCGACCGGCAGGAAGTGGAACATCAGGTTCGGCCAGTCGACATCGTCGTTGCTGCGGGCGAAGCCGCCGCCCTCGAAGTGGTTGGTCGCGCCGAGCCCGCGTCGGTGGAAGAGCCAGTTGTAGCCGATGCCGGGACGGCGGTGCCAGGCCAGGCCGGGGGCGATCGAGACCGGGAGCTTGGAGGAGTACTGGATGTAGACCTCGAGGTGGTCCTGGAGGTTCTCCCCGACGCCCTTGAGCTCGTGCACCATCCGTACGCCGAGCGGCTCGAGGTGCTCGGGGTCGCCCAGGCCCGAGAGCTGCATCAGCTGCGGCGTGTTGATCGCGCCGCCGCACAGGATCACCTCGCCGGCGTGGGCCGAGCGCTGTGCCTTGCCCGCCCGGACGTAGTCGACACCGGTCGCGCGCTTGCCGTCGAAGCGGATCCGCGTCGCCAGCGCCAGCGTCTCGACGCGCAGGTTGGGGCGCGCCATCACCGGGTGCAGGTAGGCCCGCGACGCGGAGAGTCGGCGGCCGCGGTGGACGTTGCGGTCGAAGCGCGCGAAGCCCTCCTGGCGGTAGCCGTTGACGTCGTCGGTCAGCGGGTAGCCGGCCTGCTGGGCCGCCTCGAAGAACGCCCCGAAGAGCGGGTTGGTCGCCGGTCCGCGCTCGAGGACCAGCGGGCCGCTGCCGCCGCGCCAGGTGTCGGCACGGCGCTGGCCGTCGACGAGCAGCGTCTCCATCCGCTTGAAGTAGGGCAGGCAGTGCAGGTAGTCCCAGTCCTCGAGACCCTTGTCGCCCGCCCATCGCTCGTAGTCCAGGGGGTTGCCTCGCTGGAAGATCATCCCGTTGATCGAGCTCGATCCACCGAGCACCTTGCCGCGAGCGTGGTAGATCCGTCTGCCGTGCATCTCCGGCTCCGGCTCGGTCTCGTACTTCCAGTCATAGAACCGGCTGCCGATCGGGAACGGCAGCGCCGCGGGCATGTGGATGAACGGGTCGATCCGGAAGTCCGAGCGCCCGGCCTCCAGGACCAGCACGCTGGTCGCCGGGTCGGCGCTGAGCCGGTTGGCCAGCGCGCACCCGGCGGACCCGCCGCCGACGATGACGTAGTCCCAGTGGTCGCGCTTGCGGCTGCTCATGCTTGCCCTCCGAACCAGCCCTGCGGCGCGGGCGCGATGTTGTGCCAGACGTGCTTGGACTCCAGGTACTCCTCGAGCCCGGCGCGGCCGAGCTCGCGGCCGATGCCGGACTGCTTGTAGCCGCCCCACTCCGCCTGGGCGACGTAGGGGTGGTAGTCGTTGATCCACACGGTGCCCATCCGCAACCGGGCGGCGATGCGCTGGCCGCGACCGGCGTCCTGGGTCCAGACCGCGCCGGCGAGGCCGTAGATCGAGTCGTTGGCGATCCGCACGGCGTCGTCGTCGTCGGTGAACGACTCCACGGTCAGGACCGGTCCGAAGGACTCCTCCTGGGCGACCCGCATCTGCGAGCGGACGCCGCCGAGGATCGTCGGGGCGAAGAAGAAGCCCTTGCCGAGGTCACCGTCGGTGACCCGCCCGCCACCGAGCAGGAGCTCGGCGCCTTCGGCGATCCCCGCCTCGACGTACGCCGTGACCTTGTCCAGATGGGCCTGCGAGATCAGGGCTCCGGTCTCGGCCTTCTCCTCGAAGGGGCCACCGAGGCGGATCTCGCGCGCCCGGGCGACCAGCTCGGCGACGAACTCGTCGTGGATCGACTGCTCGACGAGCAGTCGGGCCCCGGCGGAGCAGACCTGGCCGGAGTGCAGGAACACCGCGGTCAGCGCCATGTCCAGTGCGCTCTCACGGTCGGCGTCGGCGAAGACGATGTTGGGGTTCTTGCCGCCGAGCTCGAGCGCGACCTTCTTCACGGTGCCCGACGCGGTGGCCATGATCCGCTTGCCGGTCTCGAGGCCGCCGGTGAACGAGACCAGGTCGACGCGGGGGTCCTCGCTGAGCAGGGCGCCGGCGTGCGGGCCGTCGCCCACGACGAGGTTGCCCACCCCGGCGGGGAGACCGGCCTCGTCGAGCAGCCGCATCAGGTGGATCGCGGTGTGCGGGGAGAGCTCGCTCGGCTTGAGCACGAAGGTGCAGCCGGCCGCGAGGGCGGGGGCGACCTTCCAGGACACCTGGAGCAACGGGTAGTTCCAGGGCGTGATCAGGCCGCAGACGCCGACCGGCTCGTGCACGATCCGGCTGACCACGTCACTGCGCCCGGTGTCCACGACGCGTCCGGAGTCGGCGTCCGCGACTCGGCCGAAGTGACGAAAGACGCTGGTGACGTCGTCGACGTCGTACTCGCTCTCGACCAGGCGCTTGCCGGTGTCCAGCGACTCCATCCGGGCGATCTGCGAGCGGTCGCGCTGCAGCAGGTCCGCGACCCGGAGCAGCAGGTCGCCGCGCTCGCGGGCGCTGGTGCCCGGCCAGGTGCCGGTGTCGAACGCGGTCCGGGCGGCGGCGATCGCCGCGTCGGTGTCCTCGGCGGTGGACTCGTCGATCTCCGCGACCAGCTCACCGTCGGCAGGGCAGCGGATCTCCCGGCGGCCGCCACGGATGGCGGACACCCAACCCCCTGCGATGAAGTTCTCGGGCATGTGCGGTTCCGTCCTGGTGATCGTTGCGCTATCCGCAACCACCACGCGCTATGCGAAACACAATGCTCATCCGTCGCCGTGTCGTCAAGGTTCGTGAGGACATCGAGACCTCCCGGCGGGCACCGGTCCGTACCGGGTGCTCAGGTCACCGGGCGCCCCAGCCGAGGCGGTGCGAGAGCTCATCGGCGGCCTCGACGAGCAACGGGGTCACGTCGGCGAAGCGCTCCTCGCGCAGGCGGAACGTCGGCCCGGACAGACTCATCGAGCAGACCACGTCGCCGTGCGCGTTGCGCACCGGTGCGGCGATGGCGGTCAGCCCGACCTCGAGCTCGTCGACCGCGACGGCGTACCCCTGCGCGCGCACGACCTCGAGCTCACGCCGCAGCTTGGCCTTGCTGGTGATGGTCGAGCCGGTGAAGGCCGGCAACCGGCCCAGCAGGTCCGCGAGCTCGGCCGGGGCGAGCCAGGCCAGCAGGATCTTGCCGTTGCTGGTGGCGTGCAGCGGGATGTGCTGGCCGACCCAGTTGTGTGGCTGCAGCGCCGACGGCCCGGCGACCTGGTCGAGGTAGAGCGCGCTGTTGCCGCTCAGCGTCGCCAGGTTGACGGTCTCGCCGGTCGCGGCCGCGAGCTGCTTGCACAGCGGGCGGGCCTCCTGGACCACGTCGAGGCGCGCGCTGGTGGCGCCGGCGAGGCGCAGCAGGCCCACGCCGAGGCGGTACTTGCCCCGGCCCTCGACCTGCTCGACGAGCCCGTGCTGCTCGAGGGTGGCCACCAGTCGGAAGGCCGTACTCTTGTGCACCCCGAGCGCCGCCGCCACGTCGGTGACGCCGGACTCGCCGGAGCGGGCGAGGATCTCCAGGATCCTCAGCGCGCGGTCGACCGACTGGACTCCCCCGGTCGGGTCTGCCACCGCGTTGCTCATGGCGCAACCGTAGACCGCAAGACGCAACCCCGCCAGTGACCCTGACAGTGCCCTGCCAGTGAAGGAGAACCACCCGGACATGCACGCCAGATACGCCACCCGATGTGTCGCCTGCTCCGTGCGCGTCGAGCCGGGCGAGGAGATCGTGCGCTCCGCGGAGGGCTCGGCGTGGGTGCACGCCGGGTGTGCGTCCGCCCCGGTGGGCGGCCCGTCGAGCACCTCCGACCTCGTCGTCCCGGTCGTCCCAGCCGTCCCAGTCGTCCCGGCCGGCACCGTGGAGGCGTTCACCGACGGCGCCTGTCGCGGCAACCCCGGTCCGGGCGGCTGGGCCTGGGCGGTGCTCGACGGCCCGCAGGGCTTCGGGCACGACCCGGCGACGACCAACCAGCGGATGGAGGTGCGGGCCGCCTACGAGGCGATCCGCGCGCTCGAGGGTCCGCTGGTGGTGGTCAGCGACTCGACGTACGTCGTGAACTGCTTCAAGAACTCCTGGTGGACCGGCTGGCGCGCCCGCGGCTGGCTGAACTCCGCGAAGAAGCCGGTAGCCAACCGCGACCTCTGGGAGCCGCTGATCGACCTGGTCGAGGAGCGCGGCGACGTCGGCTTCCGCTGGGTCAAGGGCCACTCCGGCCACCCGATGAACGACCTCGTCGACCGGCTCGCGGTCGAGGCCAGCCACCAGACCCCCGGCTGAGGGCCCGGGGCCGCGACCCTCAGCGGAAGACCACGGTCCGGGTCCCGTCGAGCAGCACCCGTGACTCCGAGTGCCACCGCACGGCGCGGGAGAGCACCTGGGCCTCGACGTCGCGGCCGGCGGCGGTGAGCTGGTCCTGGGTGTGGCCGTGGTCGACGCGGATCACGTCCTGCTCGATGATCGGACCCTCGTCCAGGTCGGCGGTCACGTAGTGCGCGGTGGCCCCGATCAGCTTCACGCCCCGCTCGAAGGCCTGGTGGTAGGGCCGTGCGCCCTTGAAGCTGGGCAGGAACGAGTGGTGGATGTTGATCGCCTGGCCGGAGAGCTGCCGGCAGATGCCGTCGGAGAGCACCTGCATGTAGCGGGCGAGTACGACGAGATGGATCCCCTGCTCCGCGTGCAGCGCCATCAGCTCGGCCTCGGCATCGGGCTTGCTCTGCGGGGTCACCGGGATGTGCCGGAAGTCCACGCCGTAGCTCCGCACCAGCGACTCGGCGTCGCGATGGTTGGAGACCACGACGGGGATGTCGATCTGCAGGCTGCCGCTGGACCAGCGGAAGAGCAGGTCGTTGAGGCAGTGCAGCTGCCTGCTGACCATGATCAGCGTTCGGTAGGGCACCCGGGCGCCCCAGATCTCGAAGGTCATCGCGAACTCGCGCGCCACCTCGGCGAACTCCGAGCGCAGCGTCTCCACGCTCACCGACGGGTCGGAGACCGAGAAGTCGATCCGCATGAAGAACCGGCCGTTGAGCCGGTCGCCGAACTGCTGGCTCTCCACGATGTTCCCGCCGAGCTCGACCAGGAATCCCGAGACGGCGTGCACGATGCCCGGCCGGTCGGGGCAGTCCAGGATCACGACGAAGTCCCCGGAGGGGGTGCTGGCGTTCGACGAGGTGCGCACCGGCATCAGTCTCCGAGCTCCCGGCGGCGCCGGATCACGAACTCCTCCAGCTCGGCACGGATGGCCTCGTCGAGCTCGGGCTGCTCGTAGGTGGCCAGGGTGTCGGTGTAGATCTTCGTGGCCCGCGCGGCGGCGTCGTTCCCGCCGTTGCGCATCCAGCGCTCGTAGTTCTCCGAGGAGGACAGCAGCGGCCGGTAGAAGCAGGTCCGGAACCGCTCCATGGTGTGCATCGCGCCCAGGAAGTGACCGCCGGGACCCACCTCCTCGTGGGCGCCGAAGGCCAGCGACGCCTCGTCGATCTCCAGTGGCGTGAACTCCGCGCGCATCATCTGCAACAGCTCGATGTCGACGATGAACTTCTCATAGCCCGCGACCAGGCCGCCCTCGAGCCAGCCGGCGGAGTGCATCACCCAGTTGGCCCCGGCCAGGAAGGTCGGCAGCAGCGTCATCAGCGCCTCGTACCCCGCCTGCGCGTCGGGCACCTGCGAGGAGGTCAGCGTGCCGCCGGAGCGGAACGGCAGCCCGAAGTGCCGGGCGATCTGGCCGGTGCACAGCAACCCGATCCCCGACTCCGGGGTGCCGAATGTGGGAGACCCGGACTGCATGTCGATGTTGGACAGGAAGGACCCGAAGATCACCGGCGTTCCCGGCCGGATCAGCTGGGTCAGCGCGATCCCGGTCAGCGCCTCGGCGATCTGCTGGACCAGCGCGGCCGGGATCGTCACCGGCGACATCGCGCCCATCAAGATGAACGGCGTGACCACGACCGGCTGGCCGGCCTCGGCGTACTCGAAGAGCGCGTCGAGCATCCGGTCGTCCCAGCGCAGCGGCGAGTTGCAGTTGATCAGCGAGATCGTGGCCGGCGTCTGCTCGATGCTCGCCCGGCCGGCCTCGCGACCCCGGCCCGCGCCGAAGACGATCGAGGCCATCTCGATGGTGTCCTTGGCGTTGGGCCCGGAGACCACGTTGCCCATGAAGACCTTGTCGGTCAGGGTCGCCAGCGCGTAGGTCATGTCGAGGTGACGGCTGTCCAGCGGGGTGTCGTTGGGCTCGCAGATGATCCCCCCGGCGGAGTCGAGCACGGGGAACGACTGCGCGAGCTTGGTGAAGTTGGTGAAGTCGTTCATCGTCGCGTCCCGGCGTACGGCGCCCTCACGCACGAACGGCGGCCCGTAGACCGCACCGAAGGACATCATCTCGCCGCCGAGGTGCAGGTTGTTCTCCGGGTTGCGCGCCTGTACGTCGAACTCCCGGGGCGCCTTCGCCGCCTGCGCGAGCACGAACTCGGGGTCGAAGAACACCTTGTTCTCCTCCACCCGCTGGCCGGCCTCGGCGAAGAGGTCCAGGGCCCGCTGGCTCATGAACTCCACGCCGATCTCGGAGACGAGTCGCCGCCAACCGCCGTCGAGGGTGGCCATCGCGTCCTCGGAGAGGATCTCGTAGCGCGGCATCTGGTTGCGGAACATCGGACTCCTTCAGTGCTTGACCTGCGCGATCCGGAAACCTAGCCTCACAATGTGGGCACAGAGTTCCACATCGTGGGAATGTTTCTCTCCGGACACCTTGGACCGGGGACAGGGAGGCGGTCAAGGGTGACGGGCGGATCGGCAGTGCAGACTTCGGTGGAGAGCTCGGGCGGGACCCAGGCGGTCGACCGCGCGGCGGCGCTGCTCACCCTCGTCGTCGAGGCCGAGGAGCCGCTCGCCTTCGCCGACCTCGTCGCCGACGTCGGCCTGGCCCGGTCCACCACCTCGCGCCTGCTCGCCGCCCTGGAGCGGACCCGGCTGCTCGAGCGCCTCAGCACCGGGGAGTACGTCGGCGGGCCCCTGTTCGCGCTCTACGCGGCGCGCCACGACCGCAGCGCCGAGATGGCCCGGCTCGCACGGCCGATGCTCAAGCAGCTCGGCGAGGCCACGGGCGAGACCGTCCACCTCGCGGTGCCCAGCGGCGACCGGGTGATGCACGTGGCACAGGTCGACTCGACCTACCTGCTCGGAGCCCGCGACTGGACCGACGTCGAGGTCCCGCCGCACTGCTCGGCGTTGGGCAAGGTGCTGCTCGCCTGGGCCGCGATCCCGCTGCCCGAGGGGCGGCTGGAGACCCCCACCGACCACACGCTGCGCACCCGGGCCGCGCTCGACGACGACCTGGCCCACGTCCGGCTGCGGGGCTTCGCCGTCACCCACGACGAGCTCGAGATCGGGCTCTCGGCCGTGGCCGCACCGGTCTGCGGGCCGGAGGGCGCGCCGGTGGCCGCCGTCGGGGTCTCCGGACCCACGGCGCGTTTGGAGGACAGGGTCGACCAGGTCGGTCGGCTCCTGATGGAACAGGCGGAGGCACTCTCGACGCTGCTGCGTCGCGGCCACCGCTCAGCGGGTCCAGAAAGGGACACGGCATGACACCTGAAGAGATCCTCACGGGGCTCTACGACGAGACCCTGGTGGGCAACGCCCCCCGGGTCCTGGAGCTCACCCAGATCGCGCTCGAGCTGAAGATGGAGCCGCAGAGCCTGCTCTTCGACGCGCTGATCCCCTCGCTCGAGGAGGTCGGTGCCCGCTTCGAGCGCGGTGACTTCTTCGTGCCGGAGATGCTGATCGCCGGCAGGGCGATGGCCGGCGCGATGGAGGTCTTGCGACCACTGCTCGCCGAGACCGGCGTCGAGACGGTCGGCAAGTTCTTGATGGGCACGGTCAAGGGCGACGTGCACGACATCGGCAAGAACCTCGTCAACATCATGCTCGAGGGTGCCGGCTTCGAGGTGATCGACCTCGGCGTCCAGGTGGCCCCGGAGACGTTCGTGGCCAAGATCGAGGAGCACCAGCCCGACATCGTCGGCTTCTCGGCGTTCCTGACCACGACGATGCCGATGTTCAAGGCCAACATCAACGCGCTGCAGAAGGCCGGCATGCGCGACCAGGTGATCATCATGGTCGGCGGCGCCCCCGTCACCCAGGAGTACGCCGACGCGGTCGGTGCCGACGGCTACGCCGCGGACGCGTCCGCCTGCGTGAAGAAGGCCAAGTCGCTGCTCCAGGCCAGGCGCACGGCGGTGCCCGCATGAGCGCCCCCCTGCTCGAGACCCGGATCAGCTCGGCCACCCGAGAGGTGGTCATCGGCGGGCAGCACCGGTTCTGCCTGATCGGCGAGCGGATCAACCCCACCGGCCGACGGATCTTCCAGGAGCAGCTCAAGGCCGGCGACATGTCGGCGATCGAGCGAGACGTTGCCGCCCAGGTGGCCGGCGGGGCCGACGTACTCGACGTCAACATGGGCGTCCCGCTCGTCGACGAGGCAGAGCTGCTGGCCAAGGCCGTCACGATGATCCAGCAGCTCACCGACCTGCCGCTGTGCATCGACTCCTCGGTGGTCGAGGCGCTCGAGGCGGGGCTCTCGGCCTACCAGGGGCGCGCGCTGGTCAACTCGATCACCGCCGAGGACGAGCGGATGGAGCAGATCCTCCCCCTGGTCAAGAAGTACGACGCCGCGGTGATCGCGCTGCCCAACGACGTCGACGAGATTCCGATGGAGCCCGACAAGCGGCTCGCGCTGGTGGAGAAGATCGTCCGCGTCGCGACCACGGAGTACGGCATCGCGCTGGAGGACATCTTGATCGACCCGCTCGCGATGCCGATCGGCGCCGACATCACCAACGGTCTGGCCACCTTGGAGACGATGCGCCGGATCCGCGACGACTACGGCCTGAACATGACCTGCGGCGCCTCCAACGTCTCCTTCGGCATGCCCGGCCGGCACGTGCTCGGCGGCGCCTTCTTGAGCATGGCGATGACCGCGGGCCTGACCAGCGCGATCATGGACACCCGCACCCCCGCGATCGTCTCGGCCGTCAAGGCCACCGACCTGCTGCTCGGGCACGACGAGTGGGGCGGTGCCTGGATCGCCCGCTACCGCGCTGCCCAGGCCGCCGAGGCGGCTGCCGCCGCCGAGGTGGCCGCGTCGACGTGACCCTCGACGGGGACCTCACGGGCATCGGCCGCGAGGGGCTGATGGCCGCACCCGGCGCTGCGGTGACCCCGCACGACGGCGCGGGCCGGGTGCAGCTCTCCTTCACCGTCGAGGGTGGGCAGGACCGTGAGGTGCGGGTGCCCCCGGGCGTCAGCGTCTTCGACTCGGCGTCGTGGAACGGGATCGCGATCGACTCCACCTGCGGCGGCCACGGCACCTGTCACAAGTGCAAGGTCCGGGTCGACCCCGGCGGGGCCGCGGCGCTGGCG
Source organism: uncultured Actinomycetota bacterium (assembly GCA_963777195.1). Lineage (GTDB taxonomy): Bacteria > Actinomycetota > Actinomycetes > Propionibacteriales > Nocardioidaceae > Marmoricola. Next base: position 93,338 of record CAVZPT010000004.1, on the reverse strand, counting down.
ATCTCCCGGCACGACCGGCGGACCTTCTCGCCCGAGGAGCTCGCCGGCGGCTGGCGGCTGGCGTGCCTGGCCGTCGCCGTGCAGGACCTCGAGGTCGTCGTACCCCCGCTGACCACGCGCCCCAAGGCCGCCACGGTCGGGGTGGGACGCCAGGTGATCCTGCGCCCCGCGGTGCAGAAGCGGTACGTCGAGCTCGCGGATGCCACCCTCTCCGACCAGCGCACCGATCTGCGGCGGCTGACCGATGCCGTCGAGGACCTCGAGCTGACCGCGGACCTCGCGGTGCTGCGCCGGCTTCCGCGGGTGCTGCGCGAGGCGGACTTCAAGGTGACCGCGGTGATCGTCGATGAGGCGCTGATCGACGTCGAGCCAGGCGACACCAGTGCCGAGCGCTACGCGATCGCCTTCGACCTCGGCACCACCACGGTGGTCGCCACGCTGCTCGACCTCGCGACCGGCACCCCCCTCGCGGTGGCGTCCCGGCTGAACAAGCAACAGCCCTTCGGTGGCGACGTGATCACCCGGATCAGCGCGGTGATGATGGACCCCGACGCGCTCGGTCGACTGCAGTCGCTGGCCGCCGAGACCATGGACGAGCTGGCCCAGCAGGTCTGCGCGGAGGCGGGGGTCGACCCCAGTCGGGTCTATGAGGCCGCGGTGGCCGGCAACGCGACGATGACGGCGCTGCTGCTGGGGATCGACCCCGAGCCGCTGGGTGTGGCGCCGTTCGTGATGACGGTGGCCCAGCCGCCCGTCGTACTCGCCGCCGAGGTGGGCCTGCACCTGCACCCCCGCGCCCGGGTGGCGATGTTCCCGGCCCTGGGCGCCTATGTGGGCGGCGACATCGTGGCCGGGATGCTGGCGACCGGCATGGACCGCGACAAGCGCACCCGGCTGTTCATCGACGTCGGCACCAACTGCGAGATCGTGCTCAGCGACGGCGACACCCTGCTCTCGACCGCCGCGCCGGCCGGCCCCGCCTTCGAGGGGGGTGCGATCCGGTGTGGCATGCGGGCCGCCGAGGGCGCCATCGAGGTGGTCCGGCTCGACCCGGCGGGCGACGGGGTCACCTTGCAGGTGATCGGCGACGTCGAGCCCAAGGGGCTGTGCGGCTCGGGGCTCGTCGACGCCGTGGCCGAGCTGGTGCGGGTGGGCCTGCTCGACGCCAGCGGTCGCTTCGCCAGCGAGGAGGACGCGAAAGCCATCGCCCCGGCCCTGGCCGACCGGTTCACCGCCGTGGGGCAGGAGCGGGTGTTCGTGCTGCACCGCCCGTCGCCGGACAGCGACGTCACCGAGTGCGTCTATCTCTCCCAGCGCGACGTCCGCGAGCTGCAGTTCGGCAAGGCCGCGATCGCCACCGGCTGGACGTTGTTGCTCGAGCAGCTCGGCCTGGAGCACGACGACGTGCAGCAGGTGCTGCTCGCCGGCTCGTTCGGCTCCTACCTCTCCCCGGCCTCGGCGGTGCGGATCGGGTTGGTGCCCAAGCTGCCGGTGCTGCGGATCGTCTCGGCGGGCAACGTGGCCGGCGAGGGCGCGAAGATGGCGCTGCTGTCGCTGCGCGAGCGCACCGGCGCCACCACGCTGCTGGAGGAGGTGACCTATGTCGAGCTCTCCGACCGCCCCGACTTCAACGACAAGTTCGTCGACCAGCTCTCCTTCCCCAGCGGGGGCTGAGGAAAGCGCGCCAGCGAGTGTCTCGAAACCACGCCCCATGGCCCTGGTCGCCTGCGGGGCGATCGCGCAGCCGGCGGCCCGGATCGTCGCCGACCGCGGCTGGGACGTCGAGGTGCACCCGCTGCCGCCGCTGCTGCACAACCAGCCGCAGCTGATCGCCGGTGAGGTCGAGCGGCTGGCACGCGAGCTGCTCCGCACCCACTCGGCCGTGGCGGTGGGCTACGCCGACTGCGGCACCTACGGCGCGCTGGACGAGGTCTGCGCGCGGCTCGGCCTGCGCCGGCTCGAAGGGCTGCACTGCTATGACGTGTACGCCGGTCCCAGCCGGATCGAGGCCTTCTTCGCCGACCAGCCGGGCACCTACCTGCTCACCGACTTCCTGGTGCGCTCCTTCGCGCGCACCGTCGAGGCCGAGCTCGGGCTGGACCGCTGGCCCGAGCTGCGTGAGGACTACTTCCGTCACTACACCCAGGTGGTCTGGCTGGCGCAGGAGGAGACCGAGGAGCTCAGCGAGGCGGCGCGTCGGGTGGCCGACCGGCTCGGCCTGCCGCTGCGCGTCGTACCCACCGGGACCGGTGGCCTGGAGCAGGCCCTGGAGTCCCTGCTGCTCGGCCTCCCCTCGGACGTCATACCTTCTGGTGGTCCTGGCGACCAGGTCGTATGACGTCCCGCGGGGAGGTCATACCGAATGGTCGCCCGGGCGACCAGGACGTATGACGCAAGGGGCCGGCGGTCGGGTCAGAGACGGGCCAGGAGGTCCTGGCGCCACGCCTCGGTGGCCTCGATCTGGTTGAAGGTGAAGATGTGCAGCCCCTCGACCAGTGACTCCGGGCGCGCGGCGGTGGGGGCGAAGTCCTTGAGGAAGCTCTCGCCGGTGAAGCCGCCGGGCGCCGCGAGCCGGGCGAAGGTGCCCTTGTGCTTGACCAGGAACTTCGTGGACTCCCCGACCCCGATCTTGGTCGCCATGCTGAGCAGCTTGGTGCGGTCCACCGGGCCCGGCATCCCGAGCAGCAGCGGCATCGTGATCCCCCGGGCGCGCATCCGGCCCACCCACGCCTGCACCGCACCGGCGTCGAAGGTCAGGTTGCTGACCACGTGCGTGGCGTGGCGGCGCTTGTCCCACATGGACTGGATCGTCAGGTCGTCGGTGATCGTCGGGTGACTCTCCGGGTAGCCGGTGATCCCGATCTGCGTGAACGGGTCCGCCAGCGTGGTCAGGTCCTCGAGCAGGCTGAACGCGTCGGGGTAGTCGCCGACCGGGTCGACGTCCCCGCCGGGCACGAACACCCGGGTGATCCCGGCCTCGCGCAGCCGGGCGCGGATCTCCACCAGCTCGGTGCGCCCGGAGATCATCCGCGCCGCGAGGTGGGGTACGACGGCGTACCCGTGCCCGGCCAGGGTCTCGGCGAGCGCGAGCGTGGCCTCGAGGCCCTTGCTTCCCGAGGCCGTGACCGTGACCGCGAGGTCGGTGGGCACGAAGGTGACCACCTTCTCCTCGGTGCTCGGCGTCGGCAGCACCTCGTAGCGGGCGTGGGTCAGCAACCGCCTGAGGGCTTGGTTCCGAGTTGCGGCCTTGTTGCGCATAGTGCGACTCGTTTCGTGATACGCATCACCGATGGCTCAGGCTATCCCGGCGCCCGACCCACGACAACCCGCCGACCGGGCAGTTGTGTCCGGCCCTGGGGCGCCGACCGGGCAGTTGTGCCGCTCGGCGGACTACCAGATCCGGACGCGGTCCTCGGGGTCGAGCCACATCCCGTCGCCGGGGGCGGTGCCGAAGGCCTCGTGGAACTCCGCCAGGTTGCGGGCGATGTTGGCGCGCAGGTCCGGCGGGCTGTGCGGGTCGGTGGTGAGGAACTGCAGCGCGAGCTCCTTGCGCCGCTTGGTCCGCCACACGTAGGCCCAGTTCAAGAACAACCGCTGGATGCCGGTGAGTCCGTCGCGCTCGGGCACCTCGACCTCGCCCGACCCCTCGCCCGACTCCTCGCCCGACTCCTCGCCCGACCCCTCGCCGAGGGAGATCAGGTAGGCCCGGTGAGCGATCGTGAGGCCGCCGAGGTCGCCGATGTTCTCCCCGACAGTGAGCGCGCCGTTGACCTTCTCGCCGGGAAGGTCCCCGGGCTCGAGTGCGTCGTACTGCTCGATCAGCGCCTTGGAGCGCACCTCGAAGGCCGCCTTGTCCTCGGCGGTCCACCAGTCGTTGAGGTTGCCCTGGCCGTCGTACTGCGCGCCCTGGTCGTCGAAGCCGTGCCCGATCTCGTGGCCGATCACCGCCCCGATCCCGCCGTAGTTCTCGGCCGCGTCGGCGTCGGGGTCGAAGAACGGCCGCTGGAGGATGCCGGCGGGGAAGCAGATCTCGTTGGTGCCGGGGTTGTAGTAGGCGTTCACGGTCTGCGGCAGCATGAACCACTCGTCGCGGTCCACCGGCGAGCCGATCTTGCGCAGCTCGCGGTCGGTCTCGTACGCCGTGGACGCGAGCACGTTGCCCAGCAGGTCGTCGGCGCTGATCTCGAGGTCGGAGTAGTCCCGGAACGTGTCCGGGTAGCCGACCTTGGGCCGGAAGGTGTCGAGCTTCTCGTAGGCCCGCTTCTTGGTCTCCTCGGTCATCCAGTCCAGCTCGGCGATCGAGCGGCGGTAGGCCTCGAGCAGGTTCTCGACGAGGTCGTGCATCAGCTCCTTGGAGCGCGGCGGGAAGTGCCGGGCGACGTACTCGCGCCCGACCGCCTCGCCGAGACCGCCCTCCACCAGGGCGACGCCGCGCTTCCAGCGTGAGCGCAGCTCGGGAGTCCCCGAGAGGGTGCGGCCGTAGAAGTCGAAGTTGGCCTCGACGAACTCGCTGGAGAGGTACGCCGCTGCCGTCCTGATCGCCCGCACGGTCAAGAAGTCGCGCCAGTGCTCGATCGGGGTGTCGGCGAGCACGGTCTCGAGGTGCTCGAGGTAGGAGGGCTGGCGTACGACGGTCTCGGCGATGGTCGCGTCGTCACCGCCCAGCGCTGTGACCCACGCGTGGAAGTCGAAGCTGGGCACCGTGGCGGTGAGCTGCTCGAACGGGATCAGGTTGTAGCTCTTCTGCACGTCGCGGGTCGCCGCGCGCTCCCAGTGGCCCTCGGCCAGCCGGGTCTCCAGGGCGAGCACCCGGGCAGCCGTGGCCTCCGGGTCGGGACGCCGGGCGAAGCCCAGGATCCGGGTCAGGTAGGCGAGGTACTTCTCGCGGATCTCGGCGAACTTCTCCTCGCGGTAGTAGCTCTCGTCGGGCAGGCCGATCCCGCCCTGGGTGGCGTGCACCAGGTAGCGGTCGGAGTTGCGGTCGTCGGAGTCGACGTAGCTGCCGAACAGGCCGCCACCCCCGCGGCGCTCGAACCAGCCCAGGAAGGAGCCGATCTCGGAGACGTCGGTGAGGGCGTCGATGCGCTCCAGCACCGGCAGGATCGGGGTGTGCCCGAGCTCCTCGACGCGCTGCTCGTCCATGAAGCTGGTGTAGAGGTCGCCGATCTTGCGGACCTCCTCGGCCGGCGCCGACTCCGGCGTCAGGGTGCCGTCGGCGGCGGCCTCGATGATCTCGCGCACGTGTTGCTGGGCGGCCTCGGCCAGCATCACGAACGGGCCCCACGACGAGCGGTCAGCCGGGATCTCGGCAGTGCTCATCCAGGCGCCGTTGACGTGACCGAACAGGTCGTCCTGGGGGCGGATGTCGGGGTTCATGCCCTCGCGGGCATCGTCGAGGATCGTCACCCCGGCAATGTATACAGCCAGGCGATGCAGCCCGCAGGCGCCGCCCGTATCCTCCGCACATGAGTGCTGCTGCCCAGGTCTGCATCATCGGCGCCGGTTCCTCCGGCATCACCACCGCCCAGGTGCTCCAGGCACGCGGGGTCGCCTTCGACTGCTTCGAGGCCGGCAGCGAGGTCGGCGGCAACTGGCGCTTCGGCAACGACAACCAGATGTCCTCGGCCTATGAGTCGCTGCACATCAACACCTCGCGCCAGCTGATGGCCTACGCCGCCTACCCGATGCCCGAGTCGCTGCCCGACTACCCCGACCACCGGCAGATCGCGGCGTACTTCGACGACTTCGTCGACCACTTCGGCCTGCGCGAGCTGATCACCTTCCGCACCGAGGTGACCCGGGTGGAGCCGCTGGCCGAGGGCGGGTACGCCGTCACGGTGCGCCCGCGCGACGGCGGCGCGCCCGAGACCCGCACCTACGCCCAGGTGATCGTGGCCAACGGCCACCACTGGGACCCCCGCTGGCCGGAGCCGGGCTTCCCGGGTGCCGAGACCTTCCCCGGGACCCAGCTGCACGCCCACCACTACCGGACTCCCGACGTGCTGGCCGGCAAACGGGTGCTGGTGCTCGGCATCGGCAACTCCGCCTGCGACATCGCGGTGGAGTCCTCCCGGGTGGCGGCCTCGACCGACCTCGCGATGCGCCGGGGCGCGCACATCCTGCCCAAGTACATGTTCGGCGTGCCCACCGACCACCTCACCGACTCGCCGCTCGCCCGTGGCCCCCTGAAGCTCCAGCAGCTCTCGATGGCGGCGCTGCTGCGGCTGACCCAGGGCAAGGTGACCGACTACGGCCTGCCCGAGCCCGACCACGAGGTGCTGCACGCGCACCCGACGGTGAGCCAGGACCTGCTCAACCGCCTGGGGCACGGCGACATCTCCGTGCGGCCGAACCTCGACCGGTTCGAGGGGTCGAAGGTCTTCTTCGCCGACGACACGTCGGCGGAGTACGACGTGGTCGTCTACTGCACCGGCTACAAGGTGAGCTTCCCGTTCTTCACCGACGACGTCGTCACCGCCGAGGACAACCACGTCGACCTCTACCGCAGGGTCGTCCACCCCGAGCACCCCGGGCTGTACTTCGTGGGGCTGATCCAGCCCCTCGGCGCGATCATGCCGCTCTCGGAGGCGCAGGCCGAGTGGGTCGGCGACCTGGTCACCGGTGTCGGCGCCCTGCCACCGGTCGAGGAGATGCGCCGGCAGATCGCGGCGTACGACCGCGCCGTGCGCAAGCGCTACGTCGCCTCCAAGCGGCACACCATCCAGGTCGACTTCCACGGCTACAAGGCCGAGATCGAGGCCGAGCGCAAGCGGTCGCGCAAGCGGGCCCGCTAGGCGCGGACGCCCGCGATCCGGGCCTCGAGCTCGGTGAGCCACGGGATCGTGCCCATGCGCTCGAAGCGGGCATGCGCGATCTCCAACGGTCCGGACGCCTCGTCGGACCGACCCTGCTGGGTCAGCCAAACCCCGAGGTCCGCGGCGATCCGGGCTTCGACAAGCCCAGCGTGCCACGCCTGGGCGGCGGTCAGGGCGCTGCGCAGGTGCCGCTCCACGGTCGCAGCATCAGCGCCCTCCTGGACCGCAACCACGGCCCGGCGGTGGGAGCGCAACGCCCGGACGCCGCGGGAGTGGGTGCCCGGGTGGTAGGCGTCGACGAGCTCGTCGAGGGCCCGTAGTCCGGCTCGATCGTCGAGCCTGGTCAGGACGTCCACCGCGATGAAGTAGGCGAGGACGAAGTCGTCACCGAGTCCCCCCACCGCCTCCAGCCTGCGAACGGCGTCGACTGAGTGCTGTGTGGCGGCGGGGTCGCCTTCGGCCACCAGAGCCACTGACTCCCACAGGTGGGAGAAGGCCGCTCGTCTCGGGGCCTGCGCGGCAACATCAGCCCCCCGTTCAGCCGACAGGGCTTCCCCGCGACAAAGGGCGATGTAGCTGGTCCCCAGGGCCCAGTAGACCTCCTCGAGGTCGAGGCGGGCACCGCTGTCAGCTAGCTCCTCCGCCTCGGTCCAGCTGCCTTGGAGGAGCAGGGCGTTGAACAGGTTGATCCCTGCGACCGAGGACCACGCGAGGTCCCCGAGACCGTGGGCCTCGCGCAGCGCCTCCCGGCCACTGTCGGCTGCGGTCTCGACATCGCCCGAGATCCACGTTGCGCTCAGGTTCAACAGCGCCAGCGTGCGCATGCGCGGATCGTGCATGCGCTGGGCGATGTCGGCGGCTGCCTCGAGCAGGGTGCGGCTGAGCTGCCGGGCGTCGATGCGGTCGTAGTGCAGGGCGAAGCTGATGAACGCGTCCGCGATCTCCGCGTCGTCCTCACCGCGCTCGGCTAGCGCCAGCTGCTCCTCGCACAGCGACCCGAAGTCCGCACCGGTGTCCAGACGAGTGGCAATCAGGCGCTTCAACAGCTCTAGCACCACCGTCGCTGCGTCGTCGCGTCCCCTGAGGGCATCCAGACGTTCCTCGATCAGAGGAATCGCGGTCTCGTAGTCGTGGGCGAGGGTGGAGAGAGCACGTGTCATCACGGCTACGGCGTCGCCGGCGGCAACCGCGTCGCCACGTTTGTCGAAGGCGTCACGGCACGACGTGGCGTGCACGATGGCACGTTGGTGATCACCCGTGTGGCTCAGCTCGCGTGCCAGCTCGAGCTCGATGTGGGGACGAGCCTCATGGTCGGATGTACGACTCAGGGCGGTGTTCAGGTGGCCGGCCGCCTCGGCGGGGACGCCCAGCGCGCTCGCTCTCGATGCCGCACGTCGCAGGTGCGCCACAGCGGCAGCGGCGAGCTCTTCGGAGGCTGCCTCGTCCGGGACCGCGTCCACGGCCGCGAGGTAGTGCTGGGCGATGATCGGCGCCAGCTCGTCCCCGGGATCATCATGGGCCTCGAGCTGGCGTACGACGGCCAGGTGGCTGGCCTTGCGGTCGCGGCGCGAGAGCGTCCCGTAGGCCACTTGGCGGACGCCGGTCTGGACGAACTGGAACTGACCGACCTCGGTGGTGAACCGGCTGGACTCCCGACGCAGCAGCTGCAGGCGGACCAGCCCGGCGAGGGCGGCGTCGAGGTCAGCGAGGTCAGGACACAGGGCCGCGATGGCGTCGTGGGTGAAGGAGTCGCCCAGCACGCTGGCCTGGTCGATGACGCGACGCAGCTCCGGGCCCAAGGTGTCGAGCCGGGCCGCGATCAGAGCCTGCAGCGACGCGGGAGCGGCCACGCTGGCGAGGTCCAGCCGCTCGGGCTCGGCGAGCACGTACTGTCCCCCGCGGGGAACGACCAGATCCCGGTCGATCAGGGAGCGCACCGTCTCCACGGCGTACAGCGGGATGCCCTCGGCGCGCTCCACCAGCGCGCTGCGCGCTGCGTCGGGCAGACCCACGACCAACGCGTCGAGCAGCCGGCTCATCTCCGGATCGGCGAGCGTCTCCAGGTTGAGCACGGTGGCACGACGGTTGGTGGCCAGGGTCGGGCGCCCCTCCAGCAGGCTGGGCCGGGCGAGCAGGACCACGAAGCAGGGGAAGGAGCCGACCGCCAGCACGTGCTCCACGAAGCCGAGCAGCCCTTCGTCGGCGTGATGGGCGTCCTCGATGACGAGCACCACGGGACTGCCGTCACCGCTGAGCCTCTCCAGGAAGGTCGTCCAGGCAGCGAAGAGGTCCTCGCGCTTGTAGCTGCCCACCGCGCTGACCCCGAGCAGCGCGCCGAGCCTGGGCTGCAGCCAGGCACGTTCGTCCGGGTCGAGAGCAAGCTGGGCAAGGCCCCGCTCCAGAAGCTGGCTCGGGTCGGGGGTCTCGTCAAAGGAGGTGTCGGCGTCCGGGTGCAGGTTTTGCAGCCGAGACCGGATCGCTTCGGCGAGGGCGTAGAACGCGACCCCTTCGCCGTAGGACAGGCAGCGGCCCTGGTGCCACCAGGTCGCCCGGGTGAGCCCGTCGACGTACTTGAAGAACTCCCAGCCCAACCGCGACTTGCCCACTCCGGCCTCGCCGCTGACCACCAGGAGCGCGGGCCGGTGGGTCTCCTCGACGCCGTGGAAGAGCTCCTTGACCAGGCGCAGCTCCCGGTCCCGGCCGATGTGCGGTGCCTCCAGGCCGTCGGCGCGCTGGGAGCCGCCCATGCCCGAGACGATGGCGCGCACCGACCACAGCGGCATCGGGTCGGCCTTGCCCTTCATGATGTGGCTGCCGACGTCGGCGTACGTCACGGAAGAGCTGGTCAGCAACCGGGTGGTCTCATCGACCCACACCTGCCCGGGCAGGGCCGCGGTCTGCACCCGGGCGGCGGTGTTGACCGCGTCCCCGGCGACCATGCCTTGCTGGGTCGCGCCCACGGTGACCGCGACCTCGCCGGTGACGATCCCCACCCGCATCGCCAGGTCCGCGATCCCGAGGTCGGCCCCTAGGGCGGTGACCAGGTGGACCAGCTCGAGGCCGGCCCGCACGGCTCGTTCGGCGTCGTCCTCGTGCGCGGTCGGCACACCCCACACCGCCATCACCGCGTCACCGATGAACTTCTCCACCGTCCCGCCGTACCGCGCGATCACCTGGCTGCACGACTCGAAGTAGCCGCTCAGCAGCTCGCGGACGTCCTCCTGGTCGCGGGACTCCGAGAGCGCGGTGAACCCGACCAGGTCACCGAACAGCACGCTGGTGATCCGCCGCGACGCCACCGGGGACGGTGTCGGCACCGCCGCCGACGCGGCTTCGGTCTGGGGCGTGCCACAGGAGGGGCAGAACCTGGAACCCGGTGCGAGCTCGAAGCCGCAGGAGGCGCAACCCGGTGTCTGGAGCGGAAGCCCGCAGCTGAAGCAGAACCGCGCGCCCTCATGCTGGCCCTCGGCCGCGCACCCGGGACACACGGACACGGCAACCTCCCGATGCACGGCACTGGGCAGGCCGTGCTGTGCTCAGCATGCCGGGTGCGCCAGAAAAGAGCCATGCTCCACACCCTCGCGCCGGAGTTCCGCTGACCGGGCAGTTGTGTCTGTTCGCAGCGCGCCGACCGGGCACTTCCGTCCGCCCGCAGCGCGCCGACCGGGCAGTTGTGCCTGTCCGCAGTGCGCCGACCGGGCAGTTGTGCCTGTCAGGGTCAGACGACTCCGCACTAGGGGCGAGGGCAAATGTCCGCAGCGTCCCGGGGACAGACACAAAGTGCCCGCTCGGCGTTCCAGAGACGAGCACAACTGCCCGCTCGGCGTTCCAGAGACAAGCAGAACTGCCCGGTCGGCGAACTAAAAAGTCAGGCTTGACTGTTTGTTCCTGGCCGGTGAGGATGGGTGGGTGACCGACGCCAAGGTGGCCCCCGTGCGGGTGCCGCAGGAGGAGCGCAGCCGGGCCATGCGGCAGCGCCTGCTCGAGGCGACCGTGGAGTGCCTGGTCGAGGTCGGCTGGAGCGGCACCTCCACGACGTTGGTCTCCCAACGCGCCGGAGTCAGCCGTGGGGCGCAGCTGCACCACTACCCGACCAAGAACGACCTGGTGGTGGCGGCGGTCGAGCACCTCAGCGAGGTGCGTGGTCAGGAGCTCCGGGCTGCCGCACGGCAGCTGCCGGGTGGCCGTCGGCGCACGCGGGCGGTGCTGGACATGCTGGCCGACCACTTCACCAGCCCGGTCTTCGCCGCCGCCCTCGAGCTCTGGGTGGCGGCCCGCACCGACCGGACCCTGCACGAGGCGGTGGTCCCGCTCGAGCAGCGAGTCGGCCGCGAGGCGCACTCGATCGCCGTTGACGCTCTCGGCGTCGACGAGAGCAGGCCACGCACCCGCGAGCTCGTCCAGGCCACGCTCGACCTGGTCCGCGGGCTCGGGCTGGCGAACACCATCACCGACGACACCGCCCGGCGTCGGCGCATCCTGGACGCCTGGGCACACACTCTCGACAGCGAGCTGAGGCAAGCGTGAACGATGTGCTGGACGGTGTCCTGCAGGACCTGGCCGACGAAGGTGCCGCGCTCGAGGCGCTGGTCGCTCCCCTCGACGACGCCGGCTGGCGTACGCCGACCCCGGCAGCCGGCTGGGACGTCGCCACCCAGATCGTGCACCTGGCCTGGACCGACGAGGTGGCGGTGGCCGCGGCGACGGACAAGGAGCTCTGGGACTCCTATGTGCTCCAGGCGATCGCCGACCCCTTCGGCTTCGTCGACGCCCAGGCGCTGGCGGGTGCGACGGCCGCACCGGCGGCGATCCTGGCGCGGTGGCAGGCCGCGCGGCCGCAGCTGCACGAGGCGCTCCGGGCGTTTCCGGCGGGGGAGAAGCTGCCCTGGTTCGGTCCGCCGATGAGCCCGACGTCGATGGCGACCGCGCGCTACATGGAGACCTGGGCGCACTCGCTCGACGTCGCCGAGGCGCTCGGCGTCGAGCTCGAGCCCACCGACCGGATCCGGCACGCGGCCCACCTCGGCGTGCGCACCCGCGACTTCGCCTTCGGCGTCCACGAGCTGGCCCCGCCGACCGAGCCGTTCCGGGTCGAGCTGACCGCTCCCTCCGGTGAGCTGTGGGAGTGGGGTCCTGTCGACGCGGCACAGTCGGTGCGCGGGTCGGCGTACGACTTCTGCCTGCGGGTGACCCAGCGGCGGCACCGCGACGACCTCGACCTCGTCGCGAGCGGCGACGACGCGGACCGTTGGCTCGACATCGCGCAGGCGTTCGCAGGACCTCCGGGTGAGGGTCGGGCGGCGGGTACGTCGGTGGAGGTGCCCGGGTGATCGAGGACGTGTTGAGGGTCGGCAACTGCAGCGGCTTCTACGGCGACCGCCTCTCGGCGATGCGGGAGATGCTGGAAGGTGGTGAGCTCGACGTCCTCACCGGCGACTACCTCGCCGAGCTGACGATGCTGATCCTGGGCAAGGACCAGCTCAAGGATCCGGCGCTCGGCTACGCGCGCACCTTCGTCACGCAGGTCTCCGACTGTCTGGGCCTCGCCCTGGACAACGGGGTCCGGATCGTCGCCAACGCCGGTGGCCTCAACCCCGCCGGGCTCGCAGCCAAGCTCAGCGAGGTGGCCGAGGGGCTCGGGCTCTCACCCCGGATCGCGTGGGTCGACGGCGACAACCTCGCACCTCGGGCGGCCGAGCTCGGGTACGTCGGCGCGCTGACCGCGAACGCCTATCTCGGTGGCTTCGGGATCGCGCGCGCCCTCGACGCCGGCGCCGACATCGTGGTGACCGGCCGGGTGACCGACGCCTCGGTGGTCGTAGGCCCGGCGGTCTGGCGGTACGGCTGGACGCCCGAGCACTACGACGAGCTGGCCGGCGCCGTCGTCGCCGGGCACGTGATCGAGTGCGGCACCCAGGCCACCGGCGGCAACTTCTCCGGCTTCCTCGACCTGCCTCGAGACGCCCGGCCGCTGGGCTTTCCGCTCGCCGAGATCGCCCGTGACGGCAGCTGTGTGATCACCAAGCACGCCGGGACCGGTGGCCTGGTCTCGGTGGACACGGTCACGGCACAGCTGATGTATGAGGTGCAGTCCGAGCGCTACCTCGGTCCGGACGTGACCGTCGACCTGACCTCGATCGAGCTGTCCGCCGAGGGTGAGGACCGGGTCCGGATCTCCGGCGTACGCGGTGAGGCGCCGCCCGCCCAGCTGAAGGTCTGCGTCAACGAGTTCGGCGGCTTCCGCAACCAGATGGAGTTCGTGCTGACCGGGCTGCACCTCGAGGAGAAGGCCGCCTGGCTGCGGGCCCAGCTCGACGGGCGGATCGACGCGGCCTCGGTGACCTGGTCGACGGGTCGGGCACCGCAGCCGGACTCCGACACCGAGGAGGGCGCGTCCTGCCTGATGCGGTGCGTGGTCAAGGACGACAACGCGGCGACGGCGGGCAAGGCCTTCACCGCGGCGGTGGTGGAGCTGGCGCTCGCCTCCTACCCCGGGTTCACGCTGACGGCGCCTCCCGGGCCGGCCACGCCGTTCGGGATCTACCGACCGGCCTACGTCGACCGCGACACCGTGACCCACACGGTGCACCTGCCCGATGGGAGCACCGAGGTGGTGCCCGACCCGCCGGTCGCGGGTGAGCCGCCTCCCGTGGCTCGGACGGATCGCGAGTCCTCGGGGCTTCCCGAGGACGCGATCACCCGACACGTCCCGCTGGGCACGTTCGTGCACGCCCGCTCCGGCGACAAGGGCGGCGACGCCAACGTCGGGCTGTGGGTCCGCGAGGGCGACCTGCAGGCCGAACGGGCCCGGTGGCTGCAGCGGTTCGTCACCGCCGACCGGGTGCGCTCGCTGGTGCCGGAGGCGGCCGAGCTCGCCGTCGAGGTCTACCCGCTGCCCAACCTGCATGGCGTCAACGTGCTCATCCGCGGCCTGCTCGGCGAAGGCGTGGCCGCGAGCACCCGCTTCGACCCCCAGGCCAAGGGGTTGGGCGAGTGGCTTCTCTCGCGACTGGTGAACGTGCCGGAGGGGTTGCTGTGAGCCCGTGCCGGATTTTCAGGAGACCTTGTGAAACCGGCACTTCTCTGCCGTTGCAACAGCAGAGAAGTGCCAGTTTCGGCGGGTCAGTGGCCCGGTTGGAGGGCAGACCGACGGACAGGTCGACCCCCGGGGACGAGGTACGGCGATGAGCTGGACCTCCGAGCAGGCGGCGCTCCGGAGCGCCACCGCCGAGTTCGTACGCCGCGAGGTCACGCCCCACCTGCAGGAGTGGGAGGACGCCGGCGAGATCCCGCGGTCACTGCACCTGGCGGCCGCGAAGGCCGGGCTGCTCGGGATCTCCTTCCCAGAGGAGGTCGGCGGGCAGGGCGGGACGCTGCTGGACTCGGTGGCGATGCAGGAGGCGTTCTTCGAGGCCGGCGGTTCGTCCGGACTGGCCGCGGGCCTGTTCACCGGAGGGATCGCGCTGCCCCACTTGGCCGCGCACGGCACCCCGGAGCAGATCGAGGCGTTCGTGCGCCCCACCCTCGCCGGCGACAAGATCGGCTCGCTGGCGGTGACCGAGCCCGGTGGCGGGTCCGACGTCGCCGGGATCCGCACGACCGCCGTACGCGACGGGGACGTCTTCGTCGTCAACGGCGCCAAGACCTTCATCACCAGCGGGATCCGCGCGGACTTCGTGACGACCGCCGTGCGCACCGGCGGCCCCGGCCACGCAGGGATCAGCCTGCTCGTGGTCGAGAAGGACACGCCGGGCTTCACCGTCGACCGGGCGCTGACCAAGATGGGCTGGCACTGCTCCGACACCGCCGAGCTCTCCTACACCGATGTGCGCGTCCCGGTGGCCAACCTGGTCGGTGAGGAGAACACCGGCTTCTACCAGATCGCCGAGCAGTTCGTGGTCGAGCGGATCGCACTCGCGGTGCACGCCTACGGCATCGCGTCGCGCTCGCTCGCGCTGACGGCGGCGTACTGCCGTGACCGGGAGACCTTCGGCCGGCCGCTGATCTCGCGCCAGGTGGTGCAGCACAAGCTCGTCGAGATGCAGAGGCGGGTCTGGGTTGCGCGGTGCTACACCGTGGAGACGGCCCGCAGGCACGACGCCGGCGAGAACGTCGTCGCCGAGGCCTGCCTGGCCAAGCAGACGGCCGTCGAGGCCTGCGACCACGTGGTCGACGAGGCCGTGCAGCTGCACGGCGGGACCGGATACATGCACGGGACCGAGGTCGAGCGCCACTACCGCGACGCCCGGATCCTGGGCATCGGAGGAGGAGCCACCGAAGTGCTGACCGACCTGGCCGCCCGACTGCTGGGCTACACCTCATGACGACGACCGCCAACCGCGACTCGATGCTCGCCAAGATCGCGGACCTCGACGCCGAGCACGCCAAGGCGGTGGCCGGCGGCGGTGAGAAGTACGTCGAGCGCCACCACGCGCGCGGCAAGCTGATGCCCCGCGAGCGGATCGAGCTGCTGATCGACCCGGGCAGCGCCTTCCTCGAGCTCTCCCCGCTGGCCGGTTGGGGCTCGGACTTCACGGTGGGCGCCAGCGTGGTCACCGGGATCGGCGTGATCGAGGGTGTGGAGTGCATGATCACCGCCAACGATCCCTCGGTGAAGGGTGGCGCCTCGAACCCGTGGACGGTGAAGAAGATCTTCCGTGCCTCCCAGATCGCCGAGGAGAACCGGCTGCCGACCGTCGCGCTGGTCGAGTCAGGTGGTGCTGACCTGCCCACGCAGAAGGAGATCTTCATCCCCGGCGGCAAGCTGTTCCGTGACATCACCCGGTCGAGTGCGGCCAAGGTCCCGACGATCGCGCTGGTCTTCGGCAACTCCACCGCCGGTGGGGCCTATGTGCCCGGCATGAGCGACTACACCGTGATGGTCAAGGAGCAGGCCAAGGTCTTCCTCGGCGGCCCGCCGCTGGTGAAGATGGCCACCGGCGAGGAGTCCGACGACGAGTCGCTCGGCGGTGCGGAGATGCACGCACGCACCTCCGGGCTCGCCGACTACCTCGCCGTCGACGAGTACGACGCCCTCCGGATCGGGAGGCGGATCGTGGCCCGGCTGAACCGGCAGCGGCCCGGGACGGCGTACGAACCCCGGACGTCATCCGAATCGGCTGCTCGAACGACCACAACGTATGACGCACCGAGGTTCGCCGAGCCCGCCGCCGACCCCGACGACCTGCTCGACCTGATCCCCACCGATCTCAAGGAGCCCTTCGACCCCCGCGAGGTGATCGCCCACCTGGCCGACGGGGTCAGCGCCGAGAACACGGTCGTCTTCGACGAGTTCAAGCCGCTGTACGGCGGGTCGCTGGTCACCGGCTGGGCGCGGATCCACGGCCACCAGGTCGGCATCCTCGCCAACGCGCAGGGCGTGCTGTTCAGCGAGGAGGCCCAGAAGGCCACCCAGTTCATCCAGCTGGCCAACCAGATCGACGTACCCCTGCTGTTCCTGCACAACACCACCGGCTACATGGTCGGCAAGGAGTACGAGCAGGGCGGGATCATCAAGCACGGCGCGATGATGATCAACGCCGTCTCCAACTCGACGGTCCCGCACCTCTCGATCATCATGGGCGCCTCCTACGGCGCCGGGAACTACGGCATGAACGGCCGTGCCTACGATCCGCGCTTCCTGTTCACCTGGCCCAGCGCCAAGTCCGCGGTGATGGGCCCGGCCCAGCTCGCGGGGGTGCTCAGCATCGTCGCTCGGGCGGCGTCCGAGGCCAAGGGTCGGGAGTACGACGAGACCGCCGACGCCGGCATGCGGGAGTTCATCGAGGCCAGCGTGGAGGAGCAGAGCCTGCCGTTCTTCCTCTCCGGGATGCTCTACGACGACGGCGTGATCGACCCGCGGGAGACCCGCACGGTCCTGGGGATCTGCCTCTCGGTGATCACCGCCAACCGGCCCGTCCAGGGCACCGACCGCTTCGGCGTCTTCAGGATGTGACCCCCATGACCATCACCAGACTGCTCGTGGCCAACCGTGGCGAGATCGCCCGCCGGGTCTTCGCGACCTGCCGCCGGCTCGGCATCGAGACCGTGGCCGTGCACTCCGACGCCGATGCCGGGCTGCCGTTCGTGCGCGAGGCCGACCTCGCCGTACTCCTCCCCGGCAGCACCCCGGCCGAGACCTACCTGCGCGGGGACCTCGTGATCGAGGCGGCTCGTCGGGCCGGGGCGGATGCGATCCACCCCGGCTACGGGTTCCTCTCCGAGAACGCCGCCTTCGCCCGCGACGTCCGCGCCGCGGGCCTGGTGTGGATCGGCCCCGACCCGGAGTCGATCGAGTCCATGGGGTCGAAGATCGAGGCCAAGGCGCTGATGGCGACCGCCGGCGTACCCGTGCTCTCCGACGTCTTGCGCTCCGCGGTCACCGAGGCCGACCTGCCGCTGCTGGTCAAGGCCTCCGCGGGCGGCGGCGGTCGCGGCATGCGGATCGTGCGCACCCTGGACGAGGTCGCCACCGAGGTCGCCAAGGCCGAGGCAGAGGCCGAGTCCGCCTTCGGCGACGGCACCGTCTTCCTCGAGCCCTATCTCGAGCGTGGCCGGCACGTGGAGGTGCAGGTCGTCGGGGATCGCCAGGGGGGCGTACTCGTCCTCGGTGAGCGCGACTGCTCGCTCCAGCGCCGCCACCAGAAGGTCGTCGAGGAGGCACCCGCGCCCGGCCTGTCCGACGAGCTGCGGGCGACCCTGCACGTCGCGGCGCGCAACGCCGCCGCGGCGATCGGGTACGTCGGCGCGGGGACCGTCGAGTTCATGGTTGCGGGGGAGCGGGCCTTCTTCCTCGAGATGAACACCCGCCTGCAGGTCGAGCACCCGGTCACCGAGGCGGTCTTCGGCATCGACCTCGTGGAGGCGCAGATCACCGTCGCCGAGGGGGCGAGCGTGGACTCGTTGCGTCGCCACGCCGAGCCACAGGGGCACGCGATCGAGGTGCGCCTCTACGCCGAGGACCCCGCCGCCGACTACCAGCCGCAGAGCGGGCTGCTCACCTCCTTCGAGATCCCCGCAGTGGACGTCGAGTTCGGCGCGTTGACCGGGCCGGGCCTGCGTCTCGACTCCGGCTTCGCGTCGGGCAACGAGGTCGGCACCCACTACGACGCGATGCTGGCCAAGGTGATCGCCTGGGCGCCCACCCGCGAACAGGCCGCCCGCCGGCTGGCCGGCGCTCTGCAGCGGGCCCGCATCCACGGGCTGCGCACCAACCGGGACCTGCTCGTCGCCTCCCTGCGCCACGAGGCGTTCCTGCGCGGCGAGGTCAGCACCGACTTCTTCGCGCTGCACCCCGAGGTGCTCGGCACCGTCGGGGCGCAGGACCTCGAGCCCGCCGCGTTCGCAGCCGCAGTGATGCTCGCCGAGCAGGACCGGATCGCGCGACGGGTGCAGCACGCTGCACCGGTGGCCTGGCGCAACGTGGTCTCGCAACCACAGCGCACGGTCCTCGAGCACGGCGAGACCGAGATCCAGGTCGAGTGGTACGGCGGGCGTGAGGGCTACTCCCACGCGACCCGCAACGACATCGCCGTCGTCGAGGCAGGGGCCGAGACCGTGGTGCTCGAGGTCGGCGGCGTGCGCACGCGTTACGACGGGGTCAGGTCGTCCCTGGACCGCGGAACCGCGCGCGAGCTCTTCGTCGACGGCGGCCTGCGCTCGGTCCGGCTCCGCGAGCAGCCCCGCTTCGTGGACCCGGCCGACGTGGTCGCGCAGGGCTCGCTCCTGGCCCCGATGCCGGGCACCGTGATCGGCGTACCCCTCCAGGCGGGGGCCGAGGTCAGGGCCGGTCAGGCCGTCCTGGTCCTCGAGGCGATGAAGATGCAGCACACCATCACCGCACCCACCGACGGCGTCCTCGCCGAGGTGGCCGTGGTGGTGGGCCAACAGGTTTCGGCAGGCGAGGTGCTTGCTGTGGTCGCGAGCGAACCCGAGCAAGAAGGAGACGTGGCATGAGCAGCTTCACCGAGTCCGAGGAACGGGTGACCCTGCGCAAGGAGGTCGCCAAGCTCGCCGGCACCTACGGCCGGGAGTACTTCACCCGCCAGGCGCGCGCCGGCGAGAAGACCACCGATCTGTGGCTGGCCATCGGCAAGGCCGGCTACCTCGGGGTGAACCTGCCCGAGCAGTACGGCGGTGGGGGAGGCGGCATCGGCGACGTGGCCGCGGTCTGCGAGGAGCTCGCGGCGCAGGGCTGCCCGCTGCTGATGATGGTGGTCTCGCCCGCGATCTGCGGCACCGTGATCAGCCGCTTCGGCACCGAGGAGCAGAAGCAGCGGTGGCTGCCCGGGATCTGCGACGGCACCGAGACGATGGCGTTCGCGATCACCGAGCCCGACGCCGGCACCAACTCGCACAAGATCACCACCACCGCGCGGCGCGACGGCGACGAGTGGCTGCTCAAGGGTCAGAAGATCTACATCTCCGGCGTCGATGAGGCCACGAACGTGCTCGTCGTCTCACGGACCGAGGACGCGAGGACCGGCAAGCTCAAGCCGTGCCTGTTCGTCGTACCCACCGACGCGCCCGGCTTCAGCTACACCCCGATCCCGATGGAGATCGTCAGCCCGGAGAGCCAGTTCCAGGTGTTCATCGACGACGTGCGGCTCCCCGCCGACGCACTGGTCGGTGACGAGGACGGTGGCCTGACCCAGCTCTTCGCCGGGCTCAACCCGGAGCGGATCATGGCCGCGTCGTTCTCGACCGGGCTGGCACGCTACGCGCTCGACAAGGCCACGGCGTACGTCAAGGGGCGGGAGGTCTGGGGCGCCCCGATCGGCTCCCACCAGGGCATCGCCCATCCGCTGGCGCAGTCGAAGATCGAGATCGAGCTGGCCCGGTTGATGACCCAGAAGGCCGCCGCCCTCTACGACGAGGGCGACGACATGGGAGCCGGCGAGGCCGCGAACATGGCCAAGTACGCCGCCGCCGAGGCCGCCTGCGACGCCGCCGACCGCGCCGTGCAGTCGCACGGGGGCAACGGCATCACCCAGGAGTACGGCGTCGCCGGGCTCCTGGTGGCCTCGCGGGCTGGCAGGATCGCCCCGGTCAGCCGGGAGATGATCTTGAACTTCGTCGGCATGCACTCCCTCGGGCTGCCGAAGTCCTACTGAGCGCGGGGATCCTGGAGGTCGGTGGTCGAGGAGATCGCGTCGCGAGCGTCTCGAAACCAGCGCACAGGAAGGAGCACCATGCACGGCACCGCAGCATCGGTCGAGGAGTTCCTCGCCGGTCTCCCGGACGGACGGCGCGAGATCGTGGTCGCCGTACGCAACGTCGTCAACGAGCACCTCCCGGACGGCTACGTCGAGCAGATGGACTACGGCATGGTCTCGTGGGTCGTACCGTTGGAGACCCAGCCGGACACCTACAACGGCAGGCCGCTGTGCTACGCCGCGCTGGCCTCGCACAAGCAGCACGTCTCGGTCTACCTGATGGGCCTCTACACCGACGGGCCAGAGCTCGGCTGGTTCCGCCAGCAGTACGCCGACCGCGAGATGAAGCTCGACATGGGCAAGTCGTGCGTCCGGTTCAAGCACCTCGAGGACATCGCGTTGGACGTCCTCGGTGAGGTGATCGCGATGATCCCGGTGGACGAGTACGTCGCCCGCCACGCAGCCGCCCGAGGAGAACGATGACCGACGACCAGCCAGAGCTCGTGCACTACGAGGCCGTCGACGGCCTCGCGACGATCACACTGGACTCGCCCCACAACCGCAACGCCCTCTCTCGGCGGCTGGTCACGGGCCTCTTCGACGCGCTCGACCAGGCGGAGGCGGAGGAGTCCGCGCGGGTCGTGCTGATCCGTTCCGCCGACAGGGTGTTCTGCTCGGGCGCGGACCTGAGCGAGGCAGCGACCGGTGGCATGGAGGAGGGGGCGAGGGCTCTCGTCGCCTTGCAGCGCAGGATCCTGACCCACCCCCGCCCGGTGGTGACCCGGCTCGCGGGGCCGGTCCGCGCCGGGGGCCTGGGCATCGTGGCGGCCAGCGACGTGGTGATCTGCGCCAGCGACGTCACCTTCGCCTTCACCGAGGTGCGGCTGGCCCTCACTCCGGCGGTGATCTCACTGACGGTCCTGCCCCGCCTGACCAGCCGCGGCGCGGCGGAGAGCTTCCTGACCGGCCGCAGCTTCGATGCCGCAGACGCCGTACGCATGGGACTCGTGACCCGCTCGGTCGACCCCTCCGACCTCGACGCGGAGGTCGACCGGGTCTGCGCCGACCTGGCCGCCGGGCACCCGCAGGGCCTGCGCGAGACCAAGGCGCTGCTCAACCGCGACGCCGTGGCCCATCTCGACGAACACGCCGAGGAGATGGCCACCCTCAGCGCCCGCCTCTTCGGCTCCGAGGAGGCCCGCGAGGCGATGACGGCGTTCCTGGACCGGAAGTCGCGTTGAGCTGGGGGGTTGCCGGTTTCCCAGGTTAAGAACCCAATCTGCCTCTTCACACACCGTGCGCGGTGTGTGAAGAGGCAGATTGCCGTGTGAGGTCCGTCGGAGTTTCCAGTTAACCTGAAAATCCGGCAGCTATTGTGCCCACCGGGTGTCCCGGATGGCGCCCCGGCGCCCGAGATGCGAGCATCGCCGGATGTTGGCGCCCCGGGCAGTGACCAGGTCCATCGGGCTCAAGGCCGCTCTGGTGACCGCGCTGGTGCTGTCTGCGCTCCTCATCGCCCCGCCCGCGCCGGCAGCGAAGGCGGTCACGCCGTGCTCGCGCGGACTGGTGGCGCTGACCTTCGACGACGGGCCCGCCCCCGGCCTCACCCCACGCCTGGTGCGGCTCCTGGCCAGGCTCGACGTCAAGGCGACCTTCTTCATGGTCGGTTCACGGGTCCGCAGCGCACCCAACGAGGCCCGGCTCGTGGCGCGCAACGGTCACGTGATCGCCAACCACACCTGGTCCCACTCCGACCTCACCCGGCTCGGCGACAGCTCCATCCGCAACGAGCTGTCGGCGACCCGAGCTCAGATGCGCAGCGCGGGCCTCAGACCGAGCTCGCTGATGCGTCCGCCGTACGGCGCCACCAACAGTCGCGT
This sequence comes from uncultured Actinomycetota bacterium, assembly GCA_963777195.1. GTDB lineage: Bacteria > Actinomycetota > Actinomycetes > Propionibacteriales > Nocardioidaceae > Marmoricola. Next base: position 71,489 of record CAVZPT010000004.1, on the reverse strand, counting down.
CAACGGGGTCATCCGCGGGGCGGGGTACGTGCCGGTGCTCTGGACGGTCGACACCCGCGACTGGGCAGGGGGTACGTCGGGCCAGATCGCCGCTCGCGTACTGAGCGGCTTGCGCCCGCACCGCACGAACATCGTCCTCCAGCACGACGGCGTCCGTCGTTCCTCGGCCTCGGTCGAGGCTGTCCCCCAGATCGTGCGCGAGGGCCGCCGGCGCGGCTACTGCTTCACCACGCTGGGAGCCTCGGGCCGGCCTGCGGTGCCGGTGCCCGCGCTGCGGATGTCGGTCACCGACGCCAGGGAGGCGGGCAAGGTCCCCGCCCGGGTGACGCTGAGCCTGAACCGGCCGACCAGCCGCCGCGTCTCGGTACTGGTCTCGACGGCCGGCAGCACCGCGACCTCCGGCGAGGACTTCGGGGCGGTGTCGCGTCGCGTGGTCTTCGGCGTCGGCGCGACCCGGGCCAGGCTGAGTGTCCCCGTGGTCGACGACACTGAGTTCGAGGACCTGGAGAGGTTCACGGTCAGGCTCGGCTCCGCGCGTGGGGTGCGACTGGTCGACACGGCCCGCGTCGTCTCGATCACCAGCGACGACGACGCGCCGCCGCCCCCGCCGCCCCCACCACCGCCCGCCGGTCCCCCGCCCCCGCCGCCCAAGCCGGCACACGGGCCCACCCCGACACCGCGAACAACCGACCCCGAGCCCACGTCGGGCCCCCCGGACGAGACCCCGAGCGAGGCCGCCCCGAGCGAGACCCCGCCCGAGTCACCGAGCCGAGTCCCCGACCGAGACCCCGCCCGAGACCCCGCCCGAGTCCGGGTAGCACGGCTAGGCCAGCCAACGACCGAGCCGGTCGAGTCCCTCGGTGATCTCGGCCGAGCTGCCCGCGAACGAGATTCGGACGAACTCGTTGCCGTGCAAGGTGTCGAAGTCGACGCCCGGGGCGGTCGCGACGCCGGTCTCCTCGAGCAGCCGCAGGCACCAGCGGTGCGAGTCGCCGCCGTCGCGCGCGGTGAGGTGACCGATGTCGGCGTAGACGTAGAAGGCCCCGTCCGCCGGCGCCAGCCGGTCGATGCCCAGCCGCGGCAGCCCGTCGAGCAGCAGCGCGCGGTTGGCGGCGTAGCGCTCCACGTGCCCGTCGAGCTCGGCGTAGGACTCCGGGGTGAACGCGGCGATCGCGGCGTACTGGCTCAGCACCGGCGGGCAGATCGTGAAGTTGCCGGTGAGCACGTCGACCGGTCGACGCAGGTCCTCGGGCACGAGCATCCAACCCAGGCGCCAGCCGGTCATCGAGAAGTACTTCGAGAACGACCCGAAGACCACCCCGGTGCGCGAGGTCTGCCACGCACTGCGCACGCCGTCGCCGCCGTAGGTGATGCCGTGGTAGATCTCGTCGCTGACCAGCCGGACCCCGCCGTCCTCGCACCAGCGGGCGATCGCGTCGAGCTCGTCGGGCAGCAGCATGGTGCCGGTCGGGTTCGCCGGCGATGCGATCACCAGGCCTGCGACCGGCCCGGGCACCGCCGCGAGCTGCTCCACGGTCGGCTGGAACCTCGTCTCCGGACCGCAGTCGATCTCGACCACCTCGCATCCGAGGGCGGTCAGGACGTTGCGGTAGCAGGGGTAGCCGGGCCGCGCCATCACCACCCTGTCACCGGCCTCGAACGCCGCGAGGAACGCGAGCAGGAAGCCACCGGAGGAGCCCGTCGTGATCACCACGTCGTCCAGGCGTACGTCGATCCCGCTGGTGCGCCGATGGTGGCCAGCGACGGCCTCGCGCAGACCGGGGACACCGGTCGCGACCGTGTAGCCGAGCACCTCCTCCTCGAGCAGCCGCTTCGCCTCCTCCCGGACCGCGCGGGGGGCTCCGGTGGAGGGCTGGCCGGCGACGAAGTTGACCAGGTCCCCGTGGCTGGCCTGTCGCCGCTGCGCGGCTGCGAGCAGGTCCATCACGTGGAAGGGCGGCACGTTCGCCCGCTGGGCCACCTGCATCGGGCTGCTCACAGGGTGTCGCCGGACGCGGTCGCGAGGTGGAAGGCCGGCTTCGAGAGGGACGGCACAGCCAGCACCCGCGGTGTGTGGCCGATGCTCGCGGAAACCTCCCGCAGCGCCTCCTCCACGGTGTGCGTCGTCCGTGCCCCCATCACCCGGGCCAGGTCGGGGCGTCGAGCGCCCGCGATGTAGACCGCACTGGAGTGGTCGCGCGCGATGCCACCGACGTAGATCATCGAGAACGCGTGGAACGGGTGGTAGCCGTAGTGGTGGCGGTAGCGGTAGACCCACTCGGGGTCGGTGGCCAGCGTCTCCTGGTGCTCGATCATGTCGGCGGGGTGCTGGCACTGCCGGAGCAGGTCGAAGGCGGCTTCGTACGGCGGGAACTCGGTGCTGTTGAACCAGCCGTCGCACACCGCGGCCGCGATCACGATCGGTCGCTTCACCAGGGCCCGCTTCGCCCGCACCAGGCTGGACCCGATCGCCTGCATCATCAGGATCGGGTTGCTCCCCATGCCGGGACCGTAGTGGAAGTTGCGGGGGATCCCGACCAGCAGCACGTCGGCCGGCTCCCCGGTGACTGGGAGGTCGGTGCGCTCGCTGGCCAGCGGCCAGGTCGCCCTCTCGACGTCGGGGATCAGGCCCGCGCGGACGCCGAGCTGGCGTGACCTGGAGTCGAGGACGGCGTCGACAGTGAAGAACGGCTGGCTCATCCGCGCCTCCATGCCCTCGCCGATCGCCCTCAGCTGGTCGCGGAAGCGGCTGCGCGTGGAGGCCGGGACGAAGTCCTCGCGATAGAGGCTGCGCGGTGCATGGTGGGAGGCGATCGAGCGCCACGACGTCAGCCCCGTGGCCGGCATCTTGTAGCCGCCGCTGAAACCCCCATAGGGGTTGCCGGCGGTGTGCCCGATCATGATGGACAGGTCCGTCTCGACCACGGCGCTGTTCACCTGGACCGGGTCGCCGAGCGCCGACAGTCCCAGATCCGCCATGGCGTCGGGGTCCTCGGCGTCGTGGTTGACGACGTTCTCGTCGCGAAGTCGGTCGAGCACCTGCTGCCCGAGATAGCCCAGGATCTCTTCACGCCGATTCTTGCGATGCAGCCCGATGGCGCACACCAGCCGCACGTCGGCGAGGCGAACGCCGGCCGCCTCCAGCTCGTCGAGAAGCAGCGGGACGACGACTTTGCGGTGCGCCGTCTCGTGCGCCCCGCCCTTCACCCGGTCGGGGAAGGCGATCGTCACGGTGCTGCCGCGCTTGACCAGGTCTCCGATCGGGCCGGTGCCGAGCGGTTCGGCCAGCGCGGCTCGGGTGGCAGCGACCGGATCCGCCAGCGGCGGCGGCTCGTGCCCGACGTGGTCGGGGGAGATCACCGTGGTGTCGTCGGGGAGGTCGACCTCGATGTGGCCGTCGCCGTACTCAAGGGTGAGTCGCATCCAGAGACCTCCGAGCATTGTCCGTATCGTGCGCCGGGACCAGTTGTACAGCAGAAGGTTCTCGGGTGACTTTCCAGGTACGTCGCATCTTGCTACCCCTGAGCGGGGTGGCGCTCGCCGTCGCCGCGTGGTGGCTGGCGAGCACTATCGAGAACCGCACACCCAGCCCGGCGGCTGTGCTGACCACCGTGATCGACGGGTTCAGCACCCCTGACGGGTTGCTGCTCGACACCCGGCTCAGCGTCCTGCGAGTCCTGATCGGCGTTGCCGTCGGAGCGACGATCGCGGTCCCCGTGGGCTTTGCGCTGGCATGGTTCCCCACGGCGCGGGGGATGTTCAACCCGCTGGTGAGCTTCTTCCGGGCACTGCCGCCGTTGGCGCTGATCCCGCTGGTGATCAACTACCTGGGCATCGACGAGTCGGCGCGGCTCTCGGTGCTGGTCTACGCGGCCTTCTTCTCCGCGGTGATCGTGATCTACGAGAGCGTGGCTGCGGTCGACGAGATCTACGTCCGTGCTGCGCGGGCGCTCGGGGCTTCCGAGCTCGAGCTCTTCCGCCGGGTCGTCGTACCGCTGACGGTGCCGCAGATCTTCGTCGGCGTCCGGGTCGCGCTGGGGGTCTGCTGGGCCACGGTGGTGGCGGCCGAGCTGGTCGCGGCCCAGCGTGGGCTCGGCGCCATGATGGCGAAGGCGAACTCCTTCTTCCGGCAGGACGACGTGTTCGCCGGCATCATCCTGATCGGCCTCAGCGCGCTGTTGATGGACCGGTTGGTGCAGCTGCTGATGACACGGCTGGTGCGCTGGCAGGAGCGGGTGGTCCGATGACAGAGCAGCCAGACAAGCAGCAGCGGATCAGCTTCGAGGGGATCCAGCTCGGCTTCGGTGCAGGCAAGAAGCGCCTCGAGGTGCTCGACGACATCTCCTTCGATGTGGTCGCGGGGGAGTTCGTCAGCGTGCTCGGACCGAGTGGCTGTGGGAAGTCGACGCTGCTCAACCTCGCGGCAGGCTTCCTCCGGCCCGATGCCGGCTCCGTCCGGGTCGACGGCGAAGTGGTCGAGGGCCCCGACGCACGACGAGGCGTGGTCTTCCAGCAGTACGCCATCTTCCCGTGGCTGACGGTGGAGAAGAACATCGCCTTCGGCCTGACCCTGCGCGGCAACAAGCGACCCAAGGCGGAGATCGCCCGAACCGTCGCCCGCTACGTCGACCTGATGGGACTGGGCGGGTTCGAGAAGGCGCTGCCGAAGACCCTGTCGGGCGGGATGCGGCAACGCGTGGCCCTTGCCCGCGCCTATGCCACCGATCCCGACGTGATGCTGCTCGACGAGCCGTTCGCCGCGCTCGACGCGCAGACCCGCGAGTTCATGCAGGAGCTGCTCCACGAGACCAGCCAGCAGGACGGGCGCGCGGCGATGCTGATCACCCACTCGGTCGAGGAGGCGATCTACCTCAGCCAACGGATCGTCGTGCTCACCAACCGGCCGACACACGTCCACGAGGTCGTCGACGTCGACGTGGCGTGGCCGCGCACACCGGCGTCGCGGACGGCCCCGGAGTTCATCGAGCTGCGCAAGCACCTCGAAGAGGCGATGCGGTCCATGTCGAACCAACCCACGGGTGCCTCACGCGGTGCCCTGGGTGAGAACCGAGAGAAGGAGTCACGATGACAACCCTGCGACGCATGGTCGGAACGGCCCTGGTGGCCGTGCTCGTCCTGGTCCTGGGCGCCTGCGGGGCGCTGGACGAGGGTGGGCAGAGCAAGGACGTGGTCAAGGCCAAGGACGACGCGACCGAGGTCAAGGTCGGCTACCTGCACACCATCGCGGTGGACGACAAGCTGTGGCTCGGACAGGCGGAGGGCCAGTGGGCCGACGCCGGCCTGGACATCAAGACCACCCAGTTCGACACCGGCATCGAGCTCAGCCAGGCGCTCACCGGTGGCAGCATCGATGTGGCCATCATGGGCGGCGTCACCTCGAACTTCCCGGCTCAGGGCCAGGGAAAGATCTTCATGCTGAACTCGCGTGAGACTGCCACCGCGCGGCTGATGGTGCAGGGTGACAGCGGCATCGAGACGGTCGCCGACCTCAAGGGCAAGAAGGTCATCACCACGTCGGGCACCACGGCCGACATCTACCTGCACCGGGCGCTGGAGGAGGCGGGTCTGACGCGCAACGACGTCACAGTCGTGAACGCCAAGATGCCCGATGCCGTCCAGGCATTCATCGGTGGCAGCGTGCCGGCCGTCGCACTGTGGGTGCCCTTCGACCTGCGAGTGAAGGAGGCCGGCATCGGTGCCAAGGAGATCGACGATGCCGGCAACCACCCGGAGGCGGGTGTCGGTGACGGCTGGATCGCGAACAACGACTGGTACGCCAGCAACCAGGACACGGTCAAGAAGATCATCGGTGCGTGGTTGAAGGTCAACGAGTCCTACCGCAACGACCCCGAGGGCTCCTTGAAGAAGGTGCACGAGCTGGCCTACAAGGACGCGGCCAAGCTCAGCGACCTGCAGCACCAGGTGGAGTTCCAGAAGGACTACACCAACGAGGAGTGGCTGCAGGCCTACGAGAACGGCGATGTCCTGACCTGGGTCGGTGACGCCGAGAAGGCCTATGTCGAGCTCGGTGGGCTGCCGAAGTACGTCGATCCCAAGGAGTTCTTCGACACCAGCCTGTTCATCGAGGTGGCCAAGTCCCAGTGACCACCCGGGGTGAGCACGGCCCCGTCCGGGTGTTCCCGGTCGGGGTCGTCGGGCTGGGGGCCATGGGGCTGCCGATGGCCACGACCCTGGCGGGCGTGAGGTCGGTGCTCGCCCATGACGCCGTCCCGGCAGCGCGCGACCGTGCGGCGGCCGCGGGGGTCCCGGTGGCCGACTCCCTCACCGCTTTGGCGCAGGCGTGTCGGGTGGTGCTCCTCTCACTGCCCTCGGCCGCCATCGTCGAGCAGGTGGTCGAGGAGATCGCGACCTCCTCGCCCGGCCGGCTCGTGCTCGACACCAGCACGCTCGGTCCCGAGGACTCCCGGCGCATCGGGGCCAGGGCCCTGGAGCTCGGCACCACCTATCTGGACACCCCGGTCCTCGGCCGCCCCGACGCGGTCGGCGGGTGGACGGTCCCGATGGGCGGTCCAGTCGCGGCGTACGTCGCCGTCGCCGACGTCTTCGCGCCTGTGGCCAAGCGAGTGGTGCACGTCGGCGACCTCGGTGCGGCAGCCACGCTCAAGGTCGCCAACAACTTGATGTTCAGCGTGATCAACGCCGTCACCGCCGAGGCGCTGCTGCTGGCCACCGCGGGCGGTCTCGACCCGGGAGTCTTCGTCGACACCGTCGTCGACTCCGGTGCGGCCACCGTCAGCGGGCTGTTCCGGTCGATCGCCCCACGTGCCGTCGCGGGTGACTTCGAACCTACGTTCTCCCTGGACCTCGTGCGCAAGGACAACGACCTGGCCGTGCGCCTTGCAGCGAGCCTGGGACTCGACCTCGCCGTGGGCCGCGCCGCCCTCGACCTGCACGAGCGCGCGGTCGATGCCGGCCACGGCACCGAGGACTCCATCGCAGTGCTGCGACTGCTGGAGGAGGAGTTCGGCCGACAGGCCAGACGCGCACCCCCTCCGGCAGGTTGAGTGCCCAAGTGGTCGCTCTGGCGACCACGCCAGCACTCGACCCGATGGCAGAGCTAGAGCGTGGCGACGTACACCGTCGCGGTCGACTCGCCCCGGGTGAGCGGGTTCGGGAACGTCACGACCTCGGCGCGCGACTCGCGGAACACCTCGGCCAGTGCGCGCAGGAAGTCCTCGTCCGGAGGGTCGTCGGACCAGAGCCCGAAGACCCCGTCGGGCGTGAGGTGCCGGGCCAGGAGCCGGAGACCCTCGGCGGTGTAGAACGCGGCGTGGCTCGGGTGCAGCACGTCGCGAGGGGAGTGGTCGATGTCGAGCAGGATCGCGTGGAAACGCTGCGGAGCACCGGCGTCACTGCGCATCAGGGCGAAGAAGTCGCCTTCGACGAGCCTCACCCTCGGGTCGGAGTTCAACGCGCCCGCGTCCGGCAGCAGGTCGCGACGGTGCCAGTCGATCACCTCGCCGAGCGCGTCCATCACGGTCAGGGACCGCACCCGGGCGTCGAGCAGTGCGGTCATCGCGGTGTAGCCGAGCCCGAGCCCGCCGACGAGCACGTCCAGTGCCTGTCCGGGGACGGCCGCGAGCCCCAGCGTGGCCAGCTCCCGCTCGGCCACCGTGAACAGGCTCGACATCAAGAACTCGTCGTCGAGCTTGACCTCGTAGATCTCCACCTCGATCTGGGGGTCGATGCGACGGCGCAGCGTGATCAGGCCGAGCCGGGTCTCCTGCGAGGCGAGCTCCTCGAAGCGTCTGCTGATGATGAGCCCCTGCCGTTGCGTTGGGTGGAGCCCCATTGTGGCCCCCGCGGAGTCTCACTCAGAACATGTCCGAGGACCACGGCGCCCGGTGCCAACCGAACGCCGTCGATGCGGCCGCCACCGCCCCCCGGGTGTGCTCGGCGACCCGGCCGACCCGGTGCAGGTCCGTGAGCGGTACGCCGCCCAGGTAGATCGTGCCCAGCTCGAGGATCCCCATCGTCACGTCGGGTGCTGCGGTCACCCGGGTGACCTGGGCCGTGGAACCTTCGGGGTCACCATCGGTGACGAGGCGGTAGCGGCCGGTGTTCGCCGGCAGCAGTGGGTCGTCGACCTCGATGACCAGGTCCACACCGGCGGCGTACTTGCGTGCGCGCAGCGCGGCCTCCACGTCGACGACGCGCACGTAGAGGCTGTCGGTGACCGAGGTGAGGACGGCGCGGGCGTCGGTGACCAGGTGTCGCAGCGGCTCGTCGACGGCGGCGCTCCACAGGTGGAAGGTGCGCGCCAGGTCCAGGTCCAGCAGGTAGCGCCAGAGTCCGGCGTACGCCGCCGGGTCCTCGGCCCAGACCTCCTTGATCCTGACGTCGCCCTCGGGCTCGGCGTCGAACTTCTCCTTGAAGCGGTACGTCGCGAACCCGTCGGCGTCGCCGGCCTCGTCGTAGTGCAGGAGGTAGCGAAGCTCGGAGGACCCCCGACGAGCGAACTCCATGTCGAAGAGTGCGAACTCCCACACGTGCTCGTCGCGGACCATGGTGCCGGGCCGCTCCGCCCGCATGGAGGTGTGCAGCCCCTCGGCGACCTTGCGGAAGTCCTCCCTGGTGACCTCGTCGACCGAGCCTGCGACCCCCACGCCGGGCAGGAAGCCCAGTCGCCGGTTGGTGCCGGTGAGCACCGTGCGACTCGTGGCGGGCCCATAGCCGTAGCGACCGTAGATCAGCGACTCCGACGCCCACAGCGCCGCAAGCGGCTCGCCGCGTTTGGCGACCTGCTCCAGCTGGTGGGTCATCATCGCGGTGAGCAGGCCTCGTCGGCGGTACGGCGGGTGCACCGTCACCACGGTCACCGCCGCGGTCGGCACGGTCTCGCCGCCGGGGACGGTCAGGTGACGCGCGAAGTCGCCACAGGTCGCGACCCAGCGGCGCCCGACCTTGAAGCCGAACATCCGCTTGTTCTCGAAGACCTGCCGGTCGAGGTCGAGCAGCTCCGGACGCGGGCTCTCCTGGAAGCCACGTGAGATCGCGGTGTGGAACTCCTTGAAGGTCGAGTCGGTGACGTACTTCAGCTGCGGTTCGACCAGGTGGGGCGCGGTGGGGCGTTTCGGAGGCATGGGCCCATTCCAGCGGAAGCTGGACGGCGCGACAAACCCTTTCTCCCCTGTCGCTTGTAACGCGGTGTTCGTGTTCCCTTCTGCGGTGCCGGCAGGGTGCGCAGCAGCACGAACACCGCGTTACAAGCGAAATGCCCGTTCCATCAGCGGGGGCGAGCCGCCGCGCAGTGTCGGCCTGCGCGCCGCCCGAAGTAGGACCCCTCGGCGAGCTGGGTGCCCGACGCGTACCCCTTGGCGTCCTGGGCGATGTTCACCGCGCACGCGCCGGCGGCGTAGAGCCCGTCGATGACCGAGCCGTCGGCCCGCTGCACCTCACCGTCCACGCTGACCCGCATCCCGCCCATGGTGAAGCCGGCGTACATCGCCTTTCCCAGCGTCAGGTCGTAGGCCCCCCAAGGGCCGGCGTCCTGCGCCTCGAGCCAGTCCGGGTGCTTGTGGAAGTCCGGGTCCTGCTTGCGCGCGGCGTTGTGGTTGTAGGCGGCCAGGGTCGCCTGCAGCTCACCGGTCGGGATCCCGAGGGCCTCCTCCATCTCCGCGACCGTCTCCCAGCCGTCGATGAACGGGCACAGCGCGAAGTCGGGGTGCTGGATGTGCGCGGAGTCCACGATCAGGTACGCCGCCTGGCCGGGCTGGTCGAGCACGAACCCCGACGTGCGCGAGTGGTAGGAGTCCTCCGCGACGAACCGCTTGCCGAGCTGGTTCACCACGATGCCGGTGACCAGCCGCGCCGGTGGGTAGAACGGGGCGGTCACGAAGGCCTGCTCCATGAACCTCAGCTCGGCCCCGACCGAGGCGCCGAGGCGGATCCCGGTGCCGTCGTCGTAGGTCGAGGCCAGTGGGAACAGCTTGGACCCCAGCTGCGGGGTGTACGCCGCCACCATCGCGTCGTTGCCGACGTAGCCGCCCGCCGCGATCACCACCGCGCCGGCACGGATGAAGCCGCGCTCGGAGAAGCGGCGCCAGCCGACGCCGACCACGCGGTCGGCCGCGGCGACGACCAGGCTGGCCGCGCCGGTCTCGTAGCGCACCTCGATGTCGGTCGCGGCGATCTGCTCGGCGAGGCGGTCGAGCACCAGCTTGGCGCCGCCGGTGTCGCCCGGCTTGGGGACCTTGTGGCCGCGCGGCGCGGGCCGGGCGAGCTCGCGGAAGGGGTGCACCTTCTCGTTGCCGGTGTACATCAGCCCCTGGGTGCCGGGCTGGATCACCGCCTTCTCCTCGTACAACGAGCGCTCGAACTGCATCCCCAGCGACTCGATCCAGTCGAAGTGCTCGACGCTGTCCTCGCAGAACGCCCGGATCTTCTCCTCGTCGGGGTCGAGGCTGACCGCCATCAGGTACTTGAACATCTCCTCGGCCGAGTCCTCCACACCGACGGCCCGCTGGACCGCGGTCCCGCCGCCGAGGTAGAAGTGCCCACCGGCCATCGCGCTGGTGCCGCCGTACTCCGCCGCCCGCTCGAGCAGGAGCACGCTGGCGCCGGCCCGTGCCGCCTCGAGCGCCGCGCACGCACCGGCGATGCCGAACCCGACGACCACCACGTCGACCTCATCGCTCCAGACGGGGACCTCGGTCGCGGCGACGGTCTCGGGCAGCTCGGTGGTCATGGGGGGAGTCTACGAACAAACTAGAACAAGTTCTAGGTAGCCGGCCCTGTCCACGCCTGACCGCGGCGGTCCGGCCGCCCCGACACGGCACCTAGACTCAGGGCCACCGCCCCCCACCGCCGAGGTGCCACTCATGACACTCGACGTACACAGCCTGAACCAGGTCCTCCTGGTCGGGACGGGAGTGCTGCTGCTGGCGATCCTCGCGGTGCGGCTCAGCGTCGGGGTCGGCATGCCCAGCCTGCTGGTCTACCTGCTGATCGGCGTGGCGCTCGGCGAGGCGGGGCTCGGGGTGCGCTTCGACAACGCCGAGGTCGCGCACGCGCTGGGCTTCGGCGCGCTGATGCTGATCCTGGCCGAGGGCGGCCTGACCACCTCCTGGACCGAGATCCGTCCGGTGATGCGACTCGGTGTCTCGCTCGCCACGATCGGGGTCGCACTGAGCGTGCTGCTGATGGCCGCATTCGCCCACTACGTCCTCGGCTTCAGCTGGCAGACCTCGGTGCTGCTCGGGGCGATCACCTCGCCCACCGACTCCGCCGCGGTCTTCTCGGTGCTGCGCCGGGTACCCCTGCCACGCCGGCTGACCGGGTCCCTCGAAGCCGAGTCCGGGCTCAACGACGCACCGACGGTGGTGCTGGTGACCCTGATCAGCTCCGGTACGCCGCACAGTCCGCTCGGCTTCCTCCTCGAGATCGTGATGGAGCTGGGGATCGGGGTGCTCGGCGGCGTGGTCGTCGGGTACGCCGGCGCCCGCCTGCTCCGGCGGGCCGCGCTGCCGAGCTCGGGCCTCTACCCGCTGACGGTGCTCTCCTTCGCCGTGCTCGCCTACGCGGGCAGCGCGGCCCTGCACGGCTCCGGCTTCGCCGCGGTGTACGTCGCAGCGCTGATCCTGGGCAACGCCGAGCTTCCCCACCGGGCCGCCACCCGGTCGTTCTCCGAGGGGATCGCCTGGCTGGCCCAGATCGGGCTGTTCGTGATGCTGGGCCTGCTGGCCGTGCCCGCCCGGATCGACCTCTCCACGGTCGGACTGGCGCTGGCCGCCGGAGTGGCGCTGACCTTCGTGGCGCGACCGGTCTCGGTGGCCGTGGCGTCGCTGGTCCAGCCCATGGGCCGGCGCGAGCTGGTCTTCTTGAGCTGGGCGGGCCTGCGCGGCGCCGTACCGATCGTGCTGGCCACGATCCCGCTGGCCGAGGCGATCGACGGGTCGGCCAAGCTCTTCGACATCGTCTTCGTGATCGTGGTGGTCTCGACGCTGGCGACCGGCCCGACCCTGCCGTGGGTGGCGAAGGTGCTCAAGGTCGCCCGGCGCAACGAGCCGCGGGACCTCGAGGTCGAGGCGGCCCCCCTCGAGCGGATGGCCGCCGACCTGCTTCAGGTGACGATCTCGCCGAAGTCGCTGATGCACGGGGTCGAGGTCGGCGAGCTCCGCCTGCCCCAGGGTGCCTCGGTGTCGCTGATCGTCAGGGACGGCACGATGCTGGTGCCGGAACGGCGTACGGTCCTGCGCCACGGCGACGACGTCCTGGTCGTCACCCCACGCAAGCTGCGGCTGGTCACCGAGGAACGGCTGCGCGCCGTCTCGGTCGGTGGGCGCCTGGCCCAGTGGCTCGGCAGGTCGGCTCCGCGCTGACCGGTCGGGTCAGCCGACGTCGATGCAGGTCTCGACGGGCGCCGGGAGCTTGATCTTGCGTGGGGCCTTGGGGTCCAGCCCGCGGAACTTCCTGCCCAGCAGCACATCGATCCCGGGCCCGAGGTCCTCCTCGGTCACCTCGACCCTGGTGTTCTTGCCGAAGGCCAGCGCGACCAGCCGGGCGGCCGGGTCGTCGGGCTTGGAGGTCCACACCACGGCCCGGACAACCTTGGCCCCGGCCGGCGCGTTGCCCGCGTTGCCGGCCAGGAAGCCGGCGTTCTCGACCTTGTCGAGGGTGCTGCTGGCCAGCCCGCTGCGTCCGCTGGCGTTGAACACGCTGACCTGGACCTCGCTGCGCTTGAGCTCGGTCTTGACGTTCCTCTCGACCCCGGAGCAGGTCGGCGACGGGCGAGCCGTCTCGGGCAGGGGTGCCGTCGCAGCACGGAAGCCGTAGACCGCGCCCGCGACCAGCACGCCCAGGAGCACCAGGAGCGTCACCGCGGTGGTGATCCGCCGAGCGGTCATCGCCTTCAGTCCTTCGCCACGTGGACACGGGCGTGCAGGACGTGGCGCTGCTGCAGTGCCGCGCGCAGGGCGCGGTGCAGGCCGTCCTCGAGGTAGAGGTCCTCGCGCCACTCCACGACGTGCGCGAACAGGTCGCCGAAGAAGGTCGAGTCCTCGTCCAGCAGGGCGGCGAGCTGCAGGGTGTCCTTGGTGGTGACGAGCTCGTCGAGACGCACCGGCCGAGGGGGTAGTGCCGCCCAGTCGCGCGGCCCGAGATCGTGGGCGGGATATGGCCTTCCGTTGCCCACACGCTTGAAGATCACCGCTTCATCATAGGGAGACGGCAGGTCGCTGGGTCCCGCGACGGCTCGCCGTGACGGTCTCGTGCGCCGTCTAGGGTGACGGTCATGACCGAGACCCCTGACCAGGCCCAGGACCCGATCAGCGCTGCGGTGGCGGCCGGTTACGCCTTCGAGGGGCCCGCGCTGGAGCTCGGTGGGCTGATGCTCGACAGCAATACCCTGACCGACGTACCGGTGCGGGTGCCGCTGTCCATGCTCAACCGGCACGGACTCGTCGCGGGAGCGACCGGCACCGGCAAGACCAAGACCCTGCAGCTGCTGGCCGAGCAGCTCTCGGCGGCCGGCGTCCCCGTCTTCGCCGCCGACATCAAGGGCGACCTCTCCGGCCTCTCGGTGCCGGGCGAGGACAACCCCAAGATCGCGGAGCGGACCGCGTCACTGGGCCGGGAGTGGCAGGCGCAGGGCTTCCCGGTGGAGTTCTTCGCCATCGGCGGCGAGGGCACCGGCATCCCGCTGCGGGTGACGATGACGGCCTTCGGCCCGACGCTGCTCTCGAAGGTCCTCGGGCTCAACGACACCCAGGAGTCCTCGCTCGGCCTGGTCTTCCACTACGCCGACAAGGCGGGGCTCCCGCTCCTGGACCTCGCCGACCTGCGCGAGGTGGTCAAGTACCTCACCTCCGACGAGGGCAAGCCCGAGCTCAAGGACCTCGGCGGCCTCTCCACCGCGACCGCCGGGGTGATCCTGCGCGAGCTGATCGCGTTCTCCGACCAGGGCGCGGACGCGTTCTTCGGGGAGCCGGAGTTCGAGACCAGCGACTTCCTGCGTACGGCGCCCGACGGCCGCGGCCTGATCTCGCTGGTGGAGCTGCCCAACCTGGTCGACCGGCCCGCGGTGTTCTCGACGTTCCTGATGTGGCTGCTCGCCGACCTCTTCCACGACCTGCCCGAGGTCGGCGACGTCGACAAGCCCAAGCTGGTGTTCTTCTTCGACGAGGCCCACCTGCTCTTCGCCGACGCGTCCAAGGCGTTCCTGGACGCGATCGCGCAGACGGTGCGGTTGATCCGGTCCAAGGGCGTCGGTGTCTTCTTCGTGACCCAGTCGCCCACCGACGTACCCGACGCGGTGCTGGCGCAGCTCGGCTCGCGGATCCAGCACCAGCTGCGAGCGGCCACGCCCAACGACGCCAAGGCGCTCAAGCAGACCGTGAACACCTACCCGCACTCCGACTACGAGGACCTCGGCAAGGTGATCCTCTCCCTGGGGATCGGCGAGGCGGTCGTGACCGTGATGAACGAGCGCGGGGCGCCCACCCCGGTCGCGTGGACCCGTCTGCCGGCACCGGAGTCGCTGATGGGTCCGGCCGAGACCTCCGCGATGCAGCAGGCGGTGAGCGCCTCGCCGCTGTTCGCCAAGTACGCCGAGGCGATCGACCGCGAGTCGGCGCGGGAGATGCTGGCCGCCAAGCTGGAGGAGGGGGCCGCCCGGGCGCATGCCGAGGAGCAGGCCGAGGAGCAGGCCAGCCTGGAGGAGAAGCTGCGGCGCGAGGGCGAGAGGTCGGCGCGAAGCCGCTCCGGCTCTTCGAAGAAGGACAAGACCATGGTCGAGGAGGTGGTCGGCTCGACGGCGTTCCGCCAGGTGCTGCGCACCGCTGCCCGCGAGATCGTGCGCGGCATGCTCGGCACGGGCCGCCGCCGGTGACCGCACTCGACGACGCGATGGGCACCCTGGCCGACGTCGAGGCGGTCAAGCAGCTGAAGTACCGCTACCTGCGCAGCCTTGACCTCAAGCGGTGGGAGGAGTTCGCCGACTGCTTCGTCCCGGAGGCCACCGCCGACTACGCCGGCCTGGTCTTCGCCGACCGTGACGAGCTGATGGCCTACATGCGCGAGCACCTCGGCGAGGCCGTGGTCACCATGCACCACGTGCACCACCCGGAGGTCGCCATCGACGGCGACGAGGCGACCGCCCGGTGGTACCTCGAGGACAAGGTGATCGTGCCCGACCTCGACTACGTCCTCGAGGGCGCGGCGTTCTACACCGACCGCTGCGTGCGCACGCCGGACGGTTGGCGGATCGCGCACACCGGCTACGAGCGCACCTTCGAGGTCAGCATGTCCACGGCCGACCTGGCGTCGTACCAGCTCAAGCGCGGGCGCGCCTACCGCTTGTAACGCGGTGTTCGTGCTGCTTTCCGCACTGCCGGCGGGGTGCGCAGCAACACGAACACCGCGTTACAAGCCGATTCGGCCCGATTCCCGAGCCGGATCCGCCCCACCGCCCGATATGGAGCGGCTGGCTAGATTCGGATCCGTGCTCTCACTCCTCACGGCCGGCCCTACCCGCGCGGTGCAGCGCCGGCTCGGGCTGGCGCTGCGCTCCCGGGTCGCCGGCGACGACGCCCCCGAGCGGGCTCAGCGGATCTGGGGGGCCGAGGGGGAGCGGTGGTTCACCCCGGCGGATCCGATCTGGAGGGTGCACGCCGACGCGGCGATGTTCCCAGGCGGGATCGCTGCGCTGCTGCTGCAGTCCCTGCACCCCTCCGCGATGGCCGGAGTCGCCGGGCACAGCGGCTACAAGGGCGACCCGTGGGGGCGGCTCCAGCGCACCAGCCACTACCTGGCCGTGACCACCTTCGGCACCATCACCGATGCGGAAACCGCGATCGCCCACGTCCGGTCGAGACACCACGTCGTCCGCGGGACAGACGAGCTCGGCCGTCCCTACTCCGCCGAGGACCCGCACCTGCTTCGCTGGGTGCACGTTGCGGAGATCTGGTCGTTCCTGACCGCGTTCCAGGCGTACGCCGCGGCGCCGCTCACCCCCGAGGAGGCGGACCTCTACGTCGCCCAGACCTCGCGGGCCGCCACCCTGCTCGGTGCGACCGGCCTGCCGATGACCGTGGCCGAGCTCGACGCGAGGATCGCGGCCTACCGCTCCGAGCTGCACCCGACGCGCGCAGCGCACGAGGCGACGCGCTTCATGCTGCTCAACCCGCCGGTGCCCGTGCCCGCCCGCCCCGGTTATGCGCTGATCGCCGCCGGTGGCGTGGCCCTGCTGCCGGTGTGGGCCAGGCGCGCGCTCAGGCTGCCGCTGCCCGGGCCCGGCGTCGCGGTCGCGGCCCGAGCCGGGGCCCTCTCGACCGCACTGGTGCGCTGGGGGATGGCCGGCCTGGAGGAGCGCCGGCCCAGCGAATTGCCGGACGGCCAGGTCGGCGAGCCGGCATGAGCGCCTGGCGCTCCGCCCGCCCGCGTTAGGTTTGTCGAGACGACTTCGCCAGGAGGACCGATGAGGACCATCGAGCACTGGATCGCCGGCAAGCCCACCC
Organism: uncultured Actinomycetota bacterium; assembly: GCA_963777195.1. GTDB lineage: Bacteria > Actinomycetota > Actinomycetes > Propionibacteriales > Nocardioidaceae > Marmoricola. Next base: position 54,993 of record CAVZPT010000004.1, on the reverse strand, counting down.
GGGGCGAGAGCGACCGGACCGCGCCCGTGTTCAACCCGGCCACGGGTCAGCAGCAGGCCGAGGTGCTGCTGGGCAGCGTCGCGGACGTCGAGTCGGCGATCGCTGCCGCGAAGGACGCCTTCGCCGAGTGGTCGCAGACCTCGCTCAGCAAGCGCACCAAGGTCCTCTTCGCCTTCCGGGAGCTGGTCAACGCCCAGGCCGCGGAGATCGCCGAGCTGATCACCGACGAGCACGGCAAGGTCCTCTCCGACGCGCTCGGCGAGGTGCAGCGCGGCCTCGAGGTCGTCGAGTTCGCCTGCGGGATCCCCTCGCTGCTCAAGGGCGACTTCTCCGACCAGGTCTCCACCGACATCGACACGTTCTCGTTCCGGGAGCCGCTCGGCGTCGTGGCCGGCATCACCCCGTTCAACTTCCCGGCGATGGTTCCGATGTGGATGTTCCCGGTGGCGATCGCCTGCGGGAACACCTTCGTGCTCAAGCCCAGCGAGCGGGACCCCTCCGCCTCGCTGAAGATCGCCGAGCTGTGGCAGCAGGCCGGTCTGCCCGACGGTGTCTTCAACGTCGTGCACGGCGACAAGCTGGCCGTCGACACGATCTTGGACTCCCCCGACGTGGCGGCGGTCTCCTTCGTCGGGTCGACGCCGATCGCGAAGTACATCCACGAGCGGGGTACGGCGAGCGGCAAGCGGGTCCAGGCCCTCGGCGGCGCCAAGAACCACGCGATCATCCTTCCCGACGCCGACATCGAGTTCGCGGCCGACCACCTCGCCGCGGCGGCCTTCGGCTCCGCCGGCGAGCGATGCATGGCGATCTCTGCCGCCGTGGCCGTGGGAGACGCGGCCGACCGGATCGTGGCGGCGGTCAACGAGCGTGCCCGCGCGGTCAAGGTGGGGAACGGTCGCGACGCCGACAGCGAGATGGGCCCGGTGGTGACCCGCGAGGCCCAGCAGCGGATCCTCGGCCTGATCGACTCGGGTGAGAAGCAGGGTGCCGACATCACCGTCGACGGCCGCGGACTGAGCGTGGCCGGTCTCGAGGACGGGTTCTTCGTCGGTCCCACGGTGATCGACAACGTGGACACCACGATGGACGTCTACACCCAGGAGATCTTCGGGCCGGTCCTCTCGGTGCTGCGCGCGGACAACGTCGACGAGGCGATCGCACTCATCAACGCCAACCCCTATGGCAACGGCACCGCGATCTTCACCAACAGCGGCGAGGCCGCCCGCCGGTTCCAGCGCGGTGTGCACGTCGGGATGATCGGCATCAACGTGCCGGTCCCGGTGCCGATGGCGTTCTACTCCTTCGGCGGTTGGAAGGACTCGCTCTTCGGCGACAAGCACGTGCACGGTGCCGAGGGTGTGGGCTTCTACACCCGCGCCAAGGTCGTCACCGCCCGCTGGCCGCGCAGCGAGCACGTCAGTGACGCCAGCTTCCACTTCCCGACCTCGAAGTAGCCCCGCGCCCGGTGGTCTGACCGCGGTGTGCGCCAGATCACATTCGGCACGCCGGGGTGTCCGAAAGTTGGTAGGATCTCCTGGTCTGGGGGAGAGGCAGCCTGACGTGAGCGCGATGGCAGAGAACGTGCCGGGGGAGGAGCTTCCGGCCGACGGCACGGCGCCGACGGCCGAGGCCCTGCGACGCCTGGTGCTGGCCGTCCGCGAGCTCGCCGGCGCACCGGACCTCGCCGCTGTCGTCGACATCGTGCGGCACGCCGCCCGTGAGCTCGCCCAAGCCGATGGAGCGACCTTCGTGCTGCGGGAGAACGACAAGTGCTTCTACGTCGACGAGGACGCGATCGAACCGCTGTGGCGGGGCCAGCGGTTCCCGCTGGAGACGTGCATCAGTGGCTGGGCGATGCTGAACAGGCAGGCGGTCTGGATCCCGGACATCTACGCCGACGACCGCATCCCGCACGCGGCCTACCGTCCGACCTTCGTCAAGAGCCTCGCGATGACCCCGATCCGCACCGCCGAGCCGCTCGGGTCGATCGGCACCTACTGGGCGCACCAGCACTCGGCGACCTCGGCCGAGCTCGAGGTGCTCCAGGCGCTGGCCGACAGCACCTCGGTGGCGCTGGAGCGGATCCGCGCGCTGCACGAGCTCGAGGACCGGGTCAACGACCGGACCGCTGCGCTGCGGGCCAGCAACCGTGACCTCGCCGCCTTCGCCCATGTGGCGGCGCACGACCTCAAGGCGCCCCTCGCCACGATCGTGGGGTACGCCGAGCTGGCGCTCGAGCTCGAGGACGGCAACCTCACCGACATCGGCGAGGGAGCGCTGGAGACGGTTCGTCGCCAGGCGCTGCGCATGAGCGAGCTGATCGACGCCGTGCTGACCTACAGCACCGCCGCGACCACGCCACTGGGCCGGCAGCCCATGGACTTCAACGTCTTGACGGCCAACGTCGTGCACGACCTCCAGGGCCTGATCGAGTCCCACAACGCCACGGTGACCACGAGTGAGCTTCCCGTCGGGTGCGGCGAGCCGCGGTTGGTCGAACGCGTGATCCAGAACCTGATCGTCAATGCGATCCTCTACGGCGACCCCGCCCGTCCCGAGGTGCTGATCGAAGGTGCTCTGCGCGAGCACGACATCACCGTGACCGTCTCGGACAACGGGTCCGGCGTGGCCGAGCACGAGCGGGAGACCATCTTCGACATGTTCGTTCGCGGCTCCGGCTCGGGTGGTGCCACCGGCTCCGGGATCGGGCTGGCCTTCGCGCGGCGCGTGCTCACCCGGCACGGCGGCACGCTGGCCGTGGAGAACGGCCCTGGCGGCGGCGCCCGGTTCACCTTGACGATGCCGCTCTCGCCTCTGGAGGAGGACGTCGTGGGACCGGATCAGGCGGAGGTCTCGGAGGTCTCGGGGGGCTCGCTCCCGCGTGCCTCCCTCGGCGTGGTCCCCGTCCAGGCCTGGAACGCCCGGTAGAAGGAGTTCGGGTCGTCGTACCCGAGCAGGAACGCGATCTCGGCGACCGGCAGCCCCGGGTCGGCGAGGTAGTGCTGGGCGAGTGACTCCCTGGTGCCGTCCAGGACGGACTGGAAGCTCTGCCCCTCCTCGTGCAGCCGGCGCTGCAGCGTCCGGGAGCTGAGGCCCAGCCGGCGGGCGACCCCGGTCACCGTCCCGGATGCGGCCGGCAGCAGCTCGAGGAGCAGCGCCTGCACCCGCCCGGTCGTGGTGTGCCCGTTGTCGAGCTCGGCCATCCGCCGGCGCAGCATCGGCTCCAGTGCCTGCCAGACGCTCTCGTCCGCGGTCAGGAACGGGCGCCGCGACTCCAGCGGCGTGAAGGTGACCGTGGTGTCGCGCCCCTCCTCGATGGCGACGCCGAGCAGCTCGACGTACTGCTCGTGCTGCGGGGCGTGCGGCATCGTGAGCCGCTCCGGGACCACCCGGGTCCGGGTGCCGGTGCGGGCGAGGTGCACCCAGAAGAGCAGCTCGGTCGCGACCAGGACCGGGGGCGCGGCCTCACCGGGGGGCCACTGCACGGTCAGCCGCATGCCGGCCGCGGTGTCGTCGATGCGCAGCCGCATCGGGCCCAGCAGGCGCTTGTGTACGGCGATCCGCTCGGCCGCGGAACGCAGGTCGGGACTGCACAGCGCCGCGAACAGGGCAGGGTCGAAGGTCTCCGGCCGGATCAGCGAGCTGAGCGTCACCGGCAGGACGGGATCCTGGGTGACCTCCTCCAGCGCACGCCACAGCGCGTAGTACTGGGCCGGGGTCAGCGACACCGGCTGCCGGGAGAACAGGTCGGTGTCCAGGCCGGCCACCCGCAGCACCTCGGCCAACGGCACGCCCAGGTCGGCCACGACCGCACGGGCCGCAGGGCTGAGTGAGAAGTGGCCGGCGCCCATGGTCTCAGGCGTTCGCGAGCGCCTGGGCCACGTCGACCCGAAGTCCGGTCTGCTCCTCCGAGACCTGCCACAGCACCCGGATCGCCTGGCCGCTGCCCGGACGCACCAGCGGCTTGCGCACGGGGCTGCCCACGGTCACCAACCGCGGCCCGTACATCGTCCCGCCCCGTGCCGCCGGGTCGGTCGCCGCCCGCAGCTGGCTCAGGGCCCCGCGCTCGATGCTCATCCCGGTCATCGTGGTGATCCGGTGGAAGAAGGTGCCGAGGAACCCTCCACCGCCTTCGTGGACGGTGGTGCTCTGCAGGTCGGAGTCGGTCAGGCCCGGGTGCGCGGTGAGTGCCAGCGAGTCGACGCCGGCCGCCTCGAACTGCTGCTGGAGTCCCATGGCGAAGTGCCGGTTGGCCAGCTTGGACTGGCCGTAGGCGCGCCAGGCGTCGTACCCGTTGTCGAGGTTGGGGTCGGCGGGGTCCACCGCGCGCCCCATGTGCTGGGCGGTGCTGGTCAAGGTGACGACCCGCGACCGGGGAGTGTGCAGCAAGGTGGGCAGCAGGTGCGAGGTCAGCGCCCAGTGGCCGAGGTGGTTGATGCCGAACTGGGTCTCGAACCCGTCGTGGGTGCGTCCCTGGGGCATCGCCATCACGCCGGCGTTGTTGATCAGCAGGTCCAATCGGTCGTGCTGGCCGAGGAAGGTCTTCGCCGCCGCCTCCACGGAGGCCAGCGAGCCGAGGTCGAGGTCGATCACCTCCAGCGAGGCATCCGGGACCACGGCCAGGATGCGCTGGCGGGCGGCTGCCGCCTTCACCTGGTTGCGCGCCGCCATCACCACGTGGGCGCCCTTGGTCGCCAGTGCCTCGGCGGTCGCGAGCCCGAGCCCGCCGTTGGCGCCGGTCACCAGGGCCACGCGGCCCTGCTGGGGTGGGATGTCGGCAACGGACCAGCTCATCGGTTCTCCTGGGGATCGGGGCACCGGCAGATCGGCTCCGGTGTGCGTCGACCCTACGAGGCACGTGGGGCCGCAGTCACTAGCAGATCGCGCCAGCGGACTTGCCGTTCGCGCCGCCTCCGAACCGACTGTGCGGTCGATCCGGCGCACCAGGTGAGCCGGATCGACCGCACAGTCGAGCCGCCGCCCCGAGCCAAGCACCGGGGGGCCGTCGAGCGGCTGCCTGATTGCTGGACGACGGGGACGGATCCGCGGCGTGAGCGGGCATCGGTCCAGCGGACGGTCGGCGTCCTCGCAGGTCAGACCTGCAGAAAAATTGTGGCGGAGGATAGGGGATTCGAACCCCTGAGGGCTATTAACCCAACCCGCTTTCCAAGCGAGCGCCATAGGCCACTAGGCGAATCCTCCGCCGCGAAGGCTACCGTCCCCTCCGCGCGGCCACGAAATCGGTCCCTGCCCGGGGGAGTACGCCGGACCGCCAGGAGCCCGATTGGCCGTGACGAAACCGACCTCCTAGACTCTGCGGCAACCCCCCATGCGGCGGTATCTCGCTGAATCCCCCAGGGCCGGAAGGCAGCAAGGGCAGGCGAGCTCTTCCGGGTGCATGGGGGGCCTCTGCATGTCCCGGCCCGGCCGGGTGGCGGGTCGGCCGCAGATCAGGTCGGCCGCGGGATCAGGCCAGCCGGTCGGCGACGAGAGCGGCGAGGTCCGCCATCAGGGCGTTGTCCGCGACCTTGCCCGGGTCCGCGGAGCGGCTCATCGCGGAGATCACCACCTCGGTGCCGTCGGGCAGGACCGCCACCCCGACGTCGTTGAGCGTGCCGTAGCCGCCCGCACCGGTCTTGTCGGCCAGGGTCCATCCGCCCGGAAGACCCGCCCGGAAGCGCGATCCGCTGGTCAGGTTGCCCTGCATCCAGGAGCGGAGCAGCCAGCGGTCCTCGACCTGCAGTCTGCGGCCGAAGAGCAAGCCGTGGTACGCCGCGGCCAGGGCAGCGGGAGTGGAGGAGTCCCGTGGGTCGTGCGGAAGCGCCTCGTTCAGGTCCGGCTCCCACCGGTCCAGGCGAGTCACCCTGTCGCCGATGGAGCGTGCGAACCGGGTGAGCCCCTCGGGACCGCCGATCTGGCGCAGCAGCAGGTTGCCCGCGGTGTTGTCGCTGTAGCGCAGCGCCGCATCGCACAGCTCGGCGACGGTCATCTCCGAGCGCTGGGAGCTGATCGGGGAGTTCACCACGACCTCTCGAGATGAGTAGCGCACCCGCCGGCGCAGCAGCTCCCCACTGCGGTCACGGTCGCGCAGGATCGCTGCGACCACCAGCGGCTTGAAGGTGGACAGCATCGCGAAGCGCTCGCCGTCGCGGTGCCGGATCTGCTGCCCCGTGGCCACGTTCTGGGCGAACAGGCCCACGCGTACGCCGTACCGCTGCTCGAGCGCCGCCACCTCCGCGGACTCGGCCGGTGGCGCGGTGCCTGCCTGCGCTGAGGTGGCGGACGCGGGCAGTACCGCCACCGAGGCGGCGGCTGCGCCGAGCTGGAGCGCCCGGCGGCGACTGAGCAGGGGTGTCTCTTCGTGGTCCATGCGTGCTCCCGAGATGTCGACGGAGTTGGTGACGGAGTTGGTGACGGAGGTGCTCGGCCGCAATGGGGGCCGTGATCACTGCCGGCCACGCTAGCCACCGGGTCCGGGTACGCCGGGTACCGGCTGTCGGCGGGCGTGGTTAGGGTTCAGACGTGGAACCGTCCCTCGCCCTCTACCGCCGCTACCGGCCGGAGACGTTCGCCGAGGTGATCGGCCAGGACCACGTCACCGAGCCGTTGCGCGCGGCGCTGGCGAACAACCGGGTCAACCACGCCTATCTCTTCTCCGGCCCGCGGGGCTGTGGCAAGACCACCAGCGCGCGCATCCTGGCGCGGGCGCTGAACTGCGAGAAGGCACCGATCGCCGACCCGTGCGGCGAGTGCCAGTCCTGCCGCGACCTGGCTCGCGGCGGGCCGGGCTCGGTCGACGTGATCGAGATCGACGCGGCCAGCCACGGCGGGGTGGACGATGCCCGCGACCTGCGCGAGCGGGCGTTCTTCGCGCCGGTCGCCAGCCGGTTCAAGGTCTACATCATCGACGAGGCCCACATGGTCAGCTCGCAGGGCTTCAACGCCCTGCTCAAGCTGGTCGAGGAGCCGCCGGAGCACCTGAAGTTCATCTTCGCCACCACCGAGCCGGAGAAGGTGATCGCGACCATCCGCTCGCGGACCCACCACTACCCCTTCCGGCTGATCCCGCCGCGCACGCTCTCGGACTACCTCGCCGAGCTCTGCGAGAAGGAGGGCGTCCGGATCGACGCCGCGGCGCTCCCGCTCGTCGTGCGGGCCGGCGCCGGCTCGGCACGCGACTCGCTCTCGGTGCTCGACCAGCTCCTCGGCGGAGCCGGCCCCGACGGTCTGACCTACGAGATCGCGACGGCACTGCTCGGCTACACCCCCGACAACCTGCTCGACGAGGTGGTCGACGCCTTCGCGGCCGGTGACGGCGGGGCGGTGTTCGGCGTGGTCGACAAGGTGATCGAGACCGGGCAGGACCCACGGCGCTTCACCGAGGACGTGCTGCGACGCCTGCGCGACCTCGTGATCGTGGCCGCGGTTCCCGACGCCGCGACCAGCGGGCTGGTCGACGCGCCCGAGGACCAGGTCGAGCGGCTGATCGCGCAGGCCGCGAGGTTCGGCAAGGCCGAGCTGGTGCGCGCGGCCGACATCGTCGCCGCAGGGCTCACCGAGATGCGTGGTGCCACCACGCCGCGCCTGTTGCTGGAGCTGATCTGTGCCCGGGTGCTGCTGCCCGGCATCGACCACGACTCACTGGGCCTGACCGCGCGCCTGGACCGCCTCGAGCGGCGGCTCGCCGTGGGCGGTGGGGCCCCGTCCCAGGCCGCCGAGCCGACCCGTCCCAGCGCGCCCACCCGGCCGGCAGCGCCGGCGCCGGCGGCACCCGAGCCCACTCCGGCGCCGCCCGTCGTCGAGTCGGCACCTGCGCCGACAGCAGTCGTGCCGCCCGCACCCCAGCCCCCCCAGCCCGCACCCCAGCCCGCACCCGGGCCCGCACCCGGGCCCGCCGCCGCGCCGGCCGCAGAGCAAGCGCCCGGCTCCGCGACGATGTCGCTGACCGACGTACGCCGGCTCTGGCCGGACCTGCTCGAGCAGGTCAAGAAGATGCGCCGGTTCACCTGGATCCTGCTCAGCCAGAACGCGCAGGTGATCGGGGTCGACGCCAGCAGCATCACGGTCGGGTTCAAGACCGGGGGAGCTCGCGACTCCTTCGTCGGCGGTGGCAGTGAGGAGATCCTGCGCCAGGCCGCGATCGACCTCGTCGGGGTGGACTGGAAGGTCGAGACCGCGATCGACCCCTCGGCCCAGCCCGGGCTCGAGACCGCACCGCGCGTGATCCGGCCCGCGGTGGTCCCCGAGGAGAAGCCCGCCGCTCAGGCCTCCGGGGCGGAGGCATCCCCGACCCCCGCGGAGCCGCCCAGCTGGGTCACCGACGAGGAGGCCCCCACGCCGTCGCAGGACGCCCCGCGGGCCAGTGCGCAGAGCATCGCGACGGCGCGCTCCAACATCGCTCCCACCCGCGAGGGCGGCGAGGCGGTCCGGGAGACCGGGCCCGACCTCGACGCGGACGTCCGCCGGGACGACCCCACCGCCGAGGACCACGGCATGGACACCAACGAGCTGCTCGAGCGCGAGCTCGGCGCGACGCTGATCGAGGAGATCCCTCATGACTAGGAGCACCAGATGACTGAGAACCCCTTCGGCGGCTCGCTCGGCGAGGGCGGCGGCTTCGACCTCAACGCCATGCTGGAGCAGGCGCAGCAGATGCAGGCCCAGCTGGTCGCGGCCCAGGAGCAGCTCGCCGCCAACACGGTCGAGGGCAGCGCCGGCGGTGTCCGGGTCACCCTCACCGGCACCGGCGAGCTGACCGGCGTCACGATCACGCCGGGCTCCTTCGACGGCGTCGAGGCCGACTCCCTGGCCGACCTCGGCGACCTCGTGGTCGCCGCCTACCGGGACGGCAAGGCCCAGGCCGACGCGCTCGCCGCCGAGACCCTCGGTCCGCTCGCCGGGGGTCTGGGCGGCGGCACCGGTGTATGAAGGCGTCCTCCAGGACCTGATCGACGAGCTCGCCCGACTCCCCGGCGTCGGCCCCAAGGGTGCGCAGCGGATCGCCTTCCACCTGCTCGCGGCCGACCCGGTCGACGTACGCCGGCTGGCCGACACGCTGGTCGAGATGAAGGCCAAGGCGAAGTTCTGCCAGGTCTGCGGCAACGTCTCCCAGGCCGACCTGTGCCGGATCTGCGCCGACACGCGTCGCGACCCCGCCCTGATCTGCGTGGTCGAGGAGCCCAAGGACGTCGTCGCGATCGAGCGCACCCGTGAGTTCCGGGGGCGCTACCACGTGCTCGGCGGGGCGATCTCGCCGCTGGACGGCATCGGGCCCGAGCAGCTGCGGATCCGTGAGCTGATGGGACGACTGGCCGACGGCACGGTCACCGAGGTGATCCTGGCCACCGACCCGAACATCGAGGGGGACGCCACCGCGGCCTACCTGAGCAGGTTCCTCAAGGACATGGACTTGCGCGTGACCCGGCTGGCGAGTGGACTGCCCGTAGGCGGCGACCTCGAGTACGCCGACGAGGTGACCCTCGGACGAGCATTCGCAGGAAGGCGCAACGCTGGTGAGTGAGACAGAGATCGACCCCGAGCTGGAGGTTCTGGCCAGCGAGGTCGCACTGGCGGTGGAGTCGTTCCTGCTCGCGCTGCAGGCGATGTCGCGCGAGGAGAACCCCGGAACCGTCGTACCCCTCCTGCTGGTGGAGGTCAGCCAGATCCTCTTCGCGGGCGCCCGGCTGGGGGCACAGCGTGACTTCGCCCCGACCCAGGAGTACCAGCCCGACGTCGGCCCCGACCCCGACCTGGACGCGATGCGGCTGCGGCTCGCGCGGCTGCTGGAGAACGTCGACACCTACACCTACAACTTCGACGTCTACCTGCCCGAGCTGGTCGAGGCCTACCTCTCCGACGAGCTCACCAGCATCGCCAACGACCTGGCCAACGGCCTGCGCCACTACCGCGCCGGCAACCTCTCCGAGGCGCTGTGGTGGTGGCAGTACTCCTACGTCGCCAACTGGGGCAACAGCGCGAGCGCGGTCCTGCGGGCACTGCAGTCGATCGTGGCCCATGACCGCCTCGATGCCGAGTACGAGAGCGAGAGCGACCAGATCGCGGCGGCCGAGGCGGTGCTGGACAGCGGCGAACCGGCCCTCTAGGCGCACGTAGAATCGTCCACGGTCGACGCGGCACCCGCCGCCGGCCGTCGTGGCGAGTGGTGAGGAGAGCAACGCCGTGGGCATTGTGGTGCAGAAGTACGGCGGCTCCTCCCTGGCCGACGCCTCGGCGATCAAGCGGGTGGCCCGCCGGATCACCGAGGCCAAGAAGCTCGGCAACGACGTGGTCGTGGCGGTCTCGGCGATGGGCGACTCCACCGACGAGCTGCTCGCGCTCGCCGAGGGGGTCAGCCCGCTGCCCCCGGCCCGCGAGCTCGACATGCTGCTCACGGCCGGCGAGCGGATCTCGATGGCCCTGGTCGCGATGGCGATCTCCGACCTCGGCTTCACCGCCCGCTCCTTCACCGGCTCCCAGGCAGGCGTGATCACCGACTCGGTGCACGGCAAGGCCAAGATCATCGACGTCACCCCGGGCCGGATCTCCGCAGCGGTCGCCGACGGGCACATCGTGATCGTCGCGGGCTTCCAGGGCGTGAGTCAGGACACCAAGGAGATCACCACCCTGGGCCGTGGCGGGACCGACACCACCGCGGTCGCGCTGGCGGCGGCGCTCGACGCCGACGTGTGCGAGATCTACACCGACGTCGACGGCGTCTTCACCGCCGACCCGCGGATCGTCCCCACCGCCCGCAAGCTCGACCGGGTCACCTACGAGGAGATGCTGGAGCTCGCCGCCTGCGGCGCGAAGATCCTGCACCTGCGCTGCGTGGAGTACGCCCGCCGCTACGACATCCCGATCCACGTCCGCTCATCGTTCAGCCAGCTCGACGGCACCCTCGTGGCCGGCAGCATCACCGACGAGGACCACACCCAGGAGGGCAGCATGGAAGCAGCGATCATCGCCGGAGTCGCCCACGACCGCAGCGAGGCCAAGATCACCGTGGTCGGCGTACCCGACAAGGTGGGCGAGGCGGCGCGGATCTTCGAGGCGCTCGCCGACGCCCAGATCAACCTCGACATGATCGTGCAGAACGTGTCGGCGGCCGCGACCAACCTGACCGACATCTCCTTCACCCTGCCGCGCACCGACGGGCAGGTCGCGATGGCGGCGCTGGACGGCCTCAAGGACGCGATCGGGTTCGACTCGCTGCTCTACGACGACAAGATCGGCAAGATCTCGCTGATCGGCGCCGGCATGCGCTCCCACCCGGGCGTCACGGCGAAGTTCTTCTCCTCGCTCGCCGAGGCCGGGGTCAACATCGGAATGATCTCCACCTCCGAGATCCGGATCTCGGTGATCGTCGACGAGGCCTCCGTGGACGCGGCCGTCGCCGCGACCCACACCGCCTTCGACCTCGACTCCGACGAGGTCGAGGCGGTCGTCTACGGCGGGACGGGTCGCTGAGATGGGCGTGCGCATCGGCATCGTCGGCGCCACCGGGCAGGTGGGCGTCGCCATGCGGCAGATCCTGCTCGAGCGGGCCTCGTTCAACTCCATCGGTCACGCCGAGGAGATCCGCTTCTTCGCCTCCGCGCGCTCGGCCGGCACCGTGCTGGAGTACGGCGAGCGCCAGATCACCGTCGAGGACGCCGCGACCGCCGACCCGACGGGCCTCGACATCGCGTTGTTCTCCGCCGGCGCCACCACCTCGCGCGCCCAGGCCGACCGGTTCGCGGCAGCGGGCGTGGTCGTCGTCGACAACTCCTCGGCCTTCCGGATGGACCCCGACGTCCCGCTGGTGGTCAGCGAGGTCAACCCCGACGACCTCGAGCTCGCGCTGCGTGCGGGCGGTCGCCGGATCATCGCCAACCCCAACTGCACCACCATGGCCGCGATGCCGGTGCTCAAGCCGCTGCACGACGCCGCCGGCCTGGTGCGGCTGGTCGCCTCGACCTACCAGGCCGTCTCGGGTTCCGGCGTGGCCGGTGTCGAGGAGCTTGCCGGCCAGGTGGCGGCCGCGGGCGAGGAGGCCCGCGAGCTGGCCTACGACGGCAGCGCGGTCGCCTTCCCGGCCCCGAAGACCTACCAGCGCACGATCGCCCACAACGTCGTGCCCCTGGCCGGCTCGATCGTCGAGGACGGCCTGGGGGAGACCGACGAGGAGAAGAAGCTGCGCAACGAGTCGCGCAAGATCCTCGGCCTGCCGGACCTGCTCGTCTCCGGGATCTGCGTCCGGGTCCCGGTCTTCACCGGTCACTCCCTGGCGATCAACGCGGAGTTCTCCTCGCCGATGACCGTGGCCCGAGCCCGGGACCTGCTGGCCGAGGCTCCCGGGGTGGAGCTCAGCGAGATCCCCAACCCGCTGCAGGCGGCCGGCAGGGACCCGTCGTACGTCGGCCGGCTGCGCCAGGACCCCGGCGTCCCGGACGACCGGGGGCTGGCGCTGTTCATCAGCAACGACAACCTGCGCAAGGGCGCTGCCCTGAACACCGTGCAGATCGCCGAGCTGCTCGCGGCTCGTCGCTGAGCCCTCAGTCGGGCTGGTTCTCCTCCACGAACGTGCGCGAGATCCACCACGACAGCAGGTAGGACAGCGCGGTCAGCACGGGGATCACCAGGAACATCCAGACCGAGTCGATCGCGTCCAGGAAGAACAGCATCGCCATCACGGCGACCAGGCCGACCGCCAGGAAGCTGGTGCTCGTGGGGTCGGTGAACCGCCACGCCTTCAGCAGGGCCGCACCGGCGATGACCTCGATGCCGAGGATCGCGAGCAGCGCGAACAGGCCGAAGCCGCCACAGCTGCCGACGCCACGCACCGCCTCGCAGCCGCGCACGGCCACGATGATCAGGCACACCGCGAGCAGGCCGACCAGGATGCCGGTGACCGCCGCCGCGATCCTGGGGTCGACGGCCGGGAGGACCAGCGGGTCCCGCTCCTTGGCGACCTTCGGCACCTTGGGCGCCTTGGGCGTCTTCACCTTCGGGGGCTTCGCCGCCTTGGGCGCCTTGGGTTCCTTGGGCGCCTTGGGGGTCCTGGCGGGCCTGGGTGCGGTCGCGGGGCCGGGCGCACTCGCCGGAGGCGCTGCGGGCGGGGCGAGGGTGGGCTCGCTCGCGGTGGGCTCGGGAGCACGTCGCGGTGGCGGCATCGGCGGTGGGGTGCGGGTGGCGCCGGTGGACCGCACGGCTGCCGGTGCCACCGGTGGGGCCGCCGGTGGGGTCGCCGGGGCCGGTGGGGCCTGCACAGCGTCCGGGGCGGGGTGGTCGGCGTCGGTGGCCTTGGACTTCTTCTTCTTGCGTCCGAAGCCCAGCATCGACGGAAGCTCGAGGTTCGGCTCCTGCTTGTCGGCAGGGTCGTTCTCGGGTGAGTCAGCCATTGTCGAATAGTGTCAGAGTCCGCGGTGATCGGTGGGCAGAAGGCCCACCTGGTCGACCGGTCTTCTCACCCGTGGTCGCGGACCACAGCCACCGGGCACCGGGCCGAGTGCAGCACCTCGGCGCTGACCGAGCCCAGGAGCGCCCCGGCGACGGCGCCGAGGCCTCGGGCGCCGACCACGACCAGCGCGGCGTCCTCGGAGGCCTTCGTCAGCTCGTGGGCCGGGCGTCCATGCCACCTGTGCAGCTCCACCGGAGGAGAGGCGTCCCCGGTCCCCTGATGCGCGATGGCCTCGGGAAGGTCTGCGCCCTCGGGCTCGGGGCAGTGCCCGACCACGACCGTGAGACCGTGCGCCCCGGCGTACGCCTGCGCGAAGGCGAGCGCCTCGAGGCTGTTCGCGGAGCCGTCGACGCCCACCACCACCCGGCGACTCGTGGGGACGGCGGGCTTGCGGACGACGACCACGGGGCAGGCGGCCTCCCGGGCGACGCGCGTGCTCACCGACCCCAGGACGGCGCCGGCGACCGCATGGTGTCCGTGGCTGCCGAGGACGACGATCGCCCCCTCGTGCGAAGCCTTGACGAGCACGTCACCGGGAAGCCCGTCGGCGATGACGAGGTCGTGCTCGACCGCCTCGAGGCGGGACAGGCTCGTCTCTGCGTCCGCAGCCCACTCCTGGGCCAGGCCCAACGTCCACTCGTCGGTGAACGCCGACAGCGAGTGCAGGTCGCCGCGTGCCACCAGGACTCGCAAGGGGAGCGCTGCGGCACGGGCGTGCTCGGCTGCCCAGGTGAGCGCGAGCTCTGCCCACGCACTGCCGTCGTAGCCGACGACGACCGGCTGCGATCGCGGGTCCACCGCTGAGGAGGTCATGCCTCAATGGTGCCCGCCTCCGGGGTGGCGGCACCGGGGTCTGTGGTCCGTTGCCGGTGGACCAAGGTCCTGGTCCGAGCCGCGGCAGCAACAGGGAAGCGCGCCGAACCGTGGGGTTCGGCGCGCTCCGGATCTCTGCTGAGATCATCTGGTCGGGGTGACAGGATTTGAACCTGCGGCCTCGTCGTCCCGAACGACGCGCGCTACCAAGCTGCGCCACACCCCGAGGGCCGCCGAAAGTCTAGCGGAGCGCCAGGGGTGTTCCGCACCACCCCCGCAGGGTGGTCAGGACGACCGTGGCAGCAGGGTCAACAAGGTCGCCTCGGGCCGGCAGAACAGCCGGACGGGGGCGTACGGCGAAGTGCCGGCTCCGGCCGAGACGTGCAGCCAGGAGCTCTGCGGGTCACCGGGACGCGAGTCGGCGGGGTGTCGGTGGAGTCCCTTGGCGCGGCGGGTGTCGAGGTCGCAGTTGGTGACCAGCGCGCCCTTGAACGGCAAGCACACCTGACCGCCGTGGGTGTGGCCGGCCAACGTGATCTCGTAGCCGTCGCGGGCGTACTGGTCCAGCACCCGCAGGTAGGGCGCGTGCGTCACCCCGACGCGCAGGTCCGCGTCAGCCGGCGCCGGGCCGCCGACGGCGCCCAGGTCGTCGTAGTCGAGGTGCGGGTCGTCGACCCCGACGAACGCGATCGAGGTGTCCTTGACGCTCAACCGGGCCGAGGTGTTGGTCAGGTCGGTCCAGCCGTGCGCGTCGAACTCGGCACGCAGCCGCCGCCACGGCAGCTTCGGGGTGTTCACGTGCCGCTTCCCGTCGTCGGGGAACAGGTACCACAGCGGGTTGCGGCCCGACGGGGCGAAGTAGTCGTTGGACCCGAAGACATAGACGCCCGGGAGGTCCAGCAGCGGGCCGAGCGAGTCGACCAGTGGCCCGACGGAGTCGCGGTGGGCCAGGTTGTCGCCGGTGTTGACCACCAGGTCGGGCTCGAGCCCGGCCAGCGAGGTCAGCCAGCGCTGTTTGACGCCCTGGCCGGGGGTCAGGTGCAGGTCGCTGAGGTGCAGCACCTTCAGCGGGCGCTGGCCGGCGGGGAGCACCCGCACCTCGGCTCGGCGTACGACGAAGTTGCGCACCTCGATCCCCGCGGAGTAGGCCAAGGTGCCCAGCCCGGCGAGCGTGCCCAGCCCTGCGCCGTAGCCCAGGACGCCCAGGGCGCGGCGGGCAAACGGCGTCGGCTCCATGGGGGCAAGGCTGCCACAATGGGCCACATGAGCGACCTGAAGGACCAGCTGCGCGCCGACCTGACCACCGCGATCAAGGCCCGTGACGAGGTCACCTCCTCCACCCTGCGGATGGTGCTGACCGCCGTCACCAACGCCGAGGTCGCGGGCAAGGAGTCACGCGAGCTCTCCGACGCGGACGTGATCGACGTGCTCGGCAGCGAGGGGAAGAAGCGCCGAGAGGCCGCAGAGGCCTTCGCCGCAGCGGGCCGCGACGCCCAGGCCGAGAAGGAGCGCGCGGAGGCGGCCGTGATCGGCAGGTACCTGCCCGAGCAGCTGGGCGAGGCCGAGATCGCCGCCCTGGTCACCCAGGCCGTCGACGAGCTCGGGGTGCGCGGCGAGGGGATGAAGGCGATGGGCCGGGTGATGGGCGCGCTGCAGCCGAAGGTCAAGGGCCGCGCCGACGGTGGCGTCGTGGCCGCGGCGGTCCGTCAGCAGCTGGGCTGACCCAGCCGGTCAGGGCCTCTTCTTGTTGCCCTTCTTGCCCTTGGCCTTGGGCGGTGCCGGCCTGCCCGCCGAGGGGTAGACGTAGACGGTCGCGCCCTTGGCGGTCTGGTCGCCCGAGGCCGGACTGGTGGAGGAGACCCGGCCCTTGGTGACGTCGGAGGTCTGTGCCTCCCCGATGACCACGTAGAAGCCCTCACCGGCCAGGCGAGAGGTCGCCTCGTCGATGGAGAGGCCGCGCATGTCGGGGACGCTGACCTGGATGTCGCTGGTGGTGTCGCGGGGGGCCGGGGTGCTGAAGTCCTCGTTGGGCAGCAGGCCCTGGACGCCGCGCATCGCCCCGGCCCACATCGGCCCCGCGACCGTGGAGCCGAACGCGACGTCGACGTAGCGACCGCCCACGGTCTGACCGTTCAGCGTGATCGGGGTGCCCTTGGAGTTGGCGCCGGCGATCATGGCCGCGGTCGCCAGTGCCGGGGTGTAGCCGTTGAACCACACCGCCCGGTTGTTCTGGATCGTGCCGGTCTTGCCGGCCGAGGGCTTGTCCAGCGCGAGGCTCTGCCCGAAGCCGCCGGGGGCCATCACCCCGCGCAGGATGTCGTTGACGGTGTCGGCGGTGGACTCCTTCATCACCTGCTTGCAGTTGGTGGGGTACTTCTTGAAGACCTTGCCGTCGGGGTTGAGGATCGCCGTCACGGGACGGTTGGCGCAGTGCTTGCCCCGGGCCGCGAAGGTGGCGTAGGCGCTGGCCATCTCCAGCGGGCTGACGTCGGCGACGCCGAGCACGAAGGACGGCACCCGCTCCGAGTCCGGGCTGGTGAGGTCGACGCCCATGGCCCGGGCCAGGGCGTAGGGCGCGCACAGCCCGGTGGCGCGCTCGAGCTGGGCGAAGTAGGTGTTCACCGAGAGCTGGGTGCCCTTGTACATGTCGAAGGTGCCGCTGGAGGTGGAGTTGCCCGGCTCCCACGGCGAGCTGACCGGGTAGGGCCCGTCACAGGTCTCGAAGTCGTTCTGCGGGATGGAGATCTTCGGCGGGCTGTTGAACTTCGTGGCCGTCGACATGCCCTGCTCGAGTGCGCTGGCCAGCACGAAGACCTTGAAGGTCGAGCCCGCCTGGAAGCCGTTGGAGTCGCCGTACTGGCTGTCCACGACGTAGTTCAGGTAGGTCTGCCCCTTCTTCTTCTCGCGGCCCATCGGGCGTGACTGCGAGATCGCCAGCACGTCGCCGGTGCCGGGCTGGACCATTGCGAGCGCGCCGATCGCCTGGTCGCGCTCGTTGACCGCGCTGTCGGTGGCGCTGTCGGCCGAGCGCTGGTAGCGCAGGTCGATCGTGGTCTTGATGGTCAGGCCGCCGTTGTTGAGCAGCTGCTCGCGGTCGTCGACGGTGCGTCCCAGGGAGGGATCGGAGAGCAGAAAGCGGCGTGCGTACTCGCAGAAGAACGGCGCCTTGGTGCCGACGCACCCGCGGCGGCTCTTGCTGACCTTGAGCCCCAGCCCGCGCTCGGCCACGTTGCTGGCGACGGCCGGGTCGATGAGGTCGAGCTCCGCCATCCGGTTGAGCACGAGGTTGCGCCGGGTCAGCGCCCGGTCCTCGAAGACCGTCGGGTCGAAGCCGACCGGGTTCTTCACCAGCCCGGCCAGGGTGGCCGCCTGCCTGAGGTTGAGCTGCGAGGCGTTGCGGGAGAAGTAGTGCCGCGAGGCGGCCTGGATGCCGTAGGCGCCGTCACCGAAGTAGGCGAGGTTGAGGTAGCGCTCGAGGATCCAGTCCTTGGAGTAGTTCTGCTCGAAGGCGATCGCGTGCCGCAGCTCTTGGATCTTGCGCTGGTAGGTGTTCTCCGTCGCGGCCTTGCGCTCCTCGTCGGTGCCGGCCTGGGTGAGCAGCGTCATCTTGGCCATCTGCTGGGTGATCGAGGACCCGCCCTGCGTGCCGCCGCTGCCGGTCTGGTTGTTCACGAAGGCACGCAAGGTGCCCTTGGGGTCCAGGGCCCCGTGGTCGTAGAAGCGGTAGTCCTCGATGGCCACGATCGCCTCGCGCATGATCGGCGCGACCTTCGAGAGCGGCACGTTGACCCGGTTCTCGTCGTAGAAGGTGGCGATCAGCTCGCCGTTGGTGCCGAGCACGCGGGTGCGCTGGGCCAGCGGCTCGGCCTTGAGCTCGGCCGGCAGGTTCTGCATCGAGCGGGCCGTCGTACCCGAGGCGTAGCCGACCAGACCCACCAGTGGCACCACCAGCCCCGCGGCCAGCACACCGAGCACGACCGAGACCGCGAGGATCACGCTCAGGTGGGAGAGCACGGTGCGGGAGGTGAGCGGGGAAGACAGGGGACCTCGTCGCGACATACCACAACCCTACGGGGCGAGGGTGGTGATCCGACCGTGTGGCGAGGCCTGTCTAGTCATTTGTGACTATACGAGATTGGTGCGCAGGGGTCTGTTCCGGAAGTCCAAGTCTCCTTAAAGTGGTCAACAGGTTGTAAAGCGGACGTTTGGGGCGACCGTAAGAAAATGCAGCCGGACTTGAAACTTTGGAGGGGATCATGTCCTGGAACGAAATGTGGGCCACCAAGGCCTTGTGCCAGAAGTCGGTGCCGGACGAGCTGTTCGTGCGCGGTGCGGAGCAGCACCGGGCGAAGGCTGTGTGTGGCGCCTGCCCCGTGCGGGCCGAATGCCTCGCCGAGGCGCTGGACAACGAGATCGAGTGGGGGGTCTGGGGAGGCCTCACCGAGCGTGAGCGTCGTGCGCTGCTGCGCAAGCGGCCGAACGTGACCTCGTGGCGTGAGCTGCTCGAGACCGCCAAGTCGCAGCACGAGAGCCTCTTCGGCGTCACCGCCTAGGAGCCTGCTAGGAGCCTCGGGGGGACTGGGCGGCCAGCAGGTCGCCGATCTGTCGCAGTCCATCGAGGTCGTGCACGTCGGTCGACAGGGCCGGCAGCACGGCGGTGGGTACGTCGGGATGGCTGGTCGCGAACCGCCCGGTCAGCCGGGTCTCGCGCTCGACGACGGTCCGCCGGTCGGCGTGCAGCCGCAGCAGGCCGGCGGTGATCGTGTGGTCGTCACCGGAGGCGTGCAGCCGCTCGGCCGCGGCCATCGCTGCGTTGGCCGTGAGGTCGCCGTCGGGGTCGGTCGTGGCGCGGTTCACCACGAGCCCGGCGAGCGGCATCCGCTCCTGGCGCAGCCGCTCGACGAAGTAGGCGGCCTCGCGCAGGGCGTCCGGCTCGGGAGCGGCCACCACCACGAACGCCGTACGACTGTCCTGGAGGAGTTCGAAGGTGCGCTGCGCGCGCTGCCGGAAGCCGCCGAAGAGGGTGTCGAAGGCGGCCACGAACGCCTTCATGTCCAGTAGCACCTGGGCGCCGATGATCTTGGTGACCGCGTTGGTGACCAGCCCGAAGCCGGCGGTCATCAGCCGCGCCGGCCCGCGCGCGGGAGCCAGCAGCAGCTTCATGAACTTGCCGTCGAGGAAGCTCGAGAGCCGCTCCGGAGCGTCGAGGAAGTCCAGCGCGCTGCGTGAGGGCGGGGTGTCGACGACGATCAGGTCGTACTGACCGGTGCGCCGCGCCTCCTTGTCGAGCTGGCCGAGCTTCTCCATGGCCATGTACTCCTGGGTGCCCGCGAACGAGCTCGACACGGCCACGTAGAAGGGGTTGCTGAGGATCTGCGCGGCCTTCTCCGGGGTGGCCTGGCTCTGCACCACCTCGTCGAAGGTGCGCTTCATGTCCAGCATCATCGCGTCGAGGGAGCCGGTCGAGCCCGCGGCGACCCCGGGCACCGGGCGGGGGGTGTTGTCGAGCCGCTCGATGCCCATCGACTGGGCCAGCCGGCGAGCTGGGTCGATCGTCAGCACGACCACCTTGCGGCCGCGTTCGGCGGCGCGCAGGGCAAGGGCGGCCGAGGTGGTGGTCTTGCCGACCCCGCCGGAGCCGCAGCACACGATGATGCCGCGGCCGCGGTCGTCGAGCAGGGCGTCGATGTCGAGGACGAGGGCCGGGTCGTGCCGGGCGACCAGCGGGCCCACGCGGGCGGCGGGCCTGCTCCCGGAGCGGCGGGGGGTGGCGTTCATGCGAGGCCCTCCTCTGTCAGCTGCTCCGCGAGCTCGTAGAGCCCGGCCATGTCGACGCCCCCGGGGAGGCGGGGCAGCTCGTAGGTGGGGACGCCGAGCTCGCCTACCAGGATTCGCTGGGTGTCCTCGAGGTGACGGCGCTCGGCGTGGTGGCGACCCTCGTCGAGCAGGGTGTCGACCAGGGCGCCGGTCGCCTCGACCCCGGCGGCGCTCAGGCCGGTGGCGAGCTGGTCGTGGTCGACGGTGTCCGTGCGCAGCGCCGCGAGGTCCTCGCCGTCGAGGTCGCGCGGTCGGACCAGGTTGACCACGACGCCGCCGACGGGAAGGCCCGCAGCACGCAGCTCGGCGATGCCGTCGGCGGTCTCCTGCACGGGCATCTCCTCCAGCACGGTGACCAGGTGGATCGCCGTACGGCTGGAGCGCAGCAGCGTGGTGACCGTGTCGGCCTGGGCCTTGATCGGACCGACCTTGGCCAGGCCGGCCAGCTCGTTGTTCACGTTCAGGAACTGCGCGATCCTGCCGGTCGGCGGGGCGTCGAGCACGATCGAGTCGTAGCTGCGCGCGTTCTTGTTGCGCCGGTTGCGGTTGGCCGCCTCGTAGACCTTCCCGGTGAGCAGGACGTCGCGCACTCCGGGGGCGATGGTGGTCGCGAACTCGATCACCCCGAAGCGGTCGAGGGCCTTGCCCGCCCGGCCGAGCCGGTAGTACATGTCGAGGTACTCCAGCAGTGCCGACTCCGGGTCGATCGCCAGTGCGTAGACGTCACCGGCTCCCTCGGTGCCGCGGGCGAGCAGCCGCTCCTCGTAGGGCAGCGGCGAGACGTCGAAGACCTGGGCGATCCCCTGCCGGGCCTCCACCTCGCACAGCAGCACGGTCCGGCCGCGGGCCGCGAGGGCCAGTGCCAGTGCCGCGGCGACCGTGGTCTTGCCGGTGCCTCCCTTGCCGGTGACGACGTGCAGCTGGACACCGGGGAAGTCGGGAGTGGGGTCGGCGGGCATGGCCCGAAGCGTAGCGGCGCGAACGGGCCGACAGGGGGCCCTGGAGTGTGCGATCGAGCACCCTGCGGTGGGGTGACCCGGGTCACCCGTGGCAGGATCGCGCCGGAGGTGTTTCCAGGTGGACAAGGTAGTGGCAGGCGCGGCCGAAGCGGTCGCCGACATTCCCGACGGCGCGACGCTGGCGGTAGGTGGTTTCGGGCTGTGCGGGATCCCGTCGGTCCTCATCGACGCGCTGCTCGAAGCGGGTGCGAGCGATCTCGAGGCGGTCTCGAACAACTGCGGTGTCGACGAGTGGGGCCTGGGACGGCTGCTCTTCGCGAAGCGGCTGCGGCGGATGATCTCCTCCTACGTCGGGGAGAACAAGGAGTTCGCGCGCCAGTACCTCCACGGCGAGCTGGAGGTCGAGCTCACCCCCCAGGGCACGCTCGCCGAGCGGATGCGGGCGGGCGGGTCGGGCATCGCCGCGTTCTTCACCGCCACCGGCGGCGGCACCCAGGTCGCCGAGGGCGGCCTGCCCTGGCGCTACGACGACTCCGGCAACGTCGTGGTGTCCTCGCCGGCCAAGGAGACCCGCGACTTCGGGGGCCGCGAGTACGTCCTGGAGGAGGCGATCATCGCCGACTTCGGGCTGGTCCGCGCCTGGAAGGGCGACCGGCACGGCAACCTCGTCTACCGCGACTCCGCACGCAACTTCAACCCGCTCGCCGCGATGTGCGGCCGGGTGACGATCGCCGAGGTCGAGCACCTCGTCGAGCCGGGCGAGATCGACCCGAACGACGTACACACCCCCGGGGTGTTCGTGCAGCGCGTGGTCGCGCTGACCCCTGAGCAGGCGGCCGACAAGCGGATCGAGAAGCGCACCACCCGTCCGCGCACCGAGCCGCCGGCGGACCAGGTGCCGGCCGGTGGCGCCGCCGCCGGCATCGCAGAGGGAGGAGACAGCTGATGGCCTGGTCGCGAGAGGAGATGGCCGCGCGCGCCGCGTCCGAGCTCACCGACGGCAGCTACGTCAACCTCGGCATCGGGCTGCCGACGATGGTGCCCAACTACGTCGACGACGACGTCGAGCTGGTGCTGCAGAGCGAGAACGGCATCCTCGGTGTCGGCGCCTACCCGCTGGAGGGCGACGAGGACCCGGACCTGATCAACGCCGGCAAGGAGACCGTCACCCTGCGGCGCGGTGCCTCGTTCTTCGACTCCGCCACCAGCTTCGGGATGATCCGCGGCGGGAAGATCGACGCAGCGATCCTCGGCGCGATGCAGGTCTCCGCCGCCGGCGACATCGCCAACTGGATGATCCCCGGCAAGATGGTCAAGGGCATGGGCGGCGCGATGGACCTCGTTCACGGCGCGAAGCGGGTGATCGTGCTGATGGAGCACACCGCGAAGGACGGGTCCTACAAGATCGTCAACGAGTGCTCGCTGCCCTACACCGGCCGGGCCGTCGTACAGCGGATCATCACCGACCTGTGCGTGCTCGACGTGATCGCGGCGGACGAGGGCGGCGGGCTCGCGCTCGTCGAGCTGGCCCCGGGCGTGACCGAGGACGAGGTCCGGGAGAAGACCGAGCCCGAGATCACCCGCGCCTGAGCTCCCCGTGACCGATCTCGCTTCTGGGGTCAGCGGGAATGGGCCGGGGTCAGGGGCTGTTGGGGAAAGTAATCAAACTTTCTACTAACAGCGAGGTACCACCTGATGGCACGCGCCTTCACCCCCGTCCGCATCGGTTCCTGGGACCTTCCCCAGTCGTTCGTGATGGCTCCGCTGACGCGCAACCGCGCCGGCGACGGCAACGCCCCCACCCAGCTGAACGCGACCTACTACGGTCAGCGCGCCGGGGCCGGGCTGATCATCACCGAGGGCGTGGCACCGAGCGTGGTCGGTCAGGGCTACCTCAACGTGCCCGGCCTCTACACCGCCGAGCAGGTCGAGGGGTGGCGCCTGGTCGCCGAGGAGGTGCACGCGCACGGTGGTCGCATCGTCGCCCAGCTGATGCACGCGGGCCGGATCGCCCATGGCGAGAACAAGGACGGCGCGGAGACGATCACCGCCAGTGCGGTGCAGGCGCCCGGCGAGATGGTCACCGCTGCTGGGCCGAAGGCCCACGACATGCCGCGTGCGCTGGAGACCGCTGAGCTGGCCGGCGTGGTCCAGGACTACGTCACCGCGTCGAGGAACGCGGTCGAGGCCGGCCTGGACGGGGTGGAGATCCACGCCGCCAACGGCTACCTGCTCCACCAGTTCCTCGACCCGACGATCAACCGGCGCACCGACGACCACGGCGGCTCGCCCCAGAAGCGTGCGCGCTTGGTGGTCGAGGTCGTGACCGCGGTGGCCGAGGCGATCGGCGCCGACAAGGTCGGCCTGCGGATCTCCCCTGGACACGCCTTCAACGGCGTCGGCGAGGAGATCGGCTCCGAGGACCTCGTCGCCACCTACACCGCTCTGGTCGACGGCGTCGCCCCGCTCGGACTGGCCTACCTGAGCATGCTGGCCAGCCCGCTGGAGCCGCTGCGGGACCTCGTCGCCGACCTGCGGACCCGCTTCGGTGGCTCGGTGCTGCTCAACAGCGGCTTCGGTGACGTCACCTCACTGGAGTCGGTCGAGGACCTTCTCGGCACCGGCCTCGCCGACGCCGTGGTGGTGGGCCGCCAGTTCCTGGCGAACCCCGACCTGAGCGCCCGCTGGGAGCAGGGCGCGGCCCTCAACGAGCCCGACGCCGCCACCTTCTACGGCGGCGGGGCCGAGGGCTACACCGACTACCCGACGCTGGAGCAGGCCTCCTGAGGCTCCCGATCCGCCGCTGCGTCATACGAACTGGTTGCTCCGACCGCCGATTCGGATGACCTCTCCCGGGGACGTCATCCGGATTGGTCGCTCCAAGCACCAGTTCGTATGACGTCCCCGGTGGGCCGGCGCTAGGTCGGCCCGGCCAGCTGCGCCAGCACGGTCGGCCAGGCGGCGGAGCCCGGCTCGATCACCGCGAAGTGGTCGCCCGGGACCACCGTCAGGTCGACCCATGGGTGCCGGGCGACGAGGCCTCGGCTGAGCGCGGCGGGGACGACGTCGTCGTCCTCGCCGTGGACGATCGAGACCGGGAACGCCGGCCGGTCCTCCAGCAGCTCCATCGGGTCCGCCGGTCCGGAGGCCTGGCCGCCGAGGAACTCAGCGGCCGCCCCGTCGCCCAGGTCGAGCCGGATCGCCTCGGTCAGGTCGCACACGGGTGCCAACGCCACCACCCGCGCCAGCTCGAGCCCGGTGGTGGCCAGCCACAGCGCCAGATGACCCCCGGCGGAGTGACCGGTCACGGTGAGTCGGGTGTCCGCCAGGCCCCGCGACAGTCCCAGGCCCCGGAGCAGCCCGGGCAGCCGGCTCACCGCCAGGTGCACGTCCTGGGCACTGACCGGCCAGCCGCCGCCCGCGCGGACGCGACGGTACTCCGGGGCGGCCACCACCCAGCCCGCGTCGGCGAGGGCGCGGGCCATCGTCCGGGTGTGGCGGCGGTCCCACTCGGGCTTCCAGAACCCTCCGTGCAGGAGTACGACGACCCGGCCGGCCGCGTGCCGGTCGGTGCCCTGGTCCACCTCGCGGGGCAGGTGCACATCGACCACGGCGTCGGTGTGCTCGGCGTACCGGACGGTGGCGTCGGGCAGCTCGCGGGTCACGAGCCGACTCTAGGTGGCCGGTCGCGCCGCCGCGGGCCGCGGCCCTAGGGTGAGTCGCATGACCAAGTGGGAATACCTGACCGCACCCGTGCTGGTGCACTCGACCAAGCAGATCCTCGACAACTTCGGCTCCGACGGCTGGGAGCTGGTGCAGATGGTGCCGGGGATGAACCCGGAGAACCTCGTCGCCTACTTCAAGCGGCCCGTGCAGTGAGCGCCGTCTCGGGCGAGACCCCGGAGGAGCGCCTGGCCTCGCTCGGGCTGAGCGTGCCCGAGGTGGCCAAGCCGGTCGCGGCGTACATCCCGGCCGTGCGCAGCGGGAACCACGTCTTCACCTCCGGCCAGCTGCCGATGCGCGACGGTGAGCTGATGCTGACCGGCAAGGTCGGCGGCGAGGTCAGCCAGGAGGAGGCGGTCGAGTGCGCCCGGCAGTGCGCCCTGAACGCGCTCGCGGCCATCCGTGCCGAGATCGGCCAGCTGTCCGCGGTCAAGCGGATCGTCAAGGTGGTCGCGTTCGTCGCCTCCACGCCTGACTTCACCGGGCAGCCCTTCGTCGCCAACGGGGTCTCGGAGCTGCTCGGCGAGGTCTTCGGGGAGGCAGGGCGGCACGCCCGCTCGGCCGTCGGCGTCTCCGTGCTCCCGCTGGACGCGCCGGTCGAGGTCGAGCTGGTCGTGGAGGTCTGATGCCCCGGGTGCAGCTGCCACCGCAGCTCGTCGAGGACGCGCGCGCCTTCGCCGACGGCACCCGGGAGCCGGCCGAGCCGCGCAACGCCGCCACCGTGGTGCTGCTGCGCCACGGTGCGCAGGGTCCCGAGGTCTACCTGCTGCGCCGCCAGGTCTCGATGGCCTTCGCCGCGGGCATGTGCGTCTTCCCCGGCGGCGGCGTCGACCCGCGCGACTTCGACCACGCCATCGCCTGGACCGGGCCGTCGCCCCAGGAGTGGGCCGGCCGGCTCGGCACCGACGAGGCGGTCGCGCGGGCACTGGTGTGCGCCGCCGTGCGCGAGACCTTCGAGGAGTCCGGGGTCCTGCTGGCGGGGGAGTCGCCCGACACGGTCGTGGCCGACACCACCGGCGAGGACTGGGAGACCGACCGGGCCGCACTCGAGGGCCGCGAGCTCGCCTTCACCGAGTTCCTCGACCGGCGCGGGCTGGTGCTGCGCACCGACCTGCTCGGGGTGTGGGCGGGCTGGCTGACCCCGGTCTTCGAGCCGCGCCGCTACCGCACCTGGTTCTTCGTCGCGGGCCTGCCCGAGGGACAGCGCACCCGCGACGTCTCCACCGAGTCCGACCAGGTGACCTGGCTGCCCGCGATGCACGCCGTGGCCGAGGTCGAGGCCGAGCAGATGTTCATGCTGCCGCCGACCTACCTGACCTGCCTCGAGGTGGGGCAGTACGCCGAGCCGGCCGCCGTGCTCGAGGCGGCGCGTGGGCGCAACGTCGAGATGTTCATGCCCGAGGTCGAGGAGACCCCGGAGGGCGGCACGCTCTCGATCCCGGACGGCCTCGCGCCCCTGATGGAGACCCGGAGCTCGGAGTCGCGGAGTTGAGCTGGGCCGGCGGCGACCAGGGGCAGCGCGCACACTGCGTGCTGGCCCCCAACGCCAACTTCATGACCCTCGACGGGACCAACACCTGGGTGCTGCGCGACCCGGGCGCCCGCCGTTCGGTCGTGGTCGACCCGGGCCCGCCCGACGAGGCCCACCTGGCCGCGCTCGCCGAGCGGGCCGGCGAGGTCGGCGTGGTGCTGCTGACCCACCACCACCTCGACCACTCCGAGGCGGCCAAGGACTTCGCCCGCCGGATGGGGTGCGGCGTCCGTGCGCTCGACCCGGCCCACCGGCTCGGGTCCGAGGGCCTCGGTGACGGTGACGTGGTCGAGGTCGACGGCCTCGAGATCAAGGTGGTGGCCACCCCCGGGCACACGGCCGACTCGCTGTCGTTCTTCGTGCCTGCCGAGGAGGCCGTCCTCACCGGTGACACGGTGCTCGGCCGCGGGACCACGGTCGTGGCCCACCCCGACGGCCAGCTCGGGGCCTACCTCGACTCGCTCGACCGGTTGCGCGACCTCGCGGAGTCCCAGGGCGTGAGCAGGATCTGGCCCGGCCACGGCCCGGTCATCGACGACGCGCTCGGCGTGCTCGACTACTACATCGCGCACCGGCGCGAGCGGCTCGACCAGGTCGCGGCGGCCCTCGAGCAGCTGCGCGGTCAGCCGCACCCGGAGGGGATCGCCACCGACGAGCTGCCGCGCCGTGTCGTCGAGATCGTCTACGCCGACGTGGACCCCGTGCTCTGGGGGGCCGCCGAGCTGTCGGTGCGCGCCCAGCTGGCCCATCTGGCCGGCTCGCGCTGAGCTGTTGCTGAACTGTTGCTGGACCCCTTTTGACCCGGATTAACCGGTACCGGTCCCGGAGCTGCGACACCGCGGCTAAAGTTGCGCCGGTGCGGGACAAGATCGCGATGACGGCCTTCGTGGTCGTGCTCATCGGTGTGTGGGTCGCGGGCTTCTTCTGGGTCCGCGGCGACTTCTCCGACCCCAAGGCCTCCTCGGCCTCGGCGTCGGCACAGACCCGGAAGGCCGCTGCCGCCGCCGGCCCCACCGCCGGTCCCACGGCCGGCCCCACAGCGAAGTCTCCGGCCCCGGCGACCGGCACCTCCGGCTCCTCGGTCCCCGGTGCGGACCTGACCAGCAAGCTGGTCGAGCTCGACCGCGGCGAGCCCGTCGAGGCCCGTCCCGACGCCCCCCGCCCGCGTCCGCAGCTGCTCCCGCCCGTCGCGGAGTTCAAGGTCGCCTCGTTCAACATCCTCGGCAGCAGCCACACCAAGGGCCGCGGCCACGCCGCGAAGATGGCCTCGGGGACCCAGCGGATGAACGGCGTGCTCCAGCTGCTCTCCGCCCACGACATCAGCGTGGTCGGCATCCAGGAGTTCCAACCAGACCAGCGCCAGGCCTTCCAGAGCCGCGCCGGCGGTTGGTCGCTCTACCCCGGCCTGCGGATGGGCCGCCGGGCCGGGGAGAACTCCGTGGCCTGGCGCACCGACACCTGGGAGGAGGTCGAGGTGCACACCATCGACATCCCCTACTTCGGCGGTCGGCAGCGCCCGATGCCCTACGTGCTCCTGCGCCACCGCGCCACCGGCATCAACGCGTGGTTCTCCACCTTCCACAATCCCGCCGACGTGCACGGCCCTGCCCAGCGGTGGCGCACCGAGGGCACCAACCGCCAGATCGGCCTGTTCAACCGGCTCGAGCAGACCGGGATCCCGCAACTCGTCACCGGCGACATGAACGAGCGCCAGGAGTACCCCTGCCGGGTCACCGGAGGCAGTCCCCTCGTCCCGGCCCAGGGCGGTGCCTGCCCGCCCAATGGCCCGATCGGGATCGACTGGATCCTGGGCAGCCCGAAGATCGACTTCACCAGCTACGTCTCGGACCGCAGCGACCTGGTGCGGCGTACGTCGGACCACCCGATCCTGGTCTCCAGCGTCAGCATCGACGGCCTGCTGTACCCCAAGGCGGTCGCGGCCGCCGGCTGAGGCCGGTCAGGTCGAGCAGCTCAGCGAGCGCGCTTGCGCATCCGCTCGACGTCGTGGATCACGACCGAGCGCGGCTCCAGCCGCAGCCACCCGCGCGAGGCGAAGTCGGCCAGCGCCTTGTTGACCGTCTCGCGGGAGGCGCCCACCAGCTGGGCCAGCTCCTCCTGGGTCAGGTCGTGGTGCACGTGCACCCCGTCGTCGGCAGTGCGCCCGAAGCGGTCGGCGAGGTCGAGCAGCGCCTTCGCGACCCGTCCCGGGACATCGGAGAAGACCAGGTCGGCGACGACCTCGTTGGTCTTGCGCAGCCGTCCGGCGAGCTGGGCGAGCAGGCCCAGGGCGACCCCGGGACGGCCCTCGAGCCAGCGCAGCAGGTCGTCGTGGGAGAGCGAGAGGAAGGCGGTCTCGGTGACGGCGGTGACCGTCGCGGAGCGCGGGCCCGGGTCGAAGAGCGAGAGCTCGCCGAACATCTGGCCCGGGCCGAGGATCGCCAGCAGGTTCTCGCGGCCGTCGGAGGAGGTGCGCCCGAGCTTCACCTTGCCGTCGGCGACGATGTAGAGCCGGTCGCCCGGGTCACCTTCGTGGAAGAGGACCTCGCCGCGGCGCAGCTTGTTCTCGCCCATCGAGGCCCGCAGGGCGGCGGCTGCCTCGTCGTCGAGCGCGCTGAACAGGGGCGCCTGACGGAGTACGTCGTTGTCCACGTGATGTCCCTTCCGGTCTGACTTGCGTGCTGCAGGTCACAGTCTGGCCCATCTGCGGACTGGATCGCGACACGACCCTCGCCGTGGACGCGGGCGCGTCGGCCTCCCGGCCCCGCCACCATGTGGGCAAACGCTACACCGCTCGCCGTACCCTGTCCGCGTGTCCGATACCTCGCTGGTCCGCCGCGCGCGCAAGGTCGACCGCGTGCTCGCCGAGACCTACCCGGACGCGCGCTGCGAGCTGGACTTCGCCACCCCCTTCGAGCTGCTCGTCGTCACCGTGCTCAGCGCCCAGACCACCGACCGCCGGGTCAACGCGGTCCGGCCGGTCCTGTTCGAGGCCTATCCCGACGCCCGAGCCATGTCGGGGGCCGCCCGCGCCGACCTCGAGGCGATCATCGGGCCGCTGGGGTTCTTCCGGGCCAAGACCGAGTCGCTGCTCAAGCTCTCAGCAGCACTGGTGGCCGACCACGGCGGCGAGGTGCCCCCGCGGCTGGAGGACCTCGTTCAGCTGCCCGGCGTGGGTCGCAAGACCGCCAACGTGGTGCTGGGCAACGCCTTCGGGATCCCCGGCATCACCGTCGACACCCACTTCGGCCGGCTGGCCCGAAGGCTCGGCTGGACCGAGGAGACCGACCCGGTCAAGGCCGAGCACGCGGTCGGGGCGCTGTTCCCCAAGCGCGACTGGACCATGCTCAGCCATCACCTGATCTGGCACGGGCGCCGGGTCTGCCACGCCAAGAAGCCGGCCTGCGGTGCCTGCCCGGTGGCCCGCTGGTGCCCGGCGTACGGCGCCGGTCCGACCGACCCCGCCGCCGCTGCGCTACTGGTCAAGACCCAGGGCCCGGCGTGAGCGCACCCCGGGGCCGTCGTGCAGCGAGGGGCGCCGTGATCGTGATGGCGCTGGTCCTCACCGTGCTCCTCGCCGGCTGCTCGAGCTCGGCACCGCGAGCCGCTGCCGAGAAGCGGCTGCCGGACGTGACCCTGCAGTCGCTGGAGGGCGATGCCAAGGTCGACCTGCGCAGCCTGCGCGGCCCGCTGGTGGTGAACCTGTGGGCGAGCTGGTGCGTGCCGTGTCGCACCGAGCTGCCGCTCTACGCCGCGTTCGCCAAGAAGTACGCCGGGCGCGTGGACGTGCTCGGCATCGACTTCCAGGAGACCCGGGTCGAGGCCGCCCGGCAGCTGGCCCGGCGCAGCGGCGTGACCTACCCGCTGCTGACCGACCCCGACGGGGTGATGCGCGCCATCGGGCTGCCCAAGGTGATGCTGGTCGACGCAGACGGGACCATCGCCCACGAGGAGTACGTCGAGATCACCTCCGCCGGCCAGCTCGAGGCGCTCGTCAGCCGCCACCTCGGGGTCTCCCGGTGAACACCGTGAGCGGCCTCCCGGGGTGGCTGGAGCCGATCCGCGCCGGCGCGAACTCGATCCGGGCCGAGGACATCTCCAGGTTCGTGCCACCGGCGGGCTCGGCCGCGCGCAGGGGCGCGGTGCTGATGCTCTTCGGCGAGGGGCCGCTGGGTCCCGACCTGCTGCTCACCGAGCGTGCTCACGACATGCGCTCACACCCCGGGCAGGTCTCCTTCCCCGGGGGCTCGATCGACGCTGCCGACCCCTCGCCGCAGGCCGCGGCGCTGCGCGAGGCACAGGAGGAGGTCGGGGTGGACCCCGCAGGCGTCGAGGTGTTCGCCACCCTGCCCGAGCTCTGGCTGCCACCGAGCAACTTCGCGGTGACCACGGTGCTGGGCTGGTGGCGCGAGGAGTCGCCGGTCTCGGTGGTCGCGCCGGCCGAGGTGCACGCCGTACTCCGGGTGCCGCTGGCAGAGCTCCTGGACCCGGCCCACCGGGTGACGGTCACCCACCCCGTGGGGTACTCCAGCCCGGGCTTCCTGATCGGTGACTCCAAGGAGCTGATCCTGTGGGGTTTCACGGCCGGGCTGGTCAACAAGCTCTTCGACCACGTGGGCCTGACCCGGCCCTGGGACGCGTCGGTCAAGCAGGTCCTGCCGGACTACATGCTCGGTCTGAGCGAAGATTGACCCCGTCCACCGACTCGGCCGAAAGGCTCGCATGAACTTCCTCGACTGGTGCCTGGTCCTGCTGACCCTGGCCTACGCCCTCTCGGGCTACTGGCAGGGCTTCGTGACCGGCGCGGCCGCGACGGCGGGACTGCTGGTCGGTGGGCTGGCCGGGATCTGGGTGGCGCCGATGCTGCTCGGCGACGCCGAGCCCTCGCTGGGGGTCTCGCTCGGTGCGCTCTTCGTGGTGCTGGTCTTGGCCTCCCTGGGCCAGGCGGTGATGCAGTACGTCGGCACGCGACTGCGCTCCCGGCTGACCTGGCAGCCGATCCGCGCGGTGGACGCCGTCGGTGGCGCGGCTCTGAGCGTGGTGGCGGTGCTGCTGGTCGCGTGGATGCTCGGCGTGGCGATCAGCGGCTCGCGGATCCCCGGGATCAGCCCCCAGGTGCGTGACTCGCGGGTGCTGATCGCGGTCAACCGGGTGATGCCCGTCCAGGCCCAGCAGGTGCTGCGCTCCTTCGACAGCGTCGTCGGCTCGAGCTTCTTCCCCCGCTACCTCGAGCCGTTCGCGCCCGAGCGGATCGTGAAGGTGGCCCCGGCCGACCGCCAGGTCCTGCGGGACCCCGACGTACGGCGAGCCGCGCAGAGCGTCTACAAGATCCGCAGCAACAACCGGTGCGGCAGCGGTGTCGAGGGCACCGGCTTCCTCTACGCCGAGCACAAGCTGATGACCAACGCCCACGTGGTGGCCGGGGTCACCGACCCCGTGGTCCGGTCCGGAGGCAAGGAGCTCTCCGCGACGGTCGTCTACTACGACCCCGACGTGGACGTGGCGGTGCTCGACGTACCCGACCTCGGCGGGCCGACGATCAAGTTCGACCTCGACGGCTCCGAGCGCCAGCAGGGGGCCGTGCTCGGGTTCCCCCAGGACGGACCCTTCGACGCCCAGCCCGCGCGCATCCGCAGCGACCAGCGCCTGCGCTCACCCGACATCTACGGCAACGGGACCGTCACCCGGCATGTTTTCTCGCTGCGTGGGCTGATCCGCCCAGGCAACTCCGGTGGTCCGCTGGTCTCCACGGCGGGCGAGGTGCTCGGCGTGGTCTTCGCGGCCTCGGTCCGCGACCCGCAGACCGGCTACGCGCTCACCTCCGACCAGGTCAGGCGCGCGGCCGCCGCGGGCCTGTCCTCCTCGACGAAGGTCTCCAGCGGCAACTGCACCTGAGCTCCCGGCCGGTGGTGAGAAGGTTGCGCAGCCACCGGCTCCAAGCCCAGGCCAGCCGGTGTCAGCCGCGCTTGAGGAGGTTCTTGTTCTCCTTGGCCTGCTCGATCGCGCGCTCGGGCGCCTTGACCTGCTTGATCTTGCGGACCCCGACCATCGCCAGCAGGCCGGCCAGCAGGAGGTAGGCGCCGAAGACGATCAGGAAGCACCAGGCGAGGTCGAGACCGGTCATCGCCACGAAGTAGGCGAACGCCACCGACAGCATGATCACCGCCAGTAGGCCGAGGAAGCCTGCGGCGGCGAACATCGCGATGCTGATGCCCCCGGCACGCACGGACAGCTTCAGCTCGGACTTGGCCAGCGCGATCTCGCTCTGGATCAGGGTCGAGACGTCGCGGCTGGCGTCGACGACGAGCTTGCCGATCGTGGGCTCTTCGGTCCCGACAGGTTCGCGGTGTGCCATGACAGATGGTTCCTTCCCCGGACTTCCGACGTCGAGGCGACCCTATCGTCAGCCGCCAGCCCACGCCGTCAGCGCCGGGCCGGGCCGGTTTGGCGCTGTTGGGGGTCTCTGCGAGAATCGGCACTCGTTGGAGGGGAGTATCCCTACGCGGCGTTCTCGTCATCACGGTCTGGCACTGTCCTGACCCGGGTTCGTCGGCCGCGAGCTCGTGGCGGGAGAGACCTCCGGGCGCCTGAATCTTGCGCGTGGCCATCCGGTCCCGCGCCCCGAGTCCGGAGGAAGCATGGACGTATCTCCCCTTGTCTGGTGGCTCACGGTGGGCATCACCACCGCAGTCCTCGTCGTCGACGTGGTCGTCATCGGACGTCGCCCCCACGAGCCCACCCGCCGCGAGGTCACGGTCGCGCTGGTCGCCTTCGTCGGGATGGCGATCGCCTTCGGGATCGGCGTGTGGATCTTCGCCGGCGCCCGCTACGGCACCGAGTTCTTCGCCGGCTGGCTGACCGAGTACTCCCTGTCGGTGGACAACTTGTTCATCTTCTTGATCATCATGAACAAGTTCGGCGTACCGAAGAAGCTGCAGCAGAACGCGCTGCTCGTGGGCATCGTGCTGGCCCTGATCATGCGCGGCATCTTCATCGCCGTCGGCGCTGCCGCGATCAACAACTTCAGCTGGGTCTTCTACATCTTCGGGCTGTTCTTGATCTACACGGCCGTGAAGCTGGCCAAGGAAGGTGCCGAGGACGAGGACGAGTTCGAGGAGAGCGGCCTGATCAAGTGGGTCGAGAAGACCTTCCCGGCGACCTCGGAGTGGCACGGCACCAAGGTGCTGATCGTGGAGAACGGCAAGCGGCTGGCCACCCCGATGCTGATCGTGATCCTGGCGCTCGGCACCACGGACCTGCTCTTCGCGCTCGACTCGATCCCCGCGATCTACGGCCTGACCCGGGAGCCGTTCCTGGTCCTGACCGCCAACATCTTCGCCCTGATGGGACTGCGCCAGCTCTACTTCCTGATCGGAGGCCTCCTCGAGCGGCTGGTCTACCTCTCCTACGGGCTGGCGATCCTGCTGGGCTTCATCGGGGTCAAGCTGATCCTGCACGCCATGCACGAGAACGAGCTCGGCTTCATCAACGGGGGCGAGCACATCACCTGGGCGCCCGAGATCCCGATCTGGCTCTCGCTGGTCGTCATCGTCGGGATCCTCGTGATCACGACCGTGCTCAGCTTGTGGAAGTCGCGCCGCACGACTGCCAAGGAGATGGACGAGGCGACCGGCCCCCGCCGCGACTGGGACAACGGCTAGGCCCGGGCTCGGCGCCGGGAATGGGCCGCGCATCGGTGGTGTTGTTGAATATTGAACCAACCACCTAACCGATCGTGAGCCCACCGTGAACATCCTGATGCTCGTCGGCAGCCTCCGCGCCGGCTCCTGGACGGTCCAGGTGGCCGACTCGCTGATCGACCTGATGCCCGAGGGCGTGCACACCAGCGTCTTCCCCGGCCTGGCCGACCTGCCGCACTACTCCGAGGACCTCGACACCGAGATGCCACCGGCAGCAGCGGTGGCCCTCCGCGAGGCCGTCGCGGCCGCCGACGCGCTGGTCGTGGCCACCCCGGAGTACAACGGCTCGCTGCCCGGCGTACTGAAGAACGCCATCGACTGGGCCTCCCGCCCGCGCGGCTCCGCGGCCCTCGCCGGCAAGCGGGTCGCCGTGGTCTCGGTGAGCCCGTCCCCCCGCGGTGCCCAATGGGCCCGTGAGGACGCCGTGAAGGTGCTCGGCGTGGCCGGCGCCGTACCCCTCGGCACCTCGGTCGGGGTGGCGTCGGTGCACTCGGTGCTGACCGACGGCCAGATCTCCGACCCCGACCTCCACCGCGCGCTGACCCGCCTCGTCGCCGACCTTCTCGCCCCTGCGTCGGCGGCGGCGTGAGCGTCACAAGTTTTTCAGGTTAACGTGAAAAACCGTCACTTCTCTGCCATTGCAACGGCAGAGAAGTGACGGTTTCACCGGTTAACCTGAAAATCCGTCAACGCCAGTACGCCGACCCCAGAGCTCAGTCCTCCTTCCCCGAGGACATCCCCTTCCCGATCAGGTCCATCACGGTCGAATCGGCGAGGGTGGTGACGTCACCGACCTCGCGGTGCTCGGCGACGTCCTTGAGCAGACGACGCATGATCTTGCCCGAGCGGGTCTTGGGGAGCTCGGGGACCACCATCACCTGACGCGGCTTGGCGATCGCGCCGATCTCCTTCTGGACGTGGCTGCGCAGCTCCTGGATCAGCGACTCGGGGGCCTCCTCGCCGTCGGCGAGGGCGGACTCGCGCAGGATCACGAACGCGCAGACCGCCTGGCCGGTGGTCTCGTCCGCGGCACCGACCACGGCGGCCTCGGCGACCTTGGGGTGCGAGACCAGGGCCGACTCGATCTCGGTGGTGGAGAGCCGGTGGCCGGAGACGTTCATGACGTCGTCGACCCGCCCGAGCAGCCAGATGTCGCCGTCGTCGTCCTTCTTGGCCCCGTCGCCGGCGAAGTAGAAGCCCTGCTTGGAGAACCTGGTCCAGTAGGTCTCCTTGAACCGCTCGTCGTCGCCCCACAGAGTGCGCAGCATCGAGGGCCACGGCTCCTTGATCACCAGGAACCCGCCGGAGCCGTCGGGCACCGAGTTGCCGTCGTCGTCGACGACGTCGGTGACCACGCCGGGGATCGACTTCATCGCCGAGCCGGGCTTGCCGGCGGTGACGCCGGGCAGCGGGCTGATCATGATCGACCCGGTCTCGGTCTGCCACCAGGTGTCCACGATCGGCGCCTTGTCGGCACCGATGTGCTTGCGGTACCAGATGTAGGCCTCGGGGTTGATCGACTCACCGACCGAGCCGAGCAGCCGCAGCGAGGACAGGTCGCTCTTCGCGGGGATCTCGTCGCCCCACTTCATGAAGGTCCGGATCGCCGTGGGCGCGGTGTAGAAGATCGTCACGCCGTACTTCTCGATGATCTCCCACCAGCGGCCCTTGCCGGGGGTGTCCGGCGTGCCCTCGTACATCACCGACGTGGTCTGGTTGGCCAGCGGCCCGTAGACGCCGTAGGAGTGCCCGGTGACCCAGCCGACGTCTGCGGTGCACCAGTAGATGTCCGTCTCCGGCTTGAGGTCGAAGATCCCCCAGTGCGTATAGGCGCACCCGACGAGGTAGCCGCCGGTCGTGTGCAGGATGCCCTTGGGCTTGCCGGTGGTGCCGGAGGTGTACATCACGTAGAGCGGGTGCTCGGCGTCGAAGAACTCGCACTCGTGGTCGGTGGACTGCTCGGCGACCAGCTCGTGCCACCACACGTCGCGGTCGTCGTTCCACTCCACGTCCTGGTCGGTACGACGGACCACGAGCACCTTGCGCACCTCGTGGCCGTTCTCCGAGGCCTTCGCACAGGCCTCGTCCACGGCCGGCTTGAGCGCGGAGGGAGAGCCGCGCCGGTAGCCGCCGTCGGAGGTGATCACCACCTGGGCGTCGCAGTCGGCGAGCCGGGTGGCCAGCGCGTCGGAGGAGAAGCCGCCGAAGACGACGGTGTGCGGGGCGCCGAGACGAGCGCACGCCAGCATCGCGACCACGGTCTCGGGGATCATCGGCATGTAGATCGCCACCCGGTCCCCGGTCTCCACCCCGAGCTCGACCAAGGCGTTGGCCGCCTGGCAGACCTCGTCCTTGAGGTCTGCGTAGGTGATGTCGCGGGTGTCGTCCTCGGGCTCGCCGATCCAGTGGAAGGCGACCTTGTCCCCGGCTCCGTTCTCGACGTGCCGGTCGACGCAGTTGTACGCCGCGTTGATCTTGCCTCCGACGAACCACTTGGCGAACGGTGGGTCGTCCCAGTCGAGCACCTGGTCCCACGTGGTGTCCCAGTCGAGGCGCTCGGCCTGCTTCTCCCAGAAGGCCAGGCGGTCCTTCTCGGCCTCGTCATAGGCATCGGCGGTCAGGTTCGCGTCCTCCGCAAGCTCGGCGGGAGGCTCGAAGCGGCGCTCCTCGTGGGACAGGTTGGCCAGGGTCTCCCGGGACTCGTCGCTCATCAGATCGCTCCTCGTGTGGTGCGGCGGAATTCTTCGAACCTACAACTCCCGAACCGTCCGGACGACCCCGAAGGGAGCCGTCCGGACGGTTCGGCCTCAGTGGTGCACGGCCCCCTCAGACCCGGCGCCGGTGAGCGCGCGGACCTCCAACTCGGGGTAGCGCTCCGCGGAGATGGGCTCATCGGAGGTGACTGTGCCCAGCCAACCGAGGAAGAAGCCCGCGGGGATCGAGATGATCCCCGGGTTGCTGAGCGGGAACCACGACCAGTCGGCCCCGGTCACCAGCGCGGTCTCCGATCCCGAGACGACCGGGGAGAAGAACACCAGCACCAGGCAGGTGATCAGGCCGCCGTAGATCGCCCAGACCGCGCCACGGGTGTTGAACCGCGCCCAGAACAGGTTGTAGATCAGCGAGGGCAGGTTCGCCGAGGCCGCGACCGCGAACGCCAGGGCGACCAGGAAGGCGATGTTCAGCTTCTGCGCCGGGATCGCCAGCACCACCGCGATGCCACCGATCACGAACGCCGCGATCCGGGCCACCTTGACCTCGTCCCGCTCGCTGGCCTCGCCCTTGCGGAACACCGTGGCGTAGAGGTCGTGAGCCACCGAGGAGGCCGAGGTCAGCGTCAACCCGGCCACCACCGCGAGGATCGTGGCGAAGGCGACCGCCGAGATCAGCGCCAGCAGCACCGCACCGCCGGTGGTGCCGGCACCACCGCCCACGGCTTCGGCGAGCAGGGGTGAGGCCAGGTTGCCTCCCGAGGCCGCCACCTTGCTGTCGGCGCCGGTGTCGAGCATCGCCGCGGCACCGAAGCCCAGGACCAGCGTCATCAGGTAGAAGCTGCCGATCAGTCCGATCGCCCACAGCACCGACTTGCGAGCAGCCGCAGCCGTCGGGACGGTGTAGAAGCGGATCAGGATGTGCGGCAGACCGGCCGTGCCGAGCACCAGTGCCAGGCCGAGGGAGAGGAAGTCGATCCTCGAGGTCGTGCTGACGCCGTACTTCAGTCCGGGCTGGAGGAACTCCTGGCCCTTGCCCGTGTTGTCGGCGGCCGCCTGGAACAGCTCGGAGAGGTTGAACCCGAACTCGGCGAGCACGAGCACCGTGATCAGCACGGTGCCCGTCATCAGGAGCACCGCCTTGACGATCTGCACCCAGGTGGTGCCCTTCATGCCGCCGACGGTGACGTAGAAGACCATCAGCATGCCGACGGCCACGATGGTGAACGCCTTGAGCACCTCCGACTCCACCCCGAGCAGCAGCGCCACCAGCGCACCGGCACCGACCATCTGCGCGAGCAGGTAGAAGATCGAGACCACGACGGTGGAGGTGGCTGCGGCGGTGCGCACGGGCCGCTGCCGCATCCGGTAGGCGAGCTGGTCGGCCATCGTGTAGCGCCCGGAGTTGCGGAGCAGCTCTGCGACGAGCAGCAGCGCCACCAGCCAGGCGACGAGGAAGCCGATCGAGTAGAGGAACCCGTCGTACCCGTTGAGGGCGATCAGCCCGGAGATGCCGAGGAACGAGGCGGCCGACATGTAGTCGCCCGAGACGGCCATGCCGTTCTGGAAGCCACTGAAGGAGCGTCCGCCGGCGTAGAAGTCCGCGGTGCCCGACGACTGCCGGCTCGCCCAGAAGGTGATCCCGACGGTGAGGAGCACGACCGCCACGAAGAGGACGGCGGTGAGGGTCTGCGAGCTCATCGGGGGACCTCCGAGTTGTACTGCTCCTCGAGCTGACGGGCGAGCGGGTCGACGTTGCGGTGCATGTAGCGGGCGTAGAAGAACGCGATCCCGAAGGTGGTCACGAACTGAAGCAGCCCGAAGACCAGGGCCACGTTGATGTTGCCGACCACCTGGGCCTTCATGAACCCCGATGCCCAGTTCGACATCACTACGTAGAGCAGGTACCAGACCAGGAAGGCGATCGTCGCGGGGAAGGCGAAGTTGCGGTAACGACGACGCAGCTCCTCGAACTCGGCGGTCTCGTGGAGGCGGGCATACACCGCGGCGTTGGCCGTCGC
The DNA here is from genome assembly GCA_963777195.1 of uncultured Actinomycetota bacterium. GTDB lineage: Bacteria > Actinomycetota > Actinomycetes > Propionibacteriales > Nocardioidaceae > Marmoricola. Next base: position 16,280 of record CAVZPT010000004.1, on the reverse strand, counting down.
CTGCCGGTGTACGTCGACAGGGCCGCTGTCGTGGGTCGGTTCAGGCATCGGGAGCCACCCTTCGTGTGGGTTGTGATGCCGGTCACCGTGACACCCCCACCCCAAGGCGCACCATCGGGCAACGCGAACCGTTCGCCGGGCGGGCGCACTCGTTCGCCCGGCGGTCGATGTCCCACGACGAGCGGTCAGCTCCGGTCGAGCTGCACCGCCTCCGGGGTGTGCAGCCGGACCATGAACCGGCCGGCGTGCGTGGGCACGCGGTGCCGGGTGAGGCGTGAGACCACGACCATCGTCGCGAACGAGACCGGCACCGCCCAGGCCGCGGGTTGCTCCACCAGCGTGGCGAACCAGCCTCCGGTGCGGTTGTGCACCAGGTTGTCCACGACCGCGGCGCCGGTGAGCACGCCGCCGGCCGCCAGGCCGGCGAGAGCCCCGGGAGCGGTCAGACCGCGCCACCAGATCCCGAGCAGCAGCAGGGGGGAGAAGGTGGCCGCCGCCATCGCGAAGGCCAGCCCCACCACGGTCGCCACGGCCACGTCGCGGGCCAGCACCGCGAGCAGGAACGGCACCACGATGGCCAGGACCGCTGCCAGCCGGAACGCGGTCACGCCCTCGAGCCGCTTGCTCATCACGTCCTGGGTGAGCACGCCGGCGACGGCGATGGTCAGCCCCGACGAGGTCGCCAGGAACGCGGCGAACGCGCCCGCCGTGAGCAACGCAACCAGGAGGTCGCCACCGACCCCGCCGACCATCCGCGCCGGCAGCTCGAGCACCACGCTGTCGCTGCGGCCGGCGGCGACCAGGTCGGAGGCGTAGAGCCGGCCGAGTGCGCCGTACACGGGCGGCAGCACGTAGAAGCAGCCCAGCAGGACCAGCACCGCCACCGTCGTCTGGCGGGCCGCACGCCCGTCCGGGTTGGTGTAGAAGCGCACCACCACGTGCGGCAGGCCCATGGTGCCCAGGAAGGTCGCGACCATCAGGGAGTACGTCGAGTACAGCGGGTGGTCACCGGCGAAGGCGATCGGATCGGCCCAGTCCAGGCCGGACACGCCACCGGCCAACAGGCTCGGGTCCGCCGGCGATCGGCCGCCGTCGCCGAGCCAGACGACCACCAGGAACACCAGCGGGACCAGCAGGGCAGTGAGCTTGAGCCAGTACTGGAACGCCTGGACGAACGTGATCGAGCGCATCCCGCCGGCGAGCACGTTCAGCAGCACCACCACGGCCACCATGAGTCCCCCGGCCCACGGGGGCAGTCCCGTGGTGGTGCGCAGCGCCACGCCGGCGCCCTGGAACTGCGGCATCAGGTAGAGCCACCCGATCGCGATCACCAGGAGCGAGGAGGTCCGGCGCACGGACCGGGAGCCCAGCCGCGCCTCGGCGAAGTCGGGCAGCGTGTAGGCCCCAGAGCGCCTCAGCGGCGCGGCGACCAGGGTGAGCAGGACCAGGTAGCCGGCGGTCCAGCCGACCGGGTACCAGAGCATCTCGGCGCCGTAGCTGAGCACCAGGCCGGCGACCCCGAGGAAGGACGCCGCCGAGAGGTACTCACCGCTGATCGCGGAGGCGTTCAGCCCCGGACGCACCGACCGCGAGGCCACGAAGAAGTCCGAGGTGGTGCGGCTGAACCGCAGTCCCCACGTGCCGATGGCCAAGGTGGCGACCGTGACGGTGAGGACGGTGACCAGCCCGAAGGCGAGGTTCACGGCGCCTCCCCGAAGGGTGTGGCGTCGAGCGGCTGCTCCGCGGTGGAGCGCTCCATCACCCGCACGAACGCCCGCTCGTTGCGCTCGGCGAGCTGCAGGTAGCGCCAGCCGAGCAGCACCAGCACCGGGTAGCACCCGAACGCGAGCACGACCCAGCTCACCGGCATGTCGAGCACGCGCTGCGAGGTCAGCGCAGGGACCAGCCAGAACGCCAGCGGGAGCAGCCCGATGGTCAGCGCGAGCACGAGCAGGATCCCCAGGGCCAGGCGCAGTTGGGCACGCAGCAGCGTGCGCACGTAGATCTCGCCGACCTCGCTCTGCGCGTCGATCTCCCCGGCCGCCGTACGCCGTGACCCGGCGCGTGGGCGCTCGGTCCAAGGACTGGTGACCCGGACCCGTTCGGGGGGCTGCTGGGTCACGTGGCGCCCGGACGAGCGCTGCGCACGAGCAGGTCGCGCAGCTCGCGGGTGTGCCGGCGGCTGACCTGGAGCTCCTGGTCGCCGATCACCACCGAGCAGCGGCCGCCGTCGACGTGCACCTCCTCGACGAAGCCGGTGGCGATCAGCAGCGACCGGTGGATCCGCACGAACCCGGCCTCGGCCCAGTCCTGCTCCAGCTGGGTCAACGGCACCCGCACCAGGTAGCTGTCCTCGCCGGTGTGCAGCCGGGCGTAGTCACCCTCCGCCTCGACGTAGCGGATCTGCGAGACCGGCACGAAGCGGGTCACCCCGCCGCGCTCCACCGGCACCTGCTCCTCCCCGGTGTCGGGGCGCGTCGAGGAGAGCACGCGGCGCACCGCCTCCGCGAGCCGGGCCGCACGCACGGGCTTGAGGACGTAGTCGACGGCCTGCAGGTCGAAGGCGTCCACGGCGTGCTCCTCGTGCGCGGTGACGAACACCGTGGCCGGCGGGGTCCGGAAGCGGCTGAGCACCTGGGCGAGCTCGATGCCGGTCAGTCCCGGCATCTGGATGTCGAGGAAGACCGCGTCCACCTCGAGCTGCTTGAGCAGGCGCAGGGCCTCGGTGGCGGAGTCGGTGGAGTGCACCACGGCGATCCGGTCGTCGTGCTCGAGCAGGTAGGTGATCTCGTCCAGCGCCGGCCGCTCGTCGTCGATCACCAGGACCCGCAGGCCGTTCACGCGCTCACCCCGGCGGCGAACTTGGGCACCCGCACGACCACCTTGGTGCCGGCGCCGGGTGCGGTCTCCACGACCAGACCGTATTCGTCCCCGAACGCGGTGCGCAGCCGCTCGTCCACGTTGGCGAGGCCCACCGAGTCGCCCCCCGCCACCCCGGCCAGGACCTGCCGGATCCGTTCGGGGTCCTGACCGGCTCCGTTGTCCTCGATCGAGATCACGCACTCGCGGTCGGCGTCACGGGCCACGATCGAGATCTCGCCGCCGCTCGCGTTGGCCTCCAGACCGTGCTGTACGGCGTTCTCGATCAGCGGCTGGAGGCACAGGAAGGGGATCGAGACCCCGAGCACCTCCGGGGCGATCTGCAAGGTGACGTGCAGGCGCTCGCCGAACCGGGCCTGCTCGAGCAGCAGGTAGCGCTCGATCGAGCGCAGCTCCTCGGCCAGGGTGGTGAAGTCGCCGTGCTCGCGGAAGGAGTAGCGGGTGAAGTCCGCGAACTCCAGCAGCAGCTCACGCGCCCGGTCGGGGTCGGTGCGCACGAAGGAGGCGATCGCGCCGAGCGAGTTGTAGATGAAGTGCGGGCTGATCTGCGCGCGCAGTGCCCGGACCTCGGCCTGGGCGAGCCGGTGCCGCTGCTCGTCGAGCTCGGCCAGCTCCAGCTGTCCCGAGACCCAGGCGGCCACCTCCTCGGTCGCGCGCAGCAGGCTCGCTGAGGTGTGCTCGCCGACCGCGACGAGGGCGCCGGCGACGCGGTCCTCGATCACCAGCGGGCTCGCCAGCCCGTGGCGGACCATGCAGCCCTCGGTGGTGCAGGACAGCTCGCCGGGTCGGGCGATCACGGTGCTGCCTGCGGCCACGGCCCGCGCGGCCAGCCGCTGGGCCTGGTCGGCATGATGGGTGGACAGGCCGTCGTACCCCAGCAGGGCGTGCGTGTCGGCCATCGCGACAGCGGCCGTGCCGAGCAGGCTGCGCAGGTGCTTGAGGCTGCGCTGGACCGAGTCCGGGGTGAGTCCGCGCCTCAGGGCCGGGGACGCGAGGGAGGCGGTGTGCAGGGTGCGGAAGGTGGCGAGGTCGGCATCGCTGCCCAGCTGACGGCTGGCCCAGCGGCCCCGGAGCCCCACGAATGCCACCGCGTCACCTGAAGTCGATCAGCTGCATGCCGGGGTCGTCGGGCGGCCGTCGGGGGGCCGGCGCGACGGCTTCCGGCTCGACCTCGGCGGTCTCCGGGCGCACCGACGCGCGCGAGGCCTGGGCCGGGATCTCCGGGGGCGCCGCCTCCTGGTGGCGTACGACGGCCCGGTAGCACCGGGTGATCCACGGCAGCCGCATGCCGTCGTGGCCGCGGCCGTAGTCGGCGTAGAGCGCATCGACCCGCGCGAGCACCTCGCCGCGGTCGGCCTCGCTCATCCCCGAGACGTGGGAGACCGAGCGCGCGAGGTCGGCGAGCGTCGAGGCGTTGTGGTTCTGCCAGAACCTGAACTCCGCCTGCTCGACGAAGCCGAAGTGCGGCGTCGCCATCAAGGGCATGGTGGCCTCGCTCTCGGCCGGGGAGATCAGCTGCTTGAGCCGGCGTACCCAGGGGATGCCCACGTCGTAGGTGTTCCAGACCAGCGAGATGGTGCCTCCGGGGCGCAGCACCCTCGCGATCTCGGCGAGGGCCACGTCGGGGTCGAACCAGTGGAAGGACTGGGCGCAGACGACCACGTCGACCGAGCGGGAGCGCACCGGGATCAGCTCGGCGCTCGCCGCGACGTGGGGTACGCCGACATTGCGGGCCAGCACGGTGAGCATCTCGGGCAGCGGGTCGGTCGCCAGCAGCTTGTGGCCGTGGCCGCGCAGCATCGAGGTGAGCTTGCCGGTGCCTGCGCCGAGCTCGAGCACCACCTGCCGCTCGGTGCCGACCAGCCAGGGGATGGCCTCGTCGGGATAGGCCGGGCGGGCGCGGTCGTAGGCCTCGGCCACTGCGCCGAAGGACCTGCCGGGGTCGGGCTTCTCCTCGCTCATCGTGCTTGCGAAGGTACCCGATAGCCTGCCCGCCGTGCCCCAACCGACGACCGAGTCCACGCCCGACCCGCTGGCCTGGCTCAGCGACCTCGAGGGAGTGCCGTCGGCCTACGCGGCCACGCGTGACGGCATCGACGTGATGCTGCGCGACCGTGGCCTGCGCCGCACCACCCCCGAGCAGACCGGTGAGTCGCTGCTGCGGGGAGCACACGCGAGCGCCGTGCTCGAGGGCTCCGCCTCATCGCTGGCGGAGGTCCGCGCCGGCACCGGCGACGCGGTGGCTCAGGCGGCGGTCCGGGTGAGCACCGAGCTGCTCGCCCTGGTGCCGGTGATGGGCCGCGCGCCGGTGCAGGCGTTCGCGCGACTGCACTCGCTGACCGGAGGGTCGAGCCCGGGGCAGCCCGTCGGCGCCGACGCCGCGGCTCGCCTGCAGGCGCTGTCGCGGGCGCTGCTGGCCACCACCGCCCCGGCACTGATGGTCGCCGCACTCGTCCACGCCGAGCTGGTCTCGGTCTCGGCGTTCGCCGCGCACAACGGGCTGGTCGCCCGCGCGGCCGAGCGGCTGGTGCTGGTCGCGCGGGGAGTCGACCCGGCCTCCCTCGTCGTACCCGAGGCCGGGCACCTGGCTCTCACGGCGGAATACGAGTCCAACCTGCGCGGCTACCGCGACGGCGGCCGGGCCGGTCTGCACGCGTGGATGCTCTACGGCGCGGAGGCGCAGACGAAGGGTGCCGAGGCAAGCCCCCTGGTGCAGGGCGACTAGTCCACGCGGGGGTGCGCACTCAGAAGAGCGGCACCGGGATCCAGAGATCTCGATGCCGCTCAAACACACGGGGGTTTGGCTACCAGGCGTGCACATTCTAATTGTCGCTCCGCGGCAGAACCGCGAAGGTGGACACCCTGTAGGAAGGGTAGATCGCCGCGTGGGTACCGCCACCGTGTGAGTCTGGAGTTGTTCTTCTACTCTCCTTTGTAGTCGGTGCCGGTGACCACTACAAGGGTTGACTTTCAGGCCGCGGTCCTTCTGCGGCGCAGGTTGAGCCACAGCGCCGCACCGATGGCCGCGAACCCGCCCACGGTCAGGGCGGCGATGGTCGGCTTCGCCGGCGGCAGTCGGACCCGGCTGCGCAGGGCGACCGGCTTCTCGAAGACGAGCACCGGCCAGCCGCGCTCACGGGCGATCCTGCGCAGGTCCTTGTCGGGGTTCACGGCGAAGGGGAAGCCGACCGTCTCGAGCATGGAGACGTCGGTCACCGAGTCGCTGTAGGCGTAGCACTGGGTCAGGTCGTAGCCGCGCTTGCGCGCCAGGTCGCGGATCGCCTTGGCCTTGTTCTCGGCGTAGGCGTAGAAGCGGATGTCCCCGGTGTACCTGCCGTCCTTGACGTCCATCCGGGTGGCGATCACCTTGTCGGCCCCGAGCATCTCCCCGATCGGCTCGACCACCTCCGAGCCGCTGGTGGAGACGATGATGACCTCGCGTCCGGCCAGGTGGTGGTCCTCGATCAGGTTCACCGCCTCGTCGTAGACCAGTGGGTCGACGATGTTGTGCAGCGTGTCCGCCACGATCTCGGTGACCGTCTGCACGTCCCAGCCCATGCACAGCTGCGACATGAACTGGCGCATCTTCTCCATCTGGTCGTGGTCGGCGCCACCGACGAGGTAGACGAACTGGGCGTACGCCGAGCGCAGCATCGCCCCGCGGGAGATCAACCCGCCGGCCTGGAACTCGCGACTGAACGCCAACGTGCTCGACTTGGCGATGATCGTCTTGTCCAGGTCGAAGAACGCTGCCGTGGGACGGGCCACAGGGCTCATGTCCGAAGTCTAGGCATCGGTGCCGGTTTCCCCCCGCGGGACAGGCCCTTCCGCGTCCACAGCCTCGCCGGGGTCGCCGTCGTGCACAGGCCGCGCCGATGGTGCGCACTGACGGCTCCCGCCACCGGCAGCCTGCGACCATGCACACCACAGCCCCTCTCCTCGTCTCCGCCGACCCGCTGCTGGTCTCCGAGGTGCAGCGCCTCGCCGCCGCCGCGGGCGTGCTGCCCGACGTGGTCCCCTCGCCCGAGCAGGCGCTGGCCGCCTGGTCCGCCGCGCCACTGGTCCTCGTGGGTCAGGACCTCGCCGCCGCGCTCGCCGGATGCCGACCCGCACGTCGCGACCGGGTGCACCTGCTGGCGCGCGCCCCCGTGGCGGACGCCTTGTTCCGGGTCGCGCTCGCGCTCGGCGCCGAATCGGTGAGCGGGCTGCCGGCCTCCGACGCCTGGCTGGTGGAACTGCTCACCGACGTGGGCGACGGTGCCGCCGAGCCAGGCGTGGTCCTGGGGGTGATCGGGGGTTCGGGGGGTGCGGGTGCCACCGTCTTCGCGACCGCCCTGGCCCAGCGGGCGGCGTCCAGGGCCCACACCCTCCTGGTCGACGCGGACCCGCTGGGGGCCGGTGTCGACCGGGTCCTCGGACTCGAGTCCGTGGAGGGGATCCGGTGGGACGCGATGCTGCAGACCACCGGACGGCTCAGCTCGCGGTCGCTGCGGGAGGCCCTGCCACGAGCGGGCCGGCTCTCGGTGCTGACCTGGCCCACCGACCGGCCGGCCTCGCTGCAGGCGTTCGCACTGCGCGAGGTGCTCTCGGCGGGTGGGCGCGGCTTCGACGCCGTGGTGCTGGACCTGCCCCGGCATCCCGATCCCGTGGTGCTGGAGGCCGTCAGCCGGTGCGACCACCTGCTGCTCGTCAGCACCCTCACGGTGGCCGGGGTCGCCTCGGCCACCCGGGTCGCACACCTGCTGCCCAGCGGCGGCCCGGCCAGGCACCTCGTCACCCGGGGCAACCGTGCCGGCGTCACCCCCGAGGCGGCCTCGCGGCTGCTGCGGATCCCGCTGCTCGCCGCGATGGGACCCCAGCGCGGGCTCGACGAGGCGGTCGACCTCGGCGCCGGACCGGGGCACTCGCGTCGCGGCCCGCTCGGCCGCGCGGCCCGCACCGCGGTCGAGCAGCTCCTGCCCGCGCGACGACTGGCAGCGGCATGAGCGAGACCGTTCCGGCCGACCTGCTGGACGGGGTCCGCGACCGGCTGGCGCGCGACGCCGCCCCCCTTACCCCGCAGTTCGTGGCGCAGGCGCTGCGCGACCAGGGTCGACCCGTCGGCGACGCGACCGTCCTCGCGGTGCATGACGCCTTGCAGCGCGACGTGGTCGGAGCGGGTCCGCTGGAGCCGTTGCTGCGGCTCCCCGGTGTGACCGATGTGCTCGTCAACGGCTCCGGCCAGGTGTGGGTCGACCGAGGGGCCGGCCTGGAGCTCACCGGCGTCCGCTTCCTCGACGACGCCGCCGTACGCCGGCTCGCGCAGCGTCTCGCCGCCTCGGCCGGCCGCCGGCTCGACGACGCGTCCCCGCACGTGGACCTGCGACTTCCCGACGGCTCCCGGTTCCATGCCGTGCTCGCGCCGATCGCCCGTCCGGGCACCGTGCTCTCACTGCGGGTGCCTCGACAGCGGGTCTTCAGCCTGGCCGAGCTCGTCGCTGCCGGAGCGGTGGGGCCCGACGGGGCGGCGCTGCTCGACCTGGTGGTGCGGCGCCGGCTGGCGTTCCTGGTCAGCGGCGGCACCGGCACCGGAAAGACCACGCTGCTCAACGCGCTGCTGTCGCTGGTCGACGATGCGGAGCGGATCGTCCTGGTCGAGGACGCCTCCGAGCTGCGGCCCGAGCATGGTCACGTGGTCGCCCTCGAGGCCCGACCGGCGAACATCGAGGGCGCCGGCGAGGTGACCCTGCGCACCTTGGTCCGCCAGGCCCTGCGGATGCGTCCCGACCGGCTGGTCGTGGGCGAGGTCCGTGGCGCGGAGGTGGTGGACATGCTCTCCGCGATGAACACCGGTCACGAGGGCGGTTGCGCCACGGTACACGCCAACTCGGCCGCCGACGTGCCCAGCAGGATCGAGGGCCTCGCCCTCGCAGCAGGGCTCTCGCGCCCGGCAGTGCACAGCCAGCTGAGCTCGGCCCTCGACGTCGTGGTCCACCTCGCTCGCGGGCCTGACCGCACCCGGCGGGTCCGTGAGATCGGGGTGGTCTCCCGCGATCGCGCCGGGCTGGTCGAGGTGGTGCCCGGCGTCAGGTTCAGCGACGACGGAGCGGCCGAGCCGGGTCCAGCGGTCGACGCCCTCACTGCGCTGCTGGAGGCATGAGTGCTGATCGCTGCGGTCGTGCTCGCCGGGCTGGCGGCGCTGCTCGCGGTGCCTGGCCCGGTGCCGCACGTCGTGGGCTGGCTGCGAGCAGGGGCCTCGGAGGGACGCGCGCTGGCGGGGGTCGCGGCGGTGGCGGGTGTGGGTGCGCTGGTCGGCGCGGGCGCGATCCTGCTCGAGGGCACCCACCTGGTGCTGGCGGTGATCGCCGTGGCCTCCGGGTGGGCCCTGGCCGGGATGGTGCGCAGGCGTCGTGCGGCACGAGAGGCTGAGCGTCGAGCCGCCGAGGTGCTGGCACTGAGCGAGGCGATGGCCTCCGACCTCGCCGCCGGACAGCCCCCGCTCGTGGTGCTGGAGCGCGCCGCCGCCGAGTGGCCGGAGTTCGCTCCCGCCGCCGTGGCCGGCCGGATGGGCGCCGACGTGCCGTCGGTGCTGCGCGACCTGGCTGGTCGGCCCGGCGCTCGGCAGCTGCGCACGGTCGCGGCGACGTGGCAGGTGGCCCACCACACCGGGGCCGGACTCGCCGGAGCGCTGGCCCGGGCCGCGGATACGATGCGGGCGGAACGACGTACCGCCCGGCTGGTGGCCACCGAGCTCGCCGCCGCCCGGGCGACCGCCCGGATGCTGGCCCTGCTCCCCGTGGGGGTGCTCCTCCTCGGCGCCGGTGTCGGTGGCGACCCGGTGGGCTTCCTCCTCGGCTCCCCGGCCGGGGTCGGCGTCCTCGCGGCCGGGCTCGCGCTCTGCTTCGCCGGGCTGCGCTGGCTGGAGCACATCGCCGACACGGTGCTGCGCCGATGACCGGACCGGTCGGCGGCGCTTCCCTCCTCGCGGCGGGGCTGGCCGCAGCCGCCGTGCTGCTGGCCGTGCGCGGCCGTGTGCGCTTCCCCGCTGCGGCTGTCGAGGACGCCGCGACGAGGGCCGCCCCGGCTGAGCGCGCGCTGCTCGTGCGGGTGCGCCCGCTGCTGGCCCTGACCGCCCTGTGCGGCGGCTGGGCCCTGCTCGGGGGGTACGCCGGGCTGGTGGCCGGGCCGGTCGCGGCCGCAGCCGTGTGGGTCGTCCTGGGGCGCGCGGAGGACCCGGCAGCCGTCTGGCGGCGCGAGCAGCTGGCCCGGGACCTGCCGGTGGGGGTGGACCTGCTCGGCAGCTGCCTGGACGCCGGAGCCGCCCCGGAGGCCGCCCTGCCCGCGGTCGCCGACGCGATCGGCGGTGCGGTCGGGGAGGAGCTGTGGGCGATCCACCACCGGCTCGTCATCGGGGTGGCGCCCGCGGAGGTCTGGCGCGCCGTGGCCCGGCACCCGCAGCTCGGCCCGCTGGGGCGCGCCGTCGGCCGGGCCCACGAGACCGGCGCCTCGGTCAGCGAGGCGGTGGGCCGGCTCGCCGCCGAGCTGCGGCACTCGGCGGCAGCCGACGTCGAGGCGCGGGCGCGCAGCATCGAGGTCAAGGCAGCCGCTCCCCTCGGCCTGTGCCTGCTCCCTGCCTTCATGCTGCTCGGGGTCGTCCCGATGGTGGTCGGGGTGTTCGCCTCGATGGACCTGTTCCGATGACCACCGCGCCTCCACAGCCGGGCCGGCCCCGTGGGTTCTCCACCGGTCCGGAAACGACGCTCGCCGACCGGCCGGAGCCGGGGGAGCGTCTCCTGCGACAACCAACACCAGCTCTCGGGCCCGCCCGGAGCCTTCAGGCAGGAGAAACCATGAGCCACCCCCTGGCCGTCGTCCGCGACGAGACCGGCGCCACCACGGCGGAATACGCCACCGTCACCGGATGCGGAGTCGGCTTCGCCGCCGTGCTGTTCCGGTTCCTCACCAGCGAGGCCGGGCAGCAGCTGCTGTCGTTCATCTTCAAGGCGATCAAGGCGCTGCTCCCGTTCTGAGGGCGCCTGCACGGACCGGCCGGCGGGACGGGAGGGCTGCCCGTCCCGCCGGCCGCACCAACGAGAGTGAGGAGGATCCCGATGTCGCGACGGCGTCTCGACCAGCGGCACGACCAGCGGCACGACCAGGCCGGGGCGGTGACGGCCGAGACCGCGGTCGCGCTGCCCGTGATCGTCTTGTTCGCGCTGTCGATGGCCTGGCTGGTCGGCATCGGTGCGGTGCAGATCCGCGCCATCGACGCGGCCCGGGAGACCGCCCGGGCGGTGGCCCGCGGTGATGGAGCGGGTGAGGCCGTCAGCCTGGGCCGCCGCGTGGCCGGTGAGGGCTCGGCGGTCGAGGTCGAGGAGTCGGGCGAGATCGTGGTGGTGACGGTCACCAGCCCGGTCTCGGGGCCGGCCGGGCTCTTCGGTGCCTGGTCGGGGTTCCGGGTGCGGGCGCAGGCCGTGGCCGCGCAGGAGCCCAGGTCATGAGGGACGAGCGCGGTGCCGGCTCGGTGTTGGCGCTGGCGATGACGGGCGTCGTGGTCCTGGTGGCGTTCGCGGTCCTCGGCATCGGCGCCCTGGTCGCCACCCACCGGCTGGCCCAGTCGGCCGCGGACCTGGCTGCGCTGGCGGGAGCGCAGACACTCCAGGGCGGCGGGGACCCGTGCGCTCGGGCCGCGGAGGTCGCCCGTCGCAACGGGGCCACCTTGCAGGGATGCCGGGTCGAGGGCTGGAACCTCGCGGTCACGGTCGTGCGGAGCTCCCCACGGCTGCTGGGGCAGGTGTTCCAGCAGCGGGCGCGCAGCAGGGCCGGGCCAGCGGCGCCCGAGCGGGGAGCTCGATGGTCCGCTCACTCATCGGAGTCGGAGCGGGTCTCCTCGCGCTTGTAGGCGTCGAGCTTGTTGCTCAACTCGCTGACCTTCTTGCGGTCGGCCCGCCGGGCCGAGGCGCGACGGGCGCCGCTGCGGAACATGCCGAGGCTGAGCACGAAGAGCAGCAGCGTGGCCATCCCGAGGAAGAAGACCATGGTGGCGCTGGTCTCCAGGTTGAAGGACCCCAGGTCCAGCGTCGCGTCGCTGCTGCCCCCGAAGAGAGCGGCGATCACGAGCAGGACGGCGACGAGGAACACGATCAGTGCGGCGACGAACACGGTGGGTTCCCTTCGGACGGACGCGACGCCTCGACCCTAGTCGAACCCGGACGGACCGAGGGGACCTGCGTCGCCCTCGGGTTCCTCCGATGCCGGAGCCTGGCTCAGCAGCAGGTCGAGCAGGGCCACCGCCCCGGCCTTGTCGAGGGGGTTGTTCTGGTTGCCGCACTTGGGCGACTGCACGCACGACGGGCAGCCCTGGGTGCACTCGCACGACGAGATCGCCTCCCGCGTGGCCCGCAGCCAGGGACCGGCCGCGCGGAAGCCGCGCTCGCTGAACCCGGCGCCACCGGGGTGGCCGTCGTGCACGAAGACGGTGAGCGTGCCGGTGTCTGGGTGCAGGGCCGTCGAGACGCCGCCGATGTCCCACCGGTCGCAGGTGGCGAACAGCGGCAGCAGGCCGATCGACGCGTGCTCGGCGGCATGGGCGGCCCCGGGCAGGTCGGCAGTGGCCAGGCCGCTGCCGGCGAGCACGTCGGCGGGCAGCGTCCACCACACCGCGACCGTCTGCAAGGTGCGCTCGGGCAGGTCGAGCAGCTCCTCGGCGAGCACCTCGCCCGAGGGGATGCCGCGCTTGAGGAAGGAGACCACCTGGTGGGTCACCCGCACCTCGCCGAGGGACAGCACCGCCGGCCCCCAGGCCACCGACTCGCGCTCACCGAGGATCTCGATGTCGGTCACCTCGCGGGCCGAGGTGTAGTAGTCCGGGTCGGCTCGCTCCACCACGGCGACCGAGTCCTCGAGGTCGAGGTCGGTGACCAGCCAGGTCTCTCCCTGGTGGAGGTAGACCGCCCCGGCGTGCGCGGTGCCGTGGGCCGAGGAGTGGTCGACGGTCCCGAGCACGCGTCCGGTGACGTCCTCGACCAGCCGCACCGGCGTACCGCCCGAGGAGCGGATGTCGGCCAGGTCGCCGGCGCGGCGCCGGTCGGTCCAGAACCAGCCGTGCGGCCGGCGGCGGAGCAGGCCGCCCGCGGTGAGCGCGTCCACGGCGACCCGGGCACCGGGTCCGAACAGCGGCAGGTCGGCGGTGGTCAGCGGCGACTCGGCCGCGGCGGCGCACAGGTGCGGGCCGAGCACGTAGGGGTTGTCGGGGTCGAAGACGTTGGCCTCGACCGGTCGGCCCAGCAGCGCCTCGGGATGGTGGACCAGGTAGGTGTCCAGGGGGTCGTCGCGGGCCACCATCACCCCGAGGGCGTCGCGGCCGCCGCGGCCCGCCCGGCCCACCTGCTGCCACAGGGCCGCCCGGGTGCCCGGGAACCCGGCGAGGAGTACGGCGTCCAGGCCGCTGATGTCGATGCCGAGCTCGAGGGCGTTGGTGGCGGCGAGGCCGAGCAGCCGCCCGCTGCGCAGCGCCTCCTCCAGCTCCCGGCGCTCCTCGGGAAGGTAGCCGCCGCGGTAGGCCGCCACCTGGTCGACCAGGGCGGGGTCCACCTCCGCGAGCAGCCGCCGCGTGGTCGCCGCCACCACCTCGGTGCCGCGCCTGGACCGAACGAAGGCCAGGGTGCGCACCCGGTCGATGACGAGGTCGGTGAGCAGGTCGGCGACCTCACTGGCCGCCGAGCGGCGTACCGGTGCGCCGTTCTCGCCCGTGCCGCTGGCGAACGGCGGCTCCCACAGGGCCAGCGCGGTCCGGCCGCGCGGGGAGGCGTCGTCGGTCACCGGGACCACCTCGAGCCCGGTGAGCCGGCCGGCCGAGAGCTCCGGTTCGGCGACCGTGGCCGAGGCCAGCACGAAGGTCGGGTGCGCGCCGTAGAGCGCTGCCACCCGGCGCAGCCGGCGCACGATCTGCGCGACGTGGGCGCCGAAGACGCCTCGGTAGTGGTGGCACTCGTCGATCACGACGTAGCGCAGGGACCCGAAGAACCGGGACCAGCGTGCGTGCCCGGGGAGCAGCGAGTGGTGCAGCATGTCGGGGTTGGTCAAGACGTACTCGCCGTGGTCGCGGGTCCAGTCACGCAGCTCCGGGGTGGAGTCGCCGTCGTGGGTGGAGGCGCGCAGCCGGCCGAGCCCGAGCCGCCGGACGGCGGCGAGCTGGTCCTGGGCGAGCGCCTTGGTCGGGGCGAGGTAGAGCACGGCGGCTCCGCGCTGGCCCTTGGGTCCGCGGGCCTCCTCGATCGCCTGGAGGCCGGGCATCAGGTAGCACAGGGACTTGCCCGAGGAGGTGCCGGTGGAGATCACGGTGTGCACCCCGGCGTGGACCAGGTCGGCGGCCGCGCGCTGGTGCTCCCACGGTGCGGGGACCCCGCAGCCCTGCATCGCCGCACGCACTTCGGGGCCGAGCCAGGCGGGCCAGGCGGTGCTGCGGGCCTCGCGGGCGGGCGCGACCTCGAGGTGGGTCAGGCGGCCCTCGGACCCGGCTGCGCCGCCCAAGCGTCCGACCAGCGATTCGAGATCCACCACGTGCACCCGTACAGTCTCTCAGCGAGGTGTGACGGAGTGCCCACACGCGGGCTCACCACGTGGTTCAATACCGTCATTGTCGTATGTGTTGGGACAAAGAACCGGGGGGTCTCCGCCCCCGTGAGGGAGCTGACCGTGGATCTTTCGCTGCAGACCCGTGAGGTCGACAGTCGTGTGATCGTGGCTGTCGGCGGCGAGATCGATGTCTACACCGCACCGAAGCTGCGCGACATGATCTCCGAGCTCGTCGGCCAGGGCCATCACGACCTCGTCGTGGACCTGGAGGGCGTCGACTTCCTCGACTCCACCGGGCTGGGCGTCCTCGTGGGCGGCCTGAAGAAGGTCCGTGCCCAGGACGGCTCGATGGAGCTGATCTGCTCCCACGACCGGCTGCTCAAGATCTTCCGGATCACCGGGCTGGCGAAGGTCTTCACGATCCACGAGTCCGAGGCCTCGGCGCTCGGCGCCTGACCCTCCGACCACGCCCGCGCCCGGTTTGTCCCAGGCCGAGGAATCTCCGGACCGCTCTTGTGAGCCCGGTCACGGCGGTGTGCCCTGCGACACGTAGACTCCGCGGCGGTCAACTACTGACAAACCTCGAGGAGAAACATGACCGGGCCGAACCCCGCTGTCGTGGACCTCGCCGGCTCCAACCTCGTACTGGTCGTCATCGTCGCCCTGATCGCGCTCTTCGCGCTCGGGCTGGCGTGGATGTTCCGTACCGAGGTCCTGGCTGCCGACGAAGGCACCGACAACATGAAGAACATCGCGCACGCCGTGCAGGAAGGCGCCAACGCCTACCTCACCCGCCAGTTCCGGACGCTCGGCATCTTCGCCGCCGTCGCGTTCGTGGCACTGCTCGCGCTCCCTGCTGACGACATGATGGTCCGCATCGGGCGCTCGGTCTTCTTCCTCGTCGGCGCGGGCTTCTCCGCTGCCGTCGGCTACCTGGGCATGGGCCTCGCAGTGAAGGCCAACCTCCGGGTGGCGGCCGCGGCCAACGACGTCGGTCGCGATCCCGCGATGAAGATCGGCTTCCGCACCGGCGCCATGGTCGGCATGCTGACCGTGGGTCTGGGCCTGCTGGGCGCCAGCGTCGTGGTGCTGCTGTTCAAGGACGAGGCCCCGCACGTGCTCGAGGGCTTCGGCTTCGGTGCTGCGCTGCTCGCGATGTTCATGCGAGTCGGTGGCGGCATCTTCACCAAGGCCGCCGACGTCGGCGCCGACCTGGTCGGCAAGGTCGAGCAGAACATCCCCGAGGACGACCCGCGCAACGCCGCGACCATCGCAGACAACGTGGGCGACAACGTCGGCGACTGCGCCGGAATGGCGGCCGACCTCTTCGAGTCCTACGCCGTGACGCTGGTCGCCGCGCTGATCCTCGGCTCGCAGGCCTTCGGCGACGCCGGCCTGGTCTACCCGCTGATGATCCCCGCGATCGGTGCGCTGACCGCGGTGCTGGGTGTCTACATCACCACCCCGCGCGCGGGCGAGAACGGCCTGACCACGATCAACCGGGCCTTCTACATCTCGGCCGCCGTCGGTGCCGTGGCCTCGGTGGTCGCTTCCTACATCTACCTGCCGGCCACCTTCGCGGAGTTCAACAACGTGATGGGCTCCGACATGTCGGGCGCCTCCGGTGATCCTCGCCTGATCGCCTCTGCCGCCGTCGTCATCGGCATCGTGATGGCCGCAGGCATCCTCGCGCTGACCGGCTACTACACCGGCACCGAGCAGAAGCCCGTCAAGGGCGTGGCGGAGAGCTCCCTGACCGGCGCCGCCACCGTGATCCTCAGTGGCCTCTCGGTCGGCTTCGAGTCGGCCGTCTACACCACGCTGGTGATCGGCACCGCGGTCTT
>CAVZPT010000003.1:0-221707 GCA_963777195.1 uncultured Actinomycetota bacterium | reverse complement strand
TTGGTAGGGAGGGTGGGGCTCGAACCCACGACCCAAGGATTATGAGTCCTTTGCTCTAACCGACTGAGCTACCTCCCCGGAGCGGCCGAGCCTACCCAGAGCAGAGACCGACCCGACCACGGGTCAGACAGGTCGCAGGTCGGCGACGAAGACCCGTTTGCCCCGGCCAGCCTGATGCACCGAGACGAGCAGCTCGATCTCGACCTCGGAGCCGTCCTTGCGCAGCGCCGGCACCGTCACGGGTACGCCGATCAGCGGACGGCGGCCGGTGTGCAGGAACATCGTGAACCCGGCGACGTGAGCCTGCCGGAACCGGTCGGGCACGATCGCGGCGATCCGGCAGCCGATCAGGTCGGCGGGTGCGTCGTACCCGAGGATGTCGAGGGCGGCCGGGCTGACGGCGACGATCCGGTTGGCCTCGTCGGCGGCGATCCTGCCGGTGGGCGCCTCGGCTGACCGGCGCCGCGTCCCAGACCAGCCGCAGGTAGACCTCTGCAGGAGGTTCCCGCTCCATCGACCACGCGGTCGGCGGACGACCCGCGGCCTGCTCACGCACCTGGGCGCAGATCCAGCGCCGGAACTCCTGGATCTCCGGCTGGCTCGGCGGGGTCAGCAGCATGCCTGCCCCCGCGAGCCCGATGGCGCGCTCGATCGCACGGTCGAGGATGTCGAAGTCGTGTGCGGCGGCCATGCTCACGGGCAGGTGCACCACGTCGACGGAGACCTGCGGTTCGGTCGCGTCCTGCATCAGCTGCTCGGGGTCGAAGGCGACCTGCACGCGGGGCACGTGCTCCTCGAGGACGGCGATCGCCGCCGTGGCGCGGGCGTGCACCTGCAACGAGGCGTCGCCATCGGCGCCGCCGATGGTCAGCAGCAGGAACTCCCGCAGCAGCGTCTCGGCGTACTCCTGCCACGCGGCGTGCAGCAGCAGCGGCATGTTGCGGAGCTCGACGGCGAGCCGCCCCGGGTGGTCCCTGTTGTCACCTTTGCCGGAGCGCCCCGGCCCGGCGGCCGACGGGGAGTCGATGCCCCTGTCGGCGACGGACAGCCGGAACCAGACGGTCTTGCCGCCGGCCCGGGTGGTCACGCCCCACTCGTCGGCCATCTGGTCGAGCAGACGCAGCCCTCGCCCGGTGCCTGACGTGCTGCCGTAGCGACGCATGCTGGGCAGGTGCGGGGTGCCGTCACCGACCTGCGCGAGCAGGCTGCCGTGCTCGTAGGAGAGCCGCAGGTCCACTGGGGTGCCCGCGTGCAGGAGCGCGTTGGTCACCACCTCGCTGACCAGGAGCGCCGCAGGCTCGCCGAGGTCGTCGCGACCGGCCTCGACAAGCAACCGGCGGACCAGTCCCCTGGCCTCCGACGCGCTGGTCGCCTGAGCCGGCAGCCGACGGACGATCGGCTTCGTCCCCTCACTGCTCATCGGTTGTCCCCCGCTCTGCGTGCTCCGGCCCCCACTGAGGTGCCGCGACCGCCAACGGTGTTGACCCGGCCGGCATACCCTACCGAACCCATCGGAATAGGTGGCTCAGGCCGGGGGGCCGGTGAAGGGCAGCACCGTGGTGCACGGCACCTTGCGCGGATGCCCGGGATCGAGCGCGTTCAGGACGTACGCCGCAGCCACCGGGTCGGCCGCGATCTCGAAGTGCTCGGCGTAGTCCTTCTCGCACCGGCTCTGCACGACGATGTTGCGCATCCCCTTCTCCCGCCCGCTGGTGTAGGGGATCACCAGCTGGTCGTACTTGGTGATGATGTTGGTGTAGGCGATCCCCTTGACCGCCACTCCCCCGCGCCGGATCTTGCGCATGAAAGCCGAGCCGGTCGACATCTGCGGGCAGGCGGCACAGACGGGCATCGTCTGGGCCTGGGGACCGAAGACCGCCATCGTCTGGCTGAACGTGTCGTCGCCACCGGTGCCGTGCCACAACGGCGCCAGCGAGACGTAGCGGCGTACGAACCGGGCACCGCCGAGGAACTTCACCCAGTAGCTCGGCATCAAGGTGCCTTGCGAGTGACCGACGAGGTCGACCTTGCGCGAGCCGGTGGCCTTGCGGACCCGCTTGACGAACGCGCGCAGCTGACGGGCGCTGGTCTCCATCCTGTCCATCCCGCCGAACTGGTCGGGGCCCTTCGGGGTGCCCGCCGTGACGCCGTAGGTCAGCGCGAAGACGCAGTACCCGTTGTTGGCCAGCAGCGGCGCGTAGGTCTGCCAGTTGGTGTTCTTGTTGCCCGCCGTCCCGTGCACCAGCACGACGGGTCGTGGGTGCCTGCGCGAGGGCCGACAGCCGAAGTTGTTCGCACCCGGCGGGTCGGCGTCGATCTTCGCGCCGGCCGTCACCGCGCTCGAGAGGAAGTTGTAGCTCACGGGATACTTGCTCGCGGCCCCCGAGGACGGCATCACAGCCAGCGTCGCGGCGGTGAGCAGCAGGCTCAGCAGGACGATCAGGATGCGGCGCATGGGTCCTCCGGAAGCCGGTCTCGGAGTCCTCAACGAGCGAGACGTCCCGAAGGCACGCATTTCGAGGCACATTGCGAGGAAAAGTCTCAGTCGCGGTGCTTGTGCCGCGGCTTCTTGTCGAACTCGCGCGGACGGTCCGATCCTCCACGACGCGGCGGTCCCGAGCGCGGGGCCGGCCCCTTGTCGATCTGCAGGTCGATCAGGACGCCGGAGATCCGGGTGTCGCTGAGCTTGGCCAAGGTGTCCCGCGACAGGTCCGGGGGGAGCTCGACCAGCGAGAAGCCCGGCTTGATGTCGATGCGGCCGAAGTCCGAGCGCTTCAGCCCACCCTCGTTGGCGAGCGCACCGACGATCTGGCGGGGCTCGACGCGGTGACGCTTGCCGACCGCGATCCGCCAGCGGACCAGGTTGCCGGTGCTCTCCCGCCGCTCCCGCCGCTCGTGCGAGGGCCCGGCGGGGCCCGAGGGCGCCGACGGCAGGTCCTGGAGGAAGAGCGGCTCGCCGTCCTGGGCGAGTACGGCGATCGCGGCCGCGATGTCGGCCGCCGGCACGTCGTGCTCCTGCTCGTAGGCGTCGACCAGCTCGCGGAAGACCCCGACCTGCGGGTCCTGGAGCGCCTCGCCGATGGCGGAGGTGAACTTCGCCACGCGGAAGGCGTTCACGTCGTCGACCGTCGGCAACGACATCTGCTCGAGCGTCGTCCGGTTGGCCTTCTCGATCGACTTCAGCAGATAGGTCTCGCGCGGGGTCACGAACGAGATCGCCTGCCCGCTGCGACCGGCGCGGCCGGTGCGGCCGATGCGGTGCACGTAGGACTCGGTGTCGGTGGGGATGTCGTGGTTGATCACGTGGCTGATCCGGTCCACGTCCAGCCCTCGGGCGGCCACGTCGGTGGCGACCAGGATGTCGAGCTTGCCCTTGCGGAGCTGGTCGATGGTTCGCTCGCGCTTGTCCTGGGCGACGTCGCCGTTGATCGCCACGGCGGCGAACCCACGGGCACGCAGCCGCTCGGCGAGGTCCTCGGTGGCCTGCTTGGTGCGCACGAAGATGATCATCCCGTCGAAGTTCTCGACCTCGAGGATGCGGGTGAGTGCGTCGAGCTTCTGCGGGTGCGCGACCTTGAGGTAGCGCTGCGTGACGTTGGTGGCCGTCCCCGACTTGGACTTCACGGTGATCTCGGTCGCGCCCGGCGCGTACTTCTTGATGATCCGGCGGATCTGCGGCGGGATCGTCGCGCTGAACAGCGCCAGCTGCTTGGTGTCGGGCGTGCCGGCCAGGATCGTCTCGACGTCCTCGGCGAAGCCCATGTTGAGCATCTCGTCGGCCTCGTCGAGCACGACGAACTTCAGCTCGCTCAGGTCGAGGGTGCCCTTCTCGATGTGATCCATCACCCGGCCGGGGGTGCCGACCACGACGTGCACGCCGCGCCGCAGCGCACTCAGCTGTACGCCGTACCCCTGGCCGCCGTAGACGGGCAGGACGTGGAGGCCCTTGAGGTGGGCGGCATAGCGGCCGAACGCCTCGGCGACCTGCAGCGCGAGCTCGCGGGTGGGCGCCAGGACCAGCACCTGCGGCAGCGACTGGGACATGTCGATGCGGGAGAGGATCGGCAGCGCGAACGCCGCGGTCTTGCCGGTGCCGGTCTGCGCGAGCCCGACGACGTGCTTGCCCTCGAGCAGCGGCGGGATCGCCTCGGCCTGGATCGGCGACGGGGTCTCGTAGCCCACGTCGCGCAGGACCTTCTCCACGCGCGGGTCCAGCCCCAGCTCGTCGAATCTGGGCACTTCGCTCGTCTCACTCACCGCCCAAGTCTAGGGCGCGGGCTGGTCGTCACCTATTCGAGCCGAGGACCCCGCCCACCTCCGAGGGGCTAGTCCAGCATCACCTCAGATCGTGAGAAGCCGAACAAGCCGTGCCAAGCACGCATAACCTCATCGCCATGCCCACACTTGCGCGAGCCGAGGAGCGCTGGCGACTGACGATCGACAACGCGCCGGTCGGGATCGCCCTGGTCGGCCTGGACGGGCGCTTCCAGCGGGTCAACCAGGCACTGTGCAGGCTGTTCGGTCATTCCAAGGAGGTGCTCCTGACCCTGGACTTCCAGCGGCTGACCCACCCCGACGACGTGGTCGCGGGTCTCGAGCTGGTCAACCGGCTGGTCTCCGGGGAGCTCCAGCACTTCTCGATGCGCAAGCGCTACCTGCACGCCGACGGCCACACGATCTGGGCCGATCTCTCCACCTCCTTGATCCGCAACAGCGCGGGCAAGCCCCTGCACTTCGTCTCGCACATCACCGACCGGTCCGCGGAGGTGGCCGCCGCCGAGCGGGTGGAGCAGGCCAACCGTGAGCTGCGTCTGCTGGCTGCGCGGCTGGCGCGCTCCAACCGCGACCTGGAGTCGTTCGCGCTGATCTCCAGCCACGACCTCCAGGCTCCGCTGGCCACCGTCCGCGGCTACCTCGAGCTGCTCAAGATGGACTACGAGGACCAGCTGGACGACCAGGGACTCGAGTGGCTGGACCGGGCGGCGGTCGCCGCGGAGCGGATGTCGGACCAGCTCAGCTCGCTGCTGGAGTTCGCCCGGGCAACCCACGAGGACCCGACCCCGCCCGTCTCGGTGTCGCTGCGCGAGGTGGCCGAGGAGATCGCCGTCGACCTCGGACGGCTGGTGAGCGCCACCGGAGGCACGGTGGAGGTGGCCGGCGACGACCCGACGGTGGTGGCGAGGCGCTCGAGCCTGCGCCAGGTGCTGCAGAACCTCGTCGAGAACTCCTTGAAGTACCGCCACCCCGACCGGCCGCCACGCACCGTGATCAGCGTCGTCGAGACCGGGACCGGGTGGACGGTGGAGGTCCGCGACAACGGGGGCGGCATCGCCGAGGGGTTCAAGGAGTCGGTGTTCACGATGTTCACCCGCGGCGACCAGAAGGAGTCCGGGCACGGCATCGGCTTGGCCGCGGCCCGTCGCATCGTCGACCAGTGGGGCGGCAGCATCTGGGTGGAGGACAACCCCGAGGGCGGCAGCTGCTTCCGGTTCACCGTCCCCCGCTGAGGCACGCTCGGCGAGGCCTGTCCCGACCTCGCGCCGGGGCGTAGGTTGCCGTCATGAGCCCCCCGACCCCCCTCGAACCTCTCGACGAGACCTGGCAGCGCGCCCTGTGCATCGTGGCGCACCCCGACGACATGGAGTTCGGCGCCGCCGCGGCCGTCGCCCGCTGGACCGGCCAGGGCAAGTGGGTCGGCTACGCCATGGTCACCAGTGGGGAGGCCGGCATCGACTCGATGATCCCCGAGGAGTGCCGGGTCGTCCGCGAGGCGGAGGAGGTCGAGTCGGCCCGCGTCGTCGGCGTCGACACGGTGGACTTCCTCGGCCAGCCCGACGGCGTCCTCGAGTACGGCGTACCGCTGCGTCGCGTGCTCGCGGCCGCCGTACGGCGACACCGTCCCGACATCGTGATCACCGGCAACTTCCGCGACACCTGGGGCGGCGCCAACCTCAACCAGGCCGACCACATCGCCACCGGCAAGGCGGTGCTCGACGCGGTCCGCGACGCGGGCAACCGCTGGGTCTTCCCCGAGCAGCTCATCGACGGGGTCGAGCCGTGGGGCGGGGTACGCCAGGTGTGGGCCTTCGGATCCCCCGGTGCGGCCCACGGCGTCGACACCACCGAGACCTTCGACGCCGGCGTGGAGTCCCTGGAGGCCCACGCGGCCTACATCGCCGGCCTGGGCTGGGAGGACTGGGACGCGCGCGAGTTCCTCGAGGGGATGGCACGCGGCACCGGCCAGCGGATGGGCACGGCCTTCGCGGCGCCCTTCGAGGTGTTCCCGATGGGCTGGGGCGACTAGCCGACTTGCTGCTCGGGCCCGTGGAGCAGGCAGAACTCGTCGCCCTCGGGGTCGGCGAGCACCGTGAAGCCATGCGGGTCCCCTACCCGGGGCCGAGCGGCGCCTGCACCCGGGCCCCAGGTCCCCGGGGTCAGGGGTCAGGGTCTGGGATCCGGGGTCTGGGATCCGACGGGCGCGCGGGGTTCGCCGCGGCCCACCGTGCGCCCAGATCCGGTGCCTTTGACGTGCGGAGTGACAGCGACCTGCGCGGTCCCTCCGGAGGCCCGCCGGACGGTCGCCGGTGCCCGTCTCCGGGTTCGCCCGCGGATGCCAGGTGTCGAAGCCGGGCCAGCCGGGCCTGCCTGTTGGCTTCGAACGTGTCCTGCACGCGATCGACGAGGTTCGAGGCAAGCGACGGGTCTGCGGTCGGCGCCTGCTGTCGTTCGGCCCGGATGCGGGCCGCGGAGTCCTCCTCGGAGGCGATCTTGCGTCGGATCTCCTGCACAAGATCTGCGGCGTAGCGGGGATCATCGGAATGCTCGGCCACCAGCGCGCGGTAGGCCGTGGAGGCGGTCGAGTCATCCGGAGCCGACGCCAGGTTCCTGACGTCGCGCCACAGCTGCCAGCGCCTGTTCAGCTCAGCCGACAACGCCGCCGACATGGACCTGCTGAGATCGGCGGCGCGGCGTCGGATCCCGCCCCCGGTGCTCATCGCATCGAGCCTTGCGTGCGCGGGCGTCGGCAGGTCACGTCAGCCTCGTGGAGCTCATTCGACTCACCACCTTCGCACCGAGCCGGTGCGTCCTCCCAAGGTACGCCGACGATGGCGTCGTGTCGCTCCACTTCCGGCCCGATGACCGAGCCGGCCCGGCACGCCACCGCCCTATACTTGCTGCGCAGGGGGCACCCGGTTTCTGAGTGCCGGTCGAGCGTGCCGAGCGCTCGATGAGGGCCGCGTCCACGTGACCGGGCAGGGATGGGAGGCACCATGCCCAACATCCAGGTGCTCACGCACCTGCCGCGACTGAGGTTGCAGCCCGATCAGGTGGACTTCCCGATCGGCACGCTGGTCAAGCCGACGTGGGCGTCCTTCGACAGCCTCACCCTCGGCGCCTACTCGGACTGGCAACGCCAGTACGACGCGGCGGATCCCGTCTTCTTGCTGGTCGAGGGGGACATCGACCTCCCGTTCGTGCAGCCGGGGTCCGTGCCGGGCAGCCAGATGGCCGAGCTGAAGATCCCCAAAGCGGAGTGGCACGGCCTGCTCCCCCGCATCCTCGGGGTCGACTTCCTCGGGTGGTTCCACGACGCCTACGTCGACGTCGTCTGGGCAGCCTTCATGCTGGCAGCGCCCGGCGCGTCGCCCGGCAGTCCCCGCACGTCGGTCACGTGGTTGCTCCCCGGCGAGGGTCACGTCGTGTCCCTGGGCGGCGAGCAGCGGACGGGGATCAGGGTCCAGGGCGAGGCAGACCTGGAGTACACCTTCTCGGCGGACACGGCGTGCCGACCGCTGAGCACCGCCGACATCCAACGCGCAGCCGACCTGGTGCCGGTCGTGCAGCGTGTGCTCGCCGACGAGCGACTCGCGCCCTCGTTGGCCCAGCTCCTGACCACCACCGAGTCGACACTCACGCCAGGAGACCGACTCGTGCTGGCCGTCAGCGCCCTGGAGGGACTCCTGCTTCCAGAGGTGCGCACCGGTCTTCAGGACACCTTCGCCGAGCGGATCACGACGCTGCTGGGAACCGGTGCCGAGGAGCGTGCGCGCAGCGTGTACCGGGCTCGGAGCCGAGCCATCCACGGTGGTCGGGCCCGAGCCGACGACCCCGTCACGACTGCGCTGCCCGAGCAACTGCTGGCAGACGTGATCGTCGCCTCGGAGGGCACCTTGCCACCGGCGGCTCAGGAGCGGCGAGGCTTCGCCAGCGAGAACAGGCTGCTGCCCCGGCCGGCGTGGAGCAGCGCGACGTTCCACACCGGTGTCGACCTCTCGTCCCGGGAAGGACAGATCGTCAGCTGGTCACCGGTCATCGGTCTCACCTACGACGGTGAAGGGGCCGACACCGGCTGCGGCGCCGTCGTACTGCCCTTCAGCACGCAGGAGATCATCAGCATGGAGCACAAGGACCTGCGCCGTGACTTCGCGGCGAAGTTCGCTCTCGACCCCATCTCCGTGGCTGGGTTCGGGGTGTTCGCCGAGGCTCCGGAATCCTTCGACGTGAACGAGGCCCTCGTCGCTCGGATGCTGCGGCCGCGCAACCTCGCGGTTGCCGGGCTGCGCCTGGTGGGGCTGCGAGAGTTCGTCGACCCCGAGCTGCTCGGCTGGTACCTCTACCAGGGCACCCTGCGTCACCGTCGCGAGACGGTCCTGCGCACGACCGCCCTGATGGCCCTCGGCTCCGAGCAACACGACGAGCTCACGCCGCAGACCTTGGCCGAGGCGGCCGAGGTGTGGGCCCTGCTCGCAGCCCATGACGTCCAGGCCCCGGACGCCAGGGTGGACCGGTTGCTCGACACCTTCCGACGGGCGCACGACACCCAGACGAACCCGGACACCCACGCCACGTTGCTCTTCGCCCTCCTCGAGGCCATGCTGGGCCGCTTCCGCCCGCCGGCGAAGAGGGTGCAACTGGAGGACCTCGTCGGCGTGCTCGGCCACCTGGACCCGGCTGCCGCCGCCTGGTTCGCCAGCCGCGGTCGTTCCACCCGCAACGCCAGCGCGCACGGGACCTGGGACGGCGAGGACGACGGCGAGGAGCTGGTCTCGATGCGCGCGATCTGCGGGGCGGGTCTGCGAGAGCTGCTCGAGGTGCGAACACAACTGCCAGGCACGGACCTGGTGGACCACCTGGCTGCGAGGCTCCGGTGAGCTACGAGGCGACCCTGTCGGTGCCCGACCTCAGTGCTGGGGAGCTGTGGGAGGTCCTGTGGCGGCGCACACTCGTGCCGCACTGGCTCGGCGAGGGATCGCTGATGCCTTCCCAGGAGCACCGGCGCGTACTGATCTCCGACAGCGCCGGCCCGTGGCGCCGTGGGACGCTGATCGAGCGCCGTTGGAGCTCGCGCATCGTCTTCCACCTCGAACCAGCGGTCGGCTGGCCGGCACTGGACGGCGTCGAGGTCGTCACCGTGGCCGTAGTCGTCGCCGAGGGCGGGGCCGACGCTGTGGAGCTGAGGATCACCGAGGTGGGGCCGTACGCCGAGGCGCACCGCTCGGAGATCGAGATGTTCTGGGAGGCCGCCCTCGAGCGACTGCAGAGACTGCTCCGCCAGGTGGCCGAGCGCCGGGACAGCCCGCGCCAGGCGGTGGTGGTGATCCACGGCATCGGCAGTCAGGAGCCCGGCCGGACCCTACGTGCTCTCGTCGCCAGTGGCGTCATCGCCGACGCCGATGCGCAGAGCTGGGTGAAACCCGACATGGTCTCGGACTCCTTCGAGCTCCGCCGGGTGACCTTCAAGGCGTCGGATGGGCGGGTGCGGCCGACCACCGACGTCTTCGAGCTCTACTGGGCCCACCAGATCGGTGACACCACCCTGGCCCAGGTGGCCGACTGGGTGCGCAGGCTGCTGCTGCGTGCACGCGCGGTGCCCAGGCCGCTGCGCCCGGCCTGGGCGCTGGTCTGGACGGTCATCGTCGCCGTGACGGCAGCCGTGCTCGCCCAGTTCCTCGGGCTCTGGGACCTGCCTCGCTGGCTCACGGCCGGTGGAGTCGTGGCCGCAGTGAGCGTGGTGCTGTGGAAGGCGTTCGGTCGGGGTGTCGTCGTCGACGTGCTCGGCGACGCAGCGCGCTACCTCAGCCCGCGCCCAGCCAACGTCGCCCACCGGCAGGCGATTCGCAGCGCCGGGGTCGAGCTCCTGGACCGCCTGCACGAACGCGGCGACTACGACCGGATCGTCGTCCTCGGCCACAGCCTCGGCAGCGTCATCGCCTACGACGTCCTCACCTACCTGTGGATCCGTCGGCACGCCGAGCACCAGAGACCGGGCCGCACGGACTTCAAGCCGGTGGTCGCCGTGGAGGTCGGCATCGGGCAGGATCTCGATGCCGAGCGCGCCCAGGCACTGCAGCACGCCGCGTGGAAGCAGACCCGGCGCAACACCCAGCCCTGGCTGGTCACGGACCTGGTCACCGTCGGCAGCCCCCTGACCTACGCCCACTTCCTGATGTCCGACACCACGGCGGAGTTCCGGGAAGCCCAGGGCAGCGGCGTACTGCCGACCTGTCCCCCCAAGACCGAGGAGCACGGAGGCCAGCAGCGGTGCACCTTCTCCCGCAGCTACCTGGGCGGCAACCCGGACAAGGGTCCACGCACCTTCCTCCTCCTCGACCACGCCTCGCCCTTCGCCGTGACCCGGTGGACGAACCTGTACTTCGAGGTCGGCTGGGGAGGACTGACCGGCGATCTCGTGGGCGGCCCGGTGGCACCGCAGTTCGGGCCGTGGGTGCGTGACGTGCCGCTGCGCAGTCCGGTGCGCAGACTCTCCCACACCTGGTACTGGCGGCCGGCCGGTTCGACCGAGCATCTCGACTGTCTGCACCGGGCCCTGGCCGTCGAGTGCGGGCGCGACCTGCTGAGCCTGAGCACTGAGATCCCGGCGTTCGTGATCGCGGAGCGGGCGGTGGGCTCGAGGCCGCAAGCCGCCCCCAAGGGCTTCTGAGCTGGTAGCTCAGCGAGTCAGGCTCAGCGGCCTGCGGTTGTGCCCCACTGTACGCCGCCAGGCCGGCGTGAGCAGCGGACCTGGTGGGGGCCTGAGGGACGAAGAACCCCGCCTGACGCGTTGCCGCAGGTCAGACGGGGTTCTGCCGCTCCCCCGGTTGGACTCGAACCAACAACCCTCCGATTAACAGTCGAATGCTCTGCCAATTGAGCTACAGGGGATCGCGCCCGCAAACCCTAGCAAGTCCGCTCGGAGTTGCTAAATCGGGTTCGCGAAGTCCTCGCCCACCTCGGTGCGGGCGCTGCGCAGGGCCGCCTCGGCGACCGCCACCACCTCCGGGTCCGTGGGGTCGAGGCCCTCGTCGTAGGCGTGCATCCACGCCACGGGTCCTCCGGTCGGGCTCCGGCGGCCGATCACGTTCACACCGAGCTTGCCGCGCACAGGGACCCGGCGCTGCAGCACGATGCTCGCCGTCACCCGCTCCCGGACGAGCTGGAGCAGCAGCACCGGCTCGTCCATCACCAGGTCGTACGACGGCCTGGGCTCGCCGAAGTCGGCGAGCTCGGTGACGCGCAACCGTGACTCCTCCTGGTCCCAGGTCGCGTCCTCGACCCGCTCCCAGGGGATCCGTCGAGCCTCGCCGTCGACGAGCACCAGGAGCCGGCGGGTGCCGAGCACCCAGTGGCCGTCGCGGGTGGGGGCCGAGGCGAGCACCTTCTCGCGCGACGGCAGCGCGGCCGCGGCCAGGACCTGGGCAGGCACGGGGGTCCCGCTCCCCCGCCTGGCGGACAGCCTCACTGGCTCTCCAGGGCACGCTCGCGCAGGCTGCGGCGGTGCTGCTCCAGGGCCACCAGCTCGCCGAACATCTTGTTGTAATCCGCCGCCTGCTCTACCGGGTTGGTGCGCTGCAGCCGCGACTTCAGGTCCGCGATCCGGCGCATCGCGGTCAGCTCGCGGAGCCGGTGCACGTGCTGGGCGACGTAGGCGTCGTCGGGGTCCTTGGTGGAGTGCAGCGGCTCCACCGCGAGCGCGCTGACCAGCGACCTGAGCCGCTCGTCGGAGTGGGCGTCCTGCAGGGTGGCGGCCCACTGCGGGGTGGCCGCGGTCGGCCCACCGGAGGCCTCGACGCCGGCCCACAGCGCGCGGTAGGCGCCGTGGGTGAAGTCCTCGGCCCCCACCTCTCGTGCCGAACGGCCGACCACCCCCGGGTGCTGTACGACCAGCTTGAGGGTCTCGCGCTCGAGGAAGAGCCGCGGGTCGCGCGGGTTGGGCAGCTCGGCTGCTCGGGCGACCGGGGCGTGCGCTCCCGGCTCCGGCGTCGTACCGCCGCGGGCGGCAGCCCGCTTGACCTCGCGCTGCACGTCGGCGGGCTCGACCCCGAGCATCCCGGCGAGCTCGCGGGCGAAGGCGTCGACCTTCGAGCGGTCGCGGATGCTGGTGACCAGGCGGGCAGCATCGCGCAGGGCGTCGATGCGACCGTCGGCCCGGTCGAGGTCGTAGCGCTGCACCACGTTGCCGAGCACGAAGCGGTAGAGCGGGATCCGCCGGGCGACGAGCTCGCGCACCGCAGCCTCCCCCTCGGCGCGGTCGGTCTCGGAGAGCCGCAGGTCGCAGGGGTCCATTCCGGTCGGCTCGACCGCGACGTAGGTCTGGCCGGCGAAGTTCTGGTCCCCCTCGAAGGCGCGCAGCGCGGCCTTCTGGCCGGCCTCGTCGCCGTCGAAGGTGAAGATCACCTCACCCCGGAACTCGTCGTGGTCCTGGAGCAGGCGGCGGATCACCCGCGCGTGGTCGTCGCCGAAGGCGGTCCCGCAGGTCGCGACCGCGGTCTTCACCCCCGAGACGTGGCAGGCCATCACGTCGGTGTAGCCCTCCACGATCACCGCCTGGCTGCTGCGGGCGATCTCGCGCCGGGCCAGGTCGATGCCGTAGAGCACCTGGCTCTTCTTGTAGATCGGCGTCTCGGGGGTGTTGAGGTACTTCGCCTCGATCCGGTCGTCGTCGAAGATCCGGCGCGCGCCGAAGCCGATCGTGTCGCCGCTGCTGTCGCGGATCGGCCACATCAGCCGTCCGCGGAAGCGGTCGTAGTGGCCGCGGTTGCCCTGCCCGATCAGGCCGCTGGTGACCATCTCCTCCTCGGTGAAGCCCCTGTGCCGCAGGTGGGCGACGAGCTCCTCACCGCCGCGCGGCGAGAACCCCACCCCGAAGACGGCGGCCGTCTCGGCGTCGAAGCCGCGTGAGTCGAGGAACTGACGCGCCTGGAGCGCCTCGGGGGAGGCCAGCAGCTCGGCGTACCACTGCGCGGTGACCTTGTGCGCCTCGATCAGCCGCGGGCGCTGCGGGCCACCCCGGGGGCGGGCGGGGCCGCCCTCCTCGTAGCGCAGCTGCACGCCGACCTTCTCGGCCAGCCGCTCGACGGTCTCGGTGAACCCGAGGCCGTCCATCTCCATCACGAACTTGATCACGTCGCCGCCGGCCTGGCAGCCGAAGCAGTGGTAGAAGCCGCGCGTGCGGGCGTGACGTGGAAGGACGGGGACTTCTCGTCGTGGAAGGGGCACAGCCCCTTCATGGAGCCGCCACCGGCGCTGCGCAGGGTGACGTATGCCGAGACGACGTCGTCGATGCGCGCCTTCTCGCGCACCTCCGCGATGTCCTCTTCCCGGATCCTGCCCGCCACGATGCGGAGTCTACGGCGACGCTGCTGGGCATCGGACCCGCCGTCGGGGTTTGGGGACGCTGAGTTCGGATACTCCCCGAGCAGGGGTGACCCGGGGGCGGCCCGTCTGGCTAGGGTCGACGTGGAGAGGGTCGGAGAAGGACGAGGGGAAGGGAGGCGGGGCGTGACCAGCCAGCAGCAGACCGGCGGCGCCCACCGCGACGAGACCGCGACGCCGGATCCCGAGGAGCGCAAGCCCGACAGCCTCGACGACCTGACGAAGCGGTCCTGGAAGTACGTGCTGCGCAAGACCGCGCACGAGTTCACCGACGACCAGTGCACCGACCTGGCGGCGGCGCTGACCTACTACGCGGTGCTGGCGATCTTCCCGGCCGCGCTGGCCCTGGTCTCCCTGCTGGGCGTCTTCGGCCAGGCCTCGACCTCGGTCGACAAGGTCCTGGAGATCCTGCGCCCGCTGGTCTCCCAGGACATGCTCGGCACGGTCGAGCCCGCGCTGCGGCAGATCGCGAGCTCCGACTCCGCCGGCTTCGCGCTGGTCGTCGGCGTGCTGGCCGCCCTGTGGTCGGCGTCGGGGTACGTCGGGGCGTTCGGCCGGGCGATGAACCGGGTCTACGAGATCGAGGAGGGCCGCCCGTTCTGGAAGCTGCGCCCCACCATGCTGCTGCTGACCCTGGTCGCCGTACTGCTGATGGCCGCGACCCTGCTGATGCTGATCGTCTCCGGCCCGCTGGCACGGTCGATCGGCGGCGTGATCGGGCTCGGCGACGCCACCGTCACGCTCTGGGAGATCGCGAAGTGGCCGTTGCTGCTGGTCATGGTCGTGGTGATCGTCGGGCTGCTCTACTACGTCACCCCCAACGTGCAGCAGCCGAAGTTCCGCTGGATGTCGGTCGGGGCGTTCGTGGCGATCGTGGGCTGGGCGCTGGCGTCGTTCGCGTTCTCCTTCTATGTCGCCAACTTCGGCAGCTACAACAGGACCTACGGCTCGCTGGCGGGGGTGATCGTGGCGCTGCTGTTCTTGTGGATCACCAACCTCGCCCTGCTCTTCGGCGCCGAGCTCGACGCCGAGCTGGAGCGGGGACGGCAGCTGCAGGCGGGGATCCCGGCCGAGGAGGAGCTGCAGCTCCCGGCCAAGGACACCGAGAACATCATCAAGGCTCGCAAGAAGCGGGAGAAGGACGTCGCTCTCGGACGCAAGATCCGCCGGGAGGCGGCTTCGGTGCCCGGCGAGCACAAGGGGGAGCACCGCTCCCAGGAGGAGGACTCATGAAGAAGCTGTTGGTTCTGGCTGCCGGAGGTGTCGGCTACGTGCTCGGCGCGAAGGCGGGTCGCGGACGCTATGAGCAGCTGCGCGGCACCTTCGAGAAGGTGAAGAACGACCCGCGGGTGCAGGAGAAGGCCCACCAGGCGGCCGGCTACGCCCGCGAGCAGGCCCCCCTCGTCAAGGACAAGGTGGCCGAGGCGGCCCGGGGCACTGACCCGGCGGGTCGCTGACCCTGGGTCAGTAGTCCCCGCTGATCACGTTCGCGAGCGGCTCCCCCGCGGCAAGGCGGTGGAGCTGCTCGCGGATGAGTCGCATGGCGCGTGGGCGCATCGCCGTACTGAAGCCGCCGACGTGCGGCACCAGCAGCAGGTTGGGCGCCTGCCACAGCGGGTGGTCGGTGGGCAACGGCTCCGGGTCGACCACGTCGAGCGCCGCGCGCAGCCGCCCGCCGGTGAGCTCGGCGACCAGCGCGTCGGTGTCGACGACCGAGCCCCGGGAGACGTTGACGAGCAGCGCGCCGTCCTTGAGCCGGGCCAGCATCGCTGCGTCGAAGAGGCCGACAGTGCCCTCGGTGCCCGGGACGACCAGCACCACGACATCGGCCTGGGGCAGCAGCTCGGGCAGCTCGGCGATCGCGTGCACACCGTCGCGGGCACTGCGTGCGACCCGGACCACCTCGGTCTCGAACGGCAGCAGGCGGGCCTCGATCGCGGCCCCGATCTGGCCGTAGCCGACGATCAGGACGCGCTTGTCGGCCAGCGACTCGCGTCGCTCCGGGCGCCACTGCGCCTCGGTCTGTGCGCGGACGAACTCCGGGAGGCCGCGCAGGCTGGCCAGGATCAGGGCCAGGGTGAGCTCGGCGGTCGAGGTGTCGTGGATGCCGCGACCGTTGCACAGCAGCACCCCGTCGGGGACGAACCCGCGGATGTGCTCCACCCCGGCCGTCATCGTCTGCACCGCCCGCAGCCGCGGCAGCCGGGAGAGCACCTCCCCGTCGGCGGGGCGGAACCGGTAGGGCAGCACGTAGAGCTCGACCTCCGCGCTGCTCGCGGGCAACCCGTCGTCCATCGCGTCGGCGTCGATGCGCTCATAGCGCAGTCCGGAGGGTGGTTCACCGAGGTCGGCCGGGTCGAAGGGCAGCCACACGAGGGGGTCGCTCATGGTGCCTGACCCTAGTTCGTCCCCGGTTGCGTCATACCTTCTGGTGGTTCGGACGACCGACTCGTATGACGTCCCGCAGGTCCGCCCCGCGGACGTCATACCTTCTGGTTGTCGGGGCGACCACTTCGTATGACGTCAGCCGGCG
The DNA here is from genome assembly GCA_963777195.1 of uncultured Actinomycetota bacterium. Lineage (GTDB taxonomy): Bacteria > Actinomycetota > Actinomycetes > Propionibacteriales > Nocardioidaceae > Marmoricola. The sequence goes on along the minus strand of CAVZPT010000003.1, from coordinate 205,521 downwards.
AGCCGGGCGTGCCAGGAGACCGCGGAGGCGTCGGTGAGGCTGGCGATCTGGTCGATCACGACGCGGGTGCGGGCGGGGTCGTCGGGGGCGGCGGCGAAGTCCTCGCGCAGCGACGGGTCCAGGGCGCTCTCGCCGCGCTGCCAGATCGCCTCGAAGAGCTCCTCGAGCACGCTGCGCTGCCGCTCCATCAGGTCCATCCGGTCCTGGGCCCGCATCACGTAGTGCGCGGCGATCCCCTTCAGTACGGCGATCTCGTGCCCGGTTCCGGCGGGCACGACGAGGTCGGCCTCATGCCGGACGAGGGGGCGGACGCCGTACTCCCCTGCCGTGGCCTGGTGCACGCTGCCGCAGAAGATCCCGATCAGGTCGCTGGTCAGGTCCTTGAGCGCGGCCAGGTGCCTGCGGCTGCCGTCGTACGCCGCTCCGGGCCACGAGCCGACCGCACGCAGCCGGCGCAGCGCCTCGTCGAGCAGCGCGTCGTCGGCCTCGGGCAGGTACCAGTCGCGCACCGTCGCCCAGGTCGCGCGCCGCTCGTCGTGGTCGTCGAGCAGCGCCAGGTCGATCCGCCCTCCCACGATGCCGTCCTCGAGGTCGTGCACCGAGTAGGCCACGTCGTCGGCGAAGTCCATCACCTGCGCCTCCACGCAGCGCCGTGCACCCGCGACCCCCCGGCGCAGCCAGTCGAAGACCACTCGGTCGTCGTCGTAGACCCCGAACTTCCCGGCGACCGCCGAGCCCCGGGGCCAGGGGTACTTCGTGCACGCGTCCAACGTGGCGCGGGTGAGGTTCAGCCCGATCGAGTGGCCCTCGGCGTCGGCGGACTTGGCCTCCAGCCGGGTCAGGATCCGCAGGGTCTGGGCGTTGCCCTCGAACCCTCCGCACGAGGCGGCGAGGGCGTCCAGCGCGGTCTCGCCGTTGTGGCCGAACGGCGGGTGCCCCATGTCGTGGGCCAGTGCGGCGGTCTCCGCGAGGTCGGGATGACAGCCGAGCGGGTGCGCGAGGTCGCGGGCCACCTGGGCGACCTCGAGGCTGTGGGTCAGCCGGTTGCGCACGAAGTCGTCGGCCTGCGGCCCCAGCACCTGCGTCTTGGCGGCCAACCGGCGCAGCGACGCGGAATGCACCACCCGCGCCCGGTCGCGCTCGAAGGGGGTGCGCTCCGGGGCGGGGACGCGCTTGACCGGCTCGTCGATCAGGCGCTCGCGCGCGGCGTCGTCGTAGAGCTGGTCCCAGGTCACGGCCCAGACGTTACTGGCCGGGCGACTCAGAACCCGAGGCGACTCAGAACCCGAGGCGGCGCAGCTGCTTGGGGTCGCGCTGCCAGTCCTTGGCCACCTTGACGCGCAGGTCGAGGTGCACCGGGGTGCCGAGCATCGCCTGGATCTGCTGGCGGGCCTCGATCCCGACGTCGCGCAGCCGGGAGCCCTTGTGGCCGATGATGATCCCCTTCTGGGAGTCGCGCTCGACGAAGAGGTTGGCGTGGATCTGCAGCAGCGGCTTGTCGGCCGGCCGGTTCTCGCGCAGCGCCATCTCCTCGACCACGACCGCGATCGAGTGCGGCAGCTCGTCGTGCACGCCCTCGAGCACGGCCTCACGGATCAGCTCGGCGACGATCGCCTCCTCGGGTGAGTCGCTGAGCTCGCCGTCGGGGTAGAGCTGCGGCCCCTCGGGGATCAGGCCGACGAGCAGGTCGGTCAGCAGCTCGACCTGGTGCCCGTCCTTGGCCGAGACCGGCACGATCTCGGCCCACTCGGTGCCGGTCTCCCGCCCGAGCGCGTCGATCGCCATCAGGTGCTGGGCGAGGGCGTCCGGGGTGACCAGGTCGGACTTGGTCGCCACCGCGACCTTGGTGGTACGCCGGACCTTCGCCAGCTCGTTGACCAGGAAGCGGTCCCCGGGACCCGGCTTCTGGTCGGCCGGGAAGCACACCGCCACCACGTCGACCTCGGCCCAGGTGGTCTTCACCAGGTCGTTGAGCCGCTCGCCGAGCAGCGTGCGCGGACGGTGCAACCCGGGGGTGTCGACCAGGATCAGCTGCGCGTCGGGGCGGTGCACGATCCCGCGCACGACGGTGCGGGTGGTCTGCGGCTTGGAGGAGGTGATCACCACCTTGGAGCCCACCACCGCGTTGGTCAGCGTGGACTTGCCGGCGTTGGGACGGCCCACGAAGCAGGCGAAGCCCGACCGGTGCTCCGCGGTGGTGGTGCCGGGCTCAGTCATCGACCGCTCATCTCGTCGTACTCCGCCCAGATCTGCTCGTCCGAGTGGCCCTGCGCCTTGCCCCTGGTGTAGACGGGGCCGGGGTCGACCCTACGGGCCTGCCGGCCGCGGGCGCCGCTCCAGTACCCCATCACGTCGTAGTGCCGGGTGTCCCAGCCCAGCTCGTGGCGCGCGTGCCGGCGGATGTCGCGCATCTGCGCCGACTCCCCCGCCATCCAGAAGTAGCCGGCACCGGTCGGCCAGTCGAGCCCGTGCACGATCTGCGCGAGGGTGCTCGAGCCCGAGCTCGCGGCGTGCCAGGTGACCTCGGCCTCGAGGTAGCCCGGCATCGGCCCGTCGGGCACCTCCGCGTGCACCTGTACGGGCAGCTCGGTGTCACGGGCCAGCGTCTCGGCGATCCGCGCCATCGCCGGCAGCGCGGTCAGGTCGCCGGCCAGCACCACCCAGGAGGCGTCGGTCGGCAGCTCGAAGGAACCCTTCGGCGTCGACAGGCCCACCCGGTCGCCGACGCACTCGGTCTGCGCCCACTCGGTGACCAGGCCCTGCTCGTGCACCACGACGTCGAGGGTCAGCTGGTCGGACTCCAGGGAGCGCACGGTGTAGTAGCGCGTCTGGAACTGTCCCGGCACGGTCAGCGCCACCCACTCGTCGGGCACACCGGTCGAGGCGAAGCCCTCCGGGACCTCGAGCAGCAGCCGGACGAGGTGCTCGCTGAGCACCGTGCGCGCGCGGACCACGGCGTCGTAGGGGGTTCGGGAGGTCACCGGGCCAAGGCTAACCGTCATACCTCCTGGTCGTTCGAGCAGCCAGAACCTATGACGTCCGCGGCTCAGTAGCGGCGGCGTACGACGAGCCGGTCGCCCTCGCCGCGACCGAGGATCGCGACGTAGAGCCGTCGTTGCGGGCAGCCCTGCGAGGAGCCCAGGCACGCGTCCTGGCTCGGGTAGCCGACGTTGCCGGTGCGCCACGCGTGGTAGACGAGGCGGAGCCGGCCGGCGAGGTCGAAGAACGGGTGGGCGCCGCCCGGGCCGGCGAGGTAGGGGCCGCTCGCGAGCAGCCGGCCCACACGCGTGCACGGTCCCGTCACGCTGCGGCACACCGCATGGCCGGTGGCGTACTTCGGCGAGCCGTAGCCGTTGCCCGAGTAGAACAGGTAGAGGCGCCGGTTGTAGCGGATCATCGCCGGGTTCTCCACCACCTCGCCCTCCCACTGGGTGGCCGGCACCAACAGCTTGGTGTTGCGGCTGCGCGGGCCGAACCGGGCCGCGTCGCCGGTCAGCCGCCGCACCAGGATCTTGTCGGGGCGCCCCTCGACCTTGTAGAGCAGCCACAGCTTCCCCCGGTCGCGGAACACCATCGGGTCGATCGCGCCCCCACCCAGGCAGGTCAGCGGCGCGGACCGCGCGTCCACATAGGGGCCAAGCGGGCTGCTGGCGCGGGCGATCGAGACACAGCGACGCCCGTCACGCGCCCGCGGGACGGAGTACGCCGCGATGAACCGGCCCTCCCCCAGCCGGACGACGGTCGGCGCCCAGGTCGCACCGAACGCGCGCCCCGAGGAGGTGCGGTTCTTCTTCGCCCACGATGCCGCCCGCGGCATCGCGTCGTTGGCCTGCGGGCGCTCGGGGTCCGAGGCCGGTCGCGAGGTCCAGGTGCGCAGGTCGGTCGAGCTCGACATCGGCAGGTTCAGTCCGGCGATCGTGGTCGAGGCGGCATAGAAGCGCGACCCCACCCGCATCACCGAGGGGTCGGGGAAGTCCCCGGAGTAGGCCTCGCCGGGCCGGAACGGGTCGCTGCCCACCGGCGCCGGGCGGGCGCCGTTGCGCGGCTCCCAGCTCGAAGTGCCGGCGTCCTCGGGACCGTCCGAGCCGGCCGAGCCGGCCGAGCCGGCCGAGACCGCCGAGGTGGTCGTGGCAGCCAGCATCGCGACGGCGAGCAGCAACGAGACGGTGAGTCGGGGCACGCGCAGGGCGGACCTCACGTGAGCCAGGTGGGCCGCAGCGGGAAGCCGCTGGTGCCGTCGTCGGCGGTGCGGCCGGCCAGCACCTGGTGGAGCTGGATCTCGTTGCGCTCGAAGCCCATCCGCGAGCCGGCCATGTAGAGGCCCCACACCCGCGCCGTGCCCTCGCCGACCTCGGCGACGCACTCGTCCCAGTGCTCCTGGAGGTTGTGACCCCAGCCTCCGAGCGTCTTGGCGTAGTGCACCCGCAGGTTCTCCTCGTGCTGCACCTCCAGGCCGGCGTCCTGCATCTCGGTGATGATCTTCCCCGAGCCGGTGAGCTCCCCGTCGGGGAAGACGTAGCGGTCGATGAAGGCTCCGGTGGCCAGCGGCTTGTTGTCGGGCCGGGTGATGGAGTGGTTGAGCAACCGCCCTCCGGGCACCAGCTTGCTGCGCAGGAAGCCGAAGTAGGCGGGGTACTGGTCGATCCCGATGTGCTCGGTCAGCCCGATCGAGCTCACCGCGTCGAAGCCGGTCTCCTCCACGTCGCGGTAGTCGAGGTGCCGCACCTCGGCGAGGTCCTCGAGCCCCTCCTCGCGGTTCTTCGCCTGAGCCCACTCGGCCTGTGCCTTCGACAGGGTCACGCCGAGGGAGCGGACGCCGTACTCCCGCGCCGCGTGGCGCACCATCCCGCCCCAGCCGCAGCCGACGTCGAGCAGCCGCTGCCCGGCGCGGAGGTCGAGCTTGCGCGCGACGAGGTCGTACTTGGCGTGCTGGGCCTCCTCCAGGGTCGACTCCTCGGTGTCGTAGACCGCGCAGGTGTAGGTCATCGACGGCCCCAGCACCAGCTCGTAGAACCGGTTGGAGACGTCGTAGTGGCGCTCGATCACCTTGCCGTCGCGCTCGGGCGAGTGCCGCATCCCCTCGACCAACCTGCGCCACCGGGGCAGGTGCTCCTGCGACGGCGGTGGCGGTGGCACCAGGTGGGCGAGGCCGATCGAGCGCATCAGCGTCATCGCCTCGGTGGGGCTGGGCCGGCGGAACTTCATCGCCCGCAGCAGCAGCACCATCGCCTCGTAGGGGTTGCCGGGGTGCACCCGGTGCAGGTCGAGGTCGCCCGAGACGTAGGCCCGCGCCAGCCCGAGGTCGCCGGGTGCGGTGACCAGGTAGGCCAGCCCGCGCTCGTTCTTCAGCTCCAGTCCGACCGGGGCGTCCTCGGGCCCGCTGACGCTGCCGTCGTACGCCGTGAACCGGATCGGCACCGGCTCGGCCAGCAGCGAGTCGAAGACCTCGGCGAGAGTGAGGCGTGGGGGCGCGAGGAAACGCGTCGGGGAGATGTCCTTGAGAATGCTCATCGTCGTCTGACCGCCTTGTCGTAGAGCGAGGTTAGTCGGTGATCGGGGTCGTAGCGCGCTTTGACGGCCGCAAGGTTGGCGCCGTCGTAGAGCCGCGCGAAGGTCTCGGGTGCGTAGAACGACTCGGAGTAGAGCGACTTGTGGCCCTCGAGCGCGCTCACCTTCTCCTCGATCGCCCGGTTCAGCGGCCCGTTGGGGGCATCGTCGCCGACGTGCACCGTGCCCCAGAAGCCGACGTTGACGTAGGTGCGGCCGGGCTCGAGGGGGTAGCTGGGCCACGGGCGCCCGGAACCCACGGCTCCGTCCACCGCGTCCGGGGTGCGCAGCCGCAACGGACACAGCCACACCGGCCGCATGCCGACCTCGCGGTCGAACCAGTCGAGGAACTCCCCGAGCCGCTCCACGGGGACCTCGACGTCCTGCACCACCCGCTCTCGCAGCGGACGGCCGGCCCGGCGGTCCAGCCGGTCGGCCACCCCGAAGCGGCGGTCGACCGCGAGCAGGCGCTGGTAGGTGTCCGAGCGCCGCAGCCGGCGCGGCCACAGCCTGCGGACGACCGGGTGCTGCGCACCGAAGGCGCGCGAGCACCAGAACCAGTCGGTGTCCCAGCGCCACAGGTAGTCGTGGATGGTGAGCAGGTCGGTATCGCGCTCCTGCACCGAGCGCCAGTAGACCTGCTGGCCGGTGTAGTCCGACGCCGTGGCCCCGGCCGGTGCCTCGACCCAGCGGGCCATCGTGAGCACGGTCTCGCCGGGCGCGAAGGCGGTGCCGTCCAGACCGTCGACGTGCTCGCCCTCCCACTCCCCGGTGAGGGTGACCTCCTCGATCGCAGCCTCGAGGGTGGCCGGGTCGTGGAAGCGCACGTGTCGCAGCCCGACGTGGGAGCGGACCGGCTCGAGCTCGATCCGGAGCCGGGTGGCGTAGCCCAGGGATCCGTAGGAGTTGGGGAAGGTCACGAACAGGTCGGCGTGGACCTCACGCGAGCAGGTGACCACCTCCCCGGACCCGGTGAAGACATCCATCTCGAGCACCGACTCGTGCGGCAGCCCGTTGCGGAACGACGTGGACTCGATCCCGAGGCCGGTCACGGCGCCGCCGAGCGTGATCGTGCGCAGCTGGGGCACGACGAGAGGGATCAGTCCGTGCGGCAGGGTCGCGGCGACGAGGTCCTCGTAGGTGCACATGCCCTGCACGTCGGCGGTGCGCCCCTCGACGTCGACCCTCAGGACGCCGTCGAGGCCGTCCACGTCGAGTCCGCCGACCGAGGACCGCTCCCGGGGGCGGAACAGGTTCGTGGTGCTCTTGGCCAGCCGCACCGCGTCTCCCGGCGCGATCGCGTCGTAGGACTGCCGCAGGCGGCGTACGGCTCGTGCGTGCAGTCCCTCGTCGGCGGTGGTCCCCGTCGCCACTCGTCATCACCTCGGCACTGTCGTGGGCGGCAACTGCTGAGAAGTCGGTCCTTCACCTTCGATGCTGTCACGCGTGCGCGAGCGGCGCGAGGTCAGGTGGTCTCGGTCTCCACGACCCTGCCCGACTGGTCGGCGCGGTAGACCGGCACGTCCTCGCCGGCCAGGTCACGGAGCACGGCGAGATCGCCCCCGTCGACGGGGGCCTTGCTCATCACGACGGCCGCCTCCACCCCGCCGGCGCCGCTGGTGACCGCCATCGCCACCACCACGCCCACGGCCGAGACGTGCAACGAGGGCAGGTCCACAGTCGAGGCGGCATAGGTCCGCCCGTCGAGGTCGCGCAGGGCGGCACCCTCGAGGCCGCCGGTCCGCGCCTGGGCGGCCCGGGCCAGTACGACGAGCTTGTGGTCCTCCGGCTGCAGTTCGATCACCGGGGCATCCTCTCAAACCCGCGGCCGTGCTCAGCTCCGGGACGACCCCGTGGCCGAGCTCGGCTCGGGGAACGCATCGACCACCGGCGCGATCAGGACGGTGAAGATCCGGTTGCGCCGGCCCTTGGCCTCCTCGGCGATGAACAGCAGTCCGCCGACCTCGACGGACGAGCCGGAGATCGGGACCTTGCCGAGGTACTTGGCCATCAGGCCACCCACGGTGTCGACCTCGTCGTCGTCGATCTCGACCCCGACGATGTCGTCGAGGTCGTCGACCGGGAACCGCGCCGAGACCCGGATCGAGCCGTCCGCGAGCTGCTCGACCGGCACCTCCTCGGCGTCGTACTCGTCGGTGATCTCGCCGACGATCTCCTCCAGGATGTCCTCGATGGTGACGATCCCGGCGGTGCCGCCGTACTCGTCGACGGCCACGGCGATGTGGCGGCGCTCGGCCTGCATCTCCCGCAGCAGGTCGTCGACGGGTTTGGAGTCGGGCACGTGGAAGACCGGCCGCATCATCGAGTCGACGTGCTCGGTGCTCTCGGCCGCCTGGCGGTCGAAGACCCGCTTGCTGATGTCCTTGATGTAGACGAAGCCCAAGATGTCGTCGAGGTCCTCCCCGACGACCGGGAGGCGGGAGAAGCCGCTGCGCAGGAACAGCGACATCGCCTGCCGCAGGGTCTTGTGGCGCTCGATGTAGACCACGTCGGTGCGCGGCACCATCACCTCGCGCACCGAGGTGTCGCCGAGCTCGAAGACCGAGTGGATCATCTTGCTCTCGCCGGACTCGATCAGGCTCGAGGCCTCGGCCAGGTCGACCATCTCGCGCAGCTCGGCCTCGGAGCTGAACGGCCCCTCGGAGAATCCCTTGCCGGGCGTGATCATGTTGCCGAAGAGGATCAACAGGTGCGGGAGCGGACCCAGCACCCGTGCCAGGCCGACCGCGATGCCGGCCGTCGCGAGCGCCACCTGCTCGCTGTGCTGGCGGCCCAGGGTGCGCGGCCCGACTCCGACCAGCACGAACAGCACCACGAACATCAAGGCGATCGCGGCGAGCACCGGCGTCCAGCGGGAGAGTCCGAAGCCGTGCACGAACATCACCGTGGTCAGTGCGACCGCGGAGGTCTCGGCCAGCAACCGCACGAAGAGGATCGCGTTGAGGTAGCGCGGCGAGTCGTCGAGCAGCATCAGCAGCCGGAACGCGCCGGGGCGGCGCTCGTGCGTCAGCTCGACGGCACGGGCTCGCGAGAACGCCGAGAGCGCGGCCTCGACCGTGGTCAGCGAAGCGGCGGTCAGCACGAGGCCGATGACGGTCAGGACGAGGCCTGGACTGTCTCCACTCATCTCTGGCTCACGCCTCGCCGGTGGTCTCGGCGTCCTCGGGGAGGCGGGCCAGGTGCCCGAGCCACTCCCCGAGCAACCGTGCCTGGAGACCGAACATCTCGTGGTGCTCCTCGGGCTCGGCGTGGTCGTAGCCGAGCAGGTGCAGGATCCCGTGGACCGTCAGCAGGTCGAGCTCGTCGGTGGTGGTGTGCCTGGCCTCCTCGGCCTGCCGGGCGGCGACCGCCGGGCACAGCACCAGGTCGCCGAGCACACCCTCCTCGGGCTCCTCGTTGACCAGGCCCGGCCGCAGCTCGTCCATCGGGAAGGCCAGCACGTCAGTGGGGCCCTGCTTCTCCATCCACTTCGCGTTCAGCTCGGCGATGGTGTCCTCGTCGACGGCGGTCACGCAGAGCTCGGCCAGCGGGTGCACCCGCATCCGGTCCATCACGAAGCGCGCGAGGCGCTGGGTGCGCAGGACGTCGATGTCCAGCCCGGACTCGTTGAGCACCTCGATGCTCATCGGCGTCCCTCCCTCGGCGGGCGTACGTCGGCCAGCGACTCCTTGCGGGCGTCGAAGACCTCATAGGCCGCCACGATCTTGCCGACGAGCCGGTGACGGACCACGTCGTGGGCGGTGAGCCGGTTGAACGAGACGTCCTCGATGTCGTCGAGGATGCCCTCGACGACGCGCAGGCCGCTCTTGGTGCCGCTGGGCAGGTCGACCTGGGTGACGTCGCCGGTGACCACGATCTTCGAGCCGAAGCCGAGCCGGGTCAAGAACATCTTCATCTGCTCCGGCGAGGTGTTCTGGGCCTCGTCGAGGATGATGAACGCGTCGTTGAGGGTGCGGCCGCGCATGTAGGCCAGCGGCGCGACCTCGATCGTCCCGGCCGCGAGCAGCTTGGGGATGGTCTCGGGGTCGAGCATGTCGTGCAGGGCGTCGTACAGCGGCCGCAGGTAGGGGTCGATCTTCTCGCTCAGCGTGCCCGGCAGGAAGCCGAGGCGCTCGCCGGCCTCGACGGCCGGGCGGGTGAGGATGATCCGGTTGACCTGCTTGGCCTGCAGGGCCTGCACCGCCTTGGCCATCGCGAGGTAGGTCTTGCCGGTGCCGGCGGGTCCGATGCCGAAGACGATCGTGTGCTTGTCGATCGCGTCGACGTAGCGCTTCTGGTTCAGGGTCTTGGGCCGGATGGTGCGCCCGCGGTTGGAGAGGATGTTCAGCGAGAGCACGTCGGCCGGACGCTCGGTGGTCTCGGTGCGGAGCATGCCGATCACGCGCTCGACGGTCTCGGTGGTCATGCCCTGGCCGGTGCGGATGATCGTCACCAGCTCCTCGAGCATCCGCTCGGCGAGGGCGACCTCGGCCGGCTCCCCGCGCAGGGTGACCTGGTTGCCGCGGACGTGCAGGTCCACGGCGAAGGCTCGTTCCATCAGTGAGAGGTGCTCGTCGCCCGGCCCGAGGAGCGACACCATGTTGATGCTGCTGGGCACGACGACGGTGTGCTGGGTGTGGTCCCGGGTGAGGGACTCACCGGTGCCCGTCTTGCTGGTCTCAGTCATGGAAGCCCCGGCGGTGGGGCGGCCCTTCTGTCGGTTCTGCTGGCCCGCCCATGCTACGGGGTGTCCCTGCGCCGCCGCACCGTGCGAGCGGCTGGACGCTCAGGGGCGGGTGACCAGCAGGATGCCGAGGCACATCTCGTCGGTGGTGCCCTCACCCCACAGCACGTAGCGGTCGGGCTGGCCCTGGAAGGAGGGCAGCCTGTCACGCAGCGCCTGCGTGTGCCGGCAGGTCACCCGCACGGTGTCGAACGGCTCGAGCCGGGCGGTCACCGGCCGGCTGCCCTGGTCGTCGAAGTCCCAGACCCCGATGTCGAGCAGCGTGCGTGCCTCGGGCGTGCCGGGGTTGACCTCGATCTTGATCGAGCGACCCAGCAGGTGCATGTGCCCGGCCACGCCGCGCACGGTCTCCGGCTCCCCGATCGTCCGGGTGCAGGTCTGCACCGGTCCCGGCCGGACCTTCCCGCAGAGCAGGTGCAGCACGTCGGCGAGGGCACCCGGTCCTTCGCCGAAGCGCTTCTTCACGTCGGCCAGGGCCGCGGGCCGCGCGCACAGCGGACCGTCCGCGTGCTGGGGCCGGCAGGGCAGCTCCACGGGCGCCGGCAGCAGCCGGGTCTGCAGCGCCTTGATCTTCTCCGAGACCGGAGCCAGCCGGATCTCGGCGGCACTGCGGTCGGGCTCCGCGCCGGCCAGCAGGTTGTAGTGCACCTGCATCACGATCCGCGAGCCCTTGCCGAGCTCCTCGCCGAAGCCCTTGGCATAGACCTGCTCGGCGCCGCCGGGGGCCCAGGCGCCGAGCCAGGGAGCGTCGTCGACCTGGGCGCCGGAGCCGACCCCGGCCCCACCGAAGCAGGTCCAGCCCTGTCCCGGCGTCGAGGCGTCCTTCTGCTCCGCCTCGGCGACCAACGGGGCCGGGATCCGGAACATGATCACGTGGTGCACCACGTCGGGGTTGCCCGGGAGCACGTTGAAGCCGGTGATGAACTGGTCGGCGCCGAGCTCGGGGTCGAGCAGGAAGCACCGGTAGTCGTCGGTGCCGGAGCCGGTGGGTGCCGAGGGGGTGTAGTCCTCGGGCATCCGCAGCTGGATCCGGCGCTCGCCCTTGCGCAGCGGCTTGCGGCGCGCGGCCGGCGCGGTCGTGGCCTCGTGCTGGTGGGTCTGCGCGGGCGACGGGGTGGTCTCGGCCGTCGTCGGGGCCGGTGTGTCCTTCTCCCCCGCGGAGGCGGTGGAGCCCCCCGACGTACCGCAGGCTGCGAGGAGCAGGCTCGCGGCGAGCATGCCCGCGGCAACGGCGTGCGTACGGCGAGTGCGGGTCACGGAGCTCCCAGCGTGGTGATGGCCTGAGTCGTCGGGCCTGGATCGTCGGACCTGAATTGTCGGACCTGAATTGTCGGGCCGAGGGACGACGCCGGGACTCGGCTCACCCGGGCGGCCAACCCATCCTACGACCCCCCAGCACGTGCAGGTGGGCGTGGAAGACCGTCTGGTGGGCCGCCTCGCCGGTGTTCAGGACCAGGCGGTATCCCTGCTCCAGGCCCTCCTGCTCGGCCACCGCGCGGGCCGCGTGGAACAGGTCCACCGCGGTGTCGGGCTCCCCGACCGCGAGGGCCGCGGCGTTCGGGTAGTGGCTGCGCGGGATCACCAGCACGTGCGTCGGCGCCTGCGGCGAGACGTCGCGGAAGGCGAGGGTGGTCGCGCTCTCGTGAACGACCTCTGCCTCGATCTCACCGGACACGATCTTGCAGAACAGGCAGTCCCGAGGGGTCTCGACGTCGCTCATGTCGCCAGCATGCCCGATGAGCCCTGCGGCGTGGGAACCAGCTCGAACCGGTTCCCGTCCAACTACCGTGGTCGGTGCGGCACCCGACCCACCCCCGGCAGCACCGTCCTCGAGGAGGACCGATGAGCGACCCGACAGGTTCGACACCGCTCCCGCGCAGTGAGAGCAGGCTCGACGCGATGCTGGAGGACGGGGAGCACCTCGAGACGGTCACCGAGCGCGAGCCGCACGCCCGACGCTGGATCCCCCTCACCGTCGCCGCAGCGCTCGCCACCGCGCTGGTGATCGCCGGCGCGGCCTGGCTCTCGGGCCGCCAGGAGGCCACCCCCCCAGCGGCCTCGCCAGGCGACCCGAGCGACGGGACGAGCAGCTCCAGCACCCAGGGGCGCGCCGCCGAGGTCGCGGTCTACTACGTGGGGTCCACCGCGGTGGGACCGCGGTTGTTCCGCGAGCAGCACACGGTCGCCGGAGTGACCGGCGACGACCTCGAGGTCGCAGTGGCCGAGGCGGTCAACGCCGCGCCCTTGGATCCCGACTACGCCCGGTTCACCAACGACTCGGGGCTCGAGGCCACGGCCACCCGCGACGGAGGGGAGGTCACCGTCGACCTCTCCCAGGACCTGCCACGTCCCGACGGCATGACGAAGAAGGAGGCGAAGGTCGCGCTGCAGTCACTGGTCTGGACGGCCGGTGCCGCCGGCGACGGTCCGGTCTCGGTGGTCTTCACCGTCGCAGGCAGCCCCGCGGAGACGGTGCTCGGCATCGACACGAGCGAGCCGATCGAGCCGATGAGCGCCGACGAGGTGCTCGCCACGGTCTCGATCTCCTCCCCTGCCCAGGACGAGACCGTCCCGGGCCGGTTCACCGTCGAGGGCGACGCCGCCACGTTCGAGGCCAACGTCGTCTGGGAGCTCAAGCAGGGTGACGTCGTGGTGAAGAAGGGGTTCACCACGGCCGGCGAGTGCTGCACCCTCTCGCCGTACTCCTTCACGGTGCGGGCCCCCGCCGGCGCCTACACCCTGCACGTGCACGACACCGACGAGTCCGACGGCGAGGGCGTCGGCACCAGCGAGGACACCAAGGACATCACCGTCCAGTGACCCCCCTCGCCGAGACGTCACAGATGAAACGCCCACCCCTCGCCGAGACGTCACAGATGAAACGCCATTCGCGGCTTCCCGCCGGTGTGAGGTTTCAGATGCGACGTCTCGGCGGGCTGTTTGGGTTTCAGATGCGACGTCTCGGCGGGGTGTTTGGGTTTCAGATGCGACGTCTCGGCGGGGTGTTCGGGAGGCGGGGCTAGGCCCAGCGGGAGGTGCGGGAGAGCAGGGCGGCGACGGCTGCGACGCCGGCGGTCGAGGTGCGCAGCACCGGCTCGCCCATGCGTACGACGTGCGCGGCGCCCAGCGCCTCGAGCTCCTCGTCGCTGATGCCGCCCTCGGGACCGACCACGACCACGATCGACCCAGCCGCAGCGACGTCCAGCGCAGCCAGCGCGGCCGTCGCCGACTCGTGCAGGACCACGGCCAGGTCTGCCTGCTCCACCAGCGCGACCACCTCCGCCGTGGTGGCCATCGGCGCGACCTCGGGGTGCCACGAGCGCCGCGACTGTTTGCCGGACTCGCGCGCGGTGGCTCGCCACTTGGCCAGCGACTTCTCTGCCCGCTCCCCCCGCCAGACCCCCACGCAGCGTGCCGCCGCCCAGGGCACGATCCGGTCCACCCCGATCTCGGTGAGCACCTCCACGGCGAGCTCGCCGCGGTCGCCCTTCGGGATCGCCTGGACCACCGTCACCTGAGGGTGCGGGGACGCGGTGCGGGTGAGTGCCTCGACGATCACGGTCAGCGAGGCCTTCGAGGTGGCGCTCACCGTGCCGGTCACGGCGCATCCACGGCCGTCGGTGAGGACGATCTGCTCACCCACGGTGGTGCGGCGTACGACGACCGCGTGCCTGGCCTCGTCGCCAACGACCACCACCTCGTCGCCCACTCGGGCGTCGGTCACCGGGCCGAGGAAGACCGGCAGGCTCACCGGCTGCTCATCGGGGGTTGAAGGCGTCCTTGAGCCGCCCGAACACCGACTTGTGCGCGGGCTGCATCCGCCCGTCGGGCGACTCCTCGTGCCGCAGCTTGGCCAGCTCGCGCAGGAGCTCCTGCTGCCGGTCGTCGAGGCGCGAGGGAGTCTCGACGTCGATCGTCACGACGAGGTCGCCGCGCACCCCGGAGCGCAGGTGCGGGATGCCGCGTCCGCGCAGCACGTGCTCGGTGCCGGACTGGGTGCCGGGCTTGATGTCGACCGCGACCCACAGGTCCATCTCGGAGTCGGCCTCGGCGACGTCGGCCTCGAGCAGGGGCAGCTCGATGGAGGTCCCGAGCGCCGCGGCCGTCATCGGCACCGCGACCTGGCAGCGCAGGTCGTTGCCGTCGCGGTTGTAGACCTCGTGCGCCGCCACGTGGATCTCGACGTAGAGGTCACCGGCGGGACCACCGCCGGGGCCGACCTCGCCCTCGTGCGCCAGCTGGACGCGGGTGCCGGTGTCCACGCCGGGCGGGATCTTCACCGTGATCGAACGACGCGAGCGCACCCGCCCGTCACCGGAGCACTCCCGGCAGGGCTCGGGGATGATCTCGCCGAACCCGCGGCACGCCGCGCACGGCCGCACCGTGCGGATCTCGCCGAGGAAGGAGCGCTGCACCTGCTGCACCTCACCACGACCGTGACAGGTCTCGCAGCTGACCGGGTGCGAGCCGGCGGCGGCGCCGCTCCCCTTGCACAGCGTGCACACCACGGCCGTGTCGACCTTGAGCTCGCGGGTGACCCCGAAGGCGGCCTCGGCGAGCTCGATCTCCAGGCGCACCAGCGCGTCCTGGCCACGGCGCGTGCGCGGCCGGGGACCTCGTCCCTGGCCACCGGCGCCGGCCTGGCCGCCGAAGAAGGCGTCCATGATGTCGGTGAACGAGAAGCCGGCACCCTGGCCGGCCCCGGCGCCACTGCGGCCGAACGGGTCGCCGCCGAGGTCGTACATCCGGCGCTTCTCCGGGTCCGAGAGCACCTCGTAGGCCGCCGAGACCTCCTTGAACCGCTCCTGGGTCGCGGGGTCGGGGTTCACGTCGGGGTGCAGCTGACGGGCAAGACGGCGGTAGGCCTTCTTGATGGCGTCGGTGTCGGCGTCATGGTCGACGCCGAGGATCGCGTAGGGGTCCTGGCTCACGTTTCGTCTTTCGCAGGTCGGGGTCAGGCTTGGTCGAGAATGGTGGAGACGTAGCGGGCGACCGCACGGACAGCCGCCATCGAGCCGGGGTAGTCCATCCGGGTGGGACCGACGATGCCCAGCGACCCGACCGCCTCGGAGCCGGGTCCGTAGCCGGTCGCGACCACCGAGGTGGTGGCCAGCTCCTGGTAGGGGCCCTCGTGCCCGATGCGCACGGTGACGGCGCCAGAGGACGTCGTCTCACCGAGCAGCTTGAGGAGTACGACGTGCTCCTCGAGCGCCTCGAGCATCGGCTTGATCGACTGGTCGAAGCCCTCACCGAAGCGGGCGAGGTTGGCGGTCCCGCCCACCACGACGCGCTCGTCGTATCGCTCGTTGGACATCGCCTCGACCAGCGCAGCCGCGACCGTGGTCACCTGCAGCCGCTCGGCCGGCGGCACCCGCTCGGCCAGGTCGCCCAGGCCGGCCGCGGCGTCGCTGATCCGCTGACCGACGGCGGCGTGCAGGATCTTGCTGCGCAGGTCGGCGATCGACTCCTCGGCGAGCTCGGCGGGCAGCTCGATGACGCGCTGCTCGACCCGGCCGGTGGAGAGGATCAGCACCAGCAGCAGCCGCGTCGGGCTCAGCGCGACCACCTCCACGTGCCGCACGGTGGAGCGGGCCAGGGTGGGGTACTGCACGATCGCGACCTGCTGGGTCAGCTGCGCGAGCAGCCGGACCGAGCGCTGGATCACGTCGTCGAGGTCGTGGGCGCCCTCGAGGAACGTCGAGATGGCCCGCTTCTCGGCGGCTGACATCGGCTTGATCTGGGTGAGCCGGTCGACGAAGAAGCGGTAGCCCTTGTCCGTCGGGATCCGCCCGGCGCTGGTGTGCGGCTGGGCGATCAGGCCCTCCTCCTCGAGGGCTGCCATGTCGTTGCGCACCGTAGCCGGGGAGACGCCGAGGTGGTGCCGCTCGACCAGGGCCTTGCTGCCGACCGGCTCCCTGGTGGAGACGTAGTCCTCGACGATCGCCCGGAGCACGGCGAGCTTGCGGTCCTCCTGCATCTCGCCTCCTCGTCACGGTCCCGTGTGTGCGGTGGGTGGAATGTCCGGCGGCCGAAGGCGCTGGCACTCCGTGGCTCCGAGTGCCAAGAGTACTAGCCCGGCCTACGCTCGTGCGCATGTCCCGGTTCAGCGAGGTCGGCGATCGGGTGTGGGTCGCCCGCTACGAGTGGTTCGACGTCAACGTCAGCGTGATCGAGGGCGCGACCGGCCTGCTCGTGGTCGACACCCACGCCTCCGGGGCTGCGGCCCGCGAGGTGATCGAGGACGTACGCCGGCTCTCGACCCGTCCCGTCGTGGGGATCGTGAACACCCACGCGCACGTCGACCACTTCTTGGGCAACGCCGCCTTCCGTGAGGTCCACGGACCGGTGCCGATCACGGCTCACGAGACCGCGGCCGAGACGATGGCCGCCGCGGGCGAGAGCGCCAGGCAGTCGGCCGCCCAGGAGTCGGACCCGCGGTTCGCCGACCTGGCGGGTACCCCGCTCCTGCCGGTGGACCAGGCCTTCTCCTCGGTGCTGGCGATCGACCTCGGGGACCGGTCGGTCGAGCTGGTGCACCCGGGCCGGGGCCACACCGGCGGCGATCTCGTCGTACGCCTCGAGGATGCGGACGTGGTGCTCGCCGGCGACCTGATCGAGGAGGCGGGCATGCCCGGGTTCGGCGACGACTGCTTCCCGATGGAGTGGCCCACCACCCTCGACCTCGCCCTGAGCCTGACCGGCGCCGGGACCGTGATCGTGCCCGGCCACGGTGCGCCCGTGGATCGGGACTTCGCCCAGGAGCAGCGATCGGCGATCGGCGTCGTGGCCGAGACGATCCGCGACCTGGCCGGCCGTGGGGTGCCGCTCTCCGAGGCCCTCGCGGCGGCCGAGTGGCCCTATCCGGCCGAGGCCCTCGCGGCTGCGGTCAGCCGTGGCTATGAGCAGCTGCCCCGGATGGCGCGCCGGCTGCCGTTGGTCTAGGTGCACCTCCCGGTCGGGTGGCCACTCCGATAGCTGCTGCGCTGCCAGTGTCTGCGGCCCACGAAGCACCACAGCACCAGTGCGAGCAGCACCAGCGGCAGGTGGGCCAACACGGTCACGGCCGCCAGCACCACGAGCACGACGACGAGCGGGACGGGCAGGCGGGGCCTCCGGCGTACCTCCCGGCGCGAGGAGGCCGGCGCGCGCCCCACCGGCAGGTCGGTGAACAGTGGCGACAGGTCGCCGTTGGTCCGCGCCGACCACACCGCGTCGCTGCGCTCGTCGAACTCCTCCTTGGACAGGCGGCCCAGCGCGTACTGCTCGCCGAGCAGCGCCACCGCCGCCTCGCGATCGGCGTCCCCGATCCGAATGGTGTCCATCACGCCTCCTCCCAGGGCCGGCCCTCCGGCAGGTCCTCGTCGTCATCGAGTCCTTCGGGCCCTTCGGCGAGCAGCCCGTAGAGACGTCGGCGGGTGTCGGCCAGGATCCGTACGGCGCGCTCGCGCTGCTCCGGCGTACCGGTCGACATCACCTGGACGACGGCGCCGACGGTCTGGCCGATCACCTGCTTGACCCCGACCGCCTCCTCGTCGTCGGCCTGCGCCTCGAACGGCGCCCAGACCGCGGTGAGCTCCTCGGCGTGGTCCTCGACCCAGCTGCGGCCCTCGTCGGTGAGCTGGACCGCCTTGCGGCCGGTCGGTGCGTCCTCGACAAGGCCCTCGTCCTGCAGCTGCGCGATGGTGGGGTAGACCGAGCCGGGACTCGGCTTCCAGCCGCCGTCGGTGCGCTGGGCGATCTGCTGGATCACCTGGTAGCCGTTGACCGGCTCGGCCGCCGTGTGCAGCACGTCCAGGATCGCCGAGCGGACGTCGCCGCGACGAACGCGGGGGCCGTGACGGCGCCGGCCGCCCGGGCCACCGCCGAACGCCGGGCCGACCTCGGGCCCGAAGAGATGGGCCACCCACGGTGGCGGTCCGCCCGCGGGACCTCCCCACGGGGCGCCCCAGGGCATCCCGGGACCGCCGCGGCCGCCGCGTCCGCCGCGTCCGCCGCGCTGGCGACGGGACGACTCGAAGTCGCCCCAGATGTCGTGTCCCATTCGCGAGACCTCCTCAGTGCTCCGTGCCGGGGCCGCGGGTGGTTCCGGCGCTCTCGACACTGTCTCGATATGTTGACGATATATCGCGACCGCTCGCCCGACAAGGATGTTTTCCTGAGTGCTCATTTCAGATGCGACGTCTCGGCGAAAGGGGGGGCGGGGTGGGGTCGGCGGTGCGCCGCCGTCCGGGGGGTCCTCGGTCGTAGCCTGCTGCGGGTGAACGCCTCCATCGACCGCTACGGGTCCGACGTGTTGTCCACCGACTGGCGCCAGCCGCGCAACGGCCGGGCGGTCGAGATCGACGCCGACCTCGGACTGGTCGTCGAGGAGGTCTCCACCGACTGGTGCGGCGAGATCGTCAAGGTCGAGCGCGACCTCGGCACGCTGACGCTGGAGGACCGGCGCCACAAGCGGCGCACCTTCCCCCTCGGCCCCGGCTTCCTGCTCGAGGGCCGACCGGTCGTGCTGGTCGCGCCCACCCGTCAGGGCCCGGTCGCCCCGACCAGGACCGCCTCGGGGTCGGTGGCGGTGCCGGGGGTCAAGGCGCGGGTGGCGCGGGCCAGCCGGATCTTCGTCGAGGGCCGGCACGACGCCGAGCTGGTCGAGAAGGTGTGGGGCGACGACCTGCGCATCGAGGGCGTGGTGGTGGAGTACCTCGACGGTATCGACGACCTCGGCGAGAAGCTGCGCGACTTCGGGCCGGGGCCGGAGCGGCGGGTCGGCGTACTCGTCGACCACCTGGTGCCGGGCTCCAAGGAGAGCCGGATCGCCCAGTCGGTGCGCAAGTCCACGGTGGGCAGGCACGTGCTGATCGTGGGGCACCCGTTCATCGACATCTGGGCCGCGGTCAAGCCCGAGCGGCTGGGCAAGCAGGCCTGGCCCCAGGTGCCGCGCGCCATCGAGTGGAAGAAGGGCGTGTGTCAGCAGTTCGGCTGGCCGCACCGCGACCAGGCCGACATCGCCCGCGCGTGGAAGCACATCCTCGGCGGTGTCCGCGGGTTCCAGGACCTCGACCCAGCCCTGCTCGGCCGCGTGGAGGAGCTGATCGACTTCGTCACCGCCGAGAGCCGCTGACCGGTCCGGCCAGCGGCAGTGGGCGGGGCAACCTCAGATGCGGTCGCGGTCGATGCCTCCCCGAGGCTGCACGTGCCCCTCGACGTCGTCGACCCCGTCGTCGGTCAGCGGCATCCGCACCCGGCGGTGCCCCTCGACGTCGTCGACCCCGTCGTCGGTCAGCGGCACCCGCACCCGGCGGTGCCCCTCGACGTCGTCATCGGACTTCTTCTTGAACTCGTTCCCCTGGTCCTGCATGGCTTCCTCCGTCTCTGACCGGAGCCCCGTGACCCCGTTGAGCAACATAGTGCTCCTCCGCGCGGCAAAGAACCGTCATGTCGCTGACACAGCGTTCGTCATCTTGGTGACGGTGCCGCTTCGGCCTGCCCGGCCACGGCCGCGTTGTCACTGAGCGCGTGCAGCACGGCCTTGACCTGGAACGGCGTCAGGTGCGGGTGCTTGCTGCGCAGCAGGGCCACCATCCCGGAGACGTGCGGGGTGGCGAAGCTGTTGCCGGTCGCGACGATCGAGCCGCGGCCCGACCAGGCGACCTCGATGTCGATGCCGCGCGCGCCGAACTCCACCGGGGGTCGCGGGTTGTAGGCCAGCGCGAGGGGGTCGTCACCGTGGCGGGCGGCGACGGAGACGACCGACGCATACTGCGAGGGGTACGTCGGACCGGGCAGGTTGTTCGCCGCGCAGATCAGCACCGTGCCCGCGAAGTAGGCCTCGTCGGCGACCTCGTGCAGGGGCGCGAACATCGACTCGCTCTTGCTGGACAAGGACATGTTGGCGACGTCCATCGCGTTGTCCACGGCCCAGCCCATGCCGGCGTGCAGCAGCGCGCCACGGCCCTTGAGGTTGGCCCCGAGCACCCGGACGCTCCAGATCTGCGCGTCCGGCGCGATCGCCTTGATGATCGCGGCGCACGCCGTGCCATGACCGACGAGGTCCTCGTGGTCGCCCTCGACAGCGACGTAGGCCCCGTCGGGACCGGGCTCGAAGACCACTCCGCCGGCGATGCCGCCGACCAGGGGGTGGCCGCCGTCCACGCCGCTGTCGATCACGGCGACCTTCGCCCCGGCACCGGTCGACCCGCCGAAGGCCCAGCGGCGTACGGCGGCCCGGTCCGCCCCGAGCGGCAGCCCGATGACCGTCGAGATGGCGTCGGGGTCGAAGGCCTCGGACCAGGCCGGAGAGCTCACCGGTCCTCCGAGGCACGGTGTCGGTCGACGGCCTGGAGCACCTCGGCTCCGAGCTCGGCGAGCGCCGTCGACGACGACGCGCTGCGGCCCACGAGCAGGGCCATGTGGGCGGCGATGGTGCCGAGCACGCTCAGCGTCCAGTCCGAGGTCGCCTCCACCCGGGCGTCGAGCACCTCCACGACCCCCAGGACCTCGCCGTCGCGCGAGACCAGCGGCGCAGCCAGGATCGCGTTCGGGACGTAGTTCGTGGCCTCCGCGACATCGCGCGCGAACCGCGCGTCGGTCTGCACGTCGCGCACCGCGATCGGCTCCCCGGACATGGCGGCCCAGCCCGCGATGCCCCGGCCCACTGGGATCGAGACCCCGACGATGTCGGCGGCACCGATGCCGTCGGCTGCCACGAACTCCAGCGTGGCGCCGTCCTCGTCGGCGAGCGCGCACGAGCAGGCCGCCGCGTCGAAGAGGGAGCGCACGGCGGACACGGAGGCCCTCAGGTCGTCAACAGCACTCATCGAGCCTCCCGGAGTCCACCAGCATCGACGTGGCTGGACTGGCAGCATAGGTGTCGGGGACCGCTGGACGCGGATGCTTGACTGGCACTCATGCACTGGCCACTGCTCGCGCCGCTCGGGGAGGACGAGCGTCAGCGGCTGCTCGCCACCACCCAGCGCCGCGAGTTCCGGCGCGGCGAGGTGGTCGTCCGTGAGGGCGATGCCGCCGACAGCCTGCACCTGGTCTCCGCCGGGCGGCTGGCGGTGCGGGTCACCACTCCTCGAGGTGAGACCGCCACCTTGAAGGTGCTCTCCGACGGCGACTACTTCGGCGAGGTCTCGCTGCTCGACGGCCGCGAGGCACGGCGTACGGCGAGCGTGGTGGCCCTCGAACCGGCCGAGACCCACAGCCTGAGCGCGCAGGCCTTCCGCATCCTGCGCGACGGCCACCCCCAGGTGCAGACGCTGGTGCTCACCTTGATGGCGCGACGGATCGAGGAGCTCTCCGACCGGCTGGTCGAGGCGATGTACAGCAGCCTCGACGAGCGGGTGCTGCGGCGGCTCCTGGAGCTCTCCGAGATCTACGCCGACGGTCCCGGCCGGGTCACGATCCCGCTGACCCAGGACCACCTGGCCGAGCTCGCCGGTGCCGCGCGCCCGTCGGTGAACGTGGTCCTGCAGCGACTGGTCGCCCACGGCGTGATCGAGCTCGGCCGGGGTCGGATCACGGTGCTCGACCCCGACGCCCTCCAGCGCAGGGCTCGCTGACTCAGCCCCGGTCGGCCACGAGGTCGCGGACCACCGCGTCCGCGAGCAGGCGACCACGGTCGGTGAGCACGAGCCGGCCGCCGGTCCGCACCACGAGGCCGCGGTCGACCACCCGGTCGACCCGGTCCGAGGCGACCAGATCCAGCGGCATCCCGTCGCGCAGCCGGATCTCCAGGAGCACGCGCTCCATCCGACGGGTCGCGTCGTCGAGGCTCTCCTCGTCGAGCGCGGGCGACTCCCCCGCGGCGATGCGGGCGGCGTAGGCGCTGGGGTGCTTGACGTTCCACCACCTCCGTCCGGCCAGGTGGGAGTGCGCCCCCGGCCCCACGCCCCACCAGTCGGCGCTGGTCCAGTAGAGCTCGTTGTGCCGGCAGCGGGCGCCACGGTCCCTCGCCCAGTTGGACACCTCGTACCAGCCCAGCCCCGCGGCCGTGAGGGCCTCGTCGGCGAGCACGTACTTCTCGGCGAGGTCGTCCTCGTCGGGCATCGGGATCACGCCGGTGCGCACCTGACGGGCCAGCCTGGTGCCCTCCTCCACGATCAGGGAGTACGCCGAGACGTGGTCGGGCTCGCAGGCCAGGGCCGCCGCGACGGAGGTCCGCCAGTCCGCGACCGACTCCCCCGGCGTCCCGTAGATCAGGTCGAGGCTGACCTGCTCGAAGCCCGCCTCCCGGGCCCACCCGACCGCACGCGCGACGTTGGCCGGGTCGTGGGTGCGCTCGAGCACCGCGAGCACGTGCGTCACCGCCGACTGCATTCCGAAGGACAGGCGGGTGAAACCCGCGGCACGCAGCTGTGCCAGCGCCTGCGGAGTCACGCTGTCGGGGTTGGCCTCGGTGGTGACCTCCACGTCCTCGGCCAGGCCGAAGGTCCTCCGAATCGCGCCGAGGATCCGGGTCAGGTCGTCCGCCGGCAGCAGGGTCGGGGTGCCGCCGCCGAAGAACACGGTCGACACCTCCGGGCGGTCGGGCCCGAGCACCGTGCCGGCGTACTCCACCTCGCCGACGGCGTGGCCGGCGTACGCCGCCTGCGAGCCGCCGCCGCCGAGCTCGGTCGCGGTGTAGGTGTTGAAGTCGCAGTAGCCGCACCGCACCGCGCAGAACGGCACGTGCACGTAGACCCCGAAGGGCTTGCGGGGCGAGGCTGGCGGCACAGCTGCAAGTCTCACACCCGCAGGTGTGGCACCGTGGCCGGGTGTATGTGCCGCACTTCAACCAGATGGACGACTCCGAGGTTCCGGCGTTCCTCGACGCCATCGGCTCAGCCGAGCTGGTCACCACCGGCTCCGACGGCTACCCGCTCGCGACCCTGCTGCCGCTGATCCGTGACGGTGACCGCCTGGTGCTGCACATGGCCCGCGGGAACCCGCACTGGCGCGCCATCGGTCCTCGTACGCCGGCCCTGGCGGTCGTCTCCGGCCCGCAGGCCTATGTCTCGCCGGCGTGGTACGCCTCCAAGGCGGAGCACGGCCGGGTGGTGCCGACCTGGAACTACTCCTCGGTGCACCTGACCGGCCTCGCGACGGTGCACGACGACCCGGAGTGGGTGCGCGAGGCGGTCACCCTGCTGACCGGGCGCCACGAGGGGAGCCGGCCCGACCCGTGGGCCGTCACCGACGCGCCCGCGAGGTTCCTCGACGGCCAGCTGCGCGCGATCGTGGGGATCGAGCTCCTCATCGAGCGGGTCGAGGCCAAGGCCAAGCTCAGCCAGAACCGCTCCGAGGAGGACCGGGCGGGCGTGCTGGAGGGTCTCGACCGGGAGGGCGGACCCCGCGAGCACGCTGTCGCCGAGGCGATGCGCTCGTTGCCCTGACCCCTCGCCGAGCGAAGTCGGTGCGTTTGCTCCCGGTGCGGCCACGGCGGCATAGTCGGGCCGAGACCCAGTCATCACCTAGGCCCTCGGGAGCCACTCATGGATCCGATCGACCCTGTCCACGGCACCGTCACGCTGCTGCTGATCGCAGCCGCTGCCGTCGCCGTCCTGCTGTTCTTGATCATGGCGGTGCGGCTGCACGCCTTCATCTCGCTGGTCCTGGTCAGCCTGGTCACCGCCGTCGCCGCGGGCATCCCGATGACCGACGTACCCACGGCGCTGATGTCCGGCTTCGGCAGCACCCTCGCCTCGGTGGCCCTCCTGGTCGCCTTCGGGGTGATGCTCGGGCGGTTGCTGGAGGTGACCGGTGGCGCGCAGGTGCTGGCCGACACCCTGGTCGGCCGGTTCGGTGAGAAGCGGGCGCCGTTCGCGCTGGGCGTGGCCGCGCTGATCTTCGGCTTCCCGATCTTCTTCGACGCCGGGCTGGTCGTGTTCTTGCCGATCATCCTCACCGTGGCGCGCCGTTTCGGTGGCTCGGTGCTCTACTACGCGCTGCCCGCCGCAGGTGCGTTCGCCGCCATGCATGCCCTGGTGCCGCCGCACCCCGGACCCGTCGCCGCGGGCACCGTCCTGGGCGGCGACATCGGGATCATCCTGCTCGTCAACCTCCCGATCGCGCTGGTCTCCTGGTACGTCGGGGTCTACCTCGTCTCGCGCTTCCTCGGGGCCCGCATCGACGTGCCCCTGCCCGACCTGATCTTCGGCGAGGTCAACGGCGGCTCGGGCGCAGCCCGTGGGCCCGGTGGCACGGGTGGCGGCACCTCGCCGGCGTCCGAGGATGGCCCCGGCGGCTCCACGCTCACCGACACGGTCGCCCCACCGCGCTTCGCCACGGTGATCAGCCTGCTCGCGATCCCGCTGGTGCTGATCGGCTTCAACACCGTGCTGACCACGCTGGTCTCCGACGGCACCATCGCTGAGGGCAACGGGTTGGTCGAGGCCCTGATCCTGGTCGGCACCACCCCCGTGGCCCTGCTGGTGACCGTGCTCGCCGCGATCGGCGTTCTCGGCACCCGTGACCGGACCATGTCGGAGACCACGACGATGCTCGACGCGGCGCTGGGGCCGATCTGCTCGAT
This sequence comes from uncultured Actinomycetota bacterium, assembly GCA_963777195.1. Classification (GTDB taxonomy): domain Bacteria; phylum Actinomycetota; class Actinomycetes; order Propionibacteriales; family Nocardioidaceae; genus Marmoricola. The sequence goes on along the minus strand of CAVZPT010000003.1, from coordinate 180,721 downwards.
CATCCTGATCACCGGCGCCGGCGGCATGTTCGGCGGTGTGCTGCGCGCCAGCGGGATCGGTGGCGCGCTCACCTCCTCGCTCTCCGACCTCGGGCTGCCGCTGCTGCTCCAGGCCTTCCTGATCGCCACCGCGCTACGTGTCGCGCAGGGCTCCGCGACCGTCGCCCTGACCACGGCCGCGGGCCTGGTGGCCAGCCAGGCCGACGGGCTGGGCGACGTACGCATCGCCCTGGTCGTCGTCGCCATCGCGGCCGGGGCCACCGTGCTCTCCCACGTCAACGACTCCGGCTTCTGGCTGGTCAGCCGGTTCTTCGGGATGGACGAGAAGACCACACTGAAGACCTGGACCGTCATGGAGACCACCTTGGGCGTCACCGCGTTCGCCGTCGCCGCGCTGCTGTGGCCGTTGACCGGATCGCTGTGACGCCCAGGCTGCAGATCGTCGTGATGGGCGTCTCGGGCACCGGCAAGACCGTGATCGGGAAGGGCGTCGCCGAGCGCCTGGGGCTGGAGTTCATCGAGGGCGATGCCTTCCACCCGGCGGGCAACATCGCCAAGATGTCGGCGGGCGTCCCCCTGGACGACGAGGACCGGCGGCCCTGGCTCGAGGAGCTCTCCCGGCTGCTTGCGGCGAGGCGAGCGGCAGGCACCGGGTCGGTGCTCGCGTGCTCGGCGCTCAAGCGCGGTTACCGCGACGCGCTGCGGGCCGACGCCCCGGTCGAGGAGACGTTCTTCGTGCACCTGGACCTGCCCTTCGAGGTGCTCAGGGCGAGGATGGAGCAGCGCGAGCACTTCATGCCGGCGTCGCTGTTGCAGTCGCAGCTCGACACCCTCGAGGCTCTCGGGCCCGACGAGGCCGGGCACGTGCTCGACGAGGACGTGCCCGTCCCGCAGGTGGTCGAGGCCGCTGTGGCAGCGGTGCGCGCACACCCCTGACCTGGGAGCCAGACCGGAGCCCAGACCAGAGCCCAGACCGGAGCCCAGACCAGAGCCCAGCCCAGATTCCAGCCCCGGGCTCAGACCTGGGCTCAGACCTGGGCGACCTCGATCCTGCCCAGGCCCTGGCCCTCGACGACCGACGGCTCACTCGACGGGGCGGTCATCGCGTAGAGCGCGCGCCCGTCGTCCCCGCCCAGCGCACAGGCGTAGGCGATCTGGCTGGTCTCGACCTGACCGGTCACCTCGCCGCCCTCGGCGTAACGCAGGACCGCGTTGCCGAGCGCGGCCGCGACCCAGATGCCGCCATGCGGGTCGGCGCAGATCCCGTCGGGGGCGACCATCTGCGGCGCCGTCGAGGCCCACACCCGTCGGTTGGACAGGCTGCCGTCCTCGGCGACGTCGAAGGCCGTCAGCTGGAGGCGCAGGGTCTCGGCGAGCACGAGCGTCCGGCCCTCGTCGAGCCAGGCCATGCCGTTGGGGAACCGGACCGCCTCCGCCGCCAGGTGGACCGAGCCGTCGGGGTCGACCCGGGCGAGCCTCGTGGCACCGGCGCTCTCGTCGGCCAGGATCTCCGGGATCTCTCGCTGCGCCATGTCGGCGTGCAGGTCGTAGCCGAAGTTGCCGACGTAGGCGCGGCCCTGGGCATCGGTGATCAGGTCGTTGAGATGGAAGTCGGCAAGCGCGGAGAGGTCGGCATGGACCGACAGCGACCCGTCCTCCTCGAGCCGCAGCACCCGGTGGTCGTGCATGCTCGAGAGCAGCAGCCGACCGTCCGGCAGCCAGCCGAGGCCCGACGGCTGGGCCGGCACGTCGACCACCTTGGTCTCGGCGCCGTCAGCATCGATGGTGAAGACGGCCTGGCGGTAGAAGTCGCTGAACCACAGCAGACCGTCGTGCCAGCGAGGGCCCTCGCCGAAGTCCAGACCGTCCTTGACTGTCGTCGCCGTCGTCATCGCACACCTCTTCGGGTCGTGTTCGCCTCGGAGGACCCACCCTCGCAGCCACCACCAACCCCGACTAGACCTGAGCGCCCCCGGTGGTGACGGGCTGGTCCGGGACCGGTGGTCGACGGACCCGCCCGCCCTCGTCGGGCTCTACTCTCGGGATCATGACCGCCCGATCACCTTCTCGGACCCGCTTCGCGACCAGTGCCGATGGGACGAGGATCGCCTACCAGGTCGACGGGGCGGGTGCCCCACTCGTCCTCGTCGACGGCGGCCTCGCCCACCGCGGCCAAGGGATCGGTCCGGGGCTGCGCAAGATCTTGCAGGACCGCTTCTCGGTCTACTCCTACGATCGGCGCGGCCGTGGGGAGAGTCACCCGGGAGCGACTCCCCACAGCGTGCAGCGGGAGGTGGAGGACCTGATCGCGGTGATCGCGGAGAGCGGGGGTCCGGCGCACGTGTTCGCCTACTCCGCCGGGGCCGCACTGGCACTCGAGGCGGCCCGGCACGGCGCCCCCGTGCTGCGGATGGTGTGCTACGAGGCGCCGTTCATCCTCGACGCGAGCCACCCTGCAGACGACCCTGACTTCTCCCGGCACCTCCAGGAGCTCATCGACGCCGGGCGCCGGGGTGCGGCCGTGGCCTCCTTCTTCCGGTTGATGGAGGTGCCCGCACCCATCCGGTTGCTGCTGCGGGTGCTTCCGCTGTGGCGCAAGCTCACCGCCGTCGCGCACACCCTGCCCTACGAGTTCGCCCTGGTGGGACCCTTCCGACAGCAGGCGCCCCTGCCACCCGGCTACTACGACTCGGTCGCTGTCGAGACCCTGATGATCTCCGGGGACAAGAGCTACCCCTACATGCGCCGCGCCCAGCCACTGATCGCCGCGGCCCTGCCCCACGGCCGGGTGGAGACCCTGCCCGGCCAGACCCACGAGGTGAAGCCCGACGCGATCGCCCCGCTCATCGCCGCCCACCTGCTCGCGCCTCCCCCACCCTCGCCACGTCGGTCGGGCTGACCGACGAGGAGCTCACGGCACTGGGCGTGCTCGCCGCAGCGACAGGGCGGTGGGCCGGCTCGGCTCAGGCTCGGGCGAGGGCGTTGATCTCGGCTGCGACCCGAGCCGGCTCGTCGAGCTGCAACAGCGAGCCGCCCTCGTCGAAGGCCACCAGCCTGGCCCGCGGAAGAGCCTCGGACAGGGCGACGGCGTGCGCGAAGGGCATCATCCGGTCCGTGCGTGACCACAGCAGGACCACCGGCCCGTCGAAGCCGGACAGCGCTCGGCTGGCCGCGTCGATCGCCGAGAAGTCCGCGGCGGTGGCGTACTTGACCAGGTCTCGGCGGACCGCCCGGTCCCGCAGCAGTGGAGCGGTCCAGCGAGACACCAGGCCGCGGTCGATCGGCCTGCGGGACATCGGACCGAGCGTGAACGGCAGCCGGGAGGCGAACGGCAGGCGCAGTGCGGCCGCGGCAGCCAGGACGCCGCCCGGGACGCGAGTGGCGAGCGCCACCGTCTTGCCCGGCAGTCCCGGCGGGATGTTGTCGAAGGCCTCGCAGGGCAGCACCACCAGCGCCCCCACCCGCGGGTGACGCTCGGCGGCCAGCAACAGCGGGAAGCCGGTGTCGCTGACCACGAGCACGACGTCGTCGAGCTCGAGTCGGTCCAGCAGCTCACCGAGCATCGCGGCCTGGCCGCGAAGCGACAGGTCGGCGTCCGGCCGCATGGGCAGCCGGTGCGCGCCCAACGGGAGGGTGGGGCTGACCACGCGCAGCTCGCGGCCGAGCTGTGCGAGCACGAGGTCCCAGACCGATCCATCCATGAGCAGCCCGTGGCACAGCACCACCGTGCGGCCGGAGCCACCGGTGTCGTCGTACTCGACCGTGCCACCGAGCAGCTCGACCTGCTGCGGCGTGAGGGGTTGAGTGGTCACACCTCATCCTCACAGAAACTCGGTACGACGGCGGGCGGAGGACGCCGCACGGCCACCCGGGTCAACCTGAAGCATCGCGCTGCCCCCTCGGCGTACCCCCGGAGCCCTGCGCTCCCCGTCTCGGGACCGACGAGCCGGGACGGGTAACGTCACGACCCGTGAGCCGATCCCACCCGAGTTACGAGCAGCTCGTCGCCCTGCCTGCCTACACCGTGCAGCCGGTGCCGGTGCCCTTCGAGGACGCCAACGGGCACCTCAACGTGCGCCACTACACCGGCATCGCGAGCGAGGGGCTCGACGAGTCCCTGGTCGCCCTCGGCATCCCGCAGAACTGGCCGGCCACGGGGCACGCCTGCTTCTCGGCCGAGCACCACCTGACCTACCTGGCCGAGCTGCTCACCGGCGCCCAGATCTCCTCACGGGTGCGTCTGCTCGGGCGTTCGGAGCGGGCCGCGCACGCGCTGGTCTATCTCCTCGACGACACCCACCAACGGCTGAGCTTCGTGATGGAGGAGATCCTGCTGCACATCGACATGGAGACCCGCCGTACGGCGCCCTGGCCCGAGGATGTCGCGGCCGCCCTGGACGAGCAGATCGCCGCCCAGTCGGAGCTGCCGTGGGAGCCCGACGTGTCGGGCTCGCTGAGCCTGCGCTGAGCTGCGCGCGTGCCGGCCGCGCCCTGCTGTCCGCGGCTCACGCGGGCGCCCGCACGGTGCGGAAGGACGAGGCCGCGAGGCCGGCCGCCACGAGCGCGAACACCGCTGCTGCCACGACGAGGGTGGGGCGCATCCCCCACGCATCGGCCAGGATGCCGGCCAGCGGCGCGACCACGACCATGACGGCTCGGTTCAGGGAGCGCAGCGTGGTGTTGGTCCGGGCCTGGAGCTCGTCGGGGGTGAGGAGCTGGCGAAAGCTCATCTCGTGGGAGTTGCTCATCCCCATGGCCAGGCCGTAGAGCCCCTGCCCTGCTGCCAGGACCGCGACTGCGGCCCAGGAGGGCAGCTGCTGGCCGGCAGCGACCATGACGAGCACACCCCCGGTCGTCACGACGTGGCAGGCGATGATCGTGCGACCCGTTCCGAGCCGCAGCCCCACGGCGGTCGTCACCGCGGCACCGAGGAGCGCGCCCACCCCGCCCACGGCGCCGATGATCCCGAACTGGAGGGGCGTCAGGCCGAGCTCGTCGAGTGCGTACGGCGCCAGGACCACACCCACGATCGCGTTGCCGACGAACCAGCCGTGCGTGGCGACGGCCAGGGTGACCAGCCCCGAGCCGCGGTAGACCCAGACGACGCCGGCACGGATCTCGAGCAGCAGTCCCCTGGCCGTGGCTCCCGCGCTCGGACCTGGCTCGGTCACCTCGACCCGGCTCAGCACGAGGGCCGAGTAGACGTAGGTCAGGGCGTCCGCGAGCACCGCGAGCGGGGCGCCGAGCACGCTCACCAGCAGGCCGCCGAGAGCCGGCCCGGCGGTCATCGCTGCGGCGTCGGCGGCGTCGGTGCGCGCATGGGCTCGCTGCAGGTGCCGGGGCGCCACCAGGCGCGGCACGAAGGACATCGCAGCCGCGCCGTTGATCACCGACGCGGTCCCGTAGGCCATCACGATCCCGAGCAGCGCCGGGAAGGACAGCAGGTCCCACCACCACAGCAGCGGGATCGACGCCAGCAGGACCGCCTGGACCAGGTCGGTGGTGATCAGCACCGGGCGCCGGGCGTGCCGGTCGACCAGGGCGCCCACCACGACGCCGAGGACCAGGTAGGGCAACCAGCGAGCCGAGTTCAACCAGCCCACCTCGGTCGCCGAGCCGTCCAGCGTCAGCACCACCAGGGTCTGCAGCGCCAGCAGGGTGATGTAGGTGCCGAGACCCGACGCGGCCTGGGCCCGCCAGTACAGCAGGAACGACCGCGACGGGAAGCTCTCAGCGGCGTCCATGGCGCCAATCCTCCCGGACACGGCGCAGTCAGCTTCACCGGCGTGGCGCGGGAGGGCTCCTCGTCAGTGGTCGACCGCGAAGAGCCGCCACCGGTCGGGGATGCCCTTGAGCTCGTGCTCGCCCCTCTCGGAGAAGGCGATCCCGGACCCGGCCACCAGGTCCTTGACGGTGCTGGAGACCAGGACCTCCCCGGTCCCGGCGAGCGCACCGACCCGGGCCGCGATGTGCACGGCGATGCCCGCCACGTCGTCGCCGACCAGCTCGACCTCCCCGGCGTGCAGCCCGACCCGCACCTCGATCCCCAGCGGCCGGACCGCCTCGGTCACGGCGAGGGCGCACCGGATCGCCCGGGCCGGGCCGTCGAAGGTGGCCAGCATCCCGTCGCCCAGGGTCTTCACCTCGTGCCCGCGGTGGCGGGCGAGCTCGGCGCGGAGGACGCTGTTCTGCGAGTCCAGCAGCGCCCGCCACTGCCGGTCGCCCAGGTCCGAGGCTCGTTGCGTCGAGCCGACGATGTCGGTGAACATCACCGTGGCCAGGACGCGGTCGACCTCGGTCGTGCGTCGTACGCCGGTCAGGAACTCCTCGATCTCGTCGATGACCGAGTCCGTGTCGCCGGCGTACATCGCGTGGTCGATCCCGTCGAGCTCGACGTACCTGGCCCCGGGGATCTGCGTGGCCATCCACTCCGCCCCGTGACGGTTGACCGCCTGGTCGCCGCGGCGGTGCAGGACCAGGGTCGGCACGTCCACGGTCGCGAGGATCGGGCGGACGTCGATGTCGAGGAACATCGTGAAGACCTGTTCGAGCATCGCCGGGGTCGCGGCATAGCGCTGGAAGCGGGCGAAGCGCTCCCGCGCTCGGGGGTCGTCGGCCATGCTCGGCGCCATCACCTCGATCGCGGCGCCCTCGAACATGTACGGCGACATCTCCAGGGAGGACTCGATCAGGTCCTCGGCCGGCGTGGCCCAGGGGTAGTCCGGCGCCCACGTCGACCTGGCCATCCCCCCGTAGAGGACGAGTCCGGTCGTCAGCTGCGGGTGCGTGGCCGCGAACAGGATCGACATCGGCACCCCCTCGGAGACCCCGACCAGGGCGGCGCGCTCGGAACCGGCCGCCTCCATCACCGCACGGACGTCGTCCATCCGCTCCTCGAGGGTGGGCGCCCCCACGACGGGGTCGGAGAGTCCGGTGCCACGCTTGTCGAACATGATCAGCCGCGCGAACGACGACAACCGCTGGATCATGTGCACCGCCTGCGGCATCTCCCAGGTGAGCTCCACGTGGGAGATGAAGCCGGGGACGTAGACGACGTCGATGGGCCCGTCGCCGATCACCTGGTAGGCGATCGAGACCTCACCCGAGCGCGCGTATCTCGTCTGGGGCTGGGTGATCATCGCTCACCTTCCGGTCGGCCGTTCAGACTGTACCGATTTGTCGGGTCCCGAACACCCGCATCCGTTCGAGGAGTGGGCCGGCGACGACCTCCGGGCGTTTTGTGCTCTTGCCGGTGCGCCGAAGCCGTAGCCATAATTGCCTGTTGCGTGTGCGGGGGGGCATCACCATGGGGGACATTCGTCTGCTGATCGTCAGACCGGCCGACCTCGTGGTCGCCGGGTTGCGCTTCGTGGACTTCGAGCCAGGCGCAGGCACCCTGACCGCGAGTACGCCGGCCGCACGGATCGAGGTCACGCTGCCCCCCCAGGCCACCGGCGAGGCGGCCTGGGTCGCCGGGGTCCGCTCGGTCGCGAGGGTCGGAGGTCCGAGCCGGTTGACCTTCTCGGTGGCTGCCGGGGTCGTCGTACCCCTCAGCATCGATGGTGTCCTGGCCACGCTCGCGTCCGCGATGCTCGAGCACGGGGACGCTGCGTTCGGCTCCGAGCCGTTGTCGGTCGAGCTCCCGTGGCACATCCGGTTCGCCCCCCGCCCGGCGGCGGCCGGTGACACGCTGCTCTCCGACGTGCCGGCCCAGGCTCATCCTGGCCCGGGTGGGGCCACCGGCCTGTGGCACCTGCGGCTGGAGGCGGCGAGCGGGCTCGCACTGGTCCCCCTGGGCACCGACCCGGACGTCGAGGTGGTCCCGCCCCTGGACCAGGCCCGCCGCGCCCGCCTCGCCGCCCAGGGCAGTCCGCCAACGGCGCCGTTCATGGACCTCAGTGCGCTGGGCGGGACGATGTCGGCCAGCGGAAGGTGGCCGGACTTCTCCTGGGAGCACCACGTGGTGCTGGGCCGCGACATGGCGGTGCGCACCGAGACCCACGGCCTGCTGTACCCCTTCGGTCACCGGGCGGTGCTGATCAAGACGACCAACCGCCGACTGCTGCCCTCCGGGACCGGGCCCGCGGACGCCGGGCTGCTGGAGGAGAGCTGGCTGGTCGTCCCCGACCCGCTGCGGGGACGCTCCTCCGACGAGACGCTGGCTCGGGTGCTGCCCTTCGACGAGGTGGAGATCCTCCAGCGGGTGGTCCCGCTCGGGGTGCCCGGAGAACGGGTCGTGGTCTCCCGCAGGCGCTTCCCCAAGCGTCTGGACGCGCTCCGCGAGGAGAGCGCGGTCCTGGAGCAGGAGCAGCGCGACGTGGAGGCGTCCATCGGCCCGCTCGCCGACCAGGCGCGGCAGGCGATCGTCGAGGGCGCCGACGCGGAGACCGCCAACCTGCGCGCCCAGGCGGCTCCGATCGTTGCGGACCTGATCAGCCTCGGCGAGAAGCTGACCGCATCGACGGAGTGGGACGACACCCACCCGGACCGCCTGGAGACGGTCATCACCACGGTGACCGACCCGTTCACCGGAGAGGTGACCACCACGGAGTCGCTGGAGATGGTGCCGGGCGACCCCAACCCGAATCCGTGGACGCCGTCGGACCAGAGCCTGCTCGAGCGCCGCGAAGTGGAGGTCCGCCCCTTCGACGAGGCGATCGCGCAGGTCGAGGCGGCCAAGCAGAGTCAACTGGCTGCCCTGGTGGACGAGGCCGCCTTCCTGGCCTTCGGCGGCGAGCTGGGGACGGCAGTCGCCCGGGCCCAGGAGCTGCGCACGGTCGTGCCGCAGAAGGTCGCCAGGATCGCCGAGATCGTGTCCCAGCAGTCGCTGGACCTCTCCGTGGCCACCTGGCCTCTCGGCCCGGACGGTACGACGGTGCGGCTGCCGATCCGACTCGACGGGGTCCGGCTCTCGATGCCGGTGCTCTTCCTCAACGACGACGAGCTCCCGGACGACGAGGACTGGCCGGCCTTCGCCCCTCTCCAGGCGCAGGACGTGCGCGACGAGATCGCCGTGGTGTGGGGGCAGGAGCAGGGTCGCCACGTCCCGGTCCCGGGGATCCCGGTCGACCTGGTGCGCGCCGCCGTCCCCGCCCCCAACGACGTACTGCCCGTGCAGCGGCTCAGCTTCGGTGCCGGCTTCGACGGCACCGGTTTCCGTGCGGTCCTCGAGCAGGCCGAGGTGGTGCTGGCCGCTGTCCGCGAGCTCGTCCCGGGGGCCAATGAGACCGTCAGCGTGGCCTACCGCGAGGGCTACCGCCTGCGTGGCGAGGTCGAGCACGCCGTGCTCGACCTGGTCTCCCCCATCGACGTGGACTTCAGCGGCGCCGCCGACCGGGCCGGCGCCCTGGTCTCACCCAAGTTCGCCGCCAACGTGATCTCCCGGCTCCACGGGCCCGTCCCCGGCGCGGCGCTCGTGGGGCTGCTGACCCAGCCACCCGACCTCGCCACCGTCTTCGGTGCCACCAAGCTCCTCGGCATGCCGTTGGGCTCGGTGCTGGCTCCGCTGAGCCAGGCCGTCCCCAAGCCGCTGACGATCGTGCCCGAGCCGGGCGGTGGAGCGCGGATGTCGTGGACCGACCTGACCCTCAAGGACCACGGCCCGCTGCGAGTGACGCAGGGCCGGACGAAGCTCGAGCTGAGCGTGCTCCGCACTCGCGACACGACCAGGACGACCTGCCACCTCGACCACTTCGCACTGGTCCTCCCGCCCGGCCCCGTCGAGCTGGTCCGGCTGGACTTCGAGTCGCTGCGCTTCACCCAGGAGCAGGGCAAGGCGCCCGATCTCGACGTGAAGGGCCTCAAGGTCACGATCGGTGGGGACCTTGGCCTGCTCGAGGCGCTCCAGAAGGCGGTCAAGCTCGACGACGTGGCGCCGCGAGTGCGCACCTCGGCGAACGGGATGAGTGTCGACTACACCCTCGCGGTCCCCGAGGTCACGGCCGGGATGTTCCTGCTGCAGAACATCGCCGTCCGGGCAGCGGTCGACGTGCCCTTCGACGGCCGGCCGATCGTGACCACGCTGGCGTTCGCCAGCCGCGACAAGCCCTTCCACCTCGGTGTCTCGGTCTTCGGGGGCGGCGGCTACCTGGTCTTCGAGATCGACGACAGCGGCATCCGCACCCTCGAGGCCTCGCTGGACTTCGGTGCCGCCGTCGCCATCAACGTCGGGATCGCCAAGGCCGAGGTGCACGCGCTCGGCGGGGTGCGCTTCCAGCTGGTGGGCGAGGAGGTCAAGGTCAGCGGCTTCCTGAGGATCGGCGGCAGCGTCGACGTCCTCGGCCTGGTGTCGATCTCGGTCGAGCTCCGCGTCGAGCTCACCTACGAGGCGCCCCGGCTCACCGGGCGCGCCACGGCCGTGATCGAGATCGACGTGACGTTCTGGTCCGGCTCCATCGAGCTGGACAGCGGTGACTACACCTTCGTCGGAGGAGCCGAGCCCTCCGCGATCCCGCCCGCGTCCTCGATCTCGGTGCCGCCACCGTCGCTGCCGCAGTGGCAGGACTACCGGAATGCGTTCGCGCAGCCATGAGCCGCCTGATCCTGCTTCCCGTCCCCGGGACGACCGTCACCGGCGCACCCGTGGTCCGCGTGGTGGTGGTGCCCGAGCTCGACTCCGCCGACTCGGTGGCCGCGTCGCCGCTCGCCGACTGGCCCTCGCACCTGGACACGGCGTCCTTCCAGGTCGAGCTCGACCTCACCGCTCCGGCCGGCGCCTCCGGACCCGGGTCCCTCACGGTGGCCCCGGTGCACGAGGCGAGCTCGGAGGTCTGGTCGTCACTCCTCGCAGGCCTGCCGGTGGTCGCTGCGGGGGCACCCGACATCGGCGAGGCCCCGGCAGTGACCCCGACGTCGGTGCAGGTGAGCGACGTCGAACAGACCTACAGCATGGCCTCCAACGCACGCCTCACACCCGGGCCCGCCCCTGAACCGACCTTCCCCGAGGCCGTGGCCGAGCAGCTCGCGCTGCACTGGAGCGCCGAGGAGACACCGGAGCCGGTCCGCCCGTCAACGCCCGTCGTCTCCGGTCGCCGCGCCGTCGACGTCCACCACGTCCTGTCCATGCTCCGCGAGCACCCGGCCGTGCTGCGGGCCCTGGGGCTGATCTTCGACCTGCCGCTGACCGGTGAGCTCGGCCGGAGCGGCACGGTGCGGGTCCGCTGGCCGAACCCACCCTCCGGGCTGCCCGAGCTCGCCTCGCCTGCTGCGGCCTACCAGGTGGACGACGACCGCGGGCTGCTGCCGGCCTCGACCACCCTGGTGCGAGCCGGGGTGCTGGACCTCGGCGACACGGCTGCCTTCGCCACCACCACCTTCGACGTCGACGGTGCCGTCGGCAGGCTGCGTGACGCAGCCCGGTCCGCGGACCCGCGCAGCCTGCCGGCGCTGCGGTCGGCGGGGCTGGTGCTGATGCGCCGGGGCCACGCCCGCGACCTGGAGAGCAAGCGTGCGCGGGCACGGGCGGTGAACGAGGCCGTCTCGCTCGACGACGCCGAGCCGCTCCACGCCGAGGACCTGATGATCGGCTTCCGGCTCGACGTACGGCGCCGGGGTGCGGAGACCTGGACGTCACTGACCCGCCGCAATGCGACCTACCGGGTCAGCGGCACCGAGATCGCGGTCGGCGAGGAGGAGGGGCACGTCAAGTTCGGTGCGGCCGTGCGGCAGGACGACGGCGTGCTGCGCACCGACGAGATCGTCGCCCGCTGGGCCGGGTGGAGTCTCGCCGCTCCCCCGGCGCGCCCGGACCGGCGCGCCTCGGCTCCGGCGCGAGCTGCGGTGGACCTCGACTTCGACTGGACCTTCGGCGTCCCACAGGGATCCCTGATCCCGCTGCGCTTCGGCACCACCTACGAGCTGCGCGCCCGCGTCGCCGACGTCGCCGGGGGCGGGGTCCCGGCGGACGACGTCGATGCCAGCCACGCCACCCCGGCCGTGACCTATGTGCGGCACGAGCCGGTGCTGCCACCGACGGTGAGCCTCGGCGCGGGCCTCGACCCCGCCGACCTCGGGCCGGGCGGAAGCCTCGACCACCTGGTCGTCCGCTCCGACGCGCCGGGGTACCCGCGCAACGACGTCCGCGTGCTCGCCGCTCCGCTGACCACACTGGAGGTGGCCGAGCAGCACGGGATGCTCGACGGGTCCGACGGCGCCACCTTCGCGCACGTCCTGCGCGCCCTCGAGCACGGCCTGCCCGACCCGGCGTCCGAGGGCGTCACGGTCTTCCCCGTCCCCGAGCCGGGAGGGCTGGCCGCGCGCACCGAGCAGCCCGGCTGGGCGGGCGCCTGGCCCGCCGCCGCGGACAAGACCCTCCGGCTGCAGGCTGTCGAGGAGACCTCGGACCAACCGGTCAGGGTGGGCTCGGCCGGTGCGGTGGTGCAGGTGCGGCTCGCACCCGCAGAACAGCTCACCGTGGCCCTCTCGTCGTTCCTCAAGGACGGCGTCGACAGCCACCTCGCCGTGCACCAGTGGCGCACCGGGTCCCCCGGCGACGGCGATCCGGTGCACAACGGCCGGCACCCGATGTCCACCCCCTCCCACGACCTCACCCTGGTGCACGCCGTACGCCGGCCGCTGGCCGTGCCGTCCGGCACCCTGGAACCGCACCGCCTGCCGGACGGCACCTCGGCCGTGCTCGTGCCCAGCACCCCGATGCTCGGCGTGCACGTGAACAGCACCGTGCAGCTGCAGGTCACCGCCGCGTGGACCGAGTTCGACGACGAGGTCCGCACGAAGATGACCGGGGTCAAGGTGCAAGACGTCGTGATCGACCGCGGCGACGAGGTCCTCGGCGCCACGCTGGTGCACGAGCTCGGTGACACCCGGCACCGCGAGGTCGCCTACACCCTGACCGCCGTGAGCCGGTTCCGTCATCTCTACCGGCCCGACGAGGACGCGGAGCTGTTCGTCACCTCCACCACGCTGGAGCCCGTGCCGGTGAAGAACACCGCCCGTCCGGCGCCCCCGGCCGTCCACGCGACCGTGCCCGCGTTCGTCGGCTCCGTCGAGGTCGAGGGCAGCGTGCAGCGACGCCATCGGCGCGGTGGCCTGCTGCGCGTCGAGCTGTCGCGACCCTGGTTCCTCTCCGGTGAGGGCGAGCAGCTCGGCGTGGTCGTGGAGCTCTGCGAGGTCGGCCGAGACCCGGTGTGGGACACCCCGGCCCTCCCCGACCGGGTCCCGACCGCCGCCGACTTCGCCGGCACTCCGATGCCGGTCACCCACCCCGAGGCGGGGCCGGTCACCGTCGTCGGCTTCGACGCGGCGTTCGCCGGCGGTCGCTGGGTCGCCGACGTCGACGTACCGGGGCTGGCCATCACGTCGTACCGCCCCTTCGTCCGGCTCGCGGTGACCCGCTACCAGCCGACCAGCCTCGACGACGCGCACGCCGTCTCGACCGTCGTGCACACCGACCTGGTCCAGCTGATGCCCGACCGGACCCTGATCGTCGACAGCAGCGGCGTCGACCTGAGCGTCACCCTCAAGGGGGTCGGGCCTGCGGGCCCCGTCCCCAACCGGGTGGACGTGATCGTGGAGACGCTTCCCGTCGGGAGCGAGTCAGAGCTCAGCGTGCTCGGTGCCGCCGCCGACGGCGTGGCCGCCTGGACCGCCACGGGGACGCCGTTCTCGGGTCCGCTGGACACCGCGATCACGGTCCCCCGCGGGTTCGACGAGCGGATCCGGCTCCGCGTCCGCGAGGTGGAGGCCGCACTGACCCCGGCCGGCGCCGTCGCCGACGAGCTGGCCGAGCGGGTGGTGTTCGCCGACCTCGTCGAGGTGACCTGAGCGGGGGCCTCGGTCGTTGATCACCTCGACCGCTCGGCGCCTGAGCTCCTCGAGGTGGTCCAGCAGGTGCTGGACCACCTCGAGGGGAGTGCGTGGTCGATCATCGGGACGTCATACGTTGTGGTTGCCCGGGGTGCCAGGAGGTATGACGTCCCGGTGGTACGCCGCGGGAGCTCAGGCGTAGAGCTTGTCGATCACGTCGGCGTAGTTGGTCTCCACGACGTTGCGCTTGACCTTCATCGACGGGGTCAGCTCACCGGACTCCACCGTCAGGTCGTGGTCGAGCAGCTCGAACTTCTTGATCGTCTCCCAGCGGTTGAGCTGGTCGTTGAGCTTGGCGAGGTAGCCGCTGACCATCTCGCGGGTCTGCGGGGCGGCCACGATCTCGGCGTACGACTTCTCAGCAAGGCCGTTCTCCGCGGCCCAGCCGACGATGGCGTCGGGGTCCAGGGTGACCAGCGCGATGCAGTAGTTGCGCTCGGCGCCGAAGACCATGAACTGGCTGGCGTACGGGCAGACCGCCTTGAACTTGGCCTCGATGGCCGGCGGAGCGATGTACTTGCCGCCGGAGGTCTTGAACAGCTCCTTGATCCGGCCGGTGATGGTCAGGTAGCCCTCGGAGTCGAGCGCGCCCTTGTCACCGGTGCGCAGCCAGCCGTCCTCGGTGAGGGTGTCGGCGGTCGCCTCGGGCATGTTGTGGTAGCCGTCCATCACGCCCGGACCGGCGATCTGGATCTCGTCGCCCTCGCCGAGCCGCACGCGGCTTCCGGGTACGACGGGCCCGACCGTGCCGAACTTGTAGTTGTCCGGGTGGTTCACGAACGAGCCTGCGGAGGACTCGGTGAGTCCGTAACCCTCGAGGATCAGGATCCCGGCGGCGTGGAACCACTCGGCGATGTCGCGGTTGAGTGCGGCGGCGCCGGAGATGAAGAACCGCACCCGGCCGCCGAAGCGGTCGCGCACCTTGGAGAAGACCAGCTTGTCGAAGAGTGCGTGCTGCACCTTCAGCGGCAGCGGCACCGACTTGCCCTCACGCTTGAGGGAGTCGACCTGCTTGCCGACCTCGAACGCCTTGAGGAAGAGCTTCTCCTTGGCGCCGCCCTCGGCGGCCTGCATGGTGACGATGCGGGCGTGCGCCTTCTCGAAGATCCGCGGGGCGGCACCCATGAAGGTGGGCTTGACGATGGCGAGGTTGTCGATGATCTTGTCGACCCGGCCGTCGACGGCGGTGGCGAAGCCGCAGGCGAGCTGGGTGGAGAGCAGCACCTTGCCGAACGAGTGCGCCATCGGCAGCCACAGGAACTGCAGGTCGTTCTCGTCGAGGATCTGCTGGGCCTGGATCGCCGCGCCCTCGTAGGTCCACGAGGAGTGCCGCAGCCGCACGCCCTTGGGGCGGCCGGTGGTGCCGGAGGTGTAGATCAGGGTGGCGAGGTGCTCGGGCGCGATGGCGTCGGTCGCGGCGGTGACCGCGTCGGGGTGCTCGGCCAGGTGCTTGTCCCCGAGCGCGGAGAGCTCATCGAGGCTGATCACCCAGTCGCCGTCGGAGGTGCCGTCGATGACGACGACCTTCTCGAGGTGGGGCAGTTCGGGCTTGTGCGCCTTGAGCTTGGCGACCTGCTCGTCGTCCTCGGCGATCACGACGTGGCACTCGGAGTCCGAGACGATGTAGGCGACGTCCTCGGCCATGGTCGAGGGGTAGACCGTCGTGGTGGCGCCACCGGCGCACATCACCGCCAGGTCGGCGAGGATCCACTCCACCCGGGTGCCGGCGGCGATGCCGACCCGCTGCTCGGAGGTGATGCCCAGCGCGATCAGTCCGGCGGCCAGCTTCTCGACCCGGTCACCGGTCTCCTGCCAGGTCAGCGAGACCCACGGCTCGCCGTCCCCGGCGGGATACCGATAGGCCTCCAGGGTGGGGCTCTTGGCCACCCGGTCTCGGAACTGCGCGGCCATGTTGGGCGAGCGGTTCTCGATGAAGGAGGTATCGGTGTTCACGGGCGACATGAATGCTCCTGGCTCATACGGGGAGGACCGGTCCGGGGAGGGACCGGGATTCGTGACTAAGCAGTAACCTAGATCACAGCGCCGCCCGTTACACCCCCGGCCTAGCCCCGTGGACATCCAGCCGAGCCAGCTCTCGACCTGCCACGACCGCGAGGTCGTCTATTTTGCGCAGTTCCGGGAGCAGGGAACGGTCCAGGGTCAGCGCCTTGAACATCGTGCTCACCGTGACCCCGTGGCCGGGCTGCCGTACGACGTCGATGGCGTCGCCCGCCTCGACCGCGCCCTCCTCCAGGACCCTGAGGTAGCCCCCGGGACGGGCCCGCTGCGCGAACCGCTTGACCCAGGCCCGGTCGTCGTAGCCGTTGCGCCGCTGCCAGCTCTTGAAGTCGTTGCAGGGGATCCTGACCATCGCGACCTCGAACAGGGCCGTGCCGATCCGCCACCGCTCGCCCACCTCGGCCTCGTCGACATCGATGCCGCCGGTGGTCAGGTTCTCCGCGAACTGGCCGTTGCGGATCTCGGCTCCGAGCTCGTCCTGCCACCAGTCGAGCTCCTCGCGGGCGAACGCGTAGACGGCCTGGTCGCGTCCACCGTGGTGCTTGACGTCGCCGACCTGGTCGCCCTCCAGCCCCAGGCGGCCGACGTGGACCGGGCCGGTCACCGGCTGCTTGTCCATCGCGGTACGGCCGATCCCCGCCCACGGCGCCTGCCGCACCCGGCCGACGTTGACCGCGATCACCTGCCCCATGCGTGGATCCTCTCAGTCGGGCCGAGAAACTTCTCCGAACTTTCTCACCGTCGGGTGTCGTATCCGGAGGTGCGCGATCGTGGAGAGATCGACAAGGATGGGCGACCGGTGCGCCGTACGCCCCTCATTCGGGAAATCACAAGGAGCAACGCCATGACGCAGTACCTGATCTCCGTCCACCACACCGGCGAGTACCCCGACGTCAGCGAGGCCGACGCCGAGCTGCAGGAGACCTTCGAGCAGGTGGACGCCTTCAACGCAAAGCTGAAGGCCAGCGGCAGCTGGGTGTTCGCCGGTGGGCTGATGACGCCGTCGACGGCCACCGTGGTCGACGCCACCGGTGCCGAGGTCCTGACCACGGACGGCCCCTTCGCCGAGACCAAGGAGCAGCTCGGCGGCTTCTGGGTGGTCGAGGCACCCGACCTGGACGCCGCCCTCGCGATCGGCCGCGACGCCTCGGCCGCCTGCAAGGGGCCGGTCGAGGTGAGGCCGTTCTCCGGGTGAGTGATCTCGCGACGGTCTTCCGAGCCGAGCACGGCCGGGTCGTGGCCAGCCTCACCCGCCGGTTCGGCGACCTCGACCTGGCCGAGGACGCCACCGGCGAGGCGCTCCTCGTGGCCGCCGAGAGGTGGCCGACCGAGGGCGTCCCGCCCAACCCGGGGGCCTGGCTGACCACGGTGGCCCGCAACAAGGCCCTCGACCGGATCCGTCGCGAGCACCGCCGTGAGGACAAGTACGCCGAGGCGCTGATGCTCACCGACGACAGCCAGCCGGAGCCGACCGGTCCCGTGGAGGACGATCGGCTCCGGCTGGTGTTCACCTGCTGCCACCCGGCGCTCGCACCGGAGAACCGGGTGTCGCTGACCCTGCGGCTGCTCGGGGGCCTGACGGTCGCCGAGATCGCGGCCGCCTTCCTGGTTCCGGAGACCACCATGGCCCGGCGGATCACGCGGGCCAAGCACAAGATCAAGGCGGCCGGCATCCCCTACCGGATCCCTCGCACCGAAGACCTGCCCGCGCGGCTCGGTGCGGTGCTGGCAGTGCTCTACCTGGTCTTCAACGAGGGCTACCTCGGCACCTCGGGCCAGGCCCAGCGCGCCGACCTCACCGGCGAGGCGATCCGGCTCGCCCGCCAGCTCCGTGGGTTGATCGCCGCTGAGGCGACCCTCGGACCGCAGCCGGAGGTGGACGGGCTCCTCGCCCTGATGCTGCTGATCGAGGCCCGGTCGGCCGCCCGGGTCCGCGACGGCTCGCTGGTGCCACTGGACGAGCAGGACCGCGCCCGGTGGGACCCAGCCCTGGTCGACGAGGGTCACCGCCTGGTCCGGGGCTGCCTGGCCCTCGGCCGGCCGGGTCCCTACCAGCTCCAGGCCGCGATCAACGCCGTGCACACCGACGCGCTGGACGCCTCGATGACGCAGTGGGACCAGGTGGTCCAGCTCTTCGACCAGCTGATCACCCTCGACCCGAGCCCCGTGGTCGCCCTGAACCGCGCGGTGGCGGTCGCCGAGCTCGACGGCCCGGCGCCGGCACTGGCCCTGGTCGACCCGCTGGCGCTGACCGAGTACCACGCCTGGCACGCGGCACGCGCCGACCTGCTCCGCCGGCTGGGACGCTACGCCGAGGCGCGAGCCGCCTACGACGCGGCGATCGGCCTCGCCGGCAACGTGGAGGAGCAGGAGTTCCTGCGCCACCGCCGCGACGGCCTGCCGTCCTAGCTCGTCCGGTTCAGTCCTGCACAGCCTTGGCGATCGTGATGCACCTGGTCAGGTGGTCGTCGGCGGCCGGGGTGGAGCTCGTCTCCTCGAGCCGCCACAGGGCGCTGTGCATCATTCTGACCACCACCCAGTCGCGCGCCCGCTCCTCGTCGAGCTCGGCGGTGTCCACGAGGGTGTGGAAGCGTCGTCGTACGCCTTCACGGAGGCTCGGCCCGGGCGCCCGCGTCAGCTCCTCGAACCGGTTCCACAGCATCGGGGCCGGCTCGTAGTGCGGGTCTCCGCTCACCGGCTTGGGGTCGATCGCCAACCAGGGCTGCCGATCCGCGGCCAGCACGTTCTCGTAGTGCAGGTCGCCGTGGATCATCGTGCCGGTGCTCGCATCGTCCGCGACGAGATCGCGGGCCAGCGTCACGGCCTGCTCCACCAGTCGCCTCGGCAGCGGGGCACTGCGCGGCAGCCGCGCCAGGCCGGCGCCCCAGCGCTCGACGTACGCCGTCAACGACCGCAGCTGTGGCAGCGCCGGCACGTGCAGCTGGCCGTAGAGGCCGGCCACCACCTCGCACGCCTCGACGTCGTCGAGCTCGGTGAGTCGTTCCTGGTGCAGCCGCTCCATCAGCATCGCCCGGCGGTGCGGGTCCGCGCGCAGCAGCCGCACCGCGCCGCGCCCGTGCCAGTGCTGGAGCGCGAGGTGCTCGTGCTCACCCTCGTCGTCGGGGAAGGCGACCTTGAGCACCGCCGGCCGCCCGGCGGCCGTGCGGACCGGGACCACCAGGGCGACGAAACCGTGCATCATCCAGCCGTCCGGACGCAGCTGCCACGTCGCCAACAGCTCCTCGACCAGCTTCGGCAGGGTCTCCACCCAGCGCGCCCAGTCCGGACCACGCCTGGCCATCCCCAAGACGCCGTCGGGAAGCCGCATGACGACCATTGTGTCTGCGTCCCCGGCTAGGTTGCCGCCATGGTCTCGGTGACATGGGAAGAGCTGGCCGCCACGACGCTCCCGCGCCAGTTCCCGGCCGTGGGAGGCCGAAGTGCCGGTCACGTGGCCGAGACCGTCCGCTCGATCGGGCCGATCCAGTCGCAGACCGCCCGGTCGGCGTTCCTGGGGCTCGCGGCGCGGCTTCCCGGGGTGACCCACGCCGTCCTCACCGAGGCCTACGAGACCTGCGAGATCGTCCGCGGCAGCGTCATCCGCGGGACGGTGCACACCACCGTGCCCGAGCAGCACGTGCTGCTCGAGGCGGCCACGCGGGCAGGCAACCGGCGGCTCTGGGAGCGGACGCTCCGCCTGGCGGACCACGACCTGGAGGAGGTCTGGGCCGCGCTCGAGGACTTCGCCCGCGACACCTGGCGCACCCCCGATGAGCTCTACGCCCACCTCGTCGGCTGGCTGGGCGACCACGGCGAGGACGACGCGGCGGGCCTGCTGGTGCGCGACCCGGCGCGTCACCTCGGCTTCGGTCACGGCGGGCTGGTGCGTCGGCCGCGCAAGGGCGGGTGGGAGGGGCAGGGAGCGCCGGAGTACCGCACCGCCGCCGCGCTGCTCGGAGACCGGACCTCCCGGCTCGCGGACCCGCTCGTCCTCGACGACCTCGTCCGGGTGCACCTGAGGGCGCACGGACCGGCGAGCCGGCAGGACCTCGCCTGGTGGGCCGGGCTCCCGCTCACCACGGTGGACACGGTGCTGGCCCGCCTCGAGCTCGACGGCGTCACCGGCCCCGACGGGCGGACCTACCTCGACCTGCCGGGCCGGCCCCCGGCCGCGCCGCTTCCGGGCGTGCGCCTGCTCCCGGAGTTCGATGCGCTGATGTGCGCCTACCAGCCGGTGGGCCGGCAGCGGTTCGTCACCCTCGAGCACCACGAGGCCCTGTGGAACCGCAAGAACGGCCAGGTCCTGCCGCCGTTGCTGGTGGACGGGCGGATCACCGGCCACTGGCGCGCGGCGGGCTCGGCGCGGAGGCGACCGCTGGCGGTGACCTGGTACGCCGGCACCCGCCGGCCGCGCAAGGCCGAGCTCGAGCGGCCGGTGGCTGCGCTCGAGGCGGCGCTCGGCATCACCGTCACCACGGTCACGATCGACCGGGCGGGTGCTTGAGCGGCTACTTCTTGGGCTTGTCCCCGGGCGGGCCGCTGGTGGACAGCGCCGCGATGAACGCCTCCTGGGGGACCTCGACGCGGCCGACCATCTTCATCCGCTTCTTGCCCTCCTTCTGCTTCTCCAGCAGCTTGCGCTTGCGGGTGATGTCGCCGCCGTAGCACTTGGCGAGCACGTCCTTGCGGATGGCGCGGATCGTCTCCCGGGCGATCACCCGGGCGCCGATCGCGGCCTGGATCGGGACCTCGAACTGCTGGCGCGGGATCAGCTCGCGCAGCTTGCCGGCGAGCATCACGCCGTACCCGTAGGCCGCGTCGCGGTGCACGATCGCGCTGAAGGCGTCCACGGTCTCGCCCTGGAGCAGGATGTCGACCTTGACGAGGTCGGCCGCCTGCTCGCCGGTGGGCTCGTAGTCGAGCGAGGCGTAGCCCTTGGTCTTGGACTTCAGCTGGTCGAAGAAGTCGAAGACGATCTCACCCATCGGCAGGGTGTAGCGCATCTCGACGCGGTCCTCGGAGATGTACTCCATCCCGTCGAGCTGCCCGCGCTTGGACTGGCACAGCTCCATGATCACGCCGATGTAGTCGCTGGGGCTCAGGATCGTGGCCCGCACCACGGGCTCGCGGACCTCGGCGATCTTGCCGGTGTTGGGGTACTCGCTGGGGTTGGTGACGACCTGCTCGGAGCCGTCCTCCATCAGCACGCTGTAGACCACGTTGGGCGCGGTGCTGATCAGCTCGAGGTTGAACTCGCGCTCGAGCCGCTCGCGCACGATCTCCATGTGCAGCAGGCCGAGGAAGCCGCACCGGAAGCCGAAGCCGAGGGCGCCGGAGGTCTCCGGCTCGTAGGCGAGCGCTGCGTCGTTGAGCTGCAGCCGTTCCAACGCGTCGCGCAGCGTCGGGTAGTCGTCGCCGTCGATCGGGTAGAGCCCCGAGTAGACCATCGGGTTGGGGTGCTTGTAGCCGCCGAGCGGGGTCTCCGCGCCGTGGTGCTGGCTGGTGACGGTGTCACCGACGCGGGAGAGCCGGACGTCCTTCACCCCGGTGATCAGGTAGCCGACCTCGCCCACACCGAGGTCGCCGGCCTTGACCGGCTCGGGGCTGATCACGCCGACCTCGAGCATCTCGTGGACGGCGCCGTTGGACATCATCTTGATCCGGTCGCGGTGCGAGAGCTTGCCGTCGATCACCCGGACGTAGGTGACCACGCCGCGGTAGGTGTCGTAGACCGAGTCGAAGATCAGTGCACGCGGCGGGGCGTCGGGGTCGCCGACGGGGCCCGGGGTCTGCGCGACGATCTCGTTGAGCAGGTGCTCCACACCCATGCCGGTCTTGGCGGAGACCTGGAGCACGTCGGAGATGTCGCAGCCGATGATCCCGGCCAGCTCCGCGGCGTACTTCTCCGGCTGGGCGTTGGGCAGGTCGATCTTGTTCAGCACCGGGATCACGTGCAGGTCGGCTCCCAGGGCGAGGTAGAGGTTCGCCAGCGTCTGCGCCTCGATCCCCTGCGCCGCGTCGACGAGGAGCACCGCGGCCTCGCAGGCCTCGAGGGAGCGGGAGACCTCATAGGTGAAGTCGACGTGACCGGGGGTGTCGATCATGTTCAGGACATAGGTGCCCGGCTCGGCGGCGGCGTCGTTGTCAGGCTGCACCGTCCACGGCATCCGCACGGCCTGGCTCTTGATCGTGATGCCGCGCTCGCGCTCGATGTCCATCCGGTCGAGGTACTGCGCCCGCGCAGCACGCTCGTCGACGACACCGGTCAGCTGCAGCATCCGGTCGGCCAGGGTCGACTTGCCGTGGTCGATGTGGGCGATGATGCAGAAGTTGCGGATGATCGCGGGATCGGTCCTGCCCGGCAGGGGCGCGGCGGGGTTCGGGGACACAGACTGCTCTCGATCGGGGCGACACGGACTCGGTGCGGGCGAAACCCCATCTTCCCACGCGTGGGGCGCTGAGCCGAACCGAGGCGGGCCGGCGTACGTCGGACCTCAGCTCGGCGTGGTGGGGACCCAGAAGCGCAGCTTGACGCCGCGCTGGTCCTCGAGCGCTCCCCCGTTGGCCCCGTTGGCCTCGATCACCCCGGCCTCCGCGAGCACGTCGGCGACGTACGCCGCGAAACCCGACTCGCTCGACCACGGCGCCCACTGCTCAGCCCACCGGGAGGTGCTCGCCCCACCAGCGCAGGATGTGCTCGAAGCGCTGCTGGCGGTGCCGCGGGCGTCCGCTGCGGCTGAGCTCATGGCTCTCCGCGGGGAAGAGCAGCAGCTCGGAGGGCACGCCACGCGACTTCAGCTCGGTGAACCAGCGCTGCCCCTGCTCGAGCGGCGTACGCCAGTCGGTCTCGGAGTGGATCACCAGCGTCGGCGTGGTCACCGCCGCGACGTGGGCCATCGGGCTCTGCTCCACCATCGCCTCGGCGGCGCCGTGGTACTCCTCGGGAAAGAACCAGCCGATGTCGGAGGACCCCACGAACGAGGTGGCGTCGAGGTAGCCGCGCTCGACCACCGCGGCGGCGAAGCGCTTGGTCCGCGTGGTCAGCAGGGCGGTCATGTAGCCGCCGTAGGAGCCGCCCATCACGCCCACCCGGTCGGGGTCGACGGGCAGGTCGTCGGTGGCGAGCACGTGGTCGAGGAAGGCGAGGACGTCATCGGCATCGAGGCCGCCCATCGCGTGCCGGATCGCCCGACCGTGCTCGAAGCCGTAGCCGGCTGAGCCCCGTGGGTTGCACATCGCGACCGCATAGCCCGCCCCGGCGTACACCTGTGCCTCGTCGAAGAGCGCCCAGTCGTAGGAGGCGAAGGGTCCGCCGTGGATGTTCAGCAGCACCGGGTGCGGCCCGGGACCGAAGACCTCGGGGTCGGGCAGCACGACCCACCCGTGCACGGGATGGTCGTCGGCGGAGCGGGCCTCCACCTCCTGCGCCGGGCGTACCCCGGCGGCCCGCAACCGGGCGCTCACGTCGGTCAGCCAGGTCGGCGCACCGTCGTGGACCACGGCCAGGTCGCCCGCGCGCTCCGGGTCGGCCACGACGGCGACCAGGGTGGATCCGTCGGCCGAGGCCGCGTGTGAGGACACCACGAGCTGTCCGTCGAGCAGCACCTCCGGCGTCGCGTCGGTGGCGTCGGGATCCACGGCCAGCAGGCGTACGGCGCCCCGGTGCACCTCGCGCACGACGACCCGGTCGCCGAGCACGACGAGGTCGGCCGAGCCGGCCTCGACGTCGGTGTCCTGTGGGTCCGTCAGCGCGCGGACCTCGAGGGGACCTGCCCCCGGCGCGGCGGGGCCGCTCGTCACCCACAGCTGACCCGGACGGCCTACGAAGTCGCGACCCTCGGGACCGAGGTCCGAGGCGGCAAGCACCAGCCGGCC
The DNA here is from genome assembly GCA_963777195.1 of uncultured Actinomycetota bacterium. Taxonomy (GTDB): domain Bacteria; phylum Actinomycetota; class Actinomycetes; order Propionibacteriales; family Nocardioidaceae; genus Marmoricola. The sequence continues at coordinate 157,003 of CAVZPT010000003.1, read as the reverse complement.
GTCGGAGAGCCACTGGACGCCACCTACGGAGAGGTCGCCCGCAGTGGCAGCCGGCGGCTCGGCCACCGGCTCCACGGCGTCGCTGCCGACCAGGTGCACCGCGGAGCGCAGGTCGCGCTCCCTGCTCTCGTGCCGGGAGGAGAGGAACGCGAGCGTGGCCCCGTCGGGGCTCCAGACCGGGTCGGTGTCGTCGTGGTCGCCGGTGGTGAGCTGGCGTGCAGTGAGCGGCAGCTCGGGAAGGTCGGTGCCCGGGGCGTCGGCTAGGTCGGGCAGGTCGAGCACGAACAGGTGCCGACGTCGGTCGCGGGTGTAGCCGAGGTTGTCGGTGCGGTAGGCGAGCTCGGTGACCAGACGTGCCGGCTCCGCATCGGGGCCCGGCCTCTTCCCCTCCGCGTCCTCGGTGCCGTAGCGCCCCGGCTCTGGCACCCGGGCGCTGTAGACCAGTCGGGTGCCGTCGGGGCTCCAGGCCGGGGCACCCGCTCCGAGCGGGTGGTCGGAGAGGCGCAGCGGCTCTCCACCCGCGAGACCGGTGACGTGCACCTGTGCCGGCGTACCGTCCCCGGCGCGCAGAAAGGCCACCAGCCGTCCGTCCGGGCTCACGGCGGGAGCGGAGTCACTCTCGCCGGTGGTCAGCCGGACGGGAGCGCCACCGGAGGTCGGGACCAGCCACAGCCCGCCGTGGTAGCGGTCGGAGGCGAGGTCGGGACGGTTCACCGTGACCACGGCGAGGTCGCCGTCGGGCGTCAGGCTGGGGCGTCCGCAGGCGTGCAGGAGGTCGAGATCCGAGGGCAGCATCCGGCCAACCTAGCCACCCCGCGGCATCCCGCACCCGGGCCACCCCCGGGTCGACCCCTACTGTGGCGCCGTGGACGACGACGAGCGAGTGGCCATGCTGGCTGGTGCCTCCGGCCTGGTGGGCGGACACCTCCTGCGCCTGCTGCTGGAGGACCAGCGCTGGACGCGGGTGGTCAGCCTCGGCCGTAGGGAGCTGCTGGTGCAGCACCCGAAGCTCGAGCAGCTGGTCACCCAATTTCCCGCGGTCGGGGACCTGCCCGCCGTCGACGACGTGTTCTGTGCCCTGGGCACGACGATCAAGAGGGCCGGCAGCCAGGACGCGTTCCGCGCCATCGACCACGACGCCGTGGTCGGGCTGGCCCAGGCCGCCGGTCACGCCGGGGCCTCGAGCTTCCTGCACGTGACCGCCATGGGCGCGGACCCCGGCTCGCGGATCTTCTACAACCGGGTCAAGGGCGAGACCGAGCGCGACGTCGCCCGGGTGGGGATCACCACCACCGTCGCCCTCCGGCCCTCGATCCTGGACGGGAGCCGCGAGGAGTCACGCCCGGGCGAACGGGTGGGACTGCTGGCGATGCGCGCGCTCGCACCCGTGCTCGGCCGGTTCCGTCCCACCCGCGCCGAGGACGTCGCCCTGGCGATGCTCCGCGAGGCGGCTGACGCTGTGCCCGGCACGCGGACCCTCGACGGCGCTCAGATCACCCGCCGTGCCAGGATCTCCGGCGGCTGAGGCGGGCACTCCCGATTTGGGCGCCCTGCCGCCCGCTGATATCGTTTCCCTTCGTGTCTGGACCACCTCCGGACCCCCGAATCTGATCCGCATCTGATCCACATACCAACGAAGCGAGCCTGACGTGGCGAACATCAAGTCCCAGATCAAGCGCAACCGGCAGAACGACGCCGCGCACGAGCGCAACAAGGCTGTGAAGTCGGCGCTGAAGACCGCTGTGCGCAAGTTCCGTGAGGCCGTCACCGCCGGCAACGCCGACGAGGCCAAGGCCGCCGCGCTGGTCGCGACCCAGAAGCTCGACAAGGCCGCCTCCAAGGGCGTCATCCACAAGAACCAGGCTGCCAACCGCAAGTCGGCCATCCACAAGGAGGCCGCCTCGCTCTGAGGCCCGCCAGCACTGCTCGAGGCGCCGCACCCCACGGGGGTTGCGGCGCCTCGTTGCTTCTTCGGCCGCTACCGCTCAGCGGCGCGGTCGCGCCCGAACGATGTCGAGGACCATCTTCTCCAGGGCGTACGCCGGATCGCTGGCCTGACCCTTGACCTCGGCGTCGGCGCGCGCGACCGAGCGGATCGCGCGCCCCACCCCGTCGGGGTCCCAGCCGTGCGACTGGCGCCGGATGGTGTCCAGCTTCCACGAGGGCACCCCGACCTCCCGCATCAGGTCGTTGTTGCGCATCCCGCGCGGCTGCGACATGAACTTGGCCAGGCTGCGCAGCCCGCCGGCCATGGCGCTGGTCACCAGCACCGGGGCAGTGCCGCGCTCCAGCGCCCAGCGCAGCTCCTCCAAAGCCTTGGCGGTCTGCCCGTAGAGCGCGTGGTCGGCCACCGCGAAGGACTTGGCCTCGGCCCGGCCGCCGAAGTAGCGCTTGACCATCTCGGTGGTCAGCGGCTGCCCCGCGAAGTCGCCGGCCAGCTGGTGGGCCGCCGCGGAGAGCGAGCGCAGGTCCTGGCCCACGGCCTGGACCAGGAACTCCGCGGCGTCCGGGTCGATCCGGACCTGGTGACGACGTAGCTCGTTGACCACGAAGCCGGGGAACTCCCGCGCGCTCAGCGGCGCCGACTTCTCCTCGGTGACGCTGCCGAGCTTGCGCAGCTTGGTGAGCACCCCGCTGCCCTTCTGCCCGCCGCTGTGCGCGAGCACCAGCGCGATGTCCGCGGCCGGCCCGGCGGCATAGTCGAGCAGGCCGGCCACGGACTCCTCCGGCAGGTCCTCGAGCCGGCGTACGACGATGCACCGGGTCGAGGAGAACAGCGACGGGGAGGCCAGGTCGCCCAGCTCGGCCATCGTCAGCGTCGCGGCCAGCGTCTCGGAGAACTCCGCCTCCGGGTCGTGGCGGCGCACGGCCGCGCGGACCGCGTTGATCGCCTGCTCGCCCAGGAACTCCTCCGGACCGGTGACCAGGATGATCCGGCCGAGCACGTCCTCCGGCGTCAGGTTGGCCATGGCGACACCTTCTCACGCACCCCGGACAGGCTCGCCCCGGTGGTTCAGGAGCTCGCTCTGCGACCGTCTCGAAACCCACTCACAGCGTCACCGAACCCTGGACGAGGATCCGGCTCGCTCCACCCACCCAGATGTCGCCGACCGCGTCCCGACTCACCTGCACCCGTCCGTCTCGACCGAGCACGGTGCCCTGGCGCACGACGAAGTCCGCCGGGATCCGCCCGGCACGCACCAGCCACATCGCCAGGCCGGCGTTCAGGCTGCCCGTCACCGGGTCCTCGTTGCCGGAGATGTCGGCGTAGAAGGCCCGCACCTCGAAGTCGGCGCCCAGCTCGGCACGGTCGGCCTGCGGGTGCGGCCCGATCACCCCCACGGGGAGTCCGCCCAGCGCGTCGAAGTCGGGCCGCAGGGTGAGTACGTCGGCAGCGGCGGCCAGCTCGAGCCCGAGCCATCCAGGGCCGTTGTCGACCCAGTTGGCGCCGAGCACCCGGTCGCCCTCGAGCCCGAGGGCAGTCACCACGTCGGCGACCGTCCCCGGCTCGACGTTCCCGTGGCGCAGCAGGTCCGGGGCCCGGAAGGCGAGCCGCTCGTCCTCGCGCCGCAGCTGGACCAGACCCACGCCGCACTCCTGCACCACCAGGTCGCCCGCCGCAGGCTCACCCCCCTGCTCCAGCCAGGCGTGCGCACTGCCGAGCGTCGGGTGGCCGGCGAACGGCAGCTCCCCACCCGGTGTGAAGATCCGCAGCCGGTAGTCCGCGCGAGAGTCGCTCGGGGGCAGCAGGAAGGTGGTCTCGGAGAGGTTGGTCCAGCGGGCGAAGGCTGCCATCGTGGCGTCGTCGAGGTCGCCTGCGTCGTGCACGACGGCGACCGGGTTGCCCAAGAGTGCTGCGCTCCCGAAGACGTCGACCTGGCTGAATGCGTGCTGAGGCATGTCTCGATGCTCTCAACCACGCTGGGCGAGGTGGTCCGAGCCCCGGCGCACGACCCGCAGGCCATCGCGTGAGACCACCGCCACGTCTCCGTCCCGGTCGGTGCGGGCCACCTCCATCCGCGACTCGGCCAGCAGCGCCAGCAGCGACGGCGCCGGGTGGCCGTAGTCGTTGTCCGCGCCGACGGAGATCACCGCGAGCCGGGCGCCCGTGGCCCTGACCAGATCGGGATCCTGGCGCGCACTGCCGTGGTGGGCCACCTTGAGCACGTCGACCGGCACTCCCCCCGTCTCCCGCTGCAGCCGCGTCTGCGACGGCCCCTCCTCATCGCCCATCAGCAGCAGCCGCAGCCCGCCCGTCCGCACGAGCAGCACCACGCTGGAGTCGTTGGGCGGGGACTCCGAGGCTGCGGGTGGGTCGCCGGACGGGGCGACCACCTGCCAGGTGAGCGGCCCCACCCTCCGGGTCTGGGAGTACGCCGTTCGCTGCACCGGCACGCCGGCCGCGGCGGCGACCGCCTCCACGAGGTGTACGCCGGAGAGCGGGTCGGCCAACGGCGTCACCTCGACCGCACCGACCTCCCGGCCGCGCAGCACCCCGGCCAGCCCGTCGACATGGTCGGCGTGGAAGTGGGTGAGCACGACCAGCGGGACCCGGCGTACGCCCAGACGCCGCAGGCAGCCGTCGATGGCCCGGGGATCGGGACCGGCGTCGACCACAACGGCGGTGCCCGGGCCGGCGTTGAGCACCAGCCCGTCGCCCTGCCCGACGTCGCAGGCGACCATCACCCACCCCGGCGGCGGCCAGCCAGGCGTCGGCAGCGGCACGAGCAGCGCGACCACGAGCACGCCGCTCATCGACACCGTCGCGAGCCGGCGGGCCAGCAGCCACGAGAGCCCCAGCGCCACCGCGAGGCAGAGCAGGCTGAGCGCGGCGATGCTGACGGGGCCGGCCGACCAGCCCACGGCGGCCGTGGGCAGCGAGGCGCAGCGCTCGGCGACCGCGACGATCCATCGGGCGCACCACGCGGCCGGGGCGGCGACCAGCCGCCCCACGGGCTCGGAGACCAGCCCCACGACCCCACCCGCGAGTCCGAGCACCGTGGCCGGCCCGACCGCCGGGGCGGCGAGCAGGTTGGCTGCGACGGCGACCAGACTCACCTGGGCCGAGATCGCCGCCACGATCGGGGTGCACGCGAGCTGTGCTGCCAAGGGCACCGCCACCGCCTCCGCGACACCACGGGGCAGCCACCTCGACAGCCGGTCACGCCACCCGGGAGCAAGCCAGAGGATCCCGGCGGTGGCGGCCGCCGAGAGCGCGAAGCCGGTCGAGAGCGCCAGCCACGGGTCGATGACGAGCAGCAGCAGCACCGCCACGCCCAGCGCGCGCGCACCTCGCTGGCGCCCGTTGGTGCCGAGTCCGAGCAGCGCCACCGAGCCCATCGCCGCAGCCCTGACCACGCTGGGCTCGGTCCGGGCCAGCAGCACGAAGCCGGCCACCCCGAGCAGCCCCACCACGGTCAGCCCGTGCGCGCGCACCCCCGCCCACCGGGCAAGCAGCAGCAGGGCACCCACGACCAGGGTCAGGTTGGTGCCCGAGACCGCCAGCAGGTGGGTCAGCCCGGAGATCCGGAAGTCGGTGACGACCTCCTCCGGCAGGCCGCCGTCGTCGCCGTCGACGAGCGCCGGGACCAACGCTCGCGGCGCCTCGGGCTGTCTGGAGACCGCGTCGCGGATCGCCCGCCGCAGCGCGCCGGCCGCCCGGAGGGGGACGCCAGGCCCCCGCACCACCTCGGGAGGTCCACGACTGGTCAGCACGCCCACGAGCTCGCGGGTCTTGGCCCGCTGCAGCCGGCCCATGGTCCCGACCTCCGCACCCAGCTCGACCCGGTGCCAGGACTCCTCCGCGATCACCAGGACCGCTGCGCGCCCCCGGTGCCGGAAGCCACGACCGGTGACCTCGACGGCGCGCGCCCGCAGGGTCACGTAGCGGCCGAACCGGCCATCGCGCAGCACCGGGTCCGAGGTCACGACCAGTCGCGCCCGGACCGCGGCGCCCTGCCGTGCGAGCGCCTCCACCGGGCTGCGCTCCACCGACTCCGCGCGCACCATCGTGGAGCACGACAGCCCCGTCCAGACCAGCAGCCAGACCACCCCGGTCGCGACCGGCCGCCCCTGCCGTCGGCGCCGGAGCACCAGCACGCACCCGGCGCCGGCCAGGACAGGCACGACCACCGGGGCCAGGAAGCCGGCGACCGCCGCGGTCCACGCCACGAGCCCGAGAACGGGCGTGCGCAGGTCGTGGCCGGCACCGGCGCTCGGCTGCCCCGCAGCCGGAGCGGTCACAACGTCACGAGTGGAGCCAGCTCCGCCAGGGTCTTCTCACCGATCCCGTCGACCTCGAGGAGCTCGTCCACCGCGGCGAACGCCCCGTGCTCGGTGCGCCAGGACAGGATCTTCTGGGCGGTCACCGGCCCGACCCCGGGCAGGGTGTCCAGCTGCTCGGCGGTGGCGGTGTTGAGGTTGACCAGCGCACCCGTCGCCGGCGGGGCACCGGCGACCGCCCCCGCGGCCGGGCCGGTCGCGTGCGCAGGGGCACCGACCAGGATCTGCTCGCCGTCGACGAGCACGCGCGCCAGGTTGAGGCTGGTCAGGTCGACCCGGCCGCGCGGGCCGCCGGCGTGCTCCAGCGCATCGACCACGCGTGCGCCGGCGGGCAAGGTGGCCACCCCGGGGCGGCGTACCTTCCCCGCGATGTCGACCGTCACGGTGCCCGAGGGCCCCGCTGTGGTGGGTGAGGAGGAGCCCGAGGCGGTGGCAGCAGGCGCCGTGCTGGCCAGCGGGGTCGCCCCGGTCACCGGCAACACCGGCGCCACGGCCTCGCTGCTGCCGCCCGCCCGCACGAAGCCGGCCACGCTGACCAGCACTGCCAGCACCACCAGCGCCGCCACCAGCGCGATCGGCCCGTGGCCCAGGCCGGTCTGGCCGCGGAATGTCTCCGGCACCTGCTCACCGAGCCATCGGGTCAGCCGCGAGGAGCCTCGACCCGACGTCGCTCGCAGGTGGCGGCCGGCAGGCGTGACCACCGTGGGCTCGGGCAGGCCGACCGGGGACTCCTCAGGCCGCGGGGGCTGATCGAAGGGCGCCAACGGGGTGAGACCCGCCTGCTCCAGCTCGCGTCCGAGCAGCTCCAGCCGCAGTCGCGCAGCCTCGGCGGCCTGGTCCTGGGAGTGCTTGCGCATGAGGTGACGCTAGGCACCGTGGCCGACCCCCGGAACCGCCCCGGCCTCGGCTGTGGACAACCTCCGACGACGGCCGGGTGTGGACCTCCGCCTCGGCGGCCCTCAGCGCGGCGAGACGCAGACCGCGACCATGCCCGGCCCCACATGCGCCCCGAGCACGGCACCGATCTCGCCCACCTCCACGAGCCTGCCGTCGAGCTGGCCGGTGAGCCGTTCCTGCAACCGGGCCGCCAGCTGGGCAGCGCGGTCGGGACTCGCGAGGTGGGCGACCGCGATGTCGACCTGCTGCTGGTCGGCGGCCTCCACCGCGAGCTCCTCGAGCCGGGTCAGGGCCTTGGTCGAGGTGCGCACGCGCTCGAACGGGCCCACGCGACCGTCCTTGACCCTGAGGATCGGCTTCACCGCCAGCGCCGACCCGACCAGCGCTGCGGCGGCACCCATGCGCCCGCCGCGGCGCAGGTACTCCAGGGTGTCGACGTAGAACAGCGACGTGGTGGCTGCGCCGCGCGCCCGCGCGGCCTCGGCCGCTGCCGCGGCGCCGGCTCCGTCGGCGAGCGCCTCCGCCGCCGCGAGTACGGCGAACCCGGTGCCGATGCCGACCTGGTGGGAGTCCACGCACGTGACCGGCACCGGGGACCGGCCGGCCGCGAGCTGCGCGGACTCGAAGGTGCCGCTGAGCTCGGCCGAGAGGTGAATCGACACGATCTCGGTGACGCCGCCCGCCGCCAGCCCCTCGTAGACCTCGAGCATCGCCTCGGGGTTGGGCCGCGACGTGCTCACCGGGGTCCACTCGCGCAGCGCGTCGGCCAGCATCTGCGGGGTCACACCACCCTCGACCCCCTCGTCGTAGGCGGCCGCGCCGATCACCACCTGCAGCGGGACGACGGTGATGCCCCGCTCGGCGACGGTCTCTGGGCTCAGCGAGGCGGTCGAGTCGGTGACCAGGGCGACGGACATGACCGAAGGCTAGCGTCGCGGGGGCGGGCGGCTGTCACGGTCCATGGACCAGTCGTTAACGTCGAGACGGACAGCACACCGTTTGAGCACAGGAGGCAAGCATGCGCGTCGTCATCGCCGGCGGACACGGCCAGATCGCACGACACCTCGAGCGGATCCTCGTGGCCCGGGGGGACGAGCCGGTCGGCCTGGTCCGCAGCGCGGACCACGTCGCGGACCTCGAGGCCGACGGGGCCTCCGCCGTACTCCTCGACCTCGAGGCCACGACGGTGGAGGAGATGACCGAGGCCGTGCGCGGCGCCGACGCCGTGGTCTTCGCCGCGGGCGGAGGCCCGGACGGCAACGCCGAGCGCAAGTGGACCGTCGACCGTGACGGGGCGATCATGCTCGCCGACGCCGCACAGAAGGCCGGGGTGGGTCGCTACCTGCTGCTGTCCTCGATGGGGACCGAGACCGCCGACCCCGACTCCGAGGACGTGATGCAGGTCTACCTCCGCGCGAAGCAGGAGGCCGACGACGACATCCGCTCCCGCGACCTGGACTGGACCGTGGTCAAGCCCGGCCTGCTCACCGACGACGACCCCACCGGCCTCGTGCAGGTCGGTTCGCTGGACCGTGGCGAGATCGCGCGCGCCGACGTCGCCGCCGTGCTGGCCGTGGCGCTGGAGGAGCCCGCCAGCGTCGGCAAGACCTTCGACGTGCTCGCGGGCAAGACCCCGGTGGCGGACGCGGTCGCGTTGCTGTGAGGACCCTTGCGGTCGCGCTGCTGCTGACTCTGACCACCGCCTGCTCGGTCGGTGGGGAGCAGCGGGAGAGCGCGGCCACGCCGAGTCCCAGCGCCCCGTCCGATCCCGGCACTCCGCCCGATCCGGGCGCCGGCAGCTCGGGCTCGCCCGCCTGCGCCGAGGTGCGTGACGGCATCCGGGCCTTCAACGCCGGCGACTACCCCGAGACCGTCGCCCACTTCCGGGCGGCGCTGCCGATCGCGAGGGCCGAGGCGGACACCGACCCCTCCAGCCGGGCCGACGACCTCCTCGAGGCGGTGCAGTACTACGCCGACCTGGCGCCCGAGGACTACCCGGAGGCGGCCCGGAGCTCTGCGGAGTTCGCGAAGTACAAGGCGATCACGCTCGGCCAGTGCGTGCCCGCGCCGCTGAGCGAGCTGCCCGGAGGCGACCCCACCAGCCCGGGGACCGACACCTGAGCCGCGACCGCCTCAGCCTGCGACGATGTTGACCAGCTTGGGCGCCCGCACGATCACCTTGCGGACGGTCCTGCCCTCCAGGGCACGCTGCACGGTCTCGTCGGCCATCGCCGCGGCCTCGAGGTCGGTGTCGCTGATGTCCGGGGAGACCTCGAGCCGCGCCTTGACCTTGCCCTGCACCTGGACGACCGCGGTCACGCTCTCCTCCACCAGCAGGGCGGGATCCACCACGGGCCAACCGGCCCGCGCGACCGTGGGCGCATGGCCCAGGCGGTCCCACATCTCCTCGGCCGTGTAGGGCGCGACCAGGGAGAGCAGGATCGCCACCGTCTCGGTGGCCTCGCGCACGGCAGGGTCCTGGGACCCGCAGCCGGAGTCGATCGCCTTGCGCGTGGCGTTGACGAGCTCCATCGTGCGGGCGACGAGGACGTTGAACCGGTGCGACTCGATCAGCTGCTCGGCGTCGGCCACGGTGCGGTGGGTGACACGGCGCAGCGCCACGTCCCCGCCCTGCGCCGAGGTGCCCGGCGCGCAGTCCACGTCGCCGGAGAGGCGCCAGGCCCGCTGCAGGAACTTCAGCGAGCCGGCCGGGGACATGTCGGCCCAGTCGATGTCGTCCTCGGGCGGACCGGCGAAGACCATCGTCAGCCGCACCGCGTCCACGCCGTACGCCCGGATCATCTCGCCGAGGTTGACGCCGTTGCCCAGCGACTTGCTCATCGCCTTGCCCTGGTTGATCACCTGGCCCTGGTTCAGCAGCGCGCTGAACGGCTCGACGAAGTCGATCATCCCCATGTCGTGCAGCACCTTGGTGAAGAACCGGCTGTAGAGCAGGTGCAGGATCGCGTGCTCCACGCCACCGACGTACTGCGCCGCCGGCATCCAGTTGCGCACTGCGGCCTCGTCGAAGGGGCCGTCGGTGTGGTGCGGTGAGCAGTAGCGCAGGAAGTACCACGACGAGTCCACGAAGGTGTCCATGGTGTCGCTGTCCCGTCGCGCCGGGCCACCGCACGTGGGGCACTCGACGTTGACCCACTCCTCCGCGGCCGCCAGGGGCGAGACCCCCTTGGGCTTGAGGTCGGAGCCCCTCAGGTCGGGCAGCTCCACCGGCAGCTGGTCCAGGGGTACGTCGACCTCGCCGCAGGTCTCGCAGTGGATGATCGGGATCGGCGCCCCCCAGTACCGCTGACGGCTCAGCAGCCAGTCGCGCAGCCGGAAGTTGACCGTGCCGGTGCCGGTGCCCCGCTCCTCCAGGGTCGCGATGATCGACGCGACGCCGGCGGTCTTGTCGGCCAACCCGTCCAGGTCCCCGGAGTTGACGTAGACCCCGTCGCCGGTGGTCGCCACGAAGGTCTCCTCCGGGTTGTCCTCGCCGGTGTCCACGACCCGCCGGACCGGCAGCCCGAACGCCTTGGCGAAGTCCAGGTCGCGCTGGTCGTGTGCCGGGACCGCCATGATCGCGCCGGTGCCGTAGTCGGCGAGCACGTAGTCCGACGCCCAGACCGGCATCTGCTCCCCCGTCACCGGGTTCGCCGCGGTGATCCCGAGGTCGACGCCGCTCTTGGGCCGGTCGGTGGCCAGCCGGTCGATGTCGGTGGCCTTGCGGACCCCGACCAGGTAGTCCTCCAGTGCCTGCCGCTGCTCCGGGGCGACGACCTCGGCCGCCATCCGGGCGTCGGCCGCGACCACCATGAAGGTTGCGCCATAGAGGGTGTCCGGGCGGGTGGTGAAGACCGTGACGGTACGCCGGCCGCCGTCGGCCAGGTCGAGCTCGAAGTCCACGTGCGCACCCTCGGACCTGCCGATCCAGTTGCGCTGCATGGCCAGCACCTTCGAGGGCCACGTCTGCTCCAGCGCCTCCATGTCGTCGAGCAGCCGCTGGGCGTAGTCGGTGACCTTGAAGTACCACTGCGTCAGCTCGCGCTTGGTCACCTCGGCGCCACAGCGGTCGCACATGCCGCCGACGACCTGCTCGTTGGCCAGCACGGTCTGGTCGTTGGGACACCAGTTCACCGGCGATGACTTGCGGTAGGCCAGGCCGCGCTCACGGAACTTCAAGAACAGCCACTGCGTCCAGCGGTAGTACTCCGGGTCCGAGGTGTTCAGCCGGCGCGACCAGTCGAAGGACACGGCGTACTTGCGAAACGACTCGGCCTGGGTCTCGATGTTGGCGTAGGTGTAGACGGCCGGGTTCTCGTCGTTGCGGATCGCGGCGTTCTCCGCGGGCAGGCCGAAGGAGTCCCACCCGATCGGGTTGAGCACCTCGTAGCCGCGCTGCCACCAGTAGCGCGCGATCACGTCGTGCAGCGCCATCACCTCGGCGTGACCCATGTGCAGGTCACCGCTGGGGTAGGGGAACATCGTCAGCGCGTAGCGCTTCTCGCGCGCGCTGGCGTCGTCGGCGCGGAACGCGTCGAGCTTCTCCCACACCGGCAGCCACCGGGCCTCGGTGGCCTGGACGTCGTAGGCCGCGGTCTCGTGGTCGTGGGCGGGGGTCTGGCTCATCGTCGTCTCTCTCGGTTACTGGGTCTGCACGGGGCACAAAAAAACCCCCCGTGGACGAGGGGCGGCCGCACCGGGTCGTGCACCGGTGCGGCTAACGAAGGAGCAGCAGCTGCCACATGGCGTCATCGTACCGGGCAGCCGCGTCCTGGTTCATCTGCCGTTGCCCATGCCCGGATCGGGACCTAGTGTGCCAAGGAAGGATTGGAGTGCTCGTGCACGAGCTGTCGATCGCCGAAAGCATCGTCGAGACCGTCCTCTCTCGGACGGGAGACCGTCGCGTCCACGTGGTGCGGGTCCAGGTCGGACGGCTGATGGCGGTCGTCCCCGACGCGCTGCTCTTCTGCTTCGACCTCGCGGCGGAGGGTACGCCGCTGGCCGGTGCCCGCCTCGAGGTCGAGCAGTCCGAGACCCGGGTCCACTGCCGGACGTGCGAGCAGGAGACCCTGCTACCGGACATGATCCTGCTCTGCGACTGCGGCAGCGCCGACGTCCAGGTGGTCACCGGTCGCGAGCTGCAGGTCAGCTCGGTGGAGGTGGTCTGAGATGTGCCGCACCTGCGGCTGTGGGGCCGACGACGTCCGCGTCGAGGGCGTGACCCCCGGGCACGCGCATCCGCACGAACACCGCACGAACACGCGCACGATCACCCGCACGACCACCAGCACGCCCACCCGCACGACCCGGAGGACGCGGACCTGCGCACGCACACCCTCGTCCTCGAGGAGCGCCTGCTCTCGCGCAACGACGACCTCGCCGCAGCCAACCGGCAGTGGCTGCGCGAGCGCGGCACCACGCTGGTCAACCTGATGAGCTCGCCGGGCTCGGGCAAGACCACGCTGCTCGAGCGCACCGTGCGCGAGCTGCCCGGTGAGGTCTCGGTGATCGAGGGTGACCAGGAGACCGTCTTCGACGCCCAGCGGATCCGGGCAGCCGGAGCCAGCGCGGTGCAGGTCAACACCGGCGCCGGCTGCCACCTCGATGCCGCGATGGTCCAGGGCGCGTTGCGCCAGCTCGACCCACCGCGCGGGGGGCTGGTGTTCGTCGAGAACGTCGGCAACCTGGTCTGCCCGGCGATGTTCGACCTCGGTGAGGCCCGCAAGGCCGTGGTGATCTCGGTGACCGAGGGCGACGACAAGCCGCTGAAGTACCCCCACATGTTCGCCGCGGCCGACCTCGTGGTCGTCAACAAGATCGACCTGCTCCCCTACGTCGACTTCGACCTCGACCGGCTCGCCGGTGACGCCCGCTCGCTGCGCCCGGGGGTGCAGATCCTGCCGGTCTCGGCCCGCACCGGGGAGAACCTCAGCGACTGGTACGACTGGATCCTGAGCCTCACGCGCGCTGGCGCAATGTGACGCTTGACACAGTCGCGCGCTCGGTGCTTAGGGTGAAAACCTGGTTGCGCAAGTGAGCCGTACGGGTCGGCCCCAGCAGCAATAAGTGGGGGGTACCCCACCCCCCGGGAAGTGTGGCGGACATGCCCACAGCCGAAGCGGTGCAGGCGGAGCAGACACTGATCCACGTCTTGTGGATCAACGCCGGACTCAGCTGCGACGGGGACTCGGTCTCCTTGACCGCGGCCACCCAGCCCAGCATCGAGGAGATCGCCCTGGGCGCCCTCCCCGGCCTCCCCCAGATCGCGGTTCACTGGCCCCTGATCGACTTCGAGTGCGGCCCCAACGGCGGTGCCGACGACTTCCTCGAGTGGTTCTTCAAGGCCGACCGCGGCGAGCTGGAGCCGTTCGTGCTGGTCGTCGAGGGGTCCATCCCCAACGAGCAGCTCCACGACGAGGGCTACTGGTGCGGGTTCGGCAACGACCCGGCGACCGGACAGCCGATGACCACCAGCGAGTGGCTGGACCGGCTGGCCCCGAAGGCGACCGCGATCGTCGCGGTCGGCACCTGCGCGACGTACGGCGGCATCCACGCGATGGCCGGCAACCCGACCGGTGCGATGGGGGTGCCCGACTACCTCGGCTGGGACTGGAAGTCCAAGGCCGGCATCCCGATCGTCTGCGTCCCCGGGTGTCCCGCCCAGCCCGACAACATGGCCGAGACCCTGACCTACCTGCTCTACATGGCGACCGGACAGGCGCCGATGATCCCGCTCGACGACGCACTGCGCCCGACCTGGCTCTTCGGCCAGACCGTGCACGAGGGCTGCGACCGCGCGGGCTACTACGAGCAGGGTGACTTCGCCGACGAGTACGGCTCCCCGAAGTGCATCGTCAAGCTCGGGTGCTGGGGTCCCACGGTGAAGTGCAACGTCCCGAAGCGGGGCTGGATGAACGGCATGGGCGGCTGTCCCAACGTCGGCGGGATCTGCATCGGCTGCACGATGCCGGGCTTCCCCGACAAGTTCATGCCGTTCATGGACGAGCCCCCAGGCGGGAAGCTCTCGACGACCACGGTCGGTCTCTACGGAAACACGATGCGACGGCTGCGCGGCATCACCACGCACACCCTCGACAAGGAGCCCAAGTGGCGCAAGCCGGGAAGGGTGCTGACCACTGGCGCCACCCGGACCTGGTAGTTCTCGGCAAACCAACGGAAATGTGAGCCACGGCAATGACCTCCACGATTCCAAGCACGAGCAGGAAGAAGCACGCCGCCGCAGACAGCGACCTCGTCGAGATGGCGTGGGACCCGATCACCCGCATCGTCGGCAGCCTCGGGATCTACACCAAGATCGACTTCAACCAGAAGGTCGTGGCCGAGTGCCACAGCACCTCGTCGATCTTCCGCGGCTACTCGATCTTCATGAAGGGCAAGGACCCGCGCGACGCGCACTTCATCACCAGCCGGATCTGCGGCATCTGCGGTGACAACCACGCCACCTGCTCCTGCTACGCGCAGAACATGGCCTACGGCGTCAAGCCACCACACCTCGGTGAGTGGATCGTCAACCTGGGCGAGGCCGCGGAGTACATGTTCGACCACAACATCTTCCAGGAGAACCTGGTCGGGGTCGACTACTGCGAGAAGATGGTCTCCGAGACCAACCCCGGGGTGCTCGAGCTGGCGAACAACACCGAGGCCCCGCACGCGGCCGACCACGGCTACCGGACCATCGGCGACATCATGCGCTCGCTGAACCCCTTCACCGGGGAGTTCTACCGCGAGGCCCTGCAGGTCAGCCGGTGGACCCGGGAGATGTTCTGCCTGATGGAGGGCCGCCACGTGCACCCCTCCACGCTCTACCCCGGCGGGGTCGGCACCGTCGCCACGATCCAGCTGATGACCGACTACATCACCCGGCTGATGCGCTACGTGGAGTTCATGAAGAAGACCGTGCCCATGCACGACGACCTCTTCGACTTCTTCTACACCGCGCTGCCCGGCTACGAGGAGGTCGGCAACCGGCGGATCCTGCTCGCCTGCTGGGGATCCTTCCAGGACCCCGAGCACTGCAACTTCGAGTACAAGGACATGACCAACTGGGGACGCAAGATGTACGTCACCCCCGGCGTGGTCGTCGACGGCAAGCTGGTCACCACCGACCTGGTCGAGATCAACCTCGGCATCCGGATCCTGCTCGGTTCGTCCTACTACGACGACTGGGAGGGCCAGGAGACCTTCGTCCAGCGCGACCCCCTGGGCAACCCGGTGGACCGGCGGCACCCGTGGAACCAGCACACCAACCCGCGGCCGCAGAAGCGCGACCTCGACGACAAGTACTCCTGGGTGATGTCCCCGCGCTGGTTCGACGGCAAGGACTACCTCGCCCTCGACACCGGCGGCGGTCCGCTGGCCCGGCTGTGGTCGACGGCGCTCGCCGGGCTCGTCGACATCGGCTACGTGCAGTCGACCGGGAACAGCGTGAAGATCAACCTGCCGAAGACCGCGCTCAAGGGACCGGTGGAGCTGGAGTGGAAGGTCCCGCAGTGGAGCAACACCATCGAGCGCAACCGCGCCCGCAGCTACTTCCAGGCCTACGCCGCCGCGTGTGCCCTGCACTTCGCCGAGAAGGCGCTCGTGGAGATCCGGGCCGGGCGCACCAAGACCTGGGAGAAGTTCACCGTCCCTGACGAGGGCATCGGCTGCGGCTTCACCGAGGCGGTCCGCGGGGTGCTCTCCCACCACATGGTGATCCGCGACGGCAAGATCGCGAACTACCACCCCTACCCCCCGACCCCGTGGAACGCCAACCCCCGTGACTCCTACGGCACCCCCGGCCCCTACGAGGACGCCGTGCAGGGCCAGCCGATCTTCGAGGAGAACGACCGGGAGCACTTCAAGGGCATCGACATCATGCGCACGGTCCGCAGCTTCGACCCCTGTCTGCCCTGCGGCGTGCACATGTATCTCGGCGAGGGCAAGGAGCTCGAGCTGCTCCATTCCCCCACCCAGTCCGCCGGCAGCTAGCCGACATGGCTTCCCCGACGCCCACTGACTCGCCCTCCGATTCCCTGCGTGCCACGGGCGAGCGGATCGACGCGCTGCTCGACGCCTCCGGCAGTGGCGGCGTGGTGGCTCGCGAGCGTGCCGAGGAGCTGGTCCGCCTGGTGGCCGACCTCTACGGCGCCGGGATCGAGCGGATCCTCGAGCTGGTCCACGACGCTGGGCACCTCGATGACCAGGTGCTCGATGCGCTGGCGGCCGACGACCTGGTCGCCAGCCTGCTGCTGGTGCACGGGCTGCACCCCTACGACGTGGGCCAGCGCGTCGAGCAGGCGCTGGTGGGCGTGCGCCCTTACCTCGGCTCCCACGGCGGCGACGTCGAGCTGCTCGGGGTGAGTGCGGACGGCGTGGTCCGGCTGCGCCTCCTGGGCAGCTGCGACGGATGTCCCTCCTCCTCGGTGACGCTCAAGCTCGCCGTGGAGGGTGCCATCGAGGCGGCCGCCCCCGAGGTCAGCGCCATCGAGGTCGAGGACGTCACCTCCGCACCGTCGGCCCAGGGCCTGATCCCGGTCGACTCGCTGCGCTCCCGGCTGAGCGAGGTGGAGTCCTCCGCGGTCTCATGGGTCCGGGTCCCCGAGGCCGCCGCCCTGACCTCCGGCGAGGTCGTCGTGCTCGAGGTCCACGACACCTCGGTCCTGGTCTGCCGGCTCGACGGCACGGTCTTCGCCTTCGTCGACCGCTGTGCCCGCTGCGAGGGCTCGCTGCGCGGCGCTGCGCTCTCTCGCCGACTCGGCGCCGCGGTCGGGGACGCCGTGCTCCGCTGCCCGACCTGCCGCGCCCACTTCGACGTACGCCGTGCCGGTGCCTGCCTCGACGAGGACGGCCTGCACCTCGACCCGCTGCCGTTGCTCACCGACGACGGCCTCAGCTCGGTGGCGGTGCCTTCGACGGTTCCGGCATGACGATGCTGGGCCGACCTCCACTGGCGAGCCTGCGCCGGATCACCTCGACCAGGCCCGAGCCGGCCACCGAGGAGCGCTGCGAGATGTGCGCCGCGCCCGTGGGCGAACAGCACCAGCACGTGGTCAACCTCGAGAGCCGCTCGCTGATGTGCACCTGCCGCGGCTGCTACCTGCTGTTCACCGACGAGCAGGCCAAGCTGCGCTACCGCGCCGTCCCGGAGCGCTACCTGTCCTTCCCCGGCTTCGACCTCGGCACCGGCCAGTGGGAGGAGCTGCAGATCCCGGTCGGCTTGGCGTTCTTCTTCCACAACTCCGTGCAGGAGCGGGTGGTCGCCTTCTACCCCGGCCCCGCGGGTGCGACCGAGTCCGAGCTGCCGCTGAAGTCCTGGGAGCGGATCGTCGAGGCCAACCCCGCCCTGACCACGCTGCGCCCCGACGTCGAGGCGTTGCTGGTGCGGGCCGCTGCCCACGAGGAGGGACCCGCGAGCGCCCACCTGGTGCCGATCGACGCCTGCTATGAGCTGGTCGGGCACCTGCGCCTGCTGTGGCGCGGCTTCGACGGCGGCACCGAGGCCCGTGAGGCGATCGAGTCCTTCTTCGCCAAGGTGCAGCAGCTCAGTCGCCCGGCACCGGACGCCGCACCCCGAGACGACCGGTCATGAGCAGCTACACCTTCTCGGTGATCGACATCTTCGCCGAGCCCTACGCCGCGGCACCTCAGCTGACCGCCCGGCTGCGCATCGAGGAGTCCACCGAGCAGACGATCCACGCGATCGCGCTGCGCTGCCAGGTGCGGATCGAACCGCAGCGTCGCCCCTACGAGGAGGGCGACGAGAGCGGGCTGCGGGCCCTGTTCGGCGAGCGCGACCGGTGGGCGCAGACGCTCAAGCCGTTCCTGTGGATGCAGGCCAGCGCGATGGTCCCGGGCTTCACCGGCGTCACCGAGGTCGACCTGCCGCTGCCCTGCACCTACGACTTCGAGTTCACCGGCTCCCGCTACCTGCACGCCCTGGGAGCGGGCCAGGTGCCCTTGGCACTGCTGTTCTCCGGCACGGTCTTCACCCGTGGCCTGGACGGCTTCGGGGTGGAGCAGGTGCCGTGGGACTGCGAGGCCGACTACCAGCTCCCGGTCACGGTCTGGCAGCAGATGATCCGCTCCTACTTCCCCAACACCGGCTGGATCCGGATGGACCACGCGGTGATCGACCAGCTGGCCGCCTTCAAGGCCGAGCACGGGCTGACCACCTGGGAGGAGACCGTGGAGACGTTGCTCGAGTCGAGCAACGGCCTCACCAACGGGCTGACCAACAACGAGGTGGGCTCATGAGCATCGAGGGAGTCCGCGCGGTCGCGGACGCGGTGCTCTACGAGGGCTACCTGCTCTACCCCTACCGCGCGAGCTCGCGCAAGAACCAGTCGCGCTGGCAGTTCGGGGTGCTGGGGCCGCCCCACGCCGCTCGGGCCAGCTTCAGCGAGCCTCCGGGGATGTCCTTCGAGTGCCTCTTCGAGCAGGACCACGTCTCGGTGGACCACCCGGCCGTCACCGTCCACCTGCGGTTCCTGCAGGTGGTCGAGCGTCGGGTCGAGCGCCGCGAGGGTGACGGCTTCGTGGCGGTGGACGAGCTGGTCGTCGACGAGAAGTCGTGGCTGAGCTGGGAGGAGGCCGTCGAGCACGAGCACACCTTCGCGGCGTACTCCCTGGCTGCGGCCTTCTCCAGCAGCGCCGCGGCCGAGGCCTACGAGACCACGGTCGAGGTACCTGGCGGGGTGGAGACGACCCCGCTCCAGGAGACCGGCGGTGCCGTCGTGGGCCAAGTCACGCGGCACCGCCGGCCGCTGGTCGCGCGGGTGCGGGTCGAGGCCACGGGCGACGACGACTACGCCCGTCTCGGCGTCAGCGTCGAGAACGCCCACCCCGACCTGGTCTCGGACAAGGCCGAGGCGATCGGGTTCTCGCTGATCGGCGCGCACGTCCTGGTCGAGGGCCGCGGCGGAAGGTTCGTCTCGCTGCTGGAGCCGCCCGAGGAGGCCGTCGCGGCGGCCGCCCGCTGCCACCACGAGCGCTGCTGGCCGGTGCTGGCCGGCCCGGAGGGCAGCCGTGACGTGGTCCTGGGCTCGCCGATCATCCTCTACGACCACCCGAGCATCGCCGAGGAGAGCGCCGGCGCCCTGTTCGACTCCACCGAGATCGACGAGATCCTCACCCTGCGGGTGATGACGATGACCGACGAGGAGAAGCTCGAGGCCCGCGCCACCGACCCCCGCGCGGCGGAGATCATCGACCGGTGCGACTCGATGTCGCCAGAGACGCTGCAACAGCTGCACGGCGTGCTGCGCAACCCGCACGGGGTGCCGCAGGAGCCGACCACCTTCGAGACCGGTGACGTGCCGTGGTGGGACCCGGCCGCCGACGAGAGCGTCGACCCCGAGGTCGACAGCGTCGTGATCAACGGGATCGCGGTCAGCAAGGGCAGCGTCGTGCGCGTGCACCCCTCGCGCCGCGCCGATGCCCAGGACCTCTTCTTCGAAGGACAGCTCGCCCGCGTCACGGCCGTGCTCTCCGACGTCGACGGCGAGACCCACGTGGCGTTGGTGCTCCTCGACGACCCCGCCGCCGACCTGCACGACTGGTACGGCCGCTACCTCTACTTCGCGCCGGACGAGCTCGAGCCCCTGACCCCGACCGATCGAGAGGAGAGCAGGTCATGAAGACAGTCGGAATGCTGACCACAGTCATCGCGGCGGTCGTCGCCGCGGTGGCCGTGGGCGTCGGAATCCGGTCGATTCCCGATATCAAGCGGTACCTGAAGATTCGCCAGATGTGAGACCGAGACCCACGAAGGAGGAGGACGGAGATGAGTGAGCAGGCAGGCGAGCACCTCGAGGAGGAGCCCCAGGAGGCGCGTGGTCCCGAGGGATCACGAGACACCGGCGCCGACGAACCGGGAGGCGGCCCCGTGGACCGTCCTTCCGACACCGGGGACCACGACTCGGACACCTCGATCAAGGCTCAGGGGGCTGGCGACGACGCCCCCGACCTGCAGTCCGGCGGCGGATAGCAGCACCCCCACGAGAGAGGCAGGAGAGATGACCAGCGGACCCAACTACAACGAGGACCCCGACACCACGGGCAAGACCGTGCCGCCGTACGAGGGCCGGCAACAGGAGGCTCCGGGCGACGCCGACGGTGAGACCCACCGTCAGGGCGCGCACACCGGTGGGGCCACGGGGCCGGTCGAGGACGAGGAGGACGCATCCTGAGCACACGAGTGCTGGTCGCCGGCGTCGGCAACCTGTTCTGCACCGACGACGGCTTCGGACCGGAGGTCGTGCGCCGGCTGCTCGCCGGCGCCGACCTGCCGGAGGGCGTGCGCGCCGTCGACTACGGGATCCGGGGCATGCACCTGGCCTACGACCTGCTCGACGGCGTGGACGCCCTCGTGCTGGTCGACGCCGTGCCCGGGGCGGGGGATCCCGGCGAGATCCACGTGCTGGAGGTGGGCGAGTCCGACCTCGGTGGCGGCGAGTTCGACCCCCACGGGATGGCTCCGGTCGCGATGCTCGCCGGGCTGCGCGACCTCGGCGGCACCCTGCCGCCCACCTTCGTCGTGGGCTGCCGGCCGGCTGACACCGGCGAGGGCATCGGCCTGACGCCGCCCGTGGAAGCGGCCGTCCCCGAGGCCGTCCACGCGGTGCGCACGCTGCTGCGCGAGCACCTGCCGACCGCGACGAGGAGCTGACATGTGCCTGGGCATCCCCGGTCAGGTGGTCCGGACCCTCGAGGGCAACGGCGGGATGCTGGCCCTGGTCGACGTCCTCGGAGCACAGCGGCCGATCAACCTCGGCATGCTGGTCGACCCCGAGGTCGTCCCCGGCTCGTGGGTGCTGATCCACATGGGCTTCGCCCTCGAGGTGATCGAGCAGGACCAGGCGCAGCGAGCGCTGGCGGGCCTGGAGATGATGGGCCGCTCGCGGGAGCCGGAGCTGCCATGACCACGGCCCACGCCCTGCGCGCCCGGCACCGCCTCGAGGTGGGCGGGGTCGTGCAGGGGGTGGGCTTCCGTCCGTTCGTCTACGTCCTCGCCCGGCGGCTGCACCTCTCCGGCTCGGTGGGCAACACCGGCGCCGGGGTGCAGATCGAGGTCGAGGGTGATCCGGCCTCCCTCGAGCAGTTCGCCCGCTCCCTCGTCGAGGAGGCCCCGCCCCTGGCAGCCGTCGGATCGGTCCGGCGTACCGACGTCGCGGTGCGGGGCGGCACCGAGTTCACGATCGTGGGCTCGACGCCCGGCTCCGGCGCCCGCACCCTGGCCTCACCCGACGTCGCCACCTGCGCCGACTGCCTGGCCGAGCTCGCGGACCCGTCCGACCGGCGCCACCGGCACCCCTTCGTCACCTGCACCAACTGCGGCCCGCGGTTCACCATCATCACCGACCTGCCCTACGACCGGGCGACCACGACGATGGCGGGCTTCGAGATGTGTGCCGCGTGCCGCGTGGAGTACGACGACCCGGCGGACCGGCGCTTCCACGCCCAGCCGGTGTGCTGCCACGACTGCGGCCCCAGGCTGGAGCTGGTCGGCCGCGACGGCGACTCCCGCACCGGGGAGGCGGCGCTGACTGGTGCGCGGGAGCTGCTGGCCGCCGGTGGCGTGGTCGCGGTGAAGGGCCTCGGCGGCTACCACCTCGCCTGCGATGCCCGCAGCGAGCGGGCCGTGGCCGAGCTGCGACGGCGCAAGCAGCGCGGTGCCAAGCCGTTCGCGGTGATGGTGGCCGACCTCGCCGTGGCCCGCACGCTGGCGACGATGACCGAGCACGAGGAGGAGCTGCTCACCGGGATCCGCCGCCCGGTCGTCCTCCTCCCCCGCCGCGCACGCCCCGGCACCGGGGTCGCCCCCGCCGTGGCCCCCGGCAACCCCGACCTCGGCCTGTTCCTGCCCTACACGCCGGTGCACACGCTGCTCTTCGGCCTGCCCGGTGACGCTCCGGGGCCGGACGCGCTGGTGATGACCTCCGCCAACCTCTCCGGTGAGCCGATCGTCACCGACGACGAGGAGGCGCTGACCCGGCTGGCGCCGTTCGCGGACGCGTGGCTGCGGCACGACCGGCCGATCCAGATCGCCTGCGACGACTCGGTGACCCGATCGGTGGCCGGCGCCGAGGTGCCGATCCGCCGCTCGCGTGGCTACGCCCCGCTGCCGGTGGCACTGCCCTTCGAGGTGGCGCCCGCCCTGGCGGCCGGCGCCGACCTGAAGAACACCTGCGCGGTCGCCCAGGGTCGCTACGCGTGGGTGAGCCAGCACGTCGGGGACATGGACGACCTCGCCACCGTGCAGGCGCTGACCCGCACGGCGCACCACCTGCAGATGCTCACCGGCGTCGAGCCCGGCGAGCTGGTCTGTGACGCGCACCCCGGCTACCGCTCCGGTGACTGGGCCCGTGAGCAGGCCGACGGTCGCCCGCTCAGCACCGTCCAGCACCACCACGCGCACATCGCCTCGGTGATGGCCGAGCACGGTCTCGACGTCGGCCAGAGCGTGGTCGGGGTGGCGCTCGACGGCACCGGCTACGGCACCGACGGCGCCGTGTGGGGTGGCGAGGTGCTGGTCTGCGACTACAAGGCCGCCCGGCGCTGGGCCCACCTCGCCTACGTGCCGCTCGCCGGCGGCGACGCCAGCGTGCTCCGGCCCTACCGGATGGCGATGTCGCACCTGCGCGCGGCGGGAGTGCAGTGGGCCGACGACCTGGCACCGCTCCAGGCGTGCCCCGCCACCGAGCGGCGGGTGCTGGAGCACCAGCTGGAGACCGGCTTCGGCACTGTGCCCACCTCGAGCATGGGACGCCTCTTCGACGCCGTCGCCTCGCTGTGCGGCCTGCGCCAGGAGGTCGACTACGAGGCCCAGGCCGCGATCGAGCTCGAGGGGTTCGCCCGGCAGGCCTGGCAGGCCACGGCCGGCACCGGCTACCGGTTCGCCCTGACCACCGACGACCCGGTCACCGCCGACGCCGCACCGGTCGTGCGCGCGGTCGTGGCCGACCTGCGGGCGGGGAGGTCCACCGAGGTGGTCGCCGCACGGTTCCACCACGCGGTGGTCGACCTCGTCGCTGAGCTGGTCCGCGGTGCCACCCGGGCCAGCGGGCTCGCGACCGCGGCCCTGGGCGGCGGCGTGTTCGCGAACACGCTCGTCCTCGAGGCGGTCGAGCACACCCTCCGGCAGCAGGGTCTGCGGGTGCTCCGCCCGCGGCAGCTGCCACCCAACGACGGCGGCATCGCGCTGGGCCAGATCGTGGTCAACGCATGTCGATGAGAGAAAGGAAGACGCCATGTGTCTCGCAGTTCCAGGACGCGTGCTGAGCACGGCAGAGGTGGACGGGACCCTGATGGCCGACGTGGACTTCGGCGGGGTCCGCAAGGAGGTCTGTCTGCAGTACATCCCCGACGCCTCCATCGGCGAGTACGTCGTGGTGCACGTCGGGTTCGCCATCCAGCGGCTCGACGAGCAGTCGGCCCTGGAGACGCTGGCCAACTTCGAGCGGATGGGCATTCTCGAGGAGGAGTTCGGAGACGGATTCGCCCTCGCGGCCCGCCAGGCAGGGATCGAGCACAACACCGAGCAGGGAGCCCAGGAGGCATCACAGTCATGAAGTACCTCGACGAGTTCAGCGACCCCGACCTCGCACGCAGGCTGCTGGACCAGATCCACGCAGCGACCACCCAGCCCTGGGCGATGATGGAGGTCTGCGGCGGCCAGACCCACTCCATCATCCGGCACGGCATCGACCAGCTGCTCCCCGAGGAGGTGGAGCTGATCCACGGCCCCGGCTGCCCGGTCTGCGTCACGCCGCTGGAGATCATCGACAAGGCGCTGGCGATCGCGGAGCGGCCCGAGGTGATCTTCTGCTCCTTCGGCGACATGCTCCGGGTGCCCGGCAGCGAGAAGGACCTGTTCTCGATCAAGAGCGCCGGCGGTGACGTGCGGGTCGTCTACTCCCCGCTCGACGCGCTCAACCTCGCCCGGAAGAACCCCGACCGGGAGGTGGTCTTCTTCGGGATCGGCTTCGAGACCACCGCACCGGCCAACGCGATGACCGTCTACCAGGCCAAGCGGCTCGGCGTACCCAACTTCTCGCTGCTGGTCTCCCATGTGCTGGTGCCGCCGGCGATCGCGGCGATCATGGAGTCGCCGAGCTGCCGGGTGCAGGGCTTCCTCGCGGCCGGCCACGTGTGCAGCGTGATGGGCACCTCGGAGTACCCCGCGCTCACCGAGAAGTACCAGGTGCCGATCGTGGTCACCGGCTTCGAGCCGCTGGACATCCTCGAGGGCATCCGGCGCACGGTCGTCCAGCTGGAGTCGGGCCGTCACGAGCTGGAGAACGCCTACCCCCGTGCCGTCCGCGACGAGGGCAACCTGCCGGCCATGGAGATGCTGCGCGACGTCTTCGATGTCACCGACCGCACCTGGCGCGGCATCGGGATGATCCCGGGCAGCGGCTGGAAGCTGTCGGCGAAGTACGCCGACTTCGACGCCGAGCAACGCTTCTCAGTGCACGGCATCCACACCGAGGAGTCGAAGATCTGTCGTTCCGGTGAGGTGCTGCAGGGACTGATCAAGCCGCACGAGTGCGCGGCGTTCGGCAAGGAGTGCACGCCCCGCAACCCGCTCGGCGCCACGATGGTCTCCTCCGAGGGAGCGTGTGCGGCCTACTTCACCTACCGTCGGCTCGAGCTCGTGGGAACGCCATGAGCGCCGACCCGGTCACTCCCCCGGAGGCTCCGGACGCCCTCGACTTCGAGGGCTGGGTGTGTCCGGCGCCGCTGCGGGACACCCCGATGATCGTGATGGGTCACGGCGGCGGCGGGGCGATGTCGGGCGAGCTGGTGGACCAGCTCTTCTTGCCGGCGTACGGCGAGGCCGCGCAGGCCAACCTCGCCGACGCCGCAGTGCTGACCCTCGACCCGACGCACGGCAACAGCGCCGGCACCCGGCTGGCGTTCTCCACCGACTCGTTCGTGGTCAAGCCGATGTTCTTCCCCGGCGGCTCGATCGGCGACCTCGCGGTGAACGGGACCGTCAACGACCTGGCCATGGCCGGGGCGCGACCGCTGTGGCTCTCGACGGCCTACATCCTCCAGGAGGGCACCTCCCTGGAGGACCTCGGCCGGGTCGCGCAGGACGTCGGCCGCGCGGCCACCCAGGCCGGGGTCCACCTGGTCACCGGCGACACCAAGGTGGTCGACAGCGGCAGCGGTGACGGGGTCTACATCAACACCGCAGGGATCGGTGTGATCCCCGAGGGGGTGGACCTCGACCCGCGGCGGGCGGCCGTGGGCGACGTGATCCTGGTCAGTGGCGACATCGGCGTGCACGGGATCGCGGTGATGAGCTGCCGGGAGGGTCTCGAGTTCGGGACCACCATCAGGAGCGACACCGCGTCGCTGCACGACCTGGTCGCGACCATGGTGGCCACCGGCGCCGACCTGCACGTGCTGCGCGATCCGACCCGTGGCGGGCTCTCGGCGTCGCTGAACGAGATCGCGCGCACCGCCGGAGTGGGCATGGATCTGATCGAGCGTGACCTGCCGATCCCGGCGCTGGTGCGCGACGCCTGCGGCCTGCTCGGCCTCGACCCGCTGCAGGTGGCCAACGAGGGCAAGCTGGTCGCGATCGTGCCGCCGGAGAGCGCCGATGAGGTCCTGGAGGCGATGCACCGGCACCCGCTGGGAGGTCAGGCGGCCCGGATCGGCACCTGTGTCGCCGAGCACCCACGGATGGTGGTGACCAGGACCGCGCTGGGTGGCACCCGGGTGGTCGACCTGCCGATCGGGGAGCAGCTGCCGCGGATCTGCTGACTGCTCAGTGCGCCGGGCCGTCACCCTCGTCCGGGGCCTCGTGGGGGGCCTCGTCGGGAGTCCCGTCGGGGGCCTCGGCCTCCGGGTCGGCGGGGACGACGATCGGGCGCACGCGCGCCCAGATCACGAACGCCGCGGCCACGACCACCATGCCGAGACCGGCGTAGAGGTTCACGTTCACGCCGTCGGCCTTGGCCAGCTGGCTCTCGCTGGTGAACAGGCCGGCGAGGACCAGGATCACGCCGTAGGTCCCGATCAGCAGCGCGATGATGAACCGGATGTCGAACAGTCCGGCGCGGTGGGGCAACTCGTTCTCCGACACGGTTCCTCCCTACCAGAACACGACGTTGAGGATGACGACCAGGCCGAGCCCGATCCCGGCGAGGGTGTTCGGCTTCTGGTACCACGCGAGCTCGCCCTCGTCGGCGTCGTGGAAGTCGGCCTTCGGGGTCAGTGAGTAGACCAGGCCGCGCAGCTCGGACTCCGGTTTCGGTCTGGTGCCCATCGTGACGGCGATGCTCACGATGAGGTCCACCACGAACGCGGCCCCGGCGGCCACGAAGCTCGCCCCCTGGCCGGTCAGCCCGATCAGGCCGATGGAGGCGGGACCCAGGACATCGGTCCCGATCACGCCGACGAGGACCGCGGCGAGCGTCCCGCTGACCAGTCCGGTCCATCCCGCAGCCGGGGTCATCCGCTTCCAGAACATGCCGAGGATGAACGTGGCGAACAGTGGTGCATTGAAGAACCCGAACAGGGTCTGCAGGTAGTCCATGATGTTCTGGTAGTTGCGCGCGATCAGGGCCGTGCCGATCGCCACCACGGTGGCGCCGACCGTCGCGATCGCGCCCGACCCGCAGGTAGTAGTCGTCGCTGCGGTCCTTGACGAAGTAGGTCTCCCACAGGTCGTAGGAGAAGACCGTGTTGAACGCCGAGATGTTGGCCGCCATGCCGGCCATGAACGAGGCCAGCAGACCGGCGATCGCGATGCCGAGCATGCCGTTGGGCAGCAGGTCGCGGATCAGGTAGAGCAGCGAGTTGTTGTAGTCGAAGCCCGGGTCGGAGGAGGCCTTCGCCTGGGCGACCTCGGAGACCGCCACCGCGGCCACCATCCCGGGGAAGATCACGATGAACGGCACGAACATCTTCGGGAAGGCGCCGATGATCGGGGAGCGCTGGGCTGCCGACATCGAGCTCGAGGCCATCGCCCGCTGGACCTCGACGAAGTTGGTGGTCCAGTAGCCGAAGGAGAGCACGAAGCCGAGTCCGAAGACCAGCCCGATCACCGAGAGCACGGGGTTCTCGATCGCGGTCAGGTTCGTGCCCGGCCAGGAGCTCAGCTGCGCGGCACCGTCGCCCGCGGCGGTGATCTTCTCCTTCAGTCCGCCGTACCAGCCCACCTTGTGCAGCCCGAGCAGGGTCAGTGGCAACAGGGCCGCGACGATCACGAAGAACTGGAGCACCTCGTTGTAGATCGCGGCCGAGAGCCCGCCGAGGGTGATGTAGGACAGCACCACGGCGGCGGCCACGACCAGCGAGAGGTAGAGGTTCCAGCCCAGCAGGACGTTGATGATCTTGGCCAGCAGGAACAGGTTGATCCCGGCGATCAGCAGCTGTGCCACCGCGAAGCTGACCGCGTTGACCAGGTGGGCGCCGGTGCCGAAGCGACGGCGCATGAACTCCGGGACAGAGCGCACCTTGGAGCCGTAGTAGAAGGGCATCATCACCACGCCGAGGAACAGCATCGCCGGCACGGCACCGATCCAGAAGTAGTGCACCGTCGGGATGCCGAACTGGGCGCCGTTGGCCGACATCCCCATGATCTCGACGGCACCGAGGTTGGCCGAGATGAACGCCAGCCCGGTCACCCATGCGGGCAGCGAGCGCCCGGAGAGGAAGAAGTCGATGCTGGTCGAGACCGAGCGCCGGGCCATCAGGCCGATGCCGATCACGAAGGCGAAGTAGAGGCCGACGAGCACGAAGTCGATCCAGTTGGCGTCCAACCGGAGCTGGGTGTCCGCTGCCAGTACCATCGGGCCTCCCGAGATCGACAAACGTATGCACGGTAGTACCCATCTCCGGTCATCGCCACCCAGGTCCGGACACGAGGTACATCACGGAACGGAGGCGCCTGATGGCGTGGATGGTCACTGGCGGAGCGGGCTACATCGGCGCCCACGTGGTGCGGGCGTTCGGTGAGGTCGGTCTCGAGGCCGTGGTCGTCGACGACCTCTCCAGCGGTCACCGCGAGTTCGTGCGCCCTGACGTGCCCCTTGTCGAGGGCAGCATCGTCGACACTCCCCTGCTCGTCGAGGCGATGGAGAAGTACGACGTCGAAGGCGTCGTGCACCTCGCCGGGTACAAGTACGCCGGCGTCTCGGTGGAGCGTCCGCTGCACACCTACGTCCAGAACGTCACCGGCACGATCAACCTGCTCGAGGCGATGGCCCGGACCGGAGCCGACAAGATCGTCTTCTCCTCCAGCGCGGCGACCTTCGGCACCCCCGACGTCGACCTGGTCACCGAGGAGACGCCGACCAACCCGGAGTCGCCGTACGGCGAGAGCAAGCTGATCGGCGAGTGGCTGATCCGGGACCAGGCGGTCGCGACCGGGCTCAAGCACACCTCGCTGCGCTACTTCAACGTGGTCGGCTCCGGGGCCGAGGATCTCTACGACACCAGCCCGCACAACCTGTTCCCGATCGTCTTCGAGATGCTGCTGGCGCAGCGGACGCCGAGGATCAACGGCGGCGACTACGAGACTCCCGACGGCACCTGCGTGCGCGACTACGTCCACGTCACCGACCTCGCCGCCGCCCACGTGGTGGCTGCGCAACGACTCTCCGAGGGCGAGCACCTGCTGCCGGTCTACAACCTCGGCAGCGGCGCCGGCTCCTCGGTGCGCGAGATCATGGACGCGATCCGCACGGTGACCGGGATCCACTTCACCCCCGAGGTCGGTCCGCGCCGTCCCGGTGACCCGGCCCGGATCGTCGCGACCGGCGAGGCCGCCGGGCGCGACCTCGACTGGAGGATGCGGCACTCGCTCGAGGACATGGTGCGCTCGGCCTGGGACGCCAGGAGCGCCGCTCAGGGCTGAGACGGCATGATCGGGGCCATGACCATCACTGACTTGTTCTCCCTCGACGGCAAGGTCGTCGTCGTCACCGGTGCGTCCTCAGGTCTCGGGGTCGCCTTCGCCCAGGGCTTCGCCGAGGCCGGCGCCGACGTGGCGCTCGGCGCCAGGCGCGTCGAGCGGCTCGCGGACACCGCCGATCTCGTCGAGGCCGCTGGGCGACGTGCCATCTCGGTGGAGACCGACGTCTCCTCCCCCGAGGCGTGCCAGGCTCTGGTCGATGCCGCAATGGCCGAGTTCGGCCGCGTCGACGTGCTGGTCAACAACGCCGGCGTCGGCACCGCGGTCCCCGCCACCCGCGAGACGCCGGAGCAGTTCCGCTCGGTGATCGACGTCAACCTCAACGGCTGCTACTGGATGGCGCAGTCGTGCGGCCGGGTGATGCAGCCGGGCTCCTCGGTCATCAACATCTCCTCGGTACTGGGCCTGACCACGGCCGGACTGCCGCAGGCGGCGTACGCCGCGTCGAAGGCCGGCCTGATCGGACTGACCCGCGACCTGGCGCAGCAGTGGTCCGGGCGCAAGGGCATCCGGGTGAACGCGATCGCGCCGGGGTTCTTCGCCTCCGAGATGACCGAGCAGTACCCCGACGGCTACCTCGACGCCATGGGCGCACGGATCCCGATCGGCCGCAAGGGCGACCCCCGCGAGCTCGCCGCCACCGCCGTCTTCCTGGCCTCGCCCGCCGCGGGCTACATCACCGGCCAGACGCTGCCCGTCGACGGCGGGATGACGATCACCTGATCCTCGCCGGCGTCGCGCTGCGCGACTACCGTGGTCGCGTGGAGAACCGCAACCCCGACGTCGACGCGTGGTTCGCCGCCTACGAGAACCCGCGCAAGGACCTCGTGCAGGCGGTCCGCGAGGTGATCCTCGCCTGCGACTCCCGGGTCGCCGAGACGATCAAGTGGAAGGCCCCGACCTTCATGTATCGCGGCAACATCGCCTCGTTCTACCCCAGGTCGACCAAGCACGCGTCGCTGATGTTCCACACCGGCGCCTCCCTGCCCGACCCCACCGGCCTGCTCGAGGGCGAGGGCGACACCTCCCGGGTCGCGCGCTTCCTCGACCTCGCAGACCTCGAGGCGAAGACCCCCGCGCTCCGTGCCCTGATCGCTGAGTGGATCGCCTCGCACGAGTGAGCCGGTCCTCGGTGGTTGAGGAGGGCCGGCCGACGGTGGTCTGTCGAGGGCGCCGCCGGGCCCGTCTCGACACCACGCCTGGGGACGGGTTCGGCTTTGCTGTGGGCGTGCTGGTGGCCCCGACCGGGCTGGGGTCGGGGTGCTGGGGCGGTCAGGTTCGTCGGCGCTGGCGTGGGATCACGAGCTGCGCCAGCTGCCCCGGAGCTGTCCACTCTGCCGGTCGTGCCGGGCGGGGTCGCGTGGGTGGGCGGCGGTCGCTGGGGACGACGTCGTAGTCCTGTCCGGTCGGTGAGGTCCACGCATAGCCACCGTCCTCGAGGCGGGTGTAGTCCCAAGCGGTGTGGGTTTTGACCCGGTGATGGGTCCGACACAACGGGGCAAGATTCCCCGGATGCGTCTGGCCCGGGGGCCCACCCTCGTCGATCGGCACGTAGGGCGTGAGGTGGTCCAGATCGCAGGCCCGGGAGTCCCGGGAGCAGCCGGGGAAGACACAGTGCGCGTCACGCAAGAACACCAGTTCGCGCATCGCCGGTGGTGGGTCGTGCTGGTCCACCGCTGCGTTGGCGGCCAGGTCGAGGACCGGGCGGACCACGACCTTGCCGCCGGTGCCGCTCAGGCGGGCGAGCCAGTCGGTGAGCAACCGGGTGGTGGCGGCGCCGAGCCGCTCGATGGAGACCGCCCCAGTCTCGCCAGCCAGGTCGGCTTCGAGGTCGGCCGGGGTGAGGTGCACGAACAGGTTCGCGACCCCGCCACCTTGGGTGGGTGCTGCTCCTTCGCGCCCGGAGAGCAGGTCCAACGCGTACTGGGGGTCGGCCAGCACCCCGACCGCCCGGGCCCGCCGCACATCAAGGCTCTCAGGGTCGCCGAGCTCGCGCAGGTCGGCTGCGACCCGGGACAGGCTCTGGTCGAAGAGCTCCGCATCGGGGGTGTCCAGGGTCATCCACATCTCGGTGGTCGCCGGACCCGACGCTCCGGGGCGCGACCAGACCCCGCGGCGGGCCAGGGCGTGGTCCTCATCGGCGATCGCGCGGTCGGGGTCGAAGTAGAGCCGCGCCTCCTGGACCAGCCGCGCGGCCTGGACCTGCCCGATCCGGTCCGGGGTGGCGGCCACCAGCCGGTCCGCGAACGCCGCCGCCTCCAGGGACAGGTCGCGGGTCTCCCGCGCGATCATCCGGGCCCGCCACGCCGGCACCACCAGCGCCTGGACCAGCGCCCAGAGCCGGGGCAGCCGGTGGGCCAGCTCCAAGGCGTCGCCGAGGAGCTGCTTGGCCGCCTCCACACCCAGGTCCCGAGGGCGGCGCCGAGCTCGGCCGGAGCGAACTCCGCCACCCACGGCGCCCCCACCCCAGCCAGCGGGCACACGCTCTCCCCGTGCAGGTCGAGCTGGCCCCAGTGCGCGGGGACCTCCTCGGCCGGGCACGGGTGCAACCGCGCCCACACCACCGCCAGGGCGAGCTCCTCGGCACCGGCGGCCAACGCCGCCTCTCGGGCCCGGCGGGCACGCACGATCACCTCGGCCGGGGAGTGCCCCGTCACGGTGGCCGGTGCGATGACCGATGTGCTGTCCATGGCACCCATTCTAGGATCGAGCACCGACACAATCGAGTGGGTGTTCGACATCTGTGGACAACAATAATCGCCACCCGCTGGCGAGTTCAACCGGCTGTTGCAACCAAGCCCTCGGTTGATGGTCTGACCTGGGGTCTGCCATTCCAGGGTCCTGCGGGTCCGGTGATGTGTTCCACGGCGACCTCGTCGCACTCGGTCAGGTCCAAGAGCCCAGAGCCCGCGAGCCCAAGGGCGTTTTCGTTGGTGCCGCGCATGGCAGCTGTTGTCGCCTCCACGCGGATCATCCACGGAGCTGCCGCAACCGCTAGAAATCGCCGGATGGCCACTGTGCGGTCGATCGGGCGCACCTGGTGAGCCGGATCGACCGCACTCCCCGCACATGCGGACCGGTGACGTCCCCAGCCACCCTCTCGAACCACCGAGCCTGCTCAGGTCAGGGACCAGACCAGCAGGCTGAGGAGGCAGAGGGCGGGGAACAGGCCCTGCACGACGGCCGCCCGGGCCTTGGTGCGGTCCGAGGTGATCAGCACGGCGGCCGCGGCGAGCATCGATCCGGGGCCAGCACCCAGGAGTGCGACGGCGGCCTCGCGGTGCGAGCCGAGCAGTGCCAGGCCGACGAAGGTCACCACCGCGAGGAAGAGGTTGTAGAAGCCCTGGTTGTAGGCGAGGGGTCGGGTGACTGCGGCGGTCTCGGGCGTCGTACCGAAGGTCTTGCGGGTGGTGGGGTCCTCCCAGCGCAGCGACTCCAGCACGAAGATGTAGACGTGGAGCAGGCCTGCGAGGCCGGCGAGCACGGCGGCGAGGATCAGCATGGGCGGAGGCTACTCCTGCTCCGCGCCCAGCGGTTTGCGAGGATGGAGCCATGAGCCACCAGCAGAGCATGCGGATCCCGACGTCGGCGCTGACCCTCGACTACCCCCTCTCGCTCGGTGTCTACGAGCGCTACGAGGAGGCGCAGAAGGCCGTCGACTTCCTCTCCGACAACGAGTTCCCGGTGCAGAACTGCCTGATCGTCGGCACCGACCTCAAGCAGGTCGAGCGCGTCACCGGCCGGCTGACCAACGGCAAGGTCGCCGCGGGCGGGGTGCTCTCGGGGTTGTGGATGGGCCTGTTCGTGGGCCTGGTGGTCTCGCTGTTCGGCACCGGCGACACCCTGCCGATCATCGCCTCCACGATGGTCTTCGGCGCTGTGTTCGGGCTGGTGTGGGCGATCGCGGGGTACGCCGCCACCCGCGGCCGGCGCGACTTCACCTCGGTCACCCAGGTGGTCGCGACCCGCTACGAGGTCCTCGTCGAGCACAAGCACGCCGAGCAGGGCCGCCAGGTCCTCGCACAGATGGCGGCGCCCGGGCTCTGAGCCGGCCAGATCGGCTGAGACGGCGTACGCCGGGGCGCCCTCGGCTCTAGGGTCGTGCCCATGCCCCAGCCCTCCATCACGATCATCGGCGCCGGCTTCGGCGGACTCGGCACGGCCATCGAGCTCACCCGGGCCGGCTTCACCGATGTCACCGTCCTGGAGAAGGCCGACGGCGTGGGCGGGGTCTGGCGTGAGAACACCTACCCCAATGCCGCCTGTGACGTGCCGTCCTCGCTCTACTCGTGGTCCTTCGCACCCAACCCGCGCTGGCCGCACCGGTACTCCCGGCAAGACGAGATCCTCGGCTACATCGAGCGCACCGCAGACGCGCTCAACGTGCGCGAGCTGGTGCGCACCGGCGTCGAGGTCACCGCTGCCGCGTGGGACGAGGCCGGGCACAGCTGGCACCTGACCACCGCCTCCGGAGAGTCGATCCGCACCGACGTCGTGATCGCCGCACTGGGCCAGCTCTCTCGTCCCGTGGTCCCCGACCTTCCCGGCAAGGACACCTTCACCGGGCCGGCGTTCCACTCCGCCGAGTGGGACCACGGCGTCGACCTCACCGGCAAGCGGGTCGCGGTGTTGGGCACGGGGGCGAGCGCGATCCAGTTCGTCCCCGGCATCCAGCCCGAGGCCGGCCACGTCACGGTCTTCCAGCGCTCGGCGCCGTACGTCGCACCGAAACCGGACCGGGAGTACACGGCCGTCCACGCGGGTCTCTTCACGAGGCTGCCGATCACCCAGGCGCTCGGCCGCGGGCTCACCTGGGTCGTCACCGAGCAGTTCAACCGGGCACTGATCGACAGCACCCCACTGAAGAAGATGGTCGAGCTCGGCTGGCGCGCCCAGCTGCGCACCCAGGTCCGCGACCCTGAGCTGCGCGCCAAGCTCGTCCCCGACTACCCGTTCGGCTGCAAGCGGGTGCTGTTCTCCAACGACTGGTACCGCGCCCTCGTGCAGCCCAACGTCGAGGTCGTCACCGCTCCGGTCGTCGAGGTGCTCCCCCACGGCGTGCGTGACGCCGGCGGCCAGGTCCACGAGGCGGACGTGATCATCTACGGCACCGGGTTCGCCGCGACCGAGTTCCTCTCCCCCATGAGCGTCACCGGGGTCGGCGGCGCCGACCTGCGTGAGCGCTGGAGCTCCGGGGCCCGCGCCTACCTCGGCCTGTGCATGCCGGACTTCCCGAACCTGTTCGTGGTCTACGGGCCGAACACCAACCTGGGCGGCAGCTCGATCATCAACATGCTCGAGGCCGCGTCGAGCGCGATCAGCCGGCTGCTCCGGCACGCCGACCAGCGCGGCGCCCGCTCGATCGTCGTACGCCCCGAGGTCGAGGAGCGCTTCGACCAGGAGATCCAGGGCCGGCTGCGCGAGAGCGTGTGGGCCAGCTGCCACAACTGGTATCACCAGGACGGGGGCCGGATCAGCACCAACTGGCCGGGCCTGGTCGCGGAGTACCAACGCCGGTGCGCCGAGGTGGACCTGCACGACTTCGAGGTCGCGTGACCCGCCTCTACCGCGTGCTCGTGGGCCTGCTCGGGTTCAGCGCGGTCGTCACCGAGATCGCCACCCTGGTCGAGCGCGGGATCTTCGTGCCGGCGAACTTCTTCAGCTACTTCACCATCGAGGGCAACCTGTTCACGGCCGCCGTACTCCTCACCGCAGTCGCGGCACCGGCGCGCCACCGGCGACTGGTCGACCTGCTGCGCGGTGCCGCGACGCTCTACATGGTGCTGATCTTCCTGGTGTTCTCGGTGCTGCTCGCCGGCCTGGAGGACACCACCCTGACCGCGGTGCCCTGGGACAACACGGTGCTGCACTACGTGATCCCGGTGGCCGTGCTGGCCGACTGGTTGCTGGACCCGCCCCGACGCCGGATCCCTTTCCGTACGGCGGTCTCCTGGCTGCTGTTCCCGATCGCGTACGTCGGCTACAGCCTCGTGCGCGGGAGCATCGTGGGCTGGTACCCCTACCCGTTCCTCGACCCCGCCGACGGGTACGCCGAGGTGGCGGTCGTCACCGTCGCCATCGCCGTGGTCGGTGTCGTCCTGGCCCGGGCGATCACCCTCCGCGGCTCGCGCCGCGCCGCCTGAGCGCAGCGCCGGGCCGCGCACGGGGCCTAGGTCCCCCGCACCGGTGTCCCTCGTCCGTGGTGCGGGCGCGAGCCAGCCCCGAGGGTGGGTGGGGAACCCGAGAGATCCGAGGCCCACATGCACGAGCTGCTCGTCCTGGGAGCCGGCACCGCCGGCACCATGGTCGTCAACCGACTCCGCTCCAAGCTGGACCCGCACACCTGGCGCATCCGCGTCCTGGACCGCGACGACCGGCACCACTACCAGCCCGGCTACCTGCGGGTCCCGTTCGGCGAGGTCGACCCGCTGGACCTGGTCCGCTCGCGCCACGCGCAGATCGGGGACGGGGTGGAGCTGCTCACCGGCGAGATCGAGCTGGTCGATCCGGACTCCCACACCGTCCAGCTCGTCGACGGGCGGGTGCTCAGCTACGACCAGCTGGTGATCGCCACCGGCGTCACGCCACGACCCGGCCAGACCCCAGGGATGGACGGCGAGCTCTGGCACTCGTCGATCTTCGACTTCTACACCCTCGAGGGTGCGACAGCGCTGCGTGCGGCCCTGAAGGACTTCGACCACGGCCGGCTGGTCGTGCACGTCGCCGAGATGCCGATCAAGTGCCCGGTCGCCCCGTTGGAGTTCGCGTTCCTGGTCGAGTCGTGGCTGCGGCAGCAGGGCCGCCGCGACCGGGTCGAGATCGTCTACGTCACGCCGCTCTCGGGTGCGTTCACCCGCCCGGTCGCCTCGCGCGTGCTCGGCGAGATGCTCGCCGAGCGCAAGATCGACCTGGAGAGCGACTTCGTGGTGGAGCGCATCGATGAGGAGACCAGCAGCCTGGTCTCCTACGACGGCCGGGAGATCCCCTTCGACCTGCTGGTCACGGTGCCGGTCAACATGGGCGCCGACTTCGTCGCGCGCTCGGGACTGGGCGACGAGCTCAACTACGTGCCGGTGGATCGGCACACCCTGCTCTCCCGCAGCCACGACGACATCTTCGCGCTCGGCGACGCCAACGACATCCCGACGTCCAAGGCAGGCTCGGTCGCGCACTTCTCCATCGACGTCTTCTGCGAGAACTTCCTCGAGCACATCGAGGGCAGACCGATGACGCGCTCCTTCGACGGCCACGCCAACTGCTTCGTGGAGAGCGGGGACGGCAAGGCCCTGCTGATCGACTTCAACTACGAGGTCGAGCCGCTCCCGGGCAAGTTCCCGATCCCGGCGCTGGGACCGCTGAGCCTGCTTCGCGAGACCCGGGTCAACCATGCCGCGAAGCTCGCCTTCGCCTGGGTGTACTGGAACGCCCTGCTTCCCGGCCGCCCGCTCCCGTTGTCAGCCGACCTGTCCATGGCCGGCAAGGACACGAGCGCCGCCGCCAACACCACCACCGAGGAGTTCTGAGATGCCCGTCACCACCATCGCCAGCCGCAGCGTCCACGTCGACGAGGAGGGATTCCTCACCGAGCTCGACGAGTGGAGCCCCGAGCTCGCGGACTCCCTGGCCGCGCAGATCGGGCTGTCCCTCACCGACCGCCACGTGGAGATCCTGCAGTGGCTGCGCGAGGACTTCGCGACCACCGGCGAGAGCGCCACGCTCCGTCGGGTCAGCACCCGGCTGGGGCTTCCGGTCAAGGAGCTCTTCGGCCTGTTCCCCGTCAAGCCCGCCAAGAAGATGGCCTACGTCGCGGGGCTGCCCAAGCCCCGCGGGTGCGTCTGAAACCGACCAGAGTGAGGAAGCCATGACCAGCAACGCCACCGCCACCGAGAACCGCACCGCCTCGGACCCGACCGAGTTCCTCGTCCCCGACTTCGGGTCCGAGGACTCGGGCCGCAAGCTCGCCATCATCTGCTCCAAGGGCAGCCTGGACATGGCCTACCCCGGCCTGATCCTGGCCAACGCCGCCCTCGGTGAGGGAGTGGAGGTGCACATGTTCTTCACCTTCTGGGGCTTCGACATGATCAACAAGTCCACGATGGCCGACCTGAAGTTCACGCCGGTCGGCAACCCGGCGACCCACGTGCCCACCGCGCTGGGTGGCCTCCCCGGGATGTCCGCGTTCGCGACCCACCAGATGCGCGCGTCCATCGCCGCCCTGGACGTGCCGGACGTGCCGGACTTCCTGCAGCAGATCGTCGACTCCGGTGGGCACCTGTGGGCCTGCAAGATGTCGGCCGACATGCAGCACCTGGCCGCAGCGGACCTCTACGAGGAGGTCGAGGGCGTGATCAGCGCCAGCGACTTCATCGAGAAGACCGACAACGCCCAGCTGCTCTTCATCTAGGACCGCACCGACCCCTCGGCCTGCTCGGCCCCGGTCGCCCGGGCGACCGGGACCGGCAGCATCGCCTCGACCGGGCAGTGCGCCTCGCGTACGACGGCTCGGGTGACGTGGCCGAGGTGGTGGAAGAGCCGGCCGTGGTCGGGCCGCATCAGGAACAGGTGGTCGCAGGTCCGCGAGGCCTTCACCAGCGCGTGCGCGGGCTGGTCGTGCACGATCTCGATCCTGATCGGCACCTCGGGGTGCCGGGTGCGGATTCGCTGGACCACGGGCTCCATGAGCTGGGTCTGGGCGTGGGCCCACTGCTCGACCGAGACCCGGTTGGCGACGATGTCGTCGTACCCCGAGGCCAGCTTCCACGCGTGCAGGACCACCACCTCGGTTCGATCACCGGCACTGCGTGCGGCCAGGTCGACGGCGGCCTCGAGCAGCTCGTGCGCGTGGCGGGTGGTCTTGAAGCCGACCACGATCCGGTGGTGCAGGCGCTCGGTCGACCACTCCTGCGGCACGACGGTCACGGGACAGTGCGCCCGGGCGACCACCCCCGTGATGGTGTTGCCGGTCCAGATCCGCTCCCCGAGGGAGTGGTGGGCGTTGCCGAGGACGAGCAGGGCCGCGTCGGTGGAGTTGCTCACCAGGCCCGGGATCCGACCCGCCGTGACCAGCACCGTCTCGACCGGGAGCCCGGGCGCGTC
Organism: uncultured Actinomycetota bacterium; assembly: GCA_963777195.1. GTDB lineage: Bacteria > Actinomycetota > Actinomycetes > Propionibacteriales > Nocardioidaceae > Marmoricola. Next base: position 118,794 of record CAVZPT010000003.1, on the reverse strand, counting down.
CTCGCTCACGCGGGCCGCAGCGTCCCGAAGGATGCTCAGGCCGTAGCTGCGCAGGCTCCCGTCGGGGATGATCGGCAGCGCCGGTCCGGTGGGGGTGTAGCCGGGGGTCACGTGCACGATGCGCAGGCCGAGGCCTCGTCGGGTGGCCTCGTGGGCGGCATATCGAACGGCGCAGAGGCCGGCCTCGGTGCCGTCGGCTCCGACGACGACCTGCGGGGCGGGACTGGCGGGGGTCTGATGCATGGCGGGTTCCTTCCTCTCACCCCCCATGCTCGCGATGGCACAGCGGGCTCGGCAGGGCCTTCGGCCCTGCCGTTGCGGGCCCGATGCCCCGCTCGGAGACTCAGCTCGCCGGGATCCGCCAGCGCACGTGGGTGCCACCGCCGTCGGCGGGGAGGATCTCGCAGGAGCCGCCGCGCCGCTCGGCGCGCAGGCGCATGTTCCGCAGACCGCTCTCGGTGACTCCGACCGGGATCCCGCCCCCGTCGTCGAGCACCTCGAGGGTGACGTCGGCTCCTTCGACGCGGAGCCGGACCTCGACCTGCGAGGCGTCGGCATGCCGCGCGGCGTTGGAGAGCGCCTCGCTCAGCACCGCCAGCAGGTCGGGCGCCTCCTCGACCCCGACCCGTGCACCGACCGCGCCCTCGACGACCAGGAGCGGGCGGCACTTCAGGGTCGCGGCAGCCCGGTCGACCAGCCGGGAGACCTCGCCCTCCAGGTCCGCCCCCGCGGCGGGCAACCCCAGCGCGAAGATCGTGGTGCGGATGTCCTTGATGGTGGTGTCCAGGTCGTCGACCGCCAGCTCCAGCCGCCGAGCGACCTCACCAGACCCGGCCAGCCGGGTGGCGCCCTGCAGCGAGAGCCCGACGGCGAACAGGCGCTGGATCACCAGGTCGTGCAGGTCGCGCCCGATCCGGTCACGGTCCTCGAACACCGCCAGCCGCTGCCGGTCCCGCTGCGCGCGCGTGACCTGGAGAGCCAGGGCGGCCTGCTCGGCGAACCTCGCGGGCAGCGCCCAGTCCAGCTCCTTGCGGCGGGCGTCGTGGTGCGACATCCAGGCGAGCACGAGTACGCCGGGGATGCCCGCCGAGTCGCGCAGGGGCACCAGGATGGCCGGCCCGAGCGCGGGCCACTGACTCGGGGCTGGAGCGTCACCGGTGAGGTCCTCCACCACCACCGGCACCCCGCTCTCGATCACCTGCCGGGCCAGGGCCATGCCGAGGGGCGGAGCCGAGGGACCGGAGAGGTCGAGGTCGAGACCTGCGATCGCCTGCACCCGCACGTCGTCGGCTTCGTGCTCCTCGAGCGGTACGCCGTCAGCGGCCTCGATGTCTCCGGTCGCGATCCACACGGCGTCCGCCTCCGCCACCTCCAGGGCCCGGTCGACCACGAGCTGGAGAGCCTCGCCGCCGCGGAAGGCACCGAGCAGCAGGCCGGTGATCTCGGCGGTGGCGCTCAACCACCGTTCACGGCGCCTGGCGTCGTCGCGGAGGCGGGCGTTCTCGACGGCCACCCCCGCGGCCGCGGCCAGGGCGACCACGATGTGCTCGTCCTGCTCGGTGAAGTCCTCGCCGCCCTCCTTCTCGGTGAGGTAGAGGTTGCCGAACACCTGGTCGCGGGTGCGCACCGGCACACCCAGGAACGACCGCATCGGCGGGTGGCCCTCCGGGAAGCCGTAGGAGGCGGGGTGCTGGGCGATGTCGTGCAGCCGCAGCGGGCGCGGCTCGTCGATGATCAGGCCGAGGAGGCCGTGGCCCGAGGGCAGCTCGCCGATCACGGCCGCCTGCTCGACCGGGATCCCGTCGTGGATGAACGTGGCCAGCCCGCGCTCGCTGCCGGTGTCGAGGACCCCGAGTGCGACGTACCGTGCCCCCACGAGCTTGCCGGCCACGCCCACGATCCGCCTGAGCAGGTCGTCGAGGTTGAGCTCGGGGGTGCCCAGGGTCAGCACCGCGTCGAGGAGCAGCTCCCATCGCGCGCGGTCGTCGAGCACCCCGTGGACGCGAGCCAGCAGCTCTCGCAGGAGCTGGTCGAGGTCGGCACCGGCCACACCCGCAGGGCCCTCCCCCGACCCTGGAGTCATCTCGGCCACCGCTGCCTCCCGGACGATCGTGCACCCTTCGCCCCAGCCTCGCATGCTCGCATCGGCGGACCAAGGTCCCGGTGTCCGCGGACTCCCGGGACTGGGCGGTCCGGTCGGGGCCGACCAGCATGAGGAGCACAGCCGAGGACACCGGGAGCGATCATGACGACGAACATCTGGTCAGGAGGTCGCCTGGTCGACCTCACCGAGGACGAGTGCTGGCACCTGCTGCGCTCGCAGAGCGTGGGACGGCTGGTCTGGCACGACACCGAGCCCCAGGTGGCTCCGGTCAACTTCGCCGAGCACAACGGAGAGCTGTGGATCCGTGGCGGTGCCGACTCGCACCTGACCCGCGCCTGCGACGAGCAGGCGGTCGCCTTCGAGGTCGACGAGATCGACGCGTTCACCCGGTCGGGGGCCAGCGTGGTCGTGCACGGGACCGGCCATGAGCGCACCGTGGAGGACCTGGTCAACTCAAACGCCTATCCCGACAGCTGGCCCGAGGGGCCCAAGCCCGGGGTGCTGTCGATCTCGATCCGGACGCTGACCGGACGGCGGCTGCTGCCGAGCTGAGCGCGGTCACCCCGGGGAGTGACCCGGGGCGTGTCCCGGAGAGTGTCCTTGGGGATGCTTGGTGGCGAAGATCGCCGCCTGGGTGCGGCTTTCGAGGCCCAGCTTGGCGTAGAGGCTCGAGGTGTAGTTCTTCACCGTCTTCTCGGCGAGGAACATCTCCTCGGCGATCTGGCGGTTGGTCTTGCCCTCCCCGATCAAGGTCAGGATGCGCTGCTCCTGCGGGGTGAGTGCGGCCACCGCCGGGTCCACCTCCGGGCCCTTGCGCAGCCGATCGAGGACCTGGGCGGTGACGGCCGGGTCGAGCATCGACTGGCCGGCGGCGACGCGGCGTACGGACTCGACGAGGTCGTTGCCGCGCACCTGCTTGAGGACGTAGCCCGCCGCCCCCGCCATGATCGCGGAGAACAGCGCCTCGTCGTCGTCGTACGACGTCAGGATCAGCGCGGCGATCTCCGGGTCGCGCGAGCGGATCTCACGGCAGACCTCGACGCCGGTGCCGTCGGGAAGCCGGCCGTCGAGGATCGCCACGTGGGGCCGGAGGGCGGGGATGCGCCGGGCTGCCTCCTGGGCGAGTCCCGACTCGCCGACCACGACGATGTCACCCTCGCTCTCGAGCAGCTCGCGAATTCCCCGTCGGACGATCTCGTGGTCGTCGAGCAGGTAGACCCGGATCGGTTCCCCGGGCCCGGGTGTCGAAGTCTCTGCCATGCCCCGAACCTACGCCGCCGAGCCGGGAGTGCCCACAGCGACCGAAGTCCCACGAATCGTGGACCAACAGCCCTGACCAGACGACCTCCGGCGGGGACAGCGTGGAGGCAGCGCCGAGCCGAAGGGGAGCGATGAGCAGCGACACCAGGTCCTGGACCCAGGCTCCTCCGGTGGCGCCGTCGACCCTGCGGCGAGTGGTCGACCTCGCCCGGCTGGCGCCGAGCCTGGCCAACACCCAGCCCTGGACCTGGCAGCTGCGGTCGGCCGGCCTCGACCTGTGGGCCGACCTCAGGCGCGGGCGACCGCTGCTCGACCCCTTCGGCCGCCACCTGGTGATCAGCTGCGGCGCCGCACTGCAGCACGCCCTCGCGGCCGCCGAGAGCCTGGGGCTGGGCGCCGAGGTCTCGCGCGGGCCGGTGCCGACCACCCCCGACCTGCTCGCCAGGGTGAGCTTCTTCCCCACCGTGGTCCCACCGAACGCCACCGAGATCGTGCGCTCGATCCGGGAGCGGCGGACCGACCGACGCAGGTTCACCTCCTGGCCGGTGCCGCAGGCTCAGGTCGAGCGGATCGCCGTGGCCGCCCAGGCCTGGGACGCCGGTGCCGTGGCCGTGGTCGAACCGGAGCTGCGTCAGCACGTGGCGATGCTCGCCGAGCGCGCGGCGCAGGGCCGGCCCGGGGATCTCCACTTCGACGCGGGCCGGACCTTCGAGCCCACCGACGGGATGCTCGCGATCTGCACCGCCCACGACGACACCGCGTCCTGGCTCGCAGCGGGGGCGGCGCTGAGTGCCATGTGGCTGCAGGCCACCCTCGAGGGGCTCTCGGTGGTGCCGTTGAGCCGCGTCGTGGAGGTGCCCAGCACCCGGCGGGCGCTGGAGGAGACCGTCGCGGTCCCGGGCTCCCGGGTGCAGCTGCTGGTGCGGCTGGGCTGGCAGCAGATCGGCCGCGACGCCTCGGGGCGTACGCCGCGACGCTCGTTGGCCGACGTGCTGCGCACCGGGAGCCGCTGAGCCTCAGCGACGCAAGCCGAACCCACCCTCGAGCCGGGAGTGGAGCAGCGCGGCCCGGGCGGCGTTCATCCCCGCCGCCCCGTGCACGCCACCACCGGGGTGCGCGGAGGCCGAGCCGAGGTAGAGCCCCTTGATCCCGGTCTCGGCGCGACCCGAGCCGGGGACCGGCCGGAAGATCAGCTCCTGGTGCAGCTGAGAGGTGCCGCCGTTGATCGCACCCCCGCGAAGGTTCGCGTTGCGGGCCTCCAGCTCGACCGGTCCGAGCACCCGGCGGTTGAGCACCCGGGACTCGAAGCCCGGGGCCAGCGCCTCCAGCCGCGCCTGCATCCGGTCGGCGAAGCGCTCACAGTCGTCGCGGTCCCACACCCCCCGGATGCCCTGACCGCCCGCGTCGCCCGCGGTCTGGTGCGGCACGTGGGAGTAGGCCCACATCGACTCGGTTCCCTCCGGCGAGCGAGTCGCGTCGGTGGTGGTCATCTGGCCGGCCAGCATGAACGGCTTGGCGGGGATCAGCCCGGCAGCGACCTGTCCGAGAGCAGCGCTCATGTCGGCGACGTCGTCGGCCACGTGCACGGTGCCCGGCGCATGGGCCGGGCGCTCCGCCCAGGGCACCGGGCCGCCGAGAGCCCAGTCGACCTTGACCGTGGAGGGGTCGAGGGTGAAGCGTCGCATGCCGCGACGGACGCGGGCGGGCACGTCGGCCGGGGCCACCAGCTCGCCGTACAGCTGGGGGGCGGTGACGCCGGCGATGACCGCGCGCCGGGCGTGCTCGACACCGCTCGAGGTGTGCACCGCTCCCACGCGTCCCTCGTGCACCTCGATCCCCTCGACGGCGACACCGCAGCGGATCTCCCCGCCACGCGCCTCGAGTCGCCGGGCCAGCGCTCGGGAGAGCTCGCCGGCCCCGCCACGAGGGACCGGGAAGCCCACGGTCTGGCCGAGCATGCTCATCAGCAGGCCCATCAGGCCCGAGCCGGGTGCGTCCAGCGGGATGTCGGTGTGCCCGGCGTTGCCCGCCAGGATCGCCTGCAACCCGGTGCCGCCGAACCTCGTGGCGGCCAGCTCGACGGCGGGGGTCAGCAGCGTGCGCACGAAGCCGAGCCCGCCGACCCCGGGCAGCTTCCACAGGGTGCGGACGCCGGCGCGCACCGGAGGGAACGGCGTCAGCAGGGCGTCGATCATCGACGACCCGATCCGGTCCCACTCCCGGCACAGCTCGAGCCAGGCCTCCCCGTCGCCGGAGTGCTGCTCCTCCGCCAGCGCCGCGGTCACTTCGCGGTCGCGGTGCAGCAGGCCCCAGGAGCCGTCGGCCAGGGGGTGCCCGAGCACGGCCGGCGCATGCTCCCAGACGAGCCCGTGGCTCTCCAGGTCGAAGGCCTGCAACGTCCGGGACGCGGCCGCCAACGGGTAGAAGGCACTGAACGTGTCGTGCACGAAGTCGGGGTGGACCTCGCGGTCACTGCGCACGGCGCCCCCGGGGTCGGGTTGCTGCTCGAGCACCAGGACCGACCACCCGGCGTCGGCCAGCCGGTTGGCGGCCACCAGGCCGTTGGGGCCAGAACCGATCACCAGGGCGTCGTGGGGGCTCACTCGGTACGCCGCTCCGCCAGGAAAGCGAGCCGCTGGAGCGCCTCGGTGTTGCGCCAGACCAGGCCGGCCGATCGCACCGGACGGGGCACCAGGCGTCCCGGGCCGCTGACGGCGTCCTCCTCGATCGTCACCAGGGTTCCCTCGGCGTGCGGCTCCAGGTGCAGGGTCACCCCGGCCTCACCCGTCGGCCAGGCCCGGGCGCGCAGCTTCAAGAAGGTGGGCGGCCTGCTCTCCAGGACCTCGGTGGTGTCGTCGATCAGCAGTGGCCAGCTCCCCACCGAGTGGTGCAGCTGGGCTCCCTCCTCGGGCCAGTGGTCCTCGACCTCGCGCATCCGGGAGGCCCCCACCACCCAGAGCGGGTACAGCCATCCGTCCGACAGGACCTCCCAGACCTTGCCGGGGGTCGTCTTGATCACGCGCTCGACTCGACTCACGCCGACAACGTACCCAGTGCGTGCGAACCCATCCCTGGGCTCAGGCCCGGGGGTGCACCGCTGCGAGGGTGGTCTCGAGGAGCTCGAGCGAACTCGCGACCGCGCGGGTCAGGACCTCCTCGGGCCCGCCCTCGAAGAGGTGCTCGCGGACCTCCACGTCGTCACCGACCGCGACCGCGACCAGCACCGTGCCGGCCGGCTTCCCCTCGTCGGGGTCGGGGCCGCCGACGCCGGTGGTGGAGACCGCGACCTGGGCCTTGAGCACCTCGCAGGCGCCGCGGGCCATCTGGCGCGCGCAGGCCTCGGTCACCACCGGGCCCTCGGGGACACCGAGCAGGTCGAACTTGACGCTCTCCTGATAGGCGACGACCGACCCGGCGAACCAGCTCGAGGCCTCGGGTCCCGCTCCCAGGGCGGCGGCCACCTTGCCGCTGGTCAGCGACTCGGCCGCGCCGACCAGCACTCCCCGAGCCTGCGCCAGGTCGCCGATCCGGCGTACGCGCTCCTCCTCGCTCATGTCCTGCCCGTACCCCTCATCGGCGACCCGCACACGGTCGCCTCAGCGAGTCGGCGCCGCACGACGAAGCCGGGCGTTGGCGGTCTCGAGCTGCCGGACCCGCGACTCCAGGGCCAGGACGTGGGCGATGCCGACCAGGTTGAGTCCCTCGGCGAGCAGGTCCCGGATGCGCGCCAGCCGGTCGAGGTCCTGGCGGCTGTAGAGCCGGTTGCCTCCCGCCGACCGCGCCGGCTCGACCAGCCCGCGGCGCTCATAGACGCGCAGGTTCTGCACCTCCATGGAGAGCATGTCCGCCGCCACGGAGATCGCGAAGACCCCCGTCGACCGTGACTCCATCGCGACCACCTCGGTTCCATCGGCTCATTCGTCTTCGCCCCGGGAGAGGGCTTGAACTGACCTGTCTCTCGCAGTATAAAGAACCTGTAACCACAATTATAGGTCTCGGCGACGGAGAGTCCGGCCGGGACCGATGAGATCGCTTCAGGAGGAGCTCATGTTGCTGCGAAACACCGACCCCTTCCGCGACTTCGACCGCCTGACCCAGCAGCTTCTCGGCACGACCAACCGCCCGGTCGTGATGCCGATGGACGCGTGGCGTGAGGGCGACCGTTTCGTGATCGAGTTCGACCTGCCCGGCGTGAGCCCGCAGAGCGTCGACCTCGACGTCGAGCGCAACGTCTTGACGGTCAGCGCGGAGCGGGTCTCCCGCAACGGCGACTGGGAGATGCTGGCCTCGGAGCGCCCGCGCGGTCGCTTCAGCCGCCAGCTGGTGCTCGGGGACAACCTCGACCTCGACCGGATCGAGGCCAACTTCGAGCACGGCGTGCTGCGTCTGATCGTGCCGGTCGCGGAGAAGGCCAAGCCCCGCAAGATCCAGATCTCCGGGATCGAGGACGGGGACCGGACCGCGATCGAGGCCTGATGGCCCGCCCCGGCCCGGGTGGCCCCGCGGCGAGCCCGTGGGGTCACCCGGCCAGGGTTCCCCCGAAGACCTGCCAGGCCAGGACCGACTTGGCGGTCAGGCTGAGCACGATGTAGGCCCTCTCCCCGTAGAGGTAGTCGCTCCACCGGCCCTTGGCGCGGTACTGCAGCCACTGGTTGAGGGCGAAGATGTTGAAGAAGACGAACAGCGACACGAAGATCCCGTAGACGAAGCCGGGAGGCGCGGCCGAGGATGCCGACCCGGGCGAGAGCAGGTAGACCGTGACGGCCAGCCACGGGACGATGCCCGCCACGCATCCGAAGATGAAGGGCAGCCAGCCGCCGCCTCCCGGCTTCTCGTACTTCTCCTGCAGCCAGCCGAACAGGATCATGGCTGCGTTCACGCCGAACAGCGCGACCAGCGCGGCCACGTCGGAGATGCCGACCAGCTGCGCGATCAGCACGATCATCAGCGACGAGGAGAGCGAGTACTCCACCCAGCGTGCGGGGTTGCGGCCACGTCCCAGGTCCTCGACGTACCTCCCCCACCACACGGTGCAGACCAGCAGGTGCGCCAGGGCGGAGAGGGCCAGGAACCCGGCGACCGCGACCCCGGTCGGGAGGTCGAAGAGCGTCACCGGCGCCTGCGGCGCCGTGCCCGGCGGCCCGGACAGATAGCTCGCGGTCACTGGCAGCGCGAAGTCAGTGGCGAGCACCAGTACGGCGACGGCCTGGGCCGCGTGCAGCACGGCCGCGATCGCGTTCCCCCTCCGTAGCCGCGTCACCGGATCGGTCTCGGACTCGTGCAGGTGGGCTCCCATGCCTCGATCGTGCCACTCCGCCGACAGCGGACGGCCGCGGCACGGCGAGACGGGGGGTTGACCGCTGCCGTCCAGTTTCATACATTCATACATCTCTTGGATGAATGTATGAAAGGAAGTCGCATGACGCTGGGCAGAACTGTGGTGGTCCTGGGCGGGAGCGTGGCCGGCCTGTGCGCCGCCGGGGCCCTGTCCGAGCATTTCGAGGACGTCGTCGTGCTGGAGCGTGACCGCCTCCCGGCCGACGCCGAGCACCGTCGCGGGGTGCCGCAGAGCAAGCACCCCCACTTCCTGCTGAACTCCGGCCGCCGGTCCATCGGCGCCCTCTTCCCCGGCTTCGAGGACGACCTCATCGCCGCAGGCGGCATGCCGCTGATGCCCTCCCTCGACGCGGCCTACCTGGAACAGACCGGGTGGGCTCCCCGCAAGCGGTCCACGATGACGATGATCTACAGCTCGCGCATCCTGGTCGAGCGCGTTCTGCGCGATCGCGTGCGGGCGCTACCGAACGTCACGATCCGCGATGGGATCAGCGTCCTGGGGCTGGAGCACCGCGACGGCGGACAGCCCGGTGGCGCCATCACCGGCGTCCGGTTCCAGGTGGACCGGGCGGCGCCCGAGCATCTCGACGCTGACCTGGTCGTCGACGCGATGGGCCGCGGGTCCTCGGTGGCGGACTGGCTCACGGCGGCCGGCTGGCCGCAGGTCCCCGCCAAGACGCTGGACGCGAAGGTCACCTACATCTCTCGCTGGTACGACCTTCCGCCCGAGGACGAACGCCCCGACTCGTGGTGGTGGCGCCATGTCGTGGTGATGCCCGCGCAGGACGCGGACACCAGCCGGCCTGCGGAACATGCCTTCCTGTCCAACTTCTTCCCGCTCGAGGGTGGCCGGGCGATCGCCTGCATGGGCTCGTGGGGGCTGCCGATGCCGCGCACGGTCGAGGACTTCGTCGACTCCGCCGAGCGGCTCCGGACACCGGTCTTCGCAGCGGCGATGAAGGAGTGCACCCCCACCTCGGAGGTGCACCTCACCCGCTCGACGGGCAACAAGTGGCGCCGCTACGACCGGCTGCCGACGCCCCCTCGCGGGTTGGTCTTCGTCGGTGACTCGATCTGCGCCTTCAACCCCTTCTACGGGCAAGGGATGAGCTCGGCCGCGCGGTCCGCCGTACTCCTGCGCAGCGAGCTGGAGAAGGCGACTGCGCTCGATGACGGGTTCGTCCGAGACCTCCTTCGCGCGCAGGTCAAGACGCTGGACGTCCCGTGGAAGCTCGCCATGGCGCGGGACCAGGGCTTCGAGTGCGCCACCGGCACCGAGGTGCTGCCCAGCTGGCGACGACGGGTCGTCGCCGCGATGACGTGGCCGGTCTTCAACGCCATCACCGGTGCCGCACGGGAGGACGAAGTGATCGACGAGCACTTCGCGAGGGTCTTCAACCTCGACGAGACCTTGGGCGAGATGTTCAAGAGCCCTCGAGTGCTCCTGGGACTGGCTCGCCACCAGGTGAGAGCGGCCCTTCGCCGGACCACCGTGCCCTACGGGTTCGACCCGTTGCTCGACCCGCCCGGCAAGGACTACACCGACTACACCGACCGCACCGCGTCCGTGGAGAAGGTCGAGGCGCACGCGTGAGCGTCACCTGCGACGCCGCCGCCGAGGCGGTCACCCGCGAGCTGGGCTTCAGCTGCCACGAGGTCAACCCCGTGGTCTCCCTGAACGATCCCGCTGGGCTCTACAGCTGGACCATGCCCGTGCTGGAGCTGCTCGTCATCGGCGGCGCCGTCTTCGCCCTGGTGCACGCCGTACGCCGCCTGCGCCGCGACTCCGATCCGACCAACCTCTCACTGTGGTTCGCCTCGTTGGCCTACCTGGCCGTCACCGAGCCTCCGCTGTACTTCCCCGAGTGGTTCGGCCTGGACAGGATCTACGGCTTCATCTTCGCCCACAACGAGTTCACGGTGCAGTTCATGTACGACCGGCTGCCGCTCTACATCGTCGCCTTCTACCCCGCGATCAGCGCCCTGGCCTACGAGGTGGTCCGGGGCATCGGCGTCTTCGCTCGACGGGGTCCCCTCGTCGGTGCGGTCTGCGTGGCCTTCGTGTCCCAGGTCTTCTACGAGATCTTCGACCAGTTGGGACCGCAGCTGAAGTGGTGGGCGTGGAACCCCGACAACGTGCAGGTCAACCACCCCATGTGGGCGTCGGTGCCCTTGAACAGCATGCTGCTCTTCGCCTCGGTCTCGCTCGGCTTCCTGACCTACCTGGTCGTGCGCCTGGTCGGGCGGGAGGGCGATGCCCCGCCTCGGTCAGGGTGGTCGATCACCGCCAGGACCGTCGCGGCCGGCGTGCTCACCCCCGTCGGGATGCTGGTTGCCGGGATCCCCTCGAGCCTCTTCGGCGGCGACTCCCCCAACCTCACCGCCCAGGCCTGGGTCCTGGGCATCGAGCTCGGCCTGGTGTGGCTCGCCGGGTGCTGGCTCCTGGTGCGGGAGTGGCGCTCGCCGCCCTCGGCCGAGCAGCCCCCTCTCAACCGCTTCGTGACCGTCTACCCCGCTGTCTACCTGGTCGTCCTGGGGATCCTCTGGGTGACGGCCCTGCCGCAGTTCCTGGCGGCGGAGGACGGCGTGACCAGTGCCGGAACCCCCGTGGGCAGCGGGATCTACGTCCTGCTGTGCTTCCTGACCGGCTTCGCCGTGATCACGCTGCTCCTCCGACAGCGCGTCGCGGCCGGTGGACGGGATCGGCGTGCCGAGCCGGTCGGGGTCTGAGCATGGGGCACCACGGCTGGCAGGGCGACCCGCCCCGCACTGAGGCCCTGGCTCGGGAACGCATCGTGGTGGGCGCCACCAGGTGCATCGAGCGCATGGGCGTGGCCAGGACGACGCTCTCGAGCGTCGCCGCGGAGGTCGGCGTGACGCGACAGACCGTCTACCGCTACTTCCCCAGTCTCTCCGAGCTGTTGTCGGCAGTGGCCGAGACCGGCGCGGCCGACTTCATGGCTCGGATGCAGCGGCACCTGGGCTCGGCCCTGACCCCCCTCGAGGCGGTCACCGAGTCGATCGCGTTCGCTCTCCGGGAGATCCCCCGGGACCCACGCATCGGTCTGCTGCTGGAGTCCGACGACCACGACCTGTTCGGTCGTGGCGTGACCTCCTCGGCCGCGTTCGACCTCGGGGCCCAGATGCTGCGCAGCCTGCCCGTGGACTGGGAGGCGGTCGGTGTGGGCGAGGACGACTTCGAGGGCCTGGCCGAGCTGACGATGCGGTTGATGGTCTCGTTCCTCCAGCACCCCCCGACGACGCCGCGCTCCCCCGAGGACCTGCGCGGCTATGTGCACCGGTGGCTGGGACCCGCACTGGCCGGAGCGCGGGTCACTCGGTGACCCCGTCGTCGGCCGCGGGTGCGACCCGCGCCGCTGCGGCGGCCCGGTCGGCCAGCTCGGACCCGGCGCCCTCGTAGAGCTGGATGCCGGTGTCGGCACCGTGGCTCAGGCTCTGCTCGAGGTCGCGGTCGAACTGGGCCACGACCGCGACCGTCCCGGCGAAGCCGCTCTCGGTCAGCCTGCGCAGGGCGTTGAGGTTGTTGCCGTGGAAGGGCATCGCCAGGATCGCGATCTCGACACCGTCCGTGGCGAGCCGGGTCCAGAACTCCGGGTCCGTCGCGTCGGCCTCGATGACGTCGTACCCCAGCGCCGCGAGGTGCTGGACGCGGGTCTCCAGCGACTCCACCCCCATCACCACGAGGCCGTACTCACCGCGCAGCCGGTCATAGGTCGCACGCCCCACGCGTCCCATGCCGAGCACCACGGCCTGCGCGTGGGCGACGTCGATCGGCCGGTCCTCGGGGTGGATGCGATCCGGGAGGCGCTCGGGCAGGGCACGCTTCGCCACGGCGACCACGAGCTCGGATCGGCGACCCAGTGCTGCCGAGAGGGTGAAGCTGGCCGCGATGGCGGTGGCGAGCACCACCAGCCAGCCCTCGCCCAGCAGGTCCGCGGAGACGCCGACCGCGACGATCAGCCCGAACTCGGAGAAGTTGGTGAGCGTGACGCCGGTGATCGCCGCGGTACGGCGGCGCAGGCCCAGCACCCACAGCAGCAGCGAGAACCCTACGGCCTTGAGCGCAAGCAGGAGGAGCAGCAGCACCACCACCAGGAGGTCCCCCACCGACGGCAGCCCGATGAAGCCGATCGAGACGAAGAAGCCGACCAGCAGCAGCTCCTTGACCACGAACAGGCTCTTGGACAGGTCGCCGGCACCGGGGTGGAACGCGAGCAGCGCCCCCACGACCAGCGCTCCGAGCTCGCCCTTGAAGCCGACCGCGTCGAAGAGTGCGTACCCCGGGACCAACGCCACCGTCAGCCCGAACAACGGTTGCAGCTCGTCGTGACCCAGCGCCCCCAGCACGAAACGCAGCAGGTAGGCACCGGGCAGCAGCAGGAGCAGCGACGCCGCCCACGGGCTGGGGAGCTCGCCGTGGCTGGCGCTCAGGAAGACCACGGCGGCGAGGTCCTGGAAGATCAGGATGCCGATCGCGGTCCGGCCCCCGAGCGACTGCGCGGACCCACGCTCCTCGAGGACCTTGACCACGAAGACCGTGCTGGAGAACGACAGCGCGAAGGCCAGCATCGCGAAAGTGCCCAGGTCCTCGCCCTGGAGCAGCCCGACTCCGAGGGCGCCCAGGCCCAGGAGGAACGCGGTGCCCACGAGGACCGAGACGACCAGGTGGACCGAGGCCGTCAGCCAGACCTCACGCCGCAACAGGGTGCGCACGTCGAGCTTGAGCCCGATCCCGAACAGCAGCAACGCGACACCGAGGTCGGAGACGACGTCGAGGTCCTCAGGACGGTCGACGCCGAGCGCGCTGAGCACGAACCCGGCGGCCAGGAAGCCGACCAGGGGTGGAAGCCGGAGCATGCTCGCCAGGACGCCGCCGCCGAGGGCAGCCACCAGGATCGCCGCCACCTCGCCCACGTCCACCTCCCAGGCAGCCTCACCGCAGGCTATCGGTTCCGCTGCCGGCACCCGGGACGAACTTCGGTGGAGCTGAGGGGATTCGAACCCCTGACCCCCTGCATGCCATGCAGGTGCGCTACCAACTGCGCCACAGCCCCATTGCCGCTTGGGCAACGCCGGGAATCTTAGCCAACGACCGACCGGGGACGCTAATCGGGGTCGACGGCACCGACGGTGAGGTTGTACGCCGCCAGCCGCAGCGGCCCCCCACCGCTCTCCGCCAGCACCGCCCAGGCGCAGTTGCGCATCGACTCCATCGTGGCGGCGGTGCCGATGGGCCAGCCGAGAGCGCCCGCGAGGGCCACTCTCAGGGCGGCCCCGTGCATCACCACGATCGCGGTCTCCCCCGCACCCAGGCGCTGGAGGACCTCCTCGAGCGCGGGCACGACGCGGCGAGCGACGTCGTCGCTGGTCTCCGCGCCGGCGACGTCGACATGGGCGTGCGCGTCCCACGACGACGGCGCGGTGCCCATCCGAGTGCCGAACTCGCTCGCGGTCAGTCCGGTCCGCTCCCCCACGTCGTACTCGCGCAGTCGCGGGTCCTCGTGGGCGGTGAGGCCGGTGGACTTCTCCAGGAACGCCGCAGTCTCCCTCGCCCGGGCGAGGTCACTGGTCACCAGGACCGCCGGTTCGTAGCCGGCGACCACCTCGGCCATCGCCTCGGCCTGGGCCCGGCCCTCGTCGTCGAGGCTGACGTCGGCGTGCCCTTGCGCGCGGCCCTCGGCGTTCCACGCCGTACGCCCGTGCCGAACCAGCACGAGGCGCCGCCCGCGGCCCTGGGGCTCAGTCACCGCGACCGTTCGTGACCTCGGCGGGGAGCGGGATCGCGGGGCAGTCGCGCCAGAGCCGCTCGAGGGCGTAGAACTGCCGCTCCTCCTCGTGCTGCACGTGCACCACGATCTCGGCGTAGTCGATCAGCACCCAGCGGCCGTCCCGCTCGCCCTCCCGGCGTACCGGCTTGGCGCCGGCGAGGCGGAGCTGGTCCTCGACCTCGTCGACGATGGACTTGACCTGCCGCTCGTTGCTCGCCGAGCACAGCAAGAACGCGTCGGTGATCACCAGCTGCTCGCTGACGTCGAAGGCGATGATGTGCGTGGCGAGCTTGTCCGAGGCCGCACGGGCGGCGACGTGCACCATCTCGATGGCGTGGTCGGTGGCTGTCATGCGGAGGCTCCTTGAGCATCGGTGTAGAGGTCGTGCTTGGCGATGTACTGGACCACCCCGTCGGGGACGAGGTACCAGACCGGTTCGCCCTTGGCGCGGCGCTCGCGGCACTCGGTGGAGGAGATCGCCAGGGCCGGGATCTCCAGGATCGTGACCCGGTCCGACGGGATGCCGTCCAGGCTGTGCGGACTCATCTCGTAGCCGGGCCGGGTGCAGCCCACGAAGCACGCCAGCGCGAACAGCTCGGCCGCGTCGCGCCAGGTGAAGATGTCCGCCAGCGCGTCCGCGCCGGTGATGAAGTACAGGTCGGTCTCCGGCATCGCCTCGGCCAGGTCGCGCAGCGTGTCGATGGTGTACGTCGGACCGCCGCGGTCGATGTCGACCCGCGAGACCTCGAAGAGCGGGTTCGATGCCGTGGCGATCACGGTCATCAGGTAGCGATGCTCGGCCGGTGAGACCGCCCGCTCGGACTTCTGCCAGGGCTCGCCGGTCGGCACGAAGACCACCTGGTCGAGGTCGAACCAGGACTGGACCTCGCTGGCTGCGACCAGGTGACCGTGGTGGATCGGGTCGAAGGTCCCGCCCATCACGCCGACGCGCCGACGCCGGGAGCTCCGAGCGTCGCGGTCGCCCACGGCCTGCGCGGCGCTCAGGAGTGCTCGCGTCCCTTGCCGAAGGCCAGCAACGCCACCAGCATGCCGAGCAGGATGGCCAGAGCCAGCCCACCGACGGCGTACGGCATCAGACCGGCTGACTCTTCGGCGGCCAGCGGGAGCAGGAGCAGTGTCGACATGGGTCACAGGATAGCCGTATCGACGGGTCGAACCGGCGAGGGGACCGGTGCGTCCCGGCCGGCTCAGCGGAAGATCATGCCCACCCCGAGCAGCCAGACCCAGAAGAACAGCGTCCGGCCGACCAGGCCGGCGAGGAAGAAGACCACCACGTTCATCCGCAGCGTCCCGGCGACCATGGCCATCGCGAAGAACGGCGGGAACCCGACCGCTGCCGAGACGAACACCAGTCCACCGGCCACCAGGGGCCGGCCCTGGACGTAGTTGCGCCACCGCTCGAAGCTCTGCATCCGCTTGGGCGAGGAGAGCCGCCGCTGCAGCCACGGCATGTCGAACGCGCCGAGGGATGCGTAGTACCAGACCAGCTTGCCGATGTTCTGGCCCAGCGAGCCGATGAACGCGGTCAGCAGCGCGGACCCGCCGTCGGTGCGCGCGTAGACCACGGTGATGTAGGCCTCCATGTTGAAGATCGGGATCACTGCCGAGACGACACCGAACCCGAAGGTCAGGAGGAGCAGCTTCACCGGATGTGGCCGTCACCGGTGACGACGTACTTGGTCGACGTCATCTCGGGAAGGCCCATCGGACCCCTCGCGTGCAGCTTCTGGGTGGAGATCCCGATCTCGGCACCGAATCCGAACTCGCCACCGTCGGTGAACCGCGTCGAGGCGTTCACCAGCACCGCGGCGGAGTCCACCTCGGCCACGAAGCGCTGGGCAGCGCTCGTCGAGTCGGTCACGATCGCGTCGGAGTGACCCGAGGAGTGGCGGCGGATGTGCGCGATCGCCCCATCGAGGTCGTGCACCACGGCGGCCGAGATCTCCAGGGCGAGGTACTCGCGCGACCAGTCCTCCGCGTCGGCCTCGACCACGCCCGGACAGGCGGCGAACTCCGCGTCCCCGTGGATCAGGACACCGGCATCCTGCAGGCGGGCGACGATCCGCGGCAGGAACTCCGCGGCGACATCGGCGTGCACCAGCAGCGACTCGGCCGCGTTGCACACCGAGGTCCGGTGCGTCTTGGCGTTGAGCACGATCCGCTCGGCCATGTCGAGGTCGGCGGCCGCGTCGACGTACACATGGCAGTTGCCGACGCCGGTCTCGATCACCGGCACGGTCGACTGCTCCACGACCGAGCTGATCAGGCCGGCACCCCCGCGAGGGATGAGTACGTCGACCAGGCCGCGGGCGCGCATCAGCTCCGTGACCGAGTGGTGGCCCTCGCCGGGGACCAGCTGCACGACGTCCTCGGGGAGCCCGGCCTCGGTTGCGGACGCGCGCAGGCTGGCGACGATCGCGGTATTGGAGCGCAGCGCGCTCGAGGACCCGCGGAGCAGCGCGGCGTTGCCGCTCTTGAGACAGATGCCCGCGGCGTCAGCCGTCACGTTGGGCCGGGCCTCGTAGATGATCCCGACCACCCCGAAGGGGACGCGTACCTGACGCAGCGCAAGCCCGTTGGCCAGCGTGGAGCCGCGCACCACCTCCCCGACCGGGTCGGGCAGCCCGGCGACCTCACGCAGGCCGTCGGCCATCGCGGAGAGCCGAGCCTGGTCCAGGCGCAACCGGTCGACCAGGTGCTCACCCGTGCCGGCCTCCACGGCTGCTGCGACGTCGGCGGCGTTGGCCTCCAGGATGACCGCAGAGTCCTCCACGAGGCGGTCGGCCATCCGCAGCAGCGCAGCGTCCTTCGCGGCACGGCTGCGTAAGGACAGGTCGATCGCAGCCGCGCGAGCGCGCTGCGCCACCGCCACGAAACCGGTCTCGTCCCCGGGTCTGGACATGCCTGCAGCGTAGTCAGCCGCGGCCGCGAACCCTCAGGCGCCTCGCCCGCACTTGACCCGGGCCTCGTGCACGGCCTTCTCCAGGATCTCCAGGCCGACCACCTCCCAGCGGGGAAGCCTCGCGGTTCCACGGTGCTCGTTCCACAGCCGCATCGCCAGGGAGGCCACGTCCAGCATGGTCTCGCCCTCGTCCCAGAACTGAAGCTCCGCGGACGTCGCGTCACAGGTCACCGAGTCCAGGAACGGCCGCTCGACGCTGAGCCGACGCATCGCCGAGCGCACCATCACAGGCTCGACGGGATCGCCCGCCAGCGTCAGGGTCACATGCCAGTGACGTGCGGTGGAGCTCACACGACCCCCCTGATCGCCCGGACCCGGACACTGTGTCCGGCGCGAACAGTCTGTCGGACACGCACGTCGTCGCGTGGGAAAACCGCCAAACCCGGAGGGCGAGCGCGCCGAGGGGCCAGACTCCGGTGGCTGCGGAGGGCCGCCGGGCCAGTCTCGAAGGCACGCCTGGCTGGGCGCTCGTACGCTCGCATCGGGGGCAGCAGTGGATTCAATCTGTTGTTGCAACTCCCTCGATGATCCGCGTGGAGGTGACAACCAGTGTCAGGCCCAAGAGCCTCCGTCTCGATCATGGGTCGCTGCGTGATCAGGGCTGGGCCTGGCTGCGAGCCGATCGAGTTCCCCGACGATCCGCCAGTATCGGCCCAAGGGCGCCGACCTCCGCGAGCTGACCCAGACCGAGTGCGACGACGTCGCCCTGCGCCTGAACACCCGGCCCCGCAAGACCCTGGAGTGGAAGACTCCAGCCAAGGTCCTCAACCAGAGGCTCGTTGCAACAGCCGGTTGAACACGGGCAACGACGCCTGCAAGATGTGATGTCTCGGGACATGGGTGACAGTTCTGCATCAGGACATCGGTGACAGTTGGTGTGTCAGGACTTCGGTGACGGTTCGGAGGTCTTGGGGTGCCGGCCGCGGGGTCTGCCGTTGCCGACGTAGGTGACTCCGGCTGCGGGGCGGGTGCGCTCGATGAGGATCTCGCCTTGTAGGTCGGTGACGGTGATGTTCTCGCCGTCGGTGATGACCAGGACCTGCTCGAGTCCGCGTCGACTGTCGACTTTGTACTGGACCTTGTCGAGGTAGAACGTGCCGTAGGTGGTGAGCGTCTTGACGACGGTGTCGTCGGGAAGGTCTGTCGGCGCGAAAGCCGGTGTGGCTTGCAGACGATGGGCTGCGGGTCGGGCGAAGCTCTCGCGGGTGGGGCGAGGAGCCTCGGCCTTCTCTGTGGCGCCCCACGCCGTGCTGGGTGTCACGCGACCGGGCAGTCCTTGGTGAGGTCGTTGGGTGTTGTAGATGTCATCGAACGCGTCGACCTGCGCCTGTAGCTCGGCCAGGGTGCTGGCCATCGGCTGCTTGTCGAGGTAGCGGAACAAGGTCTGGTGGAAGCGTTCGTTCTTGCCCTGGGTGGTCGGCTTGTAGGGCTTGCCGGTGATCGGCTCGACGCCCAGGCCCATCACGTGCACGACGAGCTGGCCCAGGGCTCCGCGGCGCGACGGGTTGAGCGCGACCCCATTGTCTGAGAGCAGCCGCTGAGGCACACCATGGGCACTGACGGCCTTGTCGAACACGGTGATCGCGGCCTCGGAGGTCTCGCCAGCAGCGACGTGGGAAGCGACCGCGTAGCGGGAGTGGTCGTCGATGAGCTGGAAGATCACGCACCTGCGTCCACCGGTCAGCACGTACTCGGTGGCGTCGAGCTGCCAGCACGCGTTCGGCGCTGGATAGACGAATCGACGCCACGCCGAGCGTGGCTTCTTCTTCGGCTCAAGTCGGGCGACGCCTGCCTCGCGGAAGATCCGGGCTAGCGAGGCGATCGAGGGCACCGGCTCCAGGCCCATCGCGCGCATCTTGTCGTGCACGCTGATCGGGCCATGGTCCAGCCCGGAGGCCTCGAGCGCCGCCCGCACTTGCACCGCTTGGGCTTTGACCTCCTCTGTCAGCTTCGACGGACTCGACTTCGGGCGCCGTGACCTCGGTTCGAGCACCGAGGCAGGACCGTCAACCCGTGCGCGTCTGAGCAACTCGTAGAACGACTTGCGGGAGATGCCGTGCTCAGAACAGAAGGTCGAGACCGCGCCACGTGGCGCATCCTCAGGCCACTGAGAGATCGCGAGACGGACACGAGGATCGATGGGTTCACTAGTAGCCACCGCCCGAGCCTCAGGGCAGAAGTGTCACCACCAGGACCGCTCAAACTGTCACCGATGTCCTGATGCAGAACCGTCACCGATGTCTTGAGAGATGACATGGGTGGCGAAAATTGTTGTCCACAGATGTCGAACACCCACTCGATTGTGTCGGTGCTCGATCCTAGAATGGGTGCCATGGACACCACCATCGGTCATCGCACCGGCCACCGCCTCGGGGTGCTCCCCGGCCGAGGTGATCGTGCGTGTCCGCCAGGCCCGAGAGGCCGAGGCCCGGGCCGCGGCCGAGCAGCTCGCCCTGGCTCTGGTGTGGGCGCGGTTGCACCCGTGCCCGGCCGAGGAGACCCCCGCGCACTGGGGCCAGCTCGACCTGCACGGCGAGAGCGTGTGCCCTCTGGCGGGGGTGGGGGCGCCGTGGGTGGCGGAGTTCGCCCCCGCCGAGCTCGGCGCCGCCCTCGGGATCGGGGTGGAGGCGGCCAAGCAGCTCCTCGGCGACGCCTTGGAGCTGGCCCACCGGCTGCCCCGGCTCTGGGCCCTGGTCCAGGCGTTGGTGGTGCCGGCGTGGCGGGCCCGGTTGATCGCGCGGGAGACCCGCGACCTGTCCCTGGAGGCGGCGGCGTTCGCGGACCGGCTGGTGGCCGCGACCCCGGACCGGATCGGGCAGGTCCAGGCCGCGCGGCTGGTCCAGGAGGCGCGGCTCTACTTCGACCCCGACCGCGCGATCGCCGATGAGGACGAGGCGTTGGCCCGGCGCGGGGTGTGGTCCCGGCCCGGAGCGTCGGTCCGGCGACCACCGAGATGTGGATGACCCTGGACACCCCCGATGCGGAGCTCTTCGACCAGAGCCTGTCCCGGGTCGCAGCCGACCTGCGCGACCTCGGCGACCCTGAGAGTCTTGATGTGCGCCGGGCGCGGGCGGTCGGGGTGCTGGCCGACCCCCAGTACGCGTTGGACCTGATGTCGGGGCGCGAAGGCGCAGCACCGACGATGCGGGGCGGAGACAGCGGCCGGGGGGTGGCGAACCTGTTCGTGCACCTCACCCCGGCCGACCTCGAAGCCGACCTCGCTGGCGCGACCGGCGCGGGACCGGTGCGGTCTCCATCGAGCGGCTCGGTGCCGCCACCACCCGGTTGCTCACCGACTGGCTGGGACGCCTGAGCCGGCACCGGCGGCAAGGTCGTGATCCGCCCCGTCCTCGACCTGGCCGCGAACACAGCGGTCGACTCCCACGACCCACCCCCGTCCATGCGCGAGCAGGTCCTGCTCCGCGACGCGCACTGTGCCTTTCCCGGCTGCTCCCGGGACTCCCGGGCCTGCGATCTGGACCACCTCACGCCCTACGTGCCGATCGACGAGGGCGGGCCACCGGGCCAGACCGCATCCGGAGAATCTGGCGCCGTTGTGCCGGACCCACCACCGGGTCAAGACCCACACCGCCTGGGACTACACCCGCCTCGACGACGGCGGCTATGCGTGGACCTCACCGACCGGGCAGCACTACGACGTCACGCCCAGCGACCGCCGCCCACCCACGCGACCCCGCCCGGCACAACCGGCAGAGCCCGCATGCCGGCAGAGCCGGCGCAGCTGGCGCAGCTCGTGATCCCACGCCAGCGCCGACGAACCTGAACGCCCCACCACCCCGACCCCAGCCCGGTCGGGGCCACTGGCACGCCCGCAGGGGCGAAACCCTTTCCCAGGCGTGGCTTCGGCCCCGGCCTGGACGGCAGCGCCTGACAGGCGATGGCCGAGCGGTCGCCGTACACGGAGAAGTCTTCTTAGGTCTTCTTGCCGGTGATCGCACGACGTTCCCAGCGACGTACTTGTCACGGTCGGCGTTGGTGCTGAGCCGGCTGACCCACAAGCCTCCGTGGTCGCAGACGCACGCAGACGCGTCGCAGACGCACGCGTGTGTGAAGTCGGCGAACCGGTGGGCTGGGTTCCCGGGGAGACTCCCCCGCCTCCGGCCGAACGGTCGAACGGTCGAACGGTCGAGCGGTCGAGCGGTCGAGCGGTCGAACGGTCAGAGCAGGATGAGGTCGTCGCGGTGCACGACCTCGCGTTCGTACGCCGCACCCAGGGCTGTGGCCAGCTCACGGGTCGAGCGGCCCAGCAGCTCGGGGAGCTCCTCCGCGTCGTAGTTGACCAGTCCGCGGGCGACGGGCCTGCCCGAGGCGTCGACGAGGTCGACGGGATCGCCCGCCGCGAAGGCGCCGGTGACCGCGGTGATGCCCGCCGGGAGCAGTGAAGCACGGCGCTCGGTGACGGCACGCACGGCTCCAGCGTCCAACACGATGCTGCCCTTGGCCTCGGTGGCGTGGGCCAGCCAGAGCAACCGGCTGGGCCGGCGACGGCCGGTCGGGTGGAACATCGTGCCGACCGGGGTCCCTGCGAGGGCCTCGCGGGCACTGGCCATGTTGGTGAGGACGACCGGGATGCCGGCGCCGGTGGCGATCCGAGCGGCCTCGAGCTTGGTCTGCATGCCACCGGAGCCCAGAGCACTGCCGTGGCCACTGGTCGCGGAGCCGATCCGGATGCCGGCGAGGTCGCCGACGTCGGTCACCTCGTCGATCAGCTGGCTGGAGGCGTGGTGCGGCGGGGCGTCGTAGAGCCCGTCGACGTCGGAGAGCAGCACGAGCAGGTTGGCATGGACGATGTGCGCGACCAGTGCGGCCAGCCGGTCGTTGTCGCCGAAGCGGATCTCGGTGGTCGCCACGGTGTCGTTCTCGTTGACGATCGGCACCACACCGAGCTCGAGCAGCTTCTCGAAGGTGCGCTGGGCGTTGCGGTAGTGGGAACGACGCGTGACGTCGTCGAGGGTCAGCAGCACCTGGCCGGTCACCTGGCCGTGGCGGGCGAACTCCTCGGTGTAGCGGTGCACCAGCAGGCCCTGCCCGACCGAGGCTGCCGCCTGCTGGCGAGCGAGGTCGCTGGGGCGGCGCTTGAACGACAGCGGCGCCAGTCCTGCGGCGATCGCTCCGGAGGAGACCAGCACCAGGTCGGCGCCCCGAGCACGGACCCCGGCCAGGCTGTCGACGAGCATCCGCACCCGCTCGGGGTCGATGCCACCGGCCGCGGTCGTGAGCGAGGACGAGCCCACCTTGACCACGACGCGCTGGGCGCCGGTGACCGCGGCGCGGACGTCGCTGGTGCTCACCCGGGGTCCTGCTGCTCCCAGTCGGCGTCCGCGTGGACGCCCGGGTCGCCCTCGAGCTCTTCGATCCCCACAGCGGTGCCGTCGAGCCGGCGAGCGACGTCGGCGCGCACCTCGGTCTCGCCCCGCTCGGGCATCGCCTCGTCGATCGCCCGGCGCCGGTAGGCGGCGGGACGCGACTCCTCGAAGCGCTGGTCCTCGCCTCGGCGGCTGAGCAGCTGGGCGCCCGCGTCGATGCCAGGCTTGAAGTCGAAGACGACCGCGTTGGCCGGGTCGCCGATCAGCACGGGGTCACCCTCCTCGGCACCCATCTCGACCAGCTTGCGCTCCACGCCGAGACGGTTGAGCCGGTCGGAGAGGAACCCGACGGCCTCGTCGTTGCTGAAGTCGGTCTGCCGGATCCAGCGCTCGGGCTTCGCACCGCGAACCCGCCAGCCCTCGCCGGTCTCCTTGACCGTGAACTCCTCGCTGCCCGAGCTGTCCGTGGGCCGGATCACGATCCGCGCGACGGCCTCGGCCTTGGGCGCCTCGGCACGGCGCGCGGCCACGATCTCGGCCATCGCGAACATCAGCTCGCGCAGGCCCTCGTGGCTCGCAGCGCTGACCCTCAGCACCTTCCAGCCACGTGCCTCGATGTCCTCGGTGACCAGGTCGGCCATGTCACGGCCGTCGGGCACGTCGACCTTGTTCAGCGCGACCAGGCGGGGGCGGTCCTCGAGCCCGCCGTACCGCTGCAGCTCGGCCTCGATCACGTCGAGGTCCCCGAGCGGGTTGCGCCCGGGCTCCATCGTGGCCAGGTCGACGACGTGCACCAGGGCCGCGCACCGCTCGATGTGGCGCAAGAAGTCGTGGCCCAGGCCGCGCCCCTCACTCGCGCCCTCGATCAGTCCGGGTACGTCGGCGACGGTGAACGTGGTGTCCCCCGCCTTGACCACGCCCAGGTTGGGCACCAGCGTGGTGAAGGGGTAGTCGGCGATCTTGGGCCGCGCCCGCGACAACGCGGCGATCAGGCTCGACTTTCCGGCGCTGGGGAAACCGACGAGGCCGATGTCGGCGACCACCTTGAGCTCGAGCTGTACGACGTGGTCGTCGCCGGGCTCACCGAGCAGGGCGAAGCCGGGGGCCTTGCGCTTGGCCGAGGCCAGTGCGGCGTTGCCCAGCCCCCCGCGACCACCCTGGGCGATCACCATCTCGGTGCCGGGGCCGACCAGGTCGGCGAGGACCTGGCCGTTCTCGTCGGTGACGACCGTCCCGTCCGGGACCGGCAGCACGATGTCGCCGCCGTGCGAGCCGTTGCGGTGCCCGCCGGCGCCGTGGCCGCCGTGCTCACCGGTGCGCTTGGCATTGTGGTGGTAGTCGATCAGCGTGGTGACGTCGGCGTCGACCCGCAGGATCACCGACCCGCCGGGGCCGCCGTTGCCACCGTCGGGGCCTCCGAGGGGCTTGAACTTCTCGCGGTGCACCGAGGCCACCCCGTTGCCACCACGCCCACCGATGACGTGCAGCTTGACGCGGTCGACGAAAGTCGGCACTGCCATCGAGGGCTCCTTCCAGGAGGTTTGAGCAGGTGAGGGAGCACGAAGGGCGCCCCTGAATCTCAGGAGCGCCCTCGGTGTCTGGATCAGTCTCGGTGGAGGGTCACTCCCCGGCCGGCAGGATGTTGACGACCCTGCGACCGCGCTTGGTGCCGAACTCGACGTTGCCCGCGACCAGCGCGAACAAGGTGTCGTCACCGCCACGTCCCACACCGCTGCCGGGGTGGAAGTGGGTGCCGCGCTGGCGGACGATGATCTCGCCGGCGTTGACGAGCTGACCGCCGTAGCGCTTCACACCGAGGCGCTGGGCGTTGGAGTCGCGACCGTTCTTGGTCGACGCTGCTCCCTTTTTGTGTGCCATGGGCTGTAGTCCTTCGTGGTGATGGTGGTCTCGACGAGCGCGACCCCCGGGAGGAGTCAGGCGGAGATGTCGGTGACCTTGACCTGGGTGTACTTCTGGCGGTGACCCTGGCGCTTCTTGTAGCCGGTCTTGTTCTTGTACTTCTGGATGACGATCTTGGGGCCCTTGGTGGCGCCGAGGATCTCGACCGTCACCGCCGCCTTGTCCAGGCCGGAGGCCGTCACGGTCTCACCGTCGACCAGCATCACGACCGGCAGGCTCAGCGTTTCGCCGACGCCCGTCGTGACCTTGTCGATCTCGATGACGTCGCCAACGGCAACCTTCTGCTGCTTGGCGCCTGCGCGCACGATCGCGTACACCGCGGTCTCCTTCGTCATGTCCTGCATCTACGTCTGGTCGGGATCCCGTGCACCGAGCAGCGACCGGATCGGTCGCGCCGCGAGAGGGGCTTGCACAAAGAGGGCACGCCGAGGCGCACCGAGGGTCGATACTACGCGACCGCAGGCCCCGATCGCAAAACGCCCGACCCCGCACGAGCGGGGCCGGACGCTGCGATGCTCATCGCTTGCGGGTGCCCTTGCGCTTGACCGGCACGTGCAGCACCGAGGAGCCGCCGCTGCCGGGCTCCTCACCGGCACCGTGATGCCCCTCGTCATCGGCGGCCGAGTCGGCCCCACCCTCACCCTGCTGCTGCTCGTGGGGGGTCTCGGAGACCGGGAGGACGCTCTCCGGGGCGCTCACGACCGGCGGTGGACCGGCCGGCCTGCGTGCGGTACGTCGCCGCGAGCTGGTCACCACCCGGGGCGGCTCGGGCTCGGCCGGCTGCTCGGGCTGCTCGGGCTGCTCAGGCTCCGACGGCTGCTCGGGCGCCTCGTCGGGCGCGCTCTCGGCCGACGTCTCGGGCGCCTCGTCGGGCGCGCTCTCGGGCACCCTCTCGGCCGGCGCCTCGGCCGGCGTCTCGGCAGCCTGCTCGGGCTCCCGGTCAGCAGGCGTCTCAGCAGGCGTCTCAGCGGGCGCCTTCTCGGAGGCCGCGTCTGCAGGCTTGTCCGCAGGCTTGTCCGCAGGCATGTCCGCAGGCTTGTCGTTCGGCTGCTCGTCCGGCGCCTGCGCAGGCCTCTCGGCCGGACGGGTGCCGGCGAGGTCCTTGGGCGAGGGCTTGGCGGGCGCTGCGGAGTCGGAGTTGCCGTCCCCACCGCTGCCACCACCGGTACGCGGCGCACCGGTGCGACCGCGGCCGCCCCGGGAGCGACGTCCGCGGGGCTCCTCGTCCTCGACTCGGCCACCCGCCTCGACGGGCTGGTCCTGGATCACCACGCCGCGGCCCTTGCAGTGGTCACAGTCCCTGCTGAAGGCCTCGACGAGGCCGGTGCCGATGCGCTTGCGGGTCATCTGGACCAGGCCGAGAGAGGTGACCTCGGCGACCTGGTGCCGGGTCCGGTCGCGTCCGAGGCACTCGACGAGGCGGCGCAGCACGAGGTCGCGGTTGGACTCCAGGACCATGTCGATGAAGTCGACCACGATGATGCCGCCGATGTCTCGCAGCCGGAGCTGGCGGACGATCTCCTCGGCGGCCTCGAGGTTGTTCTTGGTCACCGTCTCCTCGAGGTTGCCCCCGGAGCCGGTGAACTTGCCGGTGTTGACGTCGACCACGGTCATCGCCTCGGTGCGGTCGATCACCAGCGAGCCGCCCGAGGGCAGCCACACCTTGCGGTCCAGGCCCTTGGCGATCTGCTCGTCGACGCGGTAGCTGGCGAAGATGTCCTTGCCGTTCTCGCCGGGCTCGAAGCGCTCGAGGCGCTCCCGCAGGTCGGGTGCGACGTGCGAGACGTAGCCGTCGACGAGGTCCCAGGCGTCGTCGCCCTGGATCACCAGCTTGGCGAAGTCCTCGGTGAACAGATCGCGCACGACCTTCAGGGTCAGGTCCGGCTCGCCGTACAGCAGCTCGGGGCCCTTCCCGGTCTGCACCTTCGCCTCGATGTCGGTCCAGCGGGCGGTGAGCCGCTCCACGTCGCGGGTGAGCTCCTCCTCTGAGGCGCCCTCGGCTGCGGTGCGCACGATCACGCCGGCCGAGTCGGGGACGATCTCCTTGAGCAGGGTCTTGAGGCGGTTGCGCTCGGTGTCGGGCAGCTTGCGCGAGATCCCGGAGGTGTTGCCGTCGGGCACGTAGACCAGGAACCGGCCCGGCAGGCTGACCTGGCCGGTGAGGCGAGCGCCCTTGTGGCCGACGGGGTCCTTGCTGACCTGGACCAGGATCGTCTGTCCCGGGGAGAGCACCGACTCGATCTTGCGCTGCTGGCCGTCCTTGTGACCCAGCGCCGACCAGTTGACCTCACCGGCGTAGATCACGGCGTTGCGGCCCTTGCCGATGTCGACGAACGCGGCCTCCATCGAGGGCAGCACGTTCTGGACGCGGCCGAGGTAGACGTTGCCGATCAAGGAGGTCTGCGACTCGCGCGCCACGTAGTGCTCCACGAGCACCTTGTCCTCGATGACGCCGATCTGGGTCAGGTCCTCACGCTGCCGGATGACCATGACCCGGTCGACCGACTCACGACGGGCGAGGAACTCGGCCTCGCTGACGATCGGTGCGCGGCGACGTCCGGCCTCGCGACCCTCGCGGCGACGCTGCTTCTTGGCCTCGAGGCGGGTCGAGCCACCGATGCTGGTGATCTCGTCTTCGGGGTTGCGCGGCCCACGGCCACGTCCGCCCGACCGGTCGCCGTTCTCCGAGCCGTCGGAGTCCTCCCCGGTACGGCGCCTGCGGCGGCGACGGCGCGAACCCCCACCCTCGCCGTCGTCGTCGTCGCTGTCCTCGGTGTCCTCGCCTGCGTCGGCGGACGTGCTCTCGCCGCCGTTGCGGCCGTTGCGGTCACCGCCGTCCTCGCCGCTGCCGCTGCCGTTGCCGTTGCCGTCGGAGGGCTTGCGCCGCCGACGCCCACCCCGGCGCCGGCGGCGGCGGGCGCCCCCCTCGCCCTCGGAGCTGTCGTCGTCCCCCTCGTTCTCGGAGTCGCCGGAGTCACTGGTGTCCCCGGCGCCCTCGGAGTCCGGGGCGTCCTCGTCGTCCTCGGCGGGCGCCTTCGCCTCGTCGTCGGACTTCGCTGACTTGCCGGACTTGCCGGACTTCGCGGACTTCTTGGCCGGCGCGGAGGTGGGCGCAGCCTGCTCATCGCTCTGCTCGGGGGCGAGCCCCTCGATGGTCGCGTCCGCTGAGGCTGCGGCGTCGTCGGAGCCCTCGGCGGGCACGGCTGCGGTCTTCTTGGTGGTGCGCTTGCGCTTGGGCTGGGCCTCGGGCGCCTTGAACAGCACCATCGGGGCGGCCGGGGTGTCGCCGTCGTCCTCGCCGGCTGGTTCTGCCGGAGCCTCGGCGGCCGGCTTCGCGGCCGCGCGCTTGCGGGCGGGAGCCTTCTTCTTCGGAGCCGGCTCGGCGGAGTCCGCCTGGTCGGCTGCGGCGTCGGGGAGGGCCTCGCCCTCGGTGGCCTCGGTGACCTCGGTGGCCTCGGTCGCCTCGGTCGCCTTGGTGGCCTTCTTCGCCGTCTTCTTGGCGGCGGCCTTCTTGGCCGGCGCAGCGCCGGTCTTCTTGGCGGCGGTGCGCTTGGCGGCCGCCTTCTTCACCGGTGCTGCCTGCGCCTCGGCGGGAGCCGGGTCAGGCTGGGCGGCCGACTCCGGGGTGGCCGACTCGGTGGTGGCCGATTCGGTGGTGCTGGTCTCGGTGGTGCTGGTTTCTTCGTTGTCGAGCACGGTGAGCTCTCCTTGTGCCCGGAACTACGGCTGTCACCCGTGAACCGGTGCTGGTCGCTGCGTACGGCGGGACGTGGGGCGCCCCGGCGTACGACAAAAGCCTTCGGATGGCGACGACACCCTCCGCATTTCGCGTCGTGGGGTGGTCTCTTGGGGCACCGACCGCGGTCGCCGGGCTGTGTCACACCAGTGGAGCTGTCACCTTCACTGGCCAGCCGCGTCGCGGTCGGGTGTCAAGGGATCACCCACCGTGCCGCCTTCGGGATCCAACGGGCCCTGCGCCATCCGCTGCTGGAGGGCAGCGGTGAGGCTGAGACTGGAGGATTGTTGAAGGGCGGCGAGAACGTCATCGGGTCTCACGGACGGCGAACCGTGCCGCAGGACCACCTCGAGTATCGCACACCTCGGACGCTCGGCCGTGGGTTCGAGGACACGCACCGACACCACAGCCCCGCGGGCGTCGAATCGCCGCAGGCCCTTCTTGGTCATCCGCTCGACCAGCACCTCCTCCGTGCCCAGGAGTGTCTGGGCCGCCCGGGACGCGGTCTCCACGTCGGTGTCCTCGAGGCTGAGCTGCCAGACCGAGGCCTCGAGGCGGTCGCTGATCGAGCCACCCGCGCTGGTCACCACCTCGATCACGTCGAGGCCGTCGGGCAGGGCGTCGTCGATGTCGGCATGCACCCGCGCCGGGTCGACGAGCTCGGCGAGCCCGATCTCGAGGTACTCCGCCTCGCTGGCAGAGCCGGTGGGTGCGGCGCCGGCGTAGGAGATCCGCGGGTGCGGGTTGAAGCCCGAGGAGTAGGCCATCGGGATCCGGGCGCGGAAGATCGCTCGCTCGAAGGCCCGGCTGAAGTCACGGTGGCTGGTGAAGCGCAGCCGACCGCGCTTGGCGTAGCGGATCCGCAGCCGCTGCACCGGCGGGGCCTGCTGCTCGGGCTGGTTGCGCTTCCCGGGGCTGGGCTTCTCGGGACTGGGCTCTTCGGGGCTGGGTGCTTCTGGGTTGGGTGTTTCTGGGTTGGGCACCTGCAGACCCTACGACTGCCGGCCCCTAGGGCAACCGGGCGGACTTCATCTGCAGCGAGGAGTAGACCGACGAGACCCGCTGGCCGGCGAACCATCCGGTCAGCCTCTCTGCCTCGGCGTCGAGCGCGGCCCGCGCGTCGTGACCGACGTCGTGTCGCAGGACCACCTCGACCGCCCCGTCGTCGTCTTGCACCCAGCAGCCCACGACGCGGCCGTTCCACCAGGCGGTGGTGCCACCGTTGCCGTTGGTGTCGAAGAGGAAGGGCACGTCGTCGGGGGCGAGGTAGAAGCCGCGCTGCTTCCAGCCCATCGTGGTGGAGTCGAGCACCGGCAACAGCGCCGCCCACGGCTCCGGCTCCGACACCTCCTCCAGGTCGTCCGGCAGCAGATGTCCCGGCCCCTCGGCCAGCTCGACCTCGACGGCTCCCAGCTGCGCCAGCGCCGCTCGTACGGCGGACTTGGTGCTGCCCAGCCACCAGGCGATGTCGGCTTCTGTGCCCGGCCCGAAGCGGGCCAGCCACCGACGGACCAGCTCGGTGTAGCCGTCCTGTGGCGACTCATGGGTGACGGGCTCACCGAGCCACTTCTCGGTCAGCGTCCACTGGTTGCGCGAGAGCCGCCAGTCGGCGGTGTTCGACCCGCGCATCACCTGACCCGTCGCCGCCAGCAGCCCGAGGAGGCGCGGAGCGACCGGGAAGACCCCGCCGTACTTCTTGCCGGGACTGATCTCGAGCCGTCGTTCCAGCGCCGGGATCCGCTGGCGCAGTTCCGTCGTGGTCGCGGGACCTTCCTCGGCCAGGGACCGCAGCACCGTGTTGCAGGTCCGGGTGATCCAGACGTCGCCGCGCTTGGCGATGCCGGCGCCCTCTATCTCCTTGGCGAACCGGGCGCTCAGCTGCGACGCCACACGCGCGGAGGCGCTGCCCCACGCCGAGGGCAGCAGGTCGCGCGGGAAGGCGAACAGCGTGCGCCGCATCGCGAGCTGCTTGGCCACGGAGCGGTCCTCGTAGAGCGCCCGGTCGATGTCCTCTCGCGAGACCTCGGCACGTGCGAACGCGGAGAGGTAGACGCTGGCCGGCTCGGTGGCGTGCAGGCAGACCACGGCGCGCACCGCCGCCTCGACGGAGTCGACGCTGCGGGCCAGCGCGTGACGTGTGCCGAGACGAACGCGTCGCTGCTCATCTGAGACCGTGCGCATGCGCATCCGCCGATCCTGACACCGAGCACCGACAGCGGCCAGACCCGGACGCCGCGCCCGCCCACCGGTCGGGGACGATGCTGCGGTGACCACCGAGCTCCGCACCTCCCGGCTCCAGCGTGCCTTGGTGGTGCTCGGGATCGTGGTCCTCGGCTTCAACCTTCGCCCGGCCGCGGTCAGCATCGGGCCGGTGCTCTCCGAGGTGGTCGACGGCCTGCGGATGTCGGCGGCCGAGGCGGGGTTGCTGACCTCGCTGCCGGTGCTGGCCTTCGCGGTGTTCGGCTCCCTGGCGCCGCGGGGAGCGCGACTCCTCGGCGTGCACCGGCTGACGCTGGTCGCGCTGCTGTGCGTCACCGGCGGCCTGGCCGGTCGGGCGCTGGTGAGCTCGGTGCCGGGGTTCCTGGCGCTCTCGATGCTGGCGCTCGCCGGGATGGCGTCGGCCAACGTGCTGCTGCCGTCGCTGGTGAAGCTGCACTTCCCCGACCGGATCGGGCTGATGACGTCGATCTACTCCACGGCACTGGCGCTCGGCCTCACCTCCGCCTCGGTGCTCACGGTGCCGGCCAGCGACGCCGGGGACGGCTGGAGGTCCGGTCTGCTGGTGTGGTCGCTCACCGCCGGGATCGCCGTACTCCCCTGGCTCGGGCTGATCGGGCACGACCGGCGACCCGAGGACCCCTCGGGACACGTCTCGCTGCTGGACGTGGCCAGGACCCGGCTCGGCTGGTTGATGGCGCTGTTCTTCGGCCTGCAGTCGCTGCAGGCCTACTCGATCTTCGGCTGGTTCTCCGAGCTCTACCGCGACGCCGGATTCTCCGCGCACGATGCCGGGCTGCTGTTGGGCGTGATCACGGGGATCGGCATCCCGTTCTCGTTCCTGGTCCCGTGGCTGGTGGCTCGGACCCACAACCAGACCCGGCTGATGATCAGCGTGATGGCCTGCTACCCGGTCGGGTACGTCGGCCTGATGGTGGCGCCCCACTCCGGCGCGGTGCTCTGGGCCGTGCTCGTCGGGATCGGGACCACCACCTTCCCGCTGATCCTCACCCTGATCGGGCTGCGCGCCCGCACGGCCGTGGGCACCGCGGCGCTGTCGGGGTTCGCGCAGTCGGCCGGCTACCTGATCGCCGGGGTCGGCCCCTTCGGGATCGGGGTGCTTCGCGACCTCACCGGCGGGTGGACGGTGCCGCTGCTGGCGCTCGTGGCGATCACGATCCCGCAGCTGCTGCTCGGTCTGGCGGTCTCGCGGCCGGCGTACGTCGAGGACGAGCTCGCCCACGACGCGAGCAGCTAGCCTCGTCGGATGCCGAGCTCCCTGCGCGTTCCCGGGCTGGTCCTGACCGACCACGTGCTGGACCTCCCCCTCGACCACGACCGCCCAGAGGGGCCGCGCCTCGAGGTCTTCGCCCGCGAGGTCTCCGCCCCCGACGGCGGCGACCGGCCGTTCCTGGTCTTCCTCCAGGGCGGCCCCGGCCACGAGGCGCCCCGTCCCACCGGCCGCCCGGGCGGCCCGGCCTGGCTGGAGCGCGCGCTGAGCGACTTCCGGGTGCTGATGCTCGACCAGCGCGGCACCGGGCGCTCGACGCCCTACTACGGACGACCGGGTGCGGACGCGGCCGACGACGCGGCGTACCTGAGCCACTTCCGGGCGGACTCGATCGTGCGCGACGCCGAGTGCCTGCGCCAGCACCTCGGCGTCGAGCGGTGGAGCGTGCTGGGGCAGTCCTTCGGCGGATTCTGCGCCTTGCACTACCTGTCCTCGGCGCCGCAGAGCCTGCGCGAGGTGTTCTTCACCGGTGGCCTGCCGCCCGTCGGACGCCCGATCGACGAGGTGTACGCCGCCACCTTCGGCTCGATGCGACGACTGAACACCGACTACCACCGGCGCTTCCCCGGTGACCGGGAGCGGCTGCAGCGGATCCTGGGCCGGTGTGCCGACGGTGAGGTCACCCGTCCCGACGGCTCCCCCGTGAGCCCGCGATCGTTCCGCACGATCGGCAACCAGCTCGGCATGAACGGTGGAGCCGAGCAGGTGCACTACCTGCTCGAGCGCGACCCGCACTCCCCCGCGTTCGCCCATGACCTGGTCGAGATGCTGCCGTTCGGCGGTCGCAACCCGCTCTACGCCGTCGTCCACGAGTCCTGCTACGCCGACGGGGGCGCGACCCGCTGGTCGGCCGATCGGGTGCAGCCGGCGGACTTCGCGGCCGACGACTCACTGCTGCTCACCGCGGAGCATCTGTTCGGCTGGCACTTCGAGGACTCCCCCGATCTGCGGCCCTACGCCGAGGTGGCCGGCCTGCTCGCCGAGCACGACTGGCCCCGGCTCTACGATGCCGAGCGTCTCGCCGCGACGGAGGTGCCGTGCGCGGCCGCGATCTACGCCGACGACCCCTTCGTGGACCGCCGCTTCTCCGAGGAGACCGCCGACCTGATCCCGGGGATGCAACGCTGGCTGACCGACGAGTACCTCCACAACGGCCTGCGCGTCGACGGCGGCCGCGTCCTCGACCGGCTGATCGGGCTGGCCCGCGGAACGGTGTGAGCACCGGTCAGCCAGCTCGGGGCGAGGCTCCTTCGCGACGGAACCGGGCGACCCGTCCGGGCGCGAGCACCTCGCCGGTCTCGAAGTCGACGTCGCCGAGCCCAGCCGCCAGGGCTGGCTTGCGCAGCGCGAATGGTCCCAGGCGTCGGAGATGGGCAGAGCTTGACCCAGTTCTGTCCTCTGCCCGGTCCATGCCACCAAACCGAGGTCCGTTCCCACGGCGCCGCGTCAATTGGTGACGACGCCGCGTTGTCCAGTCCTCGTCCTCGTGAGACGCTGCGATTCCAAGCAGTCAGCGTGACGTCGGGTAGGGGTCTCGTGGCCCCGGCACGAAGGGACCCAACCGTGGTGAACGTTCCGGAGCCAGTCGACCTCAACGTGCCCTCCTCAGATCAGCCGGTGCCAGGCCGGGAGGCTTACGTCTCCCCCGCCGTCGAGACGTTGGGCTCACTGGCGGCTTTGACCCGCGGGGGTGACCCAGCCTTTCCGGACGACGGATTCGGTGGTGCCGGATCCAATGGATCTCTGTGAAGCAGGCCCACCCCTCGACATCGAGCCGCTGACCAGTCTCGAGGTCTCCTCCGGGATGGTGCTTGGGCCCCTTCGCCCTCGACGCTCCCTGACTGGGACGGCCCACAACGCCCCCCGCCGCGACAACCCGCCAAGCGTCCTGAGCGCGCTGGAATCGTCCATCCGCCCCGCGTTGCATCGCCCCCCGTGCCTGGTGAGCTTCTCAGGTGGAACGGACTCTTCGGTCGTCCTTGCAGTCGCAGACCGGCTGGCCCGGCGCGAGGGCTTGCCGCGCCCCGTCCCGGTCAGCTTCCACTTCACCGACGCTCCGCAGGCAAACGAGGACGCCGCGCAGCGCGACGTCATTCGTGAGGTGGGTACGCAGGACTGGCAGCGCGTGCTCGTGGACGACGAGCTCGACTTCCTCGGGCCAGTGGCACGGGCCCTGCTGACGCGCCACGGCGTGTTGCACCCCGCAAACGCGTTCCTGCACCAGCCGCTGCTCGACCTGGCTCGGGGTGGGTCGCTCCTGACGGGCGTTGGTGGCGATCAGGTACTGGGCGGGTGGCAGCAGGTGCCGTCGTGGCGGCGTCCTTGGTTCTGGCCCGGACGCGGCTCTGTTGGCGGCAGGAGGGCTCCTGACTTCGCCTGGTTGAGACCCCACGCAGTCCGACGCGTCCGCCTCCGCCTCGCCCGTGAGCTGACTCACCAACCGGCTCGGTTCGACCGACGGGTGGCCTGGCATCTGCAGCGGCGCAATCTCCGTCTCGGCCTGACCAGCCTGAGCCGCATGGCCGAAGCCACGGAGGTGCTGTGCGTCAGTCCCCTGACCGACCGCGGCTTCGTCGACGCCCTCGCGGCCGCAGGTGGGCGTGCCGGGTTCGGCCCTGCGGGCCTCGCCTCTCGCCTTGCCCTGGTTTCCTCGGTGTTCGAAGGCCTACCCCCATCGGTCGTGGCGCGGCGCCAGAAGGCTCGCTTCGGCGAGGTCTTCTGGCGGGGTGCTACCGGGGACTTCGTGAAGAACTGGGACGGCACCGGAGTCGATCAGGCCCTGGTCGACGGTGATGCACTCGCACGGATCTGGGCCAGCGACCAGCCCGCCGGCGGCACCGCCCTGCTGCTTCAGCATTGTTGGCTGCAAGGCAGCCGACGGTACGTCGAGGAAAGGACATCACCGTGACCGCAACGGATGGGACCTGCTGGTTCCCACGCGCACAAGGGATCGCCTGGCGCGAGGTGGGAGGCGAGGCAGTGATCCTCGACGTGTCCGCCGGGGAGTATCACGCTCTCAACCCCAGCGGCCGACTCCTCTGGACCTGCCTTGCAGACGGCGCCTCCGCCCTCGGGCTCGTGGAGGTTCTGCGGCAGCGCTACGACGTGGATGCCGCCACCGCGACCGTCGACGTGGAGCACTTCCTGGCAAGGATGACCTCGCTCGACCTGATCCAGTCGAGCGCAACGTGATCTGCTCCGCAACGGCCAAGCCAGTCGCCGTGATCACGGCCCTGCTCGTCCTCGCAACCGGCTGCGGTGCCGGGTCCGACGCAAAGCCGCAACCCGTTCCGAGCCCCACGACGATTGTCCCGCGCCCCGCTGCCCCAGACGCTGGCGACTCCGGCGACCTGGGCTAACCGAGTCGCTGCAGCAGCGCCGTGCTTTCGACGATCCCACTCAGCTGCCGAGGGCGTGTGAGCAGGAAGCAGGGAGCCGTCGCTGCTTCGAGCAGTGCGAGCGGGTCCTCAGGTCCAATGGACCATGACGCCGCGGGTGCCAGGTGGCGAAGACGTTGTCCGGCAGAGATCGGCGCCAGTCCCGGCCGATCCCCCCAGGCCAGGACGACCCAGCCCGCGAAGGGCACCCGCTCGGGCACGGGCCCTAGGGTCACCCGGTGCCGAACACCATCGCGCACCCGCGTGGTGGGCATTCCCGGGATGACCTCACGCAGGTCCAGACACCGTGGGCCGGCGTACACCTGTGCGCCGTCGAGAATCAGGAGGTCGTCGGCGACCACGGCGTGCCCGGCCCTGGCCATGGCCGCCAGCAGCGTGGTCTTGCCGGCCTCGCGAGCACCAACGACGGCCCAGGCTCTGCCACCGATCACCACCCCGCCTGCATGCCAGGCGCTGCGTCCCCATGAGCGCGAGAAGATCGCCGCGGTCGCAGCCAAACCCGGATGGATCAGCTCGGGCGAAGCCAACCCGACTCCTCTGTACGTCGCCGTTCTGGCCGGAAGGTCCAGGACCAGGCGCCAGCCCGTGACGGTCGCGATCCTCACCAGATCCCCCTCGAGGACCACAGAGACGTCGCGTCCGCTGAGCTCAGGAGGTGTCATCGTGGTCAGCCGGGCGTCTTCGGCCACCGTCACCGTCCGCCAGTCCTCGGGCGCCGCGATGAGCCACCGTGAGGACGCACAGTTGCCCAGGTGGAGCCCGTAGGCCCCCCACCGACCTGAGACGGCCGCCTGCGGGATCATCCGATCCCCCACCCGTCGAAGGGCCCCGCCACGTAGGCCCGCAGCCTCGCCACGTCGTCGGCGAAAAGCGCCTCGAGGCCGTCGGGCACCCCGGATCGGTCGTCCAGATCTCGACGCCGCGTGATCCGGCTGATCCCCCGTTGCGTCCGTTGGGGCAGCACTGATCGCACCAGGCGTCGTGCGAGCCGAACCCCTCGGTTGCGCATCGCCCGTTGCATCCACCACCGCGGGACCCGTTGGTCGGCAGCGCGGTTCTGCTCTGGCTCGACGCCCTGGAGCTCGATGTCCGGGTCAACGCCCAGGAACGTGAAGAGCAGGCGGAGCTCTGCAGCAGGATCGTCGCGCATCCGCTCCGCGACCACGATGTGCACCCGCTCGGCCGGATAGTGGGAGAAGCGCGCCAGCTGGGCTGCGTATCGGCTCGGCATCAGGTACCGCGGCGTCCTCAAGGCGTCTTGGAGGGGTAACGGCTCGGCGTACCAGCGCCGGTTGTGCCGCCACTGCGACACCATGCGCTCCACCGGGTGGCGTACCACGTAGACGATCTTGGCCTCGGGCAGGACCGCGGCCATCCGGGACGGCACGAGGGCGCTCGACGCTTGGCTGGTGGCGTAGCGGACCGAGGCCTCACCCACGACCTTCGCGTCCCCGGCGTCGGCGAACAGTTCCCGGTACCAGTCGACGCCGCGCTCCCAGTGATCGTCGTCGTTGAAGAACTGCGGTTCCTTCGGAGTGCACATGAACACCTCGGGGTGCGCCCGCAGATAGCCCCAGAGCGTGGTCGAACCTGCCTTCGGGGCGCCAATGACCACGAAGTCCGGCAAGCGTGGTGGGGCCACCGAGGGCGCCGGATGTCGATGCAGCTCCACGAATCCGCTCGTCCCGCCGTCGCCTTCCAACCAGGCGTGGGCTCGGAACCCAGCTGACGGCGCAGTCACCCCGATGACGAGGTCTCGCCGCACTCCTTGACTCGCGAGAAAGCGTTGCCGGACGATCGCAGTCTCCAGGCAGGAGGCACGGGCCGCGCGGGCGGCAAGGCGCACCGTGCGGTCACCGCCCGCCGGGTCGCCTCCGCTCGGGAGAGGTGGCAGTCGCACCTCGGGCGGCTGCCGTTCGAGGAGCTGGGCGCGCGACGCCCGCACCGCGCGCACAGTCCACCAGATCAGGCGCCGGGAGTTCGGGTCACGGGCCATCTGCACGACCTGGGTCACGCGACGCCGCACCCCTCGTTTCGGCGATGACCACCCTGATCTCTTGGCACTTCGCACCGACGCCCGCCAGTGTCGCCAGCTCACCGGAACGCCCACCGAGATCGACCCCAGGCGTAGCAGATAGGCCACCGTGAACCCAACGCGCCCTTGCTCCGCGACAGGCCAGCGGGCCGTCAGAGCCTTGCGTGAGGGGAGTACGACCCGACGAAGGATATGGAGCCGATGACTCCATGACGTGCTCGCGAGAAACAGAGCGAGAGTCTTGTCCCCCTGGTGCGGCGACCCTGACGCGGTCATGACCACCAGGGGCCTGGCCGCAGTCGGAAGACCGAGCGCCTGCGCCACCGACTCGCCGCACGGAAGGAGCCTGAGACCCATCGCAAACGCGTCCAACCCCCCCACCTGCCCTGCGACGACAGCCGCCTCTGCCCAGGTCTCGGTCCCGAAGCGTGCCAGCGCCCGCCGGAGATCTTCCAGTGGCTTGCCAGACCACTGCCTCCCGTCGCCGTTGTTGCAGGCGTGCAGCGCGTAGATGAGTGCGCCCGCGACCTCGTCAGGTGAGTGCATCTGCACTCCCGCCACGACCAACGGCACGCGCCGCATCCGTAGCGCTTCCCAGAAGGCCTGAGCGTCCGGCACGTGATGGAATCCGCGGTGGAGGTCGACCCGCTCCACGGCGCCCCGCGTCCACGCCTGCTCGTACACGGCTTCTGGTACGACGACGCCGAGCCCGGCCGATTCGGCGTGGAAGCCGAGCCCGACCAGCACGTCCGAGGCGGCGGCGAACGTGCCCGGTGCCACCAGTAGGTCGACGTCGGTGTAGAGGCGCTCGCTCGGATCCTCGAGGTAGAGCCGACGGACGGTGGCGGGACCCTTCAGCAGGATCGACTCGATGCCTGCGCTCTCGAGGGCCGCGACCACCTCTGCGGCCAGGACGTCGAGCGTGAGGCAGCGGGCAACTCGGTGCATTGCTGCGAAATCCACCCCCCGAGTATGCGCTCGGCAAACCCGACCGGGTCTCAAGGGTTGTCGAGGAGCCGGATCGAGGTCTACGTTCCAAAAGACGGTGACACCATCTCGCCGGTCTGGGGGTTGAGCAGTGCTGGCGCGACGTGACTTCTTGGTTCTCGGCACCGGCGGCGCGATCGCGATGGCCGCTGGTGGCATCGCCATTGGTGGCACGCCGGCAGGTGCAGCCCCAAGCTCCCCGTGGACCGCAGCGAGCTGGCGGTCGCTGGAGCGCACCGCAATCTCCAGCACTGACCCCCTCGGTCGTCGTCGCCGCCTCGTCGTCGGTCAGGTGACCGACTCCGGCGCCTTCCTCGGCGGGGCGTTCGCGGTGAAGTTGACCAGTCCGGATGGGGCGCTGCAAGAGGGCATCTACCGCGTCGCGAGCAGGTCCTTGGGGACCTTCAAGGTCTTTCTCGTGGCCGGACAGCCCGGCGCGACACTCGTCGTCAATCGGAGCCACAGGTGAGCCTCACGACCACGCAGCCTGTCGCCGCCGGGGAGGTGACCGGGATTTCTCTACGCCCCGTCTCAGGTGACGATGAGGCATTTCTGAGCGAAGTGTTCCTCTCCGCTCGGCCCGACCTGATGCTCCTGCCACTGGAGCCCACCGACGTTCAGATCCTGGTGAACCTCCAGGTCCGAGGACAGCGCGCCAGCTACCTCACTGCGCACCCGGGCGCGGTCGACCACGTCATCGAGCGGGATCGGCGACCAGTGGGTCGGCTCTTCCTGCACGAGGACCACGAGGCTGTCACGGTCCTCGACGTGGTTGTGCTCCCCGAGTTCCGCAATCAGGGCGTCGGTGGCTCGGTCCTGGCTGACGTCGTGGACCTGGCCGGCTCCCGCGTCGTACGACTCCACGTGGAGAACGGCAACCCCGCCCGCCGGCTCTACGAACGGCTGGGTTTCCACTTGATCAGTGAGACCGGGACGGGCTGCCAGATGGAGCGACGACCACGCCCGCGCGAGGTCATCGACTCCGTGAGAAGCGAACCCGTCGGAGGTGTCTGGTGAGCCAGGCTTTCATCGGTCAGATCAAGATGGTGGGCTTCAACTTCGCACCCCAGGGCTGGGCGCTGTGCGACGGCCAGTTGCTCCCGATCGCTGAGAACGACACCCTGTTCAGCTTGATCGGCACCATCTACGGCGGCGACGGGCAGCAGACCTTCGCGCTGCCTGACCTGCGAGGCCGACGATTCCAGCACTCGGGGACTCCCACGGGCGGCCGTTCATGGACCCTGGGTGAGCAAGGTGGCCAGGAGACGGTCGCGCTGACGAGTAGCCAGCTGCCCACTCATACCCATGCCGTTGCCGCTTCCAGTCACCCTGGCACCACCTCGTCACCGGCTGGCAACTACTGGGCCGGCGCAACGGGACCCGTGACGCCCTACTCCTCCACCATCGGAGCCTCCTCGCTGAGCTCCGCGGCGGTGACGTCCTCCGGGGGCGGCCAGGCGCACGAGAACATGGCGCCCTACCTGGTCATCAACTTCATCATCTGTCTCTTCGGCATCTACCCGAGCAGGAACTGAGATGGCCGAGCCCTATCTCGGCCAGATCATGGTGGTCGCGTTCGACTTCGCGCCGCGCGGCTGGGCCTTCTGCAACGGGCAGCTGTTGCCCATCAACCAGAACCAGGCGCTGTTCTCGATCCTCGGCACCACCTACGGGGGCAATGGCCAGACCACTTTCGCACTGCCCGATCTGCGGGGTGCCACCGCCGCACACGTCGACGCGACCAGCGCGTATGTCCTGGGGGTGAAGGGAGGCAAGGAGACGCATGCCTTGACGTCGGCGGAAATGCCGACCCACACGCACACAGCGCGAGCCAGCTCGGCGGCAGCGACTTCCGCGAGCCCGACCAACGCTGCCTGGGCCGACACCAGGTCCCAATCGCTCTACGCGGCGACCTCCGACACCGCTATGGCCCCGGGTGCGCTCCAGGCCGTCGGAGGTAGTCAGCCCCACAACAACATGCCCCCCTACCTGGTGCTGAACGTCGTCATCGCGCTCCAGGGCATCTTCCCCTCGAGGAACTGAGATGAGCGAACCCTTTGTCGGCGAGATCACGATGTTCGGGGGCAACTTCGCTCCGCGCGGCTGGGCCTACTGCGACGGCCAGCTGTTGCCCATCGCGCAGAACACCGCGCTCTTCTCCCTCCTCGGGACCTACTACGGGGGAGACGGTCGGACGACTTTCGCGCTTCCGGACCTTCGTGGCCAGGCACCCATGCATCAGGGGCAAGGCCCCGGGCTCACCCAGAGGTCTTTGGGCGAGTCGGGGGGACAACGCGACGGTCAAATTGATCGCAAGCCAGCTGCCAGCCCACCAGCACGTCCCCGTCGCGCGTGCCGCCGCGGGCAACGCTGCCAGTGCCCAGGGCAATGACTGGGCCCAGATCCGGGGCCAGCTCTACGGACCGATCCCCAACACGGACATGGCTGCCGATGCACTGGGTTCGACCGGCGGCAACCAACCGCACAACAACTTGGCGCCGTATCAAGTCGTCAGCTTCATCATTGCGCTCAACGGCATCTACCCCCAGAGGTCGTGATGCGCACCACCTGCCGCGATCGCCTAGATGCGCCCCCCATGACTCGTGGACGCACCGCGCTCGTGGCGGCCGTGGCGCTGTTGGCGTCGTTGCTCACCGTGCTGGTGCCGTCCGCGACCGTGGCGGCGTCGGGAGACCTGGATTCCTCCTGGGGGAGCTCCGGGATCGTCACCACGGTCTTCAACTCCGGCGGGGACGACGAGGCCTTCGCGACCGCGGTGGACGCTGCCGGAAGGGTAGTGGTGGCGGGGAAGTCCTACGACGGCTCGACCTCCCCGCACATGGCGCTGGCGCGCTACTCCCGCGACGGCACCCTGGACACCTCCTTCAGCACCGACGGCCAGGTCGTGGTGCCGTCTGTCTTCGGCGCGGGCAACACCAACGGCGATCAGGCCAACGCGCTCCTGATCGACTCCTCCGGCAACATCCTCGTCGGCGGGTTCGCCTCCGACTCCAATGGCAACGGCGCACTCGCCGTCGCCCGTTACGACACCGACGGCAACCTGGACACCACCTACGGAACCAGCGGCTTCAGCACCGTCGTCGTCGGCCAGAACGGCGCCTACAACTCCGTCAACGCGATGGCGTTCCAGCCGGACGGCAAGGTCATTCTGGCCGGCACCTGGCTCGAAGGTTGGGTGATCGCCCGGCTCACGACCGGGGGGGTGCTCGACACCACGTTCAATCCCAGTGGCCCCCAACCCGGCACCATCAGACCCGCTCTGGGTGACGCCGACGCGGACAACGCCTACGCCGTGACCATCCAGCCACTGCCCGGTCCCGCTTTCCGGATCGTGGTCGGTGGAAGTGGCGCCGCACCTCCGGCGGCCGCCGGCAACTTTCGCGAGGACTGGGAACTGGTCGCCCTGACCAGCAGCGGTGTTCTCGACCTGACCTTCGGCACTGCTGGCAAGGTCCGCACCGACATGGGCGGCGACGGCGATGCCGTCAGCTCACTGCTCACCCAGCCCGACGGCAAGATCGTGGCCTCGGGGCCGTCAGCGGCCGGCTCGACCAGCTTCGCCGTGGCCCGCTACGACACCACAGGTGCCCTCGACGCCGGCTTCGGGACCAACGGGACCACGACCGTCGGCTCCCACGACGCGGGCAGCTACCGGACTGGACTGGGCCGGTTGGAGGACGGCAGCCTGATGGTCACGACGACTGACCTCTCAGGTCGGGTGATCGTCGGCAAGCTCAGTTCCAACGGCAGCCTCGACGCAGGCTTCGGCACGGGCGGCACAGTGGTGACCGACATCGCCGCCGGGGCCACCGACTACGGGTCAGCCATGGCGCTGGACGCGAACGGCCGAACCGTGGTCGCCGGCGCCACCATCACGCCTTCCGGGGTCAGCCGCTGGTTCGTTGCGAAGTACTTCGACACCGACGCCCCCGGGATCACCATCTCGCCCTCGAACGCGACCTCCTGCGACGGCTCGGCCACCTTCCAGGCCGCGGCCACGGGGGCCTCGCCGCTGAACTACCGCTGGCAGGTCTCCACCGACAGCGGCGCGACGTTCGACAACCTGACCAACGGCGCCAACGTCTCCGGGGCGACCAGCGGCACCCTGAACCTGCAGAACCTCACAGGTGCCGACACCGGCAACCGGTACCGCGCCGTCATCAGCAACGGCGGCGGCACCAGCACGACGGCTGCTGCCATCTTGACCATCGGGTCCGCTCCCACCATCACCACCAACCCTGAGTCGATCTCGGTCAGCAACGGCGCCCTGGTCGAGTTCAGCGCGGATGCGAGCGGGACCCCGGCTCCCACCGTGCTGTGGGAGCGCTCCACGGACGGTGGCGCCACCTTCACGCCTATGGCGGAGCGCATTCCGTCCAAGTCGCTGGCCTTCACCGCAAGCACCGCCGACGACGGGAACCAGTATCGAGCGAGGTTCAGCAACTCGTGTGGCGCCGTCGCCACTGACCCCGCCACGTTGAGGGTTACCCCTGTCACCGCACATCAGCTGGTGATCTCTGAGTTCCGTCTCGAAGGACCGGGCGGTGCTGGCGACTGGTATGTCAACCTCTACAACGGCACGGCAGACCCCGTGAACCTTCTGGGATGGAGCGTGAGACTCACCCGGGTCCTAGGCGGGGACTTGATCATTGAGTTTGATACGTCCCGAGTCGTGCCTCCTGGCAAGAGCTTCCTCCTCGCCGGGACCGACTACTCCTTGGACTCCTACGCCGTCCCCGACTATCGGCTCGACGCGTCGCTGGACCCTGACTCCGGAGTGCGCATCGCCGGACCTGACTTTACCGTCACCGACGCCGCGGGCATGGTCGGCAGCACGCCCCAGTTGCGCGAAGGGGCCGGACTCACCCGTCCCACCAACGCGGGAGGCGCCCAGCTCGCACTGACCCGTCGGTACTCGGCAGGAGTTCCGGTGGACACCGATAACAACGCCGCGGACTTCACCGTGGTGGCCACCGACGCCGACACCGACAACCATGGAGTCGGCGCCGTCCTGGGCGCACCTGCCCCCCGGAACCTCGCCTCGCTGCCGAACCGCAACGACATCCTCAGGTCCTACCTCTTCGACCCGTCCAAGACCGCTGCTCAGGCACCCAACCGCGTGGTGGCCGGCACGACCCTGACTGTCCGACGGGAGATCCGGAACCAGTCGACCACCGAGACGATCCACTCCCTGCGCCTGCGGATCACCTCGCTCACCACCTACGGCAACACCACGGCCAGTCAGGCGATCCTGCGGATGATCTCATCCTCCGACGAGACCGTGTCCGGCAAGTCCGTCAAGGGGATCACCCTGGATGCGCCGCCCAG
Source organism: uncultured Actinomycetota bacterium (assembly GCA_963777195.1). GTDB lineage: Bacteria > Actinomycetota > Actinomycetes > Propionibacteriales > Nocardioidaceae > Marmoricola. Next base: position 75,061 of record CAVZPT010000003.1, on the reverse strand, counting down.
CGCCGCCAGCGGCGGAGGGGTGGGGTCCAGTCTCACGGTGCCTCTCGGTGCAGCCGGTCTGGCACCAGGTGAGTCGGTCAACGTCGCCATCGTCCTGCGCATCGAGCGCACTGGAAGCTTCTCCTTCGGCTACAACGCCGAGGCGAACTGAACCAACTTCATCCGGCAGGCAGACCTCGCTCCGACCACGTGATGGTGACCGAGAGCTCCGCGGGTCCACTCGGGACCGCGAAGAGCTCTACTGGACCGGCCGTCGCATGGGCGAACGCGTAGATGCCCTGCTGCAGCGTCACTCCAGGATCCACAGCGAAACTCGCGACGAGGGAGCCCGAGTCCCCCGCCCCGACGACGTCGACGGAATGAAGCCGAGCCTCGAACCTGGCTCCAGCGCCCGCCTCGAGCGTGAAGGTCTCTCCCTCACGATCTTCCAGGAAGGAGCGAGGTGACAGGTCCATGGCCCGACAGGCTACAGACCGGCCCTCAGACCACGCTCAGCGGCAGCAGGCTCTGGCCGGTGGGGCCGATCTGGATGTCGGTGCCCATCTCCGGGCAGACACCGCAGTCGTAGCAGGGGGTCCAGCGGCAGTCCTCGACGTCGACCGAGTCGGGGTCGATCGCGTCCTCCCAGTCCTGCCAGAGCCAGTCCTTGTCCAGGCCCGAGTCCAGGTGGTCCCAGGGCAGCACCTCGGCGTACCCGCGCTCCCGGGTGGTGAACCACTCGAGGTCGACGCCGGTGCCGGCAAGACCTTCCTCGGTGGCGGCGATCCAGCGGTCGTAGGAGAAGTGCTCGCTCCAGCCGTCGAACCGGCCACCGGCACGCCATACGGCCTCGATCACCTTCCCCACCCGGCGGTCCCCGCGGGAGAGCAGCCCTTCGATGATCCCGGGCTTGCCGTCGTGGTAACGGAACCCGATCGCCCGGCCGAACTTGCGGTCCGAGCGCACCTCCTCGCGCAGCTTGCGCAGCCGCTCGTCGGTGGTCTCCACGTCGAGCTGGGCAGCCCACTGGAACGGCGTGTGCGGCTTGGGCACGAACCCGCCGATGGAGACGGTGCACCGGATGTCGTTGTGCCCGGCGACCTCACGGCCCTTGGCGATCACCTTCTTGGCGAGGTCGGCGATCGCGAGCACATCCTCGTCGGTCTCGGTGGGCAGGCCGCACATGAAGTAGAGCTTCACCTGCCGCCAGCCGTGGGAGTACGCCGCGGCCACGGTGCGGATCAGGTCCTCCTCGGTGACCATCTTGTTGATCACCTTGCGCATCCGCTCCGATCCACCCTCGGGGGCGAAGGTCAGCCCCGAGCGCCGGCCGTTGCGGGAGAACTCGTTGGCCAGGGTGATGTTGAAGGCGTCCACGCGGGTGCTCGGCAGCGACAGGGAGACATTGGTGCCCTCGTAGCGGTCCGCCAGGCCCTTGGCGACCTCGCCGATCTCGGAGTGGTCGGCACTCGAGAGCGAGAGCAGCCCCACCTCCTCGAACCCGGTCTGGCGGATGCCGTTCTCGACCATGTCGCCGATGGTGCTGATCGAGCGCTCCCGCACCGGGCGGGTGATCATCCCGGCCTGGCAGAAGCGGCAGCCACGGGTGCAGCCGCGGAAGATCTCGACGCTGAAGCGCTCGTGCACGGTCTCGGCCAGGGGCACCAGCGGCTTGCGTGGGTAGGGCCAGGCGTCGAGGTCCATCAGGGTGTGCTTGCGGATCCGGTCGGGCACCCCGGGCCGGTTCGGGCTGACCGAGACCAGCGCGCCGTCGGCGCCGAAGGTGGCGTCGTAGAACTTCGGCACGTAGACACCGCCGCTGGCCGCGAGGCGCAGCAGCACCTCGTCGCGACCGCCGGGACGTCCTTCGGCCTTCCACTCCCGGATCACCTCGGTGATCGCGAGCACCACCTCCTCGCCGTCGCCGAGCACGGCGGCGTCGAGGAAGTCGCCGATCGGCTCGGGGTTGAAGGCCGAGTGACCGCCGGCCAGGACGATCGGGTCCTCCTCACCACGGTCGACCGCGTGCAACGGGATGCCCGCAAGGTCGAGGGCGGTGAGCATGTTGGTGTAGCCGAGCTCGGTGGAGAAGGAGAGTCCGAAGACGTCGAAGGACCGGACCGGCCGGTGGCTGTCCACAGTGAACTGCGGGATCGAGTGCTCGCGCATCACCGACTCCATGTCGGCCCACACGGCATATGTCCGCTCTGCGAGCGCCCATTCGCGTTCGTTGAGGATCTCGTAGAGGATCTGAACCCCTTGGTTCGGAAGCCCCACCTCGTAGGCGTCGGGATACATCAGCGCCCACCGGACCTCGGTCTCCTCCCAGACCTTGGAGACCGAGTTGAGCTCGCCCCCGACGTACTGAATCGGCTTCTGGACCAGGGGGAGATACGGCTCTAGCTGGTGGAACACCGATTCAGCAGTTGCGCTGGGCATGCATGAACCTTCCTCGGGTGGGGGACAGTCAAGGGTACGCGTGAGCCCACACGGGTGAAAGATGCATGCGTCGAGAGAGGTTGGGGATGGCAGAGCGGGACCAGAGTTGGCGCCCTTCGCGCACGCTCTCGCTCCGCGCTTCGTGGCTGATGTGGCTGGTGAGCCTCATGACGATCGCCGTTGCGGCCACCGCGTCGGTGCTCGGCACCTTCCGCCTCCAAGGAGTCGACACCTTGCCCCTCGGCGGCGTGGCTGTCTTCCTCGCGCTCCTGCTCGCCTGGCTGTGGCCGCAGCGCGAGCACGTCCACCGGCTGCTCACCGCCACCGCGGTGCTCACCGTGCTGGGCTACCTCGGCATCGCCCAACTGGTGGACGCGGATCCGCTCGGCGCGCTCCGCTCCGCCGTGGCGGTGGTCGTGCAGGGCACCGCCACCTTGACCATCTACCGGCTCCGGGTCGGCGACAACAACCTGACACCGCACCGGCCACGCGACCTCCTCGACCTGGTCCTCGCCAGCCTGCTGGGTGCGGTCGCGGCGGTGCCGATCGGTCCCCCGCAGGGAGGTCCGCTGGCCGACGGCCCGACGGAGCTGATGTGGTGGGTGCTGCTCAGCAGCGCCTACACCTTCGTCGGCGGCGCCTGCCTGATGCTCCTGATCCAGCGCAACCCCGAGAGTGAGGCACAGAGCACCCGCCTCTCGGAGGTCTACCTCCAGCTCGCGGCCTCGGCCGCCGCGCTGGCGCTGGTGTTCTCCTGGCCCAACCTCCGAGTCACCTGGGTGGTGCTCCTGCCTGCCATCTGGGCCGGGATGAGCCTGGGCCCCTGGACCGCGGCCGCCTTCGCACTGACCTGCTCGCTGGCGGTGGTGGCCGCCGAGGCACTCGATGTGACCCGCTATCCCACCGGCGCCGGGCTCGGCGAGGTGACCTTGATGCACCTGCTGATGGGGGCGTTCACCTTCGTCGCGCTGCTGCTCTCGCTGCTGCGCGACCAGCGTGGACATCTCGCTGCCGAGGTCGTGCGCCGTCGGCAGGAGGCCCTCGACCAGGCGGGTCTGCTCAGCACCGTCTTCGAGTCGATCAAGGACGCGCTCGTGCTCTTCGACCGGTCCGGACAGGTCCGGATCCACAACGCCGCGGCCAGCCGGCTGCTCGGGGACCGCCTCGCCACCGAGCCCGCGAAGTGGCTGCGACACGACCAGGCCGCCGAGGGGTTCAGCTACTCGATCCCCCGCCCGACCTCCGACGGCAGCCTGCAGATCCTGAAGGTGAACCTCGCCGAGGTGCAGTACGCCGGGTCCCGCGGCGTGGTCGCCGTGGTTCGCGACGTGACCACCGAGCACGAGCGGCTCGAGGAGCTCAGCAGCTTCGCCGCCGTGGCCGCCCACGACCTGAAGAGCCCCCTGGCCGCGGTCCAGGGGTGGATCGAGGTCGCCGAGGACGCCATGGGCGACGACGGCGCGATGGTGCTCGAAGCCCTCGGCCACAGCCGCAGCGCGACCTCGCGGATGTCTCGCGAGATCGACGACTGGCTGACCTACAGCGTCGCCCGCGAGGGGGCCGTCGACCCGGCGGTGATCGAGCTCCAGACGGTCATCGAGGCGATCGCGGCGACCTATCCCTCCGCCGACATCTCGGTGCAGACCCCCGACTCGGTGCTGGCGGATCCCACGCTCTTCCAGCATCTGATGGTCAACCTGATCGGCAACGCGGTGAAGTACACCGCCCCGGGCGACCGACCCAGCGTTGCCGTGCGCAGCTTCGCTGCCGGCAAGTCCGGCTGGGTGCGGATGTACGTCGTGGACAACGGGATCGGGATCCCCGAGGGCGAGGAGCTCGCGATCTTCGAACCGTTCCGCAGGGCGTCCTCGGTCTCCAGCTACGAGGGGTCCGGGCTGGGCCTGGCGCTGTGCAAGCGGATCGTGCGCCGGCACGGCGGCCAGATCACCGCGCGGCGCAACTCCGACCGGGGCACCACGATCTCGCTGACGTTGCCCGTCGCCTAGCGTCCGAGGCCGGTGTGCCGCCTGACACCGGTCGGCACGGTGCTGCCGCGCATGGCGATGTTCTGGAGCAGGCCGATGGCCATCATCGAGGCGAACATCGAGGACCCGCCGTACGACACCAGCGGGAGCGGGACCCCGGTGACCGGCATGATCCCCAGGCACATGCCGATGTTCTGGAAGGTCTGGAAGGCGAACCAGCACGCGATCCCGGCAGCCGCGACCCGGCCGAACATGTCGTCGGCGTTGCGCGAGATGTGCAGGGCGCGCCACAGCAGCACCGCGAAGAGCAGGATCACCACCCCAGCACCGATCAGCCCGAGCTCCTCACCGGCGACGGTGAAGATGAAGTCGGTGTGCTGCTCGGGCACGAAGCGCGACCGGGTCTGCGAGCCGTCGAAGAGACCCTGGCCGAACAGGCCGCCGTTGCCGATGGCGATCCGGGCCTGGGTGGTGTTGTAGCCGGCTCCGCGCGGGTCGAGCCCGGGGTCGGTGAAGGCCATGAACCGGTTGATCTGGTACTGCTTGAGCACACCTGCCGAGACGGCCAGAGTGGCTGCCGTGGCCCCGGCGACGAAGAGGCCGACCAGCCACCGCCGCGGCACCCCGGCGACCGCGAGCACACCGAAGACGGTGGCGCAGAGGACCAGCATCGTGCCGAGGTCCGGCTGCAGGATGATCAGCGCGGCGGGGATCCCGGCGAGGCCGAGCATCAGGGCGACGTCCACCGCGCCGACCCGGCGGCCGCGCGAGTTCTCGGTGCGCTCGGCGACGATCATCGCCATCCCGATCACCACCGCCAGCTTGGCGAACTCGGCCGGCTGGATGGAGAGACTGCCCAGCATCAGCCACGAGCGGGAGCCGTTGATCGTGGTGCCCATGGCCAGCACGAGGAGCAGCCCGACCACCGAGGCGGCGTAGACCAGCGGGGTGACGATGCGCACCCAGCGGTGGTCGGTGGCCATCACCGCCGCTGCCAGCACCAGGCCGATCACGATGTTCACCAGGTGCTTGTGGAGGTAGGCAGTCGACTGGCCACCGGTGAGCAGGTCGTTGGAGGACGTGGCCGACCAGACCAGCAGGGTGCCGATGAACAGGATCGCCGCGCTGGAGCCGACGAGGGTCCAGTCGAGCCGCGGCACGCTGACCCGGGTGCGGCTGATCGAGAGCCGGCCGAGGGGTACGACGGTCATCGCGGCGCCTTCCGGGAGGGCGGGAGGATCGAGCCGTCGCGGGCGAACGTCGGCAGCTGCTTGGGCAACGTGGTTCCGGGGATCGCTGCCTTGGCGGGCCGCACGTCGGGGCCGTCGATGCCGTAGAGGTGCTCCCAGATCTTGCGGATCGCCGGCCCCGAGGTTCCCGAGCCGGTGCCGCCCTGGCTGACCATCATCACCACCACGTAGTCCTTGGAGTAGGACGCCACCCAGGAGGTGCTCTGCTTGCCGTAGACCTCGGCGGAACCGGTCTTCGCCCGGATGGTCACCTCATCGAGGGGGAACCCGCCCAGGCGCCAGGCCATGGTGCCCTGGCGCGCGACCCCCTTCAGTGCCGAGTCGATGTAGCTCAAGATGCCCTTCTTCACCGGCACCCGTGCACTCACCTTGGGCGCGAAGGTCTTGAGCACCTTGCCGTCGGGGCTGACGATCGCCCTGGCCACCTGCGGCTCCATCAGCTTGCCGCCGTTGGTGAAGGCGCCGTAGGCGCGAGCCAGCTGCAACGGCGTGACCACGGTGTCGCCCTGACCGATGGCGAAGTTGACCGCGTCTCCTGCCCGGTAGGCGAACCCCTCGACGCAGAACTCGCGGGCGAAGCGGTGCAGGAAGTCGTTGCCGGCCTTCTTGCCGATCTTGCAGTAGTAGTTCTTCATCGACTTCCAGTAGGACAGCTTCCAGGGACGGTCGGCGATCCGGCCGGTCGCCTCGCCGGGGATGTCGATGCCCGTGGTCGACCCGAACCCGAACTTCTGCGCCATGCTCACCAGCGGGTCCTTGGCCTTCACGTCGGCCACGTCCGTGCCGTACTTCTGCCAGTAGGAGAAGCCGACCCGGTAGAAGAAGGTGTTGCACGAGACCTCGAGAGCCCTGGCGAAGTCGATGGACCCGTAGGCCCCGGACTCGTAGTTCTTGAAGACCCGGTTGCCGACCTGGAAGCCCGAGGAGCACTGCAGCCGGGTCTGGGGGCCGAAGCCGTTCTCCATCGCGCCGGCGGTCATCATCGGCTTCCACGTCGAGCCGGGAGCGAACTGCCCCTGCGTCACCCGGGAGAGCAGCGGCGTGCCGGCCTTGGCGGAGTAGAGCCGCTTGAGCTGCTTGGCGGAGATGCCGCCGGCCCAGACCTCCGGGTCGTAGGTCGGCTGGCTGGCCATGGCCACCACCCGACCGGTCTTGGCCTCGAGGACGACCGCCGCACCACTGTCCGCGGCGTACTTGCGGCCGGTGACCGTGTCGGTGGTCGCGCGCGCTGTCTTGATCGTCTCGTGGAGCTGCTTCTCCACGAAGCCCTGCACCTTGGCGTCGAGCGAGGTGACCAGGGTGTTGCCCGGGGTCGACTCGACCTCGCCGGAGTCACCGAGCACCCTGCCCATCGAGTCCACGGCCACCTTCTTGTAGCCCGGGACGCCGCGCAGCCAGGTGTCGTAGGCCCGCTCCACCCCCGCCCGGCCCACGACGGAGGCGCCGTTGACGGTGTCGTCCTCGCTGTCGCGCGCCTCCTCGAGCTCACCCTCGGTGATCGGGCTCAGGTAGCCCAGGACGTGGGCCCCGTTGACGCCGTACGGCGAGGGGTAGGCGCGCACGCTCTCCTGCTGGGCCAGCACCGCGGGGTAGTCCTCGGACTGCTCCAGCACCTTGACGGCCGTCTTCTGCGGGACGTCCTTGGCCACCGGCACCGGCTGGTACGGCGACCCGTTCCAGCAGGTCCCCTGCGTGGCCCCCGTCTGCCCGCACAGCAGCGTCCGCGCCGTGATCTCGGCCGGTTTGACTCCGACCACCTTCGCGAGCCGGCGCAGCATGGTCTCGCGCTCGGTGGCGGGGAGCTTGCCCAGCAGGGTGCGGTCGATGCTGACCACCCAGGTGCTGCGGTTGGCCACCAGCGGCCGGCCCTGGTCGTCGACGATCAGGCCGCGCGCCGGCTGCACCACGATGTCGCGCACCGACTGCTCCGCAGCCTGGGCGCGGTAGCTCTCCCCGGTGAGCACCTGGAGGTACCACAGTCGCCCGAACAGGGTGCAGAACAAGGCGAGCACCAGCGCCTGGACCACGAGCAGGCGAAGTCGGCTCCGCTCCGAGGCGGAGGGCCGGATCAGGACGGCGGCCATCGGGTCAGTACGCCAGCTCGGCGGGACTGGTGCGCTCGAAGAGCGCCATCAGCGGCGGCAGCAGCAGCGGAGCCAGGGCGAGGTCCCAGAGCAGCGCGATCCCGATCACCTGCACCATCTCGCCCACGGCGACGAACTGCTCACCGAGGAGCAGCCCGCTGAACGCGAAGACCGAGGTGGCCACGAAGGAGCACACACCCACCGTGAGCAGCCCCGCGACGGGAGAGCGTCGGGCATCGGAGCTCACCCGGCCCGCGAGAGCGGCGACCAGCACCAGTGCGAGCGCCCAGCGGCCGGCCGTGTGGTCGGCCGGAGGCGCGAAGTCCAGCAGCACCCCGGCGGTGAAGCCGACGACGGCGCCGAAGGTGGTTCCGCGGGCGATCGTGGCCGCGACGACGACCAGCAGCGCGAGGTTGGGGACCACCCCGTTGACCGAGAACATGCTGAAGACCGCGACCTGGAGCACGACGGCTGCGAGCACCAGGACGCCGACGAGGGCAGTGCGAGCGAGGTTCATCGGCCGCCTCCGGTGCCGTTGATCACGATGCGGTCGCCCGCCGTACGACGCGGCACGACGACGCCGACCACGTCGAGGGCGGTGAAGTTCACGTAGGGGTCGATCACGGCGTGCTTGGCGAGCTCGCGGGGCGTGGAGTACACCGACTCGACCGTGCCGATCGGGATGCCGGCGACGTAGGGGACGCCGCGCTGACTGCCCCAGGTGACCACGACGTCGCCGCGGCCAGGGGTGACGGCGTTGTCGATGAGGTCCAGGTCGAGCCGGCCGCGCTGGCCGGTGACGCCGCGACCGCGCAGGAAGCCGATCTCGTTGTTGGACCCGAGGCGTCCGCCCACGACCGACTCGGTGTCGACCACGAGCAGCACGTCGGCGGTGGAGCGGTTGGCGCGGACCACCCGGCCGACCAGTCCGTCGTTGTTGAGCACCGTCATGTCCTTGGTGATGCCCGAGGTGGTGCCGGCGTCGATGGTCACGGTCCGCGAGAAGGACTGCATCGGCCCCATCCCGACCACCCGTGCCGCCACCAGCGCGTAGCCGGTCTCGTTGGCCGTGCGGGTCAGGCCCTCGAGCTCGCTGAGCCGGTTGCGGTCGAGCGGGACCTGGTCCTTCTCCGAGCGCAGCTGGGAGTTCTGGGCCGAGAGCCGCGCCACGTCGGCGCGCAGGTCGTCGTTGGCCCGGAAGTAGGCGAGGGTCTCCCGGAACGGGCGAACCGCGCCGGAGACGGCTGACTCGACCGGCCCGACCACGTCCCCGACCGCCGCCCGGGCAGGCTCGACCGGTGAGGAGTCACCCCCCACGGCGTCGACGGTGAGCAGCACCAGCGACGCGGCGACGAGGGCTGCGACCACCGGGCCGGGCCGCCGCCCACGGTTTCGACGGCCGAAGCCGGCACGACCGGTCTCGTGCTCGCGGGCACGCACCATCGTGGTCCTGGCGTCGCGCAGCCGGGTGAGCTTGTCCACCGCTAGCGCCTGCGGTCCGTGACCAGGACCTGCTGGAGCGCCTCGAAGTCCTCCACGCACTTGCCGGCGCCGAGCGCGACGCTGGTCAGCGGGTCGTTCGCGATGTGCACCGGCATCCCGGTCTCGTGCCGGATCCGCTCGTCGAGGCCGAGCAGCAGTGCACCGCCGCCGGTGAGGACGATCCCGCGGTCCATGATGTCTCCGGCGAGCTCGGGCGGGGTCTGGTCCAGGGTGGTCCGGACGGCGTCGATGATCGCGTGCAGCTGCTCCTCGATCGCACGCCGGATCTCGGGGGTGGAGACGGTCACGGTGCGGGGCAGGCCGGAGACCATGTCGCGCCCCCGGACCTCCGCCTGACGCTCCTGGGGCAGCGGGAAGGCCGAGCCGAGGGTCATCTTGATCTCCTCGGCGGTGCGCTCCCCCAGCAGCAGGGAGTGCTCCTTCTTCATCCAGTTCACGATGGCCTGGTCGAGCTCGTCACCGGCCGTGCGCACCGAGAGGGTGGTCACCAGCCCGCCCAGCGAGATCACGGCCACCTCGGTGGTGCCGCCGCCGACGTCGACGACCATGTTGCCGGTCGGCTCGTGGACCGGCAGCCCGGCGCCGATCGCGGCGGCCATCGGCTCCTCGATGATGTAGACCCGGCGGCCGCCGGCCTGGTAGCCGGCCTCCTTGACCGCGCGCTGCTCGACCGCGGTCACGCCGCTGGGCACGCAGATGATCATCCGGGGCTTGGCGAAGTAGCGGCGCTTGTGCACCTGCTGGATGAAGTGCCGCAGCATCTGCTCGGTCGCGTCGAGGTCGGCGATCACGCCGTCCTTGAGCGGACGGATCGCGGTGATGCCGTCCGGCGTACGCCCGATCATCCGCTTGGCCTCGTGACCGACGGCCAGGATCTCGTGGGTCTGCTCGTTCATGGCGACCACGGACGGCTCGTCGACCAGCACGCCCTTGCCGCGGACGTAGACCAGCGTGTTCGCCGTACCGAGATCCACCGCCATGTCGCGGCCGATGAGACTGTTGACCATCCGTGTCGCCTCGCAGGTGCAGTGATGGGGAAGCGGTACGGCGTACCACGTCGTACCTGTGCACGAAGCGTAAGGAGTGACGCGTGTTACTCGTGTGACGACACGCGGCGGGCCAACGAGGTAGTCAGAGAGCGGGGAACCACAGCGCGATCTCGCGCTCGGCGGACTCCGGGCTGTCGGAGCCGTGCACCAGGTTCTCGCGGTTGGACAGCGAGAGGTCGCCGCGGATGGTTCCGGGAGCCGCCTTGCGGCCGTCGGTGGCGCCGTTGAGGGCGCGCACCACCTCGATCGCCTCGTCCCCCTCGAGCACGGCAGCCACGAGCGGGCCGCTGGTCACGAAGGTGCGCAGCGGCGGGTAGAAGTCACGCTCGACGTGCTCGGCGTAGTGGGCGTCTGCCTGGTCGGCGTCGATGTGGCGCTGCTCGAGTGCCACGAGCGTGAGGCCCTTGGCCTCGAAGCGGGAGACGATCTCGCCCACCAGTCCTCGGCGGACGGCATCGGGCTTGAGCAGGACCAAGGTGCGCTGGGACATGGCCGACACCCTAGTGGGCCGACTCCTCGGCGACCTCACCCGGATCGGGCCACTGCGCCCGCTCGATCTCGATCTTGCGACCGAGGAGGTACGCCGTGGCCCACAGCGCGAGGAAGACCGCACCGAGGAAGAACATCGCCGGCACCTCCAGGCCCACGGCGATCGCGCCCAGCTGGAGCGCCCAGCCCAGCCAGTAGGCCCACCGGAACCGGAGCAGGCCGGCGACCAGCACGCAGCCCACCGTGAGCCCCAGGCCGATCCACAGCGCGGCGGCGGTGGACACGCCGGCGATCGAGATCAGCACCGGGGTGCTCAGCCCGAAGGCGATCGCCTCCAGGAAGAGGATCGCCGCGCAGAGCCGACGCTGCATCAGCGCTCCACCCTGCGGCCGTCGGCGTCGCGCCCCGAGCGCAGCATCGCCCGGGCCTCCCCGACGGTGACCACGGAGCCGGTGACCAGGACCCCGCCCGAGCCGATCGCCTCCCCGGAGGATCCGCCGGACTCGGCCAGTCCGGCGGCCTGATCGATCGCGTTGGCCAGTGAGGCGTCCTCGATCACCCGGTCCTGACCGAAGATGCCCCGGGCCACCTCGGCGAGCTCGGCGGCCGGGATCGACCGTGCGGTGGAGTTCTGGGTGCAGACCACGTGGCTCAGGACCGGCTCCAGCTCGGCGAGCAGCCCCTCGTAGTCCTTGTCCTCCATCACCGCGACGACCCCGACCAGCGGCGAGAAGGTGAAGGAGTCCTCGAGCGCCTCGACCAGGGCGGTGGCGCCGTGCGGGTTGTGCGCCGCGTCGAGCACGATCGTGGGCGAGCGGCGGATGATCTCCAGGCGGCCCGGCGAGGTCACCGAGGCGAACGCCTCGAGCACGACCTCCTGGGCGAGCGGGTCCTCACCGCCGACGAAGGCTTCGACGGCGGCTAGTGCCAGTGCCGCGTTCTGCGCCTGGTGGGCACCGTAGAGCGGCAAGAACACGTCCTCGTAGCTCCCGCGGAGACCCTGGAGCCCGATCATCTGGCCCCCGACGGCCGGCACGCGGCTGCTCACGCCGAACTCGACACCCTCACGGACCAAGGTGGCGCCCACCTCGGTGCAGCGCTCGCCGATCACGTCCGCCACCTCGTCCGACTGGACGGCGGTGACCACGGTGGCGCCCGGCTTGATGATGCCGACCTTCTCCAGGGCGATCGCGCCGGGGGTCTCGCCGAGGTACTTCGTGTGGTCGACCGCGATCGGGGTGAGCACGGCCACCGCTGCGTCGGCGACGTTGGTCGCGTCCCAGGTGCCGCCCATGCCGACCTCCACGACGGCCGCGTCGACCGGCGCGTCCGCGAAGGCGGCGTACGCCATGGCCACGATGGTCTCGAAGAACGAGAGCGGGTGGTCGTGCTCGGCGTCGACCAGGTGGGTGTAGGGAGCCACGTCGTTGAACGCGGCGACGAAGGCCTCCTCGCTCATCGGCTCGCCGTCGAGGCTGATCCGCTCGGTCATCGACTCCAGGTGCGGGCTGGTGAACCTGCCCGCACGCAGGCCGAGCGCGACGACCAGGGTCTCGACCATCCGGGCGGTCGAGGTCTTGCCGTTGGTGCCGGTGAGGTGGATCACGGGGTAGTTGTGCTGCGGGTCGCCGAGCAGTTCGGTGAACGCCTCGATCCGGTCCAGGGTCGGGTCCAGCCGGCTCTCGGGCCAGCGGCTGAGCAGCGCGTCCTCCACCTCCGCGTAGGTCTCGGCGGGGCGGGCGGTTGCGGCTGCGCTGGTCTCGTCCATCTCGGCGAAGTCTAGGTCTCACGGCGAGACCTCCCCCCGGCGCCCGAGCGGGATCTGCTTTCCGGACCGTGCGACGCCCTCACTAGGATTCGGCACATGACTGACGCCCCCGAGAGCACCGAGTCCCGCGCGACGCCCGCAGCACCGGCGCCCGCCGTACCCGACAAGGTCGCGCTCGAGGGGCTCGAGAAGACCTGGTCGGCCCGCTGGAAGGCCGAGGGCACCTACGCCTTCGACCGCACCAGGCCGCGCTCGGAGATCTACTCGATCGACACTCCCCCGCCCACCGTCTCCGGCTCGCTGCACGTCGGGCACGTGTTCTCCTACACCCACACCGACCTGGTGGCCCGGTTCCAGCGCATGCAGGGCAAGTCGGTGTTCTACCCGATGGGCTGGGACGACAACGGCCTGCCGACCGAGCGCCGGGTGCAGAACTACTACGGGGTGCGCTGCGACCCCTCGCTGCCCTACGAGGCCGACTTCACCCCGCCGGAGAAGCCCGACCCCAAGCGCCAGGTCGCGATCAGCCGGCCCAACTTCATCGAGCTGTGCGAGCGGCTGGTCGAGCAGGACGAGGAGGTCTTCGAGGAGCTGTGGCGCACCCTGGGCCTCTCGGTGGACTGGTCGCAGCACTACACCACCATCGGACCGAGGGCCCAGACGGTCAGCCAGCGCGCCTTCCTGCGCAACTTCGCCCGCGGCGAGGCCTACCTGCAGGAGGCGCCCACCCTGTGGGACGTCACCTTCCAGACCGCTGTCGCCCAGGCCGAGCTCGAGGCCCGCGAGTACGCCGGCAACTACCACCGGGTGCGCTTCCACGGCTCCGCCGGTCCGGTGCTGATCGAGACCACCCGTCCTGAGCTGATCCCCTCGGTGGTCGCCCTGATCGCGCACCCGGACGACGAGCGCTACCAGCCGCTGTTCGGCACCACGGTCAGCTCGCCGGTCTTCGGGGTCGAGATCCCGGTGCTCGCCCACCCCGCGGCCGAGCCCGACAAGGGCGCCGGCATCGCGATGTGCTGCACTTTCGGCGACCTCACCGACGTCACCTGGTGGCGCGAGCTGCAACTTCCGGTGCGCACCCTGGTCGGCCGTGACGGGCGGCTGTCCCGCGAGACGCCGGAGTGGCTGGCCCACACCCCGGCCTCCGCGGAGGCCTACGAGGACCTCAAGGGCAAGACCACCTTCAGCGCGCGCGAGGCGATGGTGGCCAAGCTGCGCGAGAGCGGCGACCTGGACGGCGAGCCCAAGCCCACTCAGCGGATGGCGAACTTCTACGAGAAGGGCGACAAGCCGCTCGAGATCGTGGCCACCCGCCAGTGGTACGTCACCAACGGCGGCCGCGATGCCGGCATCCGCACCGAGATGCTCGACCGGGGAGCGGAGATCCAGTGGATCCCCGCCCACATGAAGCACCGCTACGACAACTGGGTCGGCGGCCTCAACGGGGACTGGCTGATCTCGCGCCAGCGCTTCTTCGGGATCCCGTTCCCGGTCTGGTATGCGCTCGACGACGACGGGGAGCCCGACTACGAGCACCCCTTGCTGCCGCGGGAGGAGGACCTGCCGATCGACCCCTCCACCCAGGCCCCCTCGGGCTATGACGAGGACCAGCGCGGCAGGCCCCGCGGCTTCGTCGGAGACCCCGACGTGATGGACACCTGGGCGACCTCCTCGCTCACCCCGCAGATCGCGGGCGGCTGGGAGGATGACCCGGACCTCTTCGAGCGGGTCTTCCCGATGGACCTGTGCACCCACGCCCACGACATCATCCGCACCTGGCTGTTCTCCCGGGTCGTCCGCGCGCACTTCGAGAATCACGCCGCGCCGTGGTCGCACGCGCTGATCTCGGGCTTCATCGTCGACCCCGACCGCAAGAAGATGTCGAAGTCCAAGGGCAACGCCGTCGTACCCACCGAGATCCTCGACAAGTACGGCGCCGACGCGGTCCGCTGGCGGGCCGCCATGGCCCGTCCCGGCCTGGACTCCCCCTTCGACGAGACCCAGATGAAGGTCGGCCGCCGGCTGGCCCTGAAGATCCTCAACGTCTCGAAGTTCGTGCTCGGCAGCGTCGGCGCCCACGAGCTCGACCCCGGCCAGGTCAGCGACGAGGTCGACTGCGCCCTGCTCGGCAAGCTCGCCCGCACCGTCTCCGACGCCACCGCGGCCTTCGAGACCTACGACTACACCACCGCGCTCGAGGTCACCGAGAAGTTCTTCTGGGACTTCTGCGACGACTACGTCGAGCTGGTCAAGGAGCGGGCGTACGCCGACCCGGCCGACCCGAGGACGGTGTCGGCCAGGGCCGCACTGGCGATCGCGCTGCACGTCCAGCTGCGGCTGTTCGCGCCCTTCGTGCCCTACGCGACCGAGGAGGTCTGGTCGTGGTGGCAGGAGGGTTCGGTGCACCGCCAGGCGTGGCCGGTGGCGGTCGACCTGGGGGCTGCTGCGGCCACCGAGCCCGGGGCGCTCCAGGCGGTCGCCACCGTGCTGGGAGCCATCCGCGGCGCGAAGTCCACCGCCAAGGTCGGCATGCGCACCCCGGTGGAGCGCCTGCGGGTGACCGGACCCCGTGACGCCGTCCAGGCCGTGCAGGGCGCCGAGCGCGACGTACGGGCCGTGGGCTCGGTCACCGGGCCGGTGAGCTACGTCGAGGACGAGGACGCCCAGGTCAGCATCGAGATCGAGCTGGGCGAGGCGCCACCGAAGCGATAGCCGCACCGCCGGGGGCCTGGCCTCAGCCCTTGGACTTGCCCTTGTCCTTGTCCTTGGACTTGTCCTTGTCCTTGTCCTTGGACTTGTCCTTGTCCTTCTCGGACTTGGACTTCTCCTTCTCGGACTTGTCCTTGTCCTTGGACTTGTCCTTCTCGGACTTGGACTTGTCCTTCTCGGACTTGTCCTTGTCCTTGTCCTTGGACTTGTCCTTGTCTTGTCCTTGGACTTGTCCTTGTCGGACTTGGACTTGTCCTTCTCGGACCTGGACGCGTCCTCGGAGTCGTCATGACCCCGACCCTTGCCCTGCTCGTGACCCCGGCCCTGTCCTTCTCGGAGTCGTCGTGACCGCGGCCCTTGTCCTTGCCGTGCCCGCGGTCGTCGTCTCCCGAGGACGAGCCGGTGGTGCCGCTGGTGCTGGTGCCGCTGGGGGCGAGCGTCGCGGCCCCACGGGTGGGCGCCGAGGTCGTCGGCGCCGTGGGTGCGACCGGTGCGTCGACCGCGCCCCCCACCCCGCCGGTGCCGGTGGCCGAGACAGAACTGGTCGGCGCCGAGGTCGGCAGGCCACCTCCGGCGCCCTGGCCGGGCTTGACCGACGGGGTCAGCTTGGGCAGTGCCGGCAGGGTCTCGCCGAAGAGGTTGGGCAGCCGGTACGGCGCAGCCGGGGCCGCCACCCCCGTCGAGGGTGCGGCCACACCGGCTCGCTGGTCGCCGCGTCCCACCCGGCGGGCCCGCAGCGAGTCGCTGATCACCATGTCGGGCGCCAGTGCGAGGATCACGGCCGGTGGCGCCTGGCGGTCGATGAAGACCTCGACCACCTGCTTGCGCAGGTCGTTGGCGAGGCCGAGCGCGGCCAGGCAGACGAGCAGCCCGAAAGCCACCAGGGGCTTTCGATGTTGCGGACTCATCATCGTGACAGTGACCTTGCTGAGGTGGGTGCGGAGATCGTCGACCTAGAATAAGGGCAAATCACCCTGCTTCCGTGCGCTGGTCTATTCTCCGCAGGACCTGGCCTAGTCAGGTTAGCGAGATCATTTCTAGAATACCGACAAAAGGGACGGACGAATGGTCCGGAACCCGCGCCCTAAACCCTCAGGCGGACTTCTTCTTCTTCGGCTCCGCCTCGCGGGGCACCAGGGTCGGGTTCACGTTGTCGGAGACGACCTCGCCGGTCACCACGACCTTGCCGATGTCCTCGCGCGAGGGCACGTCGTACATCACGTTGAGCAGGACCTCCTCGATGATCGCCCGCAGACCACGCGCACCCGTGCCGCGGTCGTTGGCACGATCGGCGATCGCCTCGACGGCGTCGTCGGTGAACTCCAGCTCGACCCCGTCGATCTCGAAGAGCTTCTGGTACTGCTTGATCAGGGCGTTGCGCGGCTCGGTGAGGATCTGGACGAGCGCGGCCTGGTCGAGCTTGTTGACGCTGGCGATCAGGGGCAGCCGGCCGATGAACTCCGGGATCAGGCCGAACTTGACCAGGTCCTCGGGGCGCACCTGGGCGAACATCTCGTCGGCCTCGGTCTCGTTGGAGGAGCGCATCTCCGCGGTGAAGCCCAGGGTCTTCTTGCCGACGCGCTGCTCCACGATGTGCTCGAGCCCGGCGAAGGCGCCGCCCACCACGAACAAGATGTTGGTGGTGTCGATCTGGATGAACTCCTGGTGCGGGTGCTTGCGGCCACCCTGCGGTGGCACCGAGGCCGTGGTGCCCTCGAGGATCTTCAGCAGCGCCTGCTGGACCCCCTCACCGGAGACGTCGCGAGTGATCGAGGGGTTCTCCGCCTTGCGGGCGACCTTGTCGATCTCGTCGATGTAGATGATTCCGGTCTCGGCCTTCTTGACGTCGTAGTCGGCGGCCTGGATCAGCTTGAGCAGAATGTTCTCGACGTCCTCGCCGACGTAGCCGGCCTCGGTCAGCGCCGTGGCGTCGGCGATCGCGAACGGCACGTTGAGCATCCGCGCCAGGGTCTGGGCGAGATAGGTCTTGCCGCAGCCGGTCGGACCGATCACCAAGATGTTGGACTTCGCCACCTCGACGACGTCGTCCTTGCTGTGCTTGCCGTTGGTGTTGGTGACCCCGGCCTGAACCCGCTTGTAGTGGTTGTAGACCGCCACCGCCAGCGACTTCTTGGCCGTCTCCTGCCCGATCACGTAGGAGTTGAGGAACTCGAAGATCTCCCGCGGCTTGGGCAGCTCCTCGAGACCGACCTCGGAGGTCTCGTTGAGCTCCTCCTCGATGATCTCGTTGCACAGGTCGATGCACTCGTCGCAGATGTAGACGCCCGGTCCGGCGATCAGCTTCTTGACCTGCTTCTGGCTCTTCCCACAGAAAGAGCACTTGAGCAGGTCCCCTCCGTCACCGATGCGTGCCACTGGCGACGTCTCCCATCATCCGGGCCGGAAATGCTCCGACACTCATCTCACCACTCATGCGACCGTACTCCGTTCGCGCCTTCGCGGGGCCAAGACACGACGACCGGTTCTAGCGACCTGCTGCTCCGACCGAGACTGCCTTGCGCGACTCCAGGATGGAGTCGATCAGGCCGTACTCCAAGGCGGCGTCCGAGGTCAGGATCTTGTCCCTCTCGATGTCGAGGTTGACCTCCTCGGGAGTCTTCCCGGAGTGCTCAGCGATCAGCTTCTCCAAGAGCTCACGCATCCGGAGGATCTCGTTGGCCTGGATCTCGATGTCCGAGGACTGGCCGTAGGTGCCCTCGGTGTAGGGCTGGTGGATCAGGATCCGGCTGTTGGGCAGGGCCAGCCGCTTGCCCGGCGCCCCCGCCGCGAGGAGCACGGCGGCCGCCGAGGCGGCCTGGCCCAGGCAGACCGTCTGGACGTCGGGCTGGATGAACTGCATCGTGTCGTAGATCGCCGTCATGGCCGTGAACGAGCCACCGGGGCTGTTGATGTAGATCTGCACGTCGCGCGAGGGGTCCATCGACTCCAGGCACAGCAGCTGGGCCATCACCGCGTTGGCGATGTCGTCGCTGATCGGGGTGCCCAAGAAGATGATCCGGTCCTCGAAGAGCTTGGCGTAGGGGTCGATCCGGCGGACGCCGTAGGAGGTCCGCTCCTCCCACTGGGGGATGTAGTAGTTCATCTGGGGGTCTCGATTCTCGTGCGTCGGAGGGTCACTTGGCGTGGGCCGGACGGCCCTCGTCGGCAGCTTCGCGCGCGCTGGTGACGACGTGGTCGATGAAGCCGTAGTCCTTGGCCTGCTCGGCGGTGAACCAGCGGTCGCGGTCGGCGTCGGTCTCCACCTGCTCCAACGGCTGCCCGGTGTGCTCGCTGATCAGCTCGAAGAGCACCTTCTTGATGTGCAGCGACTGCTGGGCCTGGATCTTGATGTCCGAGGCCGAGCCGCCCATGCCACCGGAGGGCTGGTGCATCATGATCCGGGCGTGGGGCAGTGCGTAGCGCTTGCCCTTGGCACCGGCGCAGAGCAGGAACTGGCCCATCGAGGCGGCCAGGCCCATGCCGACGGTGGCGACGTCGTTGGGGATGTAGTGCATCGTGTCGTAGATCGCCATGCCGGCGTCCACCGAGCCACCCGGGCTGTTGATGTGCAAGAAGATGTCGGCCTCGGGGTCCTCCGCACTGAGCAGGAGCAACTGCGCGCAGATCGCGTTGGCGTTCTGGTCGCGCACCTCCGAGCCCAGGAAGACGATGCGCTCGCGAAGCAGACGCTGGTAGATGTGGTCGTCGAGGCCGTAGGACCCCTGCCCGCCGTTGAGCTGCGGGGAGGTCGTGCCCGATGGCGTGGAGTTCTCAGTCACGGATCCGACCCTAGACGGCGCGGCTGACAAAACCACGAGGAAACCCCCGTGTTCGCCCACAGCGGACTCCGCGCACGGACCCGGCGGGGCGTCTCAGCCGCGCTCGACCGTGGCCTTGATCCGCTCGAGGGTGGTGCGGATGCCCTCGCCGAGCTCCCGGTCGTGGCCCGCGGCGCCGCCGATCACCGGCCCCAGCAGCGTGGTGCCCAGCCCGAACCTCGCCAGCACCCGCCGCCCGGTCACCGTCGTACCGCCCGCCGACGGCTCGAGCTCGTAGACCCAGGTGGCTCCGCTCTCGCGCACCTTCCAGGCGACAGCACGCGCAGGCTCCCAGCGCACCACCTTCGAAGTGGTCGGCCAGACCACCGCGCCACGGCGGTTGATGCCCACGATGTTGGCGCCCAGCCCGGGACCCCCGATGACGAAGGCCTTGCGGAGCTCGGGGCTGAACTCCGGCATCCGGCCCACGTCGGAGATCACCTCCCACACCACCTCGGGGCTGGCATCGATGTGCACGGTCGCCGAGAGGGGGGTGGGCTCACTCATCCTGTGGGGCTCTCTTCCTTGGTGGGGGTGTCGGTGCGGTCTCGCAACCACGTCACCAGGGCAGCGTAGATGTCGTCGTGGTTGAGCAGGTCGAAGTGGTCAGCCCCCGGGACGTGCAGCGTCTCGGCGCCGGGGAACATCTCCTCACCGCCCCGGCGGCGACCCAGCGCGGAGTCGTAGGGCACCAGGTAGTCCCCCAGCGTGCCGGCGGTCAGCGAGTGGGGAGACCGCGTCAGCGTGGCGGCGACCAGGCGGTAGCGGGCGTTCGGCAGGTTCTGCACGTCCTGGGCGAGGCCGTGCCGCAGGTCGAGGATGCCGACCGACCGGTACTCCAGGATCCGGCCGAACGGCGCCGCCTCGGGGAGTACGCCGAGCCACCGGACGCCCTTGTCCACGACCCGTTCGAGGGGGGCGCCCAGGTGGGGTGCACCGAGCGTGACCACGTCGGTGACCCGCTCGGTCCAGGGCGAGTCGGTGTCGGTGGTGACGGCGCAGGCGGCGCGCAGGATCAGCCCGCCCATCGAGTGCCCGACCAGGGCCAGCCGGCGTACCTCGACCGGCCACGCCCGGACGAGCCGGTCGAGCACGGCTGCCATGGCGACGCCGTTCTCCGCGATCGGGAACCCGGTGTTGACCCGCACGTAGACCGGGGTCCAGCCCTCGGCGAGGAGCCGGTCGCCGTAGCTGCGGCGCTCCGGCGTCTCCCGAGGCGGGCGGGCTGCCCGGTTCCAGTACGCCTCGTTCTCGCTCAGCCCGTGCACGAAGACCACGACCCGCTCCCCCGCGTCGGGGAACGCGGCAGCCACTCCGGGCGCCGTCAGGTCGACGTCGCGCCCGGCGACCCGCACCCCCAGGTCGAAGACGAGGTTGGAGCCCTGCTCGCGGAGCCGGTCCCCGATCAGGCCGTTGACCGCCGCGACGACGAAGCGCCCGCGGGGTGAGTCCTCGATCCCCGGAGCGACCCCGGTCCGAGCGACGGCCCGCAGGCCCTTGGCCGAGCCGCGCAGGCCCGCGCTGATCCCGCGGTAGACCACCGTGGAGATGCCGTCGTGGGCACGATGGGTCAGCGTGGTGCCGCCGGCGATCCGGTCGGCGACCGCGTGCACCCGCCCGGCGACGGCTCCGTGGACGTCGCGGACGGTGCCGAGGACCAGGTCCTCGGCGTACTCCGCCGCCAGGGCCGCGGCGTCCAGCACGGTGGCATCGGATCGCTGACTCACAGTGAACAAGTGTTCACTGAATTTCGGTGAGCGTCAACGCCGACGCGCCGCACGGCGCGGTCTGCTCAGGAGCCGGCGGGCTCCTCGGCGGCGGTCTCGGTCTCGGCGGTCTCGGTCGCGGGCTCGGGCTCGGGCTCACCGATGCTGCCGTCGGGGCGCAGGTTCTTCAGGTCCACCACGTTGCCGGAGGCGTCGGTGACGGTGGCGCCCTCGACGATCAGGGCCAGGGCCTTGCCGCGCACGACCTCGGCCACCATCTCGGGGATGTGGTTGTGCTCGACCATGTGCTTGACGAACTCGTCGGGGTTCTGGCCCGACTGCTGCGCGCGGCGGATCAGGTGCTGGGTGAGCTCGTCCTGCTCCACGCCGATCTCCTCGGCCTGGGCGATCTCGTCGAGCAGGAACTGCGAAGCCATCGCGTCGCGGACCCGCTTCTCGAGGTCGGCCTCGAACTCATCGACCGTCTGCTTCTCGCTGTCGAGGTACTGCTCCATCGACATGCCCGCGTAGGTGAGCTGCTGCTCGATCTCCTGCCGGCGACCGGCGAGCTCCTGGGCCACGACACCCTCGGGGAGCGGGATCTCGCTGGCGTCGAGCAGCTTCTCGAGCACGGCGTCACGCGCGGCCGCGGCCTGCTCGAGGCGCTTGCCACGCTCGAGCCGGGTGCGCACGTCCTCGCGGAGCTCCTCCATCGTGTCGAACTCCGAGGCGGTCTGGGCGAAGTCGTCGTCGAGCTCGGGAAGCTCCTGCTCCTTGACCGCCGTCAGGGAGACCGAGACCTCGACGTCCTGTCCGGCGAGGTCTCCGCCGAGCAGCTGGGAGGTGAAGGTGGTGTCCTCGCCCGCGCTCATGCCGCGCAGGGCCTCGTCGATGCCCTCGAGCATGTCACCGGAGCCGACCTTGTAGGAATAGCCGGCGACCTCGCCGCCCTCGATCGGCTCGCCCTCGCGGGTGGCCTGGAGGTCGATGGTCACGATGTCGCCGTCCTTGGCCTCGCGCTCGACGTCCTTGAGGGTCGCGAAGCGCTCACGCAGCGCCTCGACCTGCTCGGCCACACCCTCGTCGTCCACGGCAAGGTCGTCGACGTCGACCGTGAGCGCGTCGTACGCCGGGACCTCGATGGCCGGACGGATGTCGACCTCGGCGGTGAACTCCAGGAGGTCGTTGTCCTCCAGCCGGGTGACGTCGATCTCGGGCTGGGCCAGCGGCTGCAGCTCGTTCTCCTGCAGCGCCTGCACGTAGAACTTCGGCAGGGCGTCGTTGATCGCCTCGTCGAGCACGGCACCGCGGCCGACCTGACGGTCGATCACCGGGGCAGGGACCTTGCCCTTGCGGAAGCCGGGGATGTTGATCTGCTTGGCGATTGCCTGGTAGGCCGCGTCGAGGCTTGGCTTGAGCTCCTCGAAGGACACCTCGACGGTGATCTTGGCCCGGGTCGGGCTCAACGTCTCGACGGCGCTCTTCACAGGTGCACTCCTTGCTGTTGCTGGGTTGGTATCCAGGGTGGTGCGAGGCTTCGGACCTCACGTTGGTCAGTCGGGGCGACAGGACTCGAACCTGCGGTCTCCTGCTCCCAAAGCAGGCGCGCTAGCCACTACGCTACGCCCCGCCAGAAGGCCTCTTCAGGGCTCCTGGAGCGGATGACGGGAATCGAACCCGCGTAATCAGTTTGGAAGACTGAGGCTCTACCATTGAGCTACATCCGCGTCGCCCCGGCACTCAGGGCGGGGACCATGTTGCCACAGCGAGCCTCGGCCCCACGAACCGGCTGCGACTAGCTCCTGCGGTGCACGATCACCAGCGCACGGTCGTCGTTGGTCTGCTCCATGGAGTCCAACACGTTGCGTACGCCGCCCTCGAAGCCGTGCTGGAGAAGGCGCGCTCCGGCACCGGCGAGCCTGTCGATGCCGAGGTTGATGTCGCGGCGTGCCGTCTCCACCAGGCCGTCGGTGAACAGCATCAGCCCGTCGCCCGGGGCGAGGTGCCCGTAGATGGACTCGAACTGGGTGTCCTCGATCAGCCCGAGGACGGGTCCCTCGGAGTCGAGCACCTCCCAGCGCCCCGACCCCGCGTGCAGCCAGACCGCCGGTGGGTGGCCGGCCTTGCGGAGCTCGAAGTCACCGGTCTCGAGGTCGAGGTGCAGGTGGATGGCGGTGGCGAAGCCCTCGGCCCATCCCTGCCCCATCAGGTAGTCGTTGGCCGAGGGCAAGAAGTGCTGCCCGGGCATCGCCGAGGCGATCCCGTTGAACGCACCGGAGAGGAACAGTGATCGCGAACCCGCCTCCACGCCCTTGCCGGAGACGTCGACGACCACGAGCTCGAGGTCGTCGTTGCGGGTCCGGTTGGCCACGATGAAGTCGCCGGCGAACGCCGTCCCGCCCGCGGGCCGCACCTCGGACTCGACGTGCCACTCCTCGGGTAGGTCCGGGACGTTGCCCTGCTTGGAGATGCGGTCGCGCAGGTCGACGAACATCGACTCCCCGATCGGCCCCGACACGCCCAGGGTGCTGCGGCGGAACGAGGTGAGCATGATCAAGAAGGCGATGATGAACGTCACCGCGGCCCGGACGACCCCGCGAGGGTTGGCCGAGGGCTCGGCCACGATCAAGATGGCCACGCAGCTGCTGGCGAAGACCACGAACCACGGCAGGGTGCGTGGGCCGAGCCACAGGCTGGCCACGAACATCGGGAGGAGCAGCACCACGTAGGAGACCACCCCCGGCCAGGCCAGGCCGCCGGCCGTGACCAGCAGCGAGGCCACGACCAGTGCGGTCACGGCGGGCCGGTCAGAGACCATCATCTGCCTGCGGAGGCGGGTGAGCGAGCCGCGTGCCCATGGCGCAGGTTGGTTCGACACGGTCGGATCTACCTTCGTCTCTCAGCTGGGAGCGGGGCCCGCTGGCGGCGTGCTCCGTTGACCGGGATCACCCTAAGGCCCGCGAGCGGAAAACGGGCTGACAGCGAGGGCACCAAAACAGGTTCCGGCCCCCCAGCGCCTCGGTGCGGACCGTCGCGCCGCAGACCAGGCATGGCGCTCCGGTGCGCCGGTAGACGTAGACCTCGCCCCCGTGGTCGTCGACGCGGGGCGGCCGGCCCATGGCCTGCGGGGTGTGCTCGGGACGCACCGTGTCGATGGATCCGGTCCTGACCCCCTCGCGCATCAGCCCGACGAGGTCGGTCCAGAGGCTGCGGAACTGGCCGACCCGCAACGTGCGCCCGGGGCGCAACGGGTGCAGCCGGTGCCGGAAGAGGATCTCGGCGCGATAGACGTTGCCGACCCCGGCGAAGACCGACTGGTCCATCAGCAGGCTGCCCAGCGGCGCCCGGCTGCGTTGCACCTTGTGCCAGGCGCGGCCCGGGTCCGCGTCCGGGTCCAGCGGGTCGGGGCCGAGCCGAGCCGCGATCGCCTCACGCTCGGCGGAGGTGACCAGCTCACACGCGGTCGCCCCGCGAAGGTCGGCGTACGCCGAGCTGCCGGCGATGCGCAGCCGCACCTGCCCGACCGGATCGGGCGCCGGTCCGGCTGTCACATCGAAGACGCCGTACAGCCCGAGATGGACGTGCACGAACCGGGCGTCGGCGAACTCCACGAACAGGTGCTTGCCGAAGGAGTCCGCCCCGACGAGCACGGTGCCGTCGAGCAGCGCCGCGGCCTCCTCGAAGCGGCCCTGGGGGCTGCCGACGCGGACCGCCTCGCCCGCGAAGGCCTCGCGCAGGGCTGTCGCGAGCCGGTGGAGGGTGTGCCCCTCAGGCATCGGGCCCATGGCCGAGCGCGGACTCCGGCAGCGGCGGCAGCTCCCCCGAGGACTCGAAGTCGCTGAGCATGCCGATCCGGCGGACGTGCCTGTCATCGCCTGAGAACGGGGTGCCCAGGAAGCTCTCGATGAAGCCGGTCATCTCCTCCAGCGAATGCATCCTGCCGCCCACGGAGATCACGTTGGCGTCGTTGTGCTCACGCGCGAGCACGGCGGTCTCCTGGCTCCAGACCAGGGCTGCGCGCACCCCGGCGACCTTGTTGGCCGCCATCTGCTCGCCGTTGCCCGAGCCACCGACCACGATCCCGAGACTGCCGGGGTCGCCGGTCACGCCGCGGGCGGCGCGCAGGCAGAAGACCGGGTAGTCGTCGAGGGCGTCGTAGACGAACGGGCCGTGGTCGACCGGCTCGTGGCCCTGCTCTGCCAGCCAGGCCACCAGGTGGTCCTTGAGCTCGAGGCCGGCATGGTCAGATCCCAGGTGGACGCGCATGCGCAGAAGGCTAACGGCCCATCAGCGCGTCCAGGCCGACGGCCATCGACGCAGCCAGCCGGAAGTCGATCCGGGGGTCGGGCACGTTGACGGTGTAGCGGTCCCGCAACGACATCTGCCGCTCCGAGGTCATCACCACCTGCCCGCTCTGCTGGTCGGTGAAGTCGAAGTGGAACGGGAGCGGTAGGTCGACGAAGCGGCGCAGCACCGCGACGAGGACGTTGCGCTCCTGACCGGTGGCCTCCAGCCCCGGGGCACTGAGGTGGAAGGTGGAGCGCAGCAGGCTGGCCCCGAAGTCCTTGCGGAAGAACCCGAGCGGGACCCCCTCGGCGTCGAGGACGTCGTAGCCGGCGTTGAGGTCGAGCGCCTGCCTGGCCTTGAAGGAGAACACCGGCTGGGTGCGGGCCTCGTCGCGGTAGAAGGTGACCTGTTCCTTGAAGGCGAGCCGCTTCTGCTGGGCGATCGCCATCAGCCGGCCCAGGGAGCCGTCCGGGTTGGCCTCGTTGATCTCGTAGCGGTTGACCATCATGGTCAGCCGCTGCCGGACGAAGAACTGAGGGAGGTGCATCTGCGCGGTCATGGGGACATCCTGCCCGGCCGCCCCGACCTCGCTCAGGGGTGGTGGCTGCGAAGGAAGCCCGCGATCTGGCGGGTCAGCGGCTCGGCGGCGTCGAAGGCGTCCGGGTTCCCCCAGAACCCGTGCACCTGGCCGAGGTAGCGAGTGCCCACGACGGCGACCCCCGCCTCGGCCAACCGGGCGGCCAGCAGCTCGCCCTCGTCGCGCAACGGGTCACCCTCCGCGGTCACGACCAGGGTCGGCGGAAGCGTGTGCAGCGCCTCGGAGAGGAGCGGTGCCAGGTCGGGGTCGGTCAGGTCCTCGGCGGACGCGGCGTACTGCTGCCAGTACCAGGCGGCGGTGTCGCGGTCGAAGCCGACGCCCTCGAGGCCGTAGGAAGCGCCCGCGGCCGAGGGGTCGAGGAACGGGTAGGTCAACGCGACGGCGGCGAACCGGCCGGGGTTGCGCAGGGCGGCGACGAGCGCGAGGTTGGCTCCGGCACTGTCGCCGTGGACGTACGTCGGACCGCTGGCCCCCGTCTCGTCTCCGTTGCCGGCGAGCCAGCGCAGGACCGTGTCGACGTCGTCCGGTGCCGCCGGGAACGGGTGCTCGGGCGGACGGCGGTAGTCGACGCTGAGCACCCGCAGCGCACACCGGTCCGCGAGCCGACGGGCGGCGTTGTCGTACACGTCGATGTCGTGGAAGACGAACCCGCCGCCGTGCAGGTGGACGACCAGGCCGGGATCCGAGCCGGCCGGCACGTAGAGCCGGCAGCGCACCCCGTCGGCGTCGAGGTCGTGCACCTCGGCCACCGGCTCCCGCGGCTCGCTCAGCGCCTCCGCCCGGGTGGCCTCGCGCGCCGCGGCGATGTCGAAGCCGGGCGCGTGCACCGGTGGGTCGCCCGCGGAGAGCTCGACCGCGCGTCGTGACTGTGGGTGGAGCACGTGTCCTCCTGGACTGGACTCAGTCGGTGCCGCCCGCGAGGCGGGCGAGCTCCTCGTCGACGACGGCCGGGTCGAGCTTGGTGAAGACCGGCGCCGGCTTGGCGACCGGCGTGCCCACGACCAGGGGGCGTCGTTCCCAGCGCGCCGCCCCGGTGTAGTCACCGGTCAGGATCGGGTAGCCCGCTCCCCCGTCGAGGTCGTCGACCTCCTGGAGCTGCGGCATCGGCTGGACCTGCCCGGAGCCACCCAGGACGGCGTCCACGGTGTTGGCCGAGAACGGCAGGAACGGCGAGAGCACCAGGTTGAGGTCCAGCACGCACTGGGCGACCACGTGCAGGACGGTGCCGAGCCGCTCCCTCTGCTCCTCGCCCTTGAGCTTCCACGGCTCGTGGTCGGAGACGTACTTGTTCACCTCAGCGACCGCGCGCATCGCCTCGCCGATGGCGGCCTTCTGCCGGTGCCGGGCGATCAGGTCCCCGACCACGTCGAAGCTCGACCGCACGTGGTCGAGCAGGCGCTGGTCCTCCTCGGTCAGCTCACCGGCAGCCGGGAGCTCCCCGAAGCTCTTCGCGATCATGGTGGCCGTGCGGTTGACCAGGTTGCCCCAGCCGGCGACGAGCTCGTCGTTGGTCCGGCGTACGAACTCCGCCCAGGTGAAGTCCGAGTCCTGGTTCTCCGGGCCGGCCGCGGCGACGAAGTAGCGGAACGCGTCGGGCTGGTAGCGGCTGAGCAGGTCGCGGACGTAGATCACGACGCGCTGGGAGGAGGAGAACTTCTTCCCCTCCATCGTCAAGAACTCCGAGGAGACCACCTCGGTGGGCAGGTTCAGCTCGCCGAAGGCCCCTGGTCGCCCGCCGCGGTCGCCCCTGCCCGCGTAGGCCAGCAGCTCCGCCGGCCAGATCTGGCTGTGGAAGGTGATGTTGTCCTTGCCCATGAAGTAGTAGGACAGGGCCTCCGGGTCGTTCCACCAGGCGCGCCAGGCCTCGGGGTCGCCGGTACGCCGAGCCCACTCGACGCTCGCCGAGAGGTAGCCGATCACGGCGTCGAACCACACGTAGAGCCGCTTGGTCGGGTTCTCGCGCCAGCCGTCCAGCGGCACCGGGATGCCCCAGTCGATGTCACGCGTCATCGCGCGCGGCCGGATGTCCTCGAGGATGTTCTGGCTGAAGCGGATCACGTTGGGCCGCCAGGTGCCGCTGGCCTCGCGCTCGTCGAGCCACTGCCCGAGCGACTCGGCGAGCGCCGGCAGGTCGAGGAAGAAGTGCTGGGTCTCCACGAACTCCGGCACCTCCCCGTTGATCCGGGAGCGTGGGCTCAGCAGGTCGGCCGGGTCGAGCTGGTTGCCGCAGTTGTCGCACTGGTCGCCGCGGGCGCTCTCGTAGCCGCAGATCGGGCAGGTGCCCTCGATGTAGCGATCCGGGAGGGTGCGTCCCGTGGACGGGCTGATCGCCCCGAAGGTGGTCTTCTCGATGAAGTACCCGTTGGCGTGCACCCCGGTGAACAGCTCCTGCACCACGGCGGTGTGGTTGCGCGTGGTGGTGCGCGTGTAGAGGTCGTAGGAGACGCCCAGGGCCGCCAGGTCCTCGGCGATGACCCGGTGGTTGCGGTCCGCGAGCTCCTGCGGGGTCACGCCCTCCTCGTCGGCAGCGATCAGGATCGGGGTGCCGTGCTCGTCGGTCCCCGAGACCATCAGCACCTCGTGCCCGGCCATCCGCATGTAGCGGCTGAACACGTCGGAGGGCACCCCGAATCCGGCCACGTGCCCGATGTGGCGCGGGCCGTTGGCGTAGGGCCAGGCCACGGCGGAGAGGACTTTGCTCATGGCCGCGATCCTAGGTCCGGGCGCCCCGAGCGACTCGAGGAGGGGCGCTGCGCTCACCGCTGCGCCGGGAGACACTCGCTGACGCTCGCTCCTCGACCACCACGCGCCAGGATCGCGACCGCGGTAGAAAGGGCCATGACCTCGTCTCCTGCGCACGGCAGCACCTCGACCGACTCGTCGCAGGAGCCCGGGCGTCCGCGCCGGTGGGCGCGCAAGGTGTTCAGCCCGTTCTGGGTGGTGCCGTCGCTGTGGTGCCTGGGCGCGGTGGGCGCCGGGCTGGTGCTCCCCGAGCTGGAGCAGGCCAACCCGCGCTGGATCCCGTTGCTGTTCCAAGGGGGCGCCACTGGGGCGCGCTCGCTGCTCTCCACCATCGCCGGCGCGATGATCTCGGTCACCGGCCTGGTCTTCTCGATCACGATCGTCGCGCTGCAGCTGGCCAGCAGCCAGTTCAGCCCCCGAGTGCTGCGCACCTTCCTCGACGACCGGATCCCCCAGAACACCCTCGGTGTCTTCGCGGCGTCGTTCCTCTACGCCCTGACCGTGCTGCGGTCGGTCATCGAGGGCACCTCCAGCCGCGGCGAGTCGGTCCCCCAGCTGGCGATCACGCTGGCCTACCTGCTCGTCCTCGCCTCCGTGACGATGTTCTTGTGGTTCATCCACCACATCACCTTGTCGATCTCGGTCGGAACGGTGATCACCCAGCTCGGTGAGGAGAGTCGGGCGATGCTCGCGACGCGCGCCGGCCGGTCGACGGGCGGTGACCCGCGCACCCTGACCTCCCTCGGCGCGCAGCGGGTCGTGGTGGCCGTGCGCAGCGGCGTCCTGGACGTGATCGACACCGGCACGCTGCGTCGTACGGCGGAGCTGCACGACGCGCGGATCGAGGTGCTGCACCGGCTCGGCACGTTCGTGCCCGAGGGGGCGCCGATCGCGATGGTCCACGGCGGGCCCGCCGACGTCGACTGGGACACCCTGGTCTGCCAGGGGCTGGAGCTCGCCTCACAGCGCTCGATGCAGCAGGACCTCTCCTACGGCCTGCGCCAGCTGGTCGACGTCGCCGAGCGTGCGCTCTCACCCGGCATCAACGACCCGACGACGGCCGTCCAGGTGATCGACCAGCTCCACGACCTGCTGCGCAGGCTCGGCGCGGTCCCGGACCCAGACGGTGTGGAGTACGACGACCAGGGGGTCGCCCGGGTCGTCACCGAGCCGTGGAGGTTCGCGGACCTGCTCGACCTCGCCGTCGAGGAGATCGCCCACTGGGGCGCCGAGAGCGTGCAGGTGCCCCGACGACTCGACGAGATGTTCGCCGACCTGCTCAGCGGCGTCCAGCCGGGCTTCCGCGGGGTCGTGCAGCGCCGGCGCGACCAGCTCTCACTCAGCTGAGGCCGAGCCCGGCGGTTCGGCTGCGGTTGAGCTCGGAGGACAGCGGACAGGACGCCGGCGCGACGCACCCGTCCCACAGCCTCCCTGCCTCCTCCGGTACGCCGCCGGGAGGTCCTCGTCCCGGTTGAGGTTGGCCAGGCTCATGACGTGTCACCGCGCCTCGATGCCGCGCACCTGAGATTCCCCGATCGGGCGCCGCAAGCTCCTCGGCGGCCAATGACATGATGGCGCGCATGCCTGGAACCAACCTCACCCGCGAAGAGGCGCAGACCCGCGCCCAGGTCCTCAGCGTCGACTCCTACACCGTGGAGCTCGACCTGACGACCAGCGACCGCACGTTCGCCTCCACCACGACCATCGAGTTCAGCTGCACCGCCCCCGGGACGGAGACCTTCGTCGACCTGGTCGACGCGACGATCCACTCGCTGAGCCTCAACGGTCGTCGCCTCGACCCCGACGAGGTCTACGGCGACAGCCGGATCCGGCTCGAGGGCCTCGAGGCGACCAACACCCTCTCCGTCAGCGCCGACCTGCCCTACTCGCGCACCGGCGAGGGCCTGCACCGCTTCGTGGACCCGGCCGACGACCGCGTCTACACCTACTCGCAGTTCGAGGTGCCCGACGCCCGACGGGTCTTCGCCACCTTCGAGCAGCCGGACCTCAAGAGCGTCTTCACCTTCCACGTGACCGCCCCGGCGGACTGGAAGGTGGTCTCCAACGCGCCCACCCCCGAGCCGGAGGGCCTCGGCGACGGCAGGGCGGTGTGGCGCTTCCCGGCCACCGAGCGGATGTCGACGTACATCACGGCGATCATCGCCGGCGAGTACCACGCCGAGTTCGCGACCTACGAGGGCAAGCACGGCCAGATCCCGCTGGGCCACTACTGCCGGCAGTCGCTGGTGGAGCACATGGACACCGACGAGCTGGTCAAGCTGACCTGCCAGGGCTTCGCGTTCTTCGAGGACGCCTTCGACTTCCCCTACCCGTTCCACAAGTACGACCAGCTCTACGTGCCGGAGTACAACATGGGCGCGATGGAGAACGCCGGCGCGGTGACCCTGCGCGACGAGTACCTCCCGCGCAGCCGGCAGGACGCCTCGTTCTACGAGTTCCGCTGCTCGGTGATCCTGCACGAGATGGCGCACATGTGGTTCGGCGACCTCGTCACGATGAAGTGGTGGGACGACCTCTGGCTCAACGAGTCGTTCGCCGAGTGGGCCTGCTACCACGCGGCGGTCCAGGCCACCGAGTTCGACGAGTCCTGGACCGGGTTCACCAACGCCCGCAAGAACTGGGCGCTGCGCCAGGACCAGCTGCCCAGCACCCACCCGATCGCCGCGGACAACCACGACCTGCGCGCGGTCGAGGTCAACTTCGACGGCATCACCTACGCCAAGGGCGCCTCGGTGCTCAAGCAGCTCGTCGCCTGGGTCGGCCTGGAGAACTTCCTGGTCGGGCTGCGGGCCTACTTCAAGGCGCACGCGTTCGGCAACTCCGAGTTCAGCGACCTGCTCAGCGCCCTCGAGAAGGCCTCCGGCCGTGAGCTGGACTCGTGGGCCAAGGAGTGGCTCCAGACGAGCGGGGTGAACACCCTGACTCCCGCCCTCGAGGTCGACGCCGAGGGGGCCTTCACCTCCGTGACGATCCACCAGACCGCCACGGTGGAGCACCCCACCCTGCGCCGTCATCGCCTGGGCATCGGCCTCTACGACCTGGTCGAGGGTCACCTCGTCCGGCGTACGGCGCTCGAGGTGGACGTCGAGGGCGAGACCACCGCCGTGGACGGCCTCGTCGGCGTCCGGCAGCCGGACCTCCTGCTCCTCAACGAGGGCGACCTCAGCTACGCCAAGATCCGTCTCGACGAGCGCTCGCTGGCCACCCTCAAGGGCGGGCTCGCCAGGCTCGACGACTCCCTGGCGCGAGCACTGTGCTGGGGTGCCGCCTGGGACATGACCCGCGACGCCGAGATGCCGGCCCGCGACTTCGTCGAGCTGGTGCTGGCCAACATCGCCACCGAGACCGACGCCTTCGGGTCCTCCCGGATCCCGGGGTACGCCGCCCAGGCGGTGAACAACTTCGCTGCCCCCGAGCACCGCGACGAGCTGCACGCCACCTGGGAGCAGGGAGTCCGCGCACTGCTGATGGCGGCGGAGCCGGGCACCGACCACCAGCTCACCTTCGCCCGCGCCTACGCCACGACCGCGTGCAGCGAGCAGGCGCTCGACGATCTGGCGGGCCTGCTCGACGGCTCGCTGGCGCTGGACGGGCTGACCCTGGACACCGACCTGCGCTGGGCGGTGCTCACCGGACTGGCGAGGGGCGGACGCGCCGGTGAGGAGCTCATCGACGAGGAGCTCAGCCACGACCACACCATCTCCGGCCAGGAGCGGGCCGCGGCGGCACACGCCGCCCGGCCCACGGCGGAGGCCAAGGCCGCGGCGTGGGAGATCGCGATCGTGCGCGACGACGTCCCCAACGAGACCCAGCGCAGCGTGGTGCACGCGTTCATGCAGCACGGCCAGCGCGAGGTCCTCGAGCCCTACGTCGAGCGCTACCTCGAGGTGGCCGAGACGCTGTGGGAGCGCAAGGGCACCCAGCGCGCCTCGACCGCGCTGGAGTACATGTTCCCGCGGCCGCTGGCATCGAAGGAGCTGCTGGAGCGGGTGCACCGCTGGCTGCGCGAGTCCGGGGCCAACCCGGCGGCCAAGCGCTACGTCCGTGAGGGGGCGGCCGACGTCGAGCGGTTCCTGGCCGGCCAGGCCCGCGACGCCGAGGGCTGAGCCAGGCTCAGGCGTGCAGCGTGTCCGGGGTGCGGGCAGCGCCGGCGAGCTGGGCGAGGCCGTGGGTGATGCCGCCGACGAGGTCGCCGGCGCCGAAGCAGGACTGCATCTCGGCCGCGGCCAGGCGCACGGCGTCGTCGGTCAGCACCCGGCGTACGTCGCTCCCGGTGACGATCTCGAGGAGCCGGGCGGCCGGGTCCACGAGCACCAGGATGCTGCGGCCCGGCGAGACCAGCGCGGCGTGCAGGCGCTGCGCGAAGGGGCGGGACTCGCCGTCGCACGGGCCGACGTAGACCGAGAACTCGAACCGGCAGGTCGTCTCAGCGCCGCGGATCGCCCGGTCGATCTCGGCCTGCTGGGCCGAGGAGAACGCGTCACCAGCGGGCACTGGTGCCCCCGGAGTCGCGGGAGCCGGACTCGATCTGCTCCGGGGCGACGTCGTCGCCGGCCGAGACACCCTTGGTCGGCCCGCCGAACCACTCGGTCTGGCCACGCCACGCCTGGCCCGGCTCGTAGGCCGCGGTCCTTGGCCATCGACGGCAGCACCGTCAGCAGCGAGATCACGGCAGCCGCACCGAGCGGGATCAGGATCAGCACGAGCAGGAAGTCCAGCCCCGACACGGCGGGCTGCTGCTCCCAGTTGACCGGGGTGTCGGCCGAGGCGGGGACCAGCGCAGCACCGCCCAGGACCAGGGCGCAGGTCGTGGCGGCGGTCATCAGGACACGGGGGGCACGGCGGGAGGGGTGAGTGATCACACAGCAAGGATAGCCAGTCTGGATTGGTCCGACCTCCCCCATCCTCGTAGCCTCGCTCACATGGTTCCCCTGACATCTGTCCATACGAGCCTGTTCGAGATCCCCTCCGCGTGCCAGCCGGGCGACAGCCTCACCTGCGCCGCGGTCTTCCAGTGGACCGGCAACGAGACCCTCGCCCGCACGGCCTCCTGGCTGATCGGCAAGCCGCTGAGCATCCTGGTGATCGTGCTGATCGGCGTGGCCGCGCGCTGGGTCGCCAACCGGGCGATCAGCCGGATCTCCCGACGCGCCGAGAACGGCGTACTCCCCCACAACCGGGGTGCCTTCAGCCGTCGCGCCCAGCGGGCCAAGAGCCTCGCCTCGCTGATGAAGAGCCTGAGCACCGGCCTGATCTTCGGCATCGTCGTGGTGATGGTGCTCGCCGAGCTCGGCCTCAACGTCGCGCCGATCCTGGCCAGCGCCGGAGTGCTCGGCCTGGCGATCGGCTTCGGCGCCCAGAGCCTGGTCAAGGACTTCCTGTCCGGGATCGCGATGATGATCGAGGACCAGTACGGCGTCGGCGACGTCGTCGACCTCGGCGAGGCGATCGGCACCGTCGAGAACGTCGGCCTCCGGGTCACGCGGGTGCGCGATGTCAACGGCACGGTCTGGTACGTGCGCAACGGCGAGATCCTGCGGGTCGGCAACCAGAGCCAGAACTGGGCCCGCACCGTGCTCGACATCAGCGTCGGCTACACCGAGGACCTCGCTCGCGTGCGGCGCGTGCTCAAGGAGGTCGCACACGAGTTGTGGGAGGACGAGGACTTCCGCGACATCGTGATCGAGGAGCCCGAGGTCTGGGGCGTGCAGGACCTGGCCCCCGATGCCGTGGTCGTACGGGTCACCTTGAAGACCGCCCCGATGCAGCAGTGGGCCGTCGCCCGGGAGATGCGCGAGCGGATCAAGGCGCGCTTCGACTACGAGGGGATCGAGATGCCGCTGCCGCAACGGGTGGTGTGGCACCGAGACGGTGCCGCCGCCGCGGCTGAGTAGGCCTACTCAGCGCGGCTGAGTGGTGCCCCCGACGCGGGGGCCCGGGCGGGCGCGGGATCATCGGGGCATGAGCCGACTCGTCGACCCCACCATCTGCCCGGACTGCCGGGCGCTGCTCGACCCCTCGGGCACGTGTACCGCTTGCGGCCTGCGGCTGGCCGGCCCCCTGGCCGGCCAGCTGTGGACCGCGATGCAGGGCGCCGACCGGATCGTCGAGCAGCTCCGAGCGGCCTCACCGGCTGCGGCCCCGGCTGCGGCCCCGGTCGCGGCCCCGGTCGCGGCCCCGGTCGGAGCCCCGGTCGCAGCGGGTGCCGCCGCGACACCGCCGCCGCTGCCGGCCGGGCCGCCGGCACCCCGGCGCCGTCTCCCCGCGGTCTCGATCCCGGTGCTCCTGCTCTCCGTCGGCGCCCTGTGCCTGCTCGTGGCCGCGGTGGTCTTCGTCGCCGTGACCTGGAGCGTCCTGGGCCTGACCGGTCGCACGCTGATCCTCCTCGGCATCACCGGCGCCCTCGCGGGGGTCGCCACGGTGCTGACGCGGAGGCCGTTGCGAGGTGGGGCCGAGACCTTCTGGCTGATCACCGGGGCGATGCTGGGCCTGGACCTGCTGGCCGCGGAGTCGGCCGGGCTGGCCGGGCTCGACGCCTTGTCCTGGCGAGGCACGGCCGCGATGGTGGGCGGTGCGATGTTCCTGCTCGGCACCCTGGTGGCGGTGTGGGCCAAGCGGCAGCCGGTGGGTCGCCTGCTGACGCCACAGGTGATCGCGGTGATCGGCGCGCTGACACTCACCGTGGCCGACGGCTGGTTCGCGGCCGACTCGGCGCTGGGCACCACGGTGGCGGTGCCGCTCCTCGTCGTGGCGGCGCTGGTGCTCCGCAGGGCGCTCCCGCTGGTCGGCGGCGTCCTGCTCGGCCTGGCCGCGGCCTCGTGGGTGGTGCTGCTGATCACCGGCTGGGGCCGGGCGCTGGAGACCAGCGAGCTCGGCACCTGGTGGGCCGACGGGCGCGGCTGGCCGCTGCTCGTCGCTGCCTCGTTCGCGGCGCTCGCTGCGCTCGCTCGGCGTACGCCGGACCGGGCGCGCAGCCTCGCTGCCGGGCTCGCGTTGCTGCCGCTCGTGCTGGCCGCCAACGCGCCCCTGAGCCCCGACCACCAGACGCGCGACCTGCTGATCGAGTGCGCCACGCTGATCGCCCTCGCGGTCGTGGTCCGCCTGGCGCCGCTCGTCTGGGCCCGCGGTGCCGCCGTCCTCGCGACGCTCGGGGTGCTCGCCCTGGGCCTGGCGATGGCCTTCGGACCGTGGATGTCGGTCTCCCGGCTCAACCTCGGCGGCCAGGCGCCGCTCGACCTGACCGTGAAGGCCGACCAGGGGGCCGAGGCATGGACCTCCGGGGTGGTGGCCCTCGCCGTCGTCGCCGCCCTGGGTGCCCTGCTTCGCCTCGCCCCGAACCGACGTGAGGTGGCGCTCGGAGTGGCCGCGCTGGCCGCGGGCACCGTGTCGCTCGGGGTCCTGAACCTCGTGCTCGCGCTGCAGCCGCCGCTGTGGGCCGCCGTGGTGGCCGGCGTCGTGGCCACCGCCAGCGCCGGCGGGGCCGCCTGGACGCTGCGCGGGCACACTCCCGCCGCCCTGATCGGCAGTGCGGCCACCGCGTTCCTGGCGGCTGTCACCCTCGCGCTCGCAGCCGCTGCGGACCTGCTCGCCGCCGAGGTCGCGACGCTCTTCGCGTTCGTGCTCGTGCCCGGCATGGTGCTGCGCGAGCGGGTCAGGCGGCCCGTCTCCGCGTCCCTGCTGGGGGCGGCCGGAGCGCTGCTCGGCGGTCAGGCGCTCTCCCAATGGACGATCGCGCTGGAGCTCTCCGCCGAGACCCGCGTCCTCACCCTGGCCGTGTTCGCCGGCGTGGTCGGCCTCGCCGCCGCTCCACTCACCCGCCTCGCCGCACCACGGATCACCTTGGAGGTGACCGGACTGGCGCTGGCGGGGGCGGCTCTCGCGCAGGCACCCGACGACGCGGTCGCCGCGATGGTGCTGACCGTGGCCGGCGCAGCGATCTGCCTGGTCGCCGTGGCGAACCCCGACCGCTTCCAGGCGGGGTGGCTCGGCGCCGCGGTCCTCGGGGTCGCGACCGCCCTGCGCGTGGACCTCGGCGTCACGGCGCCAGAGCTCTACACGCTGCCCGCGGCCGCCCTGCTCGTGGCGGCCGGGATCTGGCGGCTGCGCCGCGACGCCGAGGTGTCGAGCACTGCCGTGCTCGGCAGCGGCCTCACCCTCGCCCTCCTGCCGAGCCTGCTGCTCGCCCTCGACGAGCCGGTCTCGCTGCGCGGCGCGCTGATCGGCGCAGGCGGCGTACTCGTGCTGGCGGTGGGCGTGTTGTCCCGGCTCAGCGCCCCGCTGATCCTGGGAGCAGGCACCACTGCGCTACTGGCACTGCGTCACCTCGGCCCGGTCGCCGAAGCCGTCCCGCGCTGGATCTCGCTCGGACTGCTCGGTGTCGCCCTGCTCGTGGTGGGCCTCACCTGGGAGGCGCGCCTGGCCAACCTGGGATCGGCGAGGCGCTACCTGACCGCCCTGCGCTGAGACCCGGTCGGCACAATGGAGCGGTGAGCACCTTCTACGACGACATCGGCGGCAGTCCGACGATCCGGGGCATCGTCAAGCGCTTCTACGCGGGCGTGGCGGAGGACGAGGTGCTGCGGCCGATGTACCCCGAGGCCGACCTGGGACCGGCCGAGGAACGGTTCGCGATGTTCCTCGAGCAGTACTGGGGCGGCCCGACGACCTACTCCGACCAGCGCGGCCACCCGCGACTGCGGATGCGGCACGCGCCGTTCGCCGTGACCCCGCTGGCCAAGGACCACTGGCTCCAGCACTTCGGCGCCGCGCTGGCGGAGGCAGACCTGACCGAGGAACAGCGGGCTCAGTTCTGGGACTACGTCACCCACGCGGCGCAGTTCATGGTGAACACCCTCCAAGACGTCACCTAGGCGAGCTCGGCCTCGAGCCGGGCGCGCTGGCTGGGCGCCATCTCCGTGGAGCGCTGGGTGTCCATGTCGAAGGTGACCATCACCACCGACGCGGTGGCCAGGACGCGGTCGTCGTCGCGCAGCTCGGCCTGGATCGTGAAGGACCGCTTGCCGAGGTGCCCGATCCAGGAGTGCACGGCGTACGGCGCGTCGCGCAGCGGGACCGGCGCGAGGAAGTCCACGTCGGTGCGCGCCACCACGTGATGGCTCCACGACTGGCCGCGCGTGTGCAGGTCCATCAGGTACTGGATCCGCGCCTCCTGGAAGTACTCGAAGTGCACGACGTCGCTCGCGTGGCCTCCCTCGCCGGTGTCGGAGAGCCGCACCTTGACCGGGTAGGAGTGCCGGGAGGCGGCGGGCTGCGACGCGACCGGCCCCCACTCGTGGCCGGGACCCCGCACGCCGTCGACGATGTCGGTCTCCGCGGCGTGGAGTCGGTGGGCCAGCGTGCTCGAGGCTCGGAGATAGACGCGCCGGCCGGCCTCGCCCGCGTCGTACACCTCGTGCTCGAGGGTGACCTCGCCCGCGTCCGCATGCGAGACCCAGGTGTCGACCAGCACCGGGCGGCGGTGGAAGACGAGGGGCGCCGCGAACCCCACCCGGTGCCTGGCCACCGGGGCCCGGCCCGCGGCCAGTCCCGGGAAGACGTGCAGCCGGGCCTCCGCCAGGTAGTCGAGGTAGGTGACGTTGTTGACGTGGCCGAGAAGGTCCATGTCGGCCCAGCGCATCGGGCACTCATAGGTGTGCGGCACGTGGGAGATCGTGGCAGACCAGACGCTCCCGGGAGACCCGTGCCGGTCCTCGGACGCACGGTCTAGGCTGGCCGGAGCCTTCCCAGGCCGCGTCGTACGACGTGACCGCACTCATCGACGACCAGGAGTTCCCATGCCCGAGGCAGTGATCGTTTCAGCGGCCCGCTCCCCCATCGGCCGCGCCAACAAGGGGTCGCTCAAGGACTTCCGTCCCGACGACCTCTCGGCGCTGATCATCAAGGCTGCGCTCGACAAGGTCCCCGAGCTCGACCCCAAGGACGTCGTCGACCTGCTCCTCGGCTGCGGCCTTCCCGGCGGCGAGTCCGGCAGCAACATGGCGCGGGTGGTCACCACCCTGCTCGGCTACGAGATCCCCGGCGCCACGATCACCCGCTACTGCTCCTCCTCGGTGCAGACCTCGCGGATGGCCTTCCACGCGATCAAGGCCGGCGAGGGTGACATCTTCATCTCCGCCGGCGTCGAGACGGTGTCCCGCTTCGCCAAGGGCACCTCCGACCACCTCCCCGACACCCGCAACCCGCTCTTCGAGGACGCCCAGAAGCGCACCGACGAGCTCGCCCTGGGGGGCCAGGACTGGCACGACCCCCGCGAGGACGGCAACCTGCCCGACATCTACATCGCCATGGGCCAGACGGCCGAGAACGTCGCCCGGCTGCGCGGCCTGGACCGCAAGGAGCTCGACGAGTTCGGCGTACGCAGCCAGAACCTCGCCGAGAAGGCGATCAACGACGGCTTCTGGGCCAACGAGATCACCCCGGTCACCACGCCCGACGGCACCGAGGTCACGACCGACGACGGTCCTCGCGCCGGCGTGACCTACGAGGCGATCGCCGGCCTGAAGCCGGTCTTCCGCCCCGACGGCGTGGTGACGGCCGGCAACTGCTGCGCGCTCAACGACGGTGCCGCCGCGGTGGTCATCATGAGCGACACCAAGGCCGAGGAGCTCGGCCTGACCCCGCTGGCGCGAATCGTCTCCACCGGCGTGACCGGCCTCTCGCCCGAGATCATGGGCCTGGGCCCGGTCGAGGCGACCAAGCAGGCTCTCCGGCACGCCAACATGACCATCGACGACATCGACCTCGTCGAGATCAACGAGGCGTTCGCCGCCCAGGTGGTCCCGTCCTACCAGGACCTCGGGATCGACCTGGACAAGCTGAACATCAACGGTGGGGCGATCGCGGTCGGCCACCCGTTCGGCATGACCGGGGCCCGGCTGCAGAACACGATGCTGAACTCGCTGAAGTGGCACGACAAGCAGACCGGCCTGATCACGATGTGCGTCGGCGGCGGCCAGGGCATGGCGATGATCCTGGAGCGGATGTCCTAACCCGTCCCCTCCCCTCGCACCCCCGCACCCCCGCCGAGACGTCGCAGATTTTCACTTGTAGTGAAAATCTGCGACGTCTCGGCGGGTTCTGGCGTTTCAGCTGCGACGTCTCGGCGGGTTCTGGCGTTTCAGCTGCGACGTCTCGGCGGGTTCCGGCGTTTCAGCTGCGACGTCTCGGCGGGGGGGCGGCGTCAGGGCTGGTCGAGGACTGCCTGGACCGAGAGCTGGATGCCGACCTTGTGGCCGACGAGGAGCTTGCCGCCGTCCAGGGGGATGTCGAAGTCGACGCCGAAGTCCTTGCGGTTGATCTCGGTGGTCGCCTCGAAGCCGATCCGGGTGTTGCCGTAGGCGTCCAGGTCGATGCCGAGGAACTCGACGTCGAGCTCGACCTCGTGGGTGACCCCCTTGATGGTGAGCAGCCCCTTGGCCGCGGAGCCGTCGAAGGAGGTGGAGGTGAAGGTCATCGAGCCGTGGGTCTCCACGTCGAAGAAGTCACCCGAGCGCAGGTGGCCGTCGCGCTGCGCGTCACGGGTGTTCACGGAGTTCAGGTCCACCACCGCCTCGGCGGTGGTCTCGGCCAGGGTCTGGCCGGTGCTGACCTTGCCCTCGAACTTCTCGAACTGGCCGCGGACCTTGGTCATCAGGTGGCGCACGGTGAAGCCGACCTCGGAGTGGCTGGGGTCGATCGTC
The DNA here is from genome assembly GCA_963777195.1 of uncultured Actinomycetota bacterium. Taxonomy (GTDB): domain Bacteria; phylum Actinomycetota; class Actinomycetes; order Propionibacteriales; family Nocardioidaceae; genus Marmoricola. The sequence continues at coordinate 34,932 of CAVZPT010000003.1, read as the reverse complement.
CAGGTGCCGGCGACGAGGTCGGTGCTGGAGGTCTGGGTGTCAACGCTCATGGGAATCAGTCCTGTCTCGATGACGCCGTACGGCGTCGCGTGGTTAGTAGAACTTTCAACTACCTTCCGATTGCCGCTATTCCCGCTCGGCGGAACTGATTTCGACGACCCGGGCCCCTAAACTCCCGCCCATGAGCTCTGTGAACGACGTCCCATGGCTCGACAGTGAGCAGCAGCGGACGTGGCGCGCCTACATCATGGGCAGCGAGCTCCTCCAGCACGAGCTCGACCACGAGCTGCGCGAGGAGCACGAGATCTCCTTGAGCGAGTACGAGATCCTGGTCCGCCTCTCCGAGGCCGACGCGGGCCGGATGCGGATGGCCGTGCTCGCCGACTCCATGTGCCACTCGCGAAGCCGGGTCACCCACACCGTGGCCCGGATGGAGCGGGGCGGGCTGGTGCGGCGCGTGGCCTCCAACTCCGACGGCCGCGGCATCGAGGCCGTGATGACCGACGAGGGACGCCGGGTGCTCGTGGCCGCGGCACCCACGCACGTTCGCGGTGTGCGTGCCCACCTGGTCGACCTTGCCTCGCCGGAGGACTTCGCCGCCCTCGGCCGCATCTTCAACGTCCTCAGCGACAAGCTGCTCGGCAACAAGCCCAACCAGACCGACATCCGCTGACCCTTCACGGCGTACGCCGGAGGGGGTGGTCGCTCAGTCGCGGGTGAGGCGGCGGTGCGTGACCCGGTGGGGGCGCGCCGCGTCGGCGCCGAGGCGCTCGATCTTGTTCTCCTCATACGAGGCGTAGTTGCCCTCGAACCAGAACCAGCGGGCGGGGTCCTCGTCGTCGCCCTCCCAGGCCAAGATGTGCGTCACGACGCGGTCGAGGAACCACCGGTCGTGCGAGGTGACCACGGCGCACCCGGGGAAGTCGAGCAGGGCGTCCTCGAGCGAGGAGAGCGTCTCGACGTCGAGGTCGTTGGTGGGCTCGTCGAGGAGCAGCATGTTGCCGCCCATCTTCAAGGTGAGCGCCAGGTTGAGCCGGTTGCGCTCTCCACCGGAGAGCACCCCGGCCTTCTTCTGCTGGTCGGGGCCCTTGAAGCCGAAGGAGGCGACGTAGGCGCGGGAGTTCATCTCGAAGTTGGCGACCTTGATGAAGTCCAGGCCGTCGGAGACGACCTCCCAGACGTTCTTGTTGGGGTCGATGCCGCCGCGGCTCTGGTCGACGTAGGAGATCTTCACCGTGGTGCCGACCTTGAGCTCCCCCTCGTCGGGTGACTCCTGACCGGTGATCATCCGGAACAGCGTGGTCTTGCCGACGCCGTTGGGACCGATCACGCCGACGATGCCTGCGCGGGGCAGGGTGAAGGAGAGGTCGTGCATCAGGGTGCGGTCCTCGAAGCCCTTGTCGAGGTCGTGGGCCTCCAGCACGATGTCACCGAGGCGCGGGCCGGCCGGGATGTTGATCTCGGAGGTGTCGATCTTGCGCATCCGGTCGGCCTCGGCGGCCATCTCCTCGTAGCGCGCGAGACGGGACTTGCTCTTGGTCTGCCGCGCCTTGGCGTTCGATCGCACCCACTCCAGCTCCCGCTCGAGCATCTTGGCGCGCTTGGCATCCTTGGCACCCTCGATCTTGAGCCGGTCCTTCTTGGTCTCGAGGTAGGTCGTGTAGTTGCCCTCGTAGGGGTGCGCAGCACCACGATCGAGCTCGAGGATCCAGCTGGCCACGTTGTCGAGGAAGTACCGGTCGTGGGTGACGGCCAGGACCGCGCCGGGGTAGGAGGCGAGGTGCCCCTCGAGCCACTGCACGGACTCGGCGTCGAGGTGGTTGGTGGGCTCGTCGAGGAGCAGCAGCGAGGGCTGCTGCAGCAGCAGCTTGCACAGCGCGACCCGGCGACGCTCGCCGCCGGAGAGGTGGTCGACGAGGACGTCCGGGGGCGGGCAGCGCAGAGCGTCCATGGCCTGGTCGAGCCGGCTGTCGAGGTCCCACGCGTTCGCGTGGTCGAGGTCGGTCTGCAGGTCGCCCATCTCCGCGAGCAGGGTGTCGTAGTCCGCGTCGGGGTCGGCGAGCTCCTCGGAGATCTTGTTGTACCGGTCGAGCTTGCCCTTGATCTCGCCGACCGCCTCCTCGACGTTCTCCAGCACCGTCTTGCCCTCGCTCAGCGGCGGCTCCTGCTGCAGCATCCCCACGGTGGCGTCGGGGTCGAGGATCGCGTCGCCGTTGTTGGCGTGGTCGAGTCCGGCCATGATCTTGAGCAGGCTCGACTTGCCGGTGCCGTTGGGGCCGACGACGCCGATCTTGGCGCCGTGCAGGAACGACAAGGTGACGTCGTTGAGAACGACCTTGTCGCCGTGGGCCTTGCGGACATTGCGGAGGGTGAAGACGTAGTCACTCATGGTGGTTCCAGCCTACGTGTCCGCCGACCCCCCGCCGACACGGGTGGAGGGCGCGCGAGCGGCATCGGCTCAGGCCGCCGGGGTGACCGGGTCGCCGGCGCCGTCGAGCTGGGGCCCGTCGGCGTCGTAGGCGTGCACCATCTCGCGCACGACCTCGCTCTCGCGCGGGTCGTTGGCCGCTGCGCGGACGGTCTTGGCGAAGGTGGTGGTGCCCTTGGTCAGGTCGTGGCCGACGAAGGTCGCGTCCACGATCCAGGACACCGAGTTGGGCTGTCCCTCCCGCTCCCACACGTCGACCCGCACCCGCCCGTGGACCACGACCGCGTCTCCTCGCTTGATCGACTCGGTCACGTTCTTGCCCAGGGCACGCCAGCAGTTCACGGTGAACCACGAGGTCTGCCCGTCCACCCAGGTGCCGTTCTTGTTGTAGCGCGGTGTGGAGCCCACGCGGAAGGACGCGCACTGCGTCTCCCCCACCGTGCGCACATCGACATCGCTACCGACCCAACCCTGGAGGGTCACATAGGACTCGTTCATCAGGTGCCTCCTCATCTCGTCCTGCTGGCAGTCCAGCGGGCGAGGGGGCGGCGTGGGGAGGAGGATGCGCCGGCTGTGGACGACTCGGCGCAGGAGAGGGGATGTGCTTGCGGAAGGGTCAGGAGCGGACGTCGTTGAGGCCCTGCCAGACCTCGCGGTAGGCATCGAGCTCGAGCTCGATCGGCTGCACGACCAGGGCGTCGGCGACCTCGGCGACCGACGCCCGCAGCCGCCGGTCGGCCTTGCGGGCCTTGGCCCGGGACCCCAGTGCGATCAGCGCGCGCGAGAGCAGCGCCAGGGCGAGCCCGGCCGCGATCGCGACCGCGAGCATCAGCGTGGGCAGCGGCAGGCCGTAGTACTCCGGGACCGCGGCGACCGAGAGATTGAGCCAGGACATGCCCGCGAGCGCGGTCAGCCAGGCAGCCCCGAAGATGCCCACGAGCAGCAGCGACCACTGCAGGACCTGCACCACCCGGCTCCAGCGCGGGATGCTGCCGACGCCGAGCTCGGTGCTGACCAGGGCCTTGTCGAGACCGTCGGAGAGGTCCTCGAAGCGTGAGGTGGAGGCCTTCCGGACGGCGCGCACCCACGGCGGGGTCAGGTCGGCGGTGAGCCCGTCGACCAGCGAGCGCACCGTGCTCTCCACCCGCGCCTGCTGGACCTGGTCGGCCTGCGGGATCGAGGACCGGGCAGCCGCGACGATCTCGCGACCGGACGCCCCGCGGTCCAGGTGCAGCCGCTTGAGGGGGTCGGGGCGCCACTTGGAGATCCACGAGGTGAGCGGGAAGCCGGTCGCCCGACGGCCCCGGTAGCGGGTCGAGCGGCGTACGGCATCGACGACGAGGGGTACGCCGGCCGCATCGGCGAGCGCGTCGATCATCTGCTGCTTGTCCCGGGTGCGCAGCTCCGGAGGCGGCACCGTCCCGCTGTGCTTGCCCATCATCTCGGCGGTCTCGACGAGGTCGGCCACGAGCCGGGTCCGGGAGGCGGCCTTCTCGGCGACCCGCTTGGCGACCGCGGCCTTGAGGTCCTCGATCCCCTGCCCGGTGCGGGCGGAGGTGGCGATCAGCGGGACGCCGGCGAGGCCGTCGCGCTCCAGGACGCGGCGGACGTCGCGGATCATCCCTTCCTGCCGGTCCGTCCGGACCTCGTCGATGTGGTTGAGCACGATCATCATCGAGCGCTTGTGCCGCGCCAGCGGACGCAGGTAGCGGTCGTGGACCGCCGCGTCGGCGTACTTCTGCGGGTCGAGGACCCAGACCATCAGGTCGACCTTCTTGATCAGCCGCTCGACCTCGAGGTGGTGGGCGACCTCGGTGGAGTCGTGGTCGGGGAGGTCCAGCAGCACCAGGCCGTCGAGCTTGCGCTCGGCCAGCCCCGAGTCGAGCATCGAGTCACGGGTCACCTGGTGGCGCGGCGGGATCCCCAGCCACTCCAGCAGCTCGGTGGAGCTGGACTCCCCCCAGGTGCAGGCGGTGGCGTACGACGTGGTCGGCCGGCGTACGCCGACGGCAGCGAGGTTCAGGCCCGACATCGCGTTGAAGGTCGAGGACTTGCCCGAGCCGGTGGCGCCGGCGAGCGCGACGACGGTGTGGTCGCCGGAGAGCCGCAGCCGGGCGCTGGCCCGCTCCACGACCCCTGCGGCGTTCTCGATGACGTCCTCGTCGAGCCGGCCGCGGGCAGCGTCGACGGCGTTGGCCAGCCCGGCGACCCGGCTGTCCAGGGGCGTGCCTCGACCCAGCAGCCTGCGTGCTCCGGCTACGAGACTGTTCATGCACTCCCCCGTGACGTGGCGAACCTGAGGTCGTCGATGGCGCGGGCCAGGTGACGGAGCTGCTCGGCCGAATCGGGCGCCAGCTCCGCCTCGTCGAGAAGGACAAGGTACCTACGACGCTCCTGGTCCAGCAGCAACGTGACCCGCGCGGCGAGCTCGCGGCGCGCGTTGGCGGCGAGACGGCGCACCGCCTGGTCGCCGAACACCGCCTCGAGCAGCTTCTGTCCCAGGACGGCCGAGCCGCCCGCGATGCCCACCTCGGCACCGGTCACGCCACCGGTGGAGGCGAAGACCACGACCATCAGCGCGACCGAGAGCCCGTTGACGCCGTAGGCCAGGAAGCGGGCCGTCGCGCGCTTGTCCGCGCCCTCGGTGCGCACCAGGTCGAGCACCGCGCCCTGCCAGTCGCGGACCATGCGCTCGGCGCGTCCCCTGAAGTCGCGCGAGGCCCGGGAGAGGTCGACCTGCCGCTCCTCCAGGACCTGCCTGCCCGCCGGGATCGCGCGCCACGAGGCGTCCGCGCGCTCGGCGGCGGCCTCGGCGTGCTCCAGGAGCAGGGTCTGCAGGCCCGACTCGACGGCCCGGGTGACCCGCTCCGCCTGCTGGGGCTTCCCGGCGATCGCGTTGGTCACCCGGTCACGCAGCCGGCTGACCTTGGACTCCAGCGTGCGCATCAGCTCGCCGGTGCCGACGAACTCCTGCCAGCGCGCGAGCACCTCGCCGCGCAGCAGGGTGCCGTCGGCCGACCCCTCGTCGATGTCCTTCAGCGCCCGGTCATAGGCCCGGTCGACCTCGGCGCGGAGCCGGGCGGCCACCTCGACCTGGTTCGCGCAGGCGTCCGCGATCTCGTGGGTCCGCATCGCGGTGGAGCGCACGGCGCCGTCCAGCGTCTGGCGCACGACCCCCTTGCGGGCACCGGTGTCGGCGCCGAGCGCGGCCAGCCACGCCCTGATGTCGGCGACGGCCTCGGCCGGGAGCAGGCCCTCGGCGTCCAGCGGGATCTCGGGCACGGTGAACAGCGGTGAGTCCTTGAGACCGCGCAGGGTGAGCATCCGCGCGAGGTGGGCACTCACCTCGGCCATCGAGGCGGGCGCGGTCCGGTCGAGCACGATCGCGACGGCGGCGCTGCGGTCGGCCGCCTGCTTGAGGAAGTCCCAGGGCACCTGGTCGGCGTAGCGGGCCGCGGAGGTGACGAAGAGCCACAGGTCCGCGGCCGCGAGCAGCTCGGTGGCCAGCTCCCGGTTGCGCTCCTCGACCGAGTCGATGTCGGGGGCGTCGACCAGAGCCAGACCGCGCGGGATCTCCGGTGAGGAGACCAGCTGCAGGGCACCGGGGTCGGCGGAGGACCGGGACGTGCGTTCCAGGCCGGGCAGGATCCGGGCCTGGTCGAACCACTCAGCGTCGTCGGGGTGGTGCACGAGCACCGGCGAGCGCGTGGTCGGGCGGAGTACGCCGGGCTCGCTGACCCGCTCGCCGACCAGGGAGTTCACCAGGGTCGACTTGCCCGCGCCGGTGGAGCCGCCCACGACCGTCAGGAGCGGGGCGTCGATCTGGATCAGCCGGGGCAGCACGTAGTCGTCGAGCTGCGCGATCATCTGCGCGCGCCGCAGCCGGGTCTCCACGACGCCGGGTGCGTCGAAGGGCAGCCGGATCTGCTCGAGGGTGTCGCGCAGCTGCACGAGGGTGGTCAGCATCCTGGTCGCGTGCGGACTCGCACCGACGACGCCCGCCGTGTCCCCGGCGGCGGGGTCGGGATGCGTCACCGGACCCCCTCGTGGCTGCCCGTGACGGCCGGCAGCCGCGCGGGTTGCCCGGAGGGCTGGGGCCAGAGCAGTCCCGGGCGCAGGGCCCGCATCGTCTCGACGTGGGACTGGCCGAGGACCACGAAGTTCCCGGGCGGCACCCCGCGCAGGTAGCGGCTGTGCAGGAAGCCGAGCTCGACGGCCTCCGTCTGGTAGGCGACCATCGTGCGGCGGGCCGGCTTTCCGCCGACCTTCTCGGCGTACCGGCGGGCGAAGCGGCGGGCGGGGATCCGGGAGAGCCACGGCACCTCGGCGTGGTCGAGGAAGCCCCGGTTGGCGCAGTCGGTGAGGGCGGCGGTGAGCACCCGGCCCTCACGGCGCCGCGACCAGATCGCGAAGCCGACGAGCAGCAGGAAGCCGGGGATCATCAAGAACACGTAGGTGGCGAGGGCGTTGCGGCCGTCGTCGAGCATCAGCGAGCCGTTCCAGGCGGCGTGCGCCCCGACGGCGAGGAGATAGCCGATCACGGGTGCCACGAACCGGATGACGGCGCTGCGGCTGTTGACCGCGATCCCGACGCCGATGCCGATGAAGGCGGTGAAGAAGGGGTGCGCGAACGGGCTGAAGACCCCCCGGACGATGAACAGCCCGACCGCTCCGCCGATGCCACCTGCCTGACCGTCCTCGCCCATGTAGGCGGAGGCCAGGTAGAGGATGTTCTCGGTGAAGGCGAAGCCGATGCCGACCATGCCGGCGTAGACGAGCCCGTCGAGCACCCCGTCGAGCTCGTGGCGCCGGAAGAACAGCAGCAGCAGGATGAACAGGCCCTTGGCGCCCTCCTCGGTGATCGGCGCGACCACGGTGGAGGAGAAGACGTCGTCGCTGCTGAAGATCACCGTGTCGAAGACCTGCAGCAGCAGCGCCGCCGAGGTCGCGACGAAGGCGCCCCAGCCCAGGCCGAGGACCAGCAGCGAGCGGGGTTCGGGCTCGTAGCGGTCCAGCCACATGTAGACGCTGATCAGCGGCGCCAGCGGCAGCGCTGCGAGGACCAGACCGACGACGAGAGCAGTCGGCGCGCCGGAGAGCAGCAGCACCACGCCCATGATCGCGGCGCACAGCAGCATCACGACGGTCACGATGATCGTGAACGCCGCCGAACTGCGTCGGGGCTGCATGCGCGTAGCGTATCGATCTGCCCGCCGTAGAGTGGCATTGTGCGCACCGTGAACGAGACTGCTTCCGATAACGCTCCCGACGAGCAGGTCCCCGCGTCTGCCGACGCCCCGGCCACCGAGAGCCACGATCCCGCCGTGCCGGAGGCCTATGCGGCCTTCATGAGGACCGGCTGGGGCGAGCGCGAGCTCGACCTGCCCGAGCACCCGATCACCCCGTGGGCGCGCGCGCGGCGCGAGCGCCTCGCCGAGCAGTTCCCAGGTGAGCGCCTGGTGATCCCGGCGGGCGCCTTCAAGGTCCGGGCGAACGACACCGACTACCGGTTCCGCTCCGACACGGCGCACACCTACCTGTGCGGCAACCAGACCAGCGACGCGGTGCTGGTGGTCGAGTCCGGCGAGGCGGTGCTCTACGCCCGGCCGCGCAGCTCTCGGGCGACCGACGAGTTCTTCCGCGACCGTCGCTACGGCGAGCTCTGGGCCGGCCGGCGCCCGTCCCTGAACGAGATCTCCTCCTCCCTGGGCGTGCAGACCCGCCACATCGACGACCTCCCCGACCGGCTCTCGGCCCCGGCCAAGACCCGCGTGCACCGCGGCGTCGACCCGCGGGTGGACTCGCTGGTCTCCGGAGACGGCGGGCGGGACGCCGAGCTGGGCCGCGTGCTCTCCGAGCTTCGGCTGGTCAAGGACGAGTGGGAGCTCGGGGAGATGCAGCGCGCCTGCGACATCACCACGCTCGGCTTCGAGGACAGCGTGCGCGAGTGGGACCGGGTGCTGGAGTACGGCGAGCGCTGGGTCGAGGGCACCTTCTTCCGGCGGGCCCGTGCGATGGGCAACGACATCGGCTACGACTCGATCGTCGGCGGCGGCTCGCACGCAACCACGCTGCACTGGATCGAGAACTCCGGCGCGCTTCGCCCCGGTGAGCTGGTGCTGCTCGACATGGGCGCCGAGGCCACCTCCCTCTACACCGCCGACGTGACCCGCACGCTGCCGGTCAGCGGCACCTGGACGTCACTGCAGCGCGACCTCTACGACCTCGTCCTGCACGCGCAGCAGGCCGGCATCGACGCCGTACGTCCCGGAGCGAAGTTCCGCGACCCCCACCATGCGGCGATGGCGGTCCTGGCGCACGGGCTCGACGACCTCGACCTGCTGCCGGTCTCGGTCGAGGAGGCGCTCTCCGCCGACAGCCGGGTCTACGCGCGCTGGACGCTGCACGGCACCAGCCACATGCTCGGCATGGACGTGCACGACTGTGCGGCGGCCGACACCGGGATCTACCCCGGCGGCGACCTGGAGGAGGGGATGGTGCTCACCGTCGAGCCCGGCCTCTACTTCCAGGAGGACGACCTGCTCGTGCCCGAGGAGCTGCGCGGCATCGGGATCCGGATCGAGGACGACGTCGTCGTCACGGCCGGCGGGGTCCAGAACCTCTCCGAGGCGCTGCCCCGCGGCGCCGACGAGATCGAGGCCTGGATGGCGCGGCTGCGCGGCTGAGTCGGTACGACGTGCCGGTCACGCCGGTCACGCCGCGAGCTCGATCAGCAGGACCCCGCCGATGATCAGCGCGATGCCGCCGGACATCAGCACGGTGAGCGGCTCGCGGAAGAGGTACTTCGAGGCGACGGCGGTCAGCGCGACCCCGGCCGCGGCCCAGATGCCGTAGGCGACGCCGAGGCCGAGACCCTCGTCGAGTGCGAGCGCGAGGAAGACGAAGGCCGTGACGTAGCCGCCGACCACGGCGGCGTACCAGCGCGGGCGTCCGCCGGAGGCGACCCGCAGGGCGAGGGTGGCCGCGACCTCGCAGAGGATCGCCGCGGTGAGGTGGATCCACTCCATCAGTGCGCTCCTTCCGGGGCCGCGACGTGCGAGCCGACCTCGACCACGAGCACGCCGAGCACCACCAGCGCCATCCCGAGCCCCATCAGCGGGGTGAGCGGCTCCCCGAAGAGCAGCGCCGACATCACCGCGGTCAGCGCCACGCCGAGGGCGCCCCAGATCCCGTAGGCCACGCCCAGTGGCATCCCCCGCCGGAGCACGGCGCCCAGCAGGGCGAACGAGACGAGGTAGCCGGCGACGACCACGACATAGAGGAAGCGGTGGTCGAGCGCTCCCTTGAGGGAGAGCGAGCCGGTCACCTCGCTGAGGATGGCTCCGAGGAGCAGCAGCCACCGCGTCATGGCGCCTCCTCGAGGAGCTCGCGGGCCAGGGCCGCGACCTGGTGCCGCTCGGGGTCGGTGAGCGGCAAGACGCCACTGGCGTCGGCGAACCACGACCCGTCGGCCAGCAGCCGGGCCGCGTGCAGCCGCGCCCGGCGCTCGGGCGCGATCTCGGCCGGGACGTCGACCCACCGGCGCAGGCGCTCGGTCCACCGGGCGGTCAGGTGGTCGCGCAGGCGCGGGTCGGAGAACATCACCAGGTCGCACTGGTCGATGTCGGCGTTGAAGGCCCAGTCGACGTACGCCGCCAGCCGCTGCTCCACCGTCGGGTCGTCCCCCGCGGGCAGCCGCTCGAGCAGCTCGCGCTCGTAGCCGTCGACGGTGTGGTCGACCAGCCCGGTCATCAGGGCCTCCTTGGTCGGGAAGTGGTACATCAGCCCGGGCTTGGTCAGGCCGGCAGCCCGGGCGACGGACTCCAGGCTGAGGCTCTCTCCCGCACGCACCAGCGAGATCGCGCTGGCGAGGATGCGCTCACGGGAGGAGGTGGCGGTGGTGGTCATGTGCAGACTTTACCATCCGGAAGGTAAAGTCGCCGGTGCTGACCTTGCCGCCTGCCGAGTTCTTGGCGCAGGCCGCATCGGCCTACGCCGCCGGGCGGCCAACGGCTGCGACGTTCTACTAGGCTGTGGCGCGGATCAGAAACTCGCACCGAACCACGACGGAGTCATCCCAATGGTTCTCCCCATGCGAATGCCTATCCCCCGCCCCTGTAGCTCAGCTGGATAGAGCAAGAGCCTTCTAATCTCTAGGTCGCAGGTTCGACTCCTGCCAGGGGCACTCGGGCTCAGCCGGTCCGCTTCTCCAGCTCGGGCGCCATCAGCGTCATCAGCTGGGTCAGGCCGGAGAACGGGCGGACCATCACCGTGAAGCTGGTCAGCCGGCCGTCGGGGCCCCAGCGCAGCATGTCGATGCCGTGCACGGTCCGGCCGTCGAGGTCGGCGGTGAACTCCAGCACGGCCGAGTCGTGGTCCCACCACTCGTGCAGGTAGGTCAGGGTCGGGCCGAGCACGACCATCGCGGCCGAGAGGTACGCCGTGGTCAGCGCCTTGCCCTCCTGGGGCGCGTGCACCGCTGGGGAGGAGAAGACACAGTCCTCGGCCAGGAGCGCGTCGAGGAGCGCGGGGTCGCGGGTGGTGGCGACCTCGTGCCAGCGGGAGACCGGGTCGGGGCGGGGAGTCATGGTCGCGACCCTAGTGCGCGCAGATCACGTGATTTCGTTCACGAGCTGAGCGTGTCGGTGTCGGGACGGACCACCGGGTCGTCGTACAAAGGTGTCGGCCCTGCGGAGTATGAGACCGCAGGGCCTCATGCTTTCCCGGGGACCTTCCGGGCCCGGCAGCCCTCAGGCGCTCTCGGCGTCGTCGATCTCGTCGAGGATCCGGGCCTTGACGGCGTCGGGGGCGAAGGAGACCTGCACCGCCTTGCGGGCGAGGTCGGCCACGCCGGACCGGTCGAGGCCGAGGAGGTCGGCGGCGATCTCGTACTCCCGGTTCAGTGTCGTGCCGAACATCGGCGGGTCGTCGCTGTTCACGGTGACCACGACGCCGGCGTCCCGGAACGCCACGATCGGGTGCTCGGCGAGGGTCGCGACGGCGCCGGTGGCGATGTTGGACGAGGGGCAGACCTCCAGCGGGATGCCGCGCTCGGCCAGGTGGGCCATCAGCGCGGGGTCCTGCACCGCCGTGGTGCCGTGCCCGATCCGCTCGGCACCCAGGTGCTCCAGCGCGTCCCAGATGGTCTGCGGCCCGGTGGTCTCCCCCGCGTGCGGCAGGCTGCGCAGTCCGCTGGCCCGGGCGGCGTCGAAGTGCGCCTTGAACTGCGGGCGCGGTACGCCGACCTCGGGCCCGCCCAGACCGAAGCCGATCAGCCCGTCCGGCGGGTGGTTCAGCGCGTAGTCCAGCGTGGCGTCGGCCGCGGGCATCCCGCTCTCGCCGGGGATGTCGTAGATCCAGCGCAGCACGATCCCGAACTCGCGCTCGGCGGCCACCCGGGCGTCCTCGATCGCCGCGGTGTAGGCCTCGATCGGCACTCCCGCGCAGCACCGAGGTGTACGGCGTGCAGGTGAGCTCGGCGTACCGCACCTGCTGACCCTGGGCCATCTCGCGCGCCACCTCGAAGGTCAGCAGCCGGACGTCCTCGGGCGTGCGGATCAGGTCGACCACGGAGAGGTAGATCTCGATGAAGTGCTCGAAGTCGCGGAACGCGAAGTACTTCGCCAGCTCGTCGGGGTCGCTCGGGACGACCCCCGGATGGCGCTCGGCGAGCTCGGCCACGATCCGCGGGGACGCCGAGCCGACGTGGTGGACGTGCAGCTCGGCCTTCGGCATCCGGGCGATGAAGGCGGCGAGATCGGGCATGGCGCAAGCATGGCACCAGCCGCCGGTGGCTGCGGACGCCGGGTGCGGGCCCGTCAGCGGGTGAGCAGCCAGCCCAGCAACGCGGGCAGCAACCCGGCCAGCAGCCACGGCGTGACCAGGGTCTTCGCGTGGATCACGCGCACCCCGAGCATGCCGAGGACGCCGGTGAGGCCCGACATCACGAGCAGCCCGGGCCGGGCGCCCGCCTGCACCGAGGTGGAGCTGAGGAGTGCGAGGCCGCCCGCGAGGATGAAGGCCACGGTGAGCAGCATCGCCGACATCACCCACTTCTGGACCCGCTCGACCTCCATCAGCCCTGGTCGATCAGTTGCTTGAGCTGGTCGGCCATCTGCGAGATCGAGGACCCCTCGAGTGTCGTGCCGTTCACGATCACCGTCGGCGTTCCCTGCACCCCGGCCTCGGTCGCAGCCGCATCGGCCGCCTCGACGAAGGCGGGGTCGGCCTCCCCGAGGGCGGCGAGCACCTGCTGGTCCTTCACGCCTGCCTCGGAGGCCCACTCCTTGAGCTGGTCCAGCCCCGGCTTGTCGGTCGCGGCCTCGTAGGGCTGGTTCTCGAAGAGCAGGTCGTGCAGGGCCAGCGCCTGCGCCGGTGTGCCCTGCTGCAGCACCGCGCCCCAGGCGGTCAGGGCGCTCTGGGAGTAGGGGTCGGGCAGCAGCCGGAAGGGCCGGTACTCCACCAGCACCTTGCCCTGGGCGGCGTCCTCGCGCAGGAACGAGCGCGAGGAGGACTCGAACTCGCGGCAGTACGGGCACAGGAAGTCCTCGTAGACCACCACCTTGACCTTGGCGTCCGGGTTGTCGCCGACGACCAGTGCGGGTCCGCTCGCCACCGCCTTCGGGGTCGCTCCCGCGGCCGGTGCGCTCGAGCTGCCACCGGTCAGCAGGAAGCCCGCCGTCACCAGTCCGCCGAGCACGAGCAGCACCACCGCGACGATCGCGACCTTGCGGTTGCGCTCCCGGCCGGTCTGCTGCCTCTGGATGGCAGCCGCTCTCGCGGCACGGTCGGTCTCACGGTCCTTCTTCGACATGGGTGGCCTCTCTCGGGCGGGCAGGCTGGTGGTGGAAGAGCAGGTTGTCCAGGGCGTACGGCGTCCGGCGCAGCCACGCGACGTACAACGAGAGCGCGAGCAGGCCCACGTCGCGGGCGATCTCCCAGGGGTACTTCTCGAAGGCGTCGGGATCGGGCCCACCGTCACCGAAGCAGCCGCAGTTGATCGCGATCCCTCGCGACCAGACCGAGACGATGCCGACGATGAAGGCGAGCTGCATCAGGGCCGAGACCACCCCGGCTCCGCGGGCGAGCAGGCCGAGGATCAGGCACAGCCCGACCACCACCTCCAGGGTGGGCAGCACCCGGCCGACGCCGTCGGCGAGACCCGACGGCAGCAGCTGGTAGGCACGCACGGCGGTGATGCTGGACTCGGGGTCGGGAAGCTTCAGCACGCCCGCCCAGACCCAGATCCCGCCCACGACCAGACGGGAGGCCACGCCGACCACGGCCAGCGGGTCCGCGCGCAGGGCGTCGCGCCAGGTGGGCGTGTGCGTGCTCATCACCACAACTGTAGGCAGGTGCACCCGGGACGCCGCAGGCGTGCCGGCGCCCACGCCGGTAGGGTCGATCAACGTGAACGAGCGACTTGTCTGGATCGACTGTGAAATGACCGGCCTCGACCTGATGGACGACGCCCTCGTCGAGGTCGCGGCCCTGGTGACCGACTTCGACCTCAACGTCCTGGGCGAGGGCATCGACATCGTGATCAAGCCGCCCCAGGAGGCGCTGGACCAGATGATCGACTTCGTCCGCGAGATGCACGTCTCCTCGGGGCTGCTGGAGGAGCTGCGCGACGGCACCACGCTGGCCGACGCGGAGGCCCAGGTGCTGGCCTACATCAAGGACCACTGCCCTGACGGCAGCCGTCCGCCGCTGGCCGGCAACACCGTCGCCACGGACCGCTCGTTCCTGGCGCGGGACATGCCCGACCTCGAGCAGTTCCTGCACTACCGGATCGTCGACGTGTCCTCGATCAAGGAGCTGTCCCGGCGCTGGTTCCCCAAGGCCTACTACAACTCCCCGGCCAAGAGCGGGAACCACCGCGCCCTCGCCGACATCCAGGAGAGCATCGAGGAGCTGCGCTACTACCGCGAGGCGGTGTTCGTGCCCTCCCCCGGTCCGGAGGCGGTCGAGGCCAAGCGGATCGCGGCGCGGCACCAGGGTGCGCTGACCGGTGCCCAGCCCGGTGCCCAGCCGGGTTCGGAGCACGCCTGAACAACGGCTACACTCTTGCCTCGCACGAAGTCATGGTGGGTATAGCTCAGCTGGTAGAGCGCCGCCTTGTGGTGGCGGATGTCGCGGGTTCAAGTCCCGTTACTCACCCCAAAATGAGAGCCGCAGGCCGGGTCCCGGCCTGCGGTTCTTTGTATTGCACGTTCCTGCACACGAGAAAATCTGTACACCTCGCCTCCCGGCCGCAAATGTTTCGGCCTACGGACTCGCCGCGTCCACCGACGCAGGAGCCCCCGGCGCTGGCAGATCGCCGATCGCCGACCCACAGGGAGGAACACCCAGATGATGCAATCTCGCATGGGCAAGGTGGCGCTGGCCGCCGCCACTGTGCTCGCGGCCGCACTCGCGGCCACCCCCGCCGGCGCCTCGTCGAGCGCGAACGGCTCCGAGCGCGGCGACGCGCCCTCGTTCCAGGAGTTCAAGGCCTCGACCTACCGGGACTTCGACAAGCAGTACGTCGTCAACGGTGACGAGCCCAAGGCCAACACCGGTGTGCTGCGCGAGTACTACGACCAGATGATGGACGACCACGAAAACGGCTCCACCCCCAAGGAGGGTCTCGTCATCAACCGCGTCTACGGCGTGGATGACAAGTGGAGCGCCTCCCAGGCGATGAACCTCACCTACTGCGTCAGCACCGGCTTCGGCTCCCAGCAGGCCAACGTCATCAACGCGATGGCCCAGGGCGCGGCGCTGTGGGAGTCGGCGTCGTCGAAGGTGAACTACGTCTATGTCCCCTCGGCCAACTCCAACTGCCGCACCAGCAACAACGCGGTGCTGTTCTCCGTCGAGCCGACCACCACGACGCAGTACATCGCCCGCGCGTTCTTCCCGAGCACCGGCGACTCACAGCGCAACATCCTGGTCAACGCCACCTCGCTGATGAACTCCGGCTCGTGGACGCCGGGCAACATCTTGGGCCACGAGCTCGGCCACACCCTCGGGTTCCGCCACGAGCACACCCGACCGGAGGCCGGCACCTGCTTCGAGGACAACAACTGGCGCCCGCTGACGCCGTACGACTCGGCCTCGATCATGCACTACCCGCAGTGCAACGGCAGCTCCGACGACCTCGGCTTCACCTCCCAGGACGGCAACGGGGTGCGCTCGGCGTACGGCTCCTGACCCACCCCGCGCAGGCAGGACGGCCCCTCACCAACAGGTGAGGGGCCGTTCTTCTGCGTCGTGGAGCAGGGCCGCTGACCGGGCGACCGGAGGTGCGGCTGTGAGGACGAGATCGTTGACGTGCTCCTTGGTGAGGGTCGACTAGGAGGTGAGGCTCTGGGTCTCCCGGACCCGTTCGGTGGCGTCCACCCGGGTCACGCTCAGGTAGATCACCGTGGCCAGGATCGTGGCGAGGAAGATCACGCTGGTGCCCAGCGTGCCCACCCCGACGCCTCCGTCGGCGTGCGGCAGGGCCAGGAAGTCGCCGATGTTGGCGCCCAGCGGCCGGGTCAGGATGTAGGCGAGCCAGAAGGACAGCACCGGACCCATTCCGCCCTTCCAGGCGGTGAGGACCACCAGGAGCAGGCCGGTGGGCAGCAGCACTGCGGCACCTGGCGACCAGCCGGTCACCTCGAGGGTCCAGTCGCCGGCGGCGGTGCCCAGCGCGAAGGTGACCAACACGACCAGCCAGTACCAGCTCTCCCGCGAGGTGGTGTTGATCGAGTGGATCGACAGCGTCCGCTCCCGGGCGTACCAGGCGGCGAAGACACCGGCAAGCAGCACGGAGAAGACCGTGGAGCTGATCCACAGGGGCACGTTGAGTGCGTCGGTGAGGATGTCGGTGAGCAGGGTGCCGACCACGCTGATCAGCACCACCGCGAGCCAGTAGATCCCCGGCACGTAGCGGTGGGCGCGGAACTGCGCGACCAGCACGGCGACCAGCGCCACCGAGAACAGCACCGTGGTGTTGGTGAGGCCGAAGCCCAGGGTGGCGTTGACGTAGTCCGCGAAGCTCTCCCCCACCGTCGTGCACAGGATCTTGATGATCCAGAAGAAGAGGGTGACCTCGGGCACCTTGTTCAGCATCTGTCTGCGGTCGGTTCGGACCCGGCTCGTCATAGTCATGGTCCACACCATCGGCGACGCGACCTGACTCCAACCTGACACCGTCGCGCGCTGCGGCGCGCGAGCTCAGTCCTCGGTGCTCACCGGCGTGGTCGGTGCCCCGTGCACGCTGGGGATGGTGCCGAGGCGGCCCTTCTGGAAGTCCTCGAAGGCAGCCATCACCTCGGCCTTGGTGTTCATCACGAACGGCCCACCCCAGGCGACCGGCTCCCGGATCGGCCGGCCGCCGATCACGAGCACGTCCAGGGCCGGCGTACGGCTGTCCTGGCCGGCCGCGGCCCTGACGGTGACGAAGTCGCCGGCGCCGAGGACCGCGAGGTTGCCGGTGCGCACCCCGACCTGCTCGTCGCCGACGGTGCCCTGCCCGGAGAGGACGTAGACCAGTGCGTTGTAGGCCGGTTCCCACGGCAGGTCGAGGCGTGCCCCGGGCTCGATGGTGGCGTGCGTCATCGTCATCGGGGTGTACGTCGAGCCGGGCCCACTGGTCTGGCCGACCTCACCGGCGATCACGCGCACCAGCGCGCCGGCGTCGGCGGACGTGGCCAGGCCGACCTGCCGGCTGCGGATGTCCTGGTAGGCCGGGGTGCTCCACTTCGCGTCGCGCGGCAGGTTGACCCACAGCTGGATGCCGTGGAAGAGGCCACCGCTCTGCACCAGCCACTCCGGCGGGGTCTCGATGTGCAGCAGCCCGGACCCGGCGGTCATCCACTGGGTGTCGCCGTCGGTGATCGTGCCGCCACCGCCGTGGCTGTCGTGGTGGTCGAAGACCCCGTCGATGATGTAGGTGACGGTCTCGAAGCCGCGGTGCGGGTGCCACGGGGTGCCCTTGGGCTCGCCCGGCGCGTACTCCACCTCGCCCATCTGGTCCATGTGCACGAACGGGTCGAGGTCGCGCAGGTCGACGCCGGCGAACGCACGACGGACGGGGAAGCCCTCGCCCTCGTAGCCCCGCGGGGCATCGATCAGCTGCTTGACCGGGCGCACGGTGTCGCCGAGACCCGGCGTCGCGAGTCGGTCGAGCAGGGTCAGGTCGTCAACGGTCACAGCTGGCATCGCACACCTCCGGTAAGAGCAGTCAGCCGGTACAACTATAGTTGAAGATTGAACATTCCCCCAGTCCCCGTGGTTGCGAGTGGGCGGTGTCGCCGTTGTTCGGTTCCGGGGCCGGATAGCGTGGCGAGCATGAGTGCGACCCCCACCGACCGCTCGGCGATCGAGCAGCTCCTCGAGCAGGTGCAGGCGGGCCTGGAGCGGGTGCAGCCCGCCGACCTGCCGGCAGCGCTCGAGGCGGGAGCCTGGCTGATCGACATGCGGCCCGTCGAGCAACGGCGCCGCGACGGCGAGCTGCCGGACGCCACGGTGGTGGACCGCAACGTGCTGGAGTGGCGGCTCGACCCCACCTGCGCCCATCGGCTCCCGGAGGCCGACGACCCCGACCGGTGGGTCATCCTGGTCTGCGACGCGGGGTACTCCTCCTCGCTCGCGGCCGCCAGCCTGCGCCAGCTCGGGCTGCACCGCGCGACCGACCTCGTCGGCGGTTTCCAGGCACTGCTCGCCCACGACTCCGAGGACCTGCGATGACGCACGCCGACCGCTCCGCCTACGACGTCGTCATCGTCGGCGGCGGCCACAACGGCCTGACGGCTGCGGCCTACCTCGCCGGCGCCGGGTTGAGCGTGCTGGTGCTCGAGCGGCTCGACCACACCGGTGGCGCCGCGATCAGCACCGAGGCGTTCCCCGGCCTGGGCGCGCGCCTCTCGCGCTACTCCTACCTGGTCTCGCTGCTGCCCGAGCAGCTCGCCCGTGACCTTGAGCTCCCCCTGGAGCTGCGGTCGCGGACCACGGCGTCGTACTCCCCCGTCGTCCGCAACGGCGACCACCTCGGCCTGCTGATCGAGCGCGAGGAGGGTGAGGCGACGCGCGCCTCCTTCCGTCGGGTGACCGGCTCGGACAAGGAGTACGACGCCTGGCGCGCCTTCTACGCCGAGGTGGGGTCGCTGGCCGACGTGGTCGCCCCGACGCTGATGTCCCCGCTCCCGACGGGGCGCTCCTTGCGGGAGCAGGTGGACGCGGGGATCTGGGACGCGGTGGTCGAACGACCGCTCGGCGAGGTGATCGAGCAGCGCTTCGCCGACGACCTGGTGCGCGGCGTGGTCGCCACCGACGCCCTGATCGGCACCTTCGCGGCGATGGGCGACCCCTCGCTCGTGCAGAACCGGTGCTTCCTCTACCACCTGATCGGCAACGGCACCGGCGAGTGGAAGGTGCCGGTGGGCGGCATGGGCGCGGTGACCGACGCCCTGCTCAAGACGGCGGTCTCGCGCGGCGCCGAGGTCGTCCTCGGTGCGGGGGTGAGCGCGATCCGCGCGGACGACGACGGCACCGAGGTCGCCTGGCACGACGGTGACCGCGAGCGCTCCGTCCGGGGACGGCACGTGCTCTCCAACGTGGCGCCCTGGGTGCTCCAGATCCTGCTCGGGCAGGGCCAGGAGCCGGAGCTGAAGCCGTCGGGCTCGCAGCTGAAGATCAACTTCCTGCTCTCCCGGCTGCCGAAGCTCAGGAGCGGCCACGACCCGGCTGCCGCGTTCGGCGGCACCTTCCACGTCGCCGAGGAGTACGCCGACCTCGAGCGGTCCTTCCGCCAGGCGGCCGCGGGAGAGATCCCCACCGCGCCGCCGGGTGAGTTCTACTGCCACTCGCTCACCGACCCCTCCATCCTCGGAGACCTGGCCGGCGACGGCGTGCACACGCTGACCTACTTCGGCCTGCACATGCCCGAGGCGCTCTTCGCCGCCGACCGCGAGCGTGCCCGCGAGGAGGCCGTACGCCGGGCGATCGCCGCGGTCGACGTACATCTGGAGGAGCCGCTGCTGGACTGCGTCCTGACCGGGCCCGACGGCAAGGCGTGCATCGAGGCCAAGGTGCCCCAGGACATCGAGGCCGACCTGGCCATGCCGGGAGGCCACATCTTCCACGGCGACCTGTCCTGGCCCTGGGCCAGCAACCGCGAGGCGCTCGACACCCCGGCCCAGCGATGGGGCGTGGCCACCGACACCGCCTCGGTCCTGCTCTGCGGCTCCGGGGCCCGTCGTGGCGGCGCGGTCAGCGGCCTCGGCGGCCACAACGCAGCCCAGGCGGTGCTGGAGTCGCGCTGACCGGACGGCCCGGAGGGCCCCGTTTTGGCAGGGTCGCACCTTGGTTGGTAACGTTCCCCTCGCTTCGCGCGCCATTAGCTCAATTGGCAGAGCAGCTGACTCTTAATCAGCGGGTTCGGGGTTCAAGTCCCTGATGGCGCACAGCACACACACAGAAGGCCAGCAGCCCCCGCGGCTGCTGGCCTCCTGTCGTTCGTGGGGTTGGGGTGCTTGTTTGCGCCTAGCGGCGAAGCCGGTACTCCCCTCGGCCGACCCGGTCGACGTCGTCGTAGGTGCCGATGCCCGGGCGTGCACGTGGGCGCACATGTGGCTCGTCAACACCGTGCGCACCGTGGACTCCGCGTACCCCGACGACCGTGTCGCATCTCGTCGACGACCTGGGCGACGGTGACCTCGGGGTGCCCGGCCACCGATGCCGGGATCCCCTGCCACCGGCCAGCCCGCAGACCGACAGGTGCCACGCGTCGCCCTTGTACTCGCGACTGCAGGTCGGGCACACCGACGCACGGCGGTTGCCGCAGCGCACGTAGGTGTTGCTGTCCAGCTCATCGGCCGACGAGTGGGTCTCGGTGATCTAGCCGGTGCTGGCGTTGACGAGCCTCGTCGCCCCACGCAGAGGCACCGGACGCACACAGGCGGCAGCGCGCCGCTCGGCATCACCTTGACCCGCCTGGCCCAGGACACCTGCCAGTCCCGCCGCCGTCTCAGGCGCGCGGACGCTCTCCCCCAGTGACGGGGGGCAGACGCCGGATTCGAAGAGGCATGCCAGCCACGGTGACCAGCTCATCCCTGGCAGGCAAGAGCCGGAGATCAGAAGCAGAAGCGGCCGAATTCGTATCAACGAGTTCCGCCAGTCCCTCCGCATTGCCCGAGTCGATCCGACCCATCTCAGGACGTTCCAGGTCGTTGCCGTCAGACTCGCGAAGTAGCTGCGGAACTTCTCGAATGCCGACACGGGAATCGGGCTCGGCACCACCGCG
This sequence comes from uncultured Actinomycetota bacterium, assembly GCA_963777195.1. Lineage (GTDB taxonomy): Bacteria > Actinomycetota > Actinomycetes > Propionibacteriales > Nocardioidaceae > Marmoricola. Next base: position 14,230 of record CAVZPT010000003.1, on the reverse strand, counting down.
GCTTCAAGACCTCGCCAAGTCACCCAGCACCGTTGGTCGCCGAGCCACCACGCGGCGCGTCAATTCACCCAGATAGACGCACCCGTGTTGGGCCCCGGTCCGGGAGAGTGACCGCGCGGGTCTACCGGGGTCCGCTGCCTTCGGCACGCTGCTTGACGAGCACGCGATCCGCCAAGGGTTCGTCTTGCGACCGAACGGTTTTGAGGCAGCGCGGTCTTTGGCCATGTGACGCACCTCCCCACAGGACCCACACATTGAATCGAGGCGCCTGCCACGGCCGAGGTCAGCTTCTCATTCGCTTGACGTCTCTGCGATTGCATCGAGGTCGTGTACCGCGCCGCAGTGATGCCCTCACCCTTCGTCGAGGGTCACGTGCCGACAGGCAAAGGGCAGTCTCCCTGCGATCGGGGGCCCACGGGTTCTTGCGCGTCGCCGCCAGTTCGTCCGAGGTGACGATGGTGACGAAGTCACGCACCACCGTCACCTCGACCCGCGAGTGCATTAGCACCTCGGTGTACGCCGGGCTGCCTGTGGTGAAGACCAACGTGCCGTAACAGTCGGTCGCGTACTCGACGTTCGGTTGATCGAGGGCGCGATAAGGCTCATTCGATCTCTAGGATCACGCGACTGGGTCTGACGACCGATCATCAGGTTGCACACCGCTCGCATGGTCCCGAACCACGGGGTGTTGCCCTCATTTCGAGTCGGGGCGTGGAAGTTACTGCGGGCCAGGTAGTGGGAAAGATCCAGTGACCAGGACGAACGCGATGCAGAAGATCCAGTAGGCCAGGCTGAGAGCGCCAAGGAGTCGTCCAGCGAGGGCGTATCCGCGGCCCCTCCCGCCTCTGTCGCGGGCGGTTCGCAAGCCCTCGCTGGCAAGGATCACGGCCGCTGGGGCGACCACAAAGGGTGCCCACATGAAGTAAATGCCGTAGCTGAGGAGTGAGGCGACGCCGGCGCCTAGCGAGGCGAGTGCGGCACGGTTCCGGCCGGTGGGTGACGTCTTGAGGCCCCAGCGGACGAGCAGCCCGAAGGTCAGGCCGACCAGCACGATCCCCCAGACGGTGATGACGATGACGTTGTTGGCGAAAACGGACCAGCCTTCCCAGTCATTGACCGCGGTCGCTGCGCCGTTGTGCACGACGAGGTACGCCACGAGCACCGCTAGGGCCTGTTGGCTCCATGGAGGATTCCGCCGTTTGGTTTCCGCGGTTCGGCGTCGCCCATGGGCTGTAGCTGGCTCTGAGCCGGTGTGATCAAGTGAGGTGCTGCTGCTTATCTTCATGATGACGCGCTCCAATACCGGGTGCCGAGTGTTGACGCACCAAAAGTGGTGGATGCAGCCCGCTTGGCGACAGAGCCTGTGAGCCCGAAAGACCGGGCGCATTGCCCGGGTTTCTGGGCCGGGATGTGATTGTGCGTGGCCCTCGACGGGCAGACACTGGGGCGATGGATAGCCGGTGGGTGGTTGCCGTCGCGGTGCTGGTGAGCACTGTCCTCGCGGTGATGGCGTCGTGGCTGCTCAGCTGGCCGGAACAGGATTCCCTTGCACAGGTGCTGGGCGGACATGTGGCCGGACCCTTGGACCCCTTTGTGGGTCTCAGTTGGGTGATGACAGGGGCGGTTCTGGCCTGGCTAAGACCTCGTAACTCGATCGGCTGGCTGTTGATCACGGTAGGTGGCTTTCAGGCGCTGCAGTTGGTGACTGCCGCCTACGGAAGTCTCGGCGTCTTTCTGCCAGATCGAGGGTGGCCTGCGGCCCGCTGGGCGGCGCTGCTCGGATCGGTCCTCTGGTTACCGGGCCTGCTGCCGCTGGCGAACGTGCTGCCGGCTATCTACCCCGAAGGCAGGTTGCCGGCGCGGCATTGGCGACTGCCCGTGGGCGCGTCGGTGGCAGGGATCGTCCTGATTATCGGGATGGCACTGTTCAGCAGTGACGTGTACGGCGACGTGGCGCCCGGACCGTCCCCGCTGACCCTGTGGTCATGGCCGGTCTGGCTCAAGGGCGTCTACGCGGTGTTGGCGCTGCTTCTTCTAGTCGGCGGCACGCTGACGATCTGGGTGATGTCGGGTATTCGCCTGGCCAGGTTGAAAGCGCCCCAGCGCCAACAGCTTGCGTGGGTGATGTTCGTAGTTGTAGCCATGTTCGTCCTGTCGTTCACGCCGCAACCGGACTGGCTCTTCTACGTGACCACCTTGTCGCTCCCTGTGGCGATAGGAGTGGGCGTCTTTCGGTACAACCTGCTCGGCATCGAAGCGGTTTTGCGGCGCGCTCTGGTCTACGGGACGCTTACCTGCGTGGTGTTCGGGGCCTACCTGCTCGTCGCCTCGTTGGCCGGGGCAGTCCTCTCCCGGGGCCTACTGCCGGGGTTTGTCGCCGCCGCGCTGGTAGCCGTGGGGCTGGCGCCGCTACGCGAGCGTCTGCAGGGAGCAGCGGACCGGTTGGTGTACGGCGAGGGCCACGACCCGCTCCGCGCAGTCAGCCGACTGAGCGGGCAGCTTGCGGCAACCGACGAACGAGACCTTCTCGACGGTGTGTTGTCCAGCATCGCGACCGCCTTACGGGCGCCCGGTGCGCTCGTGAGGTCTCCCGAGGGAGAAGTTGTGGCCACTACGGGCGTTGAAGGAGACGGACTCTGCGCTGCCATGACCCTGGGCGGCAGGGACGTCGGCACGCTCGTGGTGGCGGCGCGTCATGCAGAGGAGCGCTACAGCGCAGCTGATCGGCGACTGTTGGAGTTGCTGGCCCCCCAAGTGGCCGTCGTGACGCATGCACTGGACCTGACTGAGGAACTGCAGGCCGAACGCGACGGGGTGGTCGCGGCCACCAGTGTGGAGCGGGACCGGCTGCGCCGGGAGCTGCACGACGGTCTTGGTCCGTCCCTCGCGGGCGTGCGTCTTGGGCTGGTGGCTCTCGCGGATGCACTAGCGGCGGAGGACCTGGAGTCAGCGGGGCGTCTGGTGGTGAGCATGCGCGACGAGGTCACTTCGTCAGTTGGTGAGGTGCGTCGGATCATCGACGGTCTGAGGCCTCTTGGCCTCGATGAACTCGGCCTGGAAACAGCGATGCACCGCCTGGTGGCTGCGGCTGGTTTCCCGGTAGACCTCTGTGTGTCTGCACTGCCTCACCTCCGGCCGGACGTCGAGACCGCGGCTTATCGCATTGCCGCTGAGGCACTGACGAACGTCGGCAAGCACGCACAGGCGAGTCATGCAACCGTCGACCTACAGGCTCGCGAGGGTGTCCTGCGGGTCGAGGTAGCTGATGACGGACGTGGTTTCTCCGCCTGCCAAGGGCCGCCCGATCCGGGGGTCGGGATGGCGTCCATGCGACACCGAGCCGCCACCCTTGGGGGCGAGCTGCGTGTCTTCTCCGGAGCGAACGGCACAACGGTCACGGCTGAGCTGCCCTTGGAACCGCGATGACACCGCGTGTCCGCGTCATCATCGCGGATGATCACCCCATGTTCCGCGAGGGACTGCAGGCAGCACTCGCGGTGCCTCAGCTCGAGGTCGTCGGCGCCGCGTGTGACGGGGAGGAGCTGGTCGAACTCGTCGACGCGCTGGCTCCCGATGTCGTGTTGACCGATCTTTCGATGCCCAAACTCGACGGTGTCGGCGCGATACGGCGCATCCTTGCAGCACACCCACCCGTGAGTGTGATCTTGTTGACCATGCATGAGGACGACGAGGCGGTGTTCTCGGCTCTTCGGGCCGGAGCCCGGGGCTACCTGCTCAAAGACGCGGAACGTGACCACATCGTGCAGGCTGTCCTCGCGGTTGCCGCGGGAGACTCCGTATATGGCGGGGCGGTGGGACAGCGCATCGTCGAGTTCTTCACTGGAGCAAATGCGCGCTATACCGCTCAGGTCTTTCCCGGTCTTACCGCGCGGGAGCGCGACGTGCTAGAGCTCGTCGCACTGGGCCAGGGCAACCACGAGATCGCGAAACGACTCGTCCTGTCCGAGAAGACCATCCGCAACAACTTCGCTTCAATCATGACCAAGCTGCAGGTCCACGACAGGGCGGCCGCCGTGGCGAAGGCAAGAGATGCTGGAATCGGCCAACGCCACTAGCGTGTTTGGCTGCCCTGTTCGTGAAGCGAGGCAGGGGCCGACGGGCCGGGACATGCGCCAATCTGGGAGAGCCGGGAAGCGGTAGGCCTCGGACGCCCCGCGGTGCCACAACGGGCGCGAAGGGCGTGCAGACTGGCGTAGTTCCGGTGAGGGATCCCCGGGTTCCGGCACGTCCGCTCAGACTTGCTGAACGCGTCATCCGCCGGCCGTTGGACCCGCGTCATATCACCGCGAATGCCGCCCTCGGCACGTTCGCTCATCCCGCGTTCCGTGCACCCCTCACGGCTACCCCCGTACTGCGGGTAGCCGGTGAAGCCGTCGGCTGGCCGGGCGCCTGCGCCGTACGCCGTGACCGAGCCGGTCACTGTGCCTGCGTCGAGCTGGTCATCACTGCCGAAGTAGCGGTGAAGTGCCGGCTCGGCCGCGACCACCGCCGCCCAGGCATCGTCGTCCCTGGCGAGTCGCAGCAGACCGTCCGCATCGTCGAGGAACCGCCCGGCGATCTCGGGGTCGAGCGCACGCCCGGACCAGCGGCGCATGGTTGAGATCACCTCGTAGCTGCCGCCGACCGCGTCGAACATCGCGGCCGCGTAGCCGACGGCGGCAAAGCGGGCCGGCTCCGGTAGGTCGGACCCGGACCGGCCGGCGGGAGCGCCCTTGCCGTCGAACCGCTCGAAGGCGCAGAGGACGGAGTCGATGACCGTTCCCGGCAGGCCGAGGAGGGCGACCAGGCCGGCGCCGACCTCGCAGTCCGCCCGCGCCGCCTCGGCGACGAAGCCCGCCACCCGCGGTGTGCGCGCCAGGATCCGCAGCTTCTCGGCCCCGCTTCCCAGACCGGCCAGGAAGCGCAGCGCCTCTACGGGCTTCGCAGTGTCGGTCAGGTCGCCCCTGGCCCGGACCGCAACGTCATCCCCGCCGAAATGCGCCGCGGCCTCGTGCGAGGTGGCCGCGCAGCCGGCAAAACGCATCAGCGTCGAGTAGTAGACCTCGGACTGACGCGGCCCGGAGAGACCGGAACGTCGAGCCAGCTCGGTGGCAACCAGGCAGGACCGCATTGCCTCACCGACCAGATGACCGCGCGTCAGGTCGCTGGTGACTGACAACGCCGCCACCACACCAGCTAGCCGAACCTGGCCCGACATGCCCGGATCGTAGCGCCGACCCAGCACTCATCTGCGTCAACACCTGTCAACTCGAACTCACGTGGTGGCCGCCGTCGACGACCACAGCCAGGTGCACTTGCTCGCGTCAGCCCTCACGGCTCTGTGGCCAGTGGGCTCTCATCGCTGGTCGATCGACTCCACCCACGCGGCCCGCCAGTCGGGTGCCTCCGACTGTTGCGTGTAGTAGCGGGTATCACGAATGATCGACCCTTCTGAATCAAGCTCCAGGACGACCACCACGTGCCACGTGTCGCCGGCGTAGTCGTTCATTCCTTCGACGACCCAGACCTGTCCGGACCCAACTACTCGGCGCAAGGTGATGGACGGGGGCACCGGAAAGGCCTCTTGCATCGCACGCATGGCGTCACGTCCGCGGATGCGCTCGCCCGACTGCGGCATCTCCATCACGTAGTCCACGTGACGAAGGCGAAACTCCGCCTCAGGAGAGAGTCCGCCACCTGTGAGCCCGAACAAACGTTCAATGCCTTCGCGCATCGCTGCTGCATCGTTGTCGGCGATCGCCCGCTGGAACAGCTCGCGCACTTCTGGGTCGCTCATGCCCAGTCCCCTCACCGACGTTGTGCTCCCGTTCTGACTGATCCTGATCATCCTCCCGATCACTGCCCATGAGTCGGCGGGCCCGCGCACCGGATTGTCGCCGTCGTGCGCGACCGCAGCGCCGTCCTTTGCTCGGCGTCACTCCCCCAGCTCAACTCACTTCGATCGCCTCTTCGGCGGCTCCCACCGCTCAGTGATACAGATCTGCTCCCTACCATTGCGAAACTGGGCCTGGGCTCCTGGACCGACGATGCAGCGGTATTCCTGTCACGGAGATCGCTGAACGCTCAGCAGGACATGCTCGCCTGTCGTGCGCCTGACTGGCACCTCAGAGGGGCGAGAACTACTCGCCACATCAGATCCTGAAGACCTCATCACGGACGACGAGACCTAAGTCAAGGCCGCGCTTGCGGGCGACGACGCAACCTTCGAAGCCGTCATTGGTCCTTGGCGATACGAGGACGGCACGAAGGCCCGGGAGATCTCAGAAGAGGAGCGCGATTGCCACGAGCGCAAGCAGGCCGAGTACGACGCGGAGGCGGCTGGTGACATGCGGCGGATGGGATGCAAGACCGCCGACGAAGCCTGAAAGCCTGACTCAGTGTGTGCCAGTGCGCAAGCGAGGACCATCGGCACCGTGCCGCCCATGTCGTACCCAGGTGACCTGACCGATGCTCAGTGGGAAGCGGGGCGCGGCTACGTGAACCCGGATCAGCCGCTGGTCGCGCGGTCGGGCGAGGCGCCTTGACCCGCGTCTGTCCCCCGCGAGTCGGACGCACTCAGCTGCCGAGGCTCGGGCGTGCGAGTCGGCGTTCGCAAGAGGTTCGGACGCGCCCTCGGCGTTCATGAGACTGTGGGTCATGACCCGGACCGCGAGAGCGTGGCGTGAGTTCTGGCGCGGTATCGCGGAGTTTCCGCTCGTAGTCCGCTGGTCGGTGAGAAGCGGCCTCGTACTCGGGACGGTCGGCGCTGTTGTCGGCCTGCTGGTCGGGCTGGCCGCCTACCCACCGACTGCGTGGTTTGCGGTCCTCGAAGTCGGGATTCCAGCCTTCGTCGTCGGCACCCTGCTCGGGGCTGTGGCCGGGACTGCCACGCTCGGGTCTGCCGCGATGAGCGAGTCATTCCACCGCCTGCCGGACGGGTCGAGATGACCGCACACGCCGATGCGCGGTCAGACGCGATCGTCATCAGCTGCTTCGAAACCCGGCTCGACACCTTGTGGGAGGGCCGCGCGGGGGAAGACACTTGCCGTACGGAAATGGCATGTAGGTGACGTGCATCGGAGGGACGTCTTGAACAACCTCAAGCGGTTCACCGTTGCAAATTTGCGGGTCACAAGTGGCTGACGATCGGCTATCCACGGGGGTCGGACGGCGAGGCTGCGGGCACCTTTTTACGCTGCCAGCGGTGTGCCAAGGAGGACCATGACGCAGGGACAGTGGCCCGCGGAGGCGGCAGCTTGTTCTAGTGGGGGCTCCGCGTCCCGTGCACGGAGGTTCGCGCGCGGATCTGCCACACAGCGTGCGACGCCTTCCATCGCACAGACAGCGACATCCTCGAGGTTGCCCAGACCAAAGCGACCGGTCTACTTTGCGAGAGTGGCGCAGCGCGGTCACGTCGCGGTCTTCTGTCTGGTCTGTCTCGCACTGACCGGATGCGCGTCCGACCGGCCATCTGCTGGTTCCACGGCGGCGGAATCCTCAGTGACCCAAGACGCCAGCGTCGTAGAGGGCAACTTCGACGTTGGCGGGCACAGCCTCTTCATGAGCTGTCATGGCACGGGGTCCCCCACGGTGGTTTACCTGCATGGGGCCATCACCCACGAGGGCATCGATCCGCAGATCAACGCAGCCGGGATACAGGACGAGCTCAGCGATGAGTACCGGGTCTGCGTCTACGACCGGCGCAACGTCGCCAAGAGTGCCGAGGTTGACTCGGTACAGAAGCCCGCGGACGCCATTCACGATCTGCACCAGCTCCTGACGACCGCCGAGATCGAGCCGCCCTATGTGCTCCTCGGAGCATCTTTCGGGGGCCTGTTGGCGTATCTCGATGCCAACCAGTACCCAGACGAGGTGGTCGGCCTGGTCCTCCTCGCCGCCATGTTCCCCGACGAGCTGAGTCTCGAGCACTTGTTCGCGCCAGCCGATCGGCTCAAGGCGATCATGTCCGACCAGGAGGCGAACGGTCTCGAGCGCATGAGCCAGTACCGCGCGCTGGCGGCGGCGCAGCGCTACATCGGCAAAGAGCCCAAGATCCCGATGATCTACTTGGAGTCGGAGAGTGAGGGGTACGACGACAACTCGTTCTCGAGCCCGGAGTACCGGAGGCAGGTAGACGACGTCCTGGCGGGATACGTTCATCGGTTCTCGCCCGGAATCTTGCGAAAAGTCGATGCTCCACACTTCATGGAGACGGTGATCCCCGAGGAGATAGCAGCCGCCGTTCGACAGGTGTCGGCTGCCTCGAACGACTAGCCGCACCAGGCGTGCACGCGTGCAGGGGATGGGAAAACACGTACGAGCTCACCGCTGCAGTTGTGGACGGCCAAAGTGCGGGTTACCCCTGACGCAGCACTCGGTAGATGGTCTCGGACTTCGGCGCCGGTCGTGGTACGTCGTGCCAGCCGATCTCGTCCGCCTTCTTCGCGATTGCGGCCTTCACCTCGGCGACGTCGACATCATCATCAAAGAAGGCGATCGACAACCCATCCCCGGTCGCGGGGTCGATGAGGTGGTAGGCGTCCAGCACCCCCGGAACCCCTGTGGCCGCATCGATGACCCACTGGCGGTCGTCATCGGGCATCGGCTCCCAAACGGCAATGCGCGCGATCATGGATCGCCTCCTCTGACTATCAAGCCCAATGTAGTAGCGAGGGAAGCTCCAGGGTGCTGTCGAGGCGCGTCTTTCGCCGCGTATACCCTGCGGGTAATGCGGCACTACATGCCGCCTTTGCTGACTTCGAAGTGCCGGTCAGTGGGGAGTACCGAAGAACGCGGTTTCGACCGTAGAGGGCCAGACGCAGAGAAGTCGGCCGCCTTGTGGTCCGGCCCTGAACCCATGAACCGCGCCTGGGGGAATGAATACGAAGGTGCCTGGCCCGATTCCTTCTGCGGGATCCGTGTCGGTGTAGAAGGTGTACTCACCTTCGAGCACGTAGAAAGCTTCCGCTTCGTCGTGGATGTGTGGCGGGTTATCGAAGCCAGGCTCCTGCCATGCCTCGCCGAGGGCCCAATGGCCCCCGGTCTCGGTTCGGGATGCTTTACGGATGATCCGGGCCTGCAGGCCCCCCATCGGCAAGACGATGGCGTCTCCGTCCTCGGGACCGCGCAGGAGCACCCTCGGCGTTTCTCGATCAGGCATCACCGGCCTCCAATCAGGAATGTCGTCGTGGCCACTTTCCCCGAGCTTCGTTCTGGCCCCACCGTTCACACATGCCTACCTCAATCGATGCCCATGCGCACGCCCCCGTGGGATTCTTGACCGGCCGAGTTCTTGGACGCGCTCGGCTTCCGCGTTGCGGGCGGCTGCGCTCGCCCGGATCCGCGATTGGCGCCTTCTCGGGACCTGCCCCTTTCCACCGCGATCGACGCTCGTTTCTCCTGTGTGCCGGGGGTTTTCGGGGGCGGGGGTTGTCAGTGCTCGGTGCTTTGATGGACTCATGAGCAGCCAGCAGGTCGGAGCCCGTGAGCACGGTGTTCCGGCTGTGCTCGACCGGTTGCGAGCCGAGGTGCGTGAGCTGGGGCAGACGTTGTGGGCGGCCCGGGGTCGCGATGAGCTGATGGACACGATCGCTGGGGTGGAGGCGCTGAAGGCGACGCTGGATGCCGTGGGGCTCGCCGCGGTTCGCGAGCTGGACGCGGCCCACGCGGTCAAGGCGGTCGGGTGGGCCTCGACCCAGGACTTCGTCACCGCCGTTGCCGGTGGGCACAAGGGCACCGGTCCCGCAGCCGTGCGACTCTCTGCTGCCTTGGAGACTGCGTTGCTCGCCCCGGTCGCTGAGGCACTTGGTGATGGCTGGCTCTCCACCACCAAGGCGCACGTGATCGAACGGGCCATCGAGACGTTGCCTAGTGACCGTGAGGTCCGCGAGCGCGGGGTCGGGTTCCTGCTGGGGCAGGCCAAGGCCCTGGATGCGACCGAGCTGCGTAAGCTCTCCCACCGGCTGCTGGCGATCATCGACCCCGACGGTGATGACCGTCGTGGCGAGCGAGAGCTGGACCGGCTCGAACGCGCCGCCCACCTGGGCCGGGGCCTCACCATCACCACCGACCAGTGCGGCGGCGCCTGGATCAAGGGACGCTGCTCCAGCGAGGACGCCGCCTACCTCAAGGCCACCCTGATCCCGCTCGCCGCACCCCACCCGGCCGCCGGCCCTGTCTGTGACCCCGCCACCTGTGTGGTCTTGGGGTGTGGTCACGACGGACGCGATCCTCGTGACCACGGCGCCCGGATGCTCGACGCCCTGGTCGAGGGCTGCCGACGTCTCCAGAGCGCCGACCTGCTGCCCACCTCCCACGGCGCCGTGCCCCGTCTGACCCTGACGATGTCCCTGGCCGATCTGCAGCAGCGCTCCGGGCTCGCCATCGCGGAGACCGGCGATCAGCTCTCCTCCTCCGCGGTCCGGCGTCTGTGTTGTGAGGCCGAAGTCATCCCCGCCGTCCTCGGCGGTGCCGCGGAGGTCCTCGACGTGGGCCGCCTCCAGCGCCTGGTCACCGCAGCGATCTGGAAGGCGCTCGTGGCCAGGGACCAGCACTGCCGGTTCCCGAACTGCACCCGCCCGCCGCTGATGTGCCACGCCCATCACCTTGAGCACTGGGCCGACGGCGGCCCGACCTCGCTGGACAACATGATCCTGCTCTGCGGCCACCACCACCGGCTCATTCACACCGCACCCTGGACCATCCGAAGAACCGGCCCCGCCGATCTCGTCTTCGCCCCACCACCCGGCATCCGCCGACCCCGCCCCGGGCTCGGCGACCCACCACCCATGACGGACCCGTGACGGCGCCCCACCCGACAACCTGATCACCACCGGCTCGTCAGTCGCGCTTGCCAAGAACCCGGTACGACGGTCTCCGCGCGCCAGCTTGCGAGCACGCCAGCAAGCAGCGTCAGTTCGCCGCGAAGCGGGCGCACTCAACTGCCGATGGTCGAGCTCCCGGGGACCGTCGCTACCGTGCGGGACATGCCTACTGCGCAGGATCGATTCGTTGCCCACGGCCTCATCGAGCAGGAAGGCAAGTACTTGGTTCTTCGGCGGCGCGATGGCCGATACCTGGGCGGACAGTGGGACATTCCCGGCGGGACCGTGGAGGCGGGTGAGTCAGCAGCAGAGGCCGCTGTTCGCGAGTGCGTCGAGGAAGCGGGAATCCTCACCACGGTTGGCCCGGAGGTTGCTCACTACCAAAATGCGGACACCGAGGGGCGACCTCTCATGTTTCACACGCTCACATATCTGCTGCGCCCTGTGTCGGGCGTTCTTGACGTAGCACTAGGTGCCGATGAGCACGACGACTTCCGGTGGGTGCTTCCGAGTGACGCACTCGAATTGCCGTTGGTCTGGCACGTCGAGCGGACTTTTCGATCCCTGCTGGACTGACGCCCGCAACTGCCGCAAGGAGTGCGTCGCCGAGGTGCGTCACGCCGCCGCGACAGGACTGCGTTGGCGGATCAGGGCGTGACGAGTAGTCATGCGCCGCCAACCGGGACCGTGGCCGGCTGTGCACGCCCATCTGGTGTTGCAGCCCATCTCGAACTGTTTGTCAGAGATCTATGGCCGGTCAACGTAGGTCGTCGCCAGATCGAGAACCGCGCGGTTCTGCCTTCGACCCTTCCACCTACGGATGTCGGCAGGTCCAACCGGGCCAAGGTCGCCGTACCTGATTGCTGCTGTGCCCAAGCCCGATGCCAGACTCCCACCATGGACAGGGAGGACCTACCTGCGATCGCCTTGGAAGCACTGGGCGACCTCGCGGACAAACCGGGCGGCGTGTTCTACAGCAGTCACGAAACCTTGCGGCCTGGAGACGTCTACTTCCTCGGCCTCAACCCGGGCGGCACAGGGAGCTATCCGATTCGGGAGACACTCCCGGCGATGTTGACGCAAACGGAGAATGCCTATCTGGACCAATGCTGGAACCCGGGAGGCAAGTGGTATCCAGCCGGCAAGGCGCCAATGCAGATGCGGACCGCCCACGTGCTGAAGAGCCTTGGCCTGGATCCTCGAGACGTCTGTTCAAGCAACCTGATCTTCGTGAGCAGCGTCGACTCGAAGGGCGTCGAAACCTCCATGGCGGACACATGCTGGCCCGTGCACCGCGCCGTACTCGACATCGTGCAACCGCGGCTGATCGTGAGCTGCGGAAACTCCGCTCACTCCACGTACGGCTACCTGAGGGGCCGGTTCACGGCGCAGGAGACGTCGGTGCCCTCCGGGCATGGCGGGTACTCACTCAAACACTTTGACGCTGAGATCGATGGTCGGCACGTCCGCATCCTCGGGCTGCCGCATCTGTCCTGGTACAGACCTCAAGGCCGACCCGAGTTCACCGAGTGGATTCGCAAGGTCGCGCACTAACGGCCTCGGTTGTTAGAAAGCCTGTATGCGTTTGGCCCGGGCACGTCGCAAATGCTGCCGACATCTAGCGAGCACCAGTGTCCTTCCGCCGCCTGTCCCCGTAGACGGCCTCGCTCAACATCCCGGAGATTCGACCCGAGATCAGGCACGCGCATGTCAGGAGAGGCTGTAACACTCTTGAAGTGCGCCTGGTCACCTGGAACTGCAACGAAGGATTCAAGCGCAACTACCTGTACCTGCGTGACCTCGACTTCGACATCGCGGTGGTGACTGAATGCGGACCGTTCGATCCCGCACCGGGACAGTCACGCGCGATCAGCTCGGTACTAAGCCCGGATCCACCGACGGTCATGGCGGGATCGCGTGATCCGGATCGGCAAGGGGTGAGCGGTCGAGGGCGTGCGGATCTGCCGGACCTCGCTGTCCGGGTCTTCCGTTGGTCCTCGGGTCGCGCAGCGGTGGCTGCTGGGTGGTCAGGCCGCGAGGGCGGGCGGCGGGTCGCTGACCCGGTCGAACAGCGCGGCCCAGGCGATCTCCCAGGGCCAGGCTTCGGGCAGGTGCAGCGTGATGCGTCGGGCTGAGGTCGCCACCCGTGCCGGCACGGTGATCAACTTGCGGCGGATCGTCGCGGTGGTCGCCCTTGCGAGGTCTGGGGCCGCAAGGGTGCCCGCCGCGCGGGTGAGGTTGAACGCGATGACCGCGAGCACCAGCCAGGCGGCGTTGGCGGTGAACACACCGGACGGCAGATGCGCCAGCGCGGAGCCCTTCAGGTCGGCGTGGACCTGCTCGATGACCGCGTGATGGCGGTGGGTCTTGTCGGCGGCGACGGTGTCGAGGATCTTGGGGTCGGCGGTGGTGAAGAACGCGTGGAAGCGCCACACGTCGAACAAGGTGTCCTGGCCTGCCGCCTTGTTCTTCTCGGCGTTGAAGTCGGGGATCCGGCGGACCACCAGCCGCCCGGTCACCTGCTCGGACTTCTTCTGCCGACCGAAGGCGGTGAACCCGATCTCGGCGACCTCGGCCCGAGAGATCCACGGCCGGGGCCTCCTCGAACACGGCGTCGGTGTACTCGATCGTGGTCCACGCCTCGTCGGGGATCGTGGCGATCGCCTTCTTGACCGCCTTGTCCATCCGCACGGTCACTGACACCGCGGCGCCGCCCTTGAGGGCGGCGTGAACGGGTCCGCGGCCATAGAACGCCGAGTCCATCCGCACCAGCACCCGCCGGGTCTTCCCGAGCAGCCGCCGGCTGGTCCTCACCGCGTCGCCGACCAGCCGCTTCGCGCCGCGTGGCGACCCGGCCGAGCCCTTGCGGAGCCGTTGGGCCACGATCACCGGCGCCGTGGTGCCACTGGTCAGCGTGGCGAGCAGTGCGTTGAGCCCACGGACACCGGAGTAGCCGAACCCCGCGCCCTGCTTGGCATACCCGTGGACCTCGATGATCGTGTCATCGACATCGAGCAACGCATACCCGGCCGTGTCCCCGGCCATGTCGATGGCCGTAAGGACCGGTCCCGCGCCCAGGAGTCGGGTGAGCCCGGCCACCGCGATCAGGAACCGGGAGGCGACCGCATCGAGCTGACGGACATGACCGAAGTGAACGCGCGCAGAAACGACCCGAGCGTCGAGGGCGCATACGCCCGCGAAGACCCGGCCCATCCGCCATGCCGCAGCAGCGCCATGTCATCGATCGAGTCAGCACCGCCGACCATCCCACCGACCAGCGAGGCGACCTTCAACCCGGCGTTCGCGCCCTTGTCAGTCGGCACGCTCAAATGCTCGTCTGCCAGCTCCGGCAGCCCGGCGGACGCAGCCGGCACGACCCGGAACGAGCCCCGCGGCCGACACGAGAT
>CAVZPT010000002.1:0-201032 GCA_963777195.1 uncultured Actinomycetota bacterium | reverse complement strand
GCGACCAACCACCAGTGGTTGCGCCCTTCGGCTACACCACCGGGGGCTGGCTGCGCGGTGGACGTGGATGCGGTCGTGGCGTGCATGCTCAGCTCGCATTCGAGGCGAGTGCCGGTCGAGACGAGACCAGTCGGTGGGTGATGTCGGCGAGGCGCCGACCCTGATAGCGAGCCGCTTCCAGTGTTGCGTCGGGAGGGAGGTCACTTTGCCCGCTGACGAAGGAGGTGCCATAGGGGTTTCCGCCGGCGGCGTAGAGCAGTGGGTCGGTGTAGCCCGGCGCGACGAGAATCGAGCCCCAGTGGATGAACACGTTGTTCAGCGAGGCGATGGTTGTTTCGTTCCCGCCGTGGGCGTTGTGCGCCGCAGTGAATGCGGTCACGGGTCGGTCGACGAATACCCCCTTCTGCCACAGCCCGCCCGTGCTGTCGAGGAACTGCTTGAGCTGCGCCGACACGTTGCCGAAGCGAGTCGGTGTGCCGAAGGCATACGCGTCGGCCCATTCCAGGTCATCGAGCGTGGCTTCTAGGATCTCGTGCGCCACCTCGTCGATGTGCTGGCGCCAGCGTGGGTTGGCGTCGATTGCGGCGTCGGGCGCCAGCTCAGCGGCGCGACGCAAGCGCACCTGTGCACCAGCTGCGGACGCGCCCTGCGCCACCGCCTGCGCGAGCCGGTGCACTCCACCGGTGGAGCTGTAGTAGATGACTGAGACCTTGACGGACATGACACACCCTCCGAGAATGAAGTACTCTGAATTCGTTAGCACCATAACGTTAGCATACTAACGTATCCGACATGCAAGGTGGATGTGCCGTGAACACGGAGCAGGCGCACGAATTAAACGGCGCGATCCGAGCCCTAACGCTGCGCCATCGGGCACGAGCAGCTGAGCTGCTTTCGGAGTTGGGCCTCTACCCGGGCCAGGAGTCTGTGCTGCTGGCACTTGCAGCCAAAGGACCGCAGGTACAGCGGCGGTTGGCCAAGGAGGTCGGCTGCGAGCCGCCCACCGTCACACTCATGGTCCGCAAACTCGAAGCTGCCGGCCACATCGCTCGCCGACCCTCTCCCACCGACCGGCGCGCGACCGTCGTGGAGCTCACGCAGCAGGGACGACGGCTGCTCGGGCGGCTTGACGAGTTGTGGACCACGTTGGCCGACGAGACCGTCGAAGGGATCACCCAGTTCCCTTCGAGTCGGATCACCGAACTGCTCCAGGCGCTTGCAGCAAACCTTCAGCCGACCGATGATGCGCTGGCACCCGAGCCGCGCGCGACGTGATCCCGGCCACCCCGACTTCCTCAGATCGAGCGTTCCGGCTGCGGTCGACTGCCGTGACCGCAGATCGTGCTCGCCCACAGGCACGACGGATCCGGGGCACGGCCCGTCACCGCAGAGGGAACCGCTACCGGCGCGAGAACGGCCAGCTCGAAACACAGATCGAGAGCACGCTGTGTAGTCCCGCAAGGGATCCTCATGTGGAGCAGCTCGGCTGAGGCGAACTGGCGCATGCTCGTGTCGAGGCGGGGCGGTAGCGTGCCCACGTGTTGCCAGCTTCGACCACTCGGCTCCGCTTCCGCGAGATGACTGAGGCAGACCTGCCCGAGATTGCCTGCCTGGACATCGGCGGTTCTCGTGGCCCGGAGGGCTGGATCGCGTGGAACCGCCAGAACTACGCCGAGCACGGGTTCGGGCTGTGGGTGATCGAGACGTTGGCTGGTGCGTTCATCGGCGACTGCGGCTTGACCATGCAGGAGGTGGAGGGCGAGTGGCTGGTCGAGGTCGGCTGGCACGTGCGCAGCGCTGTGCGTCGCCAGGGGTACGCCGCCGAGGCGGCTGAAGCAGTCCGCGACGCCGCCCTTGGCCGCCGTGTCGAGCACCTGATTGCGATCATTCGGCCCGACAACGTGGCATCTCAGGGTGTGGCGACGAAGATCGGCCTAACCCTCGAACGTGCGGTCTTCAAGCACGGCGGACCGGCGCTGATCTTCGGAGCGGACCTACACCCGGTGGGCAGAGACCGATAACTGATCCCGTACTGGTCACGCTCCGCGTGACGATCCCGTACTGGCGACGGCAGCGGCTCGCGAGTAGGCACCGCCCGAGGCACCGCGAGCTGATCGGGGCGGCGCCTCATACGAAGTTGGCCGGGACCCGTGGTGCCCATGCTCGTGCGGCTGGTTTCGGTAGCGTCTCGTTTGTGCCGCACACCCACGACATTGAGATGACCGCGGACGTTGTTCGCAAAACGTTCGTTTCATGGTCGCAGGGCGAGGCCGAACGCGAGTGGCTGGCCTTGGTGCACCTTGACGAACACGCGCCCGGTCTGGCGCCACGGCCGATCGCCCAGCTCGACGTGGCAGGTCGCCCGGCTGTGGTGATGTCGCGTGTGCCTGGAGATCCGCTGTCTGAAGCGCTGTCGTCCCGACAGACGGTGGCGCTGGGGAGGGCGTTGAGGCGGCTTTTCGCTGCTCCTGTTCCAGCTCAACTGCCCTTGCGCGCCAACGATCCCGGTAACTTCCAGATGGAGTTCCGGTCCTGGCTGGCAAGAGATTATGAGTGGAGTCAGTGCCAGGACCCGTCCCTCGTGCGCCGTGCTGTGGAGGTTGCGTGTTCATGGCTTGAACGTCATCAGCCGGCAGAGGACTGGCTGGTCGACCCGGTGATTGCTCTAGGCGACGGCAACCTCGACAACGTGTTGTGGGACGGCGAGGAGTGTCGGCTCATCGACTGGGAGGAGTACGGAGTCTCCGACCTCTGCTACGAAATCGCAGACGTCGTCGAGCACGCCTCGTCGCGACTTGAACGGCGCCTCAACATCGACGCCCTTCTCGCGGAGTTCACGCTCGACATCGCGCAGCGAGAGCGGCTTGAGCATCACCGTCGGATGTTCGCCTGCTTCTGGCTGGCCAAGTTGTTGCCGGGCAATGGCAGCTGGGACCGCAACCCGCCCGGGTCGATCGAGAAGCAAGCACAGTGGGTAATCGAGGTGGCCGGTAATCGTAAGGCGGCGCGGCCGGCGATGTGACAGCCCGAGCTGTATCCCCCCACAAGCCGATCCGCTCACAGCGATGGGCGTCGTCGACTCGAACATGGTCGTCGAGCAGGACTCGCGACGCAAGCCAAGCCGTTCCTTCTACGGAACCGCCCGGATCTGCCGATGATCCGGGCTCACCTGCGTGTCATGGCGGAGTGACCTTCGAGACCCGACGGACGTTGATAGACGTATGTTGCTAACCTGCCTGCCAGGCCCGTCGCCATCGTGGCCTTGGTGTTGCCTCTTCTAGGGATAGCGACATCTGAAGTATCAAGGGCTGACACGGCTTCTCGAGCCCGGAACTACACCTCGTCGTCGCCTTGCGCAGCACATCGGGACGACTCGTTGTTGCTGTCAAGCGAACGGCCAAAAGCACGGACGTGGAATTCACACCTCCGAGACGCGGTCCCCTTCCTGGAATACGGGTTCGAGGTCGAGGTCAGGGCCGTAGGTGGGGGAATCCAATATGTCGGCTGCAGGTCCGAACATGACCTCAACGGCGATCTTAGATTTGAGCGGCACCACCGTCGAGAGCTCTGGCAAAGTTCACTACGTCGTGTTCGCTGGGAACAGCCTCGACTAGTTGCAGTTCGCGGATGGCGTCGTCCGTCCCCGAAGCGGCGCTAGAACGCCCCGTACTCCGGGACGCGCCGCTCAGGGGCTGAAACTTCTGCTCGCTTCTGCCGCGACCACGCGCGACAACTGCCGAAGTACGACCGTCTTACGGAGACGGCTGGCTCAGTTCTTCAAAGATGCGCTCGCGCTCGACGCCTGCCACCGAGTCTGCAACGAAGACCGCGAACGAGTCCTTGTCGAAGCGGACGCCGACGACCTTCTCGGGTCAGTACCCAGGGAAGGACCACGTGTTGACCTGTTGTGGGTTCTCTGAGAATACAGAGCCCGCAACGTCCTCACCGACGTCCTCACAGTCAGCCCGCTCGGCCACCGAGTGCCTGGCGGCGTTGCGTTCCGTGAAACCGTAGGACGTGTAGACGGTGTCGCCGGCTCTCACTTGGGCTTCGCAGTCCGCAGTGGACTGCGGACTGTCATCCCCTGAGCAACCGGACACGATGACAGGAAGGGTCAAAGCGAGGGCAATGCTGGCGAACCTCATGGCCTCAGTCTCCTTCCATGTGCCTTCGACGCGTCGCATGCCGTCGTGGTTCCTCAGCGCGCCCGATCATGCCGCGATCAGGTCGTCGTCTGAGCACCGTCGGCGGCGGCCGGCGGAGCGGGGGTCAGGCCTTCGGCGACGAGCCAGGCTCGGGCGCGTCCCCGCCGCCGTTCCGCGGAGTACACATACCAGCGATCCTGAAGGTCGGGCCAACGCGTCAGCTCGTTCCGGAAACGGCGGAACGCGCCCCGACCCTCCAACGTCCGCGCCATTCGGTCGGCGAGGTCTGGTTCTGCGACCCCGGCGACGAACAGCTCCATGTCGCGGTAGCCGGCGCGTGAGCCCTCGCTGACGACCCACAGCCAGCGTTCGCTCGTCGTCGGGATCCTCATCTCTCCTCGCTCTCGTCCCCGTACTCAAACACCGCCTCGGGCCACACCTCACCGGTGTGCAGATCGATGCGGCCGCCGCCCGCGACCGCGTCTCCTTCTTTCTCTTCTTCTCTGATCGAGATCGACCGGCAAGCTCCTCAACAACGGGGCCGGCCCAGCCCCCAGTCTCGCGGCCAACGCAGCAACCAGATCCTCGTCGCCCTCCCAGTCCCTCTCACGCAACTCGGTCACGCACCGCTCAGCCAGCTCGCGCGCTCCACCGATGTTCTGAGCTAGCGCCGCGAGCAACCCATCACCGACCAACTGGAGCGCGTGACCCGGCCAGGGCCCGGCCCGGAGAAGCGACACCAGCGCCTCTCCATCCGCCGTGAACACAGCAGCGCGAAACTCTCGTAGCCGCTCTCGCTGGGACATGGCGACATTCTTCCCACCGCTGCCATGCCGCGCGCTACTCGCGGCATGACAGTGCGTTTGAAAAGGTCATGCGATCAATGAGGCTCAGCCAGCACACCTCGGCGTCGCCTCTGTTTTCAGAGGTCGATCCAGTACTGGCGTACCAGGCCGTGCCCGTCATCGACAGTCCTGTCCAGGACTCCGCCGCGTCGCTCGATGGTCTTGATCGAGGCGGCGTTGTCGTTCAAGCAGACCAGGAGCACGCGCTCCAGTCCTGCTTCCCGAGCGTGCCGCAGAACCTGGCCCAGCGCCCACGTCGCGACGCCGTGGCCACGGGCTGAGGGGCGGACGCCATAACCGATGTGGCCCATCCGCAGCACTTGGTCGTTCGTGAAGGGGCGTAGCACGATGCCACCGAGCACGACGTCTTGCTCAACTATCCACCACAGCCGTCCCGGAAGGCAGCGGAGCCTGCCTACCCAAGCGGCAAAGCCGGCGGCACTCTCGACCTCATCATTGGGGCCGACGCCGAATCCGTCCTCGTGCAGCCCGGGTCCCCACTCGTGGTGGGACTCCAACCAGGCGGAGTGACGCTCTGCATCGGGCTCGATGAGTTCGGGCATCATCTCAAGTTAGCTTGTTGTCGGGGATGCCGACGCACCCTCATCGGCCTGACCGAACGCATCGCGGCAGATCCGGATGGAGTTACTCGGGCGCGGACACGAGGCAGAAGGGATGCCCAGCCGGGTCGGCATAGATCCGCCAAGCCTTTGGCCCAGGATCCAACACCTCGGTCAACGGACGGGCACCCGCCCTCTCAACCACGCGGCTTGCATCACCGAGGTCGTCAACGAGAAGGTCGAAGTGCACGTGTTGCTCTCCGTGATCGCCCGGCCACGAGGGCGGCCGATAACCAGCCACACGGTGGAATGAGAAGCGGCCCACAGGCTCCCAGCGGAGAGTCAGCCAGTCGGAGTCGCCCTCGGGCTCGGGCAGGTCGAGGACCCGCTGCCAGAACCGGGCCAGTCGCTCGGTGTCGTCGCACTCCAGGGTGAGTTGAGTCAGCATGCCAACTGCCATCGGCCCAACCTACGTCCCATCGCAGTTCGAGGTGCGCGCACATCGGCTACGGGCGGTTCCCGAAAGCCGAACGCCGTACGGCGACGATCGGGACGGGGTCGACCGCTCGACAAGATCGTCCCGCAAGGGATGGTGGCGTGGCAACGCCACCCGATACGACAAGCTCGCGGCAACTACCGTGCCGGCTGCGTCCAGCCCAGCCATGACAAATCTGGCTAACGGATCAACCCCGCAGGCCTAGGCTTCTGCCCCGCGGACACACCATACTCGGGGCTGAGGGCGCTCGACCGCGGCACGCGAATGCCGCCTGCGGGGCGTCGAGGAGGAGGCATGTGCGACTTCGTTCACGGAGAGGTCCTGTTCTCTTTTCCGGACCACCCCGGCGCTGTGAACATGGTCACGGCGTGGTTCGAGCATCATGGCGACGAAGTGCAGGTTCGTGTTCTCGGTCGGCTCGATCAGCGGCTCAAAGCGCTCGATGTACCGCGGGACGCTCGGATCGCGCCGCCGCGTCAAGTGTGGCGGGTCGGCGTACCACCCGGCCAGGAGACCTTCAAGGGAAATGAACTGCGCCGTTTCTACCAACTTGGCCTGTATCAGTGGGGGCTGGCGGATGACCCGCGCTTGCCCGAACTGTTGCTGGACGTCTCCGTCGAGCCCAACCACCTGCTGAGCCTGGCCCAGGTTCCGGACGGCCTCGATGTTCCCCCCGACGGGGACCTGCAGCTCAGTGACATCCACGCTCATTACACGACGCTGTTAGGGATTGCCGGCACCCCCGGCGGAATCGGTCAGCCGGTCAGTGTTGCGGTCGTGGACTCCGGCGTCATCGATGCTCTGTCGCACCGAGTGGTACGGCGCGTCGACTTGGTCTCGCCTGAGCAGTTCGGCCGACCGACGGAGGGCCCCGTCGACGATCACGTGATGCATGGCTCGGTCGTGGTCGCGATCATCGCCGACGTCGCCCCGGCGGCGCACTTTATGGCGTACCGGGTGGCGGATCACCACGGTCGGGCTAGCGAGTGGGACGTTATAGCAGCACTCCTCAGCATGGCCGACGCTGACGTGGTCAACCTCAGCCTGGCCTTCGGTTTCGCCCGTGGCGACTGCGGCACCTGCGGCCGCGCGGCGAATTCGTCGCGGTCTCTGGTGTTTGAGCAGGCGCTGGGCCTGCTGACCGACAGACCGCGGCCCCCAATCGTGGTCGCGGCCGCAGGCAACGCGAGAGAGCCATCGCTCCATTACCCGGCCCGCTTTGCGGACGTCGTTGCGGTCGGTGCAGTGAACTCAAAGCTGGAGGTGTCGGGGTTCAGCAACACTGGCACGCGCGACCACCTCGGGGCGCCGCACCCGCGAGTTTGGTTCCTACCGGGCGGGGACGACCGTCCGGGCCACGTCGAGGCGGTCGCGACCGCTGGGCCCGATCAGAAGCCCTTCTACGGCACGTCGTTCGCCTGCGCCTATGCGTCGGGCATCATCGCCGACATGCTCGCCGTCCTGCCCCGGGAGACGGTGCGCGAACGGCTTGAACGAGCCATGGGTGAGCCAATTGCGGACTACGACGCCGACATCCACGGGCACGGCCTGATGTCCCTCGCGGTACTGACATGACAACGCCTGCTGCGACTGACGGCGACAAGCCAACTGAAGGGGTGGTGCTCGACGCCGAGGCCCGCGCACTCAAGCTGGACCAGGCGAAAGCTGAGGCACGCAAGGCCATCTCCCAAGCCGACCGTGCCGCACTTGACGCCGCACTGCCCTCGAAGCTGCCCCAACCGCCGGAGGGCAAGGTCGGCGTCAGCGAAGCTTCGGGCCATGTAGCCGAACTGGCCGCCTACGCCGTGCTGAACCACTGTGCGGAGAAGATCGCCGCTGCACTCCCCAATGATGCGAGGACCGTACTGGTCGTCGAGGAGAGGGATCTGCTTGCGTCGGATTGGGCGTACCTCGTCGTCGACGGCGAGTTGAGTCGACACGAGTCGGATCTTGAGAAGGCGATAGAGGGCCTCGCAGCGGCGATGCCTCCGAAGGACGGCCTCGCTGCCGCTGGGGCGGGTGTCATGGCGACCGGCGTGATCGCGTCCGCCGCCAGCATTGTCGGCATGTTCCGCAAGGACTACACGTTCACAGGGCGCGCAGTCTCGATAGACCGGGCATCCCTGACAGAGGCCCTCGTGAATCGGTTGCAGAGTCGCGACACGCCGCCGGGCGTCGTGGTGGATGCTTTCCAACTCCTGGTCGACAGTGCCTGCCTCAAACGGCTGAACGCCATGCGTGATCAGGCCGCCGATGCACGCCGCAGCGCGAACAACCTCGACTTGAACCACCTCGCACCCTGCGAACGGACTCTGCGGCGACTGGCCACTCAAATCACCGAAGCTGAAGCAACACGGGCCGTCGCCGTAGGCAAAGGCGGGCCCACCGACGCTATCGACGCGCGGCTCGCCGATCTTCGGGGCGAGGAAGACCGGGCGGAGGGAGAGGCCGCTCCGGTGCGATCTGCCGTTCGGGACGCCGAGAAAGTGATCGACGGCATCAGCGCGTTCGTCACTGCGGTCACGGCGCAGCCGACGAGCGGTTATCCGCTCATTGTGGCGGCTGCTGTTCGAGAGCGGCTTCATGCAGACCAAAACGAAATTACGCACGTCTTGCATGCCACCGTCGGGTCGGCTGGCGGCGAAACGCTCGCCCAGCGCAGCCTGTGGCGCTCCTCAGTCGACTTCGTGGGCGGCTGTCACGTTTCATACTTGCTGCTGGACGTCAAGAAGGGGGTCGTGACCGGCGGACACCACTCCGCCGTCGGGTCCCTGCCGTGGGACCTGAAGAAGAGGCAGCCCAAGGCGTTGACAGTCACAGACCTCTAACGATCGGCCCGTTGCTCCTGACACGGCGCCGATCGCACGAAAGTTCATTGCTCGGCCACAACTGGAGTGCCGCTCGTCGCGGAGTCTCCGATTGGCCGGGGTCCATCTATTCCGGCTCCGTTAGCCGAACCACCACCGGTATCAGACAGCGACGCAGGCGGCATCGGGCGCCGGCGTCCCGATCGGGTGTCGGATACGGGACGACCGGCGCAACCGTCGAGATCAGCGCTTCAGGCCCGTCGTCCCCGCGAGGTTGGCCTTCGCAGCTACACGTTGGCGTTCGATGGCGCGGTACACCGTGGACCGTCCTACACCGAAGAGCTCGGCGACCTCGAGCGTGCTGTACTCGCCGCTATGCACCAACGAGACCAGGTGAGCTTCCTGCTTCCGGTTGAGCTTGGGCTGCTTGCCGCGCAGCCGGCCCTTGGCCTTGGCAACCTTCATGCCTTCGACTGTGCGAAGCCTGATGAGGTCGGACTCGAACTCAGCAACCATGGCGAGAACGTTGAACAACAGCCGCCCGACGGCGTCGGTGGGGTCGTAGACCGAGCCGCCGAGCGAGAGGCTGATCTGTCGCGTGGTTAGCTCGTCCGCGATCGCCCGGGCATCGGGCAGGGACCGGGCCAGACGGTCGAGCTTGGTCACCACCAGGGTGTCACCTGCCCGGCAGGCGGCGAGAGCCTCGCGTAGCCCAGGCCGTTCCCGGTTGGTGCCGGTCAGGCCGTGATCTACGTAGATCCGCTCGGACTCGACGCCCAGGCCGAGCAGGCCATCGCGCTGGGCGGTGAGGTCTTGTTGATCGGTGGAGCATCGGGCGTACCCGACAAGCAGGGCGCTCATGGCGCACCTCCAAAAGTGGGCCCGGTCGCATCGCGGAACGCGTCGACTCGAGCATCGGGCAGCGACCGACTCAATCAGCAAGGCGCTCCGGGCATTCGGCTGCAAGGGCGGCAGCCCGTGTTCGCAACGGCCCACCTGGGAGTGTCATGTTTGCCGCGGCTCAAAGTCGAGGTTTGCCCGGTCTTTTGGCTACACTATGGGCATGACCGCTGTTCCCCTTGGCGACGCACGAGACCGGCTCTCTGAGTACGTCTCGGAGGTCGAACGCACCCACCAGCGGGTGACCATCACCCGTCACGGCCACCCGGCTGCGGTTCTCATCTCCGCCGACGATCTCGCCGCCATCGAGGAGACCTTGGAGATCCTCGGAACGCCCGGCGCTGCTGAAGCCATCAACGAGGGCCTCGCTGACGCCGCCGCAGGCCGCTTCGCCGACAACGACGCACTCAAGTCCCGCTACGGGATCGCCTGAGTGCAGGAGCGGTACTCGATCCGAGTCACGGCTCGAGCCGAACGCGATCTACAGCGATTGCCAGAGAAGATCGCCACGGCCTGCGTCGAGTTCATCTTCGGGCCTCTCGCTGACAGTCCACAGCGAGTGGGCAAGCCCCTCCGCGGCGAGCTCGCCGGGTTGCACTCGGCTCGTCGCGGTGACTACCGGGTGATCTACGGCGTCGTTGAAGACGCCCGCACGGTGGAGATCGTGCACATAGACCGACGCAGCGACGCCTACAGGCGCTGAGAGGGCCTTCGCCGTCCCGCTCACCGATCGCGTTTCGGGCTGGGAGCTA
Organism: uncultured Actinomycetota bacterium; assembly: GCA_963777195.1. Taxonomy (GTDB): domain Bacteria; phylum Actinomycetota; class Actinomycetes; order Propionibacteriales; family Nocardioidaceae; genus Marmoricola. The sequence continues at coordinate 190,527 of CAVZPT010000002.1, read as the reverse complement.
CTCGCCGACTTGGCCGTCAAGTGACTCACGGAGAAGGTCGGCGTGGCCGTTGTGCCGTGCGTACTCCTCGATCATGTGGGTGATGACCCAGCGGAGACTGGGTGCTCGGCCGTCTGGCCAGGTTCTACGCGTCTTGTAGCCAAGACCCCCTGCCTCGAAGGCGCTCTCGGCCGTAGCGCGAGCGCGGGTGATCGACTCCTGCCAAAGTGTGCGGACTGCGTCTGGGTCGTCGGAGCTGGCAGAGTGCCATTCCCAATCCGGGTCTGCTGCCCAGTCCACCGACGCCCAGGGCTTTCGGGGTGGCTCGTCCTGGAGCCATCGCCCAAACCAGTCGTCTTCCACGTAGGCGAGGTGCTTCATCAGCCCACCCATGGTCATGCTGCTAGGAGGCAGGCGCTGGGAGAGCTGAGCAGGTGTGAGGTTGGCGCTCTTCCATGCGAAGGTGGCTCGCTGGTAGTCGAGGAACCCGGTGAGGGTTTCCCATTCGTTGCCGTCCAGCGGTGGCTCTGGGCGGCCGTGCTCATCGAGGTCTAGCGTCATGGTCCAGGACTCTAGGGCTGCGGACAGACATGCTCGCGTGGCAGAAGGGGGTGCCGAGCACATGGCAGGGGCGGTGCGTGTAGTACCAGCGACTGTTGAGAGGTGGCCGGAACTTGAATGGGTTTTCGGACACCGGAAGAAGGACCCCACGTCGTGCTGGTGCCAGCGGTTTCTCCGGCACGAGGAGCCTGATAACCGGAGCGCGCTGCAACGTGAAGTCAGGAAGCAGGGCTGCCCGTCGGCCTGTTGGCCTACCGCGATGACGTCGCGGTCGGCTGGACCCGGGTCGTGCCCCGCTCGACGCTGCCCGGTATCACCGAGAACCGGGCACTTGCCCGGATCCTTGACGAAGACCCTGACGCGTGGTGGGTGTCTTGTTTCGTCGTGCGCCGCGAACACCGCGGGAGCGGCGTGGGGCAACGCTGCTCGAGGCCGCGGTGGACTGGGCGGCCCAGCACGGTGCCTCCGTACTCGACGGCCACCCAGTTGACACCAACGGGCTTACCGGCACCCCGTCACCATCTGTCATCTTCACCGGAACTCTCGCCATGTTCCAGCGGGCGGGGTTCAGCGAGATCGGGCGCACCTACCGAACCCGACCCGTGATGAGACACGCGCTCCTGTGCCGTTAGCCGGGTCGTCGTGTGGGCGCCGCGTCCCGTTGGAGGAACCTCGTGCGAGACGTGCCGATTGGTCGCGGGCTGATGTTGGACGCCGTCCCGGATGCCCTGTCCGCGCGGCGTAGCCGGGAAGGGGTGCCTCTGCGGGGCTTGCAGTCGTCCACCGGCTCAGCTTGCTCTTGCTCTTGCTGATGATCGTGACGTTCACGATCATCATCGAGAATGACCTCGACCGCTGACCTGCGCGTCAGAAGCGACCTGTCATGCCTCTACCGCTGAGTTGTTGCACTGAATCGTCCGCCGCCAAAGAGTCACCTCACGGGCGGGTCACTGGCAGCACCCGGGTCCGGAAATGGGCCTTCGAACGGCCAGATGGAGCCGATCACGCCAAATTTCGTGCCGACTCTGTGCGGACTGGGAGGGCCCACACCCCGCTGACCTGTGTCAACGCGCCGATTCACACGTTGAAGCGGAACTCCACGACGTCGCCGTCGGCCATCACGTAGTCCTTGCCCTCCATCCGCACCTTGCCGGCCGACTTGGCGGTGGCCATCGAGCCGGCGGCGACGAGGTCGTCGAAGGAGACGATCTCGGCCTTGATGAAACCCTTCTGGAAGTCGGTGTGGATCACGCCGGCGGCCTCCGGGGCGGTGGCGCCCTTGCGGATCGTCCAGGCGCGCGACTCCTTGGGGCCGGCGGTGAGGTAGGTCTGCAGGCCGAGGGTGTCGAAGCCGACGCGGGCCAGTACGTCGAGCCCGGGCTCCTCGACGCCCATCTCGGCGAGCATCTCGCGGGCCTCGTCGTCGTCGCCGAGCTCGACCAGCTCGGCCTCGAACTTGGCGTCCAGGAAGATCGCCTCGGCGGGGGCGACGATGTCGCGCATCTGCTGCTTGAGGGCCTCGTCACCGAGCTCCTCGTTGTCGCAGTTGAAGACGTAGATGTAGGGCTTCGCGGTCAGCAGTGACAGCTCGCGGACCAGCTCACGGTCGAGCTTGGTGGCGATGATCGGCGTGCCGGCCTCGAGCTGCTCCTTGGCCTCGCGGGCGGCGTCGAGGTTGGCGTTGATCGCCTTGTTGCCGCGCGCCTCCTTCTCCAGCCGCGGGATCGCCTTGTCGACCGTCTGCAGGTCGGCCAGGATCATCTCGGTCTGGATCGTGGAGATGTCCGAGGCGGGGTTCACCTCGCCATCGACGTGGGTGACGTCCTCGTCGCGGAAGACGCGAGTGACCTGGCAGATCGCGGAGGACTCCCGGATGTGGGAGAGGAACTTGTTGCCCAGCCCCTCCCCCTGCGAGGCGCCCGCGACGATGCCGGCGATGTCGACGAACTCCACGCTGGCCGGCAGGATCTTGGCCGAGCCGAAGATCTCCGCGAGCTTGCCCAGCCGCTCGTCGGGCACGCCGACGACGCCCACGTTGGGCTCGATGGTCGCGAAGGGGTAGTTCGCCGCCAGGACGTTGTTCTTCGTCAGGGCGTTGAACAGGGTCGACTTGCCGGCGTTGGGGAGACCGACGATCCCGATGGTGAGTGCCACGGGCGGCGAGTCTACGGGCGACCGCGCCGTGGCCACGAATCCCAAGAACTCCCTGAGCATCGTTTGTCTTCGGGTGTGGCGCACACCACAGTGGGTAGTGGACAACTGAACGATCCGCGGCCCCCGTTGAGGTCGCCGTGCCGCCTCGGAGCAGCCCGCCCGAACGGCATGACCCGTGTACGACGTACCCCTGGAGGCGATCGTGACCAACCTGGCCGACAACCTGACCAAGTCCGCGGAGCAGCACCCCGACCGGCCCGCCGTGAAGCTCGACGACACCGTGCTGACCTACCGCGACCTCCAGGACGGCGCCCGCCGCGTGGCGGCCCTGCTGAAGAGCAAGGGAGTCGGCCCCGGGGACCGGGTCGGGATGGTGCTGCCGAACGTGCCGCACTACCCCGCGATCTTCTACGGCGCGATCGCGATGGGTGCGGTCGTGGTGCCGATGAACCCCCTGCTGAAGGGCCGCGAGGTGAAGTACTACCTCGAGGACTCCGGCGCCTCGATCGTCTTCGCCTGGCAGGACATGGCCGAGGAGGCCGGCAAGGGCGCCGACGCCGTGGGCATCGAGTGCGTCAGCGTCGAGGCCGCCGGGTTCCTCGAGCTGCTCGCCCAGCACGAGCCCGACGAGGAGGTCGTGGACCGGGCCGACGACGACAACGTCGTACTCCTCTACACCTCCGGCACCACCGGGCAGCCCAAGGGCGCCGAGCTCACCCACCACAACATGATCACCAACGCCGCGACCAGCGCCGAGACCCTGATCGAGATCACCGAGGACGACGTGATCATGGGCTGCCTGCCGCTGTTCCACGTCTTCGGGCTCACCTGCGGGCTCAACGCCTCGGTGCTCAAGGGCGCCTGCCTGACCCTGATCCCCCGCTTCGACGCCGACAAGGCGCTCGAGGTGATCGGCCGCGACAAGGTCACCGTCTTCGAGGGCGTGCCGACGATGTACGCCGGGATGCTGAACGCCGAGGGTGCCAAGGAGGCCGACATGTCGAGCCTGCGCACCTGCATCTCCGGCGGCTCGGCGATGCCGGTCGAGGTGATGCGCAAGTTCGAGGAGGCCTTCGACTGCGTCGTGCTCGAGGGATACGGACTCTCCGAGACCTCCCCGGTCGCGTCGTTCAACCAGCCCGACCAGGAGCGCAAGCCGGGGTCGATCGGCACGCCGGTCCGTGGCGTGGAGATGAAGCTGGTCGACGACGACCGCAACGAGATCGCCGACGGCGAGGTCGGCGAGATCGCGATCAAGGGCGAGAACATCATGAAGGGCTACTGGGGGCGCGAGGAGGACACCGCCGAGGCGATCGAGGACGGCTGGTTCCTGACCGGCGACATGGCCAAGAAGGACGACGACGGCTACTACTTCATCGTCGACCGCAAGAAGGACCTGATCATCCGCGGCGGTTACAACGTCTATCCCCGCGAGGTCGAGGAGGCGCTCTACGAGCACGACGACGTCGCCGAGGTGGCCGTGATCGGCATCCCCGACGACTCCATGGGCGAGGAGGTCGGCGCCGCGGTCGCACTCAAGGACGGCGCCTCGGTCACCGAGGAGGAGCTGCAGGAGTTCGCGAAGGAGCGCCTTGCGGCGTACAAGTACCCCCGCGCGGTGTGGATCGTCGATGAGCTCCCCAAGGGCCCGACCGGCAAGATCCTGCGCCGCGAGGTCGAGGCCCCCCAGGAGGAGACCGCGTGAGTGCCGCCACCAAACCCGAGGCCCAAGCACACGACCGGGCACAGGACCGGGCGCAGGACCGGATCCACGAGGCCGACGAGAGCGTCGAGGAGTCGAGCAGCGCACTGGCCACCCCGCTGGACCTGCTGCTCGCCGACGCGACCACGAGCCCGCTGCGCCGGTTCCTGCCCGGCATGTCCGGGGTCCGCTTCGGCGCCGCCCTGGCCCGCCGGCCGCGGCGCGTGGCCGGCCGCACGCTCGGCCTGGCAGCGGAGATCGCCAAGGTCGGCGTCGGCCGCTCCGAGCTGGCCCCGCACGAGAAGGACCGCCGCTTCGCCGACGAGGCGTGGGAGAAGAACCCGCTGTTCAAGCGCACCCTCCAGGGCTACCTCGCCGCGGGCGAGGCGCTGCGCGGCCTGGTCGCCGACGCCGAGCTCGACTGGGGTGACGACCAGCGGATGCGCTTCATCGTCGACAACCTCGTCGAGGCCGCCGCCCCGAGCAACAACCCCGCGACGAATCCCAAGGTGCTCAAGCGGGTGCTCGACACCGGCGGCGGCAACCTGCTCGCCGGGAGCCGCCGCCTGGTGCGCGACTTCGCCACCGCGCCGCGGGTGCCCTCGATGGTCGAGCCGGACGCCTTCGAGGTCGGCACCGACCTCGCGGTGACCCCGGGCGAGGTGGTGCTGCGCACCGACGTCTTCGAGCTGATCCAGTACGCCCCGCAGACGGCGAAGGTCAGGTCGGTGCCGCTGCTGATCGTGCCGCCGACCATCAACAAGTACTACGTGATCGACCTGGCCGAGCAGCGCAGCCTGGTCGAGCACCTGGTCGCCAACGGCCAGCAGGTCTACTGCATCTCCTGGCGCAACCCCGACGCCCGCCACGCCGACTGGGGCCTGGACACCTACGGCCAGGCGGTGATCGAGGCGATGACCGCCACCGAGAAGATCTCCCGCCAGGACCGGGTGGCGATGCTCGGCATCTGCTCCGGCGGGATGCTCGCCTCGATGGTGCTCGCCCACCTGGCCGCCGACGGCGACCTGGACCGCGTCGCAGCCTTCAGCCTGGCCGTCACGGTGCTCGACCAGGACCAGGCGGGCCTGCCGAACGCGCTGCTCTCGCACAAGGCGGCGGCCGCCTCGACGCGGGCCTCCGCGGAGAAGGGCTACCTCGACGGCCGCGTGCTGGCCGAGGTGTTCGCGTGGCTGCGACCCAACGACCTGATCTGGAACTACTGGGTCAACAACTACCTGCTGGGGCACCCGCCCAAGGCCTTCGACATCCTCTACTGGAACGCCGACCCCGTGCGGATGACCGCTGCGATGCATCGCGACTTCATGGACCTCGCGATCCGCAACTCGCTCACCGAGGCCGGCGCCTCCACGATGCTCGGGTCGCCGGTCGACCTCGGCAAGGTCGACGTCGACTCCTACGTCGTCGCCGGCATCGCCGACCACCTGTGCAAGTGGGAGTCCTGCTACGCGACCACCCAGCTCTTCGGTGGCACCAGCAAGTTCGTGCTCTCCACCAGCGGCCACATCGCCGCGATGGTGAACCCGCCCGGCAACCCCAAGGCGAGCTTCCAGACCGCCGACCACAACCCCCCGAGCGCGCAGGAGTGGCTGGAGGGGGCCAGCAAGGTCAAGGGCAGCTGGTGGGAGGACTACGTGGACTGGCTGGCGCAGCGCACCGGACCGGAGCGCAACAAGCCGCGCCGGCTGGGATCGGCTGCCTACGAGCCGGTCTGCGCGGCTCCGGGCACCTACGTCCATGACCGCTGAGCCGGGCGGAGGCAACGAGCAGGAGCCCAGCGGGCGCGACCGCGTCCGCACGATCTCGGTCCGCGGGCTGCAGGCACGGGTCTCGGTCAGACCGGCCCGCGGACGGCTCTCCGGCGAGCCGCCGCTGCTGCTGTGCAACGGCATCGGAGCCAGCCTCGAGGCGCTCCAGCCGCTGGTCGACGCCCTCGACCCCGACCGGGGCGTGGTCCGCTTCGACGTACCCGGCGTCGGCGGCAGCCAGCCGCCACCGTTCCCCTACCCGATCGCCGCGCTGTCGTCGTGGGTGACCGCGCTGATGGCTCGGCTCGGGCACGAGCGCTTCGACGTCCTCGGGCTGTCCTGGGGAGGGGGGCTCGCCCAACAGCTCGCGGTGCAGTCACGCCGGCGCGTACGCCGCGTCGTGCTGGTCGCCACCGGCACCGGCAGCCTGATGGTCCCGGCGCATCCGCGGGTGCTGGCGAAGATGCTGACGCCACGGCGCCACCGCGATCCGGCGTACGCCGCCAGCATCGCCGCCGAGATCTACGGCGGGACGATGCGCACCGACCCCGAGCGCGGTGCGGCGCTGCTGCACGACGCCACCCGCGCCGGCCCGAAGCGGGGCTACTACTACCAGCTGACCGCGATGACCGGGTGGAGCAGTCTGCCGTTCCTCGGCCTGATCCGACAGCCCACGCTGGTGATGGGCGGCGACGACGACCCGATCATCCCCGCGGCCAACCCGCGGATGCAGGCCCGCCTGATCCCGCGGGCGCGGCTGCACCTCTACTCCGGCGGACACCTCGCCATCCTCACCGAGCCGGACGAGCTGGCCCCGGTGATCGAAGACTTCCTGCAACGAGGAGTGACCTATGAGTGAGCTCGCCGACCTCGGCCTCGAGGACTCCCCCTTCTCGGACTTCCTGGGCTTCGAGCTGCTGCTGGAGGAGCAGGACCGCGAGCTGCTCAGCAGCGTGCGCGCGTTCATGACCCGCGAGGTCGAACCGGTGATCAACGACCACTGGACCCGGGCCTCGTTCCCGCACCAGCTCACCCCGGGCATCGCCGGCCTCGGCGTCGCCGGACTGGCGTACGACGGCCCCGGCTGCCCGGCCCGCGGAGCACTGGTCGACGGCATGGTGGCGATGGAGATGGCCCGAGTCGACCCGTCGGTGGCGACCTTCATGGGCGTCCACGGCGGCCTGGCGATGGGCTCGATCAACCTGTGCGGCTCCGAGGAGCAGCGGCAGCGCTGGCTGCCGCCGATGGCGCGAATGGAGCTGATCGGCGCCTTCGGGCTCACCGAGCCCGAGCACGGATCGGACATCTCCCAGGGGCTGTCCACGACCGCCCGCCGCGACGGCGACAGCTGGGTCCTCAACGGCGAGAAGAAGTGGATCGGCAACGCCGCGTTCGCCGACCTGGTGGTGATCTGGGCCCGCGACGAGGACGACGGACAGGTCAAGGGCTTCGTCGTCGAGAAGGACACCGAGGGGATGACCTTCGAGAAGCAGGAGGACAAGATCGCCCTGCGGGCCGTGGAGAACGCGGAGATCCACCTGCACGACGTACGCGTCCCGGAGACCGATCGGCTCCAGCAGGCCGACAGCTTCCGCGCGACTGCCAACGTGCTGCGCGTGACCCGGATGAACGTCGCGTGGATGGCCACCGGCTGCGCCCGCGGGGCCTTCGAGCACGCGCTGCGCTACACCAAGGCGCGCAAGCAGTTCGGCCGGCCGATCGCGTCCTTCCAGCTGGTGCAGGACCTGCTGGTGAAGATGCTCAGCGGCGTGACCGCCTCGACGGCGATGAACGTGCGGGCCTCGCAGCTCCAGGACGCCGGCCTGCTCCAGGACGAGCACGCGTCGCTGTGCAAGGCGCACGCGACCGTGCGGATGCGCGAGGGTGTCGGCTGGGCCCGCGAGGTGCTCGGCGGCAACGGCGTACTCCTCGAGCATCACGTCGGCCGGTTCGTCGCCGACGCGGAGGCGATCTACTCCTACGAGGGCACCCGCGAGATGAACACCCTGATCGTCGGTCGCGCGATCACCGGGGAGAGCGCGTTCGCCTGAGCCGGTCGTGGTCGGTGTCGGGGCGGGCCGGGGTCGTGCCGGTCGCCGTCGTGCCGGTCGCCGTCGTGCCGGTCGCCGTCGTGCCGGTCGCCGTCGTACGTCGTACACGGGCCGGTCACCCGACGACTTCCCATGGCAATCTGCCTCTTCACACACCGCGCATGGTGTGTGAAGAGGCAGTTTGGGTTCTTAACCTGGGAAACCGGTCGCCCCTACAGCTGCACCAGCCCGGTCACGTCGAGGACGAGCTCGCCCTCGTCGTCGGAGGCGGCGAGGTCGACGGTCGCGGTGATCCGCCAGTCGTGGTCGCCCGCCGGGTCGCCGATGATCTGCTGGACCTCCCAGGTGCGCTCGGCCTTCTCCACCAGCAGCATCCGCGGGCCGCGGGCGTCGGGGCCGGTGTCGATGGCGTCGTGCTCGGCGAAGTACTCCGCCAGCGCCTCGCGCCAGTCCTCGCCGGTCATCGTGGAGCCGGCCTCGGCCTCGAGGTCGCCGAGCGGCCCCCAGCGGTTCAGCGCCGCGAGCTCGACCCGGCGGAACATCGCGTTGCGCACCAGCACCGTGAACGCGCGCTCGTTGGCGGTGATCCGCTCCGGCGTCGGCGGCAGGATGTCGGGGGCGACCGGCCCGGCGAGCCGGTTGGGGTCGCTGAGCTGCTCCCACTCGTCGAGCAGGCTGGAGTCGGTCTGCCGGACCACGGCGCCGAGCCACTCGACGATGTCCTCGAGGTCGTCGGTGCGCACACTGTCGGGCACCGTCTGCCGCAGCGCGCGGTAGGCGTCGCCGAGGTAGCGCAGCACCAGTCCCTCCGAGCGGGTCAGGCCGTAGAACGCGACGTACTCGCCGAACGTCATCGCGCGCTCGTACATGTCGCGGACCACCGACTTCGGCTGCACGGCGTCCTCGCCCACCCACGGGTGCCGTTGCCGGTAGAGCTCGTAGGTGTGCTCGAGCAGCTCCTGCAGCGGCTTGGGCCAGGTGACCTCGTCGAGCAGCTCCATCCGCTCGTCGTACTCGATGCCGTCGGCCTTCATCTCCCCGATCGCCTCTCCGCGCGCCTTGTGCTCCTGGGCGCCCAGCACGGGCCGCGGGTTCTCCAAGGTGGCCTCCACCACCGAGACCACGTCGAGGGCGTAGGTCGGCGCCTCCGGGTCGAGGGTGTCGAAGACAGCCAGGGCGTACGCCGAGAGCGGCTGGTTGAGCGCGAAGTTCAGCTGCAGGCCCTCGACCAGCCGGACCCGGCGACCGTCGTCCTCGGGGCGGTCGAGCAGCTCGACGACGTCGGCCGCGAGCAGCGCCCGGTGCTGGGCCGCGGCCAGTCGCATCAGCCGCAGTCGCGAGCGCTCGTCCTCGTGGTTCTCGCGCAGCAGCCGCCGCATCGCCGCCGCCGGGTCGCCGGGGCGAGCGATCACGTTGAGCAGCATCGCGTGGCTGACCCGCATCCGGGAGACCAGCGGCTCGGGGTCGGCTGCGACGAGGCGCTCGAAGGTCTCCTCGGTCCAGGTGACCTGACCCTCGGGTGGCTTCTTGCGCTGCACCCGCTTGAGCTTCTTGGGGTCGTCGCCGGCCTTCTTCACCAGACGGTGGTTCTCCACGACATGGTCGGGCGCCTGGACGACGACGGTGCCGGCGGTGTCGAAACCCGCCCGGCCCGCCCGGCCGGCGATCTGGTGGAACTCCCGGGCCTTGAGCATCCGCTGCCGGCGGCCGTCGTACTTCGAGAGCGCGGTGAAGACCACCGTACGGATCGGCACGTTGATGCCGACGCCGAGGGTGTCGGTGCCGCAGATGACCTTGAGCAGGCCGGCCTGGGCGAGCTGCTCGACGAGCCGGCGGTACTTCGGCAGCATCCCGGCGTGGTGCACCCCCACCCCGTGCTTGACCAGGCGCGAGAGGGTCTTGCCGAAGCCGGGGCTGAACCGGAAGCCGCCGATCAGCTCGCCGATCCGGTCCTTCTCCTCGCGGGTGCAGATGTTGATGCTGGTCAGCGCCTGCGCGCGCTCCAGGGCGGCGGCCTGGGTGAAGTGCACGACGTAGACCGGCGCCTGGTGCGTGGTGAGCAGGTCCTCCAGCGTCTCGTGCAGCGGCGTCACCGCCCACTCGTAGCTCAACGGCACCGGCCGGGTGGCGCTGGTGACCACGGCCGTCTCTCGTCCGGTACGCCGGGTCAGGTCGTCCACGAACGGGGTGACGTCGCCGAGCGTCGCGGACATCAGCAGGAACTGCGCGCGCGGCAGCTCGAGCAGCGGGACCTGCCAGGCCCAGCCGCGGTCGGGCTCGGAGTAGAAGTGGAACTCGTCCATCACCACCTGGCCGACGTCGGCGTCGGCGCCCTCGCGCAGGGCGATGTTCGCCAGCACCTCGGCCGTGCAGCACACGATCGGCGCCTGCGCGTTCACAGCCGCATCGCCGGTGAGCATGCCGACGTTGTCGGCGCCGAAGACGTCGATCATGGCGAAGAACTTCTCCGAGACCAACGCCTTGATCGGCGCGGTGTAGAAGGTCCGCTGCCCGTTGGCCAGGGCCGCGAAGTGCGCCCCCGTGGCGACCAGGCTCTTCCCGGTGCCGGTGGGCGTCGAGAGGATCACGTTGGCTCCGCTCGCCACCTCGAGCAGCGCCTCCTCCTGTGCGGGGTAGAGCGTCAGCCCCTGCTCCCCGGCCCAGGTCTCGAAGGCCTCGAAGAGCGCGAACGGGTCCGGCGGGCCGTCGGCGGCGGGGATGCGGTCCAGGAGTGACATCGCCCGCCATCGTCCCCGACGGCGGCACCGATCACCCAATCAGGAGGTCGGGCACCCGGCCGCTCACCCGGTCAGGAGCACTCCACGGTGAAGCCGCTGCCGGTGTCCACGGTGGTGCAGGACTCGGTGAACTGGGTGGAGAGCGAGCCACCGAAGATCACCAGGCCGGCGACCAGCAGCCCGAGCAGGATCGACCACAGGGTGCCGAGCAGGCCCGTGACGAAGCCCGCGGTGGCGAGACCGCCGCCGCCGAGCGCCCCGCCTGACTCCTTGATCTCGCGCTTGGCCTGCCACGCCACGATCATCGCCGGGATGCCGAGCAGCAGCCCGCACAGCACCAGGGAGACGAGCCCCATGACCAGGCTCGCGGTGGCCTTGCCGGAGGTGGGCACCACCAGCGGGGGCGGGTAGCCGTAGGGCTGTCCGGGAGGGGGCGGGTAGCTCATGGACCGAACGCTAGAGCATCGGCGGGCCGGCGTACGTCTGCTCAGATGACGCGCGTGCCCTTGCGCATCCGCCGTCGGAAGTCGCGCAGCACCAGCCGCGCGTGGGCCTTGCGGACGAAGCCCGGCAGCATCGGGTAGACGGCGTTGTGCACCGCCCACACGAGGTCGTAGGCCCGCTGCCGGCGCCACGACCAGGTCAGGCCGAGCACCTCACGCACCTGGGGCGGCAGGTTGCCACGGGTGACCAGGTTCTGCACCGCGATCGCCGGCCGCAGGAACAGCGGCTGGCCCTTGGTCGAGAGCAGGCGGCGCACGTAGTCGCGCACCACCGGGTCACTGCTGAGCCTGGTGGCGAGGGTGTGCTCCCAGTAGTCGAGGAACTCGGCGTACGTCGGCGGCCAGTCCTCCTCGCGGACCTGCAGCGCGGTGCCGAAGACCCAGGAGTCGCGGTAGAGCCGCTCCTTCGCCGCCGACGACATCGGGCCGTGCACCTTCTCGTGGATGAACACCCCGTTGAAGGCGAGGGTCGCAGCGACCCACAGCTGGAGGTCGCGGTCGTAGGCGCTGTAGCCGTCGCCGCGCACCTGCGCGTGCACCTTGTTGACCATCCGCGAGACCGCCGCGCGCTCCTGGTCGGTGCCGTAGGTCAGCACGTAGACGTAGGTCAGCGTCGTCCGCAGCCGGTCGATCGGGCGCTCCAGCGTGGTGCTGTGGTCGGCCACGCCGCGGCCCACTCCCCACAGCGCGAGCTGGTAGAGCACCGTCGAGCCTGCCCCGAGCAGCAGCATCGCCTCGTCCACGATGTCGACCAGTCGCAGCTCGTCGTCGGCGCCGCTCGGGTCGGGCGTCTCGAGGGGCTGCATGGCGGCGCTCACAGATGCAACAATACAACACAGCCTGTTGCATGAGAACATGTGCCCATGACGTCGACGACCGACGAGGAGATCCTCGAGGCGGTGCTGCAGCAGATCGCGCTCACCGGCGTACGCCGCACCAGCGCGGACGACATCGCCCGCCGGGCGGGAGTCAACCGCGCCACCCTCTACCGGCGGCTCGGCGGTCGCGAGGAGATCCTGCGGGCGGCGTACCTCCAGGAGACCGCGCGCGTGCTCGGCGAGATCGAGGACGCCATCGGCGAGGTGCCCCCACCGAGCACGCGGGGTTTCGACCCTGCCGCCTACGTCGTCGACTTCTTCACGGTGACGGTCAGGACCGTGCGCGGCAACCGGATCCTGCGCCAGCTCCTGGAGGTCGACCGCGAGGAGACGCTGGTCAGTCTCACCTTCGACGCGGGCGACACCCTGGAGGTCTCCGCGATGTTCTGCGCCGACCGGATCCATCAGCTGCGCCGGCACCTCGACCCGGTGCCGCCGGCCGAGGACGTCGAGCTGGTCTCACTGACCCTCGCGCGGATCGCGCAGTCGCTGCTGCTGACCCAGGACAAGGCGCCCAGCCTGCGCACGCGTGCGCAGATGCGGCGCTACGCCGAGCTGGTGATCGTGCCGATGGTGCTGCCGGGGCGTCGTCCGGCCTGAGTCGTCGCTGCTAGTGCGCGGCCTGGTGCCGGGCCGCGTCCTCGACACACAGCACCGCCCACGGCAGCGCCTCGAGCCGGCCCTCGGGGATCTGCTTGCCGCAGTCGTCGCAGACGCCATAGGTGTCCTCATCGACCTTGGCCAGCGCACGGGTGACGTCGGCCCGGGTGAGCTGGAGCTGGTCGTGCACGGCCACCTGCGCGAGCCGGTCGACCGCCATGGAGGTGCCCTCCCCGATGCGCTTGCCGAAGGAGATCGAGCCCTGCTCGTCGGGCTTCTTCTCCATCAGGGCCATCTCGTCGTCGATCTCGGCGAGCTTCGCACTCAGGGTCGAGCTGATGTCGTCCATCCCTCCAGCATGCCCCTCTCCTCCTACGACCCGGGACCCGCCTAGGCTCGGGCAGTGCGCATCGCCACCTGGAACGTGAACTCCCTCCGCAGCCGGATCGACCGGGTCGAGGCTCTGCTGCAGCGTCACGACATCGACGTGCTCGCGCTCCAGGAGACCAAGGCCCGCGAGGACCAGCTGCCCCTGATGGGCCTCTCGGTGCTCGGCTACGACATCGCCTCGGTCGGCTACGACCAGTGGAACGGCGTCGCGATCATCAGCCGCGTCGGCATCGAGGACGTCGAGATCGGCTTCCCCGGCATGCCGACCTGGGGCGAGCCTGCCGCCGCCGAGGCCCGTGCGATCGGCGCCACCTGCAACGGTGTCCGGGTCTGGTCGCTCTACGTCCCCAACGGCCGCAAGGTCGACGACCCGCACTACGTCTACAAGCTGGAGTGGCTCGCCCGGCTCCGCGAGGCCGCCCGCACGATGTCCGGCGACGTCGCCCTCGTCGGTGACTGGAACATCGCTCCGCAGGACGACGACGTCTTCGACATCGCCCAGTTCGCGAAGAGCACCCACGTGACCCCCCTGGAGCGGGCCGCCTTCTCGGGCTTCCTCGAGGACGGGTACGTCGACGTCGTACGCCCACACACACCGGGCCCGGAGAACTACACCTACTGGGACTACTACCGGCAGCGCTTCGAGCGCAACCGCGGGATGCGGATCGACTTCGTCCTCGGGTCCCCGTCGTTCGCCGCGCGGGTGACGCACGCGTTCGTCGACCGCGACGAGCGGGCCGGCAAGGGCGCCAGCGACCACGCGCCGGTCGTGGTGGAGATCGCCTGAGGTGGACGGTCGATGACGTCCACGTCGTGGTCGAGCCCTCCGGGACCACGACGTGCTGGCGGTCCCCCGGGTAGCGGTCGTTCGGGTGGCTCGCCACGACGCGGCAGCTGCGGACATGCCGAGGCGAACCGCGCTGCTCGGGCGTCTGGCTCGGGTGGGGCTGCCCTTCGTCGTACCCGAACCAGTCTCCTGCGTGCTTCACCGAGGTGGACGTACGGCGGTTGCGACGTCGTGGGTCGCGGGTGCGGTCCGACCGAGGGGCGCCGCTGATCCGGGGTCCTTGGCTGACTTGCTCAGGGCACTGCGCGAGGTGAGCCTCGAGGAGCTCGGAGACGTGCTGGACCAGCCACACGCCTACGCGGGCCGTGACCGCTGGTACGAGCTGATGCTTCAGGAGGCCATCCCGCGACTCCCGGTACGGCTACGCGATGAGGCGCGCCGTCGCATCGACGAGGCCGCGGCGCTGCAGCCCGTGGAGGCCTGCCTGGTGCATGGAGACCTCACCGGTGAGAACGTGCTCTGGGACGACCGGGGCCGTGTGGTGGGCGTCATCGACTGGGACCTCGCCGCTGCGTTCGATCCGGCCGTGGACGTGGGCTCGGACCTGGTGGCGCACCTTCGGCATCGAGCAGATCGTGGCGGCGGTTCTCAACGACGACCCCCACGACAGTCCAGATGCCGTCATCGACACCACCGTCCGCTGGTTGGAGCAGACGACGGAGGGGTGAGGGGGCGTCGCCGAACATCCACAGATCTTCATAACCCCTTGACTCGAACACCTGTTCGTAGCAGAATGAACTCATGTCAGCACTCCTCGACCTCCACCCCGACGCCGGACACCCGGTGCTCGCAGGCGTGGCCGAGCTCGACGCGGTGCTGGACCGGATGCTCGCCGGGGCCGGCACCCCGCTGGCCAGTGGCGAGCACGCCGCGACCGTGCGCTCCCTGGAGCGGGTCGCCCGCCGACTCGAAGCAGTCCGGCTCAGGGTCCTCGCCGCCGCCGACAAGGCCGGTGCCGCGAAGGACGCCGGGTTCTCCGGCACCGAGGCCTGGACCGCCCGCCACACCAACTCTTCGCGGACCACCGCGGCCCGCGAGGTCCACCTCGCCACCGAGCTGCACACCGGGCACCAGACCACCGCCGCCGCCCTCGACCACGGACTGCTCTCCCCCGCCCACGCCGCGGTGATCCTCAACGCCGACGCCCAGCTCCCCACCACCCTCAGCCCTGAGCAGCGCGAAGCCCTCGAAGCCACCCTGGTCGAGCAGGCCCAACGCTTCGACCCCGACCAGCTCCGCCGCATCGCCCAGCGCGCCCTGGCGACCGTCGAACCCGACCCGGTGGCCGTCGACGCCCACGAGAACCACCTGGTCCGCTCCGAGGAGGAGACCGCCCGCGACCGGTGCTCACTGAGCTGGCACGACAACCAGGACGGCACCGTGAGCGGCCACTTCACCGTGCCAGCCCTGTCCGGCGCGATCCTGCGCAAGGTGATCGAGTCGATGACCGCACCCCGCCGCACCCGCAACACCGGCGACCGCTCGCGCTCCGATGAGCGACTCAGCCCTGACTGGCGACACCGCCGCGGGACCGCGTTCGCCGACCTCCTCGAACACCTGCCCACCGACCACCTGCACCCCAAGACCGCCGCCACCATCGTGGTCACCCTCGACCACACCGTCCTGACCGGCGCCCTCAAGACCGCTCACATCGACACCGGCGAAGTGATCTCCGCCGGCCAAGCCCGCCGCCTGGCCTGCAACGCCGGGATCATCCCCGCCGTCCTCGACCGCCGATCGGTCGCCCTCGACCTCGGCCGCGAGAGCAGGCTCTTCACCGAAGCACAGCGCCTCGCAGTCGGACTCCAGCACCAGACCTGCGCCGCCGATGGCTGCCAACGACCCCTCGCCTGGTGCGAGCTCCACCACCGAGAACCCTGGTCCCACGGCGGCGGCACCGACCTGGCCAACGCCGAACCCCTATGCCACTACCACCACCAACGCATCCACGACCCAGCCTTCCACCACCACCGCCTGACCGACGGCACCATCAGACTCAGCAGGCAGACGTGAGATCCCGCGACCTGTCGGTGCTGGCTGTCAGGGTGGCCACATGAACCTCGCGCTTCCGTTCCTCACCCTGGTCATCGGCCTGCTCCTCGGCGCGCTCGGGGTGCTGGTGTGGACCCGGCGCACGGGCGATCCGGAGGTCGTCCGTGCCCTGTCGGCGCGCGGCGAGGACCAGGCGGTGCTGCGCGACGGCCTCGACCGGCTGCACGAGCGGCTGATGGACGTGGAGCAGCAGCGCGCCTCCTGGCAGGGACAGCTGCGCCAGCAGGTCGCCGACATGCGGCACAGCACCGACCTGCTTCGCAAGGAGACCGGGGCGTTGTCCACGGCGCTGCGCAAGCCGCACGTGCGCGGCCAGTGGGGCGAGCTGCACCTGCGGCGCGCCGTCGAGCTCGCCGGCATGGTCGAGCACTGCGACTTCGACGAGCAGGTCCACCTCGCCCGCGAGGACGGCGACCACCGGCCCGACCTCGTCGTGCGCCTCGCCGGTGGCAGGTCGGTGGTGGTCGACGCCAAGGTGCCGCTCGACGCCCACCTGGACGCCTTGTCCACCGACGACCCCGAGGAGACCGCCGGCCACCTGCGCCGCCACGTCCGCCAGGTGCGCAGCCACGTCGACGCGCTGGCCGGCAAGGCCTACTGGCGTTCGCTGCCCGGAGCGCCGGAGTTCGTGGTGATGTTCGTGCCGGCCGAGTCCTTCCTCTCGGCGGCGCTCGAGACCGACCCCTCGCTGCTGACGTACGCCGCCACCAAGGACGTCGTGATCGCCACCCCGACCACGCTGATCGCCCTGCTCCGCACGGTCGCGCACGGCTGGACCACCGAGGTGCTCGCCGAGCGCACCCGCGAGATCCACGAGCTCGGCCGCGAGCTGCACGGCCGGCTCGGCGTGATGGGCACGCACCTCGACAAGGTGGGCCGCTCGCTCAAGGGGGCGGTCGACGCCTACAACAGCGCGGTCGGCTCGATCGAGAGCCGGGTGCTGGTGACCGCGCGCCAGTTCGAGGACATCGGGGTCGCGCGCGAGCACCTGCCGACCCTGGAGCCGGTGACCCACGTCCCTCGTCCGCTCACCGCCACCGAGCTGCTCGACGCGGTGGCCGAGGTGCGACCGGAGTTGCCGTCCGCCGAGAGCCGACGGCCGCACGGCGAGTCGAACGGCGCGCCCACCGGCGAGTCGCGCAGGTCCAGCGCCTGACCCGGCCTACGGTGATCGCGTGAGCGCACCCACCCTGTGGGAAGAAGGTCGGATGTCCGGAAGCCGCATCACGCGGCTCTCGGTCCTCCTCGGGCTGCTTCTGGTCGGGCTCGACCTCGCCCTGACCGGCCGGCTCGACCTGGTCTTCGAGATCGGCTTCGTGCTCCTCTGCGTCGCAGCGGCGCTCTCGGTGCGGCCTCGGGACTTCTTCCGGGTCGGCGTACTCCCGCCGCTGCTGCTGCTCGGGCTGGTCACCCTGGTCGCCGTGGTGCACCGTGCCTGGGTGGCCGCCGCCGACGACAGCCTGATCCAGGCCGTCGTCTCGGGACTGACCCAACAGGCCGGTGCGCTGCTCACCGGCTACCTGCTCGCGCTGGGCGTGCTGGCCGTGCGCGGCCGGGTCCGTCGGCAGCGCGTGCGCGCTCACTCGAAGCGCTCGGTGTCCCCCGCGCCGACCCTGACCACCTCGGGCGCCCCCTCGGAGAAGTCGACCACCGTGGTCGGCTCCGAGCCGCACTCACCGGAGTCGATCACCGCGTCCAGCCAGTGATCGAGCTCCTCCTTGACCAGCCAGCCGTCGGTCATCGGCTCGTGCTCCCCGGGCAGCAGCAGGGTGCTCGAGAGCAGCGGCTCGTCGAGCTCGTGGAGTAGCGCCCGCACGACCGGGTGGTCGGGGATCCGCACCCCCACCGTGCGCTTGCGCGGGTGCATCAGCCGCTTGGGCACCTCACCGGTCGCCGGCAGGATGAAGGTGTAGGGACCGGGAGTCACCGCCTTCACCGCCCGGAACGCGGCATTGGACAGGTGCACGAGCTGGCCGAGCTGGGCGAAGTCCCGGCAGACCAGGGTGAAGTGGTGCTTGTCGTCGAGCTCCCGCAGCTTCTTGATCCGCTCCAGCCCGTCGCGGTTGCCGAGCTGGATGCCCAGCGCGTAGCCGGAGTCCGTCGGATAGGCGATCAGCTGGTCGTCGCGCAGCATCGCCACCACTTGGGAGATGGCGCGGGGCTGGGGGTCGACCGGGTGGACGTCGAGGTAGCGCGCCATCCGCGGCTACTCGCCCCTGGTCGAGCTCTGCGCCGCCTCGGCTGCCTTGCGCATGTCGCGGCGCAGCTCGGGCGGGAGGGCGAAGATCAACGACTCCTCCGCCGTGTGCACGGCCTCGGCATCGGGGTAGCCGCGTTCGGTCAGGAAGGAGAGCACGCCGTCGACGAGGTCCTCGGGCACCGATGCCCCGGAGGTGACGCTGACACTGCGCACACCCTCGAGCCATGCCTCGTCGATCTCACTGGCGTCGTCCACGCGGTGGGCGGCCTTGGCGCCCGCCTCGAGCGCCACCTCGGCCAGCCGCACGGAGTTCGAGGAGTTCGCCGAGCCGACCACGATCACAAGGTCCGCCGCCGGGCTGATCTCCTTGACCGCGAGCTGGCGGTTCTGGGTGGCATAGCAGATGTCGTCGCTGGGCGGGTCGAGCAGCTTGGGGAAGCGCTGCCGGATCGCGTCGACCGTCGCCATCGTCTCGTCCACCGAGAGCGTGGTCTGGGAGAGCCAGGCGACCTTGTCGGGGTCGCGTACGACGATCCCGGCGACGTCGTCGGGGCTCTGCACGAGCTGGATGTGCTCGGGAGCCTCGCCGGCGGTGCCCTCGACCTCCTCGTGCCCCTCGTGCCCGATCAGCAAGATGTCGTAGTCGTCGCTGGCGAAGCGTCGGGCCTCGTGGTGCACCTTCGTCACCAGCGGGCAGGTGGCGTCGATCGTCTTCAGCCCGCGGTCGGCGGCCTGCTCGTGCACCAGCGGGGAGACGCCGTGCGCGGAGAACACCACGGTCTCGCCCTGCGGCACCTCGTCGAGCTCCTCGACGAAGATCGCGCCGCGCGACTCCAGGTTGGCCACCACGTGCTTGTTGTGCACGATCTGCTTGCGGACGTAGACCGGCGAGCCGTAGAGGTCGAGGGCCTTCTCGACGGTGATCACGGCGCGGTCGACGCCGGCGCAGTACCCACGCGGCGCGGCGAGGCGCACCGCGAGTTCGGCCTCGTCGGGGGAGAGGACGCTCGGCGTACCCAGGTCAGTCATGGCGCCAATCGTAGGCGGCGGGCCTTAGGGTCGCCGCATGGCCATCGAGACCTCGCCCGAGCACCCGGCGCCGGTCCGGCAGATCACCCAGGCGATCGGGCAGTGGGTCGACCGGCTCGGCGCGGTGTGGGTCGAGGGCCAGGTCACCCAGATCAGCAGGCGCGGCGGGATGAACACCGTCTTCCTCACCCTGCGCGACAAGCTGGCCGACATCTCGATCCAGGTCACCTGCCAGCGGGCGGTGGTGGACTCGCTGCCCACCCCCCTGGTCGAGGGCGCCCAGATCGTGTGCCACGCCAAGCCGTCCTTCTACCCCAACCGGGGCACGCTCTCGCTCTCGGTGCGCGAGATCCGCCTGGTCGGCGAGGGCGAGCTGCTCGCCCGCCTGGAGCGCAGGCGCCGGCTGCTGGCGGCCGAGGGGCTCTTCGCCGAGGAGCTCAAGCGACCGCTGCCGTTCCTCCCCGGCAACGTCGGTCTGGTGACCGCACAGAGCTCGGCCGCCGAGCGCGACGTGCTCGAGCACGGCCGCCGGCGATGGCCCGGCGTGCGCTTCACGGTGAAGTACGCCGCGATGCAGGGCGTCAACGCCGCACGAGACGTGATCGAGGCACTCCAGGTGCTCGACCGCGACCCGGCCGTGGAGGTGATCATCGTGGCCCGGGGAGGCGGTTCGGTCGAGGACCTGCTGCCGTTCTCCGACGAGGCGCTGATCAGGGCCGTCCACCAGGTCCGCACGCCGGTCGTCTCGGCGATCGGTCACGAGCCGGACTCTCCCATCCTCGACCTCGTCGCCGATGTGCGTGCCTCCACCCCCACCGATGCCGCGAAGCGGGTGGTGCCCGACGTCGCCGAGGAGGCTCAGCGGGTGCGCCAGGTCCGCGAGCGCGGCCGGGTGGCGGTCCGGGCGCTGGTCGACCGCGAGCTGCGCCAGCTCGCGGCGCTGCGCAGCCGGCCGAGCCTGGCCGACCCGCGCGCCGGCCTCGCCGAGCGCCTGAGCGAGGTCGAGGCCCTGCGCGAGCGCAGCCGGCGCGCGTTCGGACACCGGCTGGACCGCGGCGCCGACGACTTGGTCCACCAGCTGGCCAGGATCCGGGCGCTGTCCCCGCTGGCCACGCTGCGGCGCGGGTACGCCGTACTCAGCGATGCGCAGGGCAACGCACTCTCCAGCGTGGCCACACTGGAACCGGGCGACGCCCTGCACGTCCGGGTCGCCGACGGCCGGATCGGGGCCACCACCACCACCGTCGACCGGATCGACCTGCTGCCCGAGGACCCCACGGGCCCCACGACCACGAAGGACGAGGATGACGATGCCTGAGCAGACCGATGAGCCGAGGTCCGGGGAGACATCCGGGCAGCCCGAGGCGGAGCCGTCCTACGAGCAGGCCCGCGACCAGCTGATCGAGGTGGTGCGCACCCTCGAGCAGGGCGGCACCAGCCTGGCGGAGTCGCTGGCGCTGTGGGAGCGCGGCGAGGAGCTCGCCCAGGTCTGCCAGCGTGCCCTCGAGGGTGCCCGCGCACGGCTCGACCGGGCGCTGGACGGCACCCGCGAGGAGTGAGGCGCTCGCCGCGGTCAGCGGTTCGGGAGCTCGATCCCGACGATGCCGCTGAACCGGCGGGCGAGCGCGTCGAGCTGGTTCAGGTGGGTGGTCAGCTCCTCGAAGCCGTGGGAGTCGGCGGGAGCGGCGCAGCAGCTGTGCGAGACCGCGTCACCGAGGACCCGGTCGCCGACCTGCGCGGCCAGCCCGGAGTCGACCGCTGCCAGGACGCCGACCAGCGCGAACACCGGGCGCATCAGCAGCAGTGCCTTGAACATCGTTCCTCCTGGGTGGCTTCCACCAGGAACAACGAGACCGTTTTATCCGGGTTATGGCTGTTCCGAAACCAACGCGGCGGCCAGGTCCCGGATCTCGGCCTCCGGCGCGGTGCCGACCACGAGCACGGTGCCGGCTCCGCG
The DNA here is from genome assembly GCA_963777195.1 of uncultured Actinomycetota bacterium. GTDB lineage: Bacteria > Actinomycetota > Actinomycetes > Propionibacteriales > Nocardioidaceae > Marmoricola. The sequence goes on along the minus strand of CAVZPT010000002.1, from coordinate 169,120 downwards.
GTCGCCGGGGTCCACCGGCCGGACCACGCCGTAGTCGCCGCCGGCATCGGTCCAGGTCTGCCAGGACCGGCCCCCGATGGTCACGTCCTCGCCACGGGTGGCGGCCTTGTCGACGTGGGCCCGCACGAGCTCCTCCGCCGCGGCGCGTGACTCCTCGACGCCGACGTAGTCCTGCTCGTCGGTGAGGATCCCGAGGTGCCACTGCTCCTCGGCGGGGTCCCAGGTCGCACTGGTCGCCTTCCAGCCGAGCGGGAGGCGAGGAGGCGCCAGCAGCTCGAGGTCGGCCCCGGCACGAGCCGCGGTCACCACCGCGAGGTAGTCGACCGCGCGGACCGGGACGGTCGGGTTCTCACGGGTCGCCGAACGGAACACCGAGAACGCCACGACAGCGAGGACGGTCACCACCAGCGCCCCGAGCAGGCCGCCGGACGAACGCTGGTAGCGACCTGGTCCGGCTTGGGGGTTTTGCCCGGGACCGGGGGTCGACGACTCGTTCATGTGCGCCATCTTGCCAACTGTGATGGACGCTACGATCACTGCCATGTCCGAGAGCCAGTCCCCAGACTCCCTGTCCGCACCCGCCAGCTCCCCTGACCGCAACCTCGCTCTCGAGCTCGTGCGCGTGACCGAGGCAGCCGCCATGGCCGCCGGCCGCTGGGTCGGCAAGGGCGACAAGAACGGCGCCGACGGGGTCGCGGTGAACGCGATGCGGGTGCTGATCTCCACCGTCGGCATGCGCGGCACCGTGGTGATCGGCGAGGGCGAGAAGGACAACGCGCCGATGCTCTTCAACGGCGAGGAGGTCGGCGACGGCGAGGGACCCGAGTGCGACGTCGCCGTGGACCCGATCGACGGCACCACCCTGACCGCCAAGGGGATGACCAACGCGATCTCGGTGCTCGCGGTCTCCCCGCGAGGGTCGATGTACGACCCCTCGGCGGTGTTCTACATGGAGAAGCTGGTCACCGGCCAGGCCGCCGCCGACGTCGTCGACATCCGCTACCCCGTGGCCGAGAACATCCATCAGGTCGCCAAGGCCAAGGGCAGCAAGCCGGAGGACGTCACGGTGGTGCTGCTCGACCGGCCGCGCCACCAGGGCCTGGTCGACGAGATCCGGGCTGCCGGTGCACGGATCAAGTTCATTACCGACGGTGACGTCGCGGGCGCGATCATGGCCGCCCGCGAGGGCACCGGCATCGACCTGCTCCTCGGTGTCGGCGGCACCCCCGAGGGGATCATCACCGCCTGCGCGATGAAGTGCCTCGACGGCGTCATCCAGGGCCGCCTGTGGCCCACCAGCGACGAGGAGCGGCAACGCGCCATCGACGCCGGTCACGACCTCGACCGCGTGCTCTACACCGACGACCTGGTCTCCGGCGACGACTGCTTCTTCGTGGCGACCGGCATCACCGACGGTGAGCTGATGCAGGGGGTCCGCTACCGCGCCGGTGGCGCCACCACCCACTCGCTGGTGATGCGCTCGCGCAGCGGCACCATCCGCTCGATCCACTCCGAGCACAAGCTGAGCAAGCTGCGCGCCTATGCCGACGTCGACTACGAGCACTGAGGAACGAGTCAGCACCATGATCGTCGTTGCAGGAGAAGCGCTGGTCGACGTCGTCCTCGACGCGGACGGCGACACCAGTGAGTCACCAGGGGGCTCGCCGCTCAACGTCGCGGTCGGCCTCGCCCGGCTCGACGTACCCGCCACCTTGCTCAGCCAGGTCGGCCACGACGAGTACGGCGGACTGGTCGTCGGCCACGTCACCGCCAGCGGTGCCGAGATCGTGCCCGTGCCCACCTCGACCGGACGCACGTCGGTGGCGCGGGCCACCCTCGACCGCAACGGGGTGGCCAGCTACGACTTCGACCTCGACTGGTCGCTGCCCCGCCAGGAGCTGCCGCCCTGTCACGCGCTGCACGTCGGCTCGCTGGGCACGGTCCTCGAACCAGGGCGCGAGAGCGTGCTCGACCTGGTCGAGCAGGCCTGCCAGCGCGAGGTCTTCGTCAGCTACGACGCCAACCTGCGGGAGTCCTTCGTCGAGGACCGCGAGCGGTCGTGGCGCGACGTTCAGAGCCTCGGAGCGCGGTGCACCCTGGTCAAGCTCAGCGACGAGGACGCGGGGCTGCTCGACCCCGACTCCTCCCCCGACGACGTCGCCCGCACCCTGCTCACCGGCGAGCGCACCGAGCTGGTGATCTTGACCCGTGGCCCCGAGGGGGCGACGGCGTACACGCACCAGGGGGAGGTCAGCGCCCAGCCGCGGCCGATCGAGGTGATCGACACGGTCGGCGCGGGTGACGCGTTCATGGCCGGCACCCTGGCCCAGCTCTTCGACCAGGGCGTGCTGACCGGGACCGGCCAGCGCGTCTCGACCGACGCCGCGGACCTCGAGCAGCTCCTTCGGGGAGCGATGGAGGTCGCGGCGATCACGTGCGAACGGCGCGGAGCGAACCCACCTCGTCGAGCGGAGCTTCCTGGCGGTTGGCCCGGCTGAGCTGCTGGGCTCGCAGCGCGGTGAGCACGTGGTCCATCACCACCGGGTCGACCGCCATCCCGCAGTGGCTGGTGCTGACCTCGACGTGGGTGGCGAGTGGGTCCAGGCAGGCCTTCCAGTCCACGATCCCGTCGCGCTTGCTGTAGATCGCGGTGAAGCCGACGCCGGAGTCCAGCGGTTGCTGGCTCTCCTCCCAGCTCAGCCTGGCGCACTCACCGCCGAAGCAGTCGGCGCTCATCAGGCCACGCAGACCGGCACTGGTGAGCTTGGCGAGCACGTCGGCATCCCACTTCAGCACCCGGTGGATCGCCCCCGGGGCGAGCACGGGGCTGCCCAGGCTGACGATCCCCTCGACCAGGTCAGGGCGGCGCGCGGCTAGGCCGCGGGCCAGCATGCCGCCGAGACTGTGCCCCACGATGGTGACCTTGCGGTCCCGCCGGGTGGCGATGGCCTCCAGCCGGGCCTCGAGCCGCTCGCCGGCCTCACGGGTGCAGCCGGCGTTGACCAGGATCTGGGAGCGGTAGGTGCGAAAGCCCTGGTGGCGCAGGAACGTCGACATCGCCCGCAGCGTGGGGTCGCCGGCCATGAAGCCCGGGACCAGCAGCACCGGGTCGTGCGCCGTGGTCCGATGGGTCCCCGCGTAGGGCCGCAGCGCCCGGGCGCGGGCGTCACGGCGCGTCCGCCGCACCAGCCTGGCCGCCTCGAGCAGGGTGCTGCCCTCACGCGCGAGGGCCCGCACGCCCGAGGGACCGGCGAACCCGTCGGGCAGCAGGAAGGAGCCAAGGGGTGAGTTCACCCTCCTGACGGTAGCGTTACCGACGGGTCTCGGATCACATTTGCCCAGAAACGCCCACACACACGAAAGAGCGGACACGTGCCCGTCGCCATCTCCGAGGAACTGATCGCCCCCGTCCAGCCCGGGATCGAGCTGTGCTACCAGACCTTCGGCGACCCCGCCGACGAGCCGCTCCTGCTCGTGATGGGCCTCGGCGGGCCGATGACCTGGTGGGACCCGCAGCTGTGCACCCAGTTGGCGGAGGCGGGTTTCTTCGTGGTCCGCTACGACAACCGCGACACCGGCCACTCCACCAAGGTGCGCGCTCGGGTCTCCCGCGGCGCGCTGGTCGCCTCCTTCCTCGGCCGGGGGGCGAAGCCGCCGTACACCCTCGGCGACCTGGCGCTGGACGCCCGCGGCCTGATCGACCACCTGGGCTGGGACGCGGCCCACGTCGCGGGGGTCTCCATGGGCGGGATGATCTCCCAGACCCTGGCGATCGAGCACCCCGAGCGGGTGCGCTCGCTGACCTCGATCATGTCCACGCTGGGTCGGCGCACGGTGGGCTGGCAGCACCCCTCGCTGCTGCCGATGCTGGTGGCGAGCCGGGGCCCGGGCCGGGAGGCCTACGTCGAGACCTCCGCGCGGATGTGGCAGCTGATCGGCTCCCCCGGCTACCCGGTGGCCACCGAGAAGGTGCGTGCACGTGCCGAGGAGACCTTCGACCGGGGCGTCTCCGCGAGCGGGGTGATGCGGCAGATGCTGGCGATCCTCAACCAGCCCGACCGCTCCCGCGCCCTCGGCTCGCTGCGGGTCCCCGCGGCCGTGGTGCACGGCACTGCCGACAAGATGGTGCACGTCTCCGGGGGACGGGCCACCGCGCGGGCGATCCCCGGCGCCGAGCTGGTCGTGATCGAGGGCATGGGCCACGACATGCCGGAGGCCCTGTTCGCGACCCTCACCGACGTGATCCGACGTACGGCGAACCGGGCGGCGCCGCGGAGGGACACCACCCGGTCACCGAGAGGTCGGTCGTCGTCGTGACTCGCTCGCGGGCCGGTTTCCCAGGTTAAGAACCCAAACTGCCTCTTCACACACCATGCGCGGTGTGTGAAGAGGCAGTTTCATGTGGGAGGACGAGCAGGGCCGGCCAGTTTGACCTCTTAACCTGGGAAACTGGCCCCCCGCCCGACACCCAGCAAAGAGACCGCCACCGAACCTCAGTCGCTGAGGCGCAGTCCCGACTCGGCATCGAAGACGTGCACGTGCTCGGGGTCCGTGGTCACGTAGAGCACATCGTGCTTGTGCACGCTGTCGCGCGCCGAGACGCGGACGATCACGTTGCTCGGAGCGCCCTCCACGCCGCTGCTGCCGTAGACGAACGCGTCGGAGCCCAGCTCCTCCACGACGTTGACCTCCACCGGCAGGCCGCCGGCCTCGGCCGAGACCACGCGCCAGGACTCCGGGCGGACACCGACCACGATGTCGCCGTTCATCTTCTTCGAGGCGCCCGCGTCGACCGGGACGAGGTACTCGCCGATCTTCGCCTTGCCGTCGACCGCCTTGGCGGAGAGCAGGTTCATCGCCGGTGAGCCGATGAACCCGGCGACGAAGAGGTTGACCGGGCGGTCGTAGAGCCCGAGCGGGGTGTCGACCTGCTGCAGGTTGCCGTCGAGCATCACCGCGACGCGGTCGCCCATCGTCATGGCCTCGACCTGGTCGTGGGTGACGTAGACGGTGGTGACACCCAGGTCGGACTGCAGCTTGGCGATGTCCGTGCGGGTCGCCACGCGCATCTTGGCGTCGAGGTTCGACAGCGGCTCGTCCATGCAGAACACCTGCGGCTTGCGGACGATCGCGCGGCCCATGGCCACGCGCTGACGCTGACCACCGGAGAGCGCCTTGGGCTTGCGGTCGAGGTACTCGGTCAGGTTCAGGATCCTGGCCGCCTCCTCCACCCGCTGGCGCCGTTCGTCGGCGCCCACCTTCGCCATCTTCAGCGAGAACGCCATGTTGTCCGCCACGGTCATGTGCGGGTAGAGCGCGTAGTTCTGGAACACCATCGCGATGTCGCGGTCCTTGGGCGGGAGCTTGGTGACATCCCTGTCACCGATGTAGATCTCCCCGCTGTTGACTTCCTCGAGCCCGGCGAGCATCCGCAAGGTGGTGGACTTGCCACACCCCGAGGGCCCGACGAGGACCATGAACTCCCCGTCCTTGATGTCCAGGTCGATACCGGGAACCGCGGGCTTGTCCATCCCGGGATACCAGCGCTGTGCCTTCTTGAACGAAACTGTTGCCATGATTTTCTTGTCTCCTCACCGGCAGGAACGTGCCGGACGATCCGTTGTGAGTGGTCCGCGTCACACTACGGTCCCGTCGTACGGCGCGCCAACCTGCCTAGACAAGTCGCGTTGGTTACGAACTTGTTGTCTCGAAATGCTTGACCTCAGCCACGCGTAAGCGCTTACATCAGTCACGTCTGCGTGTGGCGAGGGTCCACACCGAACGCCGAGGAGAGCGTCAATGCGACCAATCATGACCAATCGGAGGCTGGCCACGGCCGCCGCGATCACCGCCGCCGGACTAGTCCTCTCCGCCTGCGGAGGCGGCAGCGACGGCGGCAGCCAGGACGCCGGTGGCACCTCCCCCGGGGAAGGAAAGGCGGAGTGCGCCCAGCTGACCTCGTTCGGGGATCTCAGTGGCCGCGAGGTGAGTGTCTACACCTCCATCCTCCCTCCGGAGCAGGAGGCGCATGAGAAGTCCTACAAGGTCTTCGAGGAGTGCACCGGCGCGACCGTCAAGTACGAAGGATCCTCGGAGTTCGAGGCCCAGCTCGTGGTCCGCGTCCGCAGCGGCAACGCCCCCGACATCGCCTACATCCCCCAGCCCGGCCTGCTGAACACACTGGTCAAGGACACCGGCAAGGTCGTCGAGGCGACCAAGAGCGTCTCCGACAATGTCGATGAGTTCTTCGGTGAGGACTGGAAGGCCTACGGCACCGTGGACGGCAAGTTCTACGCCGCCCCGCTGGGCGCGAACGTGAAGTCCTTCGTGTGGTACTCCCCCAAGACGTTCCAGAAGAACGGCTGGGAGATCCCCGAGACCTGGGACGACATGATCGCCCTCTCCGACAAGATCGCCGGCTCCGGCATGAAGCCCTGGTGCGCCGGGATCGAGTCCGGTGACGCCACCGGCTGGGTCGCCACCGACTGGCTCGAGGACGCCGTGCTGCGCGACGCGGGTGCGGACGCCTACGACCAGTGGGTCAAGCACGAGATCCCGTTCAACGACCCGAAGATCGTGGAGTCACTGGACCGGGTGGGCGGCATCTTGAAGAACGACAAGTACACCAACGGCGGCTTCGGCGACGTCAAGTCGATCGCCACGACGTCCTTCCAGGACGGCGGACTGCCGGTCCTCAAGGGCGACTGCGCCCTGCACCGTCAGGCCAGCTTCTACGCCGCGCAGTGGCCCGAGGGCACCGACGTCTCCGAGAACGGCGACGTGTTCGCCTTCTACCTCCCGGTGACCAACCAGGACAACGGCAGCCCGGTCCTCGGCGGCGGTGAGTTCGTCGCCGCGTTCTCCGACAAGCCGGAGGTGCAGGCCTTCCAGACCTACCTCTCCAGCGACATCTGGGCCAACGAGAAGGCCAAGGCCACCCCCGCCGGCGGCTGGGTCAGCGCGAACAAGGGGCTGGACATCAACAACCTGGGCAGCCCGATCGACAAGCTCTCCGCCGAGACGCTGCAGGACCCCGAGGCCGTCTTCCGCTTCGACGGATCCGACCAGATGCCCGGTGCTGTCGGCGCCGGCTCCTTCTGGAAGGAGATGACGTCGTGGATCACGGGCAAGAGCAGCAGCGACGCCCTGGGCAGCATCGAGAAGTCGTGGCCGTCCTCCTGACCGCCTGAGGCGTTGCCGGGTCGCGGAGACACCTCCGCGACCCGGCCCGCCACCTTCCCTCGGAGCAGGGCCCCCCTCTCCCGGACCAGAGAAGTGGTGAGACATGTCGAGTCCTGAGAAGTTCCTCCAGCTGATCATCGCGGTGGCCCTGTTCTTCGGCGTCATGGGCGTCATCCTGCTGCTCACCCAGCGCATCAAGTCGCGCCACGGCGAGCGCATCCAGGTGGCCGCCTTCATCGCACCGGCTCTGCTGATGATCGCCCTCGGCCTGCTCTACCCGGCGGTCAGCACCGTGATCCAGTCGTTCAAGAACGCCGGTGGCAGCGAGTTCGTGGGCCTGGAGAACTACCAGACGATCTTCACCGACGGGGCGCAGCTGCGGGTGCTCCGCAACACCGCCATCTGGGTCATCCTGACCCCGCTGCTCGCGACCGCCATCGGCCTGATCTACGCCGTCCTCGTCGACGGGGTCAAGCTCGAGAAGTTCGCCAAGGCCCTGGTCTTCCTACCGATGGCGATTTCCCTGGTCGGCGCGTCGATCATCTGGAAGTTCGTCTACGACTACAAGGCCGCCGAGCAGGACCAGATCGGGGTGCTCAACCAGCTCTTGAAGCTGCTGGGCTTCGACACCTACAGGTTCCTACTCACTGAACCCTGGAACACGCTGTTCCTGATCGTGATCATGATCTGGGTCCAGGCAGGGTTCGCGATGACGATCCTCTCGGCCTCGATCAAGGCGATCCCCGACGACATCATCGAGGCGGCCCGGCTCGACGGGGTCAGCGGCCTGAAGATGTTCCGCTACATCACGGTGCCGAGCATCAGCCCGTCGCTGATCGTGGTGCTGACCACGATCAGCATCAGCACGCTGAAGGTCTTCGACATCGTCCGTACCAGCACCGGCGGCAACTTCGGGAGCAGCGTGCTCGCCTATGAGTTCTACACGCAGAGCTTCCGCTCCTTCAACCAGGGACTGGGTGCTGCCCTGGCCACTTTGATCTTCGTGCTGGTGATCCCGATCGTGGTCTACAACATCCGTCAGATGCGCAAGCTGGAGGCACGATGAGCACCTCGACCCCGCCCGCAGCGGTAGCGCCTGGCGTGAAGAAGAAGCCACCGGTCAAGACGGCCTCGTCCGCTGCGCACTCGGCGCTGACCGGTCGGCTCGCGTCCGGCGCGGCCCTGGTGATCGCCCTGCTGTGGACCCTGCCGACCTTCGGGCTCCTGGTCTCCTCGTTCCGTCCAGAGTCCCAGGTCAAGACCGAGGGGTGGTGGCACGTCTTCACCAACCCGCAGTTCACCCTGGACAACTACACCTCGGTGATCTCGGGGTCCGAGACCAAGCTGGGCACCTACCTGATCAACTCCGTGGTGATCACGATCCCCTCGGTGCTGATCCCGATCAGCCTGGCGACGATGGCCGCCTACGCGTTCGCGTGGATGGAGTTCCGCGGGCGGCATGTGCTCTTCGTGGCCGTCTTCGCGCTGCAGATCGTGCCGATCCAGGTCACCATGATCCCGCTGCTCTCGCTCTACGTCTCGCCCCCGTTCGGGCTGCCCCAACTGGCGGGCTCGAACGCCCCGGGCGGGGGTTTCTACACGATCTGGCTCTCGCACGCGATCTTCGCCCTACCGCTGGCGATCTTCCTGCTGCACAACTTCATGCGCGAGATCCCTCGGGAGCTGATGGAGTCGGCTCGCGTCGACGGGGCGGGCCACCCACAGATCTTCACCAAGATCATGCTTCCACTGCTCGCGCCTGCGATCGCGGCCTTCGGCATCTTCCAGTTCCTGTGGGTGTGGAACGACCTGCTGGTGGCGCTGGTCTTCGGCGGCGGCAGTCTCGACGTCTCCCCGCTCACCGTCCGGCTGGCCGAGCTCGCGGGCCAGCGTGGGGAGGACTGGCACCTGCTCTCCGCCGGCGCCTTCGTGTCCCTGATCGTCCCGCTGATCGTGTTCTTGTCCTTGCAGCGCTACTTCGTCCGCGGTCTGCTGGCCGGAAGTGTCAAGGGGTAGGCGGTTCCACGCCGCTGCGCAGCGCCGCTGCGTAGGCCACCAGCCAGCGGTAGGAGGCCTTGGGGGTCCGTGTCTGGTCCATAGGGTCGACGTGGACGATCCCGAAGGTCTTGGTGTAGCCCTCTGCCCACTCGAAGTTGTCGAGCAGCGTCCACACGAAGTAGCCACGGACGTCGGCGCCGGCACGGCGGGCCCGCTGAGTCGCCTCGAGATGGTCGGCCAGGTAGGCGATCCGGTCCTGATCGTCCACGACGCCCTCGACCGCGGAGTCGGCGTACGCCGCTCCGTTCTCGGTGACCACCAGCGGCAGACCGCTACGACGCGACGTCTCCACCAACAGCTCCTCCAGGCCGCGCGCATCGACCTCCCAGCCGATGTCGGTTCGCGGGTCGCGGACCACGAGGTCGAAGGGAGCGACCCCGGGGTAGGCCCCCGCCTCGGGGTGCTGCTGCGCTCCCTGCCGCGGCAGGTCCGGGCGGGCCGGCGTGTAGTAGTTCACGCCGAGCCAGTCCGCGGAGCCCCGGATCCGCTCCAGGTCACCGGGACGCACCACCGCCGGGTCGGCGAGCTCCGGCGCCACGGCAAGGAGTCCATCGTCGTAGGCGCCGTCGACCAGAGGACCGAGCCAGACCCGGTTGTGCACCGCGTCGATGCCATCCGCGACGGCAGCGGCCTCGTCCCGCTCGGGCCAGACGGGCAGCAGGTTCAACACGATCCCCACCGCCTCCGCTCCCCCCGACCGCAGGGCCTCGCCGGCGAGCGCATGCCCGACGAGAAGGTGGTGTGCGGCGACGTGGGCCCGGCCCCCCGTCTGGCGCCCGGGCGCGTGCACCCCGGAGCCGTAGCCGAGGTAGGCCGAGCACCACGGTTCGTTGTGCGTGGCCCACAGGCCGACCCGGTCACCGAGGCGTTCATGGACGACGTGGGCGTACTCGGCGAACGCCTCGGCGGTCGTGCGTTCGAGCCAGCCGCCGGCGTCCTCCAGCGGCTGGGGCAGGTCCCAGTGGTACAGCGTCGCCGCCGGAGCCACTCCGCGAGTCAGGAGGCCGTCGACGAGACGGTCGTAGTAGTCCAGGCCACGCGACTCCACCTGCCCACGACCGTCAGGGATCACCCGGGGCCAGGCCACGGAGAACCTGTAGAAGTCCACGCCCAACCCGGAGACCAGGTCGAGGTCCTCCTCGAGCCGGTGATAGGAGTCGCACGCGACAGCGCCGTCGCTGGCGTCGCGGATGGCGCCCTCCCGGGCGGTGAAGGTGTCCCAGATCGAGGGCCCGCGTCCGTCCTCTTCGACCGCCCCCTCGATCTGGTACGACGCCGTGGCGGTGCCGAGCGTCAGGGGGCCGGGGTCGGGGAGTCCGCGCGTCATGGCCTCCAATCTAGTGGCAGGCCACGATGACCAGCATCCACGATGTCGCGGCCGCCGCCGGCCTGTCGACCGCCACCGTGTCCCGGGCGCTGCGTGGCCTCCCGGGCGTCTCCGAGGCCACCCGGCAGCGGGTCGTCGAGACCGCCGTGGCCCTGCACTACGTGCCCTCGCGGGCGGCCGTGGGCCTGGCCAGCGGCGAGACCCGGACCGTGGCGGTGGTGGTGCCCTACGTGACCCGATGGTTCTTCGCCACGGTGGTGCAGGGCGCCGAGGAGGTGCTGCGACGAGATGGCTACGACCTGCTGCTGTTCAACCTCGCAGGTGACCCCGAGGCGCGCTACCGGGTGCTGCAGACCCACCTGTTGACCAAGCGGGTGGACGCCTTGCTGATCCTGGGGCTGCAGCCGACCAGGCCCGAGAAGGTCTGGTTGCTCGAGCATGCCCCTCCGTTGGCCCTGGTCGGCGCCTCGGTGCCTGATTGGCCCAGCGTCCGCATCGACGACGCCGAGGCCGCCACGATCGCGGTCGATCACCTGCTGGCGCTGGGTCACCGCCGCATCGCCTACGTCGGCGGCAACCTGCACGAGGCCCTGGACTTCGCCACTCCGCGTGCCCGACGCCACGGCTACCTCGCGACGCTGGCGCGGGCGGGGATCACCGCTGACCCCAGCCTGGACCAGGTCGGCTTCTTCACGATCGCCGGTGGGGTTGCGGCCGGTGAGCGGCTGCTGGCGCTGCCCGAACCGCCGACGGCGGTGTTCTGCGCTTCGGACGAGATGGCGATCGGCGTGCTCCGCAGCGCGCAGCTGGCGGGATTGCGGGTGCCCGAGGACCTGTCGGTGGTCGGGATCGATGATCACGAGATGGCACAGTTCATGGATCTCACCACGGTCGCCCAACCGGTCCTGGACCAGGGCCGCCTCGCTGCCCGGCAGGTCCTGGACCTGTTGGTGGCGGCCCGCTCGGAGACCCCCGCCCTCCCCGCCGAGCACCTCGTGCTGCCCACCGAGCTGGTGGTGCGCAGCTCGACCGCGGTGCCCAGGACGACCGAGGGCGTCTCGAGCGGACGCAAGGGCTGATCGGGCGCCGGCGTACGGTCACACTGCCCATCAGCGCGAGGCCGGCCCCAAGGTCTCGAGCCCGACCGTCATACCCGGAAGGCCAGACGGTGCGCGATAATCCACCCTCGTGGCCACCGAAGAAGAATTCAGATACTCCGACCTGCTGCCCATCGGGCCCGACGAGACGCCCTACCGGCTGCTCACCACCGAGGGCGTCTCGACGTTCGAGGCCGACGGGCAGACCTTCCTGCGGGTCTCACCCGAGGCGATCAGGGAGCTGACCGCCGAGGCGATGCACGACATCGCGCACTATCTGCGCCCCGCGCACCTGGCCCAGCTCCGCAGGATCATCGACGACCCGGAGTCCTCGGGCAACGACCGCTTCGTGGCCACGGACCTGCTCAAGAACGTGAACATCTCCGCCGGCGGCGTGCTGCCGATGTGCCAGGACACCGGCACCGCGATCGTGATGGGGAAGAAGTCCGAGGGGGTGCTCACCGGCGCCGACGACGGCGAGGCGATCAGCCGCGGGGTCTACGACGCCTACACCCGGCTCAACCTGCGCTACTCCCAGCTCGCGCCGCTGACGACCTGGGAGGAGAAGAACACCGGCACCAACCTCCCCGCGCAGATCGAGCTCTACGCCACCCCGGGCAAGGACGGGAAGCCGGAGTACAAGTTCCTGTTCATGGCCAAGGGCGGCGGCTCGGCGAACAAGTCCTTCCTGTTCCAGGAGACCAAGGCCGTGTTGAACCCCACGCGGATGCTGGAGTTCCTCGACGAGAAGATCCGCTCGCTCGGCACGGCCGCGTGCCCGCCGTACCACCTCGCGATCGTGATCGGCGGCACCAGCGCGGAGTTCGCGCTGAAGACGGCGAAGTATGCCAGCGCGCACTACCTCGACGACCTGCCCAGCTCCGGGTCGATGTCGGCGCACGGCTTCCGGGACCTCGAGCTCGAGGAGGAGGTCTTCAAGCTGACCCAGTCCTTCGGGATCGGCGCCCAGTTCGGCGGCAAGTACTTCTGCCACGACGTCCGCGTGGTCCGGCTCCCCCGTCACGGCGCCAGCTGCCCGGTGGCGATCGCGGTCTCCTGCTCGGCCGACCGGCAGGCGCTGGGCAAGATCACCGCCGAGGGCGTCTTCCTCGAGCAGCTCGAGACCGACCCCGCGAAGTACCTCCCCGAGACCGAGCTCGAGGAGGGCGACGTCGTCCGGATCGACCTCAACCAGCCGATGGAGGACATCCTCGCCGAGCTCGGCCGGCACCCGGTCAAGACGCGGCTCTCCCTCACCGGTCCGCTGGTGGTGGCCCGCGACATCGCTCACGCCAAGATCAAGGAGCGCCTCGACGCAGGTGAGGAGATGCCGGACTACCTCAAGAACCATGCCGTCTACTACGCCGGCCCGGCCAAGACTCCGCAGGGCTACGCCAGCGGCTCGTTCGGCCCGACCACGGCCGGGCGGATGGACTCCTACGTCGAGCAGTTCCAGGCCGCCGGGGGCTCCATGGTGATGCTGGCCAAGGGCAACCGCTCCAAGGTGGTCACGCAGGCCTGTCACACCCATGGCGGCTTCTACCTGGGTTCCATCGGCGGACCGGCCGCCCGGCTGGCCCAGGACTGCATCAAGGCCGTCGACGTGCTGGAGTACGCCGAGCTCGGCATGGAGGCGGTCTGGAAGATCGAGGTCGAGGACTTCCCCGCCTTCATCGTGGTCGACGACAAGGGCAACGACTTCTTCACCGACCCCTCCGGCGCGGTCACCGTGCCGGTCACCGGCCTCCGGGTGCGCTCGGCCGAGAGGTAGCCGCACGCGAACCGGGCCGCGGGCACACCCTTCGGTGTGCTCGCGGCCCGGTCGCCGTTTCAGCCCGGTGGGCCCGTGCTCAGCGCACCCGCAACCTGACGGTGTTGGACGTCCCCGCCAGGTAGTTGGCGTCACCGAGGTAGGACGCACGCACGTTCTTGCGTCCCCGGCGCCCGGCCGGAACCCGCACCGTCGCCACACCGTTGCGCAGAGTTGCGCGACCCAGCGTCCGGCCGCTGACCCGCACCAGGATGCGCCCGGTAGGAGCCACCCCGGCCTGGGTGTTCACCCGCACCGTGGCGCGCACCCGACGACCGTGACGGGCCGGGTTGGGTGCCACCGACAAGGTGACCCGCGAGCGCGACTTGTTCACGACCAGGTTCACCGGGTCGGAGCTGGCGGCCTCATGGCCCTCGTCCCCGGCGTACTCGGCGTGGATCGGGAAGGTGCCCGCCTCGCTCATCGTGAAGGTCATCGACGCGGTGCCGTTGGCCACCGTGCCCGTGGCCAGCGTGGTGGCGCCCTGCATCAGGGTGACCGCGCCGTTGGCTGGCCCGGCGGCCCCCGGGTCGACGGTGACGGTCCCGGTGACCTGCTGCCCACGAGACGCCCTCGACGGCTCGAGTGCCAGCGCCACCGTCGGTGCCGAGCGGAACTTCAGCACCTGCGCCTTCTGGCCCAGGTCGTTGTGGAAGTGCACGACCATGGCACCCAGCCCGCCGTCGGCCTGGTAGGCGTCGGCGTCGCGACGCAGCTTGAGCACCGCGGCCGGGGTGTCGGGGTAGAGCAACGGGCTCGCGTCCCCGGTGTAGGTGCCGTGGAGCACCACCCCCGGGTTGAGCACGTCCATGGACAACGCCCCGGTCATGGTGCCGTCGGGAGCAACCGTGCCGACCGTGTCGATCGGGTCCGGGTGGTAGCCGTTGTAGGTCTCGATCGCGTAGTTGATCCGCGACTGGCCGGCGGTGACCCCCGGGATCGCGCCGATCGCCACCGGCAGCACCATGGTGTCGCTGTCCAGCAGCGCGGTGTCGGTGTCGCCGAAGGCGTCGTTGATCAGCTCGATGTCGAGCACGTCCCCGGTGGCGAGCTCGAGCGTCACGCTGACGAAGACGTCGGTCTCGCCGAGCCGGGTGTTGAACATGACCGCGTCCGCGACTCCGTCACCGTCACCGTCGAGGTAGATGTCGAACTCCTGCTGGGTCGCAGCCGTCCGCCACCGGCCGTGGGTCGTGATGGCGAAGTAGGCCATCGACTGCGGGCTGGTCAGCGGGTCCTCACCCGCCTCGGCCACCACCGGCGCACTCGAGGTCGCACCGACGTACTTCAGGTCTGCCGAGCGCTCGTCCTCGAAGTCGACGCAGCCGGAGAGCACCGTGGCGCTGCACGAGGGCACCTGGTCGCTGGTGGCCTGGAGCTCGAACCCGGAGACGATCGACTGCACCTTCTCCTCATCGTCGCCCTGGTTGACGTGCTGGCCGGTCAGGGGCAGCAGCTTCTCGTCGACGCCGCTGTCGGACATCGTGATCGCGTCCTGCTGGGTCATCTGCGAGGCGGGCCGAGGTGCGGCGTACACCGGCACCCGCAGGTCCGGGGAGTCGGCGCTCTCGAGCATGACCAGCCCGCTGGTGTCCGCCTCGTAGGTGCGCGGGAGCCCGCCCTGGAGGCGCGACATCGTCGGGTCGATCGTCTTGGTGAGCTGCGAGGGCTCGACGTCGAGGGTGACGGTCACGTTCTCGCTCGAGCGCGGCGCCACGGTCACCGACGACGGTGAGACGGTGTACGTCGCACCCGGGATCTCGCTGCGCGGGTCGTAGGAGACGTCGAAGGTCTTCTCCGTGAGCCCGGTGTTGTCCACCTTGATCGTCTTGGTCAGCGAGAGCGGGTCGGTCACGGCGAGGGGCCCGAAGGAGACGCTCACCGCGCCCGGGTCGTCGGTGACGTAGGCCAGCACCTCGTTATCGAGTGCGGGCGTGACCTCCATCCGGCCGGCGCCGACGCGGGCCGGCGCGTACTTCTCACCGGTGTGGCCCTCGCCGACGAACACGTCCTGACCGGCGGTGTTCATCAGGTCGGCCTTGGTCTGCTCGGTCGTCCAGTCCGGATGCGCTGTGGTCACCAGGGCCGCGGCGCCGGCGACCATCGGCGCAGCCATCGAGGTGCCGCTGCTGTTGGCCCCCTCGTTGCCACTGCCGCTGCCGGCCGAGAACACGGTCCCGCCCACGGCGGCCAGGTCGGGCTTCACGCTGCCGGCATCGCCGCTGCCCCGCGAGGAGAAGTCGGCGAGGGTGTCGTTGAGTCCGGCGATCTGCTGCTTGAAGTCGTTGCCGGAGGTGCCGCCCACCGTGACGGTGTTGTCGGCGAGCAGCTCGTCGCGGATCTTGTCGGCAGCGCCCTTGGCGAGCAGGACTCCGGGGATCTTGTCCGAGCCGGTGATGGAGGTGATGAAGGGCTCGGAGTCACTGGCGAAGACGAATCCGGTGGCGCCGGCGTTGTAGAGGTTGGTGCTCCTGCCCACCGAGCCGCAACGACGGGTGTCGTCGCTGTTGTCCCATTCCACGAAGGCGACGTGACCGTTGACAGCCGCGGCGTCCGAGGCGTTCAGGGGCTGGCAGCCGTCGAGGTTGCCCGGCTCCTCGACCCGGACCACCTCGCCGGTGACGTCGCCCGCGGGCTGGTCGGTCCAGTCGTAGGCGAAGGATCGCGAGGCGGCGTACTTGCCGGCGATGGAGGGGGGCGCGGTGACCTCGAGGGAGTCCACCACCGCCACGTTGTCCTGGCTTGCGGCGACGGTCAGCGCGCGGGGTGCGTTGCCGGGTGAGCCGCCGACGTCGTTCTGGTCGCCGGCGTTGCCCTGGGAGACCACCATCACGATCCCGAGGGCGGCCGCTTCGTTGGTGATCACGGTGTCTGCGTCCTGGGGCGAGCCGAAGTCGGACCCGAGCGACATGTTCACCACGTCGGCGTGGTCGGAGGTGTCGCCGTCGCCGTTGGGGTCGACCGCACGGTCGATCGCTGCTCCGACGACGTTGCTCGAACCGTCGCACCCGAAGACGCGGTAGCCGTAGAGCTTGGCCTTCGGGGCGACGCCAGGTCCGATCCGCAGGCTGTCGAACGGGGTGGTGGTGTCGTAGGGACCCTCGTAGGTGGAGCCGTCGGACTTCACCCCGAAGCCGGCCGCGGAGCCAGAGACGTGGGATCCGTGGCCCTGGCAGTCCAGCGGCCACGGGTCGGGCACCGGAGTGTTGTCGCCGTCGTAGGCGTCACCGACGAGGTCGTAGCCGCCGATGACCTTGTCGTTGGGGAAGCTCGCTCCGCCGGCCGGCTGGCCCTGCAGCGCCGAGGAGGCGTCGAAGGCCTCGGTGGTGCCCGGGCCGCCGAAGTCCGCGTGGGTGTAGTCGATGCCGGTGTCGAGCACCGCGATCGTGCTGTCCTGGCCGAGGTTGTCGTGGGCCTCCCACGCGGCGGGGGCGCCCTGCAGCGGAACGGCGTAGGAGTTGGACGGGGTCTTCGGGGAGATCGGGTAGACGTCGGTGACCCCTGAGATGGCCCGCAGCCTGGCGAAGTTCTTCACGTCGGTGACGACCGCCACCCCGGCGAGCGCGGCGTGCGAGCGGTAGAGCACCCGGGACTTCGCCGGCAGCTGGCTGATCGCACGGCTCTGCGCGGTGCGGATGGTGGAGAGCTGGTTCTTGGCGGCGGAACGGGCCTCGGCCTTGCCCTCGCCTCTGGCCCCGTTGTACGCCGAGGCGGTCGTGCGCGGACGCAGCTTGAGCAGGAAGCCGTAGGAGCCCTTGGTGGGCACACCGGTCGGGAGCCCGTCACGACCGGGCTCACCCGCCGAACCTCGAGGACCGTCCATCCCCCGCGGCAGCGCGGACACCTTCGACTTGTCGAGCTTCTTCTGGGTGGTCTTGATGCCGGGGGTCAGCTTCTCGTTCTTGGCTGCCGAGGCCGGCACGGAGGTGCCGGCCAGCGCGGCGACGACGGCCATGGCCGCGAGAACGGAGACGGACCTGGACGTGCGCGAACGGAGGTTCATCAGTCATCCCAAGGAGAGGTGTCCCGGAGTGCGCAGGAGCTCAGCTCCCGCTCGCGATCCGCACCTCGCGGACCACCACCCCACCCTCGTGATGTAGAACACAACCACAACACTGGGACAGGAGAAACCCTCCAACCCCTTGAGTTTCACAACGAGAACATTACGAAGCGGTCAGATCACCCGGCAGATTGCCGTCGGGTCGCCCGTTGCGTCATACGAGCTGGTCGTCATGGCGACCCTGTCGTATGACGTCCGGGGTCGGCGGGTCCGGGCGTCATACCAACTGGTCGTGAGGACGACCGTTTCGTATGACGTCCGCGGTCGGCGGGTCAGGCCGAGAGCTGTTCGGGCAGCGGGCAGCCGGCGTTGCGCAGGGCGGTGGCGATCTGCGCGAAGAACTCGTCGGGGCAGATCCGCAGGCCGAGCACCGGCAGCCGGAGCACCGTGTCGCCCGTGAGCGCGATCGAGTTCTGGCGCAACGCGTCGGCGACGATGTGCTCGACCCAGACGTGCTGGATCCCGTCGACCTCCACCACCACGCACCAATGCCGCCATCTGAGGTCCAGGTAGTAGACGCCCGTGCGTGTGCGCCGGAACACCTGGAGGTCCGGCTCGGGGAGACCGCGGCGTCGGCACCCACGCAGTACGTCGAGCTCCCCCAGGGAGCGCACTCCCCCCGCAATGTCGAGGAGCACCTCCTGCACGAGTGCCCGCCGACGGTCACGCCTGATCCGGAGCAGCTCGATGGCCAACTCTTCGACGGTCACCAACCGCTGCTGCACGGCCATGGTGAGCAGCAGCGTGGCCTGACGGTTCGATCGGGCCCAGAGTGCAGCCCGGATGGCCGCAACCGGGGTGCGGGTGCGCGGGAAGCTGCCCGGGTCGAGGTCCTCGCGGTGCCACCGACGGGTCTGCCGGATGTTCGCCACCGTGCCGCGGTGCCGGATCCGTGCACCGCGGGGAACAGAGACCCGGATGCGCACCGGCTCGTAGTGCTCGAGACCAGCCGCCACGAGCGCGGACTCCCCGTCCAGGAACGCTCGGGGACCTCCCTCGAGCACGGCCGCCCACAGCTCCCCCCACCGGTCCAGGCGGCCGGTGCGCACGCAGACGCAGTGACTGCCCAGACGCTCCCACCGCCCGGCTCGTAGGTTGGCCCGGACCTCGCCGCGGGTGATGCCCGCGTCGTAGAGCTGAGTTCGCGAGAGCACTCCGGACTGCGCCACCGCGAGCGCCTGCACGACCCCGAGTCGGTGCAGTCGCGGTGCGTGCCGGAGGCTGTCGAGTCCTGGCAGTTCGTCCATCCGGCGAGGTTGGCCCCAGGGTGGTCCGGGCGCACGCACCTGCCCGCGTCGCAGTGCACACCGGCCCGCTCCGCAGGGGGTGTGGACGTGGGCTGGTCCGGCTGGGCAGCCACCCGGGACGTCATACGTTGTGGCTTCTCGGACCACCAGCTCGTATGACGCCCCCCGCAGACGTCATACCGTGTGGTCGCCATCGCAACCAATACGTATGACGCAGTCCGCGGCACGCGGGAGACCACGAGCACGGGAAGGGAGACCCAGCCTGATGACGGAGTACGTCGAGGTGGCGCGTGCGGAGTCCGAGCGCGGTGAGATCGTGCTGCGGCGACGGGTGCGCGAGCGCGGAGCCGACGTGCTCGAGCTGCGCACCAACGGGGTCTTCGTGATGGACACCGAGGAGACCACCTCCGAGATCGCGCTGGCCGCGGCGGCGCTCGAGCTCGTCGAGGAGCCCCGTGACGTCGTGGTCGGCGGCCTCGGCCTCGGCTACACGGTCCAACGGGTGCTCGCCGACTCCCGGGTCGGGCGGGTGATGGTCGTGGAGATCGAGGAGGCGCTGATCGGCTGGCTGCGAGACGGGACCGTGCCGCACGGGCCCGCGCTGCTGGCCGACAAGCGGGTGCACATCGTGAACGCCGACATCGCGATGGCCGTGGCGGAGGCCACCTCGACCTACGACCTGGTGCTGCTCGACGTGGACAACGGCCCCGGCTACCTGGTGCACGAGCACAACTCGCTGCTCTACGAGAGCGACTTCCTGGCCTCGACGAAGCGGATCATCAACTCCGGTGGCGCCCTGGTGGTCTGGTCGGCGAACCCGGCTCCTGCCCTCGGCGCGGCGATGGAGCAGGTCTTCGGCAACTGCGTCGAGCACCGGTACGACGTACTGCTGCAGCAGCGACCCGAGCAGTACCTGCTCTACCTCGCGCGCCGAGAGGACCGCGCCCCGACGGATCGATGAACTCCCGGGTTCGACCCGGCCGACTGCTTGCCGGGGCTGCCGCGCCGTGCCGAGGATGGAGCTCCACTCTCGGGAGGTCGTCATGCACGCATCGGTCAACGCACTCAGGGCACTGGCCCGCACCCTCGTCGTCCTCGTCGGCGTCGCGTCCCCCACGCTGCTAGCCGCCACCGCGGCACACGCGGACTCGACCTGGAGCGGGACCCTGACCCAGGGGATCGCGCACATCCCGGTCGCGACCGAGGTGCGCACCGGCTACGACCGGTCCCTGTTCAACCACTGGATCGACGCTGACGGGGACGGGTGCGACACCCGTGAGGAGGTGCTGATCGCCGAGGCGGAGGACGCGCCCACCATCGGTGCCGGCTGTTCACTGAGCGGGGGACGCTGGTACTCCTACTACGACGGGATCTACCAGACCAGCGCCTCGGCCCTGGACATCGACCATCTGGTCCCGCTCGCGGAGGCCTGGGACTCCGGCGCCCGCACCTGGACCTCGCAGCGCCGCCAGGACTACGCCAACGACCTCGGCGACACCCGCCCCCTGGTCGGCGTGACCGCGTCGCAGAACCGCAGCAAGGGCGACCAGGACGTCGCCGAGTGGACGCCGCCGATCAACGACTGCCGCTACATCAAGGACTGGGTGGCCGACAAGATCCGGTGGGGCCTGAGCCAGGACTCCTCGGAGAGGTCGGCCCTGCAGGGCATCGCGAGCGGCTGCACGAACTCCACGATCACGGTCACCGTCAGGAGCTGAGCCGACCCCTCGGTCGAGGTGCGCAGCACCTGCACGTCGACCTCGCGGGAGCCGAGAGCGGCTCCTGCCCCCGGGACGTCATCCGTATTGGCGGCGCGAACCACCAAGGCGTATGACGCAACGCAGCGGGTAGCGTCGCAGCCATGAGCTCCGCGAACGACGAGACCCGTACCGAGCACGACAGCATGGGCGAGATCGAGGTGCCCAGGGACGCCCTCTGGCGCGCGCAGACCCAGCGTGCCGTGGAGAACTTCCCGATCAGCGGCGCCACCCTCGAGCCCGCCCACATCGTGGCGCTGGCCCGGGTGAAGCGGTCCGCGGCGGTGGTCAACGCCGCCCTCGGGATCATCACCGACGAGCAGGCGCGGGCCATCGCCGCAGGCGCCGAGGAGATCATCGAGGGCGGGCACCACGACGCCTTCCCGATCGACGTCTTCCAGACCGGCTCGGGCACCAGCTCGAACATGAACATCAACGAGGTGCTCGCCTCGCTCGCCGGCAGGGCGGGTGTCGAGGTGCACCCCAACGACCACGTCAACGCCAGCCAGTCGAGCAACGACACCTTCCCCACCTCGATCCACGTCGCGGCGGTGGAGTCCACGACGGCGCAGCTGGTGCCGGCGCTGGAGCACCTCGCCGGCGCACTGGAGGCCAAGGCCGAGGAGTTCGCCGACGTGGTGAAGTCGGGCCGGACCCACCTGATGGACGCGACGCCGGTGATGCTCGGCCAGGAGTTCGGCGGCTACGCGGCGATCCTGCGGATGGGCGTCGAGCGGCTGGAGTCGACGCTGCCCCGCGTGGCGGAGCTGCCGCTGGGCGGTACGGCGGTCGGCACCGGCATCAACACCCCCGACGGGTTCGCCGAGCAGGTGATCGCCGACCTCGCGGCCCGCACCGGCCTGCCCTTCGTCGAGGCGCGCAACCACTTCGAGGCCCAGGGCGGCCAGGACGCGCTCGTCGAGCTCTCCGGGCAGCTGCGCACGATCGCGGTCGGGCTGACCAAGATCTGCAACGACCTGCGCTGGATGTCCTCGGGCCCGACCACGGGGCTCGCCGAGATCCACCTCCCGGACCTGCAGCCGGGCTCGAGCATCATGCCGGGCAAGGTCAACCCGGTGCTGCCCGAGGCCACCTTGATGGTCTGCGCCCAGGTGGTCGGCAACGACGCCACGGTCGCCGTGGCCGGTGCGAGCGGCAGCTTCGAGCTCAACGTGATGATGCCGGTGATGGCACGCAACCTGCTCGAGTCGATCCGCCTCCTCGCCAAGGTCTGCCCGCTGCTGGCCGACCGCTGCGTCTCCGGGATCACCGCCGACGAGGACCGGATGCGGACCTACGCCGAGTCCTCGCCGTCGGTGGTCACGCCGCTGAACAAGCACATCGGCTACGAGGAGGCCGCCAAGGTCGCCAAGGCCGCGCTGAAGGAGGGCCGCACGATCCGCGAGCAGGTGATCGAGATGGGGTACGTCGAGCGGGGAGACCTCACCGAGGACGAGCTCGACACCGCTCTCGACGTACGCCGGATGACCCGACCGGGGCGCTGAGCGACCATGACCGCGACTCGGCGCCGCACCGCCACCGTCATCGTGGCGGGGCTGGGGACCGCGGTCGTGCTCGTCTGGGCCGCGGCCGTCGGGCCCGGCGGGCTGGTGGGGTCGCGCCAGGCGGAGGTGCCCGCGGCGACCCCCAGCGCCGCGCCCTCGCCGACGAGCGGGGTCACCGACGAGGCGGGAGCGGAGGAGGACCGGCCGGCGGACCGGAGCCGGCTCGCCGACCCCGTCAACTGGGTCACCGACCTGGTCACGATCGCCGCGATGCTGGTCAGCCTGTGGTTCTGCGGCGTGCTGCTGCGCCGTGCTGTGAGCGCCTTCCGGCGCCGGCTCCCGCCGAGCCGGCTCGTGCTCGACCTGGACCCGGTCCCCCACCTCGACGCCGCCCGAGAGTCGCTGCGCGAGGACCGCGCCCGGCTGGCCGGCGCACTGGCCTCCGGAGGAGTGCGCAACGGCATCGTGGCCTGCTGGGTGCTGCTCGAGGAGGCTGCCGGTGAGGCCGGCGTCGCCCGGCTCTCCGCCGAGACCGCGACCGAGTTCGTGGTCCGCTTCCTGCACTCCCTCGACGTCGACCCTCGTCCGGTCGCCGACCTGGCCGCCCTCTACCTCGAGGCGAGGTTCTCCACCCACCCCCTCGGTGAGGACACCCGCGAGCGTGCCACCGCAGCTCTGGCCGGAGTGCTCGCCGACCTCGACACGGTGAGCCTGCGCCCGGGGGTGGCGACGTGACCGCGGCCCGGCGTACGTGGACCGGCGTGGCCGCAGCCGCGCTGCTGGCCGCCGTCACGGTCAACGGGGCCCTGGTCGTGCTCGGCATCGAGCACGACGCGACCCTGATCACGCTGCTCGCCCTGGCCACCGTCCTCACCGGCGTACTGCTGCTCGCCGGCGTCGACTCCCAGGTCCGGCTCCCCTGGAGCACCGCACGGACCGACGCGCACCCCGACCCGGGAGAGGACACCCGCACCGCGATGTTCAGGCACACGATCGAGGTGCACCTCACCTCGCGCGACCACGACGACGCCGTGGTCTGGCGGCTCGCCGACCTGGCCTCGCAGCGACTGCGGCAGCTGCACGGCATCCGCTACGCCGATGACCCGGCCCGTGCCCGCGAGCTGCTCGGTGAGCAGCTGGCCCGCTGGGTGGCCACCGACCGACGGGAGCGCTACCAGCCCGACCACCGGCACCAGCGCTACACCGTGGCCCAGCTCAACGAGGTCGTACGCCGGATCGAGCAGCTGTGAGCGGCGCCCGGGTGACGCGGCCCGAGGTCGCCAGTGCCAGCACCGATGCGGCCGCCGTGCTCCAGCGGGTCGGCTCGGTGGTGATCGGCAAGCAGGAGGCGCTGCGCCTGGTCCTCGCCGGGATCCTCGCCGGCGGGCACGTGCTGCTCGAGGACTTCCCCGGTCTCGGCAAGACCCTCACGGCCCGGTCGTTCGCCCAGTCGCTCGGGGTCTCCTTCACCCGGGCCCAGTTCACCCCCGACCTGCTCCCGGCCGATCTCACCGGCTCGTTCATCTACAACCAGCGCAGCGGCGAGTTCGACTTCCGCGAGGGGCCGCTGTTCACCGGCCTGCTGCTGGCCGACGAGATCAACCGCACGCCCCCCAAGACCCAGGCCGCGCTGCTGGAGGCGATGCAGGAGCGCCAGATCACCGTCGAGGGCCGTACCTTCGTGCTCCCGCCGCCCTTCCACGTGCTGGCCACGGCCAACCCGGTCGAGTACGAGGGCACCTACCCGCTCCCCGAGGCTCAGCTCGACCGGTTCCTGCTGCGCGTCGGCTTCGGCTACCCCACCGCCGAGGAGGAGTACGACGTCCTGCGCAGCCGGATCGTCCGGCAGCGTGAGGAGGTCGTGCTCGACCCGGTCACCGACGCGGCCGGGCTGCTGGCGATGCAGTCCGCCGTGGAGCAGGTGGAGGTCGACCGCAGCGTGGTGGAGTACTGCGTCTCGCTGGTCGCCGCCACCCGCACACATCGGCACGTGCTGGTCGGCGCGTCGCCGCGAGGCTCGCTCGCGCTGATGTTGTGCGCGCGAGCGGTCGCGCTGATCTCCGGTCGCGACTTCACCCTGCCCGAGGACGTCAAGGCGGTCGCGCCGGCCGTGCTCGCCCACCGGATCACGGTCAAGCCGGAGCTGTGGATGACCGAGGTCACCGGCTCCGGGGTGGTGGCCGGGCTGCTCACCAGCGTCCCCTCCCCCGCGGCGCGACAGCCCGGCGAGAGTCCCGGCCGGTCGTGACCGGCTGGCGTCCCTCCGCGGCGCTGCTCCGCGCCGCCGCGGTGGCCGGGCTGACCTCGCTGGTGGCGCTGGCGCTGGGCCGTCCCGACCTGCTCGTGCTCGCGGCACCCTTCGGCCTGCTCGCGGGCCTGGGGCTCGCGCACGCACCGGGCCGCCCGGTCAGCAGCGGGCTGCGGATCGTCGACGACCGGCTCCGCGAGGGACAGAGCACCCGGCTGCTGGTCGACGTCGACGCCGGCGCGGACGTGGAGCAGGCCACGGTGACCCTCGCGACACCGGCCCACGTCGTCGTACAGCCGCCCTCGGGGGTGGTCGCCGCCACCGTCTCCGGCCCCACGACGCTCGCGCTCGTGCTCGGTGCGCGGCGGTGGGGGGTCCGCCCGGTCGGCACCGCGCTGCTGACCGCGTCGAGCCGGTGGGGCGGCTACCGCTGGCGCTCCGGGCCGCTGCCGGAGCGGAGCCTGACGGTGCTGCCGCAGTCCACGACGTTCAGCTCGGTGGAGAGCCCGAACCCGCTCGGCCTGGTCGGCCAGAACCGGTCACGCCGCGCGGGCCACGGCTCGGAGTTCTGGGGGATCCGGCCCTTCCAGCCCGGCGACCGGCTGCGCCGGGTCGACTGGCGCACCACCTTGCGCACCCGCGAGCTGCACGCGGTCGGGACCGACGCCCAGGAGGACAGCTCGGTGCTGATCCTGCTCGACGCCGTGACCGACCACGGCGTCAGCGAAGGCGTCGACGGGCGCGCCAGCAGCCTCGACGTCGGGGTGCGCGCGGCGAGCGCGCTGGCGGCGCACCACCTCCGGGTCGGGGACCGGGTCTCACTGCGGGTGCTCGGCCGCCGGCACCTCGTGCTGGGCCCGGGCGCGGGACCGCACCACCTCCGACGCCTCGATGAGCTGCTCGCCCAGGTCACCCCCGGCTGGCCCGACCTGCTCAGCACCCGGCTCCGGCTGCGGGCCGGTGCCGGCACCGTGGTGGTGGTGCTCTCGGCGCTGTTCACCCCCGAGGTCACCACCGCGATGGTCACCCTGACGCGTCGCGGCCTGACCGTGGTCGCGGTCGACATCCTGCCCGCGGACGCCGTGCCCGGCCTGGCCCTCGACCCGCTCTCGCCGGGTGCCCTGGCCTGGCGGATGCGCCTGCTGGAGCGCCAGATGCAGCTCACCGAGGCCACCCGGCTGGGCATCCCCGTGGTGCCCTGGCACGGCCCCGGCACTCTCGACGAGGTCTTCCGCCGGCTGGGCCGGCGCGCCCGGATGCCACGCGAGGTCACCCGGTGAGCGCGCCGGCACAACGTCGGCGGGTCTGGCCGGGGGTCGACCAGTTCCTGCTGCGCAGCCTGGTCCCGCTCGGGGTGCTCACCTGCCTGGTCGCGGCGGCCGCGGCCGGCTCCCGGCCCGCCGAGTGGGTCCAGGCCGGCGTCGTGGTGCTGGCGCTGTTCTCCGCGCTGCGCCCGGACTCCGGCCTGGTCGGCGTGGCGCTGCTCGGCTCGGCGTACGCCTGGGCGGTCGCGCCGGAGTCGCTCTCGCCGCTCGTGCTGGTCGGCGTCGCCGGGATGCTGCTCACCCACGTGGCCGCGCTGCTGGCGGCACAGGGACCGGCACTGGTCGCGGTCGACCTCGGTCAGACCCGGCTCTGGGCGCGCCGGTCGCTGGTGCTGTGGCTGGGCGCCGCGGCCGTGTGGGGGCTCGCCCGGTTGCTGGCCGACCAGCCCGGTGGCCGCCTGGTGTACGCCGGGGGGCTGGTCGTGCTGAGCGCGGTCAGCGGCGTCGCGACCTGGCTGCTGCTGGCCGGCCGGAACCAGGCCCCGGCGGCCGACCCGAGGGTCAGTACCAGCCGTGACCCTGCTTGAACGACCACGCCGAGCAGGCGGTGCCGTAGCGCGACTTGATGTAGCCCAGGCCCCAGCGGATCTGGGTCTCGGCGTTGTCGGCCCAGTCGGGACCGGCCGAGGACATCTTGGAGCCGGGAAGCGCCTGCGGGATGCCGTAGGCCGAGGAGGTCGGGTTGTCGGCGTGCACGTTCCAGCCGGACTCCTGGGTCCAGATGTTGTCCACGCAGCCGAACTCCGAGGCGCTCAGGCCGTACTGCGGCATCAGTGCCCGGGTCAGGGTCTTGGGATCGGCCACGGTGAGGTCCTCGGACTTGGTGACCGCGACCCCGGAGGCGTTGGAGAGCGTGCGCGCCTTGGCGGTGTCGGTGGCCGCCCTGCGGTCACCGGAGGAGCGGGAGGCGCGCTGCTCGCGGTCGGCGAGCTCGTCCTGGGTCAGTGACGCCGCTGCGCTCACCGGCTGGGCAGCGCCCAGGGCGGCTGCGGCGCCGTCGAAGGAGGTGCCGGTGTCCTTCAGGACCCCGCCCGAGACGGCGAGCCCGGTCGCCGCGACGGCGACCCCGGAGAGCACGGCGGCGTTGCGCAGGCCGTCGCGCGCGGGTCGTGCGGGCGCGGTGCGGTGCTTGGGGGCGTACTTCTCGGACAAGGTGAACCCAACGGTTGACGACATGGACGTCAGCCGCGCTCTCACGTGCACGGGGCACTTGTGCGAAGAACGCGTGGGGGAAGAGCAACAACCATGACTTATCCACCAACCGGTTGCAAGTTGAATGACCAGATTGGTGGCGTGAGATCGCCCACCCCGACTCCAGAGGCCGACTCGGGAGGCCGGATCGGGAGGCCGGATCGGGATGGGCGATCGGCGCCTACATCGTCACGTGCTCGAGCATCTCGGTGACCAGGGCCGCGATCGGTGAGCGCTCCGAGCGGGTCAGCGTCACGTGGGCGAACAGCGGGTGCCCCTTGAGCCGGTCGACGACCGCCACCACGCCGTCGTGGCGGCCGACCCGCAGGTTGTCGCGCTGGGCCACGTCGTGGGTCAGCACCACCTTGGAGTTGGCCCCCATCCGGGAGAGCACGGTCAGCAGCACGTTGCGCTCCAGCGACTGGGCCTCGTCGACGATCACGAACGCGTCGTGCAGCGAGCGCCCGCGGATGTGGGTCAGCGGCAGGACCTCGAGCATCCCTCGGTCGAGGATCTCGTCGACCACCTCGGAGGTGGTGATCGCCCCCAGGGTGTCGAAGACCGCCTGGCCCCAGGGCGACATCTTCTCCGACTCGCTGCCGGGCAGGTAGCCGAGCTCCTGTCCCCCCACCGCGAACAGCGGCCGGAAGACCACGACCTTCTTGTGCTGACGCCGCTCGAGCACCGTCTCCAGCCCGGCGCACAGCGCGAGCGCGGACTTGCCGGTGCCGGCCCGGCCACCGAGGGAGACGATCCCGATCTCGGGGTCGAGCAGCAGGTCCAGGGCGATCCGCTGCTCGGCGGAGCGGCCGTGGATCCCGAAGGCCTCCCGGTCGCCGCGAACCAGGTGCACCCGCTTGTCGGCCTTGACCCTCCCCAGCGCGCTCCCCCGGTCCGACATCAGCACCAGGCCGGTGTGGCAGGGCAGCTCGCGCGCGTCGTCGAGGTCGACCACCGCGTCGTCGTACAGCTCGTCGAGCACGGCGCCGGGGACGTCCACCTCGGCCATGCCGGTCCAGCCGGCGTCGGACTCGTGGATCTGCTCGGAGCGGTACTCCGCAGCGTCGAGCCCGACCGCCGAGGCCTTGATCCGCAGCGGCAGGTCCTTGGAGATCAAGGTGACCTGGTGGCCCTCCTTGGCCAGGTTGTTCGCCACGGCCAGGATCCGGGTGTCGTTGTCGCCGAGCCGGAAGCCGGAGGGCAGCGACTCGGGGTCGGTGTGGTTCAGCTCGACGCGGATGGTGCCGCCCAGCTCGCCCACGGGGACAGGCTCGTCGAGGCGACCGTTCTCGACCCGGAGCTCATCGAGCATCCGCAGCGCGGAGCGCGCGAAGTAGCCGAGCTCGGGGTGGTGCCGCTTCCCCTCCAGCTCGGTGATCACCACCACGGGCAGCACGACCTCGTGCTCGTCGAACCGCTTCAACGCCCCCGGGTCGGCCAACAGGACCGAGGTGTCCAGGACGTAGGTGCGACGGGTCTGTGCCTGACCAGTCTGGGCTGGTGCGCGCTTCGCTGGTGCCACGAGATTCCCCTTGTGACCGCGCGCGCACTCTGCGCCCGGTCCGTTAGCTGGTGTGCTCGGACCGGGACTGGCGCCGGAGGGCTGAGTGCTGCCCTCCGGTGGTGCAGTGGCCGTGATCTCTCACGAACTTCGCCCTTCCTGGCAACGGCCCGCTTCCCCGCGGGCCGACACCAGAAACGTACGTCGCCGCGGTGCACGATTTGTGCGACACGCCCGAGCGCGAGGTGAACGGGTCCCGACGCCTCGGGGCGGGTGCCTCAGGCGCCGTACCGGCGCTCGCGCTCGGCGTACGCGCGCACCGCACGCAGGAAGTCGACCCTGCGGAAGTCGGGCCAGTAGGCCTCGCAGAAGTAGAACTCGCTCTGCGCGCTCTGCCACAGCAAGAAGCCGCCGAGGCGCTGCTCGCCACTGGTGCGGATCACGAGGTCGGGGTCGGGCTGGCCCTTGGTGTAGAGGTGCTCGGCGATGTGCTCGACGTCGAGGACCTCGGCGAGCTCCTCGAGCGTGGTGCCCTTGCCGGCGTGCTCGTGCAACAGCGACCGGACGGCGTCGGCGATCTCGCGGCGCCCGCCGTACCCGACGGCGATGTTGACCAGCAGCCCGTCGACCTCGCGGGTCTGCTCGGCTGCGTTCTTGAGCCGCTCGGCCACCGCTGTGGGCAGCAGGTCCAGTGCCCCGACGGGGTGCAGCCGCCACCGGCCCTGTTCCGCGAGGGACTCCACGGCGTCACCGATGATCCCGAGCAGCGGCTCGAGCTCCTTGGCCGGGCGGTTGAGGTTGTCGGTGGAGAGCAGCCACAACGTGACCACCTCGACGCCGATGTCCTCGCACCAGCCGAGCATCGGCTCGATGTTGGCCGCGCCCGCCCGGTGGCCCTGCGCGGTGTCGGCCCCGACGGCCCGCGCCCACCGCCGGTTGCCGTCGAGCATCACGCCGACGTGCTTGGGCAGCCGCTCCGTGGGCAGCCGACGGGCCAGTCGGGCCTCGTAGGCCGGGTAGAGCACCTTGCGCAGTCCCCGTTTCCAGTCAGCCACGGGAGCGACTGTACTCGCGCCGGAGGTCTGTGATCCTGCACTCCTGTGGAGCCGACCCTGTCCACAGCGCGGTACTTTGGGGCCCATGCCCCACACTCCCCCGCACGACCACAAGGTCGCCGAGCGGGTCTCCGAGAACGCCCACGAGGCAGCCGACAAGCTCCGCAAGCGCGTCCGCTACGCCAAGGACGAGGTCAAGCCCCACCTGCGCGGCTGGCTGCACGCCGGGACCACCCCGCTCGCCCTCGCCGCCGGGACCGTGCTGATCACGCTCTCGCCCGACACCAAGACCCGGGTCGGCTCGTCGGTATTCGCCTTCACCGCCCTGCTGCTGTTCACGGTCTCGGCGGTCTACCACCGCGGCAACTGGTCCCAACCCACCTGGGCCTTCCTGCGCCGCTTCGACCACTCCAACATCTTCTTGCTGATCGCCGGCTCCTACACCCCCTTCGCGCTGCTGCTGCTCGAGGGCAGCACCCGGGTCACCTTGCTGGTCATCGTCTGGACAGGTGCGGTCCTCGGCGTGCTCTTCCGGATCTTCTGGATCGACGCCCCCCGCTGGATCTACACCCCGATCTACCTGGCCCTGGGCTGGGTGGCGATCTTCTACGCCCGCGACTTCTCCAGCGCCGGGCCCACGGTGATCACCCTGATCGCGGTCGGCGGCGGGCTCTACTCGCTCGGCGGCCTGGTCTACGGGTTGAAGAAGCCGGACCCGTTCCCCACCTGGTTCGGCTTCCACGAGGTCTTCCACAGCCTGACGATCGCGGCGTTCATCTGCCACTACATCGCAGCCAGCATCGCGACGTACCAGCTGCGCTAGCGCGTCTGGGGCGTCATACGAACTGGTCGTCCGAGCAGCCGCTTCGGATGACGTCCGGGGGCGTTCGTCGGGGACGTCATACCCCTTGGTCGTCGGAGCAACCAGAAGGTATGACCTCAGAACCGCAGCTCGTCGAGCAGGTCCTCGACGGAGGTGACCGGGCGGCGGCAGACCAGGTTGCGGCAGACGTACGCCGCGGCGGAGGAGTCCACGACGTCACGGCCGGCCAGCAGCGGGATCGCGCTCTCGCCCGGCTCGGCCGCGACCACGACGGAGCCGGCGGGGGTGGCTCGGCGCGCGGCCAGCTCCAGGGCGTCGCGCTCAGGTCCCCGCGCACCCACGACGGCCACCTCGACCGGGCCGAGGAGGGCGGTCTCGGCGGCCGCCAGCGACCAGCCGGCGAACCGCGGTGAGGCGTCGGCCAGCCGTCGCGAGACCCGCAGCGCCGCCTCCGCGGCATCGCGGTGCCGGCCCGACCCGGTGAGCGCGGCATAGGTCAGCAGGGCGTGGACCACCGCGGAGTGGCCGCTCGGGCTGGCGTTGTCCGCGGGGTCGCGGGGGCGCACCAGCAGCGCCTCGGCGTCGTCGGCGGTGTCGTGGAAGCCGCCGTCACCCGCCGCGAACCGGGCCAGCACCGTCTCCAGCAGGGCACCGGCCCGGTCGACCCAGACCCGCTCACCGGTCGCGCACGCCACCGCGAGGAAGGCCGTGGCGACACAGCCGTAGTCCTCCAGGACACCAGCATGGGCGCCCACGACGCCGTCCCGCGAGACCCGGGCCAGCCGCCCGTCGGCCAGGTGTACGTCGGCCAGGAACTCGGCGCACCGAACGGCCGCAGCGACGTACTCCGGCTCCGGCAGCAGCGTGCCGGCCTCCACGAGGCCCGAGATCGCGAGCCCGTTCCACGCGGCGACCACCTTGTCGTCCCGGTCAGGCCGCACCCGGCGGGCGCGCGCAGCCAGCAGCCGGGCACGCACCGACTCCCAGCGGGCCGGGTCGTCGGGGTCGGCCCTGAGCTGCAGGGTGGAGCTGCCGTGCTCGAAGGTGCCGGCGCGGGTCACGGAGAGCAGGTCGGCCGCCCAGGCACCGTCGTCGGGGCCGAGCACCTCCCCCAGCTGGTCGGGGGTCCACACGTAGAAGGTGCCCTCGGCGCCCTCGGAGTCGGCGTCCAGCGCCGAGGCGAACGCACCCTCGTCGGTGATCAGCTCGCTCAGCAGGAAGTCCGCGATGCCCCTGGCGACCCCGGCCGCGCCCGCGTCGTCGTTGGCCCCGGCCCAGCGCGCGTAGACCGAGAGCAGCTGCCCGTTGTCGTAGAGCATCTTCTCGAAGTGCGGCACCACCCACGCGTGGTCGACCGAGTAGCGGGCGAACCCGCCGGCCAGCTGGTCGTGGATGCCGCCGGCAGCCATCGCCGCGAGCGTCTTGCCGGCCATCCCGAGCGCCGCGGTGCTGCCGTGGCGCAGCAGGAAGTCGAGCACCATCGACGGCGGGAACTTCGGCGCCGTCCCGTAGCCGCCGTTGTCGGCGTCGAAGTCGGCGGCCAACCGGTCCACGGCGGCGTCCAGGGCCGAGGGGTCGAAGGCCTCCCCGCCTTCGAGCGCAGCCTGTCGCCCCAGCGCCTCGCGCACGCGGGCCGCGGTGGCGGAGACGTCGTCAGCGCGGTTGTTCCAGGCGTCGCTGATCGCGCCGAGCAGCTGCCGGAAGCTCGGTTGGCCGTGCCGAGGCTGGTCGGGGAAATAGGTACCGGCGAAGAAGGGGCTGCCCTCGTGGTCGAGCACGCACGTCATCGGCCAGCCGCCGTGCCCGGTCATCGCCACCGTGGCCTGCATGTAGACCGCGTCGACGTCCGGTCGCTCCTCACGGTCGACCTTGACGCTGACGAAGTGCTCGTTGAGGAAGGCCGCCGTCGTCTCGTCCTCGAAGGACTCGTGCGCCATCACGTGGCACCAGTGGCAGGCGGCGTACCCGACGCTGAGCAGGATCGGCAGGTGCCGTCGCCGCGCCTCCGCGAAGGCCTCGGGTCCCCACTCCCACCAGTCGACCGGGTTGTCCTTGTGCTGGAGCAGGTACGGCGAGGTCGCGCTCGCCAACCGGTTCACCACTGTTGTCACCTCACGTCGCAGGCCCAGCCGGGAGTGCTGGACCGTGCTCGCCATGTTGCCAACAACTGAGCACGAACTCGAATCTTCGACTCGGTGCCGATGTCCTCACCGAGGCACTAGCGTGACGGATCACGAACGACACAGGAGACGGGATGCAGGTCAGCTTCGAGTCGACGATCCTCGGTTTCGGCAACAACACCGGGATCGAGGTGCCCGCAGAGGCACTGGACGCCCTCGGCGCCGGAAAGCGGCCGCCGGTCATGGTGAAGGTCGGCGGCTACAACTACCCCAGCACCGTGGGCACCATGGGCGGTCGATCCCTCATCTCGCTGTCGAAGGCGCATCGCGACGCCTCCGGCCTTCGTGCCGGGGATGCTGTGACCGTCGAGCTGACCCTCGAGTCCGGCCCTCGAGAGGTCGAGGTTCCTGCGCCCCTGCAGGCAGCACTCGAAGCAGCCGCACTTGACGAGCAGTTCACAGCGCTGTCGTACTCGAAGAGGAAGGAGCACGCGAGGCAGGTCGCCGATGCCAAGACCGACGCGACGCGGGACCGTCGGATCGAGAAGGTCCTCGCCTCCTTGACGTGAGCGGGAGTCGTCCGCCGTGCGCGCTCAACCCAGCGTCGCCGCCAGGGCCTCGAGGTCGTCGGCCTCGACCTCCGGTCGTAGGAAGTACGCCGGGTAGCCGGCCGCCCCGCGACGCAACCAGCCGGTGCGCAGACCAGCCCGCGCGGCGCCGTCGATGTCCCACGGGTGCACGGCCACCAACATCGCCTCCCCGGCGGGCACGTCGCACGCCTCGAGCGCGCGCTCGTAGGCGCCTGCGGCCGGCTTCCAGGCCGGCCCGTCGGCCACGCTGAGCAGCGCCTCGAACTCCTCGAGCAGTCCGGCTCGACCGAGCAGACCCTCGGCCACGGCGGCCGAGCCGTTGCTCAACGTGACCAGCCGGATGCCGGCCCCGCGGAGCGCGCGCACCCCCGCGCCGACATCGGGGTGGAGTGACAGGGCGCCGAACGCGCCCATCACGGTGTCCACCGCTGCGTCGATCCCGGCCTCCGGCGTACGCCCGCGCAGGCGGAGTCGCAGCGACTCGGCGGCGAGGTCGGCGAATGCGGGGTTGACCCCGACGCTGGTCAGGGCAAAGCCGTCGCGGAGGAGCCCGGCGAACCACGTCTGCGCCTCGTGTCCGGGCAGACCCACCTCGGCGAAACGCCCCGCGAGCGGACTCAGGTCGGAGAGGGTCTCGTTGACGTCGAAGACGATCAGGGTGGGTGAGAGGTTCATCTCGGCCGATCTCCGGATTCAGTGCCATCGCCTGCTCGAGGGCGGGTGGGTGAGGACGGGACATCGAAACTCCTACCCGCAGACCCTCCCACCCGATCACAACTTCTGCCAGCGTCCGGGAGGTGACCGCGGAGCCCGCGGCGGTGCCGGACCCTGATCGCCGGAGTGCGGTCGACGGGGCTTGATTCGGCCGCCTACCGTGGATCCATGGCCACCATCGAGCTGACCGGTGAGAACTTCGAGCAGAGCGTCCAGGAGCACGAGATCCTCCTCGTCGACTTCTGGGCCAGCTGGTGCGGGCCGTGTCGCCAGTTCGCCCCCACCTACGAGGCGGCCTCCGAGGCCAACCCGGACATCACCTTCGGCTCGGTCAACACCGAGGAGCAGCACGCACTGTCCTCGGCCGCCCAGGTCACCTCGATCCCCACGCTGATGGCCTTCCGCGACGGCATCCTGGTCTTCTCCCAGCCCGGCGCGCTGCCCCCGGCCGCGCTCGACCAGCTGATCGCCGCCGTACGCGACCTCGACATGGACGACGTACGCCGCCAGGTCGCGGCCCAGCAGACTGCTGAGTAGACCGGGTCCAGCCGGCGAGCACGGCTCAGGCCACGAGCGCGCCGAGCAGGAAGACCACGCGCTGTCACGCTGCTCCCCGTGCGGGCTGACGGGAACGGCGCGCCACCGCCGTACGGGCAGGGCGAGGATCTCCGACGGCAAGGCCCCGCGCTCCGGTGCCGAGCTGCGCGACAATTCGCGAGCCACTGACGGGTGGTGCTCGGTGGCGGTCTCGCGGTGGCGTGGGGGACGTCGGCCGCGCTGGGGACGACCCCGTGGGGTCCCGATCCCTCGGGCTGGTCTTCCTGGTCGGTTTGTGGGTGGGCGCCGGGTGGTGGACGGGGTGAGCCGGGTGGCTTCGACTGCGGTTCCCTCGGGCGCGGAGAAACCGGTTGCACTCGAGGGTTGCTGATCGAGAAAAGGTTGTCCACAGATGTCGAACACTCTATCGATTCTGTCAGTGATCGATCCTAGAATGGGTCCATGACCAGCACCTCGATCACCGCTCCTGGGATCACCCCGGCCGAGGTGATCGAGCATGCCCGCCAGGCCCGACAAGCTGAGCACCAGGCGGCCGCGAAGCAGCTCGCGATGGCTCTGGTCTGGGCGCGGCTGCACCCGTGCCCGGCCGATGAGGTCCCTGCCCACTGGGGTGAGGTCGACCTGCACGGCGAGGCCGTCTGCCCCCTCGCCGGCGAGGGGGCACCGTGGGTGGCGGAGTTCGCCCCCGCCGATCTTGGTGCCGCCCTGGGGATCTCGGTGGAGGCGGCCAAGCAACTCCTGGGTGACGCTCTGGAGCTGGCTCACCGTCTCCCGCGGTTGTGGGCCCTGGTCCAGGAGCTGCGGGTGCCGGTCTGGCGGGCCAGGTTGATCGCCCGGGAGACCCGCGACCTGTCCCTGGACGCCGCCGCCTTTGCCGACCGGTTGATCTCCGCCACCCCGGACAAGATCGGGGCGGTGCTGGCAACCAAGCTCGTGCAGGAGGCACGGCTCTACTTCGACCCCGACCGGGCCATCGCCGATGAGGAAGAAGCACTCACCAAACGTGGGGTGTGGTCACGCCCCGGAGCAGCGCCGGCGACCACCGAGATGTGGATGACCCTCGACACCCCCGATGCCGAGCTGTTCGACCAATCCGTCTCCCGAGTGGCCGGGGACCTGCGCGAGCTCGGCGACACCGACAGCCTGGACGTCCGGCGGGCACGGGCGGTGGGGATCCTCGCCGACCCCCAATACGCCCTGGACCTGATGTCGGGGCGCGAAGGAGCCACACCCACCACGAGCCACGGCGGGGTCGCCAACCTGTTCGTCCACCTCACCCCAGAAGACCTGGAGGCCGACCTGACCGGTGGCACCGGCGCCACGTCGATCGAGAAGCTCGGTGCGGTCACCACGAGGCTGCTGACCGACTGGCTCACCCGGCTCACCTCCACTGGCGGCAAGGTCGTCCTGCGGCCGGTCCTCGACCTGCGCGCCGATCGAGCCGTGGACCAGCACGACCCACCCCCGGCAATGCGCGAACAGATCCTCCTCCGCGACGCCCACTGCATGTTCCCCGGCTGCGGTCGCGACTCACGGTCTTGCGATCTCGACCACATCACTCCCTACGTCCCGATGGACGAGGGCGGTCCCCCCGGTCAAACGCACCCTGGCAATCTTGCGCCGTTGTGCCGGACCCATCACCGGGTGAAGACCCACACCAATTGGGACTACAAACGCCTCGACGACGGCAGCTATGTCTGGACCACACCGACCGGGCACCAGTACGACACCAACCCCACCGGCCGACGCCCACCAGAGGCACCCCGACCAGACACCCGGCTGACCCAGGTCGTCATCCCACGCCAACGCCGACGAACCTGACCACCCCGGACCCCGACCCCAGCCCGGTCGGGGCTTCAGCCACGCCCAGGCCACGCCCAGGCTGCTGCCAGGCCCGCCCAACGGGGCCTCTCCAACGAACCGAGCGTGGGTGAGGTCGCGCGACCCCCGACCCTCCAACCCTGAGCCAGGACGCGGGGTGGAACTCGTGCGTGGCTCAGCCGGTTGTCGCGCCCTCACCGGCGTCGCCCTCACCGGCGTCGCCCTCAGCGGCGTCACCAGGACCGCCACGGCGGTGCCGCTCGCCTCCCAGGACGCCGGCGTCGAATGCCTTCAGCACGGCCTGCTTCTCCGCCTTGGTGAGGCTGCCATCGGCAACGGCCGCGTCCAGACGATCGGCAAGTCCTGAGCGACCCTGGGCCAGCCGGTCGGCCGCCATCGAGTCCTTGGCGTCGGTGACCTTCTGCTCCGAGACGCCCAACTCGTCCGCGAGCGCGGAGGCCATCTCAGTCCGGCGCGCCTCACGCTCGGCTTCGTCGGGGCCCGTCCTGGTCTCGCCCTCGGTAGACCTCTCGGACCCGAGCTGATCGCGGACCGCCTGCAGGGCAGTCGTCACCTCGGACTCCTGGATCCCGAGCGCCTCGGCGAGTCCCGCGGCCATCTCACCCGAACCGCCCCGACCACCCGAACCGCCCCGACCACCCGGTCCGCGCCCCTCACGAGGCGTCGTGGAACTGGCTGTGGGCCCGTCCGTTGAGGCTGGGTTGGTCTGCGTCGCCGAGCCCTGCCCGGAGGTGCCGTCGTCGGCGGCGGCCAGGCCGATTCCACCGACGGCAATGCCCGCTCCGGCGACCGAGATCGCCGCTGCCTTGCTCGCTTTACGAAGGATGCTCACGCGGTTGCTCCTCATGCCGGGCTCCCGGCGTCGTGCCTCGCTGGTCGAGGTCGTCTGGCACCGACAATGCTTCGAGCAACTGGCAGCAAGGGAAGTGCACCCTGTCAATCAGATGTGAGCGCTGGCTGAGCGGGGCCACCGGCCCTCGCGTGGCCTCGACAACCGACCTAGGCTCAGGAGCATGGATGCAGCAGCCTGGGACGAGCGGTACGCCGGAGCCGACCTGATCTGGTCCGCGGGGCCCAACCAGTTCGTCGAGGCCGAGCTGTCCGGCCTGCCGCCGGGACGAGCGCTGGACCTCGCGTGCGGTGAGGGGCGCAACGGGCGTTGGCTGGCCGCGCGGGGCTGGGAGGTCACCGCGATTGACTTCTCGCCGCTCGCGATCGAGAAGGGACGACGACTCAGCGAGCAGGTCGGCGACGGGGTCCGCTGGGTGGTGGGCGACGCCCTGACCACGCCGCTGCCCGGCGACCTGGACCTGGTCGTGATCGCCTACCTGCAGATCCCCGGTGAGGAGCGCGCCGTGGTGGTGCGCCGGGCGTTCGAGGCCCTGCGCAGCGGCGGCCGGCTGATGCTGGTGGCCCACGACTCGAGCAACCTCGCCGAGGGCACCGGCGGCCCGCAGGACGCGGCTGTGCTCTACACCGCCGAGGACGTGCTCGGCTACCTCGACGGGCACCACTTCGACGTGGTCCGCGCCGAGCGGGTCGCCCGCGAGGTCGAGGCGGGCACCGCGTGGGACGCCCTGGTGCACCTCGTCAGGTCCTGAGGGCGCGGCGGAGGATCAGGTCGTGGGGCGGGGCTTCTCGTCGCTGGGGTCGAAGAGTCCGGCGTCCGCGTTGTTCCTGGCCTTGCGCAGGTGCCGCACCAGGCTCAACCCGAGCAGCGCGACCGCGATGGCCAGACCGATGAAGACCGCGAACGCGCCCCAACCGGCCTTGACGTCCTCGGGGGCGGGCACCGGGTCGGCACCGGCCGCGAGGAGGGGCAGGAGGAGGAGCAGTGCGTTCATGACCCCATTGTCTCAGGCGTCCAAGTCGGCGCGACCCCGGATCCCCGCGAAGAGATCGTCCTCGGGCAGCTCGCTGTCCACGAAGGAGCGGGCGAGCTCGTAGTCCTCGGTGGGCCAGGAGTCCATGTGCACCTCGAGCGGCACGTGGAACCACGGTCCGTCGGGGTCGATCTGGGTGGCGTGGGCGAGCAGGGCACGGTCACGCACCGGGAAGTACTCACCGCACGGCACCCGCGTGGTGATCCGGGCGTCGTGCAGCGGGTCGATCTTCCACTCCTCGAGCCGCTCGGCGTACGGCGACTCCAGGCCCCGCGCGATCATCGCGTCGTGCAGCGCCTGGGTCCGCGGCCGGTTGAAGCCGTGGTGGTAGTAGAGCTTCAGCGGCTGCCACGGCTCCCCCGCCTCGGGATAGCGGTCGGGGTCACCGGCGGCCTCGAAGGCCACCACCGAGACGTTGTGGCACTGGATGTGGTCCGGGTGCGGGTAGCCGCCGTTCTCGTCGTAGGTCGTGAGCACGTGCGGCCGGAAGCTGCGGATCAGCCGCACCAGGGGTTCGGCGGCGACCTCGGGGTCCAGCGCACCGAAGCAGCCCTCGGGCAGCGGCGGCTTGGGGTCCCCCTCGGGCCAGCCGGAGTCGATGAAGCCCAGCCAGTCCTGGCGGATGCCGAGGATCTCGCGGGCGGCGTCCATCTCCTGGCGACGGATCTCGCTGATGTTGGCGAGCACCTCGGGCCGGTCCATCCTGGGGTTCAGGATCGACCCGCGCTCACCGCCGGTGCAGGTGGCGACGTGTACGTCGACCCCCTCGGCGACGTACTTCGCAGTCGTGGCGGCGCCCTTGCTCGACTCGTCGTCAGGATGGGCGTGCACGTGCATCAGGCGGAGCATGCGCCCATCCTAGGGAGCAGGGGGGATGGGAGAATCCTCAGGTGAGCGACCCCCGCACCGACGCCATGGCCGACCGCTACGGCCGCACCCCGCCGTCGCGGCGCCGAGCGGTGATCCTCGCCTCGGGCATCGTGGGCGTCCTCGCCCTGGCCTGGGTGGCCTGGGCCGCGTGGTTCCAGGGCACCCCCGAGGTCCAGTCGACGATCCGCTCCTTCGAGGTGCTCGACTCCCACAGCGTGACCGCCGACGTCGCGGTCGACGTGCGCTCGCGCGAGGTCGTCGCCAGCTGCATGGTGCGGGCCTACGCCGTGGACCACTCC
This sequence comes from uncultured Actinomycetota bacterium, assembly GCA_963777195.1. Classification (GTDB taxonomy): domain Bacteria; phylum Actinomycetota; class Actinomycetes; order Propionibacteriales; family Nocardioidaceae; genus Marmoricola. The sequence continues at coordinate 130,058 of CAVZPT010000002.1, read as the reverse complement.
GTCGTCGGCGAGCACAGCTTCCGGGTCGCCGACACCGAGGGCAGCGTGCGGGTGACGGTGCCCTTCCGCACCGAGCGCGAGGCGACCTCGGTCGAGCTCGTCGGCTGCACCACCCCGGACCAGAACCGACCACGCTGACGCGCGGATTCGAAGCGTTCGCGAGTCGTTGCTAGGGTCGATCACTTGCCCGACCGCTTCACGATCCTTCTAGGAGACACCATGACCGAGCCGACCCAGGGCGATGTCGTCTGGCTGACGCAGGCCAAGTACGACGAGCTGCAGGCCGAGATCGAGCGCCTGCGCGGCCCCGGCCGCGCGGACATGGTGAAGCGGGTCAGCGAGGCCCGCGACGAGGGGGACCTGAAGGAGAACAGCGGCTACCACGCCGCGCGCGAGGAGCTCGGCAAGATCGACGGCCGGATCCAGCAGCTCGTCGACATGCTCGAGCGCGCCAAGGTGGGCGAGACGCCTCCCGACGACGGCGTCGTGGAGCCCGGCATGAAGGTGACCGTCAACCTGCTCGGCATCGACTTCACCGAGACCTTCCTCTTCGGCGCCCGCGAGATGGCCGGCGACGACATCAAGGTCTACTCCCCGCAGTCCCCCCTCGGGCAGGCCATCAACGGCGCCCGGCGTGGCGAGACCGTGACCTACACCCTGCCCAACGGCAAGGAGCAGAAGGCCGAGATCGTGGAGGCCGTGCCCTACAGCGGGTGAGGCCTACTCGATGACCTGGTAGCCGTGCTCGCGCAGCCGGCTGAGCACGCCCTCGGCGTGGGCCAGGCCGCGCGTCTCCAGCTGGGTGCGCACCTCCACCTCACCGATGTTCAAGGTGGTCGAGGTGCGGTCGTGCGCCACCTCGAGCACGTTGGCGCCCGCCTCGGCCAGCTCCACGAGCAGCCGCGCTAGCCCGCCGGGCCGGTCCGGGATCACCACCTGGAGGTTCAGGTAGCGCCCACCGGAGGCCAGCCCGTGCCGGATCAGCTTGCCGAGCAGCAGCGGGTCGACGTTGCCGCCCGAGAGCACCGCCACGACCGGCGTACCGAAGGACTTGGGGCGGTCGAGCACCGCGGCCACGGCCGTGGCTCCCGCCGGCTCGACGACCATCTTGGCGCGCTCGAGCAGCATCACCAGCGCCCGGGAGATGGAGTTCTCCGAGACCGTCACGATCTCGTCGACGTGCTCCCTGATCGCCGCGAACGGCACGTCCCCGGGGCGCGCGACCGCGATGCCGTCGGCCATCGTGGTCATCAGCTCCAGCGGGACCGGCTCGCCGCGTCGCAGCGACTCCGGGAACGCCGCCGCCTCCTCGGCCTGTACGCCGACCACCCGGATGTCGGGCCGCAGCGACTTGATCGCCAGCGCCACCCCGGCCAACAGGCCGCCACCACCGGTGGGCACCAGGACGGTGGCCGCCTCCGGAGCCTGCTCGATCACCTCGAGGCCCAGGGTCCCCTGCCCCGCCACGATGTCGGCGTGGTCGAAGGGATGGATGAAGACCGCACCGGTCTCGTCGGAGAACTGCTGCGCGGCCACCAGCGCCTGGGTGAGGTAGTCCCCGCTGAAGCGCACGTCGGCGCCGTAGCCGCGGGTGGCGTTGGCCTTCGGGATCGGCGCTCCTTCGGGCATGAAGACGGTCGCGGTGATGCCGAGCATCCGCGCGGCCAGCGCGACGCCCTGCGCGTGGTTGCCGGCAGAGGCCGCGACCACGCCGCGGGCGCGCTCCTCCGCACTGAGGCGGGAGAGCCGGACGTAGGCGCCCCGGATCTTGAACGAGCCGGTCCGCTGCAGGTTCTCGCACTTGAGCAGGACCGGTCCCTCCACCACGGTCTGGAGCCAGCGCGACTGCTCCATCGGGGTGGGAATGGCGACGTCGGCGATGAGGTTCCGGGCAGCCTCGATGTCGGCGAGTGTGACGGACATGGGGCCACCCTATGGTGAGTGACGTCACCACCAATCCAGTTGCTTATGACAACTAATTCTGTGACACTCGCGTGGTGACCTCCGACTCCGACGGCTACCTGTCTCACCGCCAGATCCTGGTGGTGATGAGTGGGCTGATGGTGGGGATGTTCCTCGCCGCGCTCGACCAGAGCATCGTCGGCACGGCCCTGCCCCGGATCACCAGCGACCTCGGCGGCTTCAGCAAGCTCTCCTGGGTGGTCACCGCCTACCTGCTCGCCTCGACCGCCTCCACGCCGTTGTGGGGCAAGATCTCCGACCTCTACGGCCGGCGGCTGCTGTTCCAGATCGCGATCGTCGTCTTCGTGGCCGGCTCGCTGGCCTCCGGGTTCTCGGCCAACATCGACCAGCTGATCGCCTTCCGCGCGATCCAGGGCCTCGGCGGTGGCGGCCTGATGGCGCTGGCGCTGGCCACCGTCGGCGACGTGATCCCGCCGCGCGAGCGGGGTCGCTACCAGGGCTACTTCGCGCTCACCTTCGGCACCGCCTCGGTGCTCGGCCCCGTCCTGGGCGGCTTCTTCGCCGACGGCCCCGGGTGGCAGTGGATCTTCTTCATCAACGTGCCGCTCGGCCTGCTCGCGCTGGTGATCACCTCGGCTGCGCTGAAGATGCCGCACGTACGCCGCGACCACAGCATCGACTATCTCGGAGCCGCGGTGATCGTGGCGGCGGTCAGCTCGCTGCTGCTCTACACCGCGTGGGCCGGCCCCGAGCTCGGCTGGGGCGACTCGGCGAGCCTCGCGCTGCTCCTCGGCGGTCTCGCGCTCGCGGTGCTGTTCGTCCTCGTCGAGCTGCGCGCCACCGAGCCGATCATCCCGATGCGGCTGTTCCGCAACTCGATCTTCTCGCTCGCCAACGGCTTCGGGTTCCTGATCGGGATCGCGATGTTCGGCTCGATGATCTTCCTGCCGGTCTACCTGCAGGTCGTCCAGGGCTTCTCCCCCACCCGGTCGGGCCTGGCGATGGTGCCGATGGTGCTCGGCATCTTCACCACCTCGCTCTCGGCCGGCCAGGTGATGTCGCGCACCGGCCGCTACCGGGTCTTCCCGCCGACCGGCGCCGCGCTGATCGTGCTCGCGCTCGTGCTGCTCTCCCGGGTGGGTGTCGAGACGCCCTACTGGTACGCCGGGCTGGCGATGTACCTCTTCGGGGCGGGCCTGGGACTGACCCTGCAGGTGATGGTCGTCGTGGTGCAGAACTCGGTGGAGCGCACCGACATCGGCGTGGCCACCAGCTCGGTGACGTTCTTCCGCCAGATGGGCGGCTCGTTCGGCACCGCGCTGTTCGGCGCGATCCTGACCAGCCGGCTGGCGACCCACCTGGGCGACGTACTGCCCGGCGCGGCAGCGGACCAGGTGGACACCAACAACACCGAGGCGATCCGGCAGCTTCCGGTCCAGGTGCGTGTCCTGGTGCAGGAGGCCTTCAGCAGGTCGATCGACGAGATGTTCCTGACCGCGCTCCCGATCGTGGTGATCGCCGGGCTGGTGGCGCTGTTCATCAAGGAGGTCCCGCTCGGGACCCGTCAGGCGCCCCCGGAGCCGGTCCCGGTCTCCGACGACCCGGCCGGAGCGGGAACGGTGCCGGTGTCGGCCACCTCCTCGCCGGTCGCGTCCTCGGGCAACGTGCCCACCGGATCGTCCTCGGCGGCCTCGGCGGGAGTCTCCCCCACGTCGGTGTAGTCGGCCAGGTGCTGCACGACGGCGTTCAGCGACGCCGCCAGGGGTACGGCGATCAGGGCGCCCGCGACCCCGGCCACGATCACGCCCAGGGCGATCGCGACGATCACGCCCAGCGGGTGCACCGAGACGAAGCGGCCCATCAGGAAGGGCTGCAGCACGTGCGCCTCGATCTGCTGGACCAGCACGACGACGCCGAACATCAGCAGCGCCGTGAACGGCCCCTGGGCGACGAGCGCGACGAGGACGGCCACGGTGCCGGAGACGAACGCACCGATCAGCGGCACGAACGCGCCGAGGAAGACCAGCACGCCGATCGCCCCGACGAAGGGCACCTGGAGTGCGGCGGCGCCGATCATGATCCCGATGGCGTCGGTGCCGGCGACCAGCACCGTCGCGCGGACGAACTGGGTCAGCGACTGCCAGGCGACCCGGCCCGAGGAGTCGGCCTGCAGCCGGCCCGCGCGCGGGAACAGCCGGACCAGCCAGGCCCAGATCTTGGGCCCGTCGGCGAGGAAGAAGTAGGTGGCGAACAGCACGATGAACAGCCCGGCGACGACGTGGCCCACCGCGGTGCCGACCTCGGTGACCCGCCCGACGGCGTCCGAGCCCATGGCGGAGATCTGCTTCTGCGCGGCGTCGAGGGCGTCGCTGATCTGGGAGTCGGTGATGTTCAGCGGGCCGGTGCGCAACCACTGCCGCACCTGGTCGAGGCCGTCGGTGACCTGGGTGCCGAGGTCACCGATGCCGGAGGCCACCTGGTTGCCCACGAAGGCGACCATCGTCGAGATGAAGCCCACCCCCAGGACCACGATCAGCAGCGAGGCGATCTTGCGGGAGACGCCGATCCGCCCGAGCCACCCGAGGGCCGGCGTCACCAGGGCCGCGATCAGCAGCGCCACCAGCAGCGGCAGCACCACGACGAGGAAGAAGTTGAGCAGCCACAGCACGCCCAGGGTGGCGGCGGCGATCACGATCGACCGCCACGACCAGGCCGCTGCCAGGTCGACTCCGTAGGGCACCTCCGCGCGCCTGAAGTTCGAGGCGCCGGCGGCGATCTCCGGGCTGGCCTCCTGCGCCGCCTCCATCGCCCGGCGGGCGGCGCGCAGCTCGGCCCACTGCAGCGCGATCCGCTCGCGGAGCACGAGACTCTCCCGCTCCGCCTGCTCGGCGCGCGCCGTCACCTGCGAACGGGACCGGCTGCGGAGGTCGTTGATCAGCTCCCGTGGGTTTCTCGACACGCGCACAGGTTACGTGCGAGCACCTGCGCGGCACCGGGATGCCGCTCCGAGAGCAGCCCGACGGCTGCGAGGACGTAGTCGCGGTCGACCACCACCCGGGGTCGCTCAGGCTGCTGCCAGCCCTCGGGCGAGAACCCCACCACCGCCTCGAGCACGCGGGCGGCGGTGACCGGCGCGGCGTGCCGCAGGACTCCGCCGGAGCCGACCAGCAGTGCCACCTCGCGCAGGTCCTTGCCGGTGCGCTCCACCACGCGCCCGTCGGGTCCGACCACCACGCGGGAGCGCCCGACGTGACGGCGCACGGCCAGGGTCGCAGCGGCCGCGGCGAGCTGCTCGTCCTCGGCCAGCTCCTCGGGGGTGCCCGGGAGCAGGGCCGGGTCAGCGGCCCGGCGTACGGCAGCGGACCGGAGGTCCCTGCCCAGCAGGCCGGCCTCGTGGGCCGCCTCCCAGGTGTCCAGTGCGCTCCAGCGCATGCCCAGGTCGCCCTCGACGGTGCGGGTGACCGGGGTGCTCGCGACCACCTCGCGGGCCAGCCCGGCGTCCTCCGGGTCGAGCCGGACCACGGAGTGCACGTCGGTGGTGGCGCCGCCGATGTCGACCACGACCACGCCCTCGCCGCCGGCCTCGTGCGCGAGCACCTCCACTCCGGTGAGCACGAGGTCGGGGGTGGCTCCCCGCACCATCGCGGTGAAGTCGGAGCGCCGGCTCAGGTGCTTCCCGCCGATCACATGGGCCAGGAACATCTCCCGGATCGCGACGCGGGCCGGCCCGGGATCGAGTACGCCGATCCGCGGCACGACGTTGCCGGTGACGATGCAGGGCCGGCCGAGGAGCACGTGCTGCACCGCCTCCCGGGCCTCGGTGTTGCCGGCCACCACGACCGGCCCCAGCCAGCCGGCGGCCACCAGCCGGCCGGCCCCGCCGAGGATCCCGTCCTGGTCGCCGCCGTCGGTGCCCCCGGTCAGCAGCACGACGTCAGGACGACTCACCCCGACCAGCTCGGCGAAAGCAGCGTCACCGCAGTCGCGGTCGAGCACCGCCACCACCCGGCCGCCGCTGGACAGCGCGACCCGGCGCCCCGCCTCGGCCGTCACCAGCGCCTCGTTGCCGACGACCGCGATCCGCAGGCCGCCGCCTGCCGAGGAGCAGGCCAGCACCTCGGCGTCGGCCGCCCCCGGATGCTGCCGGGCGAGCTCGGCCCGGCAGGCGTCGAGGCCGTCGAGGACGTCGGTCTCGGTCGTGGTGCGGTGGCTCGCCGAGCCGAGCAGCTCGCCGGAGGCGCCGTCCACGAGTGCCGCCTTGGTGAAGGTGGACCCGAAGTCGACGCAGAGGATCAAGCCCGCCCGCCAGTGCTGTCCGCGCCGGAGAGTGCCCGGTCGAGGTCGGCGAGCAGGTCGTCGGCGGTCTCGATGCCGACGCTGAGGCGGACCAGGTCGGAGGGGACCTCGAGGTCGGTGCCGGCCACGCTCGCGTGGGTCATCCGGCCCGGGTGCTCGATCAGCGACTCGACGCCACCCAGCGACTCCCCGAGCGTGAACACCTCTGTCGCCGCGCACACGTCGAGTGCGTGCTGCTCACCGCCGGTGACGCGGAAGGACACGATCCCGCCGTACCGCTTCATCTGGCGGCTGGCCACCGCGTGGCCGGGGTGCTCCTCGAGCCCGGGGTAGATCACCTGGCTGACCGCGGCGTGGCCGGCGAGGAACTCCACGACCTTCTCCGCGTTGTCGCAGTGCCGGTCCATCCGGACGCCGAGCGTCTTCAGGCCCCGCAGCACCAGCCACGCGTCGAACGGGCCGGCGACCGCGCCCATGGAGTTCTGGTGGAAGGCGACCTGGTCGACCAGGGCATGGTCGCGCACGACCAGGGCACCGCCGACGACGTCGGAGTGGCCACCGCAGTACTTCGTCGTGGAGTGCACCACGACGTCGGCGCCGAGGGTCAGCGGCTGCTGGAGGTACGGCGAGGCGAAGGTGTTGTCGACCACCAGCAGGGCGCCCGCGTCGTGCGCCACCGCGGCCAGCGCCTCGATGTCGCCGATGTTGAGCAGCGGGTTGGTCGGGGTCTCCACCCAGACCGCCCTGGTGCGACCGGGGATGATCGCCGCCCGCACCGCGTCGACGTCGCTCACCGGCGCCGGGCTGTGCTCGAGACCCCAGCGCCTGGCCACCTTGTCGACCAGCCGGAAGGTGCCGCCGTAGGCGTCGTCGGGGATGACCACGTGGTCGCCAGGGTCGCAGATCGTGCGCAGCAGGGTGTCCTCGGCCGCAAGGCCGGAGGCGAACGCGAACCCGCGCTCCCCCTCCTCGAGCGCCGCGATGTTGCCCTCCAGCGCGGTCCGGGTCGGGTTGCCGGAGCGGCTGTACTCATAGCCCCCGCGCATGCCGCCGACGCCGTCCTGCTTGTAGGTCGAGGTGGCGTAGATGGGCGGGATCACCGCGCCGGTCATCGGGTCGGGCTCGTAGCCGGCATGGATGGCGCGGGTCTCGAAGCCGGACTTCTCTCGGTGTTCCTGGGTCACCCGAGCAGGCTACTGGCCCGCTCGGCGCCACCGCCCACGTAGCCCGGGCCAGCCTGCCTCGTTGCACCCATATGAGTCTCGGACGCTCGGTCGCCACCATCGTCGGCTCGCTCGCGCTGCTCGCGAGCGTGACCACCGGCGCGGGCGCGACGGGACCCGTGGGTCCCGGACCGGTCGACCCGGTGATCTCCGCGCTGCCGCCCGCACCGGTCCCCTACTCGGCGTACCGCGGGCGGACCTGCCGCAGCGGCTCGCCGAAGTGCATCGTCCGGGTGATCCGCACCATGAAGCAGCGGCTGCGACCGCTGGCCGCCGCGTGCGACCACGACGCGATCTTCTCGCTGGCCTACCTGCGCGTCACCCAGAACGTGAAGGCCGCCGCCGACTCCGGCTACTTCGCCGATCGCAGATGGCTGACCCGGCTCGACGCCGTCTTCGCCGGGATGTACTTCCGCACCCTCGATGACTGGAACGCCGGGCGGAGGTCGCAGGTGCCGAGGGCCTGGCGGATCGCGCTCGCAGCCAGCGACGACCGCTCGCTGACCGGGCTCGGCGACTTCATGATCAACATGAACGCCCACATCAACAACGACTTCCCGCACGCCCTGGCGGCCGTCGGCCTGACCGACCGGCGCGGACGCAGCCACAAGCCCGACCACAACGCCTACAACCAGCGCCTCGACAGCCTCTACGCCCCGGTGTTCAAGGAGGAGGCCCGGCGCTTCGACCCGACCTTCGACGACCTCGACGCGGGCCCGCTGGACGAGACCGGAGCCGGACTGGTGATGCGCGGCTGGCGCGAGATGGTCTGGCGGCACGCCGAGCACCTCGTGACCGCGAGGACGCCGCACCAGAAGCGGCTCGCCGAGCAGATGATCGAGGAGTACGCCGCCTCGCAGGCCCTGATGATCAAGGCGATGTTCACCTCGCCGGACCACTCGAGGGCCCGCGACGCCTACTGCACCGGCAGGCGTGGCGGGGGCAACCAGCGCTGAGCCAGACTGGGAAGCACCTGGGCTCCTTCGGCGTTGCAGAAGGTGCCGCCCACGAAAGGCCACCGATGTTCCTGCGCAGCAAGACCACCCTCCCGACTCCCGACCAGGCCCTGCCCGGCCGGGCGGAGCGTCCCTTCCAGCTCGCCGAGCGTCACCGCGCCCTCGACGCCCCGCTGGTCACCGACGAGGTCCCCGAGGGCCTCGAGGTCGCCGTCTTCGGCCTCGGCTGCTTCTGGGGCGCCGAGGAGATCTTCTGGCAGGTCGACGGGGTCTGGTCGACCTCGGTCGGCTACGCCGGCGGCAGCACCCCGCACCCGTCGTACGAGGAGGTCTGCAGCGGCAGGACCGGCCACACCGAGGCCGTGCGGGTGGTCTTCGACCCTGCGAAGGTCTCCTACGCCGACCTGGTCGCCGCCTTCTACGAGGTGCACGACCCCACGCAGGGGATGCGGCAGGGCAACGACTCCGGCACCCAGTACCGCTCGGCGATCTACGTCACCAGCCCCGAGCAGGAGCAGGTCGCGCGCCTGGTCACCGAGCGCTACCAGCCCGAGCTGACCAAGCGCGGCTACGGCCCGATCACCACCGAGATCCGGCCGGCGAGCGAGACGCCGTACTACTACGCCGAGGACCACCACCAGCAGTACCTGCTGAAGAACCCCTTCGGGTACCGCTGCCACTCCGCCACCGGGGTGCCGGTCCCGAAGGCCTGATCCCCCGCGGACGTCATACCTCCCGGTGGCTCGAACAACCAGTTCGTATGACGTCCCGCTCAGCCGATCGGCAGCTCGGCCAGCCGCTCCCGCAGGGTCGCCTTGGCAGCGGCGTGCCGGCTACGGGCGGTGGATGCGTTCAGGCCCAGGAGCTGGGCGGCCTCCGCGACGGTGAAGCCGTCCCAGTGCACGAGCATCACCAGCTCCCGTTGCTCCTCGGGCAGGGCACGCACCGACTCCCGGACGGTGTGCACCTCGTCGAGGTCCGGGGAGGCAGCTGACGACGTGAGGCATCCGCGGAGCCGGTCCGCCAGCGCCAGCCGGCGCCGCGCCGACCGGCGGTGGTTGGCCAGCACGTTGACGGCGGTGACGAACAGCCACATCCGGCGGCGCTCGGGGTCCGCGGGCAGCTCGTCGACCCGACGCCACGCGGTGAGCATGGTCTCGGCCAGGAGGTCGGCCGCGTCGTCTCGGGGCCACACCCGACGCTCGAGGTAGCCCAGCAGGTCGGCCGAGGACTCCAGCAGGAGCTCGTGCATGGCCGCGGCGGCGCCCGCGCTCACGCGCCTCCTCCCGAGCAGTCCTGCATCATCGACACCGAGACGGTCGCGACCAGGCCGCGGCGCGACAGGTCGCGGTCCAGCCGGTCCTGGAGCCAGAGCTGGATCGCGAACCCCTCGCGCTCGGCACGGGTCCATCCCGGGACGACCGCGGTCTCCGGGATCTGTGCCACGGCGCGCGCGACGTCGATGGCCTCGACGTCGACGGAGGCGAGGAACGTGCGGGCGCCGTCGAGGGCGGCGTCACGCTCCGCAGCCGTTGCGGGCCGTCCGGGATCCTCGATCGCCTTGAGCCCGTAGGTCGTCCGGCAGTCCCCGGCAGGGGTGGTCGTCTGGGTCTGCCGGACGTGCGGGCCGTCGTACCACGGCGCCCAGCGCGGGGCAGGCAGGACGCCCGCGGCGCTGGCTCCGGCGCCGGCACCGAGGAGCGCCACGGCGGCCAGGCCACCCAGGGCGGCCCGCACCCGTGCTCGCTGCCGGTTCAGGGGCACCACCACGGCGCTCGCCGCCTCACGCTCGGTGGCGGCGACGAGGTCGGCCAGTGCTGCCTGCACGTGCGGGTGGGGCGGGGTGACGCGGGGCGCGGCCCGCGAGATCAGGGAGTCGAGTTCAGCTGGCATCAGGAGGTCCTTCGCTAGATCTTGGTCGATACACCCCCCACATGTCCGGATCCCGCTCGCGTGTCCACCGGATCCGGCAAGCCGGCAGCCGACCACAGTGGCCGCCGTCACCCGCACAGCCCCCCGGCGACGGGCCATGTGGCGCCGGTCTGCACACTTGTGCCCATGAGTGAGTCAACGCCGCCCCCTGTCCAGCCCACGCCGCCGCCGGCGTTCGAGCCGGCCCCGGAGCCCACCTCGAAGAAGCGCTCCCGGGTCGTGATCGCCGTGATCGCGGTCGTCTTGGTGCTGGCGCTCGCGGGCGCCGGCTTCACCGCCTTCGCGCTCACCCGCACCGACAGCCACAGCATCGCCACCCCGGCCACCGCGGGTGGGATGAAGCGCGAGACCGAGAAGGAGACCGCGCTGAAGACCCAGCTCGACGGCGCCGCGACGCAGTTCAAGACCCAGGCCAAGAACGTCAGCTACGTGAAGTCGGCGATCTACAACCAGACCGACGCCAAGCGCGGCCCGGCGGGCTCCCTGGTCTTCCTCGGCGCCAAGCTCAAGGAGCCGCAGGACCCCGCCAGCTTCGTCAAGGCCTTCGGCAAGCAGGCCGGCGCCAACGGGTTCACGGTCTCCAACGTCTCCGCGGGCGACGCGGGCGGCAAGGCCATCTGCGCCTCGCAGTCCCAGGGCGAGGAGAAGATCGCGATCTGCGCCTGGGCCACCGAGGACTCCATGGGCGAGCTGATCCCGACCGTCCCCGGCTGGGACGCCAAGACCCTGACCAAGGTGATGCTCGACCTGCGCGAGGACGTCGAGAAGTCCGAGTAGCCACCACCTCACCGGAACCGGTGACGAGCGCGTGCTGACCAGGTGGGGCGCCAGGCTCGACCCCGACCAGCCGCTGCCGGAGCACCCGCGTCCCCAGCTCGTCCGACCCCGGTGGGTCAACCTCAACGGCCGGTGGGAGCACGCCTTCACGGCGTCGCCCCACCGGCCGTCGGCCTACGACGGCCCGATCGTGGTGCCGTTCTCGCCCGAGGCGCCGCTCTCCGGGGTGAGCCGACAGCTGCAGCCGGACGAGTGGCTGTGGTACCGCCGCACCTTCACCGCCCCGGAGGTCCCTTCTGGCGGGCGCCTGCTGTTGCACTTCGGGGCCGTCGACCAGTCCTGCACGGTCTGGGTGAACGGGGACGAGGTCGGGTCGCACACCGGCGGCTACCTGCCGTTCACCCTCGAGGTGACCGAGGCGCTCGCGCCCCAGTCTGACCAGCTGCTCGAGGTGCGGGTCCGGGATGTCTCCGAGCAGGGCCCCCACGCCCGCGGCAAGCAGCGCCTGGACCGGGGCACGATCTGGTACACCGCCCAGTCCGGCATCTGGCAGACGGTCTGGCTCGAGCCGGTCCCGGCGTCGTACGTCGAGGAGCTGGTCCTGGTGCCGCACCTCGACATCGGGGCCCTGGAGGTCACCGTCGTCGCCGAGGTGCCTCCGGGCACGGCTGGGAAGGCGCGCGTCGTCGTCTCCAGCGAGGGTCGCGTCGTGGCCGAGGCGGTCGTGCCGGTCGGGGAGGCGGCGATCCTGCCGTTGGCGGAGGTGCGGCCGTGGACCCCGCAGACGCCCCACCTCTACGACCTCGAGGTCCGGCTCGGCGAGGACGTGGTCACCTCCTACGCCGCGATCCGGTCCTTCGGGGTCGGCGCGGACGCGGCCGGGCACCCGCGCCTGCTCCTCAACGAGGAGCCGTTCGCGCACGTGGGCGTGCTCGACCAGGGGTACTGGCCCGACGGCCTGCTGACCCCGCCGAGCGACGCCGCGATGGTCCACGACATCGAGACGATGAGGTCGCTCGGCTTCACCGTGCTCCGCAAGCACGTCAAGATCGAGCCGCTGCGCTGGTATGCCCACTGCGACCGGATCGGGATGCTGGTCTGGCAGGACATGGTCAACGGGGGCGGGCGCTACCGCCACCTGGTGACCACACTGCCGGCGACCCGGCCGGTCCGCGTCCCCGATCGCCTGCACCGGCTCTACCACCGGGGCGACCGTGCGGGACGCGAGGAGTTCCGCGAGGAGGTCCGGCGCACGGTGTGGTTGCTGCGCAACGTGGTCTCACTCGCGGTGTGGACGCCGTACAACGAGGGCTGGGGCCAGTTCGACGCCAACGCCGTGGCGCGCGAGGTCGCCGCGCTCGACCCGACCCGGCAGGTCAACCACGTCAGTGGCTGGGTCGACCAGGGAGGGGGCGACATCCGCAGCTTCCACCGCTACCACGGGGCGTTCCGGATGCCGCGACGACGTCGGTGGGGCCGGCGCGACGACCGGGTGCTGGCGCTGAGCGAGTACGGCGGCACCAGCCTGCGCGTCGAGGGCCACGACTGGAGCGCCCGGGAGTTCGGCTACCGGCACGCCGAGGACGCGGACGAGCTGGCCCGCACCTTCGTCGCCCTGCACGACCCACTGCTCGCAGCGGTGCGCGACGGGCTCGCCGCGACCGTCTACACCCAGCTCAGCGACGTCGAGGACGAGCTCAACGGGCTGCTGACCTGGGACCGCGAGGTGCTCAAGGTCGATGCCGCGGTCGTACGCCGGGTCACGGCCGCCCTCGCCGCGGCGGCGACCGGACGGCCCTGAGCACCCGGCCCTGAGACCCGGCCCTGAACCCGGCCCTCGAACCGGCCCCTAGACCGGGGAGTCCACCCACTGCTGCCCGATCACCCGCAAGGCGACGGCGCCCTCGGTCAGCTCGGCGACCATCTCCTCGGTCACGGCCCGGGCTCGCGGGGGGATCGCGAAGCGCAACAGCGCCTCGCCGGTGTACTCCACGCCGAGCACCCGGGCCCCGCGAGCGCGCAGCTCGTGCTCGAGCCGGCCGACCGCGGCGATGTCCACCTCGACCTCGCACAGCTCGTGCAGGATCCGCTCGGCGCGGCCCACCTCGGCCAGGCCCGCGCGGGTCGCACCGGCGTACGCCCGTGCCAGGCCACCGGTGCCGAGCATGGTGCCACCGAACCACCGCGAGACCACCACGACGGTGTCGGAGAGCTCCTGGCCCCGGAGCACGGCCAGCATCGGTGCGCCCGCGGTGCCCGACGGCTCGCCCGCGTCACTGGACTGCTCGACGGCCCGGTCGGGTCCGAGGATGTAGGCGAAGCAGTGGTGCCCGGCGTTCCAGTGCTGCCGCCGCACCTGGTCGATCAGCCCACGGGCGCCCATCTCGTCCCCGACCCGCGCCACGGTGCACAGGAAGCGGGAGCGCGACACCTCGATCTCGGCGCTCCCGTCGCGAGCGACGGTGAGGTAGGAGGCAACCGGCATGACCAGAAACCTACCTAGCGAAGGCCGTTTGGCACGATCGGGTCATGCGCATCGTCTCCTTGCTGCCCTCGACCACCGAGATCCTGTTCGCGCTCGGGGCCGGTGAGGACGTCGTGGGCGTGACCTTCGAGTGCGACCACCCGCCGCAGGCCCGGGAACGCCGGGTGGTCTCGACCAGCGCGATGCCCGCGGGCCTGCGGGCCGAGGAGATCGACTCGTTCGTGGTCGCGGCCATGGGAGCGGGCGAGGACCTCTACCACCTCGACGAGGGCGCGCTGGCCGACCTGGACGCCGACCTGGTGGTCACCCAGGACCTGTGTGCGGTCTGCGCGGTCGACGTCTCGGTGGTCGACGACGCCCTGGCACACCTGGGCTGCACCGCCGAGGTGCTCACCATCGACCCGCACACCCTGGAGCAGGTGCTCGCCTCGGTGGAGGTCCTCGGCACGGCGACCGGGCGCGAGACCGCGGCGCGGGAGCTGGTCCGAGATCTGCGCGCGCGGCTGGACGCGGTGGCCGCCGAGCTCCGGGGGCGGACCCCGCTGCGAGTGCTGGTGCTGGAGTGGACCGACCCGCCCTACGCGCCGGGGCACTGGGTGCCCGAGATGGTCACCCTGGCCGGAGGCGTTGCGGCACTGGGAACCGCCGGCGAGAGGTCGGTGCGGGTCACCTGGGAGCAGGTGCGCGCCAGCCGGCCGGACCTGGTGGTCTGCGCCCCGTGCGGCTTCCACCTCGAGGACTCAGTGGGCCTGGCCGAGCAGGTGGTGGCCGGCGGCGAGCTGCCCGAGGGGGTGCCGGTGTGGGCGGTGGACGCCAACGCCTCCTGGGCGCGCCCCGGGCCCCGGCTGGTCGACGGCATCGAGGCGCTGGCCCGGATCCTGCACCCCGACCTGGGGCTGGCCGATCCTGCTGCTGCTCGTCAGGTGCGCTGAGCCGGTGAGGCGGGTGGTGAGGTGACCTTGGGGGGATCCACCTCACCACCCTTGGTCACGAAGGAAATGGGAGTGGAGGGACTCACCATCGTGAGCATCCCATCCCGCCGAGACCATGGCACTTGTCCCCACGTTGGGTTGCGTCGAAGGCAAATGCTGGGGTCAACACTAGGCAACCCGGCCCGGGTAGGCGAGGGTTCGCGCCAATTGTCTAGTCCCGAGCCACAAACCCGAGCAGGTCCTGCCGGCTGAGCACGCCGACCGGCCGCCCGTCCTCGTGGACCAGCAGCGCGTCGGCGTCGCGCAGAGCAGCCACCGCCTCGGCCACGCTCGCCCCGGCCCCGACCGTCGGCAGCGGTTGGTCCATGTGCTGCTCGACCTGGTCGGCCAGCCGGGCGTCCCCCGCGTAGAGGGCGTCCAGCAGCCTGCGCTCGGAGACCGACCCGGCCACCTCCGCGGCCATGATCGGCGGCTCGGCGAGGACCACGGGCATCTGCGAGACGCCGTACTCCTTGAGGATCGCGACCGCCTCGGCGATCGTCTCCGAGGGGTGCGTGTGCACCAGGGCCGGGATGTCGCCCTTCTTGGTGTGCAGCACCTCCCCGACGCTGAGCCCGCTCGCGGAGCCGCTGAGGAAGCCGTAGCGGGCCAGCCAGTCGTCGTCGAAGACCTTGGTCAGGTAGCCGCGGCCGCTGTCGGGCAGGAGTACGACGACCACCGCGGCCGGGTCGTCGAGCTCCCGGGCCAGCTGTGCGGCGGCGAAGGCGGCCATCCCCGAGGAGCCACCCACCAGCATGCCCTCCTCGCGGGCCAGCCGACGGGTCATCGAGAAGGAGTCGGCGTCGGAGACCTCGATCACCCGGTCGGCGATCGTGCGGTCGTAGGTCTCGGGCCAGAAGTCCTCGCCCACGCCCTCGACGAGGTAGGGGCGGCCGGTGCCGCCGGAGTAGACCGAGCCGGCCGGGTCGGCGCCGACGACCTGGACCTCGGGGTTCTGCTCCTTGAGGTAGCGACCGACGCCGCTGATCGTGCCGCCGGTGCCCATCCCGGTGACGAAGTGCGTGATCTGGCCCCCGGTCTGCTTCCAGATCTCCGGCCCGGTGGTCTCGTAGTGCGAGCGCGGGTTGTCGGGGTTGGAGTACTGGTCGGGCTTCCAGGCCCCCTCGGTCTCGCGCATCAGGCGGTCCGAGACGTTGTAGTAGCTGCCCGGGTGCTCCGGCGGCAGCGCCGTGGGGCACACGACCACCTCCGCACCGTAGGCCTTGAGCACGTTGCGCTTGTCCTCGCTGACCTTGTCGGGGCACACGAAGACGCACTTGTAGCCGCGCTGCTGGGCCACCAGGGCCAGCCCGACGCCGGTGTTGCCCGAGGTCGGCTCGACGATGGTGCCGCCCGGCTTGAGGGCGCCGCTGGCCTCGGCGGCGTCGATCATCCGGACCGCGATCCGGTCCTTCACCGATCCGCCGGGGTTGAGGTACTCCACCTTCGCGAGGACCAGAGACCGGGTCTCGCCGACGGTCTTGTCGAGCCTCACCAGGGGGGTGTTGCCGATCAGGTCGAGCAGGGAATTCGCATACTCCATGCGGTCAACCTACCTGCCCCGTACCGTGGGATTTGCAAGCACCGACACCCGTCACGGGCGCACCAATTTTCACTCTGGGCCCACAAGCCCCAGAAAATGGTGCATACTTCCCTCGATCCTTATACCTGATCTGGTTCAAGCTTCGAGGGAGACACGCCGAATGATTCGCCACTTCACCCGGACCCGGTGGAACACCCCGGTCCGCGCCCTGGCCACAGTCCTCGCGATCGGTGTCATGTCGAGCCCCGCCCTGGTCGCCGCCCCCAGCCAGGCCGGCAGCGACGACCCGATGTGGCGCAAGGTCAGCGCGCCCAACGTCTTCTTCCCCGTCGCCGCCAGCAGCTCGGTCAAGGACCTGCGCACCTCGCGGGCCAAGCACGCCGGCACCGACATCCAAGCGCCCTGCAACCAGGTGGTCTACGCCGCGCACCCCGGTCGCGTGCTGGTCAACACCAACCTCCGCTGGGCGGGCGCCAACCTGGTCCGGGTGGTGAGCAACACCCGCGGCCTGGTCACCGGCTACGCCTACCTGAGCAGCGCCCTGGTCCAGCACGGCCAGATCGTGCAGTCCGGCCAGCCCATCGGCTACGTCGGCACGGCCCCCAAGACCGGCGCCTGCGGCCTGTACTTCTCGGTCACCCGCAACGGCCGTCGCCAGAACGCCACCTGGTGGCTGAACCGGTACGTCGGCCAGGCCCCGCCCACCCGCTACCTCTTCGACACCCCCGGCTTCAACCTGGCCTCGTTCAACGTGCTCGGTGCCAGCCACACCCGCAAGAGCTCGCGCTACGCCACCTACCCGCAGCGGACCAACCGGGCGATCTCGCTGCTCGACTCGCGCGGTCTCGACGTCGTCGGCCTCCAGGAGTTCCAGGAGATCCAGAGCGACTACTTCATGAAGAAGACCGGCGGCACCTGGGGGATCTTCCACTGGGACCCCGCGGGCAAGCGCCGCGACACCGAGAACGCCATCATCTGGCGCAAGTCGACGATGGAGTTCGTCTCCGGTGAGACCTTCGACATCCCCTACTTCAACGGCAACATCCGGCACGTGCCCGCCGTCCTGCTGCGCGAGAAGGCGACCGGCCGCACGGCGTACTTCCTCAACGTGCACAACCCTGCCAACGTGCGCGGCAATGCGGCCGGCTACCGAGCCAGGGCGGTCGCCATCGAGAAGCAGAAGATGATCGACCTGCGCGCCACCGGTCGCCCGGTCTTCCTCACCGGGGACTTCAACGACCGCGCGAAGGCGTTCTGCCCGCTGACCCAGGACAAGCTCTCGATCTCGCCCAACAGCGTGCCGAGCATGACCTGCGCCTACCCCAAGCAGACCTCCATCGACTGGATCTTCGCTGCCGGGCAGGCCCGCTTCTCCTCCTTCAGCCGTGACACCTACCCGCAGAGCGCACGGATCAGCGACCACCCCCTGGTGGTCACCCGGACGCACCTGCAGGACTGATCACTACCGATGAGTACCCTCCGATTGTGGTCAACGCGACGGCAGTACGCAGGCTGACGGGGGCCGCCGCCCTCGGTGGCGGCGGCCTGTCCGTCCTCGGCGGGGCGCTCTACGCCGTGCTGCGGGCCCAGGCGGGGCTGGCCCGCAAGGCCATCGGCACCTTCGACGGCCGGGTCGCGGACTCCTCGGGGTGGTACGGCCGGGGCCGGCCGGGCCCGGCCATCAAGATCGCGCTCCTCGGCGACTCCAGCGCCGCCGGGTACGGCGTACGCAGCGTGGAGCAGACTCCGGGCGCCTGGCTGGGCTCCGGGGTCGCTGAGCGGGCCAACCGCCGCGTCAACGTGCGCGAGTACGCCGTGGTCGGGGCGCAGTCCAGCCACCTCGACGCCCAGATCTCCGCCGCCCTGCTCCTCGAGCCCGACGTCGCGGTGATCCTGATCGGCGCCAACGACGTCACCCACTCGGTGCTGCCGGCCGTCTCGGTGCGCCACCTCTCCGCAGCGGTGCGCCGGCTCGTCGGGGAGGGCGTGGCGGTGGTCGTCGGCACCTGTCCCGACCTCGGCACGATCTCCCCGATCCCGATCCCGCTGCGCCAGGTCGCCCGGACGTGGTCCCGCAGGCTGGCCGCCGCGCAGACCGTCGCGGTGGTCGAGGCGGGGGGCCGCACGGTCTCGCTCGGCTCGATCCTGGGCCCGGAGTTCGCCGCGGCCCCGGCCCTGCTCTTCGGACCCGACCAGTTCCACCCCTCCGCAGCGGGCTACGAGGCGCTGGCGCGCACGATGGTGCCCTCGGTGCTCGCGGCCGTGGGGCTCGTGGAGGACGAGGAGTCCCTGCCCCGCCCTACGCGCGGCGAGGCGGTCCTGCCGATCGGCGCTGCCGCCGTGCGCGCGAGCCAGAACCCCGGCACCGAGATCGACGGGACCGAGGTGGGCGGGGCCCAGCGTGGGGTCGGAGGCCGCTGGGTCACCTTGATGCGGCGCCGGCTGCTGCCCACCGGCAACGCCGAGACACCCGGTGCCGAGCACGACGACGCCCCGGCCGGAGATCCGGCCGAGGCGTCATCGGAGAGCTAGCGCTGCTCAGGCGCTCAGTCGTTGCCCCGCAGGATCGCCAGGATCCGGATGATCTCGATGTAGATCCACACGATGGTCACGGTCAGGCCGAAGGCCGCGCGCCACGACTCGCGCTCCGGCAGGCCGGCTGCGATGCCGCGCTCGACGAAGTCGAAGTCGAGGATCAGCATCAGCACGCCGATGCCGAGGCCCACGACACTGGTGATCAGGCCCATGGTGCCGAACCCGTTGAAGCCGAAGCTCGAGCCGAAGAACTGCAGCACGAAGTCGAGCAGGCTCAAGGCGACGAAGCCGAACATGGCCCCGATCACCCACATCCGGAACTTGGCGCCGACCTTGATGTTGAAGAACTTGTACGCCGCGAGCGTGCCCGCGACCGCGGCCATGGTGCCGGCGACGGCGCCGATGACGAGACCGCCCTGGGCGCTGTCCGGGCTGGCGAAGATCGCCTCGAGCGCCTTGCTGAAGGCGCCGATGAAGATGCCCTCGAGCACGGCGTAGGCGAGGACCAGCCCGGGGCTGACCACCTTCTTGAAGGAGTTCACCATCGCCAGCACGAAGCCACCGAGGGCGCCGAGCAGGGAGAGGCTGTAGAGACCGCTCAGCGCGGCGTCGTCGGTCACCTTGCCGGTGAGCAACCAGGTCGCGGCGGCCGCGATCACGACCGTGCCCAGCGTGAGGCCGGTCTTCTGCACCACGGAGTCGATCGTCATCCGGCCCTGGTCGACCTCGGTGCCCACGGGACCGCCGGTGCCCCACTGGGACGGGTCGCCGTAGCCTGCGGAAGAGGAGGCGCCGGGGTAGGTCGCGGTGCCGCTCTTGCCGTTGAATCCCTCAGCCCGGGAGAAGGCGGGGTTCTTGCTGTGCATGTCGTCCTCCTGACGAAGACCTACGAGCCACCCACTCTGGCGCTCGCTGGACAATCCGATCCTATCGGGCTCTCGTGGAATCAAACGTCCGGGCGGAGCGCGGTGTTCCCCTTTCGTGACCCACCGGATGTGGCGCATCCCACGGGCACCGGGCGTGCCCCGGGTGGGGGTCGAACCCACACTGTGCGGTTTTTAAGACCGCTTCCTCTGCCGATTGGGATACCGGGGCGTGCGGCCGATCATAGGGAGCCCAGCTCGACGGCCCGACCCAGGACGGCGTCCAGCATCGGCTCGGTCAGCCGCCCGGTGAAGGTGTTCTGCTGCGAGGGGTGGAAACAGCCCAGCAGGGTGAGCCCCTCGAGCTCGACCTCCGCTGCGTGACCGAAGCGCGGCAGCGGCCGCGGGACCTCGACCCCGGCGGCCGCGAGCGCTCGCAGCGCAGCACTCCAGCCGAACCCACCCAGACAGACCACCGCGCGCACCGTCGGCAGCACCAGGGTCAGCTCGCGGTCGATCCAGGGGGCGCAGGTGTCACGCTCCTCGGGCAGCGGCTTGTTCTGCGGGGGCGCGCAGCGCACTGCGGCGACGACTCGCACCCCGTCGAGCCGCAGGCCGTCGCCCGCGTGCGTGGAGGTCGGCTGGGAGGCCACCCCGACCCGGTGCAGCGAGGCGAAGAGCCAGTCCCCGGAACGGTCGCCGGTGAAGACCCGCCCGGTGCGGTTGCCCCCGTGCGCCGCCGGTGCGAGGCCGACGACGAGGACCCGGGGCTCGGGGTCGCCCCAGCCGGCGATCGGGCGGCCCCAGTAGGTCTCAGCGGCGTACGACGCCCGCTTCTCGCGGGCCACCGTCTCGCGCCACTCCACCAGGCGCGGGCAGGCGCGGCACACCGAGACCCTGGCACCGAGCTCGGTCAGGCCGGCTCGGGCGGCCAGCCGGGCCACCCCGGCGGCGGAGCGGGCGACCGGTGGGATCGGCTCCCCCGGGCCGACCGGGTCCTCCGGCCATCCGGAGCCGGGTGGGACGGGGCCGGAGCCCATCACTGGGCCGGTCACCGGTCTCAGCGCCGCCCGAAGGGCCGGTCGGCCGGGTCGCCGTGCTCGGAGGCGGCCACCCGGATCGCCCGCTGCCGCTCGGCGTCCTTCTCCCGGCGTCGGGCCGCCTTCTCGATGCCGCGGGCGTCGCGCACCGGGAGCTGGAGGGTCTCCTCGGCCGGGAGTCCGTTGTGCAGCTCACGGCCCCGCTCGAGCTCGGCGTCGAGCTCGGCGCCGAAGACCAGGGCCACGTTGGTCAGCCAGAGCCACAGCAAGGTGACCACGACGCCGGCGATCGAGCCGTAGGTCTTGTTGTAGGAGGCGAAGTTCGCGATGTAGAACGCGAACCCCACCGAGGCCGCGAGCCAGACCGTGATCGCGACGAAGGCACCGACCGTGATCAGCCGGAAGCGCTGGAAGGCGACGTTCGGCGTCGAGTGGTAGAGCACGGCGACGACCACCATCACGATCAGCGCCAGCACCGGCCACTTGGCGTAGTTCCAGGCCAGCAGGAGGTTCTCCCCCACGCCGATCGCGTTGCCGACCGCCGTGGCGACCGGGCCCGAGACGATCAGGATGGCGAGCGCGAGCGCGCACAGCACGACGGTGACGACCGTGACGAAGAGCTGCATCGGCCGCATCCGCCAGAACGGTCGGCCCTCCTCGACCTCGTAGATCCGGTTCATGCCGCGGCTGAAGGCACCGACGTAGCCCGAGGCCGACCAGAGCGCGCCCGCGACCCCGACGACCAGGGTGATCCCGGCGCCCTGGGTGGCCGCCAGGTCGGCCAGCGGACCGCGCAGCTGGTCGAGGGTGTCGGCGGAGACCAGCGGCGTCAGGATCTCCAGGATCAGGTCGACCGAGCGCTGCGCCTGGCCGAAGACGCCGACCAGCGCCAGCAGCGCGATCAGGCCGGGGAAGATCGCGAGCACGGAGTAGTAGGTGAGCTCGGCGGCGAGACCGGTGCCCTGGTCGTCGCTGAACTCGCGCACGGTGCGCCGCGCGACGAACCACGGCGAGCGGCGGGGGCCGGCGCGGTAGTCCTCGGGCTCCGGCCGCTCCTGCGCGGCCTGTCCGGTGGGCTCTTCGGCTGCGTCCTGCGCCTGCTCGTCGGTGCGTGCGGCGGGGTCCTTGCGGAGGAGATTCATGATGCCTTCCCGGGTGCTGGGTTGCTGGGAGCGAGGGACCAGGCGATCCCGTCGAGGATGTCGTGCTCGGAGACCACGAGCGTGTCGACCGGCGTACGTCGGAGCAGGCGGTGGAGGATCAGCGCGCCGGCACCGATCACGTCCGCACGACCGGGGTGCATGTAGCCCAGCGCGCGACGCTCGGCGACGGTCATCGCCACCAGCCGCGCGACGGTGGTGTGCACCTCGGCGGCAGGCAGGACGCTGTGGTGGATGGCGTCCCGGTCGTAGGCGGGCAGGCCGAGGACGCCGGCCGCGACGGTGGTGACGGTGCCCGCGACCCCCACCAGCGCCCCGGCGCGGGAGAGGTCCACGCGGCAGCCGTCGAGGGCGGCGTCGATGTCCGCGGTGGCCGCAGCGACCTGCTCGGGAGTGGGTGGGTCGCCGGCGAGATGACGTTCGTTGAGCCGCACCGAGCCGATGTCGAGGGACTGCGCCGCGACGATGCCGTCCTCGACCGTGCCGAGGATCAGCTCGGTGGAGCCCCCGCCGATGTCGCAGACGAGCACCGGCCCCGAGAGCCCCGGCACGCCGGAGAGGTCGGCGAGGTCGCGGACGGCGCCGGAGAAGCTGGCCTCGGCCTCGGCGTCGCCGTCGAGGACCTCGGGGTCCACGCCGACGCGGTCGCGGACCCCGCTGATGAACTCCGCGGAGTTCTCCGCGTCCCGGGCCGCCGAGGTGGCGCAGAACCGGACCGCCTCGACCTCGCGGGCGTTCACGAGCTCGACGTACTCCTCGATCGCGGTGAACACCCGCTCCATCGCGGCCTCGCTGATCCGGCCGGTGCGATCGACGCCCTCACCGAGCCGGACGATGCGCATCTCTCGGACCAGCTCGGTGCTGGTGCCGGCGGCGACGTCGAGGTCGGCGACCAGCAGCCGCAGCGAGTTGGTGCCGCAGTCGAAGGCCGCCACCCGGGTCATGGTCGGTCCTCGGCGCGCTCACCGGAGGCGCTCACGCACGGCCCGCCGGCCCACCAGGACCCGAGCTCGTCGAGGACCTCGTCACCCAGCGGGTTCACCCCGCGCCCCTGGGCCAGGGCGTGGCCGGCCAGCACGTGCAGGCACTTGACCCGGTCGGGCATGCCACCGGCCGAGACGCCGGCGATCTCGGGCACCTCGCCGATCGCGGCCCGGGCCGCGAGGTAGGACTCGTGCGCCTCGCGGTAGGCGGCTGCCAGGTCCGCGTCGTCGGCCAGCCGGGCGCTCATCTCCCGCATCAGGCCAGAGGCCTCCAGCGTCCCGATCAGCGACGCGGCGCGGGGGCAGGTGAGGTAGAAGGTCGTCGGGAACGGGGTGCCGTCGTCGAGCCGAGGCTCGGTGGCGACGACGTCGGGGTTCCCGCAGGGGCAGCGGTGGGCCACGGCGTGGATCGAGCGAGGCGGGCGTCCCAGCTGGGCCGCCACCACCTCGACGTCCTGCGGGTCGATGCTCACTCCGACGGCGATGGGGCCGGGGCGGGTGGGGCGATCCGGGTCTTGGGCACCGGGGCCTGCTTGGGGTGGTCGGCCGCCTCGAGGGTGCCGTAGACCTTGGTCCACCACGGGTCCGGCACGGCCCGCGCGACGGTGTCGGGGTCGGTCAGCTCACCGCTGCCGTCCAGCGGCTGTCCGTCGCGGCCGATCACCTGGTAGCTGGTCTCGCCGGGCAGCACCCAGCCGAAGCGCTCCCGGGCCTGCGCCTGGACGTAGGCGTCGTCCTGCCAGCGCCGCTTCTCCCGCTCCAGCGCGGCGATGTCGGCGGTGGAGCGGTCGATGGCCGCGTGCAGGTCGCTGATGTGCGCCCGCTGCTGGAGGTAGGCGCGCATCGAGGAGGCGTAGGAGACCACCAGCACCGCCAGCACCACCACCAGGACCGCCATCCGGTTGGTGAACCGGGGGCGTGGCGAAGCGGCGGTCGCGGCCCGCCCGCGGTCGCCGGCACGCTGTCCCGGCCGGGTGTGCCCGGGACGAGCCGCGTTGCGTGCTCCCTGGCGTGCTCCCTGGCGTGCCCCGTCGCGTGCCCCGTCTCGGACGCGGGAGGTCCCGGCGCGCGGTCCGCGTTGCGGCGTACGTCGTGTGGCCATGTCGGTGAGGCCTCAGCCCTGGTACCTCGGGAAGGCGCCGCGCCCGGCGTAACGCGCGGCGTCGTCGAGCTCCTCCTCGATGCGCAGCAGCTGGTTGTACTTGGCGACCCGCTCGGAGCGGGCCGGGGCACCGGTCTTGATCTGCCCGCAGTTGGTGGCCACCGCGAGGTCGGCGATCGTGGTGTCCTCGGTCTCACCGGAACGGTGGCTCATCATGCAGCGCATGCCGTTGCGGTGGGCGAGGTCGACGGAGTCCAGGGTCTCGGTCAGCGAGCCGATCTGGTTGACCTTGACCAGGAGGGCGTTGGCCGACTTCTCGGCGATGCCGCGGCCGAGCCGCTCGACGTTGGTGACGAAGAGGTCGTCGCCCACGATCTGGATCTTCTCGCCGAGCTGGGCGGTCATGGTGGCCCAGCCCTCCCAGTCGTCCTCGTCGAGGGGGTCCTCGATGGAGACGATGGGGTAGGCCGCACACAGCTCGGCGTAGTAGGCGGTCATCTCGGCGCTGGTCTTCGAGCCACCCTCGAAGGTGTAGGTGCCCTCGGAGAAGAACTCGCTGGCGGCCACGTCCATGGCCAGCGCGATGTCGGTGCCGAGGGTGAACCCGGCCTGGGCGACCGCGTCGGCGATCAGGTCGAGCGCGGCCCGGTTGGAGTCCAGGCTGGGCGCGAAGCCGCCCTCGTCGCCGAGCCCCGTCGCCAGGCCCTTCGTCTTCAGCACGGACTTCAGCGCGTGGTAGACCTCGGCACCCTGTTGCAGCGCCTCGCGGAAGGAGGCGGCGCCGATCGGGGCGATCATGAACTCCTGGATGTCCACGTTGGAGTCCGCGTGGGAGCCGCCGTTGAGGATGTTCATCATCGGCACCGGCAGCAGGTGGGCGTTGGGCCCGCCGACGTAGCGGAACAACGGCAGCCCGGCGCTCACCGAGGCCGCCCGGGCCACGGCGAGCGAGACGCCGAGGATCGCGTTGGCGCCGAGGTTGGCCTTGTTGGGGGTGCCGTCGAGGTCGAGCATCGCCTGGTCGACCAGTCGCTGGTCGCTCGCGTCGAGGCCGATGATCTCCGGCTCGATCTGGTCCTGCACGGCGCTGACGGCCTTCTCGGTGCCCTTGCCGCCGTAGCGCTTGCCGCCGTCTCGCAGCTCGACGGCCTCGAAGGCGCCGGTGGAGGCGCCGGAGGGCACGGCCGCACGGCCGACGGAGTCGTCGTCGAGGAGCACCTCGACCTCGACCGTTGGGTTGCCGCGGGAGTCGAGGATCTCGCGCGCGATGACGGTGTCGATGGAAGCCACGGTGTTGCTCCTGCTCAGCTGTCGAAGGGGCCGCTCGGCCCGTTCACCCTAACGGGGCACGGCCGTGATCGCGGGTAGCACCCGCCCGCGACCGGGCACCGGTGGGCCTAGGGCGTGGGAATATCGGAGACGCCGGTGTCGAAGACCACCGGGAGGCCGTCCGGGACCACCCCGAGCGTGCCGCAGCGGCGCTCGGCGAGCTCGCACCCGACGACCGCGTCGGGGATGCCGCCGACGTAGCTCACCCCGTAGAACGAGGTCCCCCCGGTCCATCCGCCGAGGCGGAACTGCGCGATCCTGGGGCGGATCGACACCTTCCGCCCGGTCGTGGACTCGAAGGGCTGCAGCGGGCGCCTGTCGACCCCCACGAGCCCGAAGCGGCCCGGGCCCAGGCTCGCGCGGACCAGCGCGTCGTCGGCGGCCGGGGTCAGGTCGACGACCGACGCGCCCACGCTCACCTCCACGGCGCGTCCCTGACGCTGGTGGAGGGGCTGAAGCGCTCCTCCGGGACCTTGTGCGCCGTCGTCCTCGAGATCGTCGAGGATCCCGCCCACGCGGGTGTCGTAGAGGTGCGTGGTCGGGCCGTCGCGACCCGCGAGCGTGACCCGGAGCTGCTCGCGGCTGGCGTCGATGCCCAGGCCCACGACCGTGGTCAGGCCCGTGGCCCGGACCGTGCGCAGGTCGGTGAACCAGAGCTCGGTGCCGTCGAGGAAGTACACCCCGCCCCGGGCGACCACGAAGGCGTCGACGCTGCGCGGTGAGACGTCGGCGCTGCGCCGCCCGATCCGGAGCCTGCCCGCGGTCGCCCAGGCGGGAGCGTCGAGCGGCAGGCTGACCCCTCCCACCGGCACCTCGGAGGGCACCGCGGAAGGGGCCGGGCTCGGGGAGCGGGTGATCGTGACGGTGACCTCGGGCCGGGGAGCGAGCTCGTCGTCGGGGGCTCCGCACCCGGTGGCGAGCAGGGCCAGGACCAGGAGGCCGACCGGGCCGCGCGTCGTCCGACCAGGAGCGGTCACGGGCCGGTCCGGCGTACGGCGTCGCGCAGAGCCTGCTCGGGGTCGACCCCGGCCGCGCGGGCCTGCACCACCAGCGCCAGCAGCCGGTCCCCGAGGTCGTCGCTCTCGGGCGCGACCTCGACCTGCACGCCGGCCCGCTCGAGTCGCTCCAGCACCTTGGTCGCGCGGCTGAGCGCGGGCAGCGCCAGGGGGATGCCCTCCAGGGGGTCGGCGCGCTGCTTCTCGGTGCCCTTGATCGACTCCCAGTTGGCGTTGATCCGCTCGGGGTCGCTCTCCTCGACGTCGCCGAAGACGTGCGGGTTGCGCCGCAGCATCTTCTCCCGCAGCCCGGCCGCGACGTCCTCGATGTCGAACTCCCCTGCCTCGGCCGCGATGGCGGCGTGGAGGTAGACCTGCAACAGCACGTCGCCGAGCTCCTCACGCAGGTGCACCGGGTCGCCGGACTCGATCGCCTCGAGGGTCTCGTAGGCCTCCTCGAGGAGATGCCTGGCCAGTGAGCGGTGGGTCTGGGCCGCCTTCCACGCACACTCGGCGCGGAGCCGGCGGAAGATCTCGACCAGCTCGACCAGGGACGAGTCGGCTCCGGCCTCCACCGGGCCTAGCCGCACTTCTGCCCGGCGGGCAGACCCCCCACCCAGGCCGGGTCGACCTCGGCCGCGGTCGCGCCCTTGGCGAACTCCGAGGTGGGCCTGGACACCGAGCCGTCGCCGCCTCCGGGGAAGCCGTTGGCGGCTGGGGCGTAGCGGGCGTCGGTGGTGATGTCGATCGTGCCGAGCCACTTCTCCCGGGCCGCGAGACCGGCCTCCATGAGCTGCTGCGCCGCTTCCGCGGTGACTGGCTGGCCACTGGCCCTGCTGCCGGCCTCGATCATCGCGGAGCGGCCGAGCGCCCACGCCCGGAAGACCTTGCTCAGCTCGGCCTGCGAGGACTCCGGCAGGGTGGCGATGGTGGGCTCGAACTGGTCGAAGAGAGCGGCAGCGATCTGCTTGTCCGGCGTGATCCCCTGGTCCTCGGCGTACTCCGTGCTCAGCGCGGTGTCCATCAGCACCCCCAGGGACTGCTCCCGCACCTGCGAGACCGGGGCCGCGGCCGAGGTGCCGTCCTTGGCGGCTGCGTCGGCAGCGGTGCACTGGGCCGCGACGAGGTCGTCGACCTGCTCGTGGCTGATCCGCACCCCGCCCACGTCGGCGGCCGTGCCGGGGGCGAGCTCCCCGCAGCCCGAGAGACCGAGCACGGCCACGGCGCCCAGCGCCAGGGGTGCGAGCACGCGTCGCAGCTTCACGGTCCGGTCTCCTCACTGCCGGGCCTCGGCCCGGCGGCTGATGGTTCGATCACGCCGTCGATCACCTGGCGGGCCCAGGCCAGCAGGTCCTCGTCGCGTGGGGGCTGCGCCCCGAAGCCCGTGGGTTGGGGACGCGGCACCAGCATCGTACGCACGGGAGCCTTGTAGAGGCTCTTGGGGTGCAGGCGGTTGAGGCGTACGACGCGCGAGTCGGGCAGCTCGACCGGGTGGAACCGGACGTACTTGCCCTGCAGCGTGACCTCGGAGAGCCCGGCCAGCCGCGCCCGTGCCCGGAAGCTCGCCACCATCAGCAGCCGGACCACGGGGTCAGGCGGCGTGCCGTAGCGGTCGAGGAGCTCCTCGCGCAGCACGTCGACGTCGCTGTCGGCGCGCACCTCGGCCAGGCGCTTGTACATCTCCAGCCGGAGCCGCTCGCTGGGGATGTAGTCGTGCGGGAGGTGGGCGTCGATCGGGAGCTCGATCCTGACCTCGGTCTGCTGCTCCTCCGCCACCCCGTCGGTGCGGAACTCCGAGACCGCCTCGCCGACCAGGCGCACGTAGAGGTCGAAGCCGACGTCGGCGATGTGCCCGGACTGCTCACCGCCCAGCAGGTTGCCAGCGCCGCGGATCTCGAGGTCCTTCATCGCGATCGCCATCCCGCCGCCGAGGTCGGAGTGCTGGGCGAGCGTTGCGAGCCGCTCGTGCGCCGTCTCGGTCAGCGGCTTGTCGGGTGGGTAGAGGAAGTAGGCGTAGGCCCGCTCGCGGCTCCGGCCGACTCGGCCACGGAGCTGGTGCAGCTGGGAGAGGCCGAGGGTGTCGGAGCGCTCGATGATCATCGTGTTGGCGTTGGACACGTCGAGACCCGACTCCACGATCGTGGTGCAGACCAGCACGTCGAAGCGCTTCTCCCAGAAGTCGAGCATCACCCGCTCGAGCTGGTGCTCGCCCATCTGCCCGTGAGCGGTGGCGACCCGGGCCTCGGGCACGAGCTCCTTGATCCTCGCCGCGGCCTTCTCGATGGACTGCACCCGGTTGTGGATGAAGAACACCTGCCCGTCCCGAAGCAGCTCCCGGCGTACGGCAGCGGTGACCTGGCGGTCCTCGTAGGCGCCGACGTAGGTCAGCACCGGGTGCCGCTCCTCGGGCGGGGTCGCGATCGTGGACATCTCCCGGATGCCGGTGATCGCCATCTCCAGGGTCCGCGGGATCGGGGTCGCCGACATCGAGAGCACGTCGACGCTGGTGCGCATCCGCTTCATCTGCTCCTTGTGCTCGACCCCGAAGCGCTGCTCCTCATCGACGATGATCAGGCCGAGGTCCTTGATCTTGATGTCGGGGTTGAGCAGCCGGTGGGTGCCGATCACGATGTCGATGCTGCCCTCGGCCAGCCCCTCGATGACCTCGCGCGCCTCCTTGTCGCTCTGGAAGCGGCTCAACGGCGAGAGGTTGACCGGGAAGCCGCTCATCCGCTCCGCGAAGGTGGCGTGGTGCTGGGTGACCAGCAGCGTCGTCGGCACCAGCACGACCACCTGCTTGCCGTCCTGCACCGCCTTGAACGCCGCGCGGACCGCGATCTCGGTCTTGCCGTAGCCGACGTCGCCACAGACCAGGCGGTCCATGGGTACGACGCGCCGCATGTCGGCCTTGACCTCCTCGACCGTGCTCAGCTGGTCGGGGGTCTCGTGGAAGGGGAAGGCGTCCTCGAGCTCGCCCTGCCACGGGGTGTCGGGGCCGAACGCGTGCCCCTTGGTGGCCTGCCGGGCGGCGTAGAGCTTGATCAGCTCGGCTGCGATCTGGCGCACCGCCTTGCGGGCGCGGCCCTTGCGCTTGGCCCAGTCGGCGCCGCCGAGCCGGTCCAGGCTGGGCTGCTCGCCGCCGACGTAGCGGGTCACCTGGTCGAGGGAGTCGGCCGGCACGTAGAGCCGGTCCGGTGGGGCACCACGCTTGCTGGCGCCGTACTCCAGGAGGAGGTACTCCCTGGTCGCGCCCTGCACCTCGCGCTGCTTCATCTCCACGAACCGCCCCACGCCGTGCTGCTCGTGGACCACGTAGTCCCCGGCCTTGAGCTCGAGCGGGTCGATCTGCTTCTTGCGCCGGGCCGGCATCTTGCGCATGTCGCGGGTGGTGGCCTTCTGCCCGGCGATGTCCTCGCCGGTGAGGATCACCAGGCCCGGCTCGTCGAGCACCAGCCCGTGCGCCACGCAGCCCTGGCTGACGTGCACCACGGACGCGTCGGCCAGGTCGAGCTCGCCGTCCTCGACCAGCCGCGCGGCGATGTCGTGCTCGCCGAGCACCTCGACCATCCGCTGGGCCGGGCCGTGGCCCTGGTGGAGCGTGACCACCCTGCGGCCGGCCGCGAGGTGGGCGCGCAGGTCGGTGACCACCGCCTCGACGTCGCCGCGGTAGCTCTCGGTCGGGACCGCCGCGACCTGCCGCGACCCGGTGGCCGCCGCGGCGTTCACGAGCGCCTCGGCCCCCTCCTCGTCCGGCACGTCCAGGCCGAACGGGCTGATCCCCCACCACCCCTGGCCCTGGCCGAGCACCTGGCCACGGACCTCCCCGAGCTCGCGCAGCGACGCCGCCCCGAGGTCGATCGGCGCGGTGCCGCCCGATGCGGCGGCCGCCCAGCTGGCGCCGAGGAACTCCTCGCTGGTCGCCACCAGGTCGTGCGCCCGGGTCCGCACCCGCTCGGGGTCCAGGACGAGCACGTGGGTATGAGGCGGGAGCAGCTCGACGAGCAGCTCCATCTCCTCGACCAGGGCCGGGGTCAGGGACTCCATCCCCTCGACCGCCATCCCCTCGGCCAGCTTGTCGGTGAGCTCGCGCAGCTGCGGGTGCTGCTCGCCGAGCTCGGCGGCCCTGCGACGCACCTCCTCGGTGAGGAGCAGCTCGCGGCACGGCGGGGCCCAGACCCGCTCGACCTTCTCCAGCGTGCGCTGGTCGGCCACCGCGAACGCGCGGATCTCCTCGATCTCGTCGCCGAAGAACTCCACCCGCAGCGGGTGCTCCTCGGTCGGCGGGAAGACGTCGACGATGCCGCCGCGGACCGCGAACTCACCGCGCTTCTCGACCAGGTCGACGCGGGAGTAGGCCGCGCCCGCGAGCCGGCGTACGACGTCCTCGAGCTCGACCTCCTGGCCGGGCACCAGCTCCACGGGGGCGAGGTCGGCCAGGCCCTTGACCTGGGGCTGCAGCACCGAGCGGACGGGCGCGACGATCACCTTGAGCGGGCCGTTGCCGGGCTCGGTGCCGGGGTGCCGGATCCGCCGCAGGACCGCCAGTCGCCGACCGACGGTGTCGCTGCGGGGGCTCAGCCGCTCGTGGGGCAGCGTCTCCCAGGCGGGGTAGAAGGCCACCGTCGTGGGGTCGAGCACGTCGGCGAGCTCCTCGGTGAGGTCCTCGGCCTCCCGGACGGTCGCGGCGACGACGAGCACCGTGCGGCCCGCGTCCACCAGCCCCTTGACGACGAAGGGTCGCAGCGAGGCTGGACCGGTGAGGTCGAGGGCGCTCAGACCCTGCTTCGCGTCCTGCATCGACGCCGCGAGCGCGGGCTCACGCAGGACCAGGTCGGCCAGGGCGGCGAGACGCAACGGGTTCAGCTCCTCGGGAGATGCAGGCACGCACAACGGCCCCCAACCCGGAGCGGACAGGGGGTGGTGAAGCACCGCCGAGTCTACTGGCGCGCCAGAAGGACGATCGGTTCACCCTGCTGCGAGCAGCCTCGGCACCGTGCTGAAGGCGGCGAACTGATCGTCTCGGTGGTCAGCCCGCGCCGACCTCGTGCGCGCCGCGCAGGATGCAGAACTCGTTGCCCTCCGGGTCGAGCAGGACGACCCAGCCGCTGCCGTCGGGTCTGCGCCGGTCGTCGACCTCACGAGCACCGAGGGAGACCAGCCGGCTGAGCTCCTGCTCGCGAGTGCCGGCGCTGGGCCGCAGGTCGAGGTGGAGCCGGTTCTTGACCTGCTTGTCCTCGGGCACCTCGATGAACAGCAACGGGTGTCCGCCGTCCGGGCGCTGGATCAGGCACTCGTCGTGCCCCTGTTCGTTGGGGTCCTCGGGGTCGTCGACGTACTCCAGGACCTGCTTCCACCACTCCGAGAGCTCGTAGGCGTTGCGGCAGTCCACGGTCGTGTGCGAGATGTAGGACGTCATGGTCACCACCTTGCCGGTGCCGGGTTCGCCGCGTCGAGCCCGGGCTCCGCCCCGGGACGTCATACGAACTGGTCGCTCGAACCACCGAGACGTATGACGTCCGCAGGGGTCAGGTGGCCCAGGGGCCTTCGGGGGCGCTGACCCGGGCCTCGTCGGCCTCCTGGTCGGTGAGCTTCTCCTGGCTCTGCCGCTCGGCCTCCACCCGGCGCAGGTAGTGGTCGACCTCCTCTTCGAGCCGGCCGGCGTCCCAGCCCAGCTCCTGGCCCATCAGCTCGGCGGCCTGGCGGGCCGAGGCGGTGCCGCGGTCGAAGGTCTCGATCGAGATCCGGGTACGTCGGGTCAGCACGTCGTCGAGGTGCCGGGCGCCCTCGTGGGTGACCGCATAGACCACCTCGGCGGCCAGGTAGTCGGGCGCACCGGCCAGCGGCTGCCCGAGCTCGGGCCTGGAGGCCACCAACTGCAGCACCTCGTCGATGAGCCCGCCGAAGCGGCCGAGCAGGTGGTCGATCCGGGCGATGGTGAGCCCGGTCGACCGGGCCAGGGCGACCCGCTGGTTGGTGCGCGCCTCGAACCCACTGGCGCCCAGCAGCGGCACCCGGTCGGTGATGCTCTCCCGGGCCCCGCCGGGCAGGGACTGCGCCGCGACGTCGACGGCATCGCGGGCCATCACCCGGTAGGTGGTCAGCTTGCCACCGGCGATCATCACCAGCCCGGGGACGGGCGCGGCCACCGTGTGCTCGCGAGAGATCTTCGAGGTCGGCTCGGTGGCACCGCGCAGCAACGGTCGCAGGCCGGCGTACACCCCGACGACGTCGGTGTGGTCCAGCGGCGTCTTGAGGATCTTGTTGACGTGACCCAGGACGTAGTCGATGTCGGCGCGCGACGCAGCCGGGTGGGCGAGGTCGAGGTCCCACGGGGTGTCGGTGGTGCCGAGGATCCAGTAGTTGGCCCACGGGATCACGAACAGCACCGACTTCTCGGTCTTGGTGATGAAGCCGCACTCGCTGCGGATCCGGTCGCGCGGCACCACGAGGTGGACGCCCTTGCTGGCCTCGACGTCGAGGGCCCCACGACCGCCGAGCATGTCCTGGATCTCGTTGGTCCACACTCCGCCTGCGTTGATCACCACGCGCGCCCGCACCTCGAGCTCGCGGTCGTTCTCCAGGTCGAGCACCCGCGCGCCGACGACGCGGTCGCCCTCGCGCAGGAAGCCGGTCACCTTGCTCCGCGAGGCAACGTGCGCGCCGTACGCCGCCGCCGTCCGGGCGATGTTCATCACCAGGCGCGCGTCGTCGACCTGGCAGTCGTAGTAGCGGATCGCCCCGGTCAGGTCGTCGGTGCGCAGGTCCGGCGCCATCCGGGCGAGCTGCTTGCGGAAGAGGTGCTTGTGCTTGGGCACGCCCATGTCGTACTTGCCGGCCATCGCCATCGCGTCGTAGAGCGCCACCCCGGCCCCCACGTAGGGCCGCTCCCAGGTGCGGTGCAGCGGGTAGAGGAAGGGCAGCGGCCGAA
The DNA here is from genome assembly GCA_963777195.1 of uncultured Actinomycetota bacterium. Classification (GTDB taxonomy): domain Bacteria; phylum Actinomycetota; class Actinomycetes; order Propionibacteriales; family Nocardioidaceae; genus Marmoricola. Next base: position 97,017 of record CAVZPT010000002.1, on the reverse strand, counting down.
CCAGGTGCGGCGCCAGCCGGGTCAGCAGCAGTCCGCGCTCCTCGAGGGCCTCCTTGACCAGGCCGAAGTCGAGCATCTCCAGGTAGCGCAGGCCGCCGTGCACCAGCTTGGAGGAGCGGCTGCTGGTCCCGCTGGCGAAGTCACGCTGCTCGACCACGGCCGTGGACAGCCCCCGCGAGACCGCGTCCAGCGCTGTCCCCGCGCCGACGACCCCGGCACCGACCACGAGCACGTCCAGCTCGGTGGCCGCCATCGCGTCGAGCGCCATGGCACGAGAGGAGGGTCCGAGGTCGGCTGTGAGGCTCATGCCTCCAGTGTGTCAGTCAGTTCACGGCGTCGGCCGGGGCCGGGCTGTGCCGGTCGCCGAAGAAGTGCTCCGCGGCGTAGAGCGCGCCCCCCACGGCGAGCAGGCCGGCGCACCAGACCAGCGCGAACGGGTCGTCGACCACGACGTAGACGAGCAGCACCACGTTGCCCACGATGCCCGTATACAACAGGGGTCTCGGGGCAAGGAAGGCGTCGTCGTGCACGTCGTCACCGCTGAGCTTGAGCGCGGAGACGATCACCAGCACGTAGATGACCAGCGTCAGCACCACCGTCACCAGGGCAAGGCGCTCGACGACGTCGATGCCGACACCGGCCTTGTTCAGCACCGCGCCGACGGTGAGCAGCCCGACGACCACCAGTGCCGAGAAGATCAGCGCCACCCACGGGCTGCGCCGGGTCGCGTGGATCTTGCCGAAGGCGCCGGGTACGACGTCCTCGTGGGCCATTCCGTAGAGGATCCGCGACTGGGTGACCACGGCCACCAGGGTGGTGTTGGTGATCGCGACCATGGCGATCACCGCGAACAGCGTCGCCATCACGGTCACCGGCACGGGGAGGATCCCGGCCTTGACCACCTCCAGGAGCGCCGCGTCGGAGCCGGCCAGCTGCTTGACCGGAACCGTGAGCGCGGCGGACATCGCCACCAGCACGTAGATGATGCCGGCGGTGATCATGCCGCCGACCAGGGCTCGCGGGAAGTTCCGCGAGGGGTTGACCGTCTCCTCGGCGACGTTGGCGGCGTTCTCGAAGCCGGTCATCGCGAAGAACGCCAGAGCCACCCCGGCCACGATCGCGAAGATCGGGTTGCCGTCGGCGCCGAAGTCGCCCAGCGTGCTGAAGTCGGCCTTCCCCTGGGCGACGTAGACCACGCCGATCACCATCACGATGATCAGGCCGGCGACCTCCACGAAGGTCATCACCATGTTGACCACCACCGACTCGGTGATGCCGATGTAGTTCACCACCGCCAGCATCAAGATGAAGGCCATGCTGACGAGCAGGGCCGGCGGCAGCGACCAGAGCTCGGAGAAGTACGCCGAGAAGCCGGTGGCCAGAGAGCCCGCCGCCGCGAAGCTGGCCGACAGGAAGGTCACGGTGACCAGGAAGGTCAGGGTCCGGTTGCCGAAGGCCTTGTTGACGTAGAGCGCGGCGCCCGCGGCCTGGGGGTACTTGGTGACCAGCTCGGCGTAGGCCAGCCCGGTGATCGTGGCCAGGGTGACGCCCACGGCGAAGGCGATCCAGAAGGCACCGCCGACGGCCCCGGCGACCAGGCCGATCAGCACGTAGATCCCCGACCCGAGCACATCGCCGAGGACGTAGAAGTAGAGCAGCCTGCCGGTGATCGAGCGTTTGAGCTCGCTCTCCCGGCCGGGGATGTGCTCGTCCACTTCGTCCGCGGTGGTGCCTGACATGCCTGCCTCGCTCCTGGGCCGGGGATGGGGCTCTTCGTCCGGCGTGCCCGGAAAGCGGTGGTGGCAAACGTGCCACGTGCGGATCGCGGCCTGGCGTTACCGAGGCGTTACTGGACGACGACCTCGATGCGCTGGAACTCCTTGAGCTCGGTGTAGCCCGTGGTCGCCATCGCGCGCCGGAGGGCGCCGACCAGGTTCATCGTGCCGTCGGCGACCGTCGAGGGACCGAAGAGGATCTGCTCGAGGGTGCCGACGGTCTCGAACTGCACCCGCTCCCCGCGCGGCAGCTCGGCATGGTGCGCCTCGGTCCCCCAGTGGAAGCCCTTGCCGGGGGCGTCGGAGGCTCGGGCGAGCGGCGAGCCGACCATCACGGCGTCGGCGCCGCACGCGATCGCCTTGGCGATGTCACCGCTGCGGCCGATGGAGCCGTCGGCGATCACGTGCACGTAGCGACCACCGGACTCGTCCATGTAGTCGCGGCGCGCCGCGGCCACGTCGGCGACGGCGCTGGCCATCGGGACGGCGACGCCCAGCACGGTGCGGGTGGTGTGCGCGGCACCGCCGCCGAAGCCGACGAGGACGCCCGCGGCTCCGGTGCGCATCAGGTGCAGTGCCGCCTGGTAGGTCGCGCACCCGCCCACGATGACGGGTACGTCGAGCTCGTAGATGAACTCCTTGAGGTTCAGCGGCTCCGCCTGCCCGCTGACGTGCTCGGCACTGACCGTGGTGCCGCGGATGACGAACATGTCCACACCGGCGTCGACCACGGTCTTGGCGAACTCGTTGGTCCGCTGCGGGCTCAGCGACCCGGCGACCGTGACCCCGGCCTCGCGCATCTCGCCCAGGCGCCGGGTGATCAGCTCGGCCTTGATCGGCTCGGTGTAGATCGCCTGCATCCGGCGCACGGCGTCGACACCCTGCAGGCCGGCGACCTCCTCGAGCAGGGCGCTCGGGTCGTCGTACCGGGTCCAGAGTCCCTCGAGGTTCAGCACGCCCAGGCCGCCGAGCTTGCCCAGCCTGATCGCCGTCTCCGGCGACATCACCGAGTCCATCGGAGCGGCGAGGATCGGCAGCTCGAAGCGGTAGGCGTCGATCTGCCAGGCCGTGGACACCTCCTCGGGATCGCGGGTGCGCCGGCTCGGCACGATCGCGATGTCGTCGAAGGAGTACGCCCGGCGACCGCGCTTGGCGCGCCCGATCTCGATCTCAGTCACCGCAGCAGTGTTTCACGCCGTGGCACCGAGCCGGTCGCCTCGGGTGATGCGGCCCGGGACGACCACGTCCGCGTAGATGCCCAGGCACAGGTCGCGCTCGCGACCCAGCCCCTTGAGCCAGCCGGGCTGCGCGGCCAGCGAGTCCTGGGCGATGTCGACCATCCGGCAGCGTTGGATCCGCCCGAGAATCTCCAAGGTGGCCTCGCCGACCTGCAGGGTGCGCCTGACCCAGGACTCCTCCACGAAGGGCTCGTCGGTCTCGAGCACCAGGTTCGGCCGGACCCTGCGGGCGTCGGCGTCCACGCCGAGGTGCTCTCGGCACCACTCGAGGGAGGCCGTCCCCACGAGGGAGACCGGGCCAGCGTCCTGGTGGGGGGTGCCCGACTCGGCGAGGACACGGACGGCGGCTCCCATGGCCGTGCTGAGCGCCGTGTCCAGGGCCGGGTCGCCGACGCGCCAGGAGCCACCGTCGCCGTGGACCTCGACGTGGTCACCGACGGTGCTCGCGGCGTAGCCGAAGATCTCGTCCCGGCGCCGGAAGCGCTCACTGTCCTTGCCCGAGGCGAGCCGGCCCTCGCGGTCCACCACGGCGTACCACCGGTCCCCCACCACACCTCGCGCGTCGAGATCCACGGAGTCCAACTGCTCCCCCGCCATCGACTTCACGGGGTGCCGGGCGATCGCCGAGACGGTGACAGGGCCGCTCATGGCCCCAGTGTCACAGACAGCGGCGCCGGCGTCAGCACGGTCGCGAGTGCCTCACCACCAGGTGGGCGGGGGGTCAGCGCCAGGAGTAGTTCGGCGCCTCGGCGGTGATCTGCACGTCGTGCGGGTGGCTCTCCTTGAGCCCGGCCGAGGTGATCCGCACGAAGCGGCCCTTCTCGCGGAGCTCGGAGATGTTGCGGGCGCCGACGTAGAACATCGACTGGTGCAGGCCGCCGAGCAACTGGTGGGAGACCGCCGAGAGCGGCCCGCGGTAGGCGACCTGGCCCTCGATGCCCTCGGGCACGATCTTGTCGTCGCTCTCCACGTCGGCCTGGAAGTAGCGGTCCTTGGAGTAGGACTTCTTGCCCCGGCTCGACATCGCGGCCAGCGAGCCCATGCCCCGGTAGGACTTGTACTGCTTGCCGTTGACGAAGACCAGGTCGCCCGGGCTCTCCTCGCAGCCGGCCAGCAGCGAGCCGAACATCACCGACTCGGCACCGGCCACCAGTGCCTTGGCGATGTCGCCGGAGTACTGCAGCCCGCCGTCGGCGATCAGCGGCACGTCGCCGGGGCCGCACGCCAGTGAGGCCTCGTGGATCGCGGTCACCTGGGGTACGCCGACCCCGGCCACGACGCGCGTCGTACAGATCGAGCCCGGCCCGACGCCGACCTTCACCGCATCCACGCCGGCGTCGATCAGCGCCTGGGCGCCGGCGCGGGTGGCCACGTTGCCGCCGACGACCTGGACGTCGCGCGTCGCCGGGTCGCTCTTGAGCTTGCGGATCATGTCGAGCAGCAACCGGGCGTGGCCGTGGGCGGTGTCGACCACGAGTACGTCGACGCCGGCCTCGATCAAGGTGGTCGCGCGCTGCCAGGCCTCCCCGAAGTAGCCGACCGCGGCACCGACGAGCAGCCGGCCGTCGGTGTCCTGGGAGGCGTGCGGGAACTGCTCGGACTTCACGAAGTCCTTGACGGTGATCAGGCCGGCCAGCCGACCCTGGTCGTCGACCAGCGGCAGCCGCTCGCGCTTGTGCTTGCGCAGGATCATTGTGGCGTCCTCGCGGCTGATCCCCAGCGGTGCGGTGATCAGCGGCATCGTGGTCATCACCTCGTCCACCTTGGTGGTGGCCCACTCCGCGACCGGCACGAAGCGCAGGTCACGGTTGGTGATGATGCCGAGCAGGCGCAGGTCGGGGTCGACGACCGGCAGGCCGGAGATGCGGTACTGGCCGCAGATCTCGTCGAGCTCCTCCAGGGTCGCGTCCGGGCCGATCGTCACCGGGTTGGAGATGATCCCGGTCTGGGTGCGCTTGACGAGGTCGACCTGGTAGGCCTGGTCATCGATGGAGAGGTTGCGGTGCAGGATCCCGATGCCGCCCTGGCGGGCCATCGCGATCGCCATCCGGGACTCGGTGACGGTGTCCATGGCGCTCGAGATCAGCGGGGTGCGCAGGGTGATGCCGCGCGTCAGCCTGGTGGTGGTGTCGACCTCACTCGGGATGACGTCGGTCTCGCCAGGCAGCAGCAGGACGTCGTCGTAGGTGAGTCCGAGCGGCGCGAACTTCGAGGGGAGTTCGGGGGTGAACTCCGGGGGGACACCTGAGGACATCGGTTCCGGGGGCCTTCCGGTCGGCGAGGGGCCAAGTCTACCGGGCGGCCCGGTCCAGATCCGCCACGGTGATCCGGACCTGCAGCAGGCCGCCGGAGGCCTTCATCCGCGCCCGCACCGCGGCCTTGCAGACCATCGCCACGGTGCCCTCGTCGCCGGCCGGGGCCTCGAGGACGACCTCCTCGAGGCCGCAGCCCGCCGCGATCACCGTGGCGCGGCCGAGCAGGGCGGAGCCGATCCCCATCCGGCGCCACGCGGGAGCCACCTCGACGGTCAACGTGGCCCCCTCCTCGCCGGAGAACGCGGCTGCGCCGACCACGTGACCCGCCAGCAGGGCCAGGACCCCGTTGCCGGTCTCGTCGTACTCGACCTGGTCCCCGTGGCTCGGCGCCGGCGCGTGCTCGGTGCTCGCCAGCGCCGTGAGCGCACCCGCGCGAGCGTGCTCGGTGGCGGTCCAGTGCTCCGGCTCGGGGCCGAGCAGCCGCTCCAGCAGGGTCGGCAGCAGGGCCGGGTCCGCGGCCACGTCGCAGGCCGCACTGAGCCAGCGAGTGGGCTGGTCGATCAGGTCGTGAGTGGTGCAGGGTTCGACGCTCACCTCGTCCCCGCCTGCACCACTCACGAGCTCGGAGACCCGCTCGGAGGTCCAGTGCGCCGGCGCATGGATCACCAGTTCGTCGGTGACCTTGCCGAGATCGGGGAAGACCTGAAGCCCCAGGATGTTCAGGTCCGCCTCGCCGCACCGTCCGGCCAGGAGCGCCAGGGCGCCGGGACGCTCTCGCAGGGTCGCTCGCACTCGGAAGTACATGCGCCAAAGCCTCGCCTGCCCGCGTTGCGCTGCTGTTTCGGGGATGAAAACAATGCGTGCTTGGGTGGAGGGATGGACGCGGTCTCCGCCGCCTTCGACGCGGTCCCGCGGGCCGGCTTCCTGCCCGGCCCCGAGCGCGGCCGCGCCGGCGTCGACGCCCCGGTGCCGATCGGCCACGGCCAGACGAACTCCCAGCCCCGGACGGTGGCAGCGATGCTCGGCCTGCTCGACGTGCACCCGGGCCATCGGGTCCTCGACGTCGGCTCCGGGTCCGGCTGGACGACCGCACTGCTCGCGCACCTGACCGGCCCCACCGGCTCGGTCACCGGCGTCGAGCTGGTGCCGGAACTGGTCGAGTTCGGTGCCGCCAACCTGGGGCGCACGGGGTACCACTGGGCCTCGATCCGGCCCGCGACCCCCGGCGTGCTCGGCTGGCCGGCCGGTGCGCCGTACGACCGGATCCTGGTCTCTGCCGACGCCCCCACCTTCCCCGACCAGCTCCTCGCCCAGCTCGCAGACGAGGGCCGGCTCGTCGTACCCGTCCGCAGCGTGATGACCCTGGTCGTGCGCGCCGGCGACTCGGTGACCGCGACCGAGCATGGGCGGTACCGGTTCGTGCCGCTGGTCGGGGGGCGCGGAGTTTCCGGTTAACTTGAAAAACAGTCACTTCTCCCCCGTTGCAACGGCAGAGAAGTGACTGTTTTTCAAGAGAACTTGTGAAACTTCAGGCCAACGGGAGCTCCCCGGCCGGTCCGGGGGCTCGGTCCCCTAGCCCGACCACTGCACTGCTCAGCGAGTACGGCGGACCGGTCGGTTTGCCAGGTTAGGAAGCGAAACTGCCTCTTCACACACCGCGCATGGTGTGTGAAGAGGCAGATCGGGTTCTTAACCTGGGAAACCAACGCCCCCCAGCAAGGCCCCTCTAGTGCCCGTGGCCGTGCCCGTGGCCGGCAGCCTGGGGCTCTTCCTCTTCGGGCTTCTCCACGATCAGGGTCTCGGTGGTCAGCAGCATCCCCGCGATCGAGGAGGCGTTGATCAGCGCCGACTTGGTGACCTTGACCGGGTCGAGGACGCCCTGGGGGACCAGGTCGCCGTACTCGCCGGTGGCAGCGTTGTAGCCGTTGCCGACGCCCAGCTCGCGGACCTTGGCGACCACGACGTAGCCCTGCTCGCCACCGTTCTCGGCGATCCAGCGCAGCGGCTCCGAGGCGCTCATGCGTACGACGCGCACGCCGGTCGCCTCGTCACCGGTCAGGCCGAGGTCACCGTCGAGGACGGAGACGGCGTGGATCAGCGCGGACCCGCCACCGGCGACGATGCCCTCCTCGATCGCGGCGCGCGTCGCGGAGACGGCGTCCTCGATCCGGTGCTTCTTCTCCTTGAGCTCGACCTCGGTGGCCGCGCCGACACGGACGACGCACACCCCGCCGGCCAGCTTCGCGAGGCGCTCCTGGAGCTTCTCGCGGTCCCAGTCGGAGTCGGTGTTCTCGATCTCGGCCTTGATCTGGTTGACGCGGCCGGTGACCTCCTCGTGCGAGCCACCACCCTCCACGATCGTGGTGTTGTCCTTGGTCACGACCACGCGGCGAGCGGTGCCGAGCACCTCGAGGCCGACCTGGTCGAGCTTGAGGCCGACCTCGGGAGCGATCACCTGACCACCGGTGAGGGTGGCGATGTCCTGCATCATCGACTTGCGACGGTCACCGAAGGCCGGGGCCTTGACCGCCACGGCGTTGAAGGTGCCGCGGATCTTGTTGACCACCAGGGTCGAGAGCGCCTCGCCCTCGACGTCCTCGGCGAGGATGAACAGCGGCTTGCCTGCGGCGATGACCTTCTCGAGCAGCGGCAGCAGGTCGGAGATCGTGGAGATCTTCCCCTGGTGCAGCAGGATGTAGGGGTCGTCGAGGACGGCCTCCATCGACTCCTGGTCGGTGACGAAGTACGGCGAGAGGTAGCCCTTGTCGAACTGCATCCCCTCGGTGAACTCCAGCTCGGTGCCCATGGTGTTGGACTCCTCGACGGTGATCACGCCGTCCTTGCCGACCTTGTCGAAGGCCTCGGCGAGCAGCTCGCCGATGACCTCGTCGCGGCTGGACACGGTGGCGACCGCGGCCATGTCCTTGCGGTCGTCGACGTCGCGTGCCGCGTCCGAGAGCGCCTTGGTGACGGCCTCGGTCGCAGCGTCCATGCCGCGCTTGAGGCTCATCGGGTTGGCACCCGCGGCCACCGCGCGCAGGCCCTCGTGGACCATCGCCTGGGCGAGCACGGTCGCGGTCGTCGTACCGTCACCGGCGACGTCGTTGGTCTTGGTGGCGACCTCCTTGGTGAGCTGCGCACCGAGGTTCTCGAACGGGTCGTCGAGCTCGATCTCACGCGCGACGGTCACGCCGTCGTTGGTGATCGTGGGCGCACCCCACTTCTTGTCCAGCACGACGTAGCGGCCGCGCGGGCCGAGCGTCACCTTCACTGCGTTGGCGAGCTTGTCCACGCCACGCTCGAGCGAGCGGCGGGCGTTCTCGTCGAACTCCAGGATCTTGGGCATCCGGGGATGCTCCTTTCACAAAGTTTCACAAAGTTTCACAAGGTCGGGAAAAGGCAGTAGCCCGAGGCTGAAAGCGGGTCCGGTTGCCCGGAAGGGATGCTTTCGGCCTCGGACTACGCGGGGTTGATCAGGAGACGATCGCGAGCACGTCGCGGGCGGAGAGGATGAGGTACTCCTCGCCGGAGTACTTGACCTCGGTGCCGCCGTACTTGCTGTAGATCACCTTGTCGCCGACGGAGACATCCAGCGGGATGCGGCCGTCGCCATCCTCGTTGAAGCGGCCGGGACCGACCGCGATGACCTCGCCCTCCTGGGGCTTCTCCTTCGCGGTGTCCGGGATGACCAGACCGGAAGCGGTCGTCTGCTCGGCCTCCAGGGCCTTGACGACGATCCGGTCCTCGAGGGGCTTGATGTTGACCGACACGTTGCCGACCTCCACTTTCCACACTGTCGTTGGGGTTTTCGAAGTTTGCTGCCTGTGTTGACGTACGCCGTCGCGGGGGTCGCACCTCGAGCACAAGCGCTGGCACACTCACCGGGAGAGTGCCAATGCAGAAACTAGCACTCTCCCCAACCGAGTGCCAGCACCGGCCCCGACGACTGCGAGGATGGGCCGGTGGACCTCGACGCCTTCCGCTGGCTGCTCACCGACGACGGGCAGCGACTGCTCGGCCGGGCCGCCGAGGCCGGTGACGCCAGCCTGCGCACGCACGCCCTGCTGCGGCGCGGCGCCGAGCCCGCCCAGGTGGCCGCCGCCCTCACCCAGGTGGAGCTGCGCCGACGCGCCGAGGCGAAGTTCGGCGACCTCGCCGCCAGGATGTACTTCACCCCCGAGGGGCTCGAGCAGGCCACCCGGCTGCCGGTGGCCACCCACCGCGCGGCCCGGCTGCAGGCTGCCGGGTCGGCCACGCTCGTCGACCTCGGCTGCGGGATCGGCGGCGACCTGGTCGCCTTCGCCCGCGCCGGGCTGACCTGCGTCGGGCTGGACCTCGACCCGCTCCGGGTGGCGGTCGCCGAGGCCAACCTGGCCGCCCTCGACCTCGGCGGAGTCGTCGCCCAGGCCGACGCGACCACGATCGACCTGAGCCCCTTCGAGGTGGTGTACGCCGACCCGGCGCGCCGTACCGCCCGCGGACGCAGCTTCGACGCCGACGAGTGGACCCCGCCCTGGTCGTTCGTGCAGACCCTGCTCGAGCGCGACGCGGTGGTGAAGCTGGCCCCGGGCATCCCGCATGAGCTGGTGCCCGACGGGGTCGAGGCGGAGTGGGTCAGCGACCACCGCGAGGTCAAGGAGGCCGTGCTCTGGTCGGGCCGGCTGGCCACCACCCGGCGGCGCGCCACGGTGCTGTTCACCGGCGCCAACGGGACCGGTGGCCTGGCCACGTTGACCGACGAGGACGACCCGGGGGCGCCCGCCGGTCCGGTCGCGCAGTTCCTCTACGAGCCCGACGGGGCCGTGATCCGGGCCGGTCTCGTCACCGCCGTGGCGGCCGGGGTCGGCGGCCACCTGGTCGACGAGCACATCGCCTACGTCACCTCCGAGGAGTCCTTTCGGACGCCGTTCGCGCGCGGCTACCGGGTGCTCGAGGAGCTGCCCTACCGGGAGAAGCCGCTGCGGGCGGCGCTGCGCGAGCGCGGCATCGGCCGCCTGACGATCAAGAAGCGCGGGGTCTCCGTCGTCCCCGAGGAGCTGCGGCGCCGACTGGCCCTCTCCGGCGACGCCGAGGCCACCATCGTGCTGACCCGGGTCGCCGACAAGGGCACCGCGCTGCTGGTCGAGCCGTTCTAGCAGCCGGTCCGGGGCACGCCAGCGACCCGCACGGGCAGCCGTCCCGGCGCGGGCGCCCGCCCGAGCAGGTGCCGCACGACGGCGCGCAACGCGCCGGGGCTCTGGCCGTAGGCGGCCAGCCGGACGCGCGCCCGGCTTCGCGAGAGCAGGTTGGGCCGGTCCAGCGCGACCACCACCCGGGCACGTGCCGGGGAGTCGAGGGCCAGCACCACGGCGTCGCCCGTGCGGGACATGGTCAGGCCCTCGGCGCGCGCGGCGCGGCGGAAGGCCGCGACGGCACCGCCGGGTCCGGAGACCTTGACCGTGCGGCCGACCAGGCGTCCATGGCACGGACCGGAGACCGAGGTCAGTGCTGCGGCGGAGAGTCGCGTCGAGGCCGGGCCACCGCTGCCGAGCGGCTTGGAGCGCAGTAGCGGCTTCTCGTGGAGCAGGAGCGCGATCATCCGGGTGGCCGCCTCGTTGAGTCGAGCCCGTGACAGGGAGCCGTCGCGCACGGCCCGGACGATCCCGCTGCGGGCGGCGGCGGGGTCGGGCGGCAGCAGCACCACGTCCGCCCCCGCGGCAAGCGCCCGCGCGCCGACGACCGGGCTCGGGTAGCGCCGAGAGACGCCCAGCATCCCAAGCCCGTCGGTGACGACGAGACCTTCGAAGCCGAGCTGCTCGCGCAGCAGGCCCGTGGTGACCTTGCGTGACATCGATGCGGGCACGCCCGGGTCGATCGAGCGTACGTCGATGTGGCCGGTCATCACGACGGTGGCACCAGCCGCGATCGCCCGCCGGAAGGGCACCAGGTCGGTGGCCATCAGCTGCGCCCGGGTCTTGCGCTGCACCGGCAGGGAGAGGTGGCTGTCGCTGGTCAGCGAACCGTGCCCGGGGAAGTGCTTGAGCGACCCGAGCATCCCCGCCTCACGCATGCCGCGGTCGGCCGCGACCACCTGGGCGGCGACGGCGGCCGGTCGGTCGCCGGCCGAGCGGGAGCCGATGACCGGGTCAGAGGGTCCTCGGGTCACGTCGGCGACCGGCCCCAGGACAGCGGTGAAGCCCAGGCCCGCCATCTCGCGTGCGTTGGCGGCCGCGGCGGCCTCGGTCAGGGCGGGCCGGCGCGCGGCCCCGGTCGCGAGGAAGGCCGGGAAGCCGGTGGCCGGGGGGCCGACCCGGGCGACCCGGCCGCCCTCCTGGTCGACACCGACGAAGGCCGGGTAGCCACGCTCGGCGACGACCCGGCGTACGGACTGGTTGGCGCGCTGGATCTGCTGGGGTGAGGTGATGTTGCCCCCGACCGGCAGCACGCCGCCGAGGTGGAGGCGTCGCACGAGCGAGGCCGCGGAGCCGGTCCCGGAGTAGCCGGCGACGATCACCTGACCGGCCCTCTCGGCCAGACTCATCCGGTTGACCAGCTCGACGGCCCGGGCGGTCTCCTCGGCGGTGGTCCCAGCCACCGGCCCGGAGGCGGACGCCGCACCGGACAGCACCTCGGCGGTCAGCTGGGCGGTGTCGCCGAGCCTCGCCCCGCGCGGGTCGGAGGGCACCGCGAGGAGCGCCACAGGCAGGCTCGCCGCGGCGAGCAGGATCAGGGTGCGCCGGTACACCGACGCAGTGTGTCACCGCGAGGGACCGAACGCCGAGATCCCGACTACGCGGGCCAGTCCGGTCTCAGCCGTCGAGTGCTTCCTTCTCCGCGGCGATCGTGGTGTCCCCGCCGTGGCCGGTGTGCACGACGGTGTCCTCAGGGAGCGTGAACAGCTGTGCCCGGATCGAGGCCACGATCTGGTCCTCGTCGCTGAAGGAGCGTCCGGTGGCACCGGGCCCACCCTGGAAGAGGGTGTCCCCGGTGAAGACGCAGCCGAGGTCGTGGACATAGAGGCAGATCGCACCGGGGGCGTGCCCCGGAGTGTGCAGCACCTTGATGACGACGCCGCCGATCGTGACCGTCTGGCCGTCCTCGAGGTCGGCGTCCCACAGGTGGTCGGTGTGGGTGAGCTCCCAGACCGGCTTGTCGGCGGGGTGCATCAGGATCGGTGCCGTGGTGCGCTCGCGCAGCTCCGGGGCGACCCGCACGTGGTCGTCGTGCGCGTGCGTGCAGATGATCGCCTTGACGCGGCGCCCGGAGACCACGGCCAGGATGTCCTCGACGTCGTGGGGGGCGTCGACCACGACGCACTCCTCGTCGTCGCCGATCACCCAGATGTTGTTCTCGACCTCGAAGGTCTCACCGTCCAGGCTGAAGGTCCCGCTCGAGACGGCATGGTCGACACGCACCGAAGAACTCATGGCGACGACCCTAGAGGGGACCCCCAGGACGGTCCGGTCAGTCCCGGTGTGACGCGGCCCAGGCCCGCGCCTGCCGCTGGGAGTAGCGCCGGTCTGCGGCGTCGATGCTGCGGGTGCTGGAGAGGTCCACCCCGGCCCTCCTCGCCGCACGCCGCGCGTGGGCGCTGGTGAGGTCGGGGGCGCGGACGACCTCGGGCCGGATCCGCGAGTCCTGGGCGGCGTAGGTCCGCTGCCGGGCCGCCTGCCGGTCCGCGGAGGCCCGGGCCGAGCGCATCGTCGCCGCCGTGGCACGCAGGGCGGCGCCGGTGAGCTTGGGGCTGACCAGGGGCGTGTAGCCCGACGAGTGCCCGGTGCGGTTGGGGTGGTAGGACTCGCTGATCGGGTTGGACAGCCCGTTGATCCACTCCGGGTCGTCGCACACGGCGTGGCCGACGAAGGCGCTGGTGGGGTTGGCGAAGCCGAACGCCCTGGCCTGGGCGGCCGAGCTGAGCTTGGCGTTGAGCAGGTCCGCGGTCTGGTTCAGCCGGGTCTCCTCGCTCGGGGAGAACCAGGTGCCGGCGTTGCAGTCCTCGCCGTTGAAGATCCGCGGGTAGCCGACGACGACGACCTTGGCGTTCGCCGCCCTCGACCTGATCGAGGAGTACAGCGTGCGCAGCGAGCCCGGCAGGGTGTTGTTGATGTAGGCCTGGGCCTGGTCGATGGCGGCGTTGCAGTTGCTCATCCACGCTGGCTGGGCGCACTCGGTGAGCACGTCCGCGAAGCCGGCGTCGTTGCCACCGACCGAGATCGAGACGTAGGAGGTGCCCGAGGACAGCGCGGAGAGCTGGCTGTTCGTCACGTCGGGGACCTTCGCGCCCGAGCACGCGCGGAAGTTCAGCGAGTAGCTGCGGGCCGCGGAGATCAGGCTGGGAAAGGCGTAGACCGACCGCTGGCAGCTGGTGCCGTCGTCGATGTAGGAGCGGGTGCCCACCCCGCTGGAGTAGGAGTCACCCAGGGCGACGTACGACGGCCCTGCGGCCGTGGCGACCGGGGCCGGGCCGAAGGACGTGGCCGCGACGGCGACCAGGGGGACGAGGACGGCACGACGCGGCATGGGAGCTCCCGAGAGTTGGAGGTGTGACCCGCGTCACTCTAGAGGCGCGCTCCGGCGCAGCACCAGAGCCAGCACGAGGCCTGCGGCCACCCCCACCACGTCGGCCAGAGCGTCGCCGACGGTGCCGTCGCGACTGATCGGCAAGAGCGCCTGGAGCACCTCGGAGACGGCGGCATAGGCGCCCAGCGCCCCCGCCAGCGGAGCCAGCGGGAGCCCGGCCCACCGTCCGGTCAGGGCCAGGACGGCGAACAGCGTCCCGTGCACCACCTTGTCGTTGATCTCCAGCCCGGTCGGCACACCGTCGCCCGGCACGAAGAGCACGACGAGGCTGAGCAGCACCACGAGCCCGAACCCGGTCCGCGCGAGGGGGCTGCCCTGCCCGGTCCCTGGCGTCTGCGTGACAGGTGCCCCCGTCACAGCAGTACGACGGAGCGCAGCACGTCTCCGTGGTGCATCTTCTCGAACGCCGCCTCCACGTCCTCGAGCCCGATCTCCTCGGAGACGAACGCGTCGAGGTCGAGCCGCCCCTGTCGGTAGAGGTCGACCAGCATCGGGAAGTCGCGGCTGGGCAGGCAGTCGCCGTACCAGCTGGACTTCAGCGACCCGCCCCGGCCGAAGACGTCGATCAGGGGGATCTCCGGGATCTTCATCTCCGGGGTGGGCACGCCGACGAGGACCACGGTGCCGGCCAGGTCGCGGGCGTAGAACGCCTGCTTCCAGGTCTCCGGGCGTCCGACCGCGTCGATCACGACGTCGGCGCCGTTGCCGTCGGTCAGGGCCTGGATCGCCTCGACCGGGTCGTTGTCGGTGCTGTTCACGGTGTGCGTCGCGCCGAGCCTGCGGGCGCCCTCGAGCTTGCGGTCGTCGAGGTCGACGGCGATGATCCTGCTCGCCCCGGCCAGCGCCGAACCGGCGACCGCCGCGGCCCCCACGCCACCGCAGCCGATCACCGCGACCGACATGCCGCGCCCGACGTGGCCGGTGTTGATCGCAGCGCCGAGGCCGGCCATCACACCGCAGCCGAGCAGGCCGACGGCGGCGGGACGAGCCTCGGGGTCGACCTTGGTGCACTGTCCCGCCGCGACCAGGGTCTTCTCGGCGAAGGCGCCGATGCCCAGCGCCGGGGAGAGCTCGGTGCCGGCCCCCTCCCCCTCGGCCAGGGTCATCTTCTGGGTCGCGTTGTGGGTGGCGAAGCAGTACCACGGCTCGCCGCGGTTGCAGGCGCGGCACTCACCACAGACCGCTCGCCAGTTGAGTACGACGAAGTCGCCGGGTCCGACCTCGGTGACGCCCTCGCCCACCGACTCCACGATCCCCGCGGCCTCGTGGCCGAGCAGGAACGGGAACTCGTCGTTGATGCCGCCCTCGCGGTAGTGCAGGTCGGTGTGGCAGACCCCGCAGGCCTGGATCCTCACCACCGCCTCGCCCGGACCGGGGTCGGGCACGTTGATCGTCACCACCTCCACGGGCGCCGCCTTCGATCGGGCGATGACTGCCTTGACCTGCTGCATGGGGGCTCCTGTCGTCAAGCTCGTGTGGATCGGTCCGGGGCACTCGGGAAAGAGGACCGGGGCGCGGCCGCCCCGCCTCCCTTGTCGTCGTACGACGCCCGGAGCGCCGGCCGGTGTGCGCTTTCCGGCTCTGGTCGCAAGGTACTACCGCCCCGAGCAGCCCTCAGGCGAGCACGCGCACGACGGGCATCGAGGAGTCGGCCGGGAGGTCGAGGTCGGAGGGGGGTCGGCCGCGCGTGACCATCTCGGCGCCGAGGGCGGCGACCATGGCGCCGTTGTCGGTGCACAGGCCCGGCCGGGGCACCCGCACGCGGATCCCGTGCTGTGCGGCGCGCTCCTCGGCGAGCACGCGCAGTCGCGAGTTCGCGGCGACGCCGCCGCCGATCAGGATGTGGTCGATGCCCTCGCTGCGCGCGGCGTCGACCGCCTTGCGGGTGAGCACGTCGCACAC
This sequence comes from uncultured Actinomycetota bacterium, assembly GCA_963777195.1. Lineage (GTDB taxonomy): Bacteria > Actinomycetota > Actinomycetes > Propionibacteriales > Nocardioidaceae > Marmoricola. The sequence goes on along the minus strand of CAVZPT010000002.1, from coordinate 81,288 downwards.
GGCCTCCTGGAAGGACGCGGCCACGTCGGCCACCGGCACCGGCTCCCCAGAGTCCTCGCGCGCCTGCACCCAGCGGGCCACGGCGCTCTTGAGACCCGAGAAGGAGAAGTCGAAGCGGTGCCGCTCGAGGTCGCGGCGCGAGCTGAGCCCCCGCGGGAAGTCGATCGCCACCGACGAGCCCGAGGCCGCGGCGCGGTCGATGTGCGGCCCACCGGGGAAGGGCAGCCCCAGGAGACGGGCGACCTTGTCGAACGCCTCACCGGCCGCGTCGTCGATGGTCGCGCCGAGGGGCGTGATCGCCGACGTGACGTCGTCGACCCGCAACAGTGAGGAGTGCCCGCCGGAGACCAGCATCGCCAGGCACGGGTCGGGCAGGGCGCCGTGCTCGAGCTGGTCCACAGCGACGTGGGCGGCGAGGTGGTTCACGCCGTACAACGGCTTGCCGAGCCCGACGGCCAGCGCCTTGGCGGCCGCGACCCCGACGAGGAGGGCGCCGGCGAGTCCCGGACCCGCGGTCACCGCGAGGGCATCGACGTCGCGCACCTGAATGCCCGCGGTCGCGCACGCACGCTCGATCGTCGGGACCATCGCCTCCAGGTGCGCCCGGGACGCCACCTCTGGCACGACGCCGCCGAAGCGGGCGTGCTCCTCGACCGATGAGGCGACGGCATCGGCCAGCAGCGTGTGGCCCCGCACGATCCCGACGCCGGTCTCGTCACAAGAGGTCTCGATGCCGAGTACGAGGGGGGCAGAGCTGGCGGCCGATGTCACCGCGCCATTGTGCCGCGCCCTTCCCGCTTTGCCTGCCTGCCCTCCCCGGATACGTTGTCGAGCGGCTGTCGGTTTTTCAGGAGAACTTGTGAAACCAGCACTTCTCCCCCATTGCAACGGCAGGGAAGTGCCAGTTTCACAAGGTCTCCTGAAAAACCGACATCCCAGAGCAGCGACCACTCTCGGAGGAAACCCATGGACCTGTACGACGACGCCCGCGAGCTCGGGGACGATCTCGCGCACCTGCGCAGCCAGCTGCACCGGGAGCCGGAGATCGGGCTGGACCTGCCGCGCACCCAGGAGCGGGTGCTGCACGAGCTCGACGGGCTCGGGCTGGAGATCTCGACGGGTACGGCGACCACCTCGGTGACTGCGGTGCTGCGCGGCGGCGGGCGGGACGAGGCCCAGCCGCGGACGGTACTGCTGCGCGCCGACATGGACGCGTTGCCGGTGACCGAGGAGACCGGACTGGCCTTCGCCTCCGTCAACGGCGCGATGCACGCCTGCGGCCACGACCTGCACACCGCCGCCCTGGTCGGCGCGGCCCGGCTGCTCAGCGCCCACCGCGACCGGCTCCGCGGCGACGTCGTACTGATGTTCCAGCCCGGGGAGGAGGGCTGGGACGGCGCTGGGGTGATGATCGAGGAGGGGGTGCTGGACGCAGCGGGGACCCGGGCCGACGCCGCCTTCGGGATGCACGTGTTCTCCTCGATGCTGCCCCACGGGCGCTTCGCCAGCCGCCCGGGGACGATGATGTCGGCCTCGCACGGCCTGCGCGTCACCGTGCGCGGCGAGGGCGGGCACGGTTCCTCGCCGCACCGGGCCCGCGACCCGATCACCGCCACCGCGGCGATGATCACCGCACTGCAGACCATGGTCACCCGCCGCTTCGACATCTTCGACCCGGTGGTGATCACCGTGGGCGTGATCGAGGGCGGCACCAAGCGCAACATCATCCCGGACGTGGCCCGGTTCGAGGCGACCGTGCGCCGGTTCTCCGAGGAGGGTGCGGCCCGCCTGCGCGAGGCGATCGACGAGACGCTGCGCGGGGTGGCGCAGGCCCACGGCGTCCAGGTCCTCTACGAGCTCGCCGACGAGTACCCCCTCACCGTGAACACCGCCGCCGAGGTCGAGTTCGGCGCCGGCGTGGTGCGCGAGGTGCTCGGCGAGGACCGCTACCAGCCGATGGCGGCACCGATCGCGGGGTCCGAGGACTTCTCCCGGGTGATCGCGGCCGTCCCCGGGGCGTTCATCGCCCTGGGGGCGCTGCTGCCGGGGCTCGACCCGGCCACCGCCCCCACCAACCACAGCCCGCGGGCCGACTTCGACCCGGCCGTGCTCCCCGACGCGACCGCGGTCTACGCCGAGCTCGCCGTACGCCGGCTCGAGGCGCTCGCGGCCGGTTAGGTGGACGCGACCGGGCCGACCGGGCCGACCGGGCCGACCGGGCCGACCGGGCCGCCGCACCCGCGACCGAGGCCGAGCCGCAGCACCACCGCGGTGGCGCCGTCGGAGAAGTACCGCGGCCGTCGGTCGATCTCGACGAACCCGACCCGGGCGTAGAAGGCCAGGGCGCCGCGGTTGTCCTCGCGCACCTCGAGCAGCATCCGGTCGGCCTCGGTGCGAGCTGCGGCGTCCAGCGCGGCCGCGAGGAGGCGGCTGGCGACCCCCCGTCGGCGCTGCTGCGCCGCGACCGCGATCCGCTGCAGCTCCGCGATCTCCCCGGCGGCCGAGACGACCGCGTGCCCCACGACCTCACCGGCGCGCTCCGCGACGAGATAGCTCACGGTCGGCAGGTTGCCGGCCACACCTTCGGCGACCAGCGCCTCGGACCAGGCGTCGGCGCCCAGCGCGGCGCGTTCCAGCAGCGCCACGGCACGGGCGTCGGCCGGCAGCGCGGGCCGGATCGCGACCTGCGCGTCCGCCGGATCGGGTGCACTCACCGCCCCAGCGTCCCACCAACCCGGGGCGACCCGGACCAATCCGGCAGGACTGCCCGCGACGAACCACCCGCATGGCCACTCAGCAGCGCACGTCTGCCAACTTCGGCGCCGGGATCCTCGCGGCACTCGCGGGAACGGCGGCCGGGCACCTCGTCGCCGCGGTGACCGTCCCCGCCTCGTCCCCCGTGCTGGCGGTGGGTACGGCGGTGATCAACCTGACCCCGACCCCGGTGAAGGTGTGGGCCGTGCGCACGCTCGGCAGCGCCGACAAGCCGGTGCTGATCGGCTCGGTCCTGGTCGGTGCCCTCCTGCTCGCCGGCGTCGCCGGCATCGTGGCCAGCAGGCGTCTCGCCGCGGGCGTGGCACTTCTGGTCGCCATCGTGGGGGCCGCCGGCGTCGCCGCACTGGTCCAGCCTGCGGCCGGCCCGCTCGACGTGATCCCCTCGCTGGTCGCGGCCGCGGTGGGCTTCGGCGTCCTGCTCTATCTCCTGCGCGGCGGTGGCTCCCCGCGGCACGCGCTCCGCGGGGAGGGCACCGCGACCGCCGGGTCGGCCTCCCGCCGCGGTTTCCTGATCGGCAGCGGCGCGGTCGCCGCAGCCGCCGTCGTCCTCGCCGGCAGCGGCCAGCTGATCATCCGGGCCCGCAACAAGATCTCCGACCTCGTGCTCCCCAAGGCCGCCGCGCCGCTGCCGCCGATCGCGACCGGCCTGGAGAAGCAGTACCCCGGGATCAGCTCGTTCGTGACCCCGAACGAGAAGTTCTACCGCGTCGACACCAACCTCACCGTCCCGGTCGTCGACGTCCAGGGCTGGTCGCTGAGCGTCGACGGCGACGTGGAGAACAAGCTCTCCTTGAGCTTCGAGGAGCTCACCGCGATGAACGTCGTCGAGCACGACATCACCCTGACCTGCGTGAGCAACGAGGTCGGCGGCAGCCTGGTGGGCTCGGCCCGCTGGCTCGGCGTACCCCTGCAGGACGTGCTGGACCGCGCCGGTGTCGGCTCCAAGGCCGACCAGATCCTCTCCACGGCGGTCGACGGCTTCACGATCAGCACCCCGCTCGAGGTGGCCCTTGACGGCCGCAACGCGATCCTCGCCTTCGCGATGAACGGTGAGCCGTTGCCGCGCGAGCACGGGTTCCCGGTGCGGCTGATCGTCCCAGGCCTCTACGGCTACGTGGGCGCCACCAAGTGGCTCGAGCGCCTCACCCTGACGACGTACGCCGCCCAGGAGGCCTACTGGACCAAGCGCAAGTGGGCCATCGACGCCCCGATCAAGCTCTCCAGCCGCGTCGACACCCCCCGACCGCTGTCCACGATCGACGCCGGCGAGACCGTCATCGGCGGCGTCGCCTGGGCCCAGCCCGACGGCGTGGCCAAGGTCGAGGTCCGCCTCGACGGCGGCGAGTGGCAACAGGCCGAGCTCGGTCCCGACGCCGGCACGGAGTACTGGCGGCAGTGGTACCTGCCCTGGGACGCCACGTCCGGACGCCACCAGATCGCCGTACGGGCCACGAACACCGCAGGCAAGGTCCAGGTGACCCAGCGTGCGATGCCGTTCCCCGACGGCTCCAGCGGCGTGCAGGAAGTCGTCGTCCTCGTCGCCTGAAAGTTCCGCGAAACCGCACCAATCCGGTCCCACCACCGCCACGAACCACTGGCACAACCTTCAACGAAAGGCTCCATCATGAACTCGAACCTCAAGCGCGCCGGCCTCGGCGTCGCGGCGCTCACCCTGACCTTCGGCCTGGCTGCCTGTGGCTCCGATTCTGAGAGCACCAGCTCCTCCACCCCGACCCCGGTCGACGAGAGCACCCCCAGCCAGACCACCGACGCCTCGGCCGAGGGCACCTTCGGTCCCGCGTGCGACGCGATCCCCAAGGACGGCGCCGGCTCCTTCCAGGGCATGTCCACCGCCCCGGTGGCGACCGCTGCCAGCGCCAACCCGGTGCTGTCCACCCTGGTCACCGCCGTGAAGGCCGCCGACCTGGTCGACACGCTGAACTCCGCGCCCGAGATCACCGTGTTCGCCCCCGCGAACTCGGCCTTCGAGAAGATCCCCGCGAAGGACCTCGACGCGCTGCTCAAGGACAAGGCTGCCCTGACCAAGGTGCTCACCCACCACGTGGTCGGCGGCAAGCTCAGCCCCGAGCAGGTGGCCGGCGAGCACGAGACGCTGGCCGGTGACACGGTCACGGTCGAGGGCTCCGGCGAGTCGTTCAGCATCCCCGCCGACAGCTCCAGCGTGGTCTGCGGAAACATCACCACGGCGAACGCGACGGTCTACGTCGTCGACTCCGTGCTGATGCCGGCCAACTGACCAGGTTCCACTAGATCTGCGAAGGTTCCTTGGTGAACAGTTTCAGTTCCGGTCCCTCCGGCTCCCCCCACGGGGAGCCGGAGGCGGCCGGGGTCTCCCCGCCCGCACCGGGCTCGGACACTCGCCGGGACCTCGGCGAGCTGCTCCGGCGCTCGGGGCGTGGGGACGAGGCCGCCTTCGCCCAGCTGTACGACGCCACCTCGTCACGAGCCTTCGGACTGGCAGTGCGGGTCGTCCGCGACCCGAGCCAGGCCGAGGAGGTCGCGCAGGAGGCGTTCCTGGAGATCTGGCGCACAGCCAGCCGGTTCGACCCCGCCAAGGGCAGTGCCGTCTCCTGGGTCCTGACCATCGTGCACCGCAAGGCCGTCGACCGGGTCCGCTCGGCCGAGGCCAGCACGAGGCGGGACACGACGTACCACCAGAGCAGCCAGACCGTGGAGCACGACTCCACGGCGGAGGCTGCCGCGGCATCGATGGAAGCACGAAGGGTCCGGCTCGCGCTGGACTCGCTGACCGAGGTCCAGCGTGAAGCGCTGGAGCTCGCTTACTTCAAGGGCTACACGCACACGGAGGTCGCCACGATGTTGGACCTTCCGGTGGGTACAGCCAAGACCAGGATCAGGGATGGCCTGATCCGACTGAGAGACACGATGGGGGTGGGACAGTGACCGAGTCATTGCACGCGCTGTCCGGTGCCTACGTGGTCGGCGCACTCGACGACCACGAGCGCGAGATCTTCGAGGCACACCTTCCCGGCTGCCTGGACTGCCAGGCCGAGGTCGCCAGCCTCCGTGAGGCTGCCGCCGTCCTGGCCGCAGACGCCGAGCTGACTCCACCCGAGTCGCTGCGCGCCTCCGTGCTCTCGGGCATCCGCAACATCCGTCCGCTCCCCCCGGAGTCCGACGTGACGTCGCTGCCCTACGTGGACGGCCCGCGGATCCAGCAGGCCGACGCCACCGACATCGCCGAGACCACCGACTCCGAGACCGACGACGACTCCGAGGAGCCCACCGGCACCGGGGAGGACCGGAGCCGCAGCAACGTCGTCCCGATGCGACGTCGCCGCTTCCGGATCGCCACCCTGGCAGCCGCAGCCGCCGTGGTCACCGCCATCGGCATCGGGGGCACCTGGCAGCCCTGGCAGGACAACCCGACCTCCACGCTCAGCGCCGCCGACCGCGTCCTCGCGGCCTCCGACGCCCAGCGGGTCAGCACCGAGTTCACCGACGGCTCCAGCGCCACGGTCGTCCGCTCGGTCAAGGAGGGCCGTGCGGTCCTGCTCACGCGCAACATGGCCGCGCCCCCCAGTGGCAAGGCCTTCGAGCTGTGGCTGCGCGACGAGCAGGGGCGGCTCTCCCCGGCCGGCCTGATGACCACCGCCGGCGACCACAAGCTGCTGCTCTCCGGCGACGCCACCAAGGCGACCGGGGTCGGGATCACCGTCGAGCCGGCCGCCGGCTCGCCGCAGCCCACCACCAAGCCCCTGGCGATGCTCGAGCTCGATGAGGGAGAGGCATGAGCCGGCACGCCTCCCGCCGCGTCGCCGTGATCGGCAGCGGAGTGGCCGGACTCACCGCCGCCCACGTGATCGCGCCGCAGGCCCACGTCACTCTCTTCGAGGGTGACTCACGCCTCGGTGGCCACGCCGACACCCACGTCTTCGAGGACGGCGGCCAGGAGTGGTCGATCGACACCGGGTTCATCGTGCACAACGAGCGCACCTACCCCAACCTGCTGCGGATGTTCGACGAGCTCGGGGTGCAGACCCAGGAGTCCGAGATGTCGATGTCGGTGCGCTCCGACGACACCAGGCTGGAGTACGCCGGCGCGCTCGGCCTCCCCGGCCTGTTCCCGACCTGGCGGCTGGCCCTGCGCCCGGAGTACCTCCGGATGCTGGTGGAGATCCCCCGCTTCCACCGGATGGCCCGCCGGCTGCTCGCGACCGAAGCCCCCACCCGCGCGACCCCGGAGGAGACTCCGGACGAGACCTTGGGCGCCTTCCTCGAGCGCGGCGGCTTCACGCCGTTCTTCCGCACCCACTTCATGGAGTCGCTGGTCGCCTGCGTGTGGTCCTGCGACCCCGCTGTGGCGCAGGAGTATCCCGCCCGCTACCTGTTCAGCTTCCTGCAGCACCACGGCATGCTCCAGATCTTCGGCTCCCCCCAGTGGCGGACCGTCACCGGTGGCTCACGCGAGTACGTCACCCGGATCGCGGAGCGGCTGCCCGACGTACGCCTGGGCACGAAGGTGACCTCGCTGCTCGAGACGGCCGACGGGATCGAGGTCACCGACGGCAACGGCGAGGTCGAGACCTTCGACGCCGTCGTCGTCGCCGCCCACCCCGGACAGGCGCTGGCGATGCTCGCCGAGCCCACCGCGGCGCAGCGCGAGCTGCTCTCCGCGATCGAGTACTCCCCCAACATCGCTCAGCTGCACACCGACTCCAGCGTGCTCCCCCGCCTCGAGCGGGCCCGCGCCTCGTGGAACTACCTGCGCCGGCCCGCCGACGTGGACCGCACCGTGACCGTCAGCTACGACATGACCCGGCTGATGCGACTGCCGGTGCCCGAGGACGGCCGGCACTACATCGTCACGCTCGGCGGTCGCGACCTCGTCGACCAGTCCAAGGTGATCGACACCATGGAGTACGAGCACCCGATCTACACGCCCACGTCGGTGGCGGCCCAGCGCCGGCTGCGCGAGTGCGACAGCGAGCGGCTGGTCTTCGCCGGCGCCTGGCAGGGGTGGGGCTTCCACGAGGACGGTGCCCGCTCCGGCGTCGAGGCGGCCGAGCGGCTCGGCTTCGAGTGGGGTGCCGGCAAGGCGCTGACCCAGCTGCCCTTCGAGCCCACGACCTACGCCACCACGGTGCGACACACCCGTCGTCGCCCCTTCCGGCGCACGTTCGCCCACGAGACCCGCACCTGGCTGGTCGACCTCGACCACCTGCCCGACCACGGACTCCTCGGCCGGTTCGAGGCCCGCGACCACCTCGGAGACCCGGGGCGCTCGATCAAGGCCAACGTGGAGCGCTTCTTGGGGCTCAACGGCGTGACGCCCGACGGCGGCCGGATCGTGATGGCCGCGAACGCCAGGGCCCTGGGCTACTGCTTCAACCCGATCAGCGTCTTCTGGTGCCACCGCCGCGACGGGTCGCTGGCCGGGGTCGTGGTCGAGGTTCACAACACCTACGGCGACCGGCACGCCTACCTCGTCCACCCCGACGACCAGGGCCGCGCTCGCACCGAGAAGCAGATGTACGTCTCGCCGTTCCACGGCACCGACGGCCACTACGAGATCGCCGTACCCCGACCCGGGAAGCGGCTGCACGTCTCGGTGACCCTGCACGGCGAGGACGGTGCCGTGTTCAGCGCCTCCCTGGACGGCGAACCCACCACCACCTCACCACTGCGCAGCGCCCCGGTGGCCCTGCGCAGCTCACTGCTCATCCGCGTCCACGGCCTGGTGCTGTGGGCCCGGCGGCTGGGGATCAAGCCCCGCCCGACCCACCCGAGACAGGAAGGCGTCTGATGACGACCACGCCCTCACGCCCGATCACCCTCTGGCCCGGACTGGACACCGTCCCGACCGGCTTCAAGGCCGAGGCCTCCGCACGGATCGCCAGGCGGCTCTTCCACGCCGCCCTGCGCAGCCTGCCGGTCACCGTGCACGACGGCGACCGGGTCTACGGCGCGGGCGGGCCGTCCATGACGATCACCCGTCCGGAGGAGTTCTTCGCCCGGCTCGGTCGCGACGGCCTGATCGGCTTCGGCGAGTCCTACATGACCAAGGCCTGGGAGGCCGAGGACCTCGGTGGGTTCCTGACCGTGCTCGCCGCCGACCTGCCCACGTTGATCCCGGCGCCGCTGCAGAGGCTCCGCGCCGCCTACGTACGCCGCCCACCGCGGCACCAGAAGAACGACGAGCACAACACCCGGGACAACATCTCCCACCACTACGACCTGTCCAACGACCTGTTCCGGGTCTTCCTGGACGAGACCCTGAGCTACTCCTCGGCGCTCTACGACACCTCGGTCATCGACCGCGGGGACCACCTCGAGGCGGCACCGCCCGAGGGCCACGGCAGCGAGTCGCTCGACGAGGCGCAGGCACGCAAGATCGAGCGCCTCCTCGACGAGGCCGGCGTCGGCGAGGGCACCCGCGTGCTCGAGATCGGCACCGGCTGGGGCGAGCTGGCCATCCGGGCCGCGCGCCGCGGTGCCACCGTGCACTCCGTGACGCTCTCGACCGAGCAGCTCGAGCTCGCCGAGCAGCGCATCGCCGAGGCCGGCTTCTCCGACCAGGTGCGCGTCGAGCTCAGCGACTACCGCGCCGTGCAGGGCAGCTACGACGCCGTGCTGTCGGTCGAGATGATCGAGGCCGTGGGCCATGAGTTCTGGTCGACGTACTTCCGCACCATCGACCGGCTGCTCGCACCGGGCGGCCGCGTGGGGATCCAGGCGATCACGATGCAGCACGACCGGATGCTGGCCACCCGCCGCACGTGGACGTGGATCAACAAGTACATCTTCCCCGGCGGCTTCCTGCCCTCGGTGACCGCGATCGACGAGATCACCCGCGCCGACACGACGCTGCGGCTGACCGGCAGGCTCTCCTTCGGCCAGCACTACGCCGAGACGCTCGCGCGCTGGGACGCCTCCTTCATGGCGGCCGGCGAGAAGGTCCGCGGGCTCGGCTTCGACGAGACCTTCGAGCGGATGTGGCACTTCTACCTGGAGTACTCCCGCGCCGGCTTCGCGTCCCGCTACATCGACGTCCAGCAGCTGAGCCTCACCCGAGAGGGCTGACGATGACGACCACCCAGCAGCGCCACGCGGCAGCGCCGGCCAGGAACGGCGTCGCCACCCGGCTCGAGCACGCCCTGCGTCCGTTCGTCGGCGGCGACCTCCCGGTGCGGCTGCGCGCCTGGGACGGCTCGGAGGCCGGCCCCGCGGACGCTCCCCTCGTGGAGCTGCGCTCCCGCGACGCCGTACGCCGGCTGCTGTGGCGACCGGGCGAGCTCGGCGCCGCCCAGGCCTACGTGACCGGGGAGATCGAGGTGCACCACGACCTCGACGAGACCCTCACCCATGTCTGGGACGTGGCCGCGCAGCGCGGCCTCACGGGCGTCCGTCCCGGCGCCAGAGCCTTCGCGAGGGCGCTGCGCACCGCGCTGGGTGTTCGCGCGCTGGGACCGGCCCCCGAGCTTCCCGCCACCCAGGCCCGGGTCCGCGGCCGGCTGCACAGCAAGCTGCGCGACCGGCGGGCGATCAGCCACCACTACGACCTCTCCAACGAGTTCTACTCCCTCCTGCTCGACCCCCAGATGGCCTACTCCTCGGGGTACTGGCGTTCAGAGGACCCGTCGTACACGCTCGAGGACGCGCAGCGCGACAAGCTCGACCTGGTCTGCCGCAAGCTCGGGCTCGAGCCGGGGATGCGCTTCCTCGACGTCGGCTGCGGATGGGGCTCGCTGTCGCTGCACGCCGCGCAGCACTACGGGGTGCACGTCACCGGGGTCACGATCGCCGCCGAGCAGAAGCGCTTCATCGACGAGCGGATCCGCGAGCGCGGTCTCGGCGACCGGGTGAGCATCCGGCTGCAGGACTACCGCGAGGTCGAGAAGACCGGGGTGTACGACGCCGTCGGCTCCCTCGAGATGGGCGAGCACGTCGGCGAGCAGAACTACCCGACGTACGCCGGGGTGCTGCACGACGCCGTCAGGCCGGGCGGCCGCGTGCTGATCCAGCAGATGTCGCGCGCCGGGGGCCGCCGCGGGCACCCGGGTGGCGGTCCGTTCATCGAGTCGTTCATCGCACCCGACATGCACATGCGCCCGATCGGGGAGACCGTCGCCTACCTCGAGCGTGGGGGGCTCGAGGTCCGCGACGTGCACGCGATGCGCGAGCACTACGTGCGCACCGTCGACGGCTGGCTGGAGAACTTCGAGACCCACCTGCCCCGTCTCACCGAGATGATGGGCGAGGAGGTCGTCCGGGTCTGGCGGCTCTACCTCGTCGGCGGCTCGATGGCCTTCCGTGACGGCCGCATGGGTGTCGACCAGATCCTGACGACCCGTCCGGGAGCGGCGCATACACTGCCTCCCGTGAGGGACTGGTGAGCGTTCTCCCCGTACTCCTGGCGTCCTTGGCCGCCGTGGGCGTGCTGCTGGCCGCCACGGCCCTGGTCTCCTACCGGATCGGCCTGGTGGCCATCGTCGACGTCACCTGGGGCCTGGGCTTCGTGGTCGTCGCGCTGGTCAGCGCCCTGGTCGGCGACTCCGACGTGCGCTGGCTGCTGCTCGCCATGGTCGGGATCTGGGGCCTGCGCCTGGCCTGGCACATCGGCCGTCGCCAGCTCGCGAACCCGCACGAGGACCCGCGCTACGCCGAGATGCTCGGCGACGGCGGGTTCGGGCTGGCGATCCGCAAGGTGTTCCTCCTGCAGGGGCTGCTGATCTGGTTCGTCTCGCTGCCGGTGCAGGTCGCTGCCGTCGTGGACACCCGGTGGGCCTGGCTGGTCTGGGTCGGCGTGGCGCTGTGGGCGGTCGGCCTGGTCTTCGAGTCGGTCGGCGACGCCCAGCTCGCGGCGTACAAGCGGGACCCGGACCGCAAGCCGGTGATGGACCGCGGCCTGTGGGGCTGGACCCGGCACCCGAACTACTTCGGCGACTTCTCGGTCTGGTGGGGGATCTGGCTGGTCGGGCTGGCCGGTGGGTTCGCCGCGCTGGCCACGGTGCTCTCGCCCGCCGCGATGAGCTACCTGCTGGTCTTCGGCAGCGGCGCCCGCCTGCTGGAGCGCTCGATGATGAAACGAGAGGGCTACCCGGAGTACGCCGAGCGCACCTCGATGTTCTTCCCGCTGCCGCCGAAGCGGCAACCGGTCAGCTGACCCGCTTGGGCTTGCCCGGCTCGACGGCGTCGGGGCGGCGCAGGTAGAGCGGCTCGGGCTCGACGACGTCGAACCGGCGGCGGGCGACCACGTCGCAGAGCACGGCGGCCGAGGGGTGCTCGGGCACGACGGCGTGGGGGAAGTGCTCGGGATAGAGCAGCGCTCCGCGGCCGACGACGGCTCCCGTCCTGGCGGCCTCCACCGGCCGGACCACCTCGGGGCCGGCGACCCGCCGACCGTCGGCGTACTCGGCCAGGTAGACCTCCTTGCGGCGGGCATCGGTCGCGACGGCGAAGTCGCTCAGCCCGGCGTCCATGGCCTCAGCCGCCATCACGTCGAGCGTGCACACCCCGTGCACCGGGATCTGCTGCACCATCGCCAGCGTGCGGGCCGTGACCAGGCCGACGCGGAGGCCGGTGAACGGCCCCGGTCCGATCCCGACGGCGATCGCGGTCAGGTCGTCGGCCGTGATCCCGGCCTCGCCGAGAACCCGCTCGATCCCGGGCGCCAGCATCTCGCCGTGCCTCATCGCATCCTCGGAGTCCCACCGGGCGACCACGGCGGTGCCGTCGTGCAGGGCGACGGTCACGTGCGGGGTGGCGGTGTCGAAGGCGAGCAGCACGTGCCGAGCCTAGGCGTTGTCCCCGGGCGGCTGACCCGCGAGGTAGTCCCCCTCCGACACCGGGTCCCTCCAGTCGGTCGCCCCGCTCGCCGTGACCGCCAGGTGGCTGAACTCGCTGTCCGGCGTGGCGCCGTGCCAGTGCGGGACGCCGGGCGTGACGTGCACCCAGTCACCGACCCGGACCCTGCGCGGGATCTCCAGCCCCTCCCACTGCACCAGTCCCTCACCCCGCACGACGATCAGCGCCTGCTCGCCCTCGTGGACGTGCCAGTTGGACCGCGCACCCGGGGCGTAGCTGAAGACGTTGCCCTGGAGCCCCGCCGGACGTCTGCGCGGCAGTACGTCGGCCCGGGTCACGTCGCCGGTGAAGCGGCTCGGATCCGCGCCTGCCGTCTCAGCCGAGTCCTGGGCGACGACGCGGAACTCGCCAGCAGGCTCGCCGTGGTGACCCACGATGTTGAGCACGTTCCCGTCCGGGGCCCGCACGAGGAACCGGCGTACGCCCCAGGCCTCGGTGGTCAGCGGGTGCACGATCTCGTAGCCACGCTCCTGCGCCTGCTCGTGGGCCGCCTCGACGTCGTCGACCCGAACGGAGAGCACGGAGCTCTCTGGGGCGGTCCCGTCTCGCGTCACCAGCTGGACGTGTGCTCCGGTGTCCGGGTCGGTGTAGCGCGCCACCCAACCGAGGTTGAACTCCTCCACGCTCAGGCCGAGGTAGTCGGTGTAGAAGCTCCTCGCGGCTTCGAGGTCCGCGACTCGGAGGTTGGCGGTGATCTGGTTGCTGCGCATCCCCCGATCGTGGCTGGCAGGTCGCGAAGCTTCAAGGGTCGCACCGTGCCAACGGCAACCCGGTCTCCGCGCCACCGGTGGGCCAGGTCGCGGCCAGGTGGATGGACTCCGGCGGGTGCTGCTCGGCCCGGAAGCCCTGTCCACACAGGGATCCCGGCACGCGACCTAGAGCGCGAGCTCTCGCCAGCGCGGGCCCACCGGAGTCAGGATCAGGGTGCGGACGTCGTCGTCGCTGCGGCGCAGGTCGATCTCGAGCCGGTCGGTGGAGAGCGCCTCGGCCAGGCCCTCGCCCCACTCCACCACCGTGACCGCCTCCTCGAGCTCGGTGTCGAGGTCGAGGTCGTCGAGCTCTGCTGCTCCGTGCAGCCGGTAGGCGTCCACGTGCACCAGGGCCGGCCCCGAGGTCAGCGACGGGTGCACCCGCGCGATCACGAACGTCGGCGACGTGACGTCGCCGCGCACGCCCAGGGCCGATCCGAGGCCACGGGTCAGGGTGGTCTTCCCGGCACCGAGATCGCCGGTGAGGATCACCAGGTCGCCTGGGCCGAGCAGGCCGGCGATCCTGCGGCCGAAGGCGTCGGTGTCCTCGGCGGTCGGCAGCGTGTAGGTGCGCGGCAGCATCCGCAGCATCGTGATCCGGTTGCCGATCCGGCCCGACTCGACGTACCCCAGGTTGCGCCAGAAGCTGACCGTGCCCGGCAGCTCCACCCGGGCCTCGAGCTCCAGACCGCGAAAGCCCCGCTCCTCGGCGATCTCCCGCGCCCGCGAGGCCATCTGGGCGGCGACGCCGAGACCGCGCACCGGTGCGAGTACGCCGACCCGGCGCAGGCCGAGCATCCGGCCCCGAGGCTCGAAGAGCAACGCGCCGACGGGGGTGCCCTCGTGCTCGACGAGCAGGCCTCCGTGCGAGTCGAGCGCCTGGCGGATCGTCTCCTCGGTCTCCTGCAACGCGGTCGCGGGCGGGTCGAGGTCGGGACGCTTGTCGAAGGCCTCGTGCACGATGGTGAGCACGTCGAGGGCACGGGTGCCGTCGACGGTCTCGATGGTGGTCCGGTCACTCATCGCGCGGCCGCCGCCACCAGGTCCTCGAGGGCGGCGTTCACCTGGATGCGGGACTCGAAGATCACCATATGGCCGGCATCGGCGCACTCCACGAGATGGGCGTGCGGCAACCGGTCGGCCAGCTTGCGGCTGTGCCCGATCGAGGTGAGCCGGTCCTTGGTGCCGCACACGATGACCGTCTCGACGCCACCGAGAGCGGCGAGCGAGTCGAACCTGTCCAGCTCGGTGAAGTTCGGGAAGAACTCGGCGAGCACGTCGAAGGACGTGCCGGCGAGCATCTCGTCGAGGAACTCCACCTCCGCCGCGGGGACGTCGCCGCCGAAGGCGAACAGGTCGGCCACGATGAAACCGATGTTGGAGCCCGAGCGGCGGGCCGAGTCGACCAGCTCCGGGGCCTTGGCCAGGGCCGCGACGACCCGCGGAGCCATCAGCTCCCCGATGCCGTTGGGGATCCACCTGCTCAGCACGCGATGCGGCCGCAGCCCGCCGGCGGTGGTCGCGATCAGGGCGACGCCCGCGACCCGCTCCGCGAACAGCTCGGGATGCCGCTCGGCGAAGGCCATGATCGACATCCCGCCCATCGAGTGGCCGACCAGCACCACCGTGCCGTCGGGGGCGAGCTGCTCGACCACACGGGCCAGGTCGTCACCGAGCTGGTCGATGGTGGCGTTCTCCCTCGACGAGCGGGCGGAGCGGCCGTGCGAGCGCTGGTCGAAGAACACCATCCGGTGCTTGCCGCGCATCGCCTCGCGCTGGAAGTGCCAGCAGTCGAGGTTGAGGGCGTAGCCGTGGGCGAAGACCAGCGTCACCTCTGCGCTCTTGCGGCGCTTGCCCTTCCCGGCGTACGGCGCCATCTCGTCGACCTCCGCGTGCAGCACCACGCCGTCGTCGGCCACGACCTCGACCGGCTCCGAACGGAGGACACCGAGCCGGTCGGCCGACGCGGCGCCCGCACGTCGCGCCTGCACCACCTTGCGCTCGACGACGACACCGGTCGCGAGGGCGGCCAGGGCTGCGGCACCGAGGCCACCGGCGGCGTAGGCGAGGGAACGGCGTGCACTCACTGGGTCTCCTCGGTCTCGACCCAGACGCGGGCCTGCCGCCCGCCCATCCGGGTGACGATCTCGTAGCTGATGGTGTCGCACCACCGCGCCCAGTCCTGCGCGGTGGGCTCGCCGTGCTCACCGGGCCCGAACAGCACCACCTCGTCGCCGGCCCGGGCCTGCGGGGCCGAGACCACGAACTGGTCCATGCAGACCCGACCGAGGATCCGGCCGCGGGTGCCCCCGACGCTGACCTCGGCGTGGGAGGACGCGTGCCGGGGCACCCCGTCGCCGTACCCCATCGGCACCAGCGCGACCGCCATCGGCTCCTCGGCGACGTAGGTGTGGCCGTAGGAGACGCCGTCCCCGACAGCGAGCTGCTTGGTGAGTACGACGCGCCCGCGCACCGTCATCGCCGGGACCAGCCCGAGCTCCTCTCCGCTGACGACGTCGGGCGCAGGGCTGAGCCCGTAGACGGCGATCCCGAGCCGGACGAGGTCGTAACGCGCACCAGGGGCCAGGATCGCGGCCGCCGAGTTGGCCAGGTGCCGCAGCGCCGGGGTGAGCCCGGCCTCGCCGGCGAGGGCGCACGCGTCGTCGAAGGCCCGCTGCTGTGCGGCGTTGGCCGGGTGCGCGGGCTCGTCGGAGCAGGCCAGGTGGGACCACAGGCCGGTGACCGCGACGTCGCCGGACTCCTCGGCCGCGCGAGCGGCGGCGAACAGGGACACCCACTCGCTGCGACTCGCTCCGCCCCGCGAGAGCCCGGTGTCGACCTTGAGCTGCACGTGGGCGCGCCGCCCCGCGGACCGGGCGCCACGCACGATCTCCTCGAGCTGGTCGACCGAGTAGGCCGCGACCTCGATGTCGGCGGCGAGGAGCGGCGCGAAGTCGGTGCCCGGCACAGCCAGCCAGCACAGCAGCGGGCCGGTGTCACCGGCCGCACGCAGCTCGAGCGCCTCCGCACCGGTGGCGACCCCGAGCCACTCGGCACCAGCCGCGCGGGCTGCCCTCGCGGCCCGGAGCATGCCGTGGCCGTAGCCGTCGGCCTTGACCACGACCATCATCGCGGGCGGCTGCTGGCCCGGCGCCAGCCCGGTCGCCATCAGTTCGCGCAGTCGGACGACGTTGCCCCGCACCGCACGCAGGTCGACGACGACCTCAGCGGGCGGGCTCGGGGGCGTGCTCGGGTGCGGACCACTCATGGCGGGGCCATCCTCCCATTCAGGCGAGGAGACGCCGCACGACCTCGGGGAGCGCGGCCGCGACGGCACCGGCGGTGAGCGGTCCACCGGCGCTGGCCAGGCTTGCCGCAGCACCATGCAGCCAGGACCCGGCCGAGGCGGCGTCGAAGGGATCGAGCCCGGCCGCGAGCAACGATCCGACCACCCCCGCGAGCACGTCTCCCGCGCCGGCGACGGCCAGCCAGGGCACCCCGCTGGTGGTCACCCGCACCCGGCCCCCCGGCTCGGCGACCAGCGTGTGCCGGCCCTTGAGGACGACCACGGCGGCGTACTCTTCCGCGGCGCGGCGCGCGAACCCGAGCTGGTCGGACTCCACCTGCGCACGCTCCACACCGAGCATCCGGGCGAGCTCGCCCGCGTGCGGGGTGAGTACGGCGTCGCGCAGACCCGGCTCCACGTGGACCAGCGCGTCGGCATCGACCACCAGCGGCACCCCGTCGACGACCGCGTCGGCCAGGGCCTGCTCGGCGTCGGCGTCGCCACCGGACCCGACCACCCAGGCCTGCACCCGGCCGGCGGAGACGACCACCTCCGGGTGCCTGGCGCGCACCGCGTCGGCGGCCGAGCCGAGGTAGCGGACCATCCCGACCAGCCCGGAGACCGCCGCCGAGGTGCACAGGACCGCGGCCCCCGGATAGGCCTCGGAGCCGGCGCGCACCCCGAGCACGCCGCGGGTGTACTTGTGGTCGAACCCACCCGGCACGGGCAGCAGCGCGGCCACGTCGGCCGCCTGCAGCGCCTCGACGCCCGCAGGCGGCAGGTCCAGCCCGAGGTCGACGAGGTGCACCACGCCGCAGGCGCTCGAGGCCGGGTCGACGAGGTGGGCCACCTTGTGCGTGCCGAAGGTGACGGTCAGGTCGGCGGTGACGTGCGGCCCCTCGAGTCGACCGGAGTCGACCTCGACGCCGGAGGGCACGTCGACGGCGACCACGGCGGTGTCCGGGAACCGCTGCAGCGCCGCCACGGCGTCCTCGCGCAGGCCCGGGCGGCCGCCGATCCCGACGATGCCGTCGATCACCACGTCGGGCTGCCCGGCGGCCTCGATCCCCACAACGCGTCCGCCGCAGCGCCGGAGGGCTGCCAGCCCCGCCTCGTGCACCGTCGGCGCCAGCAGCACCGCCTCGACGTGGGCCCCGCGGCGCGCCAGCATCGCTCCGGCGAAGAGCGCATCGCCGCCGTTGTCGCCAGCCCCGACGAGCAGGAGCACCCGTGCGGCGTACACCCTCCCGAGGAGGTCGGCCACGGCCACGGCCAGCCCGGTCGCGGCCTGCTGCATCAACGCCCCGTCGGGAAGCCGCGACAGCGCCACCGCCTCGGCGTCCCGGACCTGCTCGACGGTGTGTGCGCTGCGCATGGGCCCCAAGTTAGCGGGGTTCCGGTTTCCCAGGTGATGAAGGGAATCTGCCTCTTCACACACCGCGCGTGGTGTGTGAAGAGGCAGATTGGGTTCTTAACCTGGGAAACCGGTCCCCTCCAGCACCACGAACGCCAGCGCGAACCCACCGTCGTGCGACAAGGAGAGCTGCACCCGGTCGGCGCCGCAGGCCCGGGCCGCGGCCAGCACCTCGCCGCGCAGCTCGAAGGACGGCCGGCCGGACGCGGCGACGACGACTTCCGCGTCCTGCCAGGACAGGCCGCCGGGTGCGCCGAGCGCCTTGACCAGCGCCTCCTTGGCGGCGAAGCGCGCGGCCAGCGACTCGAGCGGCAGCTCGGCCTCCCCCGGCGTGAACAGCCGCGCCCGCAGCGACGGCGTGCGGTCCAGGGCCGCTGCCAGCCGAGCCACCTCGACGAGGTCGGTGCCGACGCCGACGATCACCTCGCTACTCGACCGTGACGGACTTCGCCAGGTTGCGCGGCTGGTCGACGTCATGGCCCAAGGTCGTGGCGAGCTCGCAGGCGAAGAGCTGGAGCGGCACGGTGGCGACGATCGGCTGGAGCAGCGTGGGTACGACGGGCAGGGTGATCAGCTCGTCGGCGTACGCCGCGGCCTCCTCGTCGCCCTCCTCGGCCAGCACGAGCGTGCGTGCCCCGCGGGCCCGGATCTCCTGGATCGCGCTGAGCATCTTGTCGTGGAGCTGGTCGCGACCGCGGGGCGGCACCACGCAGAAGACCGGGAGCCCCTCCTCGATCAGCGCGATCGGACCGTGCTTGAGCTCACCGGCGGCGAACCCCTCCGCGTGGATGTAGGCCAGCTCCTTGAGCTTGAGCGCGCCTTCCAGGGCCACCGGGAAGCCGGCGTGGCGACCGAGGAACAGCACCGACCTGGACCCGGAGTAGCGGCGCGCCAGCTCATAGACCTTCTCGGAGTCCTCGAGCAGCCGCTGCACGTGCGCCGGCATCTGCGCGAGCTCGCCGACCACCGCCGCGATCTCGTCGCCGAACTTGGTGCCGCGGACCTGGGCGAAGTAGAGCCCCAGCAGGTAGCACGCGACCAGCTGGGTCAAGAAGCCCTTGGTGGAGGCGACCCCGATCTCGGGGCCGGCATGGGTGTAGATCACGGCGTCGGACTCGCGCGGGATCGTGGAGCCGTTGGTGTTGCAGATCGCGAGCACCTTCGAGCGCTGCTCGCGGGCATAGCGGATCGCCATCAAGGTGTCGGCGGTCTCGCCGGACTGGCTGATCGCGACCACCAGCGTGGTCCGGGTCAGGATCGGGTCGCGGTAGCGGAACTCGTGGGCGAGCTCGACCTCGCACGGGATCCGGGTCCAGTGCTCGATGGCGTACTTCGCGACCAGGCCGGCGTAGTTCGCCGTACCGCAGCCGATGATGATGATCTTGTCGATCTCGCGCAGCTCGGCCTCGGTGATCCGGACCTCGTCGAGCTGCAGCAGACCCTCGGCGGTGTGCCGGCCGAGCAACGCCTCTCCGACCGCGCGTGGCTGCTCGAAGATCTCCTTGCGCATGAACCAGTCGAAGCCGTCCTTCTCCGCCGCGGAGAGGTCCCAGTCGACGTGGTACTGCCTTCCCTGTGCCGGGGTCCCGTCGAAGTTGCTGATTCGGACCTCCTCGCGGCTGATCGTCACGACCTGGTCCTGGCCCAGCTCGAGCGCCTCGCGGGTGTGCTCGATGAACGCGGCGACATCGGAGCCGACGAAGTTCTCGCCCTCCCCCAGGCCGACGACCAGTGGGGAGTTGCGGCGCGCGGCGACCACGTGCGCGGTGTCCTCGGCATCGAGCGCCACCAGCGTGAACGCACCCTCGAGCCGGCGGCAGACCGACTCCATCGCGGCCGTCAGGTCCATCCCCTCGCCCACGGCGAGCTCGAGCAGGTGCGCGGTCACCTCGGTGTCGGTCTCGGAGAGCAGCTCGTGGCCGGCCTCCTCGAGCTCGCGGCGCAGCACGGCGAAGTTCTCGATGATCCCGTTGTGCACCACGGCGACCCGGCGCTTGCGACCGAGGTGCGGGTGGGCGTTGGTGTCGTTGGGGGCGCCGTGGGTGGCCCACCGGGTGTGCCCGATGCCCGTCGTGGCGGGCGGCAGCGGGCTCTCGTCCAGCGCCTTCTCCAGGTTGGCCAGCTTGCCCGCGCGCTTGTCCGAGACGATCGCGCCGTCGCAGATCAGCGCGACGCCCGCCGAGTCGTAGCCGCGGTACTCCAGACGGCGCAGGCCCTCGACCACGACGCCACGAGCCTGCTTCTCCCCGACGTATCCCACGATTCCACACATGCGCGCCAGTCTAGGTGGGCCGAACCGCCCACGCCCCGCTGCCGGACCGGACTAGGGTGACGCGCATGTCCAACGGCGGCCACCAGAGCGAGAGCTCGCCCTACGTGGAGCTGGAGCGCGAGGCCTGGGCAGCACTCGGCCGCGCCACCGGACAGCCGCTGAGCAGCGAGGAGATCGACCGGGTCAAGGGCCTCGGCGACGAGCTCGACCTCGACGAGGTGCAGGAGGTCTACCTCCCGGTCTCGCGCCTGCTCAGCCTCTACGTCGAAGCGGCCGGCCGCCTGCACCGCAGCCAGGAGCAGTTCCTGCACCAGGCGCAGCCCCCGCGTACGCCGTTCGTGATCGGGCTCGCCGGGTCGGTCGCGGTCGGCAAGTCCACCACGGCGCGGGTGCTGCAGCAGATGCTCGCGCACTGGCCCGAGCACCCCCGGGTCTCGCTGGTGACCACCGACGGCTTCTTGCTGCCCAACGCCGAGCTGCGCAAGCGCGGCCTGCTGGCCCGCAAGGGTTTCCCGGAGTCCTACGACCGCAAGGCCCTGCTGAAGTTCGTGATCGACATCAAGTCGGGCAAGGACGAGGTCGAGGCGCCGACGTACTCCCACCTGGTCTACGACGTGGTCGCGGAGGAGAAGGTGGTGATCGCGAGCCCCGACATCGTGATCATCGAGGGCCTCAACGTGCTCCAGCCGGCAGGGGTGGGAGCGGACGGTCGCCGGGGACTGGCGGTCAGCGACTTCTTCGACTTCTCCGTCTACGTCGACGCCGCCACCACCGACATCCGCCGCTGGTACACCGACCGCTTCCTGCGGCTGCGCGAGACGGCGTTCCGCGACCCGGCCTCCTACTTCGCCCGCTACGCGTCGTTCTCCCACGACGAGGCGGTCACGGAGGCCAACCGGATCTGGGACGAGATCAACGGCCCGAACCTCAAGCAGAACGTCCAGCCCACGCGGTCGCGCGCGACCCTGGTGCTGCGCAAGGACAGCGACCACTCCGTGCGCTGGGTGCGGCTCCGCAAGCTCTGACCCCGCCGAGGACGGACCTGGGGTTTACTGTCCGCGTGCTGCACCTGCGCCTGCGCGTCCCCGACGACCTCACCGAGCAGGTGCTCGAGGTGCTCGACGCCGACGACACCGTCACCAACATCGCCGTCGTCCCCGGCGGATTCCGCAAGCCCGAGGGCTGCCTGGTGCTGGCCGACATCGCCCGGGAGAACGCCACCGGGGTGATCGGTCGGCTGCGCGACCTCGACCTCCAGCACCGCGGCTCGATCAGCATCGACGAGGTCGACACGATCCTCTCCGACGAGGCGGCCCGGGCCGAGCACGCGGCCCCGGGCGCCCCCGACGACGGCGTGGTCTGGGTCTCGGTGGAGCAGCACCTGCGCGATGACTCGCGGCTGTCCTGGACCTTCGGTGTCTTCATCACCCTGGCCGCGCTGATCGCCGGTGCGGGCCGGATCACCGACCAGCCGATCCTGATCGTCGGGGCGATGGTGGTCGGCCCGGAGTTCTCCGCGATCGCCGCGATCTGCCTGGCCTTCGCGCTCCCGCGGCCCGGCATGCTCCCGCGCGCGGTGCGCTCGCTGGTCGGCGGGTTCACTCTGGCCACCGCGATCGCCACCGCCTTCTGGACCGTGGCCTACCAGTTCGGTGCGTTCACCCGGAACGATGCGGGCACCGGCGACCTGACCGACTTCATCGTGCGGCCCGACGGGTGGTCGTTCCTGGTCGCGTGCCTGGCCGGGGTCGCTGGAACCCTGTCGCTCACCGCCGCCAAGTCCGGCCCGCTGGTCGGGGTGTTCATCTCGGTGACCACGATCCCGGCGATCGGCACCCTCGCGGTGTGCCTGTCCTGCGGCCTGTGGGACGAGGCCGGCTCGGCGCTGACACAGCTCGGGATCAACCTCCTCGGGATGATGCTCGCGGGCACGCTGGCGCTCGTGGTCCAGCGACTGGTGTGGCGCAGGATCTACGCCCACACCACGCACGCCGGGCTGGTCCGGTGACAGGACCTGGCACCGACCCGGCCGATGAGCTGCCGGCCACCCGCTGGGACCGGCATCTCGGCGGCGCCGACTCGGCGTACTCCCGGACCTTCGAGGGCCTGATCGAGCGTGGGGAGGACATCGACGGCGAGGCCCGGCTGGCGGACACCCTGGCCCCCCGCGGCGCCCGGATCCTCGACGCCGGAGCCGGCATGGGTCGCGTGGCGGCAGCGCTCGCCCGTCGAGGACACGACGTCACGGCCGTCGAGAAGGACCCGCACCTCGTGGCCCGCGCACGGCACCTGTTCCCCGAGGTCCCGGTGGTCGCCGGTGACCTCCTCGGCCTGACGGGCCCGGTCCTCGAGGCGGCCGGGCGGCCCACGGCGTACGACGTGGTGGTGGTCGTCGGCAACGTGATGGTCTACCTGGCCGAGGACACCGAGGTCGCGGCGCTGCGCGTGCTGGGGGGCCTGCTGGCGCCGGGCGGGCGGATGCTGGTCGGCTTCCACCCCCGGAAGGGGCCGGCGCACAGCCGCGACTACCCGCTCGAGCAGTTCCGGCGAGACGCCCACGCTGCCGGCCTGGAGGTGCAGCAGGTCTTCGGCTCCTACGACCTCCGTCCGCCGGCCGACGACTACGTGGTCGCGGTGCTCGGGGCGATGCCTGGCTGACCCGCCCGCCGTGCTCAGCGGGGGGGCGGACCGATCCGCAGCGCACCGGCCGGCAGGTATGAACCAGTGCGCAACCGCAGGTGCGTCTCGGCGACCTCGGGCCTAGCATGCGAGACATGACCGCGATGAGCATGAACAAGGTCATCCACGGGGCCATCCGACGCGACCTCGGACGCTTCGTCGATGCCCTGGGTCGCTTCCCCGAGGGGGACGCGGAGCGGGCCGAGCGGCTCTGGCTGGCGTGGGCCAACTTCGACCAGCAGCTGACCCACCATCACGAGGGTGAGCACGAGATCGCCTGGCCGGCGCTGGAGAAGGTCGGCGTCGCGCACGCCACCTTGGTGCAGATGGACGCCGAGCACGCCGAGATGGCCGAGGCCCTGGAGCGCACCCGCTCGGCGATGGCCGCTCTCCGCGAGCGACCGGGTGCCGGCGAGGCCGCCGCCGCGCTCGGAGCCATGCAGCAGTTGCAGCAGGTGACCCTCACCCACCTCGACCACGAGGAGCACGAGATCGAGCCGGTCTTCCTCAGCCACCAGGACGCCCCGGAGATCAAGGAGATGGGCCGACGCTTCGCCAAGGTCGGTCCTGCCCAGGGTGGCCGGTTCTTCGCGTGGCTGAGCGACGGAGCCTCCACCGAGGAGCAGCAGGCGATCCGGGCGACGGTGCCGGCGCCGGTGCTGGTGGTGATCACGGCGGTCTTCGGCCGCAGCTACCGCCGCGACGTCGCCTCGGCCTGGCGCCACTGAGCGGCTGCCCCGGCGCTACCGGCGCCACCGGGCGCACGGCGCGGAGGGGCCGTGCGGCGAGGGGTCAGAGAGCGAGCTGCCGGCGTACGACGTCGGCCAGCCGGTCGGCGATCGTGCCGGCCTGCTCGGCGGTGGTGGCCTCCACCATCACCCGCACCAACGGCTCGGTGCCGGAGGGCCGCAACAGCACCCGGCCGGTGTCGCCGAGCTCGGCCTCGGCCTCGGCCACGGCGGCCGCCAGCACGAAGTCCTCGTCGGCACGGGCCTTGTCGACCTGGGGCACATTGACCAGGACCTGCGGGAGGCGGTTCATCACCTGGGCCAGGTCGGCGAGCGACCGACCGGTCACCGCCATCCGGTCCAGGACGTGCAGCGCGGTCAGGATGCCGTCGCCGGTGGTGGCGTGCCGGCTCATGATCACGTGGCCGGACTGCTCACCGCCCAAGGTGAAGCCGGAGATCTTCATCGCCTCGAGGACGTAGCGGTCACCCACCTTGGTCTGGCGTACGCCGACCCCGGCGGCCTTCATCGCCTGGACGAAGCCGAGGTTGCTCATCACGGTGGCGACCACGGTGTCCTGGTGCAGCTCGCCGGCCTCTCGCATCGCCAGCGCCAAGATGGCCAGGATCTGGTCACCGTCGACGACCTCGCCGTCGCCGTCGACTGCGAGGCACCGGTCGGCGTCGCCGTCGAGGGCGAAACCGATGTCGGCACCATGGTCGCGCACGGCCCGCTGCAGCACGTCGAGGTGGGTCGACCCGCAGCCGTCGTTGATGTTCAGCCCGTCGGGCTCCGCGCAGATCGCGATCACCTCGGCGCCGGCCTCGGCCAGGGCGAGCGGGCCGACCTGCGAGGCGGCGCCGTGGGCGCAGTCCAGGACCACCCTCGGCCGGGAGCGGGGAGCGCCCCTGGCTCCGAGCCCACCGCCGATCGTGGAGACCAGGTGGGCGGCGTACTCCTCCACGGCGGACTCGTGTCGCCGGACCCGGCCGACGTCGCCGCCGGTGGGCCGGTCCCACGGCTCACGGAGCCGCTGCTCGATCAGCACCTCGATGGCGTCGTCGAGCTTGACGCCGCCGCGGGCCAGGAACTTGATCCCGTTGTCAGGCATGGCGTTGTGCGACGCCGAGAGCATCACGCCCAGGTCGGCGCCCAGGGAGCCGGTGAGCCAGGCCACCCCCGGGGTCGGCAGCTCACCGAGGAGCAGCACGTCGACACCGGCCGAGGTCAGCCCGGCGACGACCGCAGCCTCGAGGAACTGCCCGGAGATCCTGGTGTCTCGGCCGACCACCGCCACCGGACGGTGGCCGGCGAACGTGCCGCGCTCCGCGAGGACGTGGGCGGCGGACACGGAGAGGTCCAGGGCCAGCTCAGCGGTCAGCAGACCGTTGGCCAGACCCCGGACCCCATCGGTGCCGAAAAGGCGTGCCATCGAAGGCGGGTGCGATCAGCGCTTGCTGAACTGGGGCGCCTTGCGGGCCTTCTTGAGACCGGCCTTCTTGCGCTCGATGACGCGGGCGTCACGGGTGAGCAGTCCGGCCTTCTTCAGGTCGGCGCGGTTCGCCTCGAGGTCGACGGCGTTCAGCGCACGGGCCACGCCGAGACGCAGCGCGCCGGCCTGGCCGGTGATGCCACCGCCGTGGATCCGCGCGATCACGTCGAAGCGGCCCTCGAGCTGGGTGGTCACGAAGGGCTCGTTGACCACCTGCTGGTGGAGCTTGTTCGGGAAGTAGTTGTCCAGCTCGCGACCGTTCACGGTCCACTTGCCGGTGCCGGGGAAGATGCGCACGCGAGCCACGGCCTCCTTGCGACGGCCGGTGGCCGCGGAAGGAGCGATGTTCGCGACCTTGAGGGGTGCATCCACGCTGGGGGCGCTCTCCGAGGAGTACGCGACACCCTGCTCGTCGACCTCGAAGGTCTCCTCGCCGGTCTGGTCAGTTACGTCAGCCACAGTGATCCTTTGCCTGTTCTCGTCAAGAAGCTTTACTGGGAGATCTGCGTGATCTCGAAGGGCTTGGCCTTCTGGGCCGTGTGCGGGTGCTCGGGGCCGGAGTAGACCTTCAGCTTCTTGAGCACCTGACGACCGAGGCGGTTCTTGGGAAGCATGCCCCAGACCGCCTGCTCGATCGCCTTGCGGGCGTCCTTCTCCAGCAGCTCGCCGATGGGAGTGGCGGAGAGGCCACCGGGGTAGCCCGAGTGGCGGTAGGACATCTTCTTGGTCGCCTTGTCGCCGGAGAGCGCGACCTTGGAGGCGTTGACGATGATCACGAAGTCACCGGTGTCGACGTGCGGCGCGAACATCGGCTTGTGCTTGCCGCGCAGCAGGTTGGCTGCCTGCACGGCGAGACGGCCGAGGACCACGTCCTGGGCGTCGATGACGTGCCAGTCTCGCTGGATGTCACCGGGCTTGGGGCTGTACGTACGCAACGTTGTAGGCCTTCTACTCGTTCGTGACCGGCGGGGAGGATTCCCGTGCCGGTGGTGGTGCCACGCCTTCTGACGAACACTGCCCGGGAGACGGTCTGGACCGGTCCGCGGGTCTGCGCCGAGGCCACAACGGAAGGGACCTGAGCGCGGCAGGAGGCGCGACCGGCAAGATTACCGGCCCGTGCGTCTCTGCGTCAAAACGCGGACCGGCTGGTCGCCCTTGCGGGCGGGGGCATAGGTTGAAGTCCGGTCGACCCGGGCATGTTGCGCCGGGGTCGCCCATGACCGCCCAGGGGCGTAACCCCGCCGAACCCGCACCGCAAGCGCAAGGAGCCGACGTGACCGAGCCCGGTGACAACAGCCTCACAGTCCGAGACAACCGGACCGGCAAGGAATACCAGATCCCGATCGCCGACGGCACCATCAGGGCCGCGGACCTGGGCCAGATCAGGACCGACGACGAGCTGCCCGGCCTCGCGACGTACGACCCCGGGTTCGTCAACACCGCCTCGTGCAAGAGCTCGGTCACCTTCATCGACGGCGAGAAGGGGATCCTGGAGTACCGCGGCTACCCGATCGAGCAGCTGGCGGAGAAGTCCAGCTTCCTCGAGGTGGCCTACCTGCTGATCCACGGGGAGCTGCCCAGCAAGGTGCAGTACGACGCGTGGGTTCACGAGATCACCCACCACACGTTCCTGCACGAGAACGTGAAGAGCTTCATGCACGGCTTCCGCTACGACGCCCACCCGATGGGCATGCTGATGGCCTCGGTCGGCGCGCTGTCGACGTTCTACCCCGAGTCGGGCAACATCTCCGACCCGGACAACCGGCACATGCAGATCGTGCGGATGATCGCCAAGATGCCCACGCTCGGCGCCTGGGCCTTCCGGCACGCGCAGGGCAAGCCGTTCGTCTACCCCGACAACGACCTGGGTTACACCGCCAACTTCCTCTCGATGCTGTTCAAGATGAGCGAGCGCCGCTTCGAGGCCGACGAGCGGCTGGTCAAGGCGCTCGATGTGCTGTTCATCCTGCACGCGGATCACGAGCAGAACTGCTCGACCAACGCCGTGCGCTCGGTGGGCTCCTCGCAGGTGGACCCCTACTCGGCGGTCGCGGCCGGGGTCGGCGCGCTCTACGGTCCGCTGCACGGTGGCGCCAACGAGTCCGTGCTGCGGATGCTGCGCCGGATCGGCGGCAAGGAGAACATCCCCGCCTTCATCGAGGGCGTCAAGAACGGCAACGAGAAGCTGATGGGCTTCGGGCACCGGGTCTACAAGAACTACGACCCGCGCGCCACGATCATCAAGAAGGCCTGCGACGACGTCTTCGAGGTGACCGGCGTCAACCCGCTCCTGGAGATCGCCCAGGAGCTGGAGAAGATCGCACTCGAGGACGAGTACTTCGTCAAGCGCAAGCTCTACCCCAACGTCGACTTCTACTCCGGGCTGATCTACGAGGCCTTCCAGTTCCCGCCCGAGATGTTCACGGTGATGTTCGCCATCGGTCGTACGCCGGGCTGGCTGGCGCAGTGGCTCGAGCTCGTGCAGGACAAGGAGCAGAAGATCGCCCGCCCCAAGCAGATCTACACCGGAGACCGCACCCTGGACTTCGTGCCTGCCGCCGAGCGCTGGAAGTGACCCGCGCTCGGGCCTGACCACGACCGGGTTGCGGCGATGACGTCCCGGTCGCTGGGGCACGAGACCGGCCGCTCCACGACCAGGCAGAAGCCCACCCGCCGCCGGGTGAGCGTGCTGGTGCTCAGCAACCTGCTCGGCGGGGTCGGGGTCGCCTCCGGGATCGCCGTGGGCGGGCTGCTCGTGGAGGATCTCGGCACCACGTCCCTTGCCGGGTTCG
Source organism: uncultured Actinomycetota bacterium (assembly GCA_963777195.1). Taxonomy (GTDB): domain Bacteria; phylum Actinomycetota; class Actinomycetes; order Propionibacteriales; family Nocardioidaceae; genus Marmoricola. The sequence continues at coordinate 53,252 of CAVZPT010000002.1, read as the reverse complement.
GACAGGGGCTCAGCGTGCTCGGCGCCGCGGTGCTCGCCGTACCGCTGGCCCGACTGGCGGACCGCCGGGGCCGACGCTGGTCGCTGGGCACCGGGTACGCCGTGGCGCTGGTGGGCGCCGGGCTGATCGTCGCGGCGGCCGTCGCGCGCAGCCTGCCGCTGCTGCTGCTCGGGTTGGTCTGCTTCGGCGCCGCGCAGGCCACCAACCTGCAGAGCCGCTACGCCGCCGTCGACGGCGTGGCCGCCTCGGCGCGCGGACGCACGATGTCGGTGGTGATCTGGGCGACCACCGTCGGGTCGGTCGCCGGCCCGAACCTGACCGCCTTGGGGCAGCGGCTCGGCGCCCGGGTGGGGGTGCCGGGTCTCGGCGGGCCCTACCTGTTCTCCGTGCTCGCCTTCGCGCTCGCCGTCATCGTGGTGACGCTGCTCTACCGTGACCCGGCCTCGGTGGTCGCCACCCGCACGGCGAGGCAGGACGCGGCCCTCACCCACGGGCAGGCGCCGACGGTCGGGGCGATGGCCGCGCTGCGCTGGGCTGCGGGTCGCCCGCTCCCCCGGCTCGCGGTCACCGCCGTCGTCACTGCCCACGCCACGATGGTGATGGTGATGGTGATGACGCCCCTGCACATGCAGCACGACGGTGCCACCCTGCGGATCATCGGCTTGGTGATCAGCCTGCACATCGCCGGGATGTACGCCCTGAGCCCGCTCTTCGGCTGGCTGGTCGATGCCTGGGGCGACGTGCGCACCCTGGTGCTCGGCGTCGGCCTGCTGGCGGCGGCGGTGCTGCTCGGGTTCCTCAGCGCCGCAACCGGCGGCTCGGAGTCCCTCACCGCGGTCGCGCTGGGGCTGCTGGGGCTGGGCTGGTCGGCGTGCACGATCTCGGGCTCCTCGATGATCGCGGCCACTCCCGAGGACCGGCTGCGGGTGCCGTTGCAGGGTGCCACCGACGCGCTGATGAACTACGGCGGGGCCGCAGCGGCCGTCGCGGCCGGGCCGCTGCTCGAGCTCGGCGACTTCCGCGCGGTCAACCTCGCCGGTGCCCTGCTGCTCGCTCCCGCGGTCGTGCTCCTGGCGCGGTCGAGGCGATAGCCCCGCAGCGTCCCCACTAGATCGCGCTCCGAGCGCCGGTCGCGCTGCCGTCTGGCGGACCGACCCTCACCCGTGGGTCCTGCCGCTGGCCTGCTCGAACCGCGCCCGGGTGGTGGTGAGCCCCACCGAGAGCGGGTCGGCGCGGTCGAAGAAGCTCTGCCCGAAGGCGAAGTAGCCCGCTGCCCCCATGGCGGCCCGTCGCCTCTCCGGCAGCCGCCGCCCGACCGTGTGCAGTGCCACGGTCTCCCCGGAGTCACCCACGTGCACGATCCACGCCTCCCCGGGATCCGCCGCGCTCGCCGGACGCCACACGAAGTGGTCCGGCCCGCGGGACCAGCATCGATAGCGGGGCAGACACGATTCCAGCCACGCCGGCGGCCCCGGGGCAGCAAGAGCGTCGAGGAAGCCCGGCCCGACCGGACCCATTGCCGGACCGAGCCGGACGCGGCCACCCACGGCCTCGGGCCCGAGCAGCGCCTTGCCGGGGGCCGGTCCGACGTACTCCCAGTCGTCGCCCCAGCCGTAGATGAAGCCGACCACCACGGTGTGGTCGTCGTTGGGCACCTGATCGAGGTCGGCGGGGTCGCGCTCCCCGCCCTGCCAGTCCGGCACCCCACGCCCCGCCGCGACCGTCTCCGCCGAGGTCCGCAGCGCCAGGCGGGAGTCGGCCGCGAGCTCGGTGAGCGCCTTCAGCGTGGGCCGCAGCTCCTGTCGGCGTGGGTCGCCGGTGATCCTCGGGCCCGCCAGCAACACGGTGAGCAGCCCGCCGTCCTGCAGCCGCGTCAACCGCACGACCCCCGGATCCTCCTCGGGCTCCTCCTTCTCCCAGAGCAGCCGCACGCCGCCCGGGAGGTCGGCGCACCCCGTGTCCGCGCAGGCCGGCAGTCGACCTCCTCGTTGGAGGGTGACCCGCACCAGGTCGCCGTCGGACTCCCCGTCACCGTCGTAGCGGAAGTCGGCACCGACGTAGCCTCGCGGCGAGTTCTCGTCGACGTAGGTCGCGCCCCGCCGTGTGGTGTCGCCCGGGAGGTGGTCGAGCATGACGGCCGCGATCGCCCGCGACGTGATCGCCTCCGCGCCGCCTGCGCTCCGCTGGTCGCCGCACCCTGCCAGCGCGATGGCCGAGGTCAGGGCCAGCAGCGCGACCCCCCGAAGGATCCTCACGCCCCAGAGACTAGACCGTCGCGCGGTCGCGGCCCTCCCAGTACGGCTTGCGCAAGTCCCGCTTGAGGATCTTCCCGGTGGGGTTGCGGGGCAGCGCGTCCATGAGGTCGACCGACTTCGGGCACTTGAACTTCGCCAGGTGCTCGGCACAGTGCGCGATCAGCTCATCCCCTGTGGCCGAGGCGCCCGGCTTCAGCGCGACCACGGCCTTGACGCTCTCGCCCCAGCGGTCGTCGGGCACGCCGATGATCGCGACCTCCATCACCGCCGGGTGCTCGGCGAGGACCCGCTCGATCTCGGGCGAGTAGATGTTCTCCCCGCCGGAGATGATCATGTCCTTGAGCCGGTCCTGGACGAAGACGAAGCCCTCGTCGTCCACCGTGCCCATGTCGCCGGTGCGGAACCAGCCGTCCTGGGTGATCACCTCGGCGGTGGCGTCGGGCTTGTTCAGGTAGCCCACCATCAGCTGCGGTGAGCGGAACCACAGCTCACCGTGCTCCCCGGTGGGCACGTCCTCGAGGGTCTCGGGGTCCACGACACGCACCTCCGCGCCGGGGATGCACCGTCCGGCGCTGACCAGCCGCTCGGGGTGGTCGGCGTCGCGGTGCGCGTCGGGCATCAGGTGGGTGATCACCCCCGCGACCTCGGTGAGCCCGTAGACCTGGATGAACTCGGTCTCCGGCCACGCCTCCAGGGCGGCCCGCAGCAACGGGAGCGGCATCGGCGAGGCGCCGTAGCAGTAGGTCTTGAGGTGCCCGAAGACCTTGACGGCATCCTCCCCGGACTGGAGCACCTGGGCGAGCACCGCCGGCACCAGGAAGGTGCGGTTGGCGCCCTGCATGATGGCACCGGCGAGGGAGGCGCCGTCGGGGTCGCGGGTCATCACGCTCGGCACGCCGTCGTGGATGCCGAACAGGACGTACGAGCTCCCGCCGACGTGGAACAGCGGCATCGCCACCATGTTCTTGTCGCCCTCGTCGAATCCCCAGCCGTCATGGGCGTTGAGGGTGTGCGCCACCATGTTCGCCTGGCTCAGCGCCACCCCCTTGGGGCGTCCGGTGGTCCCGGAGGAGTACATCACCAGGCAGACGTCACCGGGCTCGACCTCCTGGTCGCGGTCGACCGGCTCGGCCGCGGTCAGCATCGCCTCGTAGTCGTCGGCGTCACCGCCCTCCGGGGTGACCTCGATGACGTGCTCGACCGTGGTCAGGCGGTCCTTGATCCTCTCGACCAGCGGCATCAGCTCCGACCCCACGACCAGCAGCTTGGCGCCCGCGTCGTTGACGGCGTAGTCGACCTCGTCGCCGGCCAGACGGAAGTTGATGATCGCGTTGGCCGCTCCGAGCGAGGCCGCTGCCAGCGTCAGCTCGACGCAGGCCGGGTGGTTCTTGTCGAGGAAGGAGACCACGTCACCACGACCGATCCCCCGTTCCTTCAGGGCGCCCGCCAGGCGGCGTACCCGCTCCTCGGACTGCGCCCAGGTCCAGGAACGGCCCAGATAGCTGAACGCCTCGCCATCGGGGTTGGCGCGGGCCCAGTGGGCCAGCCTGTCGTCAAGGAAGGTCGGGTCGTCGAGCTCGGCGGCGTGCGCAGTCATCGGCTGTCTCCTGGGGCCAGGGGCGGTGGCTCGAGCGTGGCACACCGCACCGGCTCCCGCACCCCGCTGGGATGGTCAGGTCGCCTCGATCCGGCCGGGCTCCTCGGGACGCCGCGCCCCCAGGACGATCGTGCTCGCGAGCACCACGAGCACCAGCCCGAGGAGCTGTAGCGGCGCGAGCCGCTGGCCGAGCAGGAGCAGCCCGGCGACGGCCGCCACCGCGGGCTCGAGCGAGAGCAGGATGCCGAAGACGGCAGCGGAGAGCCGGCGCAGGGCCATCAGCTCCAGTGAGTAGGGCAGCAGCGAGGACAGCACCGCCAGGCCGAGTCCCTTGACCAGGTGAGCGGTGGTCCAGCTGTCGATGCCGAACGCACCGGCAGGGAGCACCACGACGGCCGAGACGACCAGCGCGATCGCGAGCCCGTCGAGCCTGGGGAACTCCGCACCGGTGCGGGTGCTGAGCAGGATGTAGGCCGCCCAGCAGACGCCGGCCGTCAGGGCGAGGAGCAGCCCGATCCAGCTGAGATCGGCCAGGGGGACCGTCAGCGCCTCCGAGATCAGCACGACGCCGACGGCAGCCGCCCCCACGGCCAGGAAGTCCCTCGGTCGGCGTGACAAGAAGGTGGTCAGCACCAGCGGGCCGAGGAACTCCACCGTCACCGCGACGCCGAGCGGAAGGTGTGCCAGCGAGCCGTAGAAGCTCCAGTTCATCAGCGCCAGGGCCACCCCGAAGGCCACGACCGTGGCCCACGCGCGTCGGTCGTGGCCCCGCAGCCGCGGGCGCACCAGCGCGACGAGGAGTACGGCGGAGATGGAGATGCGCAGCAGCACCGACCCGCCTGCGCCGATCTCCGGGACCAGCGTCGCCGCCAGCGCACCGCCGAACTGCACCGAGAGCACGCCGCCGAGCACGAGCAGCGGGGCCGGCACGGTCACGGAAGGGGTGCGGGCCACGTCGGCCACCCTAGGTGGTCGAGTGCTGAGGTGGTCGCCCTGGCAGCCGCACCAGCACTCGACCTCACCGTGCGGGGGTCAGCGGCTGCGCTGGACCCGGCCCTCGTCCCAGACCGGCCCGTCGGACTCATAGACCTCGCCGTCGGCGCCGTAGACCAGGAACCGGTCGAACCCCCGGGCGAACCACCGGTCGTGGGTCACCGCCACGACCGTGCCCTCGAACGCCTCGAGCCCCTCCTCCAACGCCTCGGCGCTCTGCACGTCGAGGTTGTCGGTGGGCTCGTCGAGCAGCAGCAGCGTGGCCCCGGAGAGCTCCAGCAGCAGGATCTGGAAGCGGGCCTGCTGACCGCCGGAGAGCGACTCGAAGCGCTGCTCGGCCGCGTGCGCGAGCTCGTAGCGGTCCAGCACCCGGCTGGCCTGTTCGCGGCCCATGCCGGCGCGGCCACCGGGACGCCCGTCGCCACGGTGCAGGACCTCGAGCAGCGTGCGCCCGAGCAGCTCGGGGTGCTCGTGGGTCTGCACGAACCAGCCGGGCCGCACCCGGGCGCCGAGCTTGGCCTTCCCCGCGTGCGACACCGGTTTGATCTCGACGTCGCCGATCGGCTGATGCTCGATGTCGGGGTCGCTGCCACCGCGGGCGAGCAGCCGCAGGAAGTGCGACTTGCCGGAGCCGTTGGAGCCGAGCACGGCCACCCGTTCGCCGTACCAGACCTCGAGATCGAAGGGACGCATCAGCCCGGTGAGCTCGAGGTCCTCGCAGACGACCGCGCGCTTGCCGGTGCGGCCGCCGGTGAGCCGCATCGTCACCTGCTGCTCACGGGGCTGCTCGGTGGGCGGTCCGGCCTCCTCGAACTTGCGCAGCCGGGTCTGGGCGGCCTTGTACTGGCTGGACATGCCGTCGTTGTACTCGGCCTTGATCTTCAGCCGCAGCACCAGCGCCTTGAGCTTGGCGTGCTCCTCGTCCCAGCGTCGGCGCTGCTCCTCGAAGCGCGCGAACCGGTCCCTGCGGGCCTGGTGGTAGGACGTGAAGCCACCGGGATGGGTCCACACGGTGTTGCCGGCGGCGCCGAGCTCGACGGTGACCACCCGGGTGGCGGTGTGGTCGAGCAGCTCGCGGTCGTGGCTGATGAACAGGATCGTCTTGGCGGACTCCCGGATCCGGCCCTCGAGCCAGATCTTGCCGGGTACGTCGAGGAAGTTGTCGGGCTCGTCGAGCAGCAGCACCTGGTCGGGTCCGGCGAGGAGGTACTCCAGCACCAGCCGCTTCTGCTCACCTCCGCTGAGCGTGGTCAGATCGCGGTACTTCGCCTTCGCGAAGCCGACGCCCAGTGCCGCGGTGCAGCAGGAGTCCCAGACCACCTCGATCTCGTAGCCGCCCGCGTCGGCGAACTCCGAGAGCGCGGTGGCGTAGGCCATCTGGGTGGGCTCGTCGTCGACCTCCATCAGCGCCAGCTCGAGGCGGTCCACCTCGGCGGCAGCGGCCCGCACGCGCGGGGGCGAGACAGAGAGCAGCAGCTCGGCGACGCTGGTGCTGCCCAGTCCGACCATCTGCCGCATCACGCCCAGGCCGCCGGAGCGGGTCACCGCACCGGCGTGCGGCACCAGGTCGCCGGTGATGATCCGCAGCAGGGTGGTCTTGCCGGCTCCGTTGGCGCCCACCAGCGCGACCTTGGCGCCCTCCCCGACCCGGAAGGAGACGTCCTCGAGCAGCGCCCGTCCGTCGGGCAGCTCATAGCGAACCCCCGCGACCTCCACATGTCCCACGGGGGTGATTGTGCGCGACCAGCCCCTGTGGGCGCGAGGTCATTTCGCGAGCAGCGCCGACCGGCCCGCCTCCAGCCGGGCGACCGGCACCCGGAACGGTGAGCAGGAGACGTAGTCCAGGCCGACCTCGTCGAAGAAGTGGATCGAGGCCGGATCCCCGCCGTGCTCGCCACACACGCCGAGGTGCAGGTCCGGCCGGGCTGCGCGGCCGCGCTCGGCGGCGGTGCGGACCAGCTCGCCGACACCGGCGATGTCGAGGGACTCGAACGGGGACACCGGGAAGACGCCCTGCTCGAGATAGGTGCTGAAGAACGACGCCTCGACGTCGTCGCGCGAGAAGCCCCAGGTCATCTGCGTCAGGTCGTTGGTCCCGAAGGAGAAGAACTCCGCCGACCGGGCGATCTCGCCGGCGGTCAGCGCGGCCCGCGGCAGCTCGATCATGGTCCCGATCCGGATGTCGAGGTCCACCCCGGAGGTCTCGGCCACCTCCTCGACCACCTCGGCGATCCGGCGCCGGACCAGGTCCAGCTCCTTCACGCTCGCCACCAGCGGGATCATGATCTCCGGGCGCGGGTCTCCGCCCGCCTGCTTGCGGGCCACCGCAGCCTCGGCGATGGCGCGAGCCTGCATCGTGAACAGCCCGGGGATCACGATGCCGAGGCGTACGCCGCGCAGCCCGAGCATCGGGTTCTGCTCGTGCAGCCGGGTCACGGCGTCCAGGAGCATGCGCTGCCGCTTCTTGCGGTGACCGCGGGTGTCGGCGATCGCCAGCGCCACCGAGAGCTCGGTCAGGTCCGGCAGGAACTCGTGCAGCGGTGGGTCGATCAGCCGGATCGTCACCGGCAGCCCGTCCATCGCCTCGAGGATCTCGGTGAAGTCGTCGCGCTGCAACGGCAGCAGCGCATCGAGCGCCGTGCGCTGACCGTCCTCTCCCTCGGAGACGATCAGGTTCTCCACCAGCTCACGGCGCTCGCCGAGGAACATGTGCTCGGTGCGGCACAACCCGATCCCCTCGGCCCCGAAGCGCCGAGCCCGGGCGGCGTCCTCGGCGGTGTCGGCGTTCGTCCGCACCAGGAGGCGGCGAGCGGCGTCGGCGTGCTCCACGATCCGACTGACCGCGGAGACCAGCGGCTCGTCGACGTCGTCGCCCTCGAAGTAGCGCACCACGTGCGAGTCGACGACCGGGACCGATCCGTCGAAGATCTCACCGGTCGAGCCGTCGATCGAGATCAGGTCGCCCTCCTCGATCGTCTTGCCGCCACGGACGGTGAACCGGCCCGCGCGGGTGTCCACGTCGAGGGCCTCGGCCCCGCAGACACAGGTGCGGCCCATCCCGCGGGCCACGACCGCTGCGTGCGAGGTCTTGCCGCCGCGACTGGTCAGCACACCCCTGGCCACCATCATCCCGTGCAGGTCGTCGGGGCTGGTCTCCTTGCGCACCAGGATCACGTCCTCGCCGCGCTCGGCCCAGTCGACCGCCGTCGCCCAGTCGAAGACGGCCCTGCCGACCGCCGCCCCCGGAGAGGCGTTCATCCCCTTCGCCAGCAGTGTCCGCTCGGCAGCGGGGTCGAACCGCGGGAACATCAGCAGCGCCAGCTGGGCGCCGTTGACCCGCAGCGTGGCCTCGTCGAGGTCGATCAGACCCTCGTCGGCCATGTGCACCGCGATCCGGAACGCCGCCTCGGGGGTGCGCTTGCCGACCCGCGTCTGCAGCATCCACAACCGTCCCTCCTGCACGGTGAACTCGATGTCGCACATGTCCCGGTAGTGCTGCTCGAGCGTCGCCATGATCTGGAGGAGCCGGCTGTGGGACTCCTTGTCGATCTCGGCCATGTCCGCCAGGGACACGGTGTTCCGGGTCCCCGCGACGACGTCCTCCCCCTGGGCGTTCTGCAGGTAGTCGCCGTACACCCCCTGATCGCCCGAGGCAGGGTCGCGGGTGAACGCCACACCGGACCCGGAGGTGTCCCCGCGGTTGCCGAAGACCATGGCCTGCACGTTCACCGCAGTGCCCATGTCGTCGGAGACCTGTTCCTGCCGGCGGTAGAGCACCGCTCGATCGGTGTTCCAGGAGTCGAAGACGGCGCGGACCGCGAGGTCCAGCTGCTCGCGCGGGTCCTGGGGGAACGGGGCGCCGGAGTGCTGCTCGATGGCGTCCTTGTAGGTCCCGACCAGGTCCTGCAGGTCCTGCGCGGACAGGTCGGGGTCGCTCTCGGCGCCCCGCTCGCGCTTGAGCGCGTCGAGGGCGTCGGCGAAGACCGTGTGCTCGATGCCGAGCACGGTCGACCCGAACATCTGCAGCAGCCTGCGGTAGGAGTCCCACGCGAAGCGCTCGTCGCCGGAGACGGCCGCCAGTCCCTCGACGGAGTCGTCGTTGAGACCGACGTTGAGCACGGTCTCCATCATCCCGGGCATCGAGACCATCGCACCCGAGCGCACGGCGACGAGCAGCGGGTCGTCGGCCTGGCCGAGGCGCTTGCCCATGGCCTTCTCGAGCGCCTCGAGGTGCTCCCCCACCTCCGCAGCCAGCCCGTCGGGCTCGTGGCCTGCGTGCATGTACTCCCGGCACGCCTCGGTGCTGATGATGAACCCCGGCGGCACCGGAAGCCCCAGGTTGGTCATCTCGGCGAGGTTGGCTCCCTTGCCCCCGAGAAGCTCCTTGCGGTCCTTGTCGCCCTCGGCGAAGTCATAGACGAGTTTGGCCATGGCCCGACTATGCCCCAAACCTGCCGGGACGCACATGGAGGCAGCAGCGGTAGCACGCAGGTGGCACACAGGGTGTAGACGCACGGTGGGTTCCTGGCAGCGAACACCAAGGACCCGGAGCGGCCCAGAGTCGTGAGCAACGGGTACGGCGTACCTCCTCGGCCCGCGCGATCGTGGTGACCACCGCGGCGCGAAGCCGCGACGGCCCGGGGACCCCACCCTGGAGGAGAAGGCGCCCGACCCGGTCGGCTGCTGACCGGCGACCGCTCGGGCCTAGTCGACCGGCGCCTCGGCGATCACCTCGACGGCCGGGTTGCGGTTGCCCACGATCACCAGCGCCATCCCCGTGAGCATCACGGCCAGCCCCACCACGGCCCCGAGGGGCGGGGTCTGGCTCAGCAGGAAGGCGGCGATCAGCGCGGCGCCGGGCACCTCGAGGAGAAGCGCCAGCGAGACCAGCAGCGGCGTGGTCACGGCGAGCAGGTGGTTGAGCACCGAGTGCCCAAGCAGCTGGGCCGTGGCCGTGATCAGCAACAGCAGCCCCCACTGGGCGGCCGGGTAGCCACCCAGTGGCTGGCCCGCCACCAGGCAGGCCAGCCCGAGCACCGCGGCGCAGGTGCCGTAGCAGACGAAGGTGTAGCTCGTCGTGCTCACGGTGCGGCGGGCGCGCCCGCCCAGCAGGGTGTACGCCGCGGCGGCGATCCCGCCCGCCAGCGCCAGCCCGTCACCGGCCAGGGCGCGCGGCGAGAGGCTGAAGTCGACACCCGAGACGACCAGCACGCCCACGAGCGCGAGCACCAAGCCACTGACCACGACGCGACCGAAGCGCTCCCCGCGGAACATCTGCCAGGCCACGATCCAGACCAGCTGCAGGCACACGAGCGCGGTCGCAGAGGCCACCGAGGTCAGGGTCAGCGAGGTCACCCAGGTCGCGAAGTGCAGGGCCAGCGCGGCTCCGGCGACCGCGACCAGCCCGAGCCGGGAGCCACGCAGGCCGGCCAGCTCGTCGCGGCGTACGACCAGCGCCGGAGGGGCCAGCGCGATGGTGGCGAAGGCGTTGCGCCAGAACGCGATCGCGAGCGGGGGTACGACGGCCAGGGCCATCAGCGGCCCGGACAGGGAGACCGCCACGACGGCGACCGCCATCAGCAGGAGGGTGCGCATGGTCGACCGGTCAGCCCCGGCGCGACTCCAGGACGCGGAACCCCTTGGCGCTGGCCTGCTTCTCGGTCGGGTAGCCCTGCTCCCCCAGCCACGCGGCCAGCGAGTCCGAGCCGAGGTTCTTGCCGACCACGAGCTGCGCGCGACCCTGCGGGCGCAGGCGCGGCAGCCACCGCAGCAGCAGCTCGTGCAGGGCCTCCTTGCCCACCCGGATCGGGGGGTTCGACCAGATCTCGTCGTAGGTGGCGTCGGGGTCCACCTCGTCGGGCAGCGCGGCGGTGAACCGGTCGGCCACGCCCATCTGCTCGGCGTTCTCGCGAGCCAGGAGCAGTGCCCGCTCGTTCACGTCGACGGCGGTGACCCTGACCTCGGGGACGGCGACGGCGATGGCGAGCCCGATCACGCCGTACCCGCAGCCGAGGTCGAGCACGTCACGTGCCTCCACCGGGGGTGCGGCCTCGCGCAGCAGCACGCCGGTGCCGATGTCGAGGCGGCCCTGGGCGAAGACACCGGAGCCGGAGGTGAGCTCGAGCCAGTGGCCCCACACGTTGGTCCGCACCGGCACCCGCTTGAAGGGCGTCGCCGGGTCGGCGGTGAAGTAGTGCTCCTCCACGCTGCTCCCCCTGACCATCCTCGTCGAGCCGTTCGGCACCCGCAGCCGCCCGCAGCGGCCAACCTATCCACAGCCCCGGGGCGCGTGCTCGCGCGGGGCGGAACTCAGCAGTTGGCTGCTCCCATGAGTGCGTCCTCCCTCTCCCCGATTCCCGCCCCCTGCAACGAGGTCGTCCTCGTCGGCCGGGTCAGCGCAGCGCCCGAGCGCCGTGAGCTGCCCAGCGGCGACGAGCTGGTCACCCTCCGGGTGGTCGTGGACCGGCCTCCACGACGCGGCAGCACCAGGCGGCAGGTCGACGTCATCGACGTGGCGTGTTGGAGCCGGCGCACCCAGCGCTCGGCGGCCGGTCTGGCCGCCGATGACGACGTGCGGGTGGAGGGAGCCCTGCGCCGCCGGTTCTTCGCCGCCGGCGGCTCCCGCGCGAGCCGCTACGAGGTGGAGGCCAGCCGGGTCGCGCGGCTCACTCGCAGGGCGGGGTGAGAGTGCGCACCGCCCGTGACTCCAGCGCCCGGTGGGCGAGCTGGTCCTCGGCCGGATAGCCGACCTCCTCGAGGGTCAGGCCGCGCGCCCGCATCACGCGCACCGCCGAGTTGCGTCGACGCGCCGCGAGCACCTCCGCGGGCCAGCCCGGGTCCTGGCGCCCCTCCCCGACCGCCACCAGGCTGCCGACCAGGGCCCGGACCATGTTGTGGCAGAACGCGTCGGCTCGGACGGTGCCGACCGCGACCCCGGCGACCGTGCGCTCCCACCGCAGGTCGAGCAGGGTGCGGATGGTGGTCGCGCCGGCCCGCTTGCGGCAGAAGGCTGCGAAGTCGTGCTGGCCGAGCAGGGGCTCGGCAGCCTGGTTCATCAGGTCGAGGTCCAGCTCGCGGGGCCAGGTCAGCACCTGGTTGCGGGTGAGTGGGTCCACCGACTCGGGCCGGTCGGCGATCCGGTAGGCGTAGCGGCGCCAGAGCGCGGAGAACCTCGCGTCGAACCCCTCGGGTGCCCGGCTCACTCCGAGGATCCGCACGTCCGGGCCCAGGATGCCGTTGAGCCGGCGGGCGAGCGCCTCGACGGGTGGGTCGGCGCTCCTGACCGCGGCGGCCACCAACAGGTCCTCGTCGAGGTCGACGTGGGCCACCTGCCCGCGCGAGTGCACGCCGGTGTCGGTGCGCCCGGCGACGGTCACCGAGGCGCCCGAGGTGCGCAGCACGGTGTCCAGCCCCTGCTCCAGGTCACCCTGGACGGTGCGCAGGTCGACCTGCTTGGCCCAGCCGTGGAACAACGTGCCGTCGTAGGCGAGGTCGAGACGCAGGCGCACCGCGTCAACCTATCCGCCACCTGCTCCGGACAGGCTTCGGGGCCCGTCACCTGGTCGGTGACGGGCCCCGAAGAAGGTGCCTGTGGTGTCGGTCCCGGAGGACTCAGGCCTTGGCGTCGTCCCCGGCTTCGTCCGCTCCACCCGTGGCGGGCTCCGCCTCGGGTGCTGCCTCGGACTCTGCTTCGGACTCTGCTTCGGACTGGGCCTCGGCGGTCTCGACGTCGGCGGCCTGGGTCTCGACCACCTGGGTCTCACCGGACTCGTCGGTCGCCTCCACCTCGGCGGGAGCGTCCTCGGCCGGCTTCTCGACCGCGACCGGAGCAGCCGTGACCGGCTCCGACGTCGCTGCCTTCGCCTGCTTGGGCGCTGCCGGCGTGTAGGCGTCGGTCACCAGCTCGATGACCGCCATCGGCGCGTTGTCGCCCTTGCGCGGGCCGATCTTCGTGATCCGGGTGTAACCACCCGGACGCTCGGCGAAGGTCGGACCGATCTCGGTGAACAGCGTGTGCACGACCGACTTGTCGCGGATGGTCTTGAGGACCTCGCGCCGGTTGTGCAGGTCGCCCTTCTTGGCCTTGGTGATCAGCTTCTCCGCGACCGGACGCAGCACGCGCGCCTTGGCCTCGGTGGTGGTGATCCGACCGTGCTCGAACAGCGCCGTGGCGAGGTTCGACAAGATCAGCCGCTGGTGGGCCGGGCTACCGCCGAGGCGGGCACCCTTCTTGGGAGTAGGCATCGTTTTCTCTCATTCTCCCCGGCCGTACTAGGTACCGAGGTAGATCGATCATGCGTTCAAAGCAGGTCTTGACCACGGTTTCGGATCGCAACCATGCCTTGGGGTCCGGGGGCGGGAGCTCCCGGTGTCGGGCAGAGCCGAAGGCTCTTCAGTCAGTACTGCTCGTCCTCGACGAAGCTGTCGTCGTCGTCGTCGTAGGCCGCCAGGGCGGTCGCGGGGTCGAAGCCGGGCGCGCTGTCCTTGAGGGACAGGCCCATCTCGACCAGCTTGGCCTTGACCTCGTCGATCGACTTCGCACCGAAGTTGCGGATGTCGAGCAGGTCCTGCTCCGAGCGCGCGATCAGCTCACCCACGGTGTGGATGCCCTCACGCTTGAGGCAGTTGTAGGAACGCACCGTCAGGTTCAGGTCCTCGACCGGGAGGGCGAGGTCCTGGGCCAGCTGCTCGTCGACCGGCGAGGGGCCGATGTCGATGCCCTCGGCCTCGACGTTGAGCTCACGGGCCAGGCCGAAGAGCTCGACCAGCGTCTTGCCCGCCGAGGCGATGGCGTCACGCGGGTTGATCGACGGCTTGCACTCGACGTCGATGACCAGCTTGTCGAAGTCCGTGCGCTGCTCGACACGGGTCGCCTCGACCTTGTAGGTCACCTTGAGCACGGGGCTGTAGATCGAGTCGACCGGAAGCCGGCCGATCTCGTTGTCCGCACCCTTGTTCTGGACCGAGCTGACGTAGCCACGACCGCGCTCGACGATGAGCTCCATCTCGATCTTGCCCTTGGCGTTCAGGGTGGCGATCTTCAGGTCGCGGTTGTGCACCTCGACACCCGCCGAGGCCTCGATGTCAGCCGCGGTCACGACACCGGCGCCGGACTTGCGCAGCACCATGGCCACCGGCTCGTCGTGCTCGCTGGAGACCACGAGGCCCTTGAGGTTGAGGATGATCTCGGTGACGTCTTCCTTGACGCCCTCGATGGTGGAGAACTCGTGCAGAGCGGTGTCCACCTTGATGCTGGTGACTGCGGCACCCGGGATCGACGACAGCAGGGTGCGCCGCAGTGAGTTGCCGAGCGTGTAGCCGAAGCCGGGCTCCAGGGGTTCGATCACGAACCGCGAGCGGAACTCGTCGACGACCTCTTCCGACAGGGTCGGGCGCTGAGCGATGAGCACAGTTGTTTTCCTTTCCGAGCCCACCCGCTATATGACGGGCTCGAACACGCGTAATGGGGATGGAGTTGGTTACTTCTTGGAGTAGTACTCGACGATGAGCTGCTCCTGGACGGGCAGCTCGATCTGCGCCCGCAGCGGCAGCGAGTGCACGAGCACCCGCATCCGCGACGGGATGGCCTCGAGCCACGCGGGGACGATCCGGTCGCCGTGGGTCTCACGAGCCACGATGAACGGGGTCATCTCCAGGCTCTTCTCACGCACGTCGATCACGTCGTGTGCGCTGACCTGGTAGGACGGGATGTTCACCTTGTGGCCGTTGACCTTGAAGTGACCGTGCACGACGAGCTGGCGAGCGTGGCGGCGCGTGCGGGCGAAACCGGCACGGTAGACCACGTTGTCGAGACGGCACTCGAGCATCTGCAGCAGGTTGTCACCGGTCTTGCCGGGACGACGGCTGGCCTCGTCGTAGTAGTTGTGGAACTGCTTCTCCATCACGCCGTAGGTGAAGCGAGCCTTCTGCTTCTCCTGCAGCTGGTTGCGGTACTCGGACTCCTTGATGCGAGTCCGGCCGTGCTGTCCGGGGGCGTAGGGGCGCTTCTCGAACGCCTTGTCCTCGCCGACGAGGTCGACACCGAGACGGCGCGACTTCCTGGTCATGGGACCGGTGTAACGGGCCATAGCTCAAAGTCTCCTTTTCAGTCTCGGGTCAGACGCGCCGGCGCTTGGGCGGGCGGCAACCGTTGTGGGGGGTGGGGGTGACGTCCTGGATGGTGCCGACCTCGAGGCCGATCGCACCCAGGGACCGGATCGCCGTCTCGCGACCCGAGCCCGGGCCCTTGACGAAGACGTCGATCTTCTTCATCCCGTGGTCCATCGCACGACGACCGGCTGCCTCGGCAGCCATCTGCGCCGCGAACGGGGTGGACTTGCGCGAGCCCTTGAAGCCGACGGTGCCGGCAGAGGCCCACGCGATCACCGCGCCAGTGGGGTCGGTGATCGTGACGATGGTGTTGTTGAACGTGCTCTTGATGTGGGCTTCGCCCTGAACGACGTTCTTCTTCTCCTTGCGGCGCACCTTCTTGGTGCCGGCCGCGGTGCGGCTCTTGGGGGGCATTAGGCAGAGTCTCCTGATGTTGCGGGCTGGTAGCTAGGAACGAGTGTCGAGAGCGCGTGCGGGCGCGAGCCCGTCACTTGGCCTTCTTCTTGCCGGCGACGGTGCGCTTGGGACCCTTGCGGGTGCGCGCGTTGGTCTTGGTGCGCTGTCCGCGAACGGGCAGGCCCATGCGGTGCCGGCGGCCCTGGTAGCTACCGATCTCGATCTTGCGACGGATGTCAGCCTGGACCTCGCGACGGAGGTCGCCCTCGATCTTGAAGTTGGCTTCGATCTCGTCGCGGAGCTGGACCAGCTCCTCGTCCCCCAGGGTGTGGACCCGAGCGTTCGGGTCGACGCCGGTGGCGGCCAGGATCTGCTGGGAGCGGGTACGGCCGATGCCGTAGATGTAGGTGAGTGCGATCTCGATGCGCTTGTCACGCGGGAGGTCGACACCAACGAGGCGTGCCATTTTCTGGCGCTTCCTTTCAAAGGGACTGAGCCCTTGTGGGTACACGGTGGTCTGGTCGTGTCGCGTCTCGGGCGATTTCGACGGTCGAGACTGTCGAAACCCGAGCTCCGGCCATCCGCTCCGGAGGTGGTCTCAGCCCCGGAGGGCCTGAGCGATCACGTTGTGGGTTGTGTTCAGTTGTGGTGCACAGCGGGTGGGCTCAGCCCTGGCGCTGCTTGTGACGCGGGTTCTCGCAGATCACCATGACGCGGCCGTGGCGACGGATCACCTTGCACTTGTCACAGATCTTCTTCACGCTCGGGTTGACCTTCATGTCAGCCCTTTCTCATGGGTCGGCTGGATTATTTGTAGCGATAGACGATGCGACCTCTGGTGAGGTCGTAGGGGGAAAGCTCCACCACCACGCGGTCCTCGGGGAGGATCCGGATGTAGTGCTGGCGCATCTTGCCGCTGATGTGGGCGAGTACCTTGTGTCCGTTGGTCAGCTCGACCCGGAACATGGCATTGGGAAGGGCCTCCACGACGGAGCCCTCCATCTCGATCACGCCTTCTTTCTTCGGCATGTCCTCCGCAATCTGTTGATCGTGTGTCCACCGTGGCCCGGGAACCGCCTCGCCCGGCGGGCGAGTGGACCTCGTCGGGCTCCTTCGAGTGCCTCAACCCCGGGGCGCACGTCAGATCCGACCGAGTCAGATCGACGTCGATGCCCGGGCAGCCGCGAGGCACCACAAAGCGAGCCCACGTTGGGCCGACGCATCAGTCTAGGCGAAGTGGCCGCACAACCGTTAATCGGGCCGGGCCCCCGGGCGGCGTACCAGCGTGACGGGGTTGAACGGCGCCCACAGCCGGCGCCTGCGGCCCTGGGCGTGCGCCACCGCCCTGAGCTCGGCCGCCGCCCGCTTCCAGGCGCGCCCGACCTCCTCCCGGGGCGGCTCGGCCTCGGCGAAGACGCTGGCGTCGACCTGGTGCGCCAGGACCAGGGCGGTTCCCAGAGTTCGGGCCTGGGCCGGACGCGAGGCCCCTGGGCGCACCGGTACGCCGAGGTCGCGGGCCCGGTCCACCAGATCGGACCACGCGCCGGCCACCCGGTCCGAGGGCCGGCCACCGCGGCGGCGATGCCACCGCCGGACCAGCTTGGCGGCCGGGACCACCAGGGCCAAGGAGAGCAGGGCCAGCCAGGGCAGGATGCGCAGCACCGGCCCGCGCTGCGCCTGTCGATTCTGAGCCTGCTCGGGTGCCGGGTCCTCGGGCTGCACCAGGTCGGGGTCGCGAGGCTGCGGCTCGGGCGCGGTGAGGGGGCCGGCGCCGACCTCGGGCACGGGGGCCGGCGTCATGTCGCGGCGGGGCGGTCGCTTCCCCATGAACTCCTTGGTCGCCAGCGTGCGCCAGCTGCCGTCGGCGACGCGCAGCTCCACCCAGGCGTGCACGTCCTCCCCCCGGACGACACCGTCACGTGGGACGACCGCGCCCACCACCACCCGCGCGGGTACGCCGACCCGGTTGGCCAGCAGCGCCATGGCAGCGGCGTACTGCTCGTCGTTGCCCACCGGTCGGGGTGCGAGCAGGAAGTCCTCGACCAGGCGGGTGAGGTCCTGCCCGGCGCGGTACTGGGTCTCGCCCTGCTTCACACCGTCGCTGTAGCGGCCCTCCACGCGCAGGTGGCGGGCCAGGGCGAACACCTTGCGCATCGCCGGCTCCGGGCTCGCCAGCACCTTGCTGATCAGCGGGTCCACGCGAGCCACGCCGGCGACCTCGAGCACCTGACCCTCCCAGGGCTGCGTCGTGGCACGCAGCCGGTCCGGGGGGATGACGGCAGTGAACTCGTAGTCGTTGCCACCACGCAGTCCCTGAGGGACGACCGCGGTGTGGGTCGCCAGGTCGTAGCGCAGCTCCTCGCGCTTGTCGCGGCCGTCGGCGAAGAGGAACTCCAGCGACGACAGGGCGCCCACGGTCGGCACCCAGGCGCTGACGTAGGACCGGGCCAGCTGCACGCGGACCCGGAGGAGGGGGCCGGGCACCCCGTTGTCCACGGTGGAGTCGACGCGCAGGAAGGCGTCGTCGATGGTGCCGCGGATGGTCTCGTTGCCCGGGAGCCACTCGCGCCCGTCGTAGCGGTCCAGCGTCACGATGCGCAGGCGACTGCCGGCGGGGGCACCGACCAGGGTGAGCAGCCGCTTGTCGTGGACGTTGTCCAGGGCGCCCTCGCCCTGGTCGGTGAAGGTGCGGAACCGCCTGAGCGGAGAGTCCAGGCCAGTCACGTCGGCCGCGCTGCCACGCGCCCCGCGTAGGTTGTCCCCCGCCGGGCTGGCGCCGCCGCCGGTCAGCGTCGCCGCCAGCAGCAGCGAGGTCACGATCACCCCGAGGGCGGTCACGCTGCGGTGCCACCCGCCACGGGAACGGCCGCCCGAGCGGGCCGCCGTGCCTGGCCGGAGACCACGGACCACCAGCCAGCTGGTCGCCGCCGCCGCGAAGCCCAGGGGATACCAGTCGTGGGCGAACCCGACCGGGCGGCGCAGCAGCAGCACGCCGACGAGCATCGCCAGCAGGGGCAGCAGGGGGAGACCCGGGCTGCGGCCACGCACGGCAAGCGCGGCACCGAGAGCTCCCCCGAGATAGCCGAGCAGGAACGGCACCAGCGCCGGCGGGCCGGCGAGATCGACCGGAGGAAGCGTCGCCAGCAGCTCGCCCCACCCGGAGACAGCCCCCTGCAGCACATCGCCCATCGTCTGCAGGTCCGGCACCCCGGCGCCGAGACCGCTCGAGCGCAGGGCGAGCGGCCCACCCAGGAGGATCCCGCCGACCGGGACGGCTGAGACCAGGACGGGGAGAGGAAGCCGCCGGGTGAGGACTGCCAGGGTCGCGCCCAGGGCTGCGGCACCCACGCCGAGGGCGAGGAACCCCCAGCCGGCGAACGTGGTGCTCAAGCCGAGCAGCGCCAGGCCCGTCAGGAGCACGACGGCGGCACCGTCGACCCCGATGTCGAGAGAGGACCGGGTCGGTACGCCGTCCCCGGGGGCGCTCACAGCGACCCGACCGGGACGACGGCCTGCATCGCCCGAGGCAGGTCCTCCAGCGCGCGGAGTCCGAGCAGCCTGGTGGCCGCGTCGCCGCCCACCGTGGTCTCGCGCTCGTGGTCGGCCCGCACGACCAGCACCTGGACCTCCGGGGGAAGCTGGCCTCGCAGCGTGCCGGTGAGGGTCTCCGGCGCACACCGCCCGGTCACCACGACCAGCCAGCTGGTCTCCGGCGAGAGCCGCAGAGCTCGGCGGGCCGCCTGGACCGGGTCGGAGGAGCCGAGCTCGATGCGGCAGCACGCGTCGAGCACGCCGTCGAGCCCGCGATCGGTGATGGCGTGCTCGCCACACAGGAACGAGACGTCCACGCCGTCCCGGTCGGCGCGTGCGGCGACCGAGGCGGCCACCGAGACGGCGGTCTCGAAGTCCTCGGGGTCGGCGTAGGACGCCAGGTCGTCGTCCACCACCACAGTGGTGTGGCTGCGCCGCGTGTCGTGGTACTGCCTGACCTGCAAGGTGTCGGTCTTGGCCGAGGAGCGCCAGTGCACGTGTCTGAGGTCGTCACCGGGCACGTACTCGCGCAGCGCGTGGAAGGCCAGGTCGCTCAACGAGACCTCGTCGCTGGGAGTGCCGTCCTGGTCGCGGATCGTGCCGCCGCCGAGGGACTCCACCGGGACCATCCGAGGCAGCACGAGCAGCTCGGTGGTGCCCGACCACTGCTCGTCCCACCGGACCAGGCCCAGCGGGTCGCTGCGTCGACCGAGTACCGGGCCCACGGTCAGCACGCCACGACGCAGCGCAGTCAGGGCGATCCGGTGCTCCGCGACCCTGCCGCGCCGCAGGGTCGGCAGCCGGACCGGGTGCCGTTGGGCGCCCACCGGCACCACGACCAAGGGGGCCGCGACCGGAAGCAGCCCGGTCGTGGTCGCCGACAAGACGACCTCGGCGCCGTCACCGGCCACAGCGCGCCGAGGCGAGACCCCGAGGGTGACCCAGCTGCGCAGGGGCAGCAGCACGACCACCAGCGCGGAGGAGGCCATCACCGCCGCAGCCACCCACAGCAGCTGGAAGACCGCCCAGCCGCCGAGTGCGTCCAGGAGATAGCAGACACCCGCGACCAGGACCAGCGAACGTCCGGCCGGGGTCACCACCGCGAGGAAGGCAGGAAGTCGCATGAGCTCAGGCACGCACCGTGGGTACGGCGACTCGCTCCAGCAGCCGGTCGATCACGTGCTCGACGGCGACACCGTGGAACTGGGACTCCCCGTCCAGGATCAGCCGATGGCTCAGCACCGGGTGGGCCAGCTGCGCCACGTCCTCGGGCACGACGTGCTGGCGTCCCGCAGCGGCCGCCCAGGTCTTGGAGACGCGGAGCAGCGCCAGGCACCCGCGGGGCGAGAGGCCGAGCTTGACGTGCTCGGCCTCACGGGAGGCCTCGGCGAGCTGGCGGACATAGGTGATCAAGGAGCGGTCCACGTGGATCCGGTCGGCGATCCGGCTCATCTCCGCGACCAGGCCCATCCGCATGATCGGCTCGACCAGTGCGACCCGGTCGCGCACCTCGGAGCTGATCAGCATCTCCTCGGTGGCCGCGGCGTCCGGGTAGCCGACCGAGGTCTTCATCAGGAACCGGTCCAGCTGCGCCTCGGGGAGCCGGTAGGTTCCGGCCTGCTCGATCGGGTTCTGGGTGGCGATCACCATGAACGGCTGCGGCACGTCGTGGGTGACGCCGTCCACGGTGACGTGCCCCTCCTCCATCACCTCGAGGAGGGCGGACTGGGTCTTGGGCGAGGCGCGGTTGATCTCGTCGGCGAGCACGATCGCGTGGAAGATCGGGCCGGGGTGGAAGGTGAAGGTGCCGTGCCGCTGCTCATAGACGGTCACGCCGGTGACGTCGCTGGGCAGCAGGTCGGGGGTGAACTGGATCCGCGCGTGCGAGCCCTCGACCGTGGCGGCCAGGGCACGCGCCAGCATCGTCTTGCCGGTGCCGGGGAAGTCCTCGAGGAGGAGGTGCCCCTCGGAGACCAGGCAGGTCAACGCCAGCCGGATCACGTGCCGCTTGCCCAGGACGGCGCGCTCGATGTTGTGGGTCAGGGAGTCGAAGGTGTCGCAGAACCACGCCGCACGTTCGTCGCTGATCGCCATACCCGCATCGTAGGCATCGCTCACCTCTGTGCCCCCGTGCCCCGAGCGCGGGGGCCAGGGCACCGCTAGACCGGAGGACTCAGCGGCGGTGGCGCTCGACGAAGGCCGCGAGCACCGTCATCGGGTGCACCACCTCGACGGCTCGAGAGGCGGCCTTGAGCTCCTCGGCCGACCCCGGGTCGAAGTAGCCCGCGTTCTTGTAGACCTCGATCCGGGTGCAGACGCCGTCGACGTCGAGCTCGGGGTGGAACTGGGTGGCGTAGACGTTGGCGCCCACTCGAAAGGCCTGCACCGGACACACCGGCGAGGTGGCCAGCCGTACGGCGCCCTCGGGAAGCCGGCTCAGGCCCTCCTTGTGGCCGCCGTACGCCGCGAAGGTCTCCGGCAGGCCGGCGAAGACGGGGTCCTCCGCGCCCTGCGGTGTCAAGGTCACCTCGAGTGGTCCGACCGGCTCGGGCCACTGCCGGTCCACGAGCCCGCCCTGGTGGATCCCGAGGGTCCCGATCCCATAGCAGGCCCCGAGGAAGGGGAAGTCGCGCGCGACCACGTCGTCGAGCAGCCCCGCCAGCCAGCTCTCGGCACGGCGCTGCGACTCGGTCTTCGCCTCCTCCGGGTCGCTGGCGTTCCAGGGGCCACCTCCGAGGATGATCCCGGACCAGTCGTCGAGGGCGAGGGCCGGCAGCTCGCCGCGGGCGAGGTCGATGCGGCGCAGCCCGCTGGAGTCGAGGCCGCTGAAGCGCAGGAAGGAGGCGTGCTCGTCCTCGACGGCCTCGCGCTCGGCGCGGATGGAGAGCAGGGCGAAGGGCAGCATCAGCGGTGCCCGAGCCGTGCGGCTCAGTTCCCGCCGTAGGGGACGCCGAGCTCGGCCAGCTTGGCCTTGCCACCGTCGAGCGCGGTCAGCACCCAGGCCCCGTCGGGGGTCAGGGTGAAGGTGTGCTCGTAGTGCGCGGCCCAGCTGCCGTCGTCGGTGATCACGGTCCACTCGTCCTCGGCGAGGTCGGTGTGCTTGCTGCCCAGGGTGACCATCGGCTCCACGGCCAGCGCGAGCCCGCGCTCGAGCTTGGGACCGCGGCCAGGGCGACCGTAGTTGGGGACATTGGGGGGCTGGTGCATCGCGGTGCCGATGCCGTGCCCGGTGAAGTCCTCGAGGATCCCGTAGTCCCCCGCGGCCCGCACCGAGCTCTCCACCGCGTGCGAGATGTCGGTGACCCGTCCGCCGAGACGGGCCGCGGCGATGCCGGCCCACATCGACGCCTCGGTGACCCGCATCAGCTCGAGCACCTCGGGGCGTACGTCGCCGACCGGGACCGTGATCGCAGCGTCACCGTGCCAGCCCTCGATGATCGCCCCGCAGTCGATGGAGATCACGTCGCCGTCCTGGAGAACTCGAGCCCCGGGGATCCCGTGCACGACCTCGTCGTTGACCGAGGCGCAGATGGTCCCCGGGAACGGCGGGTGGCCGTAGCCGAGGAACGAGGGCACGCCACCGCCGGCACGGATGTTCTGCTCCGCGATGGCGTCCAGCTCACCGGTGCTGATGCCGGCGGTCACCGAGGAGCGGAGCAGTTCCAGGGTCTCCCCGACCAGCAGCCCGGCGGCGCGCATCTTGTGGATCTGATCCGGCGTCTTGATCTCGATGCCGCGGTCACGAAAGCCCATGAGTTGTCCCTGCTGTCCTGGAGGCCGACCTGTGGTCAGCTCTCGTGGACGCTCTGGAGTGCGTCGAAGATGCGGCCGGTGACCTCGTCGACGTCGCCGATGCCGTCGACCTCGATCAGCAGGCCCCGCTCGCGGTAGACCTCGATCAGCGGCTCGGTCTGCTCGGCGTACACCTCCTGGCGGCGGCGGATGACGTCCTCGGTGTCGTCGGTGCGGCCGTCGGTCTCGGCACGCTGCAGCAGCCGCTGCACCAGCTCCTCAGCGTCGACGGTGAGCACCACGACCGCGTCGAGCTTGTGGCCGGTGAACTTGATCATCCCGTCGAGCTCCTCGACCTGCGCGACCGTGCGCGGGTAGCCGTCGAGGAGGAAGCCGGGGGCGGCGTCAGGCTCGTCGATGCGGTTGCGCACCATCAGGTTGGTGACCTCGTCGGGGACGTACTCCCCCGCGTCCATGTACTCCTTGGCCTTGCGACCCAGCTCGGTGCCGTCGGTGACGTTGGCGCGGAAGATGTCACCGGTCGAGATCGCCGGGATCCCGAAGCGGTCCGCCACGAACTTGGCCTGGGTGCCTTTGCCTGCCCCGGGGGGGCCCATCAGGATGAGTCTCATTTAGCGCAGGAATCCTTCGTAGTTGCGCTGCTGGAGCTGGCTCTCGATCTGCTTGACCGTGTCGAGTGCGACTCCGACCATGATCAGCAGTGACGTGCCACCGAACGGGAAGTTCTGGTTGGCGCCGACCAAGACGAGGGCGATGAGCGGGATCAGCGAGAGCAGACCCAGGTAGAGAGCGCCCGGCAGCGTGATGCGGGAGAGGACGTAGTTGAGGTACTCCTCGGTCGGCTTTCCCGCCCGGATCCCGGGGATGAAACCGCCGTACTGCTTCATGTTGTCCGCGACCTCTTGAGGGTTGAAGGTGATCGCGACATAGAAATAGGTGAAGAAGATGATCATCAAGAAGTACGCCGCCATGTAGAGCGGGTGGTCACCCCGGACGAAGTAGGTGGCGATGAACCGCACCCACGCGGAGTCGCTGTTCTGGTTGAACTGCACCGCCATCGCGGGCAGGTAGAGCAGGCTGGAGGCGAAGATGACCGGGATGATGCCGGCCTGGTTGACCTTCAGCGGGATGTAGGTCGAGGACCCTCCGAACATCTTGCGGCCGACCATCCGCCGCGCGTACTGCACCGGGATCCGCCGTTGCGCCTGCTCGATGAAGACCACGGCGGCCATCACGATCAGCCCGACGACCAGCACGGCTCCGAAGATGAACGGGCCCTTGGCCTGCTGCACGCCCCACAGGGAGGCGGGGAAGGTGGCCACGACCTGGGTGAAGATCATGATCGACATGCCGTTGCCGATGCCGCGCTCGGTGATCAGCTCGCCGAGCCACATGATCACCGCGGTGCCCGCGGTCATCACCAGCACCATCAGCAGGGCGATCAGGGTGGTGTCCTGGTAGAGCAGCGGCTTGGTGCAGCCCTGCAGCAGGTTGCCGCTGCGAGCCAGCGCCACGATGCCGGTCGCCTGCAGGATCGCGAGCGCCAGGGTCAGGTAGCGGGTGTACTGGGTGATCTTGGTCTGCCCCGACTGGCCCTCCTTCTTCAGCGCCTCGAGCCGTGGGATCACCACGACGAGCAGCTGGAGGATGATGCTGGCGGTGATGTAGGGCATGATCCCGAGCGCGAAGATGGTCAGCTGGAGCAGCGCACCACCGGAGAACAGGTTGATCAGGCCGTAGATGCCACTGTCCTTGGTCGCCTCGAAGCACGACTGGACGTTGGGGACGTTGACACCCGGAGTCGGGATCTGCGAACCGAGTCGGAAGATCGCCACGATCAGCAGCACGAACAGCAGCTTCTTGCGCAGGTCCGGTGTCCGGAAAGCGTTGGCGAATGCCCCTAGCACGTGCTCCTCTTTCGGTTTTCGACTCGTCGTACCCCGCGCCCGAACGGGCGGGTACCAAATCCGTGGAAGCCTAACAGGGCAGGACGATCATCATCGGTCGGCTCCGTGACGGTCATCCTGCCCTGCTGGCATCGTTGCTGCGGACTAGCCGAGCTCGGTCGCGGTGCCACCGGCAGCCGCGATCTTCTCCTTGGCCGAGCCCGAGAACTTGTCGGCGGTGATCCGCACGGCGACCGAGATCTCGCCCTGGCCGAGCACCTTGACCGGGCGGCCCTTGCGGACCGCACCCTTGGCCACGAGGTCGTCCACCGTGACGTCGCCGCCGTCGGGGAAGAGCGCGTCGAGCCGGTCGAGGTTCACGACCTGGAAGTCCACCTTGAAGGGGTTCTTGAAACCCCTCAGCTTCGGCAGACGCATGTGGATCGGCATCTGGCCACCCTCGAAGGCGGCCGGAACCTGGTAGCGGGCCTTGGTGCCCTTGGTACCGCGACCGGCGGTCTTGCCCTTGGAGGCCTCACCGCGACCCACACGGGTCTTCGCGGTCTTGGCGCCGGGGGCCGGGCGCAGGTGGTGCAGCTTCAAGCTCATTTGGAGTCAACCTCTCCGTCAACTTCCGTGACCGTCACCAGGTGACGCACGGTGTGGACCATGCCCCGGAACTCAGGGCGGTCCTCCTTGACGACCACGTCACCGATCCGCTTGAGACCCAGCGAGCGCAACGTCTCGCGCTGGTTCTGCTTGCAGCCGATGCCGGACCGCTTCTGCTCGACCTTCAGCATCGCCATCAGGCCACCCCCGCCGGCTGGGCCTTGGCGGCCTCGATGCCCTCGGCCTTGGCGCGCAGCAGCGCAGCCGGGGCGACGTCCTCGACCCGCAGGCCGCGGCGCGCGGCCACCGCCTCGGGCTCTTCGAGGGAACGCAGGGCCTCCACCGTGGCGTGCACGATGTTGATCTGGTTCGAGGAGCCGAGCGACTTGCTGAGCACGTCATGGATGCCGGCGCACTCGAGCACCGCACGCACCGGGCCACCGGCGATCACACCGGTACCGGGAGCGGCGGGGCGGAGCAGGACGACACCGGCAGCCTTCTCACCCTGGACGGGGTGAGGGATGGTGCCCTGGACGCGGGGGACGCGGAAGAAGCTCTTCTTCGCCTCCTCGACACCCTTGGCGATCGCGGCCGGCACCTCCTTGGCCTTGCCGTAGCCGACGCCGACCATGCCGTCACCGTCACCGACGATGACCAGGGCGGTGAAGCTGAAGCGACGACCACCCTTGACGACCTTGGCGACGCGGTTGATCGCGACGACGCGCTCGATGTACTGGCTCTTCTCCTGCTGGCCTCCGCGACCACCGTCACGGCCACCGCGGCCGCCACCTGCGCGCTGACCGCGCTGCTGGGTTCCGCTCATGAGTTGTCTCCCTTGAATGTCATGTCTGCACCGATCGCCATCAGAAGGTCAGGCCGCCCTCGCGGGCGCCATCGGCAAGGGCCGCGACGCGACCGTGGTACTTGTTGCCGGCGCGGTCGAAGACCACACCGTCGACACCGGCGGACTTGGCGCGCTCGGCGACGAGCTCGCCGACCTTGCGGGCCTTGGCCGTCTTGTCGCCCTCGTAGGAACGAACGTCGATCTCCATGGTCGAGGCCGACGCGAGCGTCTTGCCGACCAGGTCGTCGACGACCTGGACGCGGATGTGGCGCGAGGAACGCGTCACCACGAGGCGAGGACGCTCCGCGGTGCCGCTGACCTTCTTGCGTCCGCGGATCTGACGACGCGCACGGGACGCGGCGCGAGCCGCGGTGTGCTTGCCAGTCTTGAGTGAGATGGCCATCGTCACTTACCAGCCTTTCCGACCTTGCGGCGAATGTGCTCGCCGGCGTAGCGAACGCCCTTGCCCTTGTAGGGCTCGGGCTTGCGCAGCTTGCGGATGTTGGCCGCAACCTCGCCGACCAGCTGCTTGTCGATGCCCTGGACACCGAGCTTGGTGGGACTCTCGACGGTGAAGGTGATGCCGTCGGGAGCGTTGAACGTGATCGAGTGGGAGTAACCGAGCTGGAACTCCAGCTGGGTCGGGCCCTTGGAGAGCACGCGGTAACCCACGCCCACGATCTCGAGCTTCTTCTCGTAGCCGTCGGTGACGCCCACGACCATGTTGTTGATCAGCGTGCGGGTCAGGCCGTGCAGGGCACGGCTCTGGCGCTCGTCGTTGGGACGCTTCACCTCCAGGGCGCCCTCACCGTTCTCGACGGTGATGGGTGCGGCGACCGTGTGGCTCAGGGTCCCCTTGGGGCCCTTGACCGTGACGGTGCTGGACTGGACCTGCACGTCGACCCCGGACGGAACCGGGACGGGCAGCTTGCCAATGCGCGACATTGCTATTCCTCCTGGTTCCTGGTCACCAGACGTAGGCGAGGACTTCCCCACCTACGCCCTTGCGGTTGGCCTGACGGTCGGTGAGCAGTCCCTGGCTGGTCGAGATGATCGCGACACCGAGGCCACCGAGGACCTTGGGCAGCGCGGTGCTCTTGGCGTACACGCGCAGGCCGGGCTTGCTGATCCGGCGTACGCCGGCGATGGAGCGCTCGCGGTTGCGGCCGTACTTCAGCGTGATGTCGAGGGTCCGGCCGACGACGCCTTCGTCGTCACGGACCTCGAAGGAGGTGATGTACCCCTCCTGCTTGAGGATCTCAGCGACCCCCTGCTTCAGCTTGCTGTACGGCATCGCCACGGTGTCGTGGTACGCCTGGTTGGCGTTGCGCAGACGAGTCAGCATGTCTGCGATCGGGTCTGTCATGGTCATGGCCGTCTCGGCCCTTTCTCCACTCCGGTTTCGTCCTGCATCTCAGGACGACCTGTAGCGATCGTTGTTGTTTCGATGGTCGAGGTGGGCCTGCGGCCCGTCTCGAAATGCCTTACCAGGAGCTCTTGGTGACGCCGGGCAGCTCGCCCGCGTGGGCCATCTCCCGCAGGCAGATCCGGCACAGGCCGAACTTGCGGTAGACCGCCTTGGGACGACCGCAGCGCTGGCAGCGGGTGTAGCCGCGCACCGCGAACTTCGGCTTGCGAGCGGCCTTGACCTTCAGTCCAGTCTTCGCCATGTCAGTTGCTCTCCTTGAAGGGGAAACCCAGCTTCTTCAGCAGCGCACGACCCTCGTCGTCGTTCTGCGCGGTCGTCACCACCGTGATGTCCATGCCGCGCGAGCGGTCGATCTTGTCCTGGTCGATCTCGTGGAACATGACCTGCTCGGTGAGACCGAAGGTGTAGTTGCCACGCCCGTCGAACTGCGCGGGCGAAAGACCGCGGAAGTCACGGATCCGGGGCAGGGCCAGGGCCAGCAGGCGGTCCAGGAACTCCCACATCCGGTCGCCGCGCAGCGTCACGTGGGCGCCGATCGGCATTCCCTCGCGCAGCTTGAACTGGGCGATGGACTTGCGGGCCTTGGTGACCTGGGGCTTCTGGCCGGTGATCGCGGTGAGGTCCTTGACGGCGCCTTCGATCAGCTTGGAGTCGCGAGCTGCCTCGCCGACACCCATGTTGACCACGATCTTGGTCAGGCCGGGAACCTGCATCACGTTGGCGTAGCCGAACTCCTCGCGCAGCGCGGGGAGGATCTCCTCGCGGTAACGCGTCTTCATCCGCGGCACGATGGCCTCGTCGGTGGTCTCTTCAGTCACTGCTTCACTCATCAGATCTCGTCTCCGGACTTGCGGGAGATGCGAACGCTCCGGCTGGCCTGGTAGGTCGAGCCGTCCGGGCGCCGCTTGGTGGTCTCCACGCGCTTCGAGCCGAGCCGGGTGATCCCGTCACCCTCGACGACCATCACGTTGGAGATGTGGATCGGGGCCTCGGCCGTGACGATGCCACCGGTGTTGCCGGCACCCTGGTTGACGACCTTGGTGTGCTTCTTGACCCGGTTGACGCCCTCGACGATCACCCGCTGCTCCTCGCGGAGCACCTGGATGACCTTGCCCTCGGCACCCTTGTCCTTGCCGGCGATCACCTTGACGGTGTCGCCCTTCTTGATCTGCACGCTCATCTCAGAGCACCTCCGGCGCGAGCGAAATGATCTTCATGAACTTCTTGTCGCGCAGCTCGCGGCCCACGGGGCCGAAGATGCGCGTGCCGCGGGGCTCCCCGTCGGTCTTGAGGATCACTGCTGCGTTCTCGTCGAAGCGGATGTATGAGCCGTCCGGACGGCGGCGCTCCTTGACGGTGCGCACGATCACGGCCTTGACAACGTCGCCCTTCTTGACGTTGCCGCCGGGGATCGCGTCCTTGACGGTGGCGACGATGACGTCGCCGATGCCGGCGTAGCGCCGACCAGAGCCGCCGAGCACCCGGATGCACAGAATCTGCTTGGCACCGGTGTTGTCGGCGACCTTGAGTCGCGACTCCTGCTGGATCATGGTCTGTTCTCCTACTTCGCCTTCTCGAGGATCTCCACCACGCGCCAGCGCTTGGTAGCGCTCAGCGGGCGGGTCTCCATGATCAGGACGCGGTCTCCGACGCCACAGTCGTTGGTCTCGTCGTGCGCCTTCAGCTTGCTGGTACGGCGCAGAACCTTGCCGTACAGCGCGTGCTTGACGCGGTCCTCGACGGAGACGACGACGGTCTTGTCCATCTTGTCGCTGACGACCAGGCCCTCACGGACCTTGCGCGCCGAGCGCTCCCCGCTCTCGGGGGTGACAGCCGCTTCGTTGCTCATGCAGCACCATCCTTGTCTTTGGACGCGTCCGGGACCGAGCGGATCCCGAGCTCGCGCTCACGCACCACGGTGTAGATCCGGGCGATGTCCTTCTTGACCGCCTTGAGGCGGCCGTGGCTCTCGAGCTGACCAGTTGCGGCCTGGAATCGGAGGTTGAAAAGCTCCTCCTTGGCCTCGCGCAGCTTGCCTTCGAGGTCGACGTTGTTCATCTCGTCGAGCTCCGGTGCGGTCGCCATCAGAAATCACCTGCTTCACGGCTGACGAACCGGCACTTCATCGGAAGCTTGTGCGTCGCGCGGCGCATGGCCTCGCGGGCGACTTCCTCGGAAACGCCGGAGAGTTCGAACATGACACGACCGGGCTTGACGTTCGCGACCCACCACTCGGGAGAACCCTTACCAGAACCCATGCGGGTCTCGGCGGGCTTCTTGGTCAGCGGGCGGTCGGGGTAGATGTTGATCCACACCTTTCCGCCGCGCTTCATGTGGCGAGTCATCGCGATACGTGCGGACTCGATCTGACGGTTGGTCACGTAGTGGGCCTCGACCGCCTGGATGCCGAAGTCACCGAAGGCGAGCTTCGTCCCACCCTTGGCAGCACCGGTCCGCTTGGGGTGGTGCTGCTTGCGGTGCTTGACCCTGCGGGGCATCAACATCGAACTCAGCCCTCCTGTCCAGCGCTCGGTGCGGCAACCTCGGCAGCCGGAGCTGCGGCGGCGGTGGCGTCGGCGGCAGGAGCCTCGGCGCGGTCCGACCGGGTCGGACGCTCGCCACCACGGGAACCGCGGGTCGGACGGTCCGCGCCACGGGCGCCACCGGCGGCACCACGGCCACGACCGGGCGCACCGGCACGGGCGGCTGCCTGGGCCTCACGCTCGGCACGGGTGCCGGCGACCTCGCCCTTGTAGATCCAGACCTTGACGCCGATCCGGCCGAAGGTGGTCCGGGCCTCGTAGAAGCCGTAGTCGATGTCGGCGCGCAGGGTGTGCAGGGGCACGCGGCCCTCGCGGTAGAACTCCGAGCGCGACATCTCGGCGCCGTTGAGCCGGCCCGAGCACTGGATCCGGATGCCCTTGGCACCGGAGCGCATCGAGGTCTGCATGGCCTTCTTCATCGCGCGACGGAACTGCACGCGACCGGAGAGCTGCTCGGCCACGCCCTGCGCGACGAGCTGGGCGTCGATCTCGGGGTTCTTGACCTCGAGGATGTTCAGCTGCACCTGCTTGCCGGTGAGCTTCTCGAGCTCTCCACGCAGGCGGTCGGCCTCGGCGCCGCGGCGGCCGATGACGATGCCGGGCCGGGCGGTGTGGATGTCGACGCGCACGCGGTCACGGGTGCGCTCGATCTCGACCTTGGAGATGCCGGCCCGCTCCATGCCCTTGGCGAGCAGCTTGCGGATCGCGACGTCCTCGCCCACGTAGCTCTTGTAGAGCTTGTCGGCGTACCACCGGCTCTTGTGGTCGGTGGAGATGCCCAGGCGGAACCCGTTCGGGTTGATCTTCTGACCCATCAGGCCTTCCGTCCCTTCTTGGTCTGGGTGCCGTTGTCGGCAGGCTGCACGACGAGGGTGATGTGGCTCGTGCGCTTGAGGATCCGGGTGGCCCGGCCCTGGGCGCGCGGCCGCCATCGCTTCATCGACGGGCCCTCGTCGACCAGCGCCTTGCTCACCACGAGGGTTCCCCGGTCGAGGTCCTCGGTGGTCACGGCGTTGGCCACGGCGCTCTCGAGCACCTTGTAGACGGTCTCGCTGGCGGCCTGCGGCGCGAACTGCAGCAGCGCCAGGGCATCGTCAACGGGAAGGCCGCGGACCATGTCCACGACGCGACGGGCCTTCATCGGGGTGATCCGGACGAAGCGTGCGCTCGCGAACGCACCCGACTCGTCGCCGAGCAGGGAGTCCCGGCGGGCGCTGGTGCGCCTACGCTCTCCTACGGTCATAGCTGTCATCTCTCCTAGGCGTCGCCGCGAGTCAGCGGCGACGGCTCTTCCGGTCGTCCTTGACGTGCCCGCGATAGGTGCGGGTCGGGGCGAACTCGCCCAGCTTGTGGCCGACCATCGAGTCGGTCACGAAAACCGGGACGTGCTTGTGCCCGTCGTGCACGGCGAGCGTGTGACCGATCATGGTCGGCACGATCATCGAGCGACGCGACCACGTCTTGATCACGTTGTGGGTCCCGGCCTCGTTCTGAGCGTCCACCTTCTTGTTCAGGTGGTCGTCGACGAACGGACCCTTCTTCAGGCTGCGAGGCATCTCGTTACTTCCCTACTCAGCGCTTCTTGCCGGTCTTGCGGCGACGGACGATCAGGGCATCGCTGGCCTTGCGCTTGCGCGTACGGCCCTCGGGCTTGCCCCACGGGGACACAGGGTGACGTCCACCGGACGTCTTGCCCTCACCACCACCGTGCGGGTGGTCCACGGGGTTCATGACGACACCACGCACGGTCGGGCGACGGCCCTTCCAGCGCATCCGGCCGGCCTTGCCCCAGTTGATGTTGGACTGCTCGGCGTTGCCGACCTCGCCCACGGTGGCGCGGCAGCGGACGTCGACGTAGCGCATCTCACCGGAGGGCATCCGCAGCTGGGCGCGCGAGCCCTCCTTGGCGACGAGCTGCGCACTGTTGCCGGCGGAGCGGGCGATCTTGGCCCCGCCGCCGGGACGCAGCTCGATGCAGTGGATCGTCGTACCGACGGGGATGTTGCGCAGCGGCAGGTTG
Organism: uncultured Actinomycetota bacterium; assembly: GCA_963777195.1. Lineage (GTDB taxonomy): Bacteria > Actinomycetota > Actinomycetes > Propionibacteriales > Nocardioidaceae > Marmoricola. Next base: position 21,286 of record CAVZPT010000002.1, on the reverse strand, counting down.
TTGCCCGGCTTGATGTCGGCGGTCGGACCCGACTCGATGGCGGTTCCCTGCGTCACGTTGAGCGGCGCCACGATGTAGCGCTTCTCGCCGTCGGCGTAGTGGAGCAGCGCGATCCGGGCGGTCCGGTTGGGGTCGTACTCGATGTGAGCGACCTTCGCGGGCACGCCGTCCTTGTCGTAGCGACGGAAGTCGATGATGCGGTAGGCACGCTTGTGGCCACCACCCTGGTGACGGGTGGTGATGCGGCCCTGGTTGTTGCGGCCGCCCTTCTTGGGCAGCGGCTTGACCAGCGACTTCTCCGGAGTGGTCCGGGTGATCTCGACGAAGTCAGCGACCGACGAGCCACGACGGCCCGGGGTGGTCGGCTTGTACTTGCGGATAGCCATCTCTATTACCTCAGTCAGTTCTCATCGAGCGCCGGTCAGGAGACCGGACCCCCGAAGATGTCGATGCGGTGCCCCTCGGCCAGGCTGACGATCGCGCGCTTGGTGTCCTTGCGACGCCCCAGGCCCGTGCGGGTCCGGCGGGTCTTGCCCTTGCGGTTCATCGTGTTGACGGAGGTGACCTTGACGTCGAAGACCTTCTCGACCGCGATCTTGATCTCGGTCTTGTTGGCGTCCGGGTGGACGATGAAGGTGTACTTGTTGGCGTCGAGGAGGCCGTAGCTCTTCTCGCTCACCACGGGTGCGATCAGCACGTCGCGGTGGTCCTTGTGCAGGGTGCTCACTTCTCGGCCTCCCCAGAGTCAGCGGTGTCGGCGGTGTCGGCTTCGACCTCGCCGTTGACCGCATCGTTGGCGGGGGCCTCGACGATCGTGGCCCTGCGGGACGAGGCGGCCGCGGTGCCGTTCACGAAGGCGTCGTAGGCGCCCTTGGTGAAGATGACATCGTCGGAGAGCAGCACGTCGTAGGTGTTGAGCTGGTCGACGGCGAGCAGGTGCACCGTGGCCACGTTGCGCAGCGAGAGCCAGGTGACGGCGTCGTCGCGCTCGAGCACGATCAACTGACGCCGGCTGCCGCTGAGCTCCAACAGGGCTGCGACGGCGTCCTTGGTCGACGGCTTGTCACCGCTGGCCAGGGACTCCACCACGTGGATGCGACCCGAGCGGGCCCGGTCCGAGAGGGCACCGCGCAGGGCGGCGGCCTTCATCTTCTTGGGGGTGCGCTCGGAGTAGTCACGCGGCTGCGGGCCGTGGACGACGCCACCGCCGGCGAACTGCGGTGCACGCGTCGAGCCCTGACGGGCGCGGCCGGTGCCCTTCTGCTTGTAGGGCTTGCGTCCACCGCCGCGAACCTCGCCGCGGGTCTTGGTGGAGTGCGTGCCCTGACGAGCCGCTGCCTGCTGCGCCACCACGACCTGGTGGATCAGCGGGATGTTGGTCTCGACGCCGAAGATCTCGGCGGGAAGGTCGACCTTCACGGTCTTGGCTGACTTCTGCGCGCTCATGCGCCGGCCTCCTGGCTCTTCTTCGCAGCCGAGCGGACCATGATGAGTCCACCCTTGGGGCCGGGAACGGCGCCCTTGAGCAGGATCAGGCCCTTCTCGACGTCCACGGCGTGCACGGTGACGTTCTGCGTCGTCACGACGTCGCTACCCATGCGTCCCGCCATGCGCGTGCCCTTGAAGACACGGCCCGGCGTCGCGCAGGCGCCGATGGAGCCCGGCTTGCGGTGGTTCTTGTGGGCACCGTGGGAGGCACCGACACCGTGGAAGCCGTGCAGCTTCATCACGCCGGCGTAGCCCTTGCCCTTGCTGGTGCCGGTGATGTCGACCTCCTGGCCGGCGGCGAACAGGTCGACGCTCAGCTCCTGGCCGATCTCGTACGACGTCGCGTCACTCGTGCGGACCTCGGCCACGTGGCGGCGCGGGGTGACCCCGGCCTTGCCGAAGTGGCCGGCGACCGGCTTGGTGACCTTGGCGCCGTCGATCTCACCGAACCCGAGCTGGATGGCGTTGTAGCCGTCCTTCTCGGGGGTGCGCACCTGCGTCACGACGTTGGTTCCTGCCGCGATCACGGTGACGGGGACGATGCGGTTGTTCTCGTCCCAGGTCTGGGTCATGCCGAGCTTGGTGCCCAGCAGCCCCTTCACATTGCGTTCGAAAGTGCTCATGGTGTGGCCCTCAGAGCTTGATCTCGATGTCGACACCGGCAGGCAGGTCGAGTCGCATCAGCGAGTCGACCGTCTTCGGCGTGGGGTCAATGATGTCGATGAGGCGCTTGTGCGTGCGCATCTCGAAGTGCTCGCGAGAGTCCTTGTACTTGTGGGGCGAGCGGATGACGCAGTAGACGTTCTTCTCCGTCGGCAACGGCACCGGGCCGGCCACCTTCGCACCCGTACGGGTCACGGTGTCAACGATCTTCCGCGCCGAGGTGTCGATCACCTCGTGGTCATAGGCCTTGAGCCTGATGCGGATCTTCTGTCCCGCCATCAAACAACGTCCTTCGCTTCGTAGTCACAACGACTTGTCTCGGCCACCTCGGTGAGGTGGACCGCCCTGCTCCCACATCCGGACCTGGATCTCCGACCCCCGCGGTCGGGCGTGTCGCGCTGGTGATGATGCGCGCGGCACACACGAATCTCGTGCGGGTCGTTGTCTGGAAAGTGGCGCCCGGGGGGCCGGGCTGAACGGGATCTCCTGGTGCGGCGCGAACGCGCAACCACTGTCAGCCGCCATCAGCGACTCAGGAGAACCTGTTCAATGGTCAATGTCCGCGCCCCGGCAATCCCGCCGGAGCAACCGGGATAGTTTGTCAGAGACTGCCCTGAGACGCCAAATCGGGGTCGGAGTTCGGTGCGGCCAGTGGGATCTGAGGCGGCTCCGGGGCCTGCCGGGGGATCGTCATCGCCATCGCCGCCGCGACCACGCACAGCCCGCCCGCGGTCACCCAGGCCCAGAAGTAGTCACCAGTGCCCTGGCGCACCCAGCCCGCCCAGTAGGCGGCCACACCGGCCCCGACCATGTGGGAGGCGAAGACCCAGCCGAAGACGACCCCGGATCGCTGCAACCCGAAGTGGATCCGGCACAGCGCCACGGTGGGCGGCACCGTGGCCACCCAGTCGAGCCCGTAGAAGACGATGAACAAGAACAGGCTCGGTTGCACGTGCGGACCGAGGAGCACCGGCACCACCAGCAGCGAGAGCCCGCGCAGCGCGTAGTAGGCGAAGAGGAGCTTGCGCGGGTCGACCTTGTCGGTCAACCACCCCGAGGCCACCGTGCCGAGGATGTCGAAGACGCCGATCAGTGCCAGCAGGCCGGCCGAGGTGGTCGCGGGCATGCCGTGGTCGTGGGCTGCGGGGATGAAGTGGGTGCCGATCAGGCCGTTGGTGGACCACCCGCAGATCCAGAAGGTGAGGAAGAGCGCCCAGAACGTCCAGCTCCGGCTGGCTTCGCGCAGGGTCCTCAGGGCGACCGTGGCGGCCCCCGGCCCCCCGGTGCCGGCCGGCGGCTCGACGTAGGACGCGGGGGCGCCGTAGGGCAGCTCGCCGACGTCTGAGGGACGGTCGCGCAGCACGAGGAGGACGAGCGGGACCAGGAGCAGGGCGAAGGTCGCCACGAGGCCGGCGGCCCATCGCCAACCCGGCCCGTGGGCAAGCTGGGCGATGGCGGGCAAGAAGACGAGCTGCCCGGTGGAGCTGGCCGCCGAGAACAGGCCGATCACCAGGCCGCGGTGACGCACGAACCAGCGGTTGGCCACGATCGCCCCGAAGACCAGGGCCATCGAGCCGGTACCCAGACCGATCGGCACTCCCCACAGCAACCACAGCTGCCAGGGCCTGCTCATCACCAAGGTGAGCCCGGAGCCGAGCGCCACCAGGCTCAACGCCGCGGCGACGACCCGCCGCAGACCGAATCGCTCCATCAGCGCCGCGGCGAACGGCGCGCTCAACCCGAACAGCACCAGGTTGAGGCTGACCGCGCCCGATGTCGTCGCCCGCGACCACCCGAACTCCGCCTCCAGCGGCTCGAGCAGCGCGCCGGTGGAGGAACGGAACCCGGCAGCAGCCACGAGTGCTGCCATCGTCGCGCCTGCCACCCACCAGGCACGGGAGCCGGTGGGCAGCGAGATGCCGGACTCGCTCAGGGGGAGCTCGACCCCACCGTCAGCGCCACACCCAGGACCAGGAACACCCCGATGACCAGCACCCCCAGAATCAGCAGCGCGGTGCCGACCATGCCCAGGATGCGACCGACGTTGACCGTGTCCCGGCCGCCGACCTGACCCTGGGAGGCGTCGATCTCGCGAAGCGCCTTGTTGCCCATGGACCACGCGAACGGTCCCAGGACCTGGCACAGCACCAGACCCAGGATGCCCAGGATCAGCACCGTGGTGGTCTGCGGGTGGTTGGGCGGCGGGGGCCCGTACGGAGGGGGCGCGAACTGCTGGCTCATGCGGGGATTCTGGCACGACGCAGCCTCGCCACGCCCGCCGATGGGGTCCGGTCAGGCGCGGCGGTAGCAGAGGTCGGTGATCGTCCGGCCCACCGCGAGACCCTTGCGCTCGAACTTGGTCACCGGCCGGTCCGCCCAGCGCTCGACCGGTCCTCCCTCGAGGCTCGGTTCGGCGTCGAGCACCTGGCGCATCCGGTCGGCGTACGGCTGCCAGTCGGTGGCCAGCCGCCACAGCCCACCCGGCCGGAGCCGGGAGGCAGCGAGTGCGGCGAACCCGGCGTCGACCAGCCGGCGCTTGTGGTGACGCTGCTTGGGCCACGGGTCGGGGAAGAAGGTCCACAGCTCCTCGACCTCGCCGGGACCGAACAGGTGCTCCACGCACCACACCGCGTCGACGGAGAGCAGGCGCACGTTGCCGGCGCCGGCCTCGGCGAGCAGGCCGAGCGTGTGCGCGATCCCGGGGCGCCAGACCTCCAGTGCGACGACGTCGTGGTCGGGCCGCGCGGCGGCGAGGGCGGCGGTCGCCTCACCGATCCCCGACCCGATCTCCACGATGATCGGCGCCCGCCGACCGAAGACCGCCGACCAGCTGAACGAGGGGTCGTCCAGAGCGCGCTCCTCCACGAACCAGTCGCGGTGGTGGGCCTCCCAGGAGTCCCGTTGCGAGGGGGTGAACCGACTGCCACGCCGGGCGTAGCTGAGCACCTCGCGCTTGCGTCGCCCGTCCTCGGTCAGCCTCTGGTGCGGGCGCGCGGGGAGCAGGTCGTTCACGCGCACAGGCTACGGCCTGGGCGGGCCGGGGGCGGTCTCGGGTCGGGTCGCGGGCATCGGTGAGAACGCCAGCTGGCCCGGCCCCCGTGAGGGGACCGGGCCAGCTGGACTTCGACGTTGCTAGATCACTTGGTGATCTTGGTGACCCGACCGGCGCCGACGGTGCGGCCACCCTCACGGATCGCGAACCGCAGACCGTCCTCCATGGCGATCGGCTGGATCAGCTCGACCGACATGTCGGTGTTGTCGCCGGGCATGACCATCTCGCGGCCCTCGGGGAGGGTCACGACGCCGGTCACGTCCGTGGTGCGGAAGTAGAACTGCGGGCGGTAGTTGTTGAAGAACGGCGTGTGGCGGCCGCCCTCCTCCTTGGAGAGGATGTAGACCGAGGCCTCGAAGTTCGTGTGCGGGGTGGTGGTCCCCGGCTTGATCACGACCATGCCGCGCTCGACGTCCTCGCGCTTGGTGCCACGAAGCAGCAGCCCGACGTTCTCGCCGGCCTCGCCGGTGTCGAGCAGCTTGCGGAACATCTCGATGCCGGTGACGGTCGAGGTCTGCTTCGTCTCGCGGATGCCGATGATCTCGACGGTCTCGTTGACGTTGACGATGCCGCGCTCGATCCGGCCGGTGATGACGGTGCCACGACCGGTGATCGTGAAGACGTCCTCGACGGGCATCAGGAACGGCTTCTCGGTCTCCCGAACCGGCTGCGGGATCGCGGAGTCGACCGCGTCCATCAGCTCGAGGATCGAGTCGCCCCACTTCTCGTCGCCCTGGAGCGCCGGGAAGGCAGCGACCTTGACGACCGGGATGTCGTCGCCGTCGTACTCGTACTCGGAGAGGAGCTCGCGCACCTCCATCTCGACGAGCTCGATGAGCTCCTCGTCGTCGACCATGTCGCACTTGTTCAGCGCGACGACCAGGGCGGGCACGCCGACCTGGCGGGCGAGCAGCACGTGCTCACGGGTCTGGGGCATCGGGCCGTCGGTGGCGGCCACGACCAGGATCGCACCGTCCATCTGCGCGGCACCGGTGATCATGTTCTTGATGTAGTCCGCGTGACCCGGGCAGTCGACGTGGGCGTAGTGACGCGCCTCGGTCTGGTACTCGACGTGCGCGATCGAGATGGTGATACCGCGCTGACGCTCCTCGGGGGCCTTGTCGATCTCGTCGAAGGCCGAGGCTGCGTTCAGGTCGGGGTACTTGTTGTGCAGGACCTTGGTGATCGCTGCGGTCAACGTCGTCTTCCCGTGGTCGATGTGACCAATGGTTCCGATGTTGACGTGCGGCTTGGTCCGCTCGAACTTCGCCTTAGCCACTGGGGCTCCTCCTGTTGTTGTTACTTGACTCGTATGTGTGAACAGATGTGTGTGCCGAGGGTGCGCGGAGAGAACCTATTCCCCGCGGACCTTCTTGATGATCTCGTCGGCGACGTTCTGGGGAACCTCGGCGTACGAGTCGAACTCCATCGAGTACGACGCCTGACCAGAGGTCTTCGACCGCAGGTCACCAACGTACCCGAACATCTCAGACAGCGGCACGAGGGCGTCGACGACGCGATCCCCCGAGCGCTCCGACATCGCCTGCACCTGACCGCGGCGCGAGTTGATGTCGCCGATGACGTCACCCAGGTAGGTCTCCGGGGTCACGACCTCGACTGCGAACATCGGCTCCAGCAGGACCGGCTTGGCCATGCGGGCTGCCTCCTTGAACGCCTGGTTCCCGGCGATCTTGAAGGCCAGCTCCGAGGAGTCGACGTCGTGGTACGCGCCGTCCTCGAGCGTGAACTTCACATCGACCATCGGGTAGCCGGCGAGCACGCCGAACTCCAGCGCCTCCTGGCCACCCTGGTCGACGGAGGGGATGTACTCCTTGGGCACGCGGCCACCGGAGACGTTGTTGACGAACTCATAGCCCAGGCCGTGACCGGTCTCGGGGTCGGAGTTCGGCTCGAGGGAGATCTGCACCTTGGCGAACTGCCCGGATCCACCAGTCTGCTTCTTGTGCACGTAGGTGTGCTTCTCGACCTTCTTGCGGATGGTCTCGCGGTAGGCGACCTGCGGCTTGCCGACGGTCGCCTCGACGCGGAACTCGCGCTTCATCCGGTCGACGAGGATCTCCAGGTGGAGCTCGCCCATGCCGGCGATGATGGTCTGGCCGGTCTCCTCGTCCGCCTTGACGGTGAACGTCGGGTCCTCGTCGGAGAGCCGCTGGATCGCGGTGCCGAGCTTCTCCTGGTCACCCTTGGTCTTGGGCTCGATCGCGACCTCGATCACGGGGGCCGGGAAGGTCATCGACTCCAGGATCACCGGGTTGGCCTGGTCGCACAGGGTGTGACCGGTCTTGGTGTCCTTCAGGCCCATCACGGCCACGATCTGGCCGGCGCCGACCGAGGCGATCTCCTCGCGCTTGTTGGCGTGCATCTGGTAGACCTTGCCGATCCGCTCCTTGCGGCCGTTGACCGAGTTGAGCACCGAGGTGCCCGCCTCGAGCTTGCCGGAGTAGACGCGCACGTAGATCAGCTTGCCGAGGTGCGGGTCGGTGGCGATCTTGTAGGCCAGGCCGGAGAACGGCTCGTCGTCGGAGGGCTGGCGGACGATCACCTTCTCCTCGTCCTTGACGTCGTGTCCCTGGATGCCGTCGATGTCGAGCGGCGAGGGGAGGTACTTCACGACGGCGTCGAGCAGGGGCTGCACGCCCTTGTTCTTGAACGCGGTGCCGCACAGGACCGGGTTGATCTTGTCGGCCAGGGTGGCGCGGCGGATCGCGGCGTCGATCTCCTCGACGGAGAACTCCCCCTCCTCGAGGAACTTCTCCATGATCACGTCGTCCGCGTCGGAGAGGGTCTCGAGCAGCTTCTCGCGGTAGGTGGCAGCCTGCTCGGCCAGCTCCGCGGGGATCTCCTCGACCTCGTAGTCCTCACCCATCGTGGTCTCGCCACGCCAGGTCAGCGCGCGCATGCCGACCAGGTCGACGACGCCGATGAAGTCACCCTCGGCGCCGATGGGCAGCTGCAGCACCAGCGGGGTGGAGTTCAGCCGCTCGACCATCATGTCCACGCAGCGCCAGAAGTCGGCACCGGTGCGGTCGAGCTTGTTCACGAAGCACATCCGGGGGACGGAGTACTTGTTGGCCTGCCGCCACACGGTCATGGTCTGGGGCTCGACACCGGCCACACCGTCGAAGACGGCGACGGCGCCGTCGAGGACGCGCAGCGAGCGCTCGACCTCGGCGGTGAAGTCGACGTGCCCGGGGGTGTCGATGATGTTGATCTGGTGGTCCTTCCACCAGCAGGTCGTCGCGGCGGACGTGATCGTGATGCCGCGCTCCTGCTCCTGCTCCATCCAGTCCATCGTGGCGGCGCCCTCGTGGACCTCACCGATCTTGTAGGTGATCCCGGTGTAGAACAGGATCCGCTCGGTGGTGGTGGTCTTACCGGCATCGATGTGAGCCATGATGCCGATGTTGCGGACCTTGTTGAGGTCAGTGGTGATGTCGACGGCCACGGTAGGTCTTCGATCCCCTCGGGTTGGCTGGAACTGGTGGTTGGTGGGTGCGGTACGGCGCCACGCTCAGGTGGCGCCGTACGCGATCACCAGCGGTAGTGCGCGAAGGCCTTGTTGGACTCGGCCATCTTGTGGGTGTCCTCACGCTTCTTCACAGCGGCACCGAGGCCGTTGGAAGCGTCGAGGATCTCGTTCATCAGGCGCTCGGACATCGTCTTCTCGCGACGGTCGGCGGCGTAGCCCACGAGCCAGCGCAGCGCCAGCGTGGTGCTGCGGTTGGCCTTGACCTCGATGGGGACCTGGTAGGTCGCACCACCGACGCGGCGGGACTTCACCTCGATGGCGGGCTTGACGTTGTCCAGCGCGCGCTTGAGCGTGACGACCGGGTCGGTGCCGGTCTTCTCGCGCGTGCCCTCGAGGGCGCTGTAGACGATGCGCTGGGCAACCTGCTTCTTGCCGTCCATGAGGACCTTGGAGACGAGCTGCGAGACCAGCTGCGAGCCGTAGATCGGGTCGAAGTCGATCGGCCGCTTCGGGGCGGGACCCTTGCGGGGCATTAGCTCTTCTCCTTCTTCGCGCCGTAGAGGCTGCGGGCCTGCTTGCGGTTCTTGACACCCTGGGTGTCGAGCGAGCCGCGGATGATCTTGTAGCGGACACCGGGGAGGTCCTTCACCCGGCCGCCGCGGACGAGCACGATCGAGTGCTCCTGGAGGTTGTGACCGACACCCGGGATGTAGGCCGTGACCTCGATGCCGCTCGACAGGCGCACGCGGGCGACCTTGCGGAGAGCAGAGTTCGGCTTCTTCGGGGTGGTGGTGTAGACGCGGGTGCAGACACCGCGTCGCTGGGGCGAACCCTTCAGGGCAGGCGTCTTGTTCTTGGACACCTTGTCCTGGCGGCCCTTGCGGACCAGCTGGTTAATCGTGGGCACCTGGTGGTTCCCTCTCTTGTCTACTCTCAGTGCCCGGCAACCTGCCGGGCACGACGATGAAGCTTTTCCTTGGTGCTGAGGTGTGCGACGCCATCAGGGCACGCAGACAGGCCTGGATCGCCCAGACACAAGGGTTGAGATTACCGGCTGCCCGGTGATGGGTCAAAACGAGCGGTCCCGACCGGTCTCGCGCCGATTTGCCCGAGAGCCGATCGGTGCCCGAGGCTGCGCGCATGGCGCTGACATGGAAGCTGCACGGGGACGGCAGGACGATCACCGAGGGCGAGATCGTCCGTCCCGAGGAACGCCTCGCATGGCCGGCCACCGTCGGCCTCGGCATGCAGCACGTGGTCGCGATGTTCGGGGCCACCTTCCTGGTGCCGCTGATCACCGGCTTCCCGCCGACGACCACGCTGTTCTTCTCCGGCGTGGGCACCCTGCTGTTCTTGCTGGTCACCCGCAACCGGCTGCCGAGCTACCTCGGCTCGTCGTTCGCCTTCATCGCGCCGATCACCGCCGCGACCGCGAGCGAGGGCCCGGGCGGCGCGCTGTTCGGGATCGTCGTGGTCGGCGTGCTCCTGGCCGCGGTCGGCGGCCTCGTCATGGTCACCGGCACCGGCTGGATCGACGCCCTGATGCCGCCGGTGGTCGCCGGCGCGATCGTGGCCCTGATCGGGCTCAACCTCGCCCCGGTGGCGAAGTCGAACTTCGAGAAGTCCCCGTGGGTCGCGCTGGTCACCCTGACCGCGGTGATCCTGTGGACGGTGGCACTGCGGGGGCTGCTGGCGCGGCTGTCGATCTTCTTCGGGGTCGCCGTGGGCTACGTCGTCGCCGTGCTGGCCGGGCAGGTGGACTTCGCGCCTGTGCGCAACGCCGCCTGGATCGGGCTGCCCGACTTCTCGACCCCGACGGTGGCGTGGTCGGTGCTGCCCGCGTTCATCCCGGTGGTGCTGGTGCTCGTCGCCGAGAACGTCGGGCACGTGCGCAGCGTCGCCCACCTCGCCGACCCCGCGCTGAACGCACAGACCGGGCGCGCCCTCTTCGCCGACGGGCTGGCCACGACCATCGCCGGGCTCGGCGGTGGGTCGGGCACCACGACGTACGGCGAGAACATCGGGGTGATGGCCGCGACCAAGGTCTACTCCACGGCTGCCTACTGGGTCGCCGGGGCGTTCGCGGTGCTGCTCGGCTTCCTGCCGAAGGTAGGCGCGTTGGTGAACACGATCCCGAGCGGCGTGCTCGGAGGCGTCACCACCGCCCTCTACGGGTTGATCGGCGTGATCGGCATCAAGATCTGGATCGACAACCACGTCGACTTCTCCCGCCCCACCAACCAGTTCACCGCCGCGACCGCGCTGGTCGTCGGGATCGCCGACTTCACCTTCACCAGTGGCTCGCTGACCTTCAACGGGATCGCCCTGGGCACCGTCGCGGCGATCGTGGTCTACCACCTGATGGCGGTCGTCGAGCGGGTCCGGGCCTGACGGCCCTGGGCGTCATACGAACTGGTTGCCGGGGCGGCCAAGACGTATGACGTCCCCCGGTGACGTCATACGAACGGGTCGCGATCACGACCCGGAGGTATGACGTCCCGGGGGGACGCCGCGCCCGAGGAGGAGTTCGGCGAGGTGGAGGGCCTTGCGGCCGGCGAGGTCGTCGAGCTGGGTACGGCAGGAGAACCCGTCGGCGAGCACGACTGCGTCCGGCCCGGCTGCTCGTACGGCGGGCAGGAGGTCGTGCTCGGCGATCGCCACGCTGGTCTCGTAGTGGCCGAGCTCCACGCCGAAGTTGCCGGCCAGGCCGCAGCAACCACCGACCCGCCTGACCGTGGCCCCGGTCTGCGCGAGCAGGGCCGCGTCCGTGTCCCAGCCGATCACGGCGTGGTGGTGGCAGTGCGGCTGCGCGACGATCTCCACGCCGGTGAGATCGGGCACCGTCCACTCCCCCGCGGCGACGCGGGCGGCGAGGAACTCCGCGAGCGAGGCGAGGCCGGCGCTGACCTCGGCGGCCCGGGGGTCGTCGAGGAGCTGGCCGGCGTCCTCCCGGATCGCAGCGAGGCAGCTCGGCTCGAGCGCGATCACCGGGGTGCCGGAGGTGACGTAGGCGTGCAGGTTGGCGACGGCCTGGCCGACGATCCGGCGCGCGGTGTCCAGCTGGCCGGTGGTGATCCAGGTCAGGCCGCAGCAGGCCTTCTCCGGGATCACGGCAGCCCGCAGGCCCATCGACGCGAGCAGCTCGATCGCGGCGCGGCCGGTGTCGGCGGCGAAGCGGTCGGTGAAGGAGTCGGCCCAGATCCAGACGTCGACGGGCCGGGTGGTCTCGAGACGGGCCTGGCGGTCCTCCTCGACCACCACCGAGTGCCCGCGCAGCGGCTGCTCGGAGAACGCCGGGAGGCTGCGGCGCTGGTCGACGCCCGCCGCGGCCTTGGCGATCCGGGCGATCGTCTTGCTGCGCAGCATCGTGTTGGCCAGCCGGGGCGGGGTCATCCGCGCCCACCGCGGCAAGGCACCGAGGGCATAGTGCGAGCGCGGGCGCAGCTTGCCGGCGTACTTCTGGGAGAGCGCCTCGGACTTGTAGGTGGCCATGTCGATGCCGGTCGGGCAGTCGCGGGCGCAGCCCTTGCAGGACAGGCACAGGTCGAGCGCGTCGGCGACCGCAGGGTCGTCGAAGCCGAGGGTGCCGTTGGCGACGTCCTGGAGCACGTGCGCGCGGCCGCGGGTGGAGTCCTTCTCGTCGCGGGTGGCCAGGTAGGAGGGGCACATCACCGCACCGGTGCCGGTGTTGTCGGCCACGCACTTGCCGACTCCGGTGCACCGGTGCACCGCGTCGGCGAACGAGCCGTGGTCGTGGGTCAGCCGGAGCTGGGTGCGGATCGGCTTCATCGGCGCGGCGAGCCGCAGGTCGGAGTCGAACGGCGCCGGGTCGACCAGCACCCCAGGATTGAGCAGGTTGGTGGGGTCGAGGATCCGCTTGGCCTGCTCCATCAGCGCGATCGCCTCGGGTGAGTACATCCGCGGCAGCAGCTCCGAGCGGGCCCTGCCGTCACCGTGCTCGCCCGACATCGAGCCGCCGTAGGAGGCGACCAGGTCGGCGGCGTCCTCGACGAAGGACCGGAACCGCTCGCGCCCGCCGGCGTCCTCGAGCTCGAAGTCGATGCGCACATGCACACAACCGTCTCCGAAATGGCCGTAGGGCACGCCGTCGAGCTGCCGGTCGCGCAGCAGCGCCTCGAAGTCGCGCAGGTAGGCGCCGAGCCGCGCGGGCGGCACCGCGGCGTCCTCCCAGCCGGCCTGGGCCGGACGGCTCAGCGAGCGCGCGGCCAGGCCGGCGCCGTCCTCGCGGATCCGCCACAGGGCGGCCTGGGCGGCGGGGTCGGTCACCACCTGGTGGGCTACGCCGGCCGTCGCTGCCACCGCACGGGCCAGTGACTCGACCTCGCCGGCCGTCTGAGCGGTCACCTCGGCGAACAGCCAGCCGCCGCCGGTCGGCAGCTCTGGGTGACCGGGCACCATGTCGACGATGCGCTGTCCCAGTCCCTCGCAGGCGACGAGTGGGTGCTCGAGCAGGGCGGGTACGGCGTCCGCGGCCTCGGCCATGTCGGCGTACGCCAGCACCGCGAGCGCGCGGAAGGGGGCGTCCTCGACCAGCCTGAGGGTGGCGCCCAGGACGATCCCGAGCGTGCCCTCGGTGCCGACCAGGAACCGGTCGAAGCGACGGTCACGCTCGGGCAGGAGGTGCTCGAAGGAGTAGCCGGAGACCTGGCGCCCGAAGGTGCCGAACTCCGTGCGCACGGCGCCGAGGTGCTGGTCGACGAGGTCGGTGAGCGCGACGGGGGGCGCCACCCCGGGGCCGGTCTCCACCACGGTGCCATCGGCCAGGAGCACAGTCAGCGCCTCGACGTTGTCGACCGTCCTGCCGTAGCCCAGCGCGCGGGAACCGCAGGCGTTGTTGCCGATCATGCCGCCGACGGTGCAGCGCGTGTGGGTCGAGGGGTCCGGTCCGAAGCGCAGCCCGAGCGGCACCGCTTGCCTCTGCAGGGCGGCGTGGACGACACCGGGATCGACACGGGCGGTGCGGGTGCCCCGGTCGATGCCGTGGATGCGGTGCAGGTGCTTGCTGGTGTCGAGCACGATCCCGGCGCCGATCGCGTTGCCGGCGATCGAGGTGCCGGCACCGCGCATCGTGATCGGGGCCCCGGTCTCGCGAGCGACGGCCAGGGCGGCCTCGACCTCCTCGGTGCTGCGCGGGCGTACGACGACCCGGGGCGCGATCCGGTAGAGCCCGGCATCGCTGGCGTAGAGCGACCTGGCCAGGGCCGAGTCGTCGACGTCGGTCAGGCCGTGGCGCCGGAGGGCCGCCGCGAGATCGGGCTCCGAGGAGCCGGTCACCACAGCGCGAGCGAGCGACGCAGGATCTGGGCGGCGTCGTCCTCGGTGACCTCGCGGGGCGCTGTCGCGAGCAGGCGCTGCTGCTTCAGGGCACCCTCGACGAGGCCGTCGACGTCACCCTCGTCGTAGCCGACGGCGCCGAGGCCGTTGGGGATGGCGATGTCGCGCATCAGGTCGGCCAGCACCGCGGGCAGGGCGTCCGGGCCGGCGTCGTAGGAGTGTCCGGGCGCGAGCAGTTCCGCGGCCCGCAGGTGCCGCTCCGGCGAGGCCTCGAAGGTCCAGCGGAAGGCCTCCGGCGCGGTCAGCGAGACGGCCATGCCGTGCGGCACCATCGGCTCCGCGGCCGGGTAGCCGTCAGGGTGGAAGTCCTTGACCCGACCCGCGATCGGGTAGGCGTTGGCATGGGGGATGTGCACCCCGGCGTTGCCGAAGCCGAGGCCGGCGAAGGTTGCGGCCAGCGCCATCTCGTGCCGGGCAGGGGCATCGCCACCGTCCTGCACGGCGGTCCGGAACGCCCGGGAGAGCAGCGACATCGCCTGCTCCGACCACATGTCGGAGATCGGGTTGGCGCCGCAGTAGGGCACCCGCTGCTCCGGCTGCTTGCGATCGTAGGAGTCGAAGGGGCGTGCGGTGTAGCTCTCCAGCGCGTGGCACAAGATGTCCATGCCGGCGGCCGCGGTGACCCCGGCCGGCTGGCTGATCGTCAGGGCCGGGTCGACGACGGCGAGCGTGGGACGCAGTCGCGCATGGCTGATCCCGGTCTTCACCTTCTGCGCGAGCACGTCGAGCACGCAGATCGTGGTCGACTCCGCGCCGGTGCCGGTCGTGGTCGGCACGGCGACCAGCGGCTTCAGTGCGTGCCGGGGCGCACGGGCCTTGCCGACGGGGGCGTTGATGTAGTCCATCAGCTCGCCCTCGTTGGTGGTCAGCAGGTTGACCGCCTTGGCGGTGTCGATCGCCGACCCGCCTCCGACGGCGACGTAGGCGTCCCACGGACCGGTCTCCCGGGCATGGGCGATCGCCGCCTCCATGCTGGCGTCGGTCGGCTCCACGTGTACGCCGTCGTACACGCTGGCCTCGATCCCGAACTGCGCCATCTGGTCGGCGACGCGCTGCGGATGCCCGGTCGCCGCGACACCGGGATCGGTGATCACGAGCACGCGGTGGACGTCGTACTGGGAGAGGTCGTAGCCGATCTCGTCGGAGGCCCCCTCGCCGAACTTCAGACCGGGTGCGCCGTAGGTGAAGATCGACTCCGTCATGGGGCAAACCTACTGGCCGGGCCGCAGTGCCAGGGCCGCAGTGACGACCTCGGACACCTCGAGCGCGCCGGAACTGAGCTCGTCGGCATGGACCCAGCGCACCGCGTCGGTGGTCCCGCCGCCGTCACGGACCAGGGGCGCATCCTCACCGACGGCCGCCTCGTAGACGAGGTGCACGCCGTGGAAGTCCTCCACGCGGCCATCGGGAGCGGTGCCGGTGAAGTGCTCGTCGTGAACCCCGAGCAGGTCGCCGACGACGGCCTCGAGCCCGGTCTCCTCGGCCACCTCGCGGGCCACGGCGAGCGCCGGCGACTCGCCGTGCTCGACCCCACCGCCGGGCAGCGACCACACCCCAGGACGCGGTCCGCGCACGGAGTTGCGGGTGAGCAGCACCTGGCCGTCCCGCTGGACCAGGGCGTAGGCGGAGAGCCGCTGCTTGGGGACGGGACGGTGCTGGGCCAGGGCCTCCCGGACCATCGGGACTGTGGGCACGGCGCCTGACTCGACATCGGCCAGGGCCACCCAGCGCGCGTCCATCGTGGACCCGTCCACCTCGACGACGTGCGGCTCGGGCGCGTCCGCGGCCACCCAGGCGTCGTAGACGATCCGCACCGAGTGCATCGCCGCAGGCTCGGACTCCCGGTCGACGACCCGGTGCGCGGAGCCGATCCACAGCGGCTCCCCGAGCACGCACACCAGCCCGGTCTCCTCGTGGACCTCACGCACGATCGCGTCCTCCGGGTGCTCACCGAAGTCGATCCCACCTCCGGGCAACGTCCACATCTCGGCCTCGGAGACCGACGGGGACAGCCGGGAGAGCAGGATCGAGCCGTCGCGCACGATCACGGCGTACGCCGCGACCCGCTGTCGACGTGGCAGCTCGTGTGGGCCCGGACACATGGGCCGGAGTCTAGGCCGACCGGCGGGCGCCACTGCCGGTATTTTGACCCGGTGCCCGAAGCAGTCGCTCCCAGCCAGCCCGCGCGCCCCGCCACCAAGCGGCGCGACCCGTGGTTCGACAACGCCAAGATGACCTTGGTGACCCTGGTGGTGATCGGGCACTCCTGGACGCTGCTGCCGCTGTTCGCCGACGACGAGGGCAGCGCGACCGTGAAGCTCTACGACAACTGGCTCTACCACTTCCTCTACGCCTGGCACATCCCGGCGTTCGTGATCGTCACCGGCTACCTGTCGAAGTCCTTCGAGTGGACGCCCAAGCGGATGTGGGCGCTGGTGACGACGGTCGCGGTCCCCTACGTGCTCTTCGAGGGACTCTTCGCCCTCTACCGCCACGAGGTCGGCGGAGTCGACTTCGAGCTGCTGTGGGCCAACCCGCACTGGCCGATGTGGTACCTCTCCGCGCTCTTCTTCTGGCGCCTGATGACCCCGCTGTTCAAGCGGATGCCGGCCAAGGTGGTGGTCTCGGTGGCGATCAGCCTCCTGGCCGGCCTCTACGCCAACGACATCCTCGACAACGCCCGGATCTTCGGGATGCTGCCGTTCTTCGTCCTCGGCCTGAAGATGCACGAGGGCCACTGGAGCCTGCTGCGCACCCGTCGCGCGCGCTGGTACGGCGCCGCGGTGCTGCTGATCCTGCTGGTGCTCGCGCGGTTCTCCGGCGACTGGCTCGCCACCGAGTGGTTCTACTACCGCACCCGCTACGACGCCCTCGACCCCGACAACGTGCGCGCGATCACGATCCGGATGTCGTTGCTGATCGTGGGGCTGTGCGGCGCCTTCGCCTTCTTCACCGTGGTGCCCAGGGTCAAGAGCTGGTACACCACGCTCGGCGGCGCCACCCTGGTGGTCTACCTCTTCCACGGGTTCTTCGTGCTCAGCGCAGAGTTCGCCGGCTTCAAGGGCTGGGCCGCGGACCACTGGCCGATCTCGCTGGTCCTGGTCACGGTGCTGGCCGTGCTGGTGGCGCTGTTCTTGGCGTGGTCCCCGGTCTCCAGACGGCTCAACGTGCTGGTGGACCCGGTGGGTGCCGTGCGTCGTAGGCGTGCAGGTCAGGCCCCCAGCTCGGGCTGACCGCGTTGAAGGGCACCACGTCCAGGAGCCTGGCCTGCTGCCGGGTCGGGGCATGCCCGCCGAGGTGGGCGGGATACCAGGTGGCCACCTCCCCGGGACGGGGACGGTGGTGCGGCTGACCCTGGAGGCCCTCGAGCAGGCCTGTGAGCGCATGCCCCAGGAGGTGGGTGGCCGCGACCGGGTCGTCGTGCGGTCCGACGTACAGGGGCGTGCCGAAGGCGACGTCGACGCGGCGGTGGCGGGTCAGGTCGACCGGGGGCTCGGGGTCACCGACCGAGAACACCCGCTGGCTGCCCCAGAGAGCGACCGGGACGACGGGTACGCCGGTCGCGCGGGCCAGGTGGAGCAGGCCCGGCATCAGCGGGCGCACCGTGAAGGAGTAGGAGATGCCGGCCTCGGGGAAGCCGCAGACCGCCTCTCCCGCCTCGAGCAGCCGCTTCGCCCGCAGGTAGGCGTGCACCGGCACCTGCCGGTTGACCGGGACGTGCCGCATCCGGTCCATGAACCAGGGGACGACGGGTGTCTCCCAGACGTCGTGCCGGGTCAGGAAGCGCAGGTAGCGTCCCGCCTCGACGGCCGCGCGCTCGATCAGCACGAAGTCCGGGTAGGAGACGTGGGTGGCCGCCAGGACCGCAGGACCGTCGTGCGGCAGGTTCTCCAGGCCGGACCAGCGGACGTCGACTCCCAGGCCACGCAGGGCGGCCCGGCCGAGGGCGTTCACGACGCGGTAGACCGGATCCACCTGCACCCCTCTCGCTCGCTGTGGGTCACGGTAGGGGTTCGTAGCGGACGTGGAGCCCGGTGGGCCGGTGTGTCCCTCAGCTGAACGGCGGCCGGGCATCCAGACGCACCGAGCGGCGTCCGGCCCAGCGCCAGACCCGAGCCGCGCGGTCGCGGTCCTCGTCGGTGACCAGGTTGCCCATCCAGCGCAGGGCCAGCGTCATCAGCCAGTCCGAGCGCATCCCGGCGGGACCCAGCGCGGGCAGCAGCCGGGGCACCGTGACCAGGCCCGCCAACCGGCGCGCGATCGAGAACGCCTCGCCGTAGTGCTCACGCAGCAGCGCGGGCCAGGCTTCGGAGAGGTCGTGGTGTTCGGCCATCAGGTCGACGACCAGCCTTCCGGACTCCAGGCCGTAGTCGATGCCCTCGCCGTTGAGCGGGTTCACGCACGCGGCCGCGTCACCGATCAGGGCCCAGTTGGGCCCGGCGACGTGGGAGACGGCACCGCCCATGGGCAGCAGCGCGCTCGTGGGCAGCCGCAGGTCGCCGGAGAGGCCGAACTCCTCGCGGCGCTCGTCGGCGTAGAACTGCATCAGCGGTCGCAGCGCCACCTTGGCGGGTCGCTTCTCGGTGGCCAGGGTGCCGACGCCGATGTTCACCTGCCCGTCGCCGAGCGGGAAGATCCACCCGTAGCCGGAGAGGATCTCCCCGGACTGGCCCCGCAGCTCGAGATGGCTACTGATCCACGGGTCGTCATGACGGGTCGAGTCGACGTACGCCCGCGCGGCGACGCCGTAGACCGTGTCGCGATGCCACTCGCGGCCGAGCAGCTTGCCGAGCGGGGAGCGCACCCCGTCGGCCACGATCAGCCGTTGGCAGGCCACCTCGAAGCGCTCGCCGGAGCGGTCGAAGACCACCGCGACGACCCGGCCGCCCTCGAGGCGTACGTCGACCGCGCGGGCGCCGTCGATGCCCTGCGCCCCTGCCTTGATCGCGGTGCTGCGGATCTGGTCGTCGAGCTCGGTGCGGGCCACTGCCGAGCCGTAGGCGGGCAGCGACCCACCCGGCCAGGGCAGCAGTAGCGTCTCGCCGAAGCCATGGGCGCGCAGGCCACGGTTGACGGTGTGCGCGCGGATCCAGTCGCCGAGCCCGAGCCGCTCGAGTTCCCCGATCGCCCGCGGCGTCAGCCCGTCGCCACAGGTCTTGTCGCGCGGGAAGACAGCGGCATCGGCGAGCACGACCTCGAGCCCCGCCCGCGCCGCCCATGCCGCCGCCGACGAGCCCGCCGGCCCGGCTCCGACGACGAGCACGTCGGTCCGCATCGTGGCGGCGGGATCTGGGGTCGTGGTCACCGGGACATTCTCGCAAGCCGCTGGTTGGCGCCGAGAACGGCCCCGCCCCGGGGAGGCGTCCGCCTGCCCCTCCCCACCCGTGCCGCCCACCCCCGCCGAGACGTCGCATCTGAAAACGCCCACGCGGGGTCGACCCGTCGCCGAGACGTCGCATCTGAAACCTGTCTGCTGCTGCACGATGTCTCGACGGGTTCCACGAGGAGTCTGGGACCAGAGTTCTGGCCGGCGTGCCGTGGTAGGCGGTAGACAGGCACGCGTGCTGACGCCGTACGACGAACAGTGGCCCGTCCTCGCCGCGCGACGGGTGGCCGACCTGCGCCGGGTGCTCGCGCCCGTGGATCCGGGCTGCACCATCGACCACATCGGCTCGACGTCCGTCCCCGGGCTGGTCGCCAAGCCGCTTATCGACCCCCAGGTGCGGATGTCCCACCTGCCGGACGCGGCCACCCTGGATCGGGTGCTCGTCGAGGTCGGCTTCCTGCCACACCACGGGTCACGTCCCGACTCCCCGGGCGTGCACCGCGACAACCCCCGCGGCTCCCTGCGGGTGCCGGACCACGTCTGGGTGAAGCGGTTGTTCACCGCCCAGGAGCCAGACACCGTCGGCACGTGCGCCGCGACGACTCCCCCTGAGGTCACTACACCGTGATCCTCCGCGACTGGCTGCGCGCACACCCCGGCGAGGCCGCCCGCTACGCCGCCACCAAGCGCGCCCTCGCCGACGAGCACGCCCAGGATCGCGACTTCGACGACTACACCCGCGCCAAGACGGCGTACTTCGACGAGGTGCAGCCCCGGTTCGAGAGCTGGGCAGGACTGGCACGATGACCTGCGCCTGAACGTACGCGTGGACCTCCCCGGAGGTCGGGGGACGCCATCGGACGTCATACGAAATGGCGGTTCGAAGCACCAGCTCGTATGACGTCCCGGCGAGTGCGCCGGCAGTGGATGATCGTCGTCGCGGTGGCCTCGGGTTGTTTGGACGGATCCTTGGATCAATGGGGTCAACCTGGCCCTGCGCGTCCTCACACAGCAGTCTGCCTCTTCACACACCGCGCACGATGTGTGAAGAGGCGAACTGGGTTCTTAACCTGGGAAACCGCCCGCCGGAAACCACCCGCCCCCAACCCACCCCGCACGCACGACGGCCCCCGGCGCAGAGCCGGGGGCCGTCGAGACGGTGGTGCGGTCGGTCAGTTCTGGTAGGACCCGAAGTCGAAGTCGTCCAGGGCGACGGTCTGGCCGGAGCCGGAGCCGAAGTAGTCGTCACCATAGTTGTCGTAGCCGGTGACGGCGTACGCCGCGGCGCGAGCCTCCTCGGTGGGCTCGACCCGGATGTTGCGGTACCGCTCGAGGCCGGTGCCCGCCGGGATCAGCTTGCCGATGATCACGTTCTCCTTCAGGCCCAGCAGCGAGTCCGACTTGCCGTTGATGGCAGCGTCGGTGAGCACCCGGGTGGTCTCCTGGAAGGAGGCCGCCGAGAGCCACGACTCGGTGGCGAGCGAGGCCTTGGTGATCCCCATCAGCACGGGACGACCCGAGGCGGGCTTGGAGCCCTCGGAGACCGCGCGGCGGTTCTCCTCCTCGTAGCGCACCCGGTCGACGAGGTCGGACGGGAGCAGCTTGGTGTCGCCGGACTCGATCACCGTGACGCGGCGCAGCATCTGCCGCACGATGATCTCGATGTGCTTGTCGTGGATCGACACGCCCTGGCTGCGGTAGACCTGCTGGACCTCGGCCACCAGGTGCTCCTGGGCCTTGCGGACGCCGAGGATGCGCAGCACGTCCTGCGGGTCAGGAGTTCCCTGGATGATCTGCTCGCCGACCTCGATGTGGTCGCCGTCGCCCACCAGCAGGCGCGAACGCTTGCTGACCGGGTACTCCTGGACCTCCGAGCCGTCGTCGGGGGTCAGGATCACCTTGCGCGACTTGT
>CAVZPT010000001.1:0-180667 GCA_963777195.1 uncultured Actinomycetota bacterium | reverse complement strand
CCTACGCAGGGATCACTTGAGGGTGACCGTGGCGCCGGCGCCCTCGAGGGACTCCTTCGCCTTCTCGGCAGCTTCCTTGGTGACCTTCTCCAGGATCGCCTTGGGGGCGGCCTCCACGAGGTCCTTGGCCTCCTTCAGGCCCAGGCTGGTGAGGGCGCGCACCTCCTTGATGACGTTGATCTTCTTCTCGCCGGCGGCCTCGAGGACGACGTCGAACTCGTCCTGCTCGGCTGCGGCCTCGCCCGCGTCGCCGCCACCGGCGGCGGGGGCGGCGGCAACGGCGACCGGAGCGGCCGCGGTCACGCCGAAGGTCTCCTCGAACTGCTTCACGAACTCGCTGAGCTCCAGGAGGGTCATCTCCTTGAAGGCCTCAAGCAGCTCGTCGGTGCTGAGCTTCGCCATGGTGGCGTTCCTTTCGGTGGTGTCACGGCAGGTGCTGCCGTGAGCGGGTTGTCAGGCCTCGGTGCTCTCAGAGCTTGACTGAGGGGCCTCGGTGGTCTCCTCGGCCGCGGGTGCGTCCTCGGAGGCGGAGTCCTCGGCCGGCGCCGGCTCGCCGGCACCACCCTTGAGGATTGATGGGTCCTGCTCGGCCTTCGCCTGCAGGGCGCCGGCGAGCCGGGCAGCCTGTGCGAGCGGGGCGTTGAGCAGGTAGACGGCCTGGCTGAGCGAAGCGAGCATCGCGCCCGCCAGCTTGCCCAGGAGGACCTCGCGGGACTCCAGATCCGCCAGCTTGGCGATCTCCGCAGCTCCCATGGAGGCGCCGTCGACATAGCCGCCCTTGATGACAAGGGCGGGGTTCGCCTTGGCAAAGTCACGCAGACCCTTGGCCGCCTCGACCAGGTCGCCGTTGATGAAGGCGATGGCGGTCGGGCCGTTGAGGAGGTCGTCGACACCGTCGACGCCCGCCTGCTTGGCAGCGATCTTGGTCAGCGTGTTCTTGACCACGGCATAGTGGGCGTTCTCGCCGAGAACTCGCCGCAGGTCCTGCAGCTGCTTCACGGTGAGCCCGCGGTACTCGGTCAGCACAGCGCCCGTGGAGTCGTTGAACGAGTCGACGATCTCCGCGACGGCTGCTGCCTTGTCTGGCCGCGCCATGGGTCTCCTTCCAGCTTGTGCACGAATCTCGTGCGAGACGCAGGGCGGGTTGCCCGTCGTCAGCGAAGACTGGGACCGGAAAAGACAAGACGCCCTGGTGCAGGTGCACAGGGCGTCGGACGAAGTGAATCGTCACACTCGGTGTCACCTAGGCAGGTCGTCCGCTCATCGCGAACCTTCGGATCCCCCTGCCCTCTCGGGCACGACGATCGGCCGGCGGTCTTCGGCTTCAGGGCGCAACAGTACGGGTCGCTCCCTGCGCGGACCAAATCGAGGTACGCCGTAGCGCTGCAGCGGAGCGCAGAGACGGCCCGGCCCCCTCGCGGGGACCGGGCCGTCTCGGATGCTGCTGGGGGCGAGAGCCTCAGCCCTCGTCCTCGGCCGCCACGTTGCGGGTGCGGTTGGGGTCGACCTGGACACCGGGGCCCATGGTCGTGGAGAAGGTGATCTTCTTGATGTAGCGACCCTTGGAGCTGGACGGCTTGAGCCGGAGCACCTCCTCGAGGGCGGCGGCGTAGTTCTCGGCGAGCTGGAGCTCGGAGAAGGACGCCTTGCCGATGATGAAGTGCAAGTTGGCGTGACGGTCGACCCGGAACTCGATCTTGCCGCCCTTGATGTCGGCCACGGCCTTGGCGACGTCGGGCGTCACGGTGCCGGTCTTCGGGTTCGGCATCAGTCCGCGGGGCCCGAGGACGCGACCGAGGCGGCCGACCTTGCCCATCATGTCGGGGGTCGCGACGACGGCGTCGAAGTCGAGCCAGCCACCGTTGACCTTCTCGATCAGCTCGTCGCCACCGACGACGTCGGCGCCGGCCTCGCGGGCCGCCTCCGCCTTCTCGGCGTTGGCGAAGACCAGGACCCGGGCGGTCTTGCCGGTGCCGTGGGGGAGGTTGACGGTGCCGCGGACCATCTGGTCGGCCTTGCGGGGGTCGACCCCGAGGCGCATGGCCACGTCGACGGTCTCGTCGAACTTCTTCTTGGCGCCGTTCTTGGCCAGCTTGATGGCGGCCAGGGGGGCGTGGAGCTCGTCGGCGTCGAAGGTCTCGGCGACCGCGCGGTAAGTCTTGCTGCGCTGCATGTGCTTTCCTCTGTTTCTCGAAAGTGTGGTCTGGATGGGCCAGCGCGGCCCTGCCACGTGGTGGTCTCGGCGGGCTCGGCCACAGGGACGAGCTCGACCACCGGGGGTTGTCAGTCGGTGGTGATGCCCATGGAGCGGGCGGTGCCCTCGATGATCTTCATCGCGGCGTCGATGTCGTTGGCGTTCAGGTCCGGGAGCTTGGTGGTCGCGATCTCGCGGATCTGGTCCTTGTTCAGCTTGCCGACCTTGTCCTTCTGCGGCACACCGGAGCCCTTGGCGACGCCGGCGGCCTTCTTGATCAGCTCGGCGGCCGGAGGGGTCTTGGTGATGAACGTGAACGAGCGGTCCTCGTAGATCGTGATCTCGACGGGGATGACGTTCCCGCGCATGGCCTCGGTCTGGGCGTTGTAGGCCTTGCAGAACTCCATGATGTTCACGCCGTGGGGACCGAGGGCGGTGCCGACCGGCGGCGCGGGGGTGGCCGCACCGGCGTTGAGCTGCACCTTGACCAGGGCAGCGATCTTCTTCTTGGGGGGCATTGCTCTTTCTCTCTCTCGTGTGGTCATGACGGGGGTCGAGCCCCCTGCCACTTGTTACTGGGTTGTGACTAGCTCAAACCTTCTGGATCTGGTTGAAGCTCAGCTCGACCGGTGTCTCCCGGCCGAAGATCTCGACGAGGGCCTTGACCCTCTGGCTCTCCGCGTTGATCTCGGTGATCGTCGCGTGCAGCGTGGCGAACGGGCCGTCCACGACCATGACCGAGTCGGACACGTCGAAGTCGGACACGGCGACCTGCTGGCGCCCGGCGCTCTTGGCGGGGGCGGACTCGCCGGCCGCGTCGGCGGCGGCAGCCTCGGCCTCGGCCTGGATGGCGGGGGCGAGCATGTTCTCGACCTCCTCCAGGCTCAGCGGCACCGGCTGGTGGCTGTGCCCGACGAAGCCGGTCACCGACGGCGTGTGGCGTACGGCGGACCAGGACTCGTCGGTGAGGTCCATGCGCACCAGCACGTAGCCGGGGAGGACCGTGCGGCGGACCAGCTTGCGCTGGCCGTTCTTGATCTCCGCGACCTCCTCGGTCGGGACGACCACCTCGTGGATGTAGAACTCCATGTTCAGCGAGGTGATCCGGTTCTCCAGGTTGGCCTTCACCCGGTTCTCCATGCCGGAGTAGGTGTGGATGACGTACCAGTCACCCTCCTTCTCGCGCAGGGCGTTGCGGAACTCCTCGAGGACGTCACCGGCAGGGGCGTCGATGTCGGCCGGGACGTCTGGGGTCTCGTCGGTCTCGTCAGCGGTCTCGGCGGCGGTCTCGTCAGCGGTCTCGGCGGCGGGCGCCTCGATCGGCTCCTCCGCCGTCACGACGGTCGTGGTCTCGCCGGTCTCGGGGTCGGTCAGGACGTCGTCGTCGGCGACCTCGGCGACCTCGGCCGTCGCTTGCTCGCCGGCCTCGGCCGGCTCGGCTGCGGTCTCGTCGAGCTCCGTGGGCTGCTCGTCGTACTGCTCAGACACGATTACTCCGTCATCTCGTCACGCACTGGAAGAACTCTGTGGGGTGTGTCCCCGGTGGTGGCCACTCCCCCGCGGTCCGGCTGCACCGGACCTGATGGCCCCCGACTGGTTGCTGCTGGGGTGTTGCCGGCTGCTCTGGCCCTAGTCGCCGAAGACCGCGAACACGCCCTTGCCGAACCCGAGATCGAGCACCGAGACGTAGGCGATCATCACCAGCACGAAGACCAGCACCACCAGGAAGTAGGTGACCAGCTGTTGCTGCGTCGGCCACACCACCTTGCGGAGCTCGGCGATCACCTGTCGGTAGAACGTGATCGGGTTGGTCCGCTCGGGAGTCTTCTCAGACTTGACCGGTGAGCTGTCCGACACGATCTTCCTCGTTCCGATTGTTCTGCTGCGACATCTGCTGCGACTCGGGTTGTCTCGCAGGGCACGAGGGACTTGAACCCCCAACCTTCGGTTTTGGAGACCGATGCTCTGCCAGTTGAGCTAGTGCCCTACGGCGAGTTCCGGGCGTGCCGAAGCATTGGCCGGAATCACCAAACGTGGAGTCTACGGGGCCGGTCCGCGCAAAGTCGAACCGGCCGGACGCGGGTGCCGCACGGCACCCCACCTCTGAGAACATGGGGTGCGTGACCGAGCAGACCCACCACGCCCGCCCCCTCGCCGACCGCTCCCGCGAGGAGGTCGCGGCGTTCCTGGAGGAGCAGCAGTCGGCGTACGCGGCCCTGCGCGAGCGCGGCCTGGCCCTCGACCTGACCCGGGGCAAGCCGTCCTCGGCGCAGCTCGACCTCTCCGACGCCCTGCTCGACCTGCCCACGCGGACCAAGGACGCGGCCGGGGTCGATGTGCGCAACTACGGCGGCCTGGAGGGCATCCGCGAGCTCCGGGAGATCTTCGCCGACCTGCTCGGCGTCCAGGCCGACCAGGTGGTGGCCGGGGGCAACTCCAGCCTGGTGATGATGCGTGAGGTGCTCACCGACCTGTGGCTCAAGGGTGGTGTCGACAGTGAACGCCCGTGGTCGGCGGAGGAGAAGGTCACCTTCATCTGCCCGGTCCCCGGTTACGACCGGCACTTCACCCTGCTGGAGTGGTTCGGCATCGAGACCGTGACCGTCCCGATGAACGAGGACGGCCCCGACGCCGAGGCCGTGGCCCGGCTCGCCGCGTCCGACCCGAGCATCAAGGGTGTCTGGATCGTGCCGACCTACGCCAACCCGACCGGCTCGGTGGTCTCCCCGGAGATCGCGGCCGCGCTGGCCTCGATGCCGACCGCTGCTCCCGACTTCAAGATCTTCTGGGACAACGCCTACGCCTTCCACCACCTGACCGAGGACGAGGCCGGGAGCGCCGACGTACTGGCCCTGGCCGCGGAGGCCGGTCACCCGCACCGCCCGGTGATGTTCGCCTCGACCTCCAAGATCACCTACGCCGGTGCCGGCGTCGCCTTCCTCGCAGGCTCGGTGGAGACGGTGAGGTGGTACATCGGCCACCTCGGCAAGGGCGCGATCGGCCCGGACAAGCTGAACCAGCTCCGGCATGCGGAGTTCTTCGGCTCACCCGACGGCGTGCGTGAGCACATGCTGCGCCACCGCGCGATCATCGCGCCCAAGTTCGAGGAGGTGCTGCGGATCCTGGCCGAGCGCCTCGGCGGCCTCGGCGTCGCGTCCTGGACCGAGCCGAGGGGCGGCTACTTCGTCAGCCTCGACGTGCTCGACGGCACGGCCGCACGTGTGGTGGCCCTGGCCAAGGACGCCGGGATCGCGCTCACCCCCGCCGGCGCCTCCTTCCCCGGTGGGAACGACCCCCGGGACCGCAACATCCGGCTGGCACCCACGTTCCCCGCGCTGGACGAGGTGAGCGCCGCGATGGAAGCGGTGGCGACCTGCGTGCTGCTCGCTGCCGCCGAGAAGGTGCACGGCTGAGCGCCCAGCGCCGCGGCAGGCTCGACGAGCTCCCCAAGGCGCACCTGCACCTGCACTTCACCGGCTCGATGCGGCACTCCACCCTGCTCGAGCTCGCCGAGCGCGACGGACACCGTCTCCCCGACGCGCTGGTCGAGGACTGGCCGCCGCGACTCTCCGCGGCCGACGAGAAGGGCTGGTTCCGCTTCCAGCGGCTCTACGACGTGGCGCGGTCGGTGCTGCGCACCGAGGACGACGTACGCCGGCTGGTGCGCGAGGCAGCCGAGGACGACCGGCGCGAGGGCTCGCGGTGGCTGGAGATCCAGGTCGACCCGAGCGGGTATGCCGCCGGGTTCGGGGGCATCACCGCCTTCACCGAGCTGGTGCTCGACGCCGTCCGGGACGCCTCGGAGACGGTCGGGATCGGGATGGCGGTCGTGATCGCCGCCAACCGCACCCGGCACCCGCTCGACGCCCGCGCGCTGGCCCGGCTGGCCGCGCAGTACGCCGGCGAGGGGGTCGTGGGCTTCGGGCTCTCCAACGACGAGCGCCGCGGGAACACCGCCGACTTCGCCGCGGCGTTCCGGATCGCCGACCGGGCGGGCCTGGTGCTGGTGCCGCACGGCGGCGAGCTGCGCGGACCGGACTCGGTGCGCTCCTGCGTCGACCAGCTCGGCGCCCACCGGCTCGGGCACGGGATCCGCTCCGCCGAGGACCCGGAGCTGCTGGACCGGGTGGTGCAGAAGGGGATCGCGCTCGAGGTGTGCCCGGTCTCCAACGTCGCCCTCGGCGTCTACTCCGACCCCACGTCGGTGCCGCTGCCGGAGCTGCTCGCCGCCGGGGCGAGGGTCGCGCTCGGGGCCGACGACCCGCTGCTCTTCGGGTCCCGCCTCGAGGGGCAGTACGCCACGATGCGGGCCGCACACGACCTCGACGACGCCCAGATGGCGCTGCTGGCGGCCGGCTCGATCCGCGCCTCCTGTGCGCCCGAGGCCGACAAGCGGGAGTGGCTCGCCGAGGTGGAGGCCTGGTCGGGAACAATGCACCCATGAGCACCTACCCCGGTGAGGACCCCCAGCAGCCCCAGGATCGACCGGGCGAGCCCGAGAACACCGCCCCGATCACCCCGAGCGGGCCGGTCTGGAACCCATCGTCGGCCCAGCCGGTGCCGGACCCGACGACTCCCTACGAGCAGCCGGCCCACCCGCCCTACGGCCAGGCAGCACCCGCTCCCTACGGCCAGGCACCGCCTTCGCCGTACGGTCAGGCACCGTACGCCCAGCCGCCCTACCCCTACGCCTACGCCGCTTCGGCGCCCAGCCACCCGCAGTCCACGCTGTCGATGATCCTGGGCATCGTCGGCCTGGTCGGGGCCCTGATGTTCTGCGGGCTCCCCCTGGTGGTCTCGCCGTTCGCGTGGGCGCTGGGACGCAACGCGCTCAAGGAGATCGCGGCCTCCGGTGGCGGCCTGCGGGGCGAGAGCGAGGCCCGCGCGGGCATGGTGATGGGGATCATCGGCACGGCCCTGCTCGCGCTCGCCGTGCTCGTGCTGGTCGGCTTCGCGGTCGTGTTGATCGCCGGCGTGCAGACGTCCTAGGTGTGCGGCCAGGCCCGGTCGCTCACAGGGAGCAGCCGACGAGCACGGGCTCGTTGACCAGCTCGATCCCGAAGCGCTGCCACACCCCGCCACGGATCGTGCGGGCGAGCTCGAGCAGCTCGGCCGTGGTGGCGCCGCCGCGGTTGGTGATCGCCAGGGTGTGCCGGGAGGAGAGTCGCACCGTCTCGGTGCCGTAGCCCTTGGCGAAGCCGGCCTGCTCGATCAGCCAGGCGGCGCTGATCTTGACCAGACCGTCGGGCTGCGGCCACGTGGGCGCGCCCTCCGGGACGACCTCGGCAGCCACGACGGGGTTGGTGAAGAACGAGCCGGTGCTCCAGGTGTCGTGGTCCGCAGCATCCAGGACCATCGCCTTGCTCCTGCGCAGGGCCAGGACCGCGTCGCGTACGTCGCGCAGGGGCGCGCGCTCGCCGACCCCGATGCCGAGCGCGCCGGCCAGCTCGGCGTACCGCACGGGCGCGCCGAGGTCGCCGAGCTTGAACTGGAAGGTCGCGCTCAGCACGACGTGGCGACCCGGGTCCTGCTTGAAGCGGCTGGTCCGGTAGCCGAAGCCGCAGTCCGCGGCGGCGAAGCTGCGCACCTCGCGGTCGACGCGGTCCCAGGTGCGGACCCGGGCGACGCTCTGGGCGATCTCCTGGCCGTAGGCGCCGACGTTCTGGATCGGGGTCGCGCCGGCGGTCCCGGGGATGCCGGAGAGCGCCTCGACGCCGACCCAGCCGTTGTCCACGGCCGCAGAGACGACGTCGTCCCACGGCTCGCCGGCGCCGACCTCGACGAACGCGCCGCCGCACAGGTCACCCTCGTCGCGCAGGCCGCCGTTGCGGACCACGACCACCCGGCCGGCGTACGGCTCGTCGGCGACGACGAGGTTGCTGCCGCCGCCGACGACCAGCACGGGGGTCCCGGCGTCGTCGGCGGACCGGACAGCCTCGATGACGGCGTCCTCGTCGCGCGCGACCACCAGCTCGGCTGCCGCCCCGCCGAGGCGCAGCGTGGTCAGCTCGGCCAGTGTCGGGGCAGTCATCTCACTCCTGGAACCGAACGCAAGAAGCGGCCCCGGCAGAGCCAGGAGCCGCTTCGTGCAGTGGTGTGACCGGGCTCAGCGGGTCTCGCGGTGCTCGGTGTGGGTCCGGCAGCGCGGGCAGAACTTCTTCAGCTCCATGCGGTCGGGGTCGTTGCGGCGGTTCTTCTTGGTGATGTAGTTGCGTTCCTTGCAGTCCACGCAGGCCAAGGTGATCTTGGGGCGGACGTCAGAGCTCTTGCTGGCCACTTTCGTGCCTTCTTCCTAGCTTTGCGGGTGCTGCCTGAATGCCGAGTAGCGGGGGCGGGACTCGAACCCGCGACACCACGATTATGAGCCGTGTGCTCTAACCACCTGAGCTACCCCGCCACTGAGAACATGCCTGAGCACCCATGAATCGTCCGGATGTCCGCGGTAAGTCCCCAGAGCCCCTTTACGGAATCGAACCGTAGACCTTCTCCTTACCATGGAGACGCTCTGCCGACTGAGCTAAAGGGGCGCGGCCCTCGGACACGGTCCGTGGGCCGACAGGAAGGATACACACCGGTTGCGGTGCAGATGAAATCGCCCAGCCTCGCGACCGGAGCCCGCGGCGGCGTCATCCGGATCGGTGGTCTGAGCAGCCACTTCGGATGACCTCCCGCGGGGCGTCATACCGGGTGGCGGCTCGAGCAACCAGGTCGTATGACGCCCCGGGCGATCAGGCGTCCTGGATCCGGGCGAAGGGCCTGGCCTGCTCGAGCTCGAAGGCCACCTCGAGCAGGCGGCGGTCGTGACCGAGCGGGCCCGCCAGCTGTACGCCGATCGGCAGACCGGTCGACGAGGTGCCCATCGGCAGCGAGATCGCGGGGTCCCCCGTGGCGTTCTGCAGGGGCGTGAAGGCCACCCACTCCTGCAGCCGCTCGATGATCGTCTCGTAGGACTGGCCCGGGTTCAGCCAGCCGAGCTCGGGGGTCAGCCTGGCCAAGGTCGGGGTCAGCACCAGGTCGTGCTGGGTGTGGAAGGCCTTGCTGACCCGCTGGGACAGGCGCAGCCGGGCCATCGCGAGCGGCAGCCGCAGCGCGTTGCGGGTGGCATGCCGGGCCAGGCCCTTGGTGAGGTTGTCGTTGAGGTCGCGGTCGTAGGTGCCGTTGAAGGTGCGCTTCCCGGTGCGGCTGAGGTAGAGCGCGAGCATGCTCCAGTAGGCGAGGAAGTCGTCGGCGAAGAACTCCGGCACCGGGGCGTCGACCAGCGTGACGGTGTGCCCCAGGTCCTCGAGCAGGGCGGCCGTCGCGAGCACGGTCTCCTTGGTCTCCGCGTCGGTCTCGCGGCCGCCGATCGAGTCGGTGACCACTCCGACCCGCAGCCGCCGCCGCGCAGGCCCGGTGACGTCGCCCACCGGCGGGAGCTTCAGGTGGCGGTAGACGCGCTCGGACTCGCGCACGAACGCGCAGGTGTCCCGCACCGAGCGGGTGACCACCCCGTCGTGCACGATCCGGA
This sequence comes from uncultured Actinomycetota bacterium, assembly GCA_963777195.1. Lineage (GTDB taxonomy): Bacteria > Actinomycetota > Actinomycetes > Propionibacteriales > Nocardioidaceae > Marmoricola. The sequence goes on along the minus strand of CAVZPT010000001.1, from coordinate 170,966 downwards.
CCGGCATCTCGCGGTTCATCTTGTCGCTGGGCACCCTGCCCCGGCTGGGCTTGAGGCCGACCAGGCCGTTGCAGGCGGCCGGGATCCGGATCGAGCCGCCCCCGTCGTTGGCGTGCGCGATCGCGAGCGCACCGGCCGCCACCAGAGCGGCCGACCCGGCGGAGGAGGCTCCCGAGGTGTGCGCGGTGTTCCACGGGTTGCGGACGTCCTCGTCGTGGACGAACTCGGCGCTGGCACTGAAGCCGTACTCCGAGAGCCGGGTCTTGCCGAGGGTGGTGGTGCCGATCTGACCGAACATCCGCGCGAAGTCACCGTCGCTGCGGGCCGGGTGTGCGACGAAGGCCCGGGTGCCGTGCTGCGTCGGCAGGCCGGTCACGTCGCTGTTGTCCTTGACGAGCGTCGGCTGTCCGGCGAAGAAGCCCCCGTGGTCGGCGGCCGCCTCGGCGCGGGCGGAGGAGAACCGCTCGGACGCCAGCCCGTGCAGGATCTCGTCGAGCCGACGCGTCCGCGCGATCGCAGCCTCGACCGTCTCCTGGCGCGAGACCCGGCCCGCGCGGATCTCCGCGGCCAGACCGACCGCGTCGTGCTCACCCAGCGCGTCGTCGCCGAAGGCGTGCACGTGCCTGCTTCCGGGGCTCGGCTCGTCGGTTCGGGGGGCGGTTTCCGGATGGGTCATGTGCCGAAATGTAACAAGTTCTACCTCCGTGCCGGGTGGGATCTCAGGAGTGGGCCTCCCCTCGGCGGGGGCGGGGCGTTTCATCTGTGACGTCTCGGCGATTCAGCTGCGCCTCCCTCGGCGGGGGCGGGGCGTTTCATCTGTGACGTCTCGGCGGGGGGTCAGGAGCGGGCCACGCCTCGGCGGTGGCAGCCGACCAGGTGGGTGTCGACCAGCCCGGTCGCCTCCATCAGCGCATGCACCGTGGTCGGCCCGACGAAGCCGAAGCCGCGCTTGCGCAGCGCCTTGGACAGGGCGACCGACTCCGCAGAGGTGGAGGGCACCTCCCCGGGGTGCTGCGGGGAAGGGTCCGCGTCGGGGCGGAAGGCGTGCACGAACGCCTCCAGGCCGCCGTCGCCGCGCAGCGCGATCGTGGCCGCCGCGTTGCGGCGGGTGGCCTCGACCTTGGCACGGTTGCGGACGATGCCGGGGTCGAGGAGGAGCCGCTCCACGTCGTCGTCCGACATGGCCGCGACCAGGTCGACGTCGAAGTCGTGGAACACCTCGCGGAAGCGGTCGCGCTTGTTCAGGATCGTCAGCCAGGACAGGCCGGCCTGGAAGCCCTCCAGGCTCAGCCGCTCGAAGAGCGGCCGCTCGCCGACGACCGGGACGCCCCACTCGGTGTCGTGGTAGTCGCGCAGCACACCGGGACTGGCCGCCCAGTGGCAGCGCGCGATGCCGTCCTCGCCGACCACGGCCGTGGTCACGGGTTCGGTCATCCGCGCTGGACCAGGCGCGCGTTGGGCATGGCCGGCGCGTGCAGGGGCGGCAGCGGGTCCTCGGCCAGGCCGAACCGGTCCTGGCTGTCCGCGTCGCCGTCGACCAGCGCCTCCCACTGGCGGCGGTACTCCACGACCTCGTCGTGTGCGCGAGCGATGAAGTTCCACCACATCACGATCTTCTCGCCGAAGGGCGCACCACCCAGCAGGAGAACACGCACCGGGGAGGTGGCGTGCAGCTCCAGCTCGTGGGCGCCCGCGGCGACGTGGCCGAGCTCGTCCTTGCGCAGCGGTTCTCCGTCGACGACCAGGTCGCCGGCGTCGAGGAGCAGGCCGTGCTCGAAGCCCGGGTCGACGGGCACCCGGAGCGACGTACCCGCGGCGAGCGTCAGCTCGGCACCCAGCAGGGGGCTGTGGGTGCGCACGGGCGACGTGGTGCCGAACAGCGACCCCAGGAACACCCGCGCCTCCCAGCCGGTCCCCGTGACCGGGGTGGGGGCGAAGTGCTCGAAGGTGGGCTCGATGTGACGGTGCCGATCGGGGAGGGCGAGCCAGAGCTGGGCGCCGTGCAGTGTCGTGGTCCCGGGCGTGGAGTACTCGCTGTGGCTGATCCCGCGGCCGGCGGTCATCAGGTTCAGCTCACCGGGACGCACGAACGCATGGTGGCCGGCGGAGTCCCGGTGCTCGACCTCACCGGTGAACAGCCAGCTGACCGTCTGCAGGCCGGTGTGCGGGTGCGGGGGGACCACCATCCCGCCCGAGGGGTCGACCTCGTCGGGTCCGTAGTGGTCGACGAAGCACCAGGCCCCGATCAGGGAACGCTGGCGCTGCGGCAGGGTACGCCGCACGGTCATGGCCCGAAGGCCGCCGAGTGGCACGGCGCGGGGAGTGAGTACCTCCATGCGCCCAGCGTGCCACCCAGCAGGCCGATACGGGGCCGCGACGGGTCAGCGAGCGCGGCGGCTGAAGTCCGAGGCGGAGTGCGAGCCGCTGCTGGTCGCGCCAGAACGGCGCGAGCTGCTGCGACCACCCTGGCCGCCGGAGCGTGCCTGACCGGAGCGCGCCTGGCCGGAGCGACCGCCCTGGCCGCCGCGGCCGCCCTGGGGACGACCACCACCGGCGCCACCGCTGCGACGACGGCCACCGCCGCCACCGCCGGTGCCCTGCACGGCAGGCTGCATCTCGGGCAGGCCGCCCGCGACGAGCACGCGCTCACCGGGGGCCAGCTGCCTGAGCATCGCGTGGTCGGGGCCGGAGACCTTGGTCGTGGTCGGGTTGATCCCGGCCGCGCGGGTCAGGGACCGGACGTCCTTGACCTGCTGGTCGGTCATCAAGGTGATCACGGTGCCGGCGGCACCGGCGCGGGCGGTGCGGCCCGAGCGGTGCAGGTAGGCCTTGTGCTCGGCCGGCGGGTCGGCGTGGATCACCAGGGCGACGTCGTCGACGTGGATGCCGCGGGCGGCGATGTCGGTGGCGACGAGCGTGGTGGCCTTGCCGGAGTGGAAGGCGTCCATGTTGCGGGTGCGGGCGTTCTGCGCGAGGTTGCCGTGCAGCTCCACCGTGGGCACGCCACGCGAGTTCAGCTGCCGGGCCAGCGCCTTGGCGCCGTGCTTGGTGCGGGTGAAGATCACCGTGCGGCCGGGGGCGCTGGAGAGGTCGACCAGCACCGGGACGCGGTGGTCGCGGTGCAGGTGCAGGACGTGGTGGTCCATCTGCGAGACCGGCGACTGGGCCGAGTCGGCCTCGTGGGTGGCCGGGTCGACCAGGAAGCGCTTGACCAGGACGCTGACGCCCGCGTCGAGGGTGGCGGAGAAGAGCATCCGCTGGCCGCCCTTGGGGGTCTGGTCCAGCAGGCGGCGTACGGCGGGCAGGAAACCGAGGTCGGCCATGTGGTCGGCCTCGTCGAGGATGGTGATCTCGACGGCGCCGAGGTCGCAGACACCCTGCTGGATCAGGTCCTCGAGCCGGCCGGGGCAGGCGACGAGGATGTCGACGCCGGCTCGCAGCGCCTGGACCTGGGGGTGCTGGCCGACGCCGCCGAAGACGGTGCGGCTCTTGAGCCCGTGGCGCTCGGCCAGCGGCGCGAGCACGGCGTCGATCTGGTTCACGAGCTCCCGGGTGGGGGCCAGGATCAGCGCGCGGGGGCGCTTGGGCGAGCGCCGCGAGCTGGAGGCGTCCAGCCGGGCGACCAACGGCAGCAGGAACGCCAGGGTCTTGCCGGACCCGGTGCGGCCGCGGCCGAGGACGTCGCGACCCTTCAGGGAGTCGGGGAGCGTCGCGGACTGGATGGGGGTGGGTTCGGTGATGCCGGTGCTGGCGAGCAGGTCGGCGAGCGCGGTGGGGACACCGAGCATGGAGAACTCAGACAAGGGGGAATCACTAACTGTGGGAATGTCTCACCACAACGATGACGACGCTGGGTCGCCGATGAAAAGTTCGAGCGTCGTGGAGCACTGTTCGATCAGGGCTGCAACACGCATCGGGAACGAGGCGAGACTGGACGTTTCCCGGTGACACCACAGTAGGGCACACGGGGGCGAAACCTCGCATCGTCGGCGCCGCACCGCCTGTGAGGTAGGACTCCTCAGCGGAAGGCGTCGTGCCCGGTGAGCGCCTTGCCGATCACCAGCTGGTGCACCTCGGAGGTGCCCTCGTAGGTCAACACCGACTCCAGGTTGTTGGCGTGCCGCAGCATCGGCCACTCCAGGGTGATCCCGGCGGCGCCCATGATCGTGCGGCACTCGCGGGCGATCTTGATCGCCTCGCGGATGTTGTTGAGCTTGCCGAAGCTGACCTGCTCCGCGGTGATCCGCCCCGAGTCCTTGAGCCGGCCGAGGTGGAGCGCGAGCAGCATCGCCTTGCCCAGCTCGAGGCTCATGTCGGCGAGCTTCGCCTGGGTCAGCTGGAACCCGCCCAGCGGCTTGTCGAAGATCTCCCGCTCCCCCGCGTAGCGGATCGTCGCCTCCAGGCAGTCGCGGGCAGCACCCACCGACCCGAAGATGATCCCGAAGCGGGCCTCGGTCAGGCAGCTGAGCGGGCCGCGCAGCCCGCGCACCCCGGGCAGGACGGCGTCGCCGGGGAGCCGGACCCCGTCGAGCACCAGCTCGCTGGTCACCGAGGCGCGCATCGAGAGCTTGTGCTTGATCGCCGGGGCGGAGAACCCCGCCGTGGCGGTGGGTACGACGAACCCGCGGATGCCGTCGTCGGGACCGCCGTCCTCCACGCGGGCCCAGACCACGGCGACGTCGGCCACGGTCCCGTTGGTGATCCACATCTTCGATCCGTCGAGCACCCAGTCCGCGTTCTCGCCGGGGCCGTCGCGGCGGGCCCGGGTGCGCATGCCGGCGGGGTTGGAGCCGAAGTCGGACTCGGTCAGCCCGAAGCAGCCGATCTTCTCGCCCGTGGCCATCTGTGGCAGCCACTCGTCCTTGTGGGCCTCGGAGCCGTGGGCGTGGATGGCGAACATCGCCAGGCTGCCCTGCACCGACATCAGCGAGCGGATCCCCGAGTCGCCGGCCTCCACCTCGAGACAGGCCAGCCCGTAGGCCGTCGTACTGGTGCCGGCGCAGCCGTAGCCCTCGAGGTGCATCCCCAGCACGCCGAGGCTGCCGAGCTCGAGGGCCACCTCGCGCACCGGCGTGCTGCCCTCGTCGTACCACTCGGCGATGTGCGGGCGGATCCGCTCCTCGACGAACTGCCGCACGGTGCGCTGGATGTCGCGGTCCTCTGGGCCGATCAGCGAGTCGGTGTCGAGCAGTCCCAGGGGCGAGGTGTCGGCCATGCGCCCAATCTAGGCCGGGCCCGTGCGGAGGGGCCCGGGCTCCCCGGGCTCTAGGCCGTGCGGCCCTCCCGGGCATAGGCGCGTACGGCGATCGGGTGCATCCGCAGCCGGGCGGGGAGCCGGCGGTAGCCGGCGTCGAGTGCACGGCTGGCGCGCGCGAACCGCTGGTAGCGGCGCTCGCGGCGCTCGTCCCACGGGAGCCCGAGGATCTCTCGGCCCCTCGGCGGCATCCCCCCGATGGTGACCGCGGAGCTGAGCGCGTTCACCGGGCGGCGCACCAGCCACCACACCCAGGCCGGCACCCGCCTCGGACGTGGCCAGCCCTTGGTGGCATAGCCGACGCCGTAGCTCGCGGTGCGGTGGGCCACCAGCCGCTCCTCGAGGTTGCGCTCGAAGTACTCCTCGAACTCCGCATAGCTGCTCGGCGTGCCACGGGCGCTGACGCCGTACCTGTCGAACCAGGTGACCGACTCGGCGAAGAGCTGCTCCTTCTCGGCCCTGGAGAGCCGCCTGATGAAGGTGTCGGTCGCGGTGATCAGGTGCTCGACGAAGCAGGCGTGCGCCCAGTAGTAGGTCTCCGGGTTGAGCGCGCTGTAGGGCGACCCGTCCGGGAGCCGGCCCTTGATCGGACGGTGGAAGTCGCGCACCTGGTGCCCGGTCGCCTCCGGGTCGGGGCCGTAGACGGTGCTGAAGATCGGCGGGATGCTGCGCTCGAGCCGGCCCAGGGTGTCGGCGAACCAGACCGAGTGGTCCTGCACGCCCTGGCCCAGGGCCGGGAGCATGTTCTGCAGCACGGCGGCGCGCGGCCCGAGCAGGGCCATCCGGTGGTCGGCGAAGTGCCGCCAGGTCAGCGAGTCCGGCCCGAGCGCGTGGGCGTCCATGGTGATACATTGAAACAGGTTTGTCTCATCATTCCAATGGGTGCAGGGAGTCGCCGATGACCACGACCCCGACCGGGCTCACCAAGGTCCGCGGCCCGGTGCTGGGGATCCCGCACCTGCTGCAGCTGCGGTTCAACCCGATCAGCCACAACGCGTTCCTCCGCGAGGCCTACGGCGAGGTCTACCGGCTCAACGTCTTCGGGATCACGATGTATGTCACCGCCGGTGCGGACATGGCCGAGCAGGTGCTGGTCAACCGCGACCGCGCGTTCGCCAACGGGCCAGCGTGGTCGCACTTCATCGGGCCGTTCTTCCACCGCGGGATCATGCTGCTCGACTTCGACGAGCACCTGCACCACCGGCGGATCCTGCAGCACGCGTTCACCAACGAGGCACTGCACCGCTACCACGCGATGATGGCGCCGCACCTGCGTCGCAACCTCGCGCAGTGGCAGCACGAGGAGAGCCCGCGCCTGCACCACATGTTCAAGGCGCTCACCCTCGACCTCGCCCTGGAGACCTTCGTCGGCGTCGACCTCAGCGCGACCGAGCAGGAGCAGGTGAACAAGGCGTTCATCGCCGCCGTGCGCGCCGGGACGTCGCTGGTCCGCCGGCCGCTGCCGGGGAGCCCGTGGGCCAAGGGGCTCAAGGCACGTGCGTTCCTCGAGGGCTTCTTCCGCTCGCACCTGCCGGCCAAGCGACGCGACGGCGGCAACGACCTCTTCGCCCAGCTGTGCAGCGCGCGCAGCGAGGACGGCCACGAGTTCAGCGACGACGACATCGTCAACCACATGATCTTCCTGCTGATGGCGGCCCACGACACCACCACGATCACGATGAGCTCGATGGCCTACCACCTCGCGGTCAACCCCGAGTGGCAGGAGCGGGCCCGCGAGGAGGTGCTCGCCGCAGGCGACGTCGACTACGAGGGGGTCCTGCGCCTCGAGGTGCTCGACCGGGTGATGAAGGAGTCGATGCGGCTGTGCTCGCCGGTGCCCTCCTTGCCCCGGGTCGCCGTACGGGACACCGAGATCGCCGGCTTCCACGTGCCCGCCGGCGCGTTCGTGACCGTCTCGCCGTACATGAACCACTACCTGCCCGAGCTGTGGCCGGACCCGACCCGCTTCGACCCCGACCGGTTCGCCCCCGACCGCCGCGAGGACCGTTCGCACCGGCTGGCCTTCGAGCCCTTCGGGGCCGGGGTGCACAAGTGCATCGGGATGCACTTCGCCGGGATGCAGGTGCGCGCGATCTTCCACGAGCTGCTGCGCAGCTACCGGTGGTCGGTGCCGGAGGACTACGTCTGGCCGATCGACCTGACCGCACTGCCGTTCCCGCGCGACGGCATCCCGGTGTGCCTGGAGAGGATCGGCGCGTGACCGCCGCCATCCTCGACGCCGCCCGCCTGGTCTTCTCGCAGTACGGCGCCCGCCGGGCCAACGTCGAGGACGTCGCTCGCACCGCCGGGGTCAGCCGCAGCACGCTCTACCGTGCCTACCCCAACAAGGAGGCGCTGCTCGAGGCGGTGCTGCTGGCGGAGTTCGACCAGTTCCTCACCGCGCTCGACCGGGTCGCCGCCGACCTGCCTCCGGGCGAGGCGGTCGTGGAGTGCTTCGCCCGCGGCATGACACTGACCCGCGAGATCCCCCTGCTCGCACGGCTGGCGGAGACCGAGCCGGAGCTGGTCACGGCGGCCGGCGCGGCCTCGCACAGCACGCTGGTGCTGGGGTCGGCCGACCGCGTGGCCGCGACCCTGCGCCGCAGCGGCGCCACGATGCCCGGCGACGAGCTGCGCACGGTGGCCGAGCTGATGCTGCGACTCGCGTGGACCTACCTGCTCAACCCCCGCGGCGGGCTCGATGTGGGCGACGAGCGGGCCGTGCGCGACTACGCCCGGCGCTACCTGGCACCGCTGGTCCACTGATCCCGTCTCCGCCCGCCTCTGGTTTCGAGCACTCCTCAGCGGGCATGTCCCCTGGTGGACCGCAGTCGTCGGCAACTCGAGGTGCACCGTGACCAACTCCGTCTCGACCACGCGGTCGACCACCAGCGAAGCGTCGTCCAGCCGACGGATCGTCGTCGCGAGCCTGATCGGCACCTCGCTGGAGTGGTACGACTTCTTCATCTACGGCACCGCCTCGGCGCTGGTGTTCAACAAGATCTTCTTCCCGACCTTCGACCCGCTGACCGGCACCCTGCTGGCGTTCGCCACCTACGCCGTCGGGTTCGTGGCGCGTCCGCTCGGCGGGGTCGTCTTCGGCCACCTCGGTGACCGCGTCGGCCGAAAGCAGGTCCTGGTCACCACGTTGACGATGATGGGCCTGGCCACGTTCGCGGTCGGCCTGATGCCGACCTACGACGCCATCGGCGTGTGGGCTCCGGTGCTGCTGGTGGTGCTGCGCTTCGTCCAGGGCCTCGGCCTGGGCGGCGAGTGGGGCGGCGCGGTGCTGATGACACTCGAGTCGGGAGATCCCAAGCGGCGCGGGTTCAACGCCAGCTGGCCCCAGGTAGGGGTCCCGGTGGGACTGCTGCTCGCCAACGGGGTGCTTGCCCTGATGGCGGCGGTGACGAGCGAGTCGGCGTTCACCTCGTGGGGCTGGCGGGTGGCGTTCCTGCTCAGCGGCGTGCTGGTGCTGGTCGGGCTGTGGATCCGGCTGCGGATCGCGGAGAGCCCGTTGTTCCAGGAGGTCGCCGAGTCCGACACCAAGGCGCGCGCCCCCATCGTGGAGGTGCTCCGCGAGCACCCGAGGCGCGTGGGGCTCGCCGTCGGCGCCCGGGTGGGCGTCGACGTGGCGTTCTACTCCTTCGTGCTGTTCATCGCCACCTACCTGACCACCTACCTCGACCTGCCCGACAGCTACGCCCTCGACGCCGTGCTGATCGCGGCCGCCTGCCAGGTGGTGCTGATCCCGATCTTCGGGGCGCTCTCGGACCGGGTCGGCCGGCGACCGGTCTACCTCGCGGGCGCCGTCGGGGCGGCGGTGTGGATCTTCGCCTTCTTTGCCCTGCTCGACACCGAGAACCTGGCACTGATCGTGCTGGCGACCGTGGTCGCGCTCGCCTTCCACGCCGCGATGTACGGCCCGCAGGCGGCGTTCATCGCCGAGATGTTCCCGACGCGGGTGCGCTACTCCGGCGCCTCGATGGGCTACCAGCTCGCGGGCGTCCTCGGCGGCGCGGTGGCGCCCCTGATCTCGGTCGCGCTGCTCGGCCGCTTCGAGACCTCGATCGCCGTCTCGGCGTACGTCGTGGCCATGCTGGTGCTGAGCGGGGTCTGCGTCTACCTGGCGCCGGAGACCGCCACCGAGGACCTGGCCGCCTGAGCGAATGGTCTGCCCCTCGGGTGCGGTGCGGTGTGTGGCCCGGCGGACGTCATCCGAACTGGTTGCTCGAACGACCAAGACGTATGACGTCCCGGGACACGTCCCGGTCAGGGGGCGATGCCGACGTACTTGGTGGAGAGGTACTCCTCGATGCCCTCGGGACCGCCCTCGCGACCGAAGCCGGAGTGCTTGACCCCGCCGAAGGGTGCGGCGGGGTTGGACACGATGCCCTGGTTGATGCCGACCATGCCGAACTCCAGGCCCTCGCTGACCCGGATCATCTGGCCGAGGTCGGTGGTGAAGGCGTAGGCGACCAGGCCGTACTCGGTGTCGTTGGCCATCTGCACCGCCTTCTCGTCCTCGGAGAAGGTGGTGATCGGCGCGACCGGCCCGAAGATCTCCTCGCGGAACATGTCGGCCTCGGGCGAGACGTCGGTGAGCACGGTCGGCTCGTAGAAGTAGCCTGCGTCGCCGCTCGTCGAGCCGCCGGTGACCACCGAGGCGCCGCGCTGGCGGGCGTCCTCGACGAGCTCGGTGACCTTGTCGCGCTGCTTGGCGTCGATCAGCGGGCCGACCGTGACGCCGTCCTCGGTGCCCCGGCCCAGCGTCTCCGCAGCCATCCGCTCGGCGAACCTGTTGGCGAACTCATCGGCAACCGACTCGTGCACGATGAACCTGTTGGCGGCCGTGCAGGCCTCGCCCATGTTGCGCATCTTGGCGAGCATCGCCCCCTCGACGGCTGCGTCCAGGTCGGCGTCGGCGAAGACCAGGAACGGCGCGTTGCCGCCCAGCTCCATCGAGACCCGCAGCAGCTGGTCGGCCGACTGCTTGACCAGCATCTTGCCCACCGGCGTCGAGCCGGTGAAGGTGAGCTTGCGCAGGCGGGAGTCGCCGATGATCGGCTCCATCACGTCCCCCGTCTGCGAGGTCGAGATCACGTTCAGCACGCCCTTGGGCAGCCCCACCTCGTCGAGCAGGTCGGCCAGCGCCAGCATCGTCAACGGGGTCTGCGAGGCCGGCTTGACCACCATCGTGCAGCCGGCGGCGATCGCCGGGCCGATCTTGCGGGTGCCCATCGCCAGCGGGAAGTTCCACGGCGTGATCATCAGCGTGGGCCCGACGGGCTGCTTCATCGTCATCAGCCGGGTGTTGCCGTCGGGTGAGGTCGCCCAGCGTCCGGCGATCCGCACGACCTCCTCGGAGAACCAGCGGAAGAACTCAGCGCCGTAGGTCACCTCCCCCTTGGACTGGGCCAGCGGCTTGCCCATCTCCAGGGTCATCAGCATCGCGAACTCATCGGCCCGCTCGGTGATCAGCTCGAAGGCCGAGCGCAACAGCTCGGCGCGCTCACGTGGCGCGGACGACGCCCAGTCGGCCTGCGCCGCCGCCGCGGCATCGAGCGCTGCGGCACCGTCTGCTGGTGTCGCCGAGGCCACCGAGGTGAGGGTCTTTCCGGTCGCCGGATCCTCCACCTCGATCGTGGACCCGTCGGCGGAGTCGCGCCACTCACCGCCGATGAAGAGCCCCGTGCGGACCTTGCCCAAGAGTTCGTTCTCGTCCATGGAGCCCAACCTAGGACAACGGTGGTGGCTGAGACGAGGGGCCGGGGCCCGCTCGAGGGCTCCACGCCCAGCCGTCAGCCGGCGGGCAGCAGCCCGCGAATGATCGGCGCGAGTCGGGTCAGCTCGGTCTTGGAGACGCAGGCGGTGACGCCGATGGCACGTGCCTTGGCCGTCACGCTGGAGTCGACGAAGGCAGAGAAGAGCACGATCACCTGTCCGGGGTAGTGGGACAGCATCTGCTCGGCCACCTCGAGACCGCTCAGGCCCGGCATCCTGTTGTCGAGCACGACTACCGAGGGTCGCGGTGGTGGCTGGAGAGCGTAGTAGCGCTCCAGCCCCACAGCACCGTCCGCCATGGCATCGATCACCTCGATGCCGTCCTTCTCCAAGATCAGCCGGACGAGCTCACGAATGTCGGGTTCGTCATCCACGATCAAGACGGTGGGGGCCTGCAAGGTCTCTGTCATCGTTCTGTGCACTCTACGGGGCGACCGGTGCGGTCGCGGGAAGCTCCACGACGAAGCGGGTGGGCTCACCCGGGCGGCTCTCCGCCCAGATGCGACCCCCGTGGGCGGTCACGATGCGGCGGCAGATGTAGAGCCCGAGCCCGGTGCCGGACACCGTGCCTGACCTCCCCCGGACGAACTTGTCGAAGATCCGCTCGACCTGGTCGGGGTCGATGCCGGCGCCGTGGTCCTCCACGGTGATCCGGGCGACGTCGCCGAGCATCTCCAGCGAGACTGCGACCGTGGTGTCGTTGGTGGAGTTCTTCAGGGCGTTCTCCAGGAGGTTCGAGAGAACCTGTTGTATCCGGTCCGGGTCGGCCTCGACGATCACCGGAGACGCGGGCAGGCGCAGGCTCACCGGCGAGGCCGAGCCGGTGTCGAAGGCATCGACGGCGGTGCTGATCTCCTCGGCCAGGTCTATCCGGTGGCGGTCGTAGCCATAACCGCCGGACTCGATGCTCTCGGTGTCGAGGACGTCGCGCGTCATGGCCTGCAGGCGCCGCGCGTTGGTGAAGGCCCGGCGTACGGCGCTGTGGCGATCCTCCTCGCTCATGATCTCCCAATGGTCGAGACTCGTCTGGAGGAAGCCCAGGACGCCCGAGACAGGCGTGCGCAGCTCGTGTGAGACGACGGAGATGAACTCGTCCTGGGCGCGGTTCAGCTCGAGCAGTCGCTTCTGTTGCTCGCGTGCCTGGCTCAGGCGGTTCGCGAGGACGATCGTCAGCGTGAGGCCGACCGCCAGCAGCAGGATCACGAGGATGAGACCGGCCGACTGCAAGGGGGCGGCCAGCGGCGCGGCGAACTCCTCCTTGTTCTGGGTGAACACGACCCGCCACCCCACGGCGGGAACGTCGGCGCTGATGGCCAGGTCGCCGCCGACGGTGTGCAGCCCCGGGGAGAGGCTGCGCAGGCGCGCATCGGACACCGGCGCCCCGAGGCCCGTCGGCAGGGTCGAGGCCACCACCGTGCCGCCGCTGTCCAGGAACCGCCACGTCGCACTCGTGGCACCTTCGCCCAGCCCGCGGATCTCCTGATTGAAGGGGGAGTCCGTGGTGAGCGCCTGCTCGAAGATGAAGGCGCCGCGCACACTGGTCGGGCTCGCCCCCCTGATGGCAACCGCGAAGGCGTAGCTCGGCAGCTCCGTGGTGACACCGGACGCAGCCACCGGCAGCACGACCGCGGGAGCGGAGGCCAGGGCGGCCTTCGCCGTGGCCCACCCAGGGGCGTCGAACGTCGAGCCGAGCCTGCCATCACGCAGGAGCACACCGTTGGTGACGGTGTCGGACCCGTCGACGAGGAAGAAGCCGGCGTCTGCCTCGGGGTCGATGGCAAAGGGCTGCAGCGCCTCCGCGTCCTTCGTGCTGCCGGTGGTGAGTTCCCATGGGCGTGCGCCGAGGCCGCCGAGCGAGCTGATGCTCGACTCCACCCGGGCGTTGAAGGCGCCGGCGGTCGTGCGGACCTGGGCCACCTTCGCGTCCTGCAGCGCACTGGTGCCGTCCTCGACGGCAGAGCTCAGCAGGCCGATCACAGTCACGGCCACCGCTATCACCGCAAGACCTGCGGCGACGGGGATCAATCGGTCACGGGCCAACAAGGGTCTCTCCTCGGGTGGGCTGGGTCCGAGACTCTGCGAGTGGATAGGAGACGACGAAACGGGCACCCTTGCCGTCCGCATCGGTCACCGACACCTGCCCGCCCATGGAGGCGGCGAACTCGGTGACGATGGCCAGGCCCAGTCCGGCACCTCTGGTGCGGACGACCGCGTCGCCGTGCCCTCGGAAGAACCGGCTGAAGATCTGCTCGCGCTCGTCCTCTGGAACACCCGAACCCTCGTCGTCGACGATCAGCTCGGCGCGTCCGAGGCTCTCCTTGACCTGGACCCGAATGGTGCCTCCCGCGGGGGAGTACTTCGCGGCGTTGCCAACCAGATTGGACACGACACGGTCCACCGCCATCCGCGACCCGGTGACGACGAGTCCGCGGACGGCGGTGTGGGAGACCTGGTGGTCCGGCGCCAAGTCAGGCTGTTCCTCGAGGATGCGGCTCACAACGTCCCCGAGGTCGAGGTGGGAGCTGTCCTCGGCGGCTGCGCCGCGTTCGAGCTTGGAGAAGTCCAGCAGGTCCTCGATCAGCTCGGCGAGTCGCTTGGCGTTCTCGTCCACGCGCCGGGCATACGTGCGCACCTGCTCGGGGCTGAGCACCTCCAAGCTGGTGTGGAGGAGCTCTGCGTAGCCGGTGATCGAGGCGACGGGTGTCCTGAGTTCGTGCGAGGCGGTGGCCAGGAAGACGGTCTTGAGCTCGTCTACCGACCGCATCCGCCTCAGCAGCGCACTCTGCTGGGAGAACATCTCGGCATTGCTCAGCGCGGAGGTCAAGATCTCACCTGCCGTGAACAGGGTGCGAACGTCCTGTCCTGCCAGTTGGCGACCCGCAATGACCCGCAGCCGGGCCACGACGCGCCCACCACGGGAGAGCACGAGCGCCAGTGTGTCCCCCGGCGTCACCTCGTCCCGAGGGTCGTAGTCAACGTCGACGGCCTCGGGGGTCGCACCCCACACGAACAGCAGACGCTCGCCACTGGCTGTGGCCGCGGCCACGGACACGCCGCGCAGGCCGAGCGCTGCGGCGAGTTCCGCCGAGACGGCCGGCAGCACGTCCGCGAGGTCGAGGGTGTGCTGGGCGACCGTGGCCAGCGTCGCCACGGTGGCGCTCGCCTGCTCCACCTGCCGCAGCTCGGCCCGGCTTCGACGCGCGCGCTCTCGGCGTACCGCTATCCAGCCAGCAGCAGCACTGCCGGTCACCCAGAGGCCCAGGACGATGAGCCACACGGCAGCAGGCAGGTGTCTGGGCGCCGTCCACACAGTCAACGTCCACCCGGGCGCGGTGGTGGAGCCGAGTGCGACCGTCTGGAACGCCACGTCCGGGGGACGGGGGCTCGGCAGCGACATCACCTGACGGTTCGGCCCGGCGACGACGATGCCGCCTCCGGGCGGCTTCGCTGCCTGCAGCGTCGGGGCCAGGTCCAGCGGCACGACCACATATCCGGTCAGATGGTCGCGGCGATCCTGCACGGTGGCGGGGGGAACCCTGGTGTCGTAGGAGGCCACCACGACGGCCCCCTGACCCGAGTCGTCCAGTACCGGTTGCGCGGAGTCCCGCGCAAGGATGGCGGTCGACTCCGCGATGCCCGCGCGGAGGTCGCCGTTCACGTCCGGCGCCCGGGCTCCGGCCAACACCCCGGTCGTCGTGGAGGTGACCGTCCTCCGGATGGCGTCTGCCACCGCGGACACGGAGGCGGCAGCCGCCACCGATGCCTGGCGATCGGCGTCCAGGGCGTTGAGCTGACGGCCGACGAGCACGGTGGCCGTTGCCGCCAGGAGGGTCAGCACGATCACCACGACCTCCGCCCAGGTGATCGGGATGCGTCGTAGCACCCTGCTCACCACCGCGTCACAGCCGATCGGAGTGCCCGCAGGTTGCCCTTGGCAAGAAACGGGATGCCGAGCGCAGCGGCGCGTGCCCGCAACGCCGTCGCCTGGTAGTTGCTGTAGATCACGACCCTCAACTCGGCGTGATCGGCCACCAGGCGCTCGGCCAGGTCCAGCCCGTTCTCGCCGGGTGGCATCCGGTAGTCAAGGACGACGACGTCCGGTCCGACGGAGCCGACCAGGATCTCGGCGCTCGCGGCGTCCGGCGCGCCGAAGACCTGATGACCCTCCAGGCCCAGGTCGGTGAGGGCGAGGTCCAACGCGTCCGGGTCGTTGTCGGCCACGACGATTCGAACCATGCGCATCCCTCACCAGCCGGCTCGACCGGCGCTTGTCCCCCGGGCCATCTAACACCGAGATCCCCCACTGGCGACGCGGAACGGCCCAACCCAGGGTTTCCACGAGGGCGCGTCCTGCGTGTGGGGCTCGACGAGGAGCGCCGGGAGGGTCACGGAACCACCGCCGACGGTGCGGCTCGGAGGGCCCGTTCCAGGATGGTGGCAGGTGCAGGATTCGAACCTGCGTAGGTATACACCGACGGATTTACAGTCCGTTTCCATTGGCCGCTCGGACAACCTGCCATGCTCTGCGACCCACTAGTGTGGGCCAGCAGCGCGACCGAGGATAACGCACCACTCACCCAAGTCTTAAATCGGATGGAGGTCCCCCGACCATGGCCGACTCGTCGTTCGACATCGTCAGCAAGATCGACCGCCAGGAGGTCGACAACGCACTCTCCCAGGCGGCCCGCGAGATCTCGCAGCGCTTCGACTTCAAGGGCACCGGCGCGGAGATCAAGTGGTCCGGCGACGAGGCGATCGAGATCTCCGCGAACGCCGAGGACCGCGCCAGCGCCGTACTCGAGGTCTTCAAGGAGAAGCTGATCAAGCGCCAGCAGTCGCTGAAGATCCTGGACGCGAGCGAGCCGCGGGCGTCTGGGCGGGAGAGCAAGATCAGCATCGCGCTCAAGGAGGGGATCAGCACCGAGGACGCCAAGAAGGTCGGCAAGCTGATCCGCGACGAGGGCCCCAAGGGCGTCAAGGTGCAGGTGCAGGGCGACGAGCTGCGGGTCAGCAGCAAGAAGCGCGACGACCTGCAGGCCGTGCAGGCGCTGGTGAAGTCGCAGGACTACGACTTCGCGGTGCAGTTCACCAACTACCGCTGATCCGGGCGGTCTGCGCTGGTGCGGGGCAGGCCTGCAGTCATCGACGTTGATCCGGAATGACCATGGCCGTGCGTCACACCCAGCCCTACGCTGACCGGGGAGGCGTCCGATGCCGAACCGGCGTAGTTGGTGCACGACTCTCGTCGCCGTTGCGCTGGTGGCGACCGCAGCCGCGTGCAGTGACGACGAGGCCGAGCCGCGCGGGGCACCGAGTCCATCGTCACCGTCCAAGTCGACACCAGCCGGCATGGACGCCGCGGCCGGCGACGTCGACGGCCTCGTCAGAGTCGACGGGCGGAGCCTCTACCTCAGATGCACCGGAGAGGGCTCACCCACGATCATGCTGGAGGGTGGTGACGAGGACACCAGCGGTTCCTACTCCTACGCGGAGGCGGAGCTCGCCGCGGTGACCCGAACCTGCGTCTACGACAGGGCGAACCTGGGTTCGAGCGATCCGGCTCCCGGGCCGCGCGGGCTGACCGAACTGGTCGCCGACTTCGACGCCGTGCTCAAGGGCGCCAACATTCCCGGTCCATACGTCCTGGTGGGGACCTCCGGTGGCGGCTACATCTCCGCAGGCTACGCAGTCGAGCATCCCCGACAGGTCGCCGGGATCGTCTTCGTCGAAGTACCCGCTCCGTTTCGCAATCCCCCTGCTCAGATCGTGGCCGACACACGCTGGGACTCACCTGTGAACATCGAGAACCGCGACTACCTCCAGGTCGAGAAGGATGCTTGGGCGGCGCGAAGACGGATCGGTGACATTCCGGTCACAGTGATGAGCAACAAGTACTCAGCCGATGAGATCGCGGCAGCCGAGCACCCCTCGGAACGTCAAGGGATGCGCACCAACGTCAGCGACCAGCGTGGCTGGCTGGTGCTCAGTCCCAGCGCGAAGCAGATCGTCGTGCACACCGGTCATGCCATCGAGGAGAGCGATCCTCAAGTGGTCCGCGATGCGATCCTGGACGTGGTGGCGGCGGCCAGGTCGTGACCCCACCGACCATCCCGCACAACGAGCTTGAGGTCCGGTGGGTCCGTGAGACCGTCACCGGGGACCTGCCAGGAGCATCGACGACCCGCCTGGAGCTGGAGCAGTCCGCACACAGTCCGCAAAGAAGCGAGGAGCAGCCCGTGACCGAGCGCCAACTGCCGGTGAGCTCCGCGCGACCCCGGGCGTACGTCGAGATCGCCGCCCCGATCGAGCAGGTGTGGGCGGTGATGCTCGACACCGGGTCCTACGGCGAGTGGAACCCGTTCGTGGTCCGCGCCGACTGCCCCTCGCCGCCGCGGGCCGGCGACCCGATCGTGCTGCACGTGCGCTGGCGCAACGGGCGCGGGGCCGTCTCGCCGGAACGCGTCAGCGAGGTCACCGCGCCGCACGACGAGGAGGGTGTGCGTCGGGCGACGCTCGCCTACGTCTACGAGGGGCTGCCGGCCCGGTTGGGGCTGGTGCGCGGCACCCGGTTCCAATGGCTCTCCCAGAAGCCCGGCGGCCCGACCTGTTATGAGACCGTCGAGGAGTTCTCCGGGCCGCTCGTGCCACTGGCCGGGCCGAAGCGGGTGCAAGACGGCTTCCGCCGGCACGCCGAGGCACTCAGGACGCGCTGCGAGCGCTAGCCACCCGGTCGGCCACCCGACGACGCGAGCCCGCCCTCGAGCTGGACCGTGCGGCGCCCTGACGCCTCGACCAGCGCGGCATCGATGGTGAAGGACAGCACCGGGTCGGCATCGCAGCCTGCTTCGACGACCTCGATCCGGCCGCTCGCGGTCTCGGGGAAGCCGCCGAAGCGGACCCCGTCCCCGGGACGCGTGGCGACCACGGTGACGTCCGAGGGACCCACGAAGCGGGCCCGGCGCGGCAGCGGCAGCTCCTGCGGACCGACAACGCCCGTGACCACCGAGACGGTGAGCACCGGCGCCTCGCCGCCTTCGGCCCAGCGGGCCGGCGCGGTCAGGGAGACGACCTCCATCGCGTCGCCGACCATCCGGCAGGTCGCCGAAGCCTGGGTCAGGTCCACGGTGCGGCCCCCCGGCCAGCGCAGCCGGACACCGTCGGAGACCTGCTCGGGATTGCTCGGCTCCGCCGGCGGCAGTGCGTCGTCACAGCCCAGCGTCGCCATCAGGAGCACAGCAGCGAGGCGATGAGGTCGCACCGGATCTTCCTCAGTTCAGCGGGCGCATGTTCCCCGGTACGGTACCGCCGCGGTGGATCTCCTCCACCAGCTCCTGCAGGGCGGTCAGCGCCACCCGCTGGGTCATCGGGCCGTAGGAGACCCGGGCGACGCCGAGCTCCTCGAGCCGGGACAACGGCAGAGTGCCCGCGCCGATCAGCGTGAGCCGCTGCGGACCGAAGGCGTCGATCAGCGTGGTGAGCTGCTCCTCGCTGCGCGCACCCGGCACGAAGACGACGGGCGCACCGGCGTCGAGGTAGGCCTTGCCGCGCTCGACCGCGTCGGCGAGCACCTCGGCGGGGTCGCGGTCGCGGCCCTTGACGAAGGCGTCGGTGCGGGCGTTGAGCACGAAGTCGGGCACACCCTCCTCGCGGGCCGCCCGCAAGGCGGCCTCGACGGCGGCGACCGCCTCGTCCAGCGGCTTCATCTGGTCCTCGAGGTTGGCCCCGACGACGCCGACCCCGATCGCCTTGCGGATGGTCTCGCCGGCATCGCCGTACCCCGCCTCCAGGTCGGCGGTGACCGGGAGGTCGGTGGCCGCGACGATGCGACCCACGGCCTCGATCATCAGCTCGACCGGGATGTTCTCACCGTCCTCATAGCCCCAGGAGGCGGCGATCGAGTGGCTCGCCGTGGCCAGCGCCCTGGTGCCGGGGGTCTCGGCCACCACCTTGGCGCTGATGGAGTCCCAGACGTTGACGACCGTCAACAGCTCCGGGGCGCGGTGCAGGGCGAGCAGGTCGGAGGCGCGGGCAGCGGTGGTCATCGACGGCCAACTTTCAGGGGGCGGCAGGTCTAGGCGGCAACACGAGCGGGGCGCTGGGTATTTCCCGGCGCGTGACCCGGATCACCCACCCGAAACGGTCCGGTGGCAGAGACAGGCGGCCTCGTGCCACCCGGCGGACTATCGTGGAATCCGGTGTGCGGCGACCCGCCCGGCCAGGTTCCCGGCCAGAGGTAGAACATGTTCTAGTTCTCGGCGTACTCTGGAGCCCACGTACCGTCGGTGCGGGTCGGCTCCGCACCGACGACGATGAGAGAAGGACTGGCACGGTGGCCAAGCAGGTCAAGCAGCTCGATCGGGTGATCATCCGGTTCGCGGGCGACTCCGGCGACGGGATGCAGCTCACCGGCGACCGCTTCACCCAGGAGTCCGCGGCGTTCGGCAACGACTTGATGACGCTGCCGAACTTCCCGGCGGAGATTCGCGCGCCGCAGGGGACCCTGCCGGGCGTCTCGTCCTTCCAGGTGCACTTCGCCGACCACGACATCCTCACCGCCGGTGACTCCCCCGACGTCCTCGTCGCGATGAACCCCGCCGCGCTCAAGGCCAACCTGACCGACATGTCGCCGGGCACCTCGATCATCGTCGACAGCCACGACTTCACTGCGCGCAACCTGACCAAGGCCGGGTACGCCGGCAACCCGCTCGAGGACGACTCGCTCGCCGACTACGCCGTGAACGTGGTCGACCTGACCGGCATGACGGTCGAGGCGGTCAAGGAGTTCGGCCTCTCCCGCAAGGACGCCTCCCGGGCCAAGAACATGTTCGCGCTCGGCCTGCTCTCGTGGATGTACGGGCGGCCGACCGAGACGACCGTGTCGTTCCTGGAGCGCCGGTTCGCGAAGGCTCCCGACATCCGTGACGCCAACGTGACCGCGTTCAAGTCCGGCTGGAACTTCGGGGAGACCACCGAGGCGTTCGCGGTGCAGTACGAGATCAAGCCCGCGCCGATGGCCCCGGGGATCTACCGCAACATCACCGGCAACCTCGCCCTGGCCTACGGCCTGGTCGCGGGCGGCGTGCAGTCCGGGCTGCCGATCTTCCTGGGCACCTACCCGATCACTCCGGCCTCGGACATCCTGCACGAGCTGAGCAAGCACAAGCGGTTCGGGATCACCACCTTCCAGGCCGAGGACGAGATCGCCGGCATCGGCGCAGCGCTGGGCGCCTCGTTCGCAGGGTCGCTGGGGGTCACCAGCACCTCGGGCCCCGGTGTCGCCTTGAAGTCCGAGACGATCGGGCTCGCGGTGATGACCGAGCTGCCGCTGGTGATCGTCGACGTCCAGCGCGGCGGCCCCTCCACGGGCCTGCCCACCAAGACCGAGCAGGCCGACCTGCTGCAGGCGATGTTCGGCCGCAACGGCGAGGCCCCGGTGCCGATCGTGGCTCCGCAGTCCCCCGGCGACTGCTTCGACGCCGCCGTCGAGGCGGTCCGGATCGCGGTGACCTACCGCACCCCGGTGATGCTGCTCTCCGACGGCTACCTCGCCAACGGCTCCGAGCCCTGGCGGATCCCGCTGGTCGACGACCTCCCGACGATCGACCCGGCCTTCGCGACCGAGCCCAACCATGACCTGGGCGACGGCGAGCGCGACTTCTGGCCCTACCTGCGCGACGAGGACACCCTCGCGCGGCCGTGGGCCATCCCCGGCGTACCCGGCCTCGAGCACCGCATCGGCGGGCTGGAGAAGGGCGACGGCCACGGCAACATCTCCTACGACCCGGGCAACCACGACTACATGGTCCGGATCCGGCAGGCCAAGGTCGACCGGATCGCCGAGTCGCTGCCCCCGCTCGAGGTCGACGACCCCTCGGGTCAGGCGCGGGTGCTCGTGCTGGGCTGGGGGTCGACGTACGGCCCCATCGGCGCCGCCTGCCGCCGGGTCCGCAAGGCCGGCCTCGACGTCGCGCAGACCCACCTGCGCCACCTCAACCCCTTCCCCAAGGACCTCGGCGAGATCCTCAAGGGGTACGACGCCGTGATGATCCCCGAGATGAACCTCGGCCAGCTCTCGATGCTGGTCCGCGCGAAGTACCTCGTCGACGTGGTCGGCTACAACCACGTGCGCGGACTGCCGCTGAAGGCGGCCGAGCTCGCCGAGGCGATCGCCGACCTGATCCACACCACGACCGGCGACGTGGACTCCGCCAGCCTCACCGCCGCCGACGAGAGCAAGGAGATCGTCTCGTGACCACCACCGAGCTTCCCTTCCCCGGCCTCGCCGGGGTCCCGACCGCCGACGAGAAGCTGACCGGCAAGGACTACACCTCCGACCAGGAGGTGCGCTGGTGCCCCGGCTGCGGCGACTACGCCGTGCTCAAGGCGGTGCAGTCGTTCCTGCCCGAGCTCGGGCTGCGCAAGGAGAACATCGTCTTCGTCTCCGGCATCGGCTGCTCGAGCCGGTTCCCCTACTACCTCGACACCTACGGGATGCACTCCATCCACGGCCGCGCCCCGGCGATCGCGACCGGCATCGCCACCGCCCGTGAGGACCTCTCGGTGTGGGTGGTCACCGGTGACGGCGACGCCCTCTCCATCGGCGGCAACCACCTCATCCACGCGATGCGCCGCAACGTGAACCTGAAGATCCTGCTGTTCAACAACCGGATCTACGGCCTCACCAAGGGGCAGTACTCCCCCACCTCCGAGCCGGGCAAGGTCACCAAGTCCACCCCGGCCGGGTCGGTGGACCACCCCTTCAACCCGGTCTCCCTGGCGCTGGGCGCCGAGGCCACCTTCGTGGCGCGCACCATCGACTCCGACCGCAAGCACCTGACCTCCGTGCTCTCCGCGGCGGCGGCCCACCGGGGTACGGCGCTGGTGGAGATCTACCAGAACTGCCCGATCTTCAACGACGGCGCCTTCGACGCCATCAAGAGCCCCGACACCAAGGCCGACGCGATCATCCCGCTCGTGCAGGGGGAGCCGATCCGCTTCGGCCTCCAGGACGAGCACGGCAATCCCAGCAAGGGGATCGCCCGGTCCGCCACCGGTGGGGTCGAGGTGGTGAGCCTCGCCGACGTGGACGAGGCCGACCTGCTCGTCCACGACGCCACCCACGACGACCCGAGCACCGCGTTCGCCCTGTCCCGGCTCACCGATGCCGGCGTACTCCACCAGTCACCGATCGGGATCTTCCGCCAGGTGGACCGGGCGACCTACGACGACCAGGCGCGCAGCCAGATCGTCACCGCCTCCGCGGGGCAGGACGACGCCCAGGCCGCGCTGGCCAGCCTGATCAGCGGTGCCGACACCTGGACGGTCGTCTGAGGGCTGAGCTCAGCCCAGCTCGACGGCGGCCTTGAGCCTGGCCAGACCCTTCTCGAAGTCGGGGCCGACCATCTTCTCCATGCTCATCACCTTGCCCAGCACCCGCATCAGCCCGGTGTGCTCCCCGGTCATCTGCCAGACCACCTCGGTGCCGTCGGTCCGCTCCAAGAAGCTGTAGTGCAGGTCGTTGTCGGCGCGGAACGGCTTGGTGAAGTGCAGCGCCAGGTCGATCCGCTCCGGGGTGGAGCCGAGGATCTCCATGCTGCCGGCGCCGGCCTTGCGGTTGCCCGACCACGCATAGCGCGCGCCCACGCCGCTGTCAGGCCCGGTGTAGGTGCGCTCCATGGCGGGGTCGACGTCCTCCCACGGCGACCACCTCGGCCACTGGTGGAAGTCGTTGACCAGCGCGTGCACGGCCTCCGCCGGCGCGTCGACGCTCACTCGGCGCTCAACCACGAACCCGCTCATGGCAAACACGATAGGGCGGATTAGTCTCGCGAGGTGACAGAGCAACGCCGCGGTTTCCTGCTGGGCGCCGCGGCGTACGCGATGTGGGGGCTGTTCCCGCTCTACTGGCCGCTCCTGGAGCCCGCGGGGGCGATCGAGATCCTGGCGCATCGGATCTGCTGGTCTCTGCTCACCATGACCGCGCTCACGCTGCTCCTGCGGCGTACGGCGCACCTGCGGGCGATCTTCGCCGACCGGCGGATGGCCGCCATCCTGGGGGCCGCCTCGGTGGTGATCGGCCTGAACTGGGGCGGCTTCATCTACGGGGTGAACGCCGGCCGGGTGGTCGAGGTCTCCCTGGGCTACTTCATCAACCCGCTGGTGACCGTGCTGCTCGGGGTCTTCGTGCTCAAGGAGAGCCTGCGGCCGCTGCAGTGGGCGGCGATCGGGATCGCCGCGCTGGCCGTGCTGGTGCTCACCGTCGACTACGGGCACCCACCGTGGATCGCGCTGCTGCTGGCCGTGTCGTTCGCCACCTACGGCCTGGCGAAGAAGACGGCCGGGGCCGGCGCCGTGGAGAGCCTCACCTTCGAGACGGTGATGCTGACCCCGGTCGCGGTGGGCTACCTGGTCTGGCTCTCCCGTGCCGGCCAGGGGACCTTCGCCGGTGAGGGTGCCGGGCACGCCGTGCTGCTGGCGACGACCGGCCTGGTGACGGCGGTGCCGCTGATCTGCTTCGGCGCCGCCGCCATCCGGATCCCGATGACCACGATCGGGCTGCTGCAGTATCTCGCCCCGACGATCCAGTTCGCCCTCGGGGTGCTGGTCCTGGGCGAGGAGATGACCGCGGTGAAGTGGGCCGGCTTCGCCCTCGTCTGGCTCGCCCTGACGATGTTCACCACCGAGGCGCTGCGTCACCGGAGGCGGCAGCTGCGGCTGACCGCGGAGGCGTCGGCCCTCTGACGGTTTTTCAGGAGACCTTGTGAAACTGGCACTTCTCCCCCGTTGCAACAGCAGAGAAGTGCCAGTTTCTAGGGGTACGTCGCGCCGCCCCACGTTCATCTTGACGTCGCCGTCCGCTCACTCGAGCGGGGAACGCTGCTCGGAGCCCACTATCTTCTCGACTCGGAGAGACCTATGCCCGTGCGCACTCTGCTTCCCTTGCTCTCCGCCGGCCCGCACGGCTCCCGAAGCGCGATGACCTGCCACTACCGGTGCGGGAATGCCTGTGACAAGCCGATTCCGAACCAGACCGCCCACCCCGAGTTCCACGAGGTGGCTGCCCGGGCGATCGCGCGCCGCTCGGTGCTCAAGGTCGGCGGTGCCGGGCTCGGCGCGTTGGTCGTGGGTGGCGTCAACGCCTCACCGGCCGCGGCTCGCGGGAGGCATTCCGGGGGGAACCTCGCCGGGGTGGGCGGTGCTGACTTCGAGCCGGTGGCCCCCAACATCGACGACAAGGTGACCTCACCCGAGGGCTGGCGCTCCGACGTGGTGATCCGGTGGGGCGACCCGGTGACGCGCGACGCCCCGCGGTTCGACGTACAGCACCAGACACCCGAGTCCGCGGCTCGCCAGTTCGGCTACAACAACGACTACCTCGGCGTACTCCCCACTCGCGGCAACGGGGCTCTGCTGGTCGCCAACCACGAGTACACCGACGAGGAGCTGATGTTCCCCACCGGTCGCTACGACTCCGCGACGATCAAGCGGATCGCGATCGCCTCCCACGGCATGGCCGTCGTCGAGATCGTCCGCGGCCGGCGTACCGGCTCCTGGGTCACCGCCGACCACCGCACGTCCCGCCACAACCGGCGGATCACCGGCGCGACCCCGTTCACCCTGGACGGCCCCGCGGCCGGAGACGCACGGCTGCGCACGTCGGAGGACCCGACCGGGCGCACCGTCCTGGGCACCTTCGGCAACTGCTCCGGGGGTACGACGCCCTGGGGCACGGTGCTCTCCGGCGAGGAGAACTTCAACGGCTACTTCGACGCCACCGGGCCGCTCGACTCGCGCTACACCGCGTCGTACGAGCGCTACGGCCTCACCGGCTCCGGCCGCGGCTGGCAGGAGGTCGACCCGCGCTTCGACCTGACCCGCGAGCCGCACGAGCCGTACCGCTTCGGCTACATCGTCGAGCTGGACCCGACGGACCCGTCCTCGACGCCGCGCAAGCACACGATGCTGGGTCGCTTCAAGCACGAGGGCGCCAACGTCGCGCTCTCCCGGGACGGCCACGCGGTGGTCTACATGGGTGACGACGAGCGCGGCGACTACATCTACAAGTTCGTCTCCCGCGACCGGTACGACGCCGGTCGTGGCGCGGCATCACGTCGTCGCAACCTCAAGCTGCTGAGTGCGGGCACGCTCTACGTGGCCCGCTTCGAGGGCGACGGCACCGAGGACGGCGTGTACGACGGGACCGGCGAGTGGATCCCGCTGACCACCGACCAGTTGTCCTTCATCGAGGGGATGAGCGTTGCCGACGTACTCATCGACACCCGTCTGGCAGCAGACAAGGTCGCCCCGACCCGGATGGACCGGCCCGAGGACATCGAACCGAACCCGGTCAACGGGAAGGTCTACTGCGCGCTGACGAACAACAGCAAGCGCGGTGGCGACCTCAAGACCGACGAGGCGAACCCGGTGGGCACGAGCATGGTCCGCGACACCTTCGGCGGCCCGCTCCGGCAGGAGAAGGGCAACCGCAACGGCTACGTCCTGGAAGTCACGCCCGGAGGCGAGGACCACACCTCGCGGTCGTTCACCTGG
Organism: uncultured Actinomycetota bacterium; assembly: GCA_963777195.1. Taxonomy (GTDB): domain Bacteria; phylum Actinomycetota; class Actinomycetes; order Propionibacteriales; family Nocardioidaceae; genus Marmoricola. The sequence continues at coordinate 145,378 of CAVZPT010000001.1, read as the reverse complement.
GACCTGATGCTCGTGTGCGGCGACCCGGATGCCCCGGAGTCGTACTTCGCCGGCTACCCCAAACAGCTGGTCAGCCCGATCAGCTGCCCCGACAACGTGACCTTCGACGCCATGGGCAACCTCTGGGTGGCCACCGACGGCAGCGCGCTCGGCTCCCACGACGGGCTCTTCCGGGTGCCGGTCGAGGGTCCGCAGCGCGGACACGTGCAGCAGTTCCTCACCGTGCCCGTCGGCGCCGAGACCTGCGGGCCCCTGATCAGCCGTGACCAGCAGTCGGTGTTCGTCTGCGTCCAGCACCCCGGTGAGACCGAGGGCGCCACCTTCGAGAAGCCGTCCAGCACCTGGCCGCACACGGACTCGTTCCCGCGGCCGTCGGTCGTGGTGACCTACCGGGGCTGAGGCTGCTGCCGGATTTTCAGGAGACCTTGTGAAACTGGCACTTCTCTGTGGTTGCAAAGGCAGAGAAGTGCCAGTTTCGGCGTGCACCCCGACCGTCTCGCATCCACAGGGGCGCACCCCTCCAGAGCTGTCCACAGCTGAGGGCTCATGGGGTGCGGCCGTCGTACCTGTCGCCACAGCCTTGCCGGCATGGACGCTCTCTTCAACCTGCACCCCAACGGCCTGTTCCTCCGACGCGAGGCGCTCGACTTCGGCATCGACGACCGCGACCTCCGCGCGCAGAGACGGGCCGGGGTCATCACCCGCGTCCGGCACGGCGCGTACGTCGACACCTCCGTATGGCAGAACCTCGACGCGGTGGACCAGTACCGCCTCCGTGGCCAGGCCGTCCTGCTCTCCCACCACGGCAATGTCGCGCTCAGCCACGCCTCCGGGGCAGCCGAGCACGGGCTGCGGCTCTGGGACGTCGACACCAGGTTCGTCCATGTCACCCGACTCGACGGCGGTCCGGGCGGGCGCCAGGGGGACGTGGTCTACCACGTGGACACCTGTTCGCCCGACGAGGTCTGGTCGAAGAACGAGCTGCTGATGCTCGGCCCGCAGCGATGCGCGCTGGGCGCCGCGGCGCTCGGGTCGATCGAGAGCGGAGTGGTCCTGCTCGACTCCTTGCTCGACCTCGACCTCGGCTCGGAGGGTTCACTGTGGGCGCACTACACCCGGATGGCTCGGTGGCCGAACGCGCGCCGGCTGCAGGTGGTCCTGCGCCTGACCCGGCCCGGCGCCCAGTCGGTCGGTGAGTCCCGGGCTCGCCACCTGTTCTGGTCGCAGCACCTGCCGCAGCCGGAGCTCCAGTTCAAGGTGTACGACGAGCAGGGGCAGCTGATCGGCACCACCGACTTCGCCTGGCCCGAGCTCAAACTGCTCGGTGAGTTCGACGGCAGGATCAAGTTCGGTCGGCTGCTTCGGCCCGGTCAGGAGCCGCAGGACGCGGTGTTCCTCGAGAAGGTCCGCGAGGACCGGCTGCGTGAGATCACCGGATGGGCGATGGTGCGCCTGATCTGGGAGGACCTCTACCGCCAGCAGCTGACCGCGGCGCGCATCAGACGGCTGATGACGCGATCCGGCGTGAGCGCGGTCGCGCCGTACTGACCCCTAGAAACTGGCACTTCTCTGTTGTTGCAACGGCAGAGAAGTGACGGTTTCACAAGAGAACGTGAAAAACCGACAGCGTCACGCGGTCCGCGTGGCCACCAGGTCGGCAAACGACGCCAGCGCGGTGCGGACGGGGCCGTCGGGGAGGGCCTTGAGCAGCTGCTTGGCCTCCTCGGCGAGGGCGATCACCTGGGCGCGGGCCTGGGCCATGGCGGGGTGGGCGCGGAGCAGGGTCAGGGCCTCGGCGTGGGTGACGTCGTCGGTGAGGTCGGCGTCGAGCAGTTCACGCAGGCGGGCGTCGGCGGGGTCGGTGGCGGCCTTCGCGATCAGCACCGGCAGCGTGGGGACGCCCTCGCGGAGGTCGGTGCCGGGGGTCTTGCCCGACTCGGCGGTCTCCGAGGCGATGTCGAGGATGTCGTCGGAGAGCTGGAAGGCGATGCCGACCTTCTCGCCGTACTCGGTCAGCGCGTCCTGCACGTCCTGGGAGGCGCCGGCGAAGAGGGCGCCGTAGCGCGCGGAGGTCGCGATCAGCGAGCCGGTCTTGCCGGCGACCACGCGCAGGTAGTGCTGGAGCGGGTCCTCCTCGGGCGTCGGGCCCAGGGTCTCCAGGATCTGGCCCTCGACGAGCCGGGTGAAGGTCCGCGCCTGGATCCGCACGGCCTCGGGCCCGAGGTCGGCGGTCAGCTCCGAGGAGCGGGAGAACAAGAAGTCGCCGGTGAGGATCGCCACGTGGTTGTCCCAGCGCGCGTTGGCCGACGCGGCCCCGCGGCGCAGGTCGGCCTCGTCCATCACGTCGTCGTGGTAGAGCGAGGCGAGATGGGTCAGCTCGACCACGCAGGCGGAGGTGAGTACGCCGGGGGCGTCGGGGTCACCGGTCTCGGCGGCGAGCAGCACCAGCAACGGCCGGAAGCGCTTGCCACCCGCCTCCATCAGGTGACGTGCGGCCTCGGTGACGAACCGGGCCTCGGTCTCGACGTGTCCCAGCAGCGCCTGCTCGACCTCTTCCATCCGGGCACGCAGCCGCGCCTCCAGATCCGGGTCCAGGATCGGCAGGGCCAGGGGGATGGTCACCTGATGAATACTCCCACGCGTCCGAGCATGTCGAGCAGGGTGCCCGGCACGACTCCGAGCAGGAGCGTCATGGCGACCCCGACGACGATGACCGTGCCGGTCAGGACGCTGGGGCTGGTGACCGAGGGACCCTCGCCCACGGGCTCGGCGAAGAACATCAAGACGATCACCCGGACGTAGAAGTACGCCGCCACGGCCGACATCAGCACCGCCACGATCACGACCGGCCAGGCGCCGGCGGACAACGCGGCCGCGAAGACCGCCCACTTGCCGGTGAACCCGCTGGTCAGCGGGATGCCGGCCATCGCGAGCAGCAGGAAGGCGAACAGCCCCGCCACGACCGGCGACTCCTTGCCCAGGCCCTGCCAGCGGGAGAGGTGGGTGGCCTCGCCACCGGCGTCCCGGACGACCGTCACCAGGGCGAACGCGGCCAAGGTGGTGAAGCCGTAGGTGGTCAGGTAGAACAGCACCGCCGAGACCCCGGTCAGGCTGCCGGCGGCCACGTCGGTCAGCGAGCGGATGCCCAGGAAGCCGGTCAGGATGAACCCGGCGTGCGCGATCGAGGAGTAGGCCAGCAGCCGCTTGATGTCGGTCTGGGTCAGTGCGAGCACCGAGCCGACCACCATCGTCAAGATCGCGACCACGTAGATCATCGGGGTCCAGTCGCTGCGGCTGCCGCCGAAGGCGACGTAGAAGAGCCGCAGCAGGGCCCCGAACGCGGCCACCTTGGTCGCGGCGGCCATGAACCCGGTGACCGCGGTCGGTGCGCCCTGGTAGACGTCGGGGGTCCAGGCGTGGAAGGGCGCGGCACCGACCTTGAACAGCAGGCCGACAGCCAGCAGGCCGATGCCGCCGATCAGCAGCCCGTGCCCGCCGTTCTCGCCGGAGACCGCTTCCGCGATCTGGGCGAAGCCCATCGAGCCGGCGTACCCGTAGGTCAGTGCGATGCCGTAGACGAAGAAGCCGGAGCTGAACGCGCCGAGCAGGAAGTACTTCATCGCCGCCTCCTGGCTCAGCAGGCGACGGCGACGCGCCAGCCCGCACAGCAGGTAGAGGGGCAGCGAGAGCACCTCGAGTGCGACGAACATCGTGATCAGGTCGTTGGCGGCCGGGAACATCAGCATCCCGCCGACCGCGAACATCATCAGCGGGAAGACCTCGGTGTGCTCCAGGCCCTTGGTGGAGGCCTCACGCTCGGCCTCGGTGCCCGGCAGCGCCGCTGCCTGCCCGGCGAAGGCGAGTACGCCGGACTCCAGGTGCTTCTCGGCGAAGAGCAGCACGCTCAGTCCTGCGAGCACCAGCACGAGGATCCAGCTGAACAGTGCCGGCCCGTCGGCAGCCAGAGCACCCATCGCCACGACCTTGCCGAGCTTCGGGGTGGCGGCGCCGGGGTCGAGCCGGGCGAAGACCACCACCGCGGCCACGAGCGCCGCGCCCAGGCCCGCCAGGGCCAGCAGCACCTGGGCGAGATAGCGCCGCCCGCGCGGGACGAACGCCTCGAGCAGCACGCCGAGGACGGCCACGCCGAGGACGATCAGGATCGGCGAGACCGTGAAGTACTCGATCTTCGGGGTCGCGAACTCGTTCACTCGTGGGCCTCTCCGTCACGCACGGTCGGTTGCGGGTCGCTCTTGCCCACCTCGGACATCGTGTGCTCGACCGCAGGGTTGATCACCGACAGCAGCGGCTTGGGGAAGAAACCGAGGACCACGATCAGCAGCAGCAGCGGGGCCAGCGAGGCGACCTCGCGGCGGTCCAGGTCGCGCATCCCGACCACGCCCTCGCGCACCGGGCCGGTCATGGTGCGCTGGTACATCCACAAGATGTAGACCGCGGCCAGCACGATCGCGGGCACGGCGAAGGCCGCCGCCCACGGCGAGTGCACGAACGCACCGACCAGCACCAGCATCTCGGAGACGAACGGCGAGAGGCCGGGCAGCGAGAGCGAGGAGAGGCCGGCCACCAGGAACAGCCCGGCCAGCACCGGTGCCACCTTCTCCACGCCGCCGTAGTCGCTGATCAGCGCCGAGCCGCGGCGGGAGATCAGGAAGCCGGTGACCAGGAACAGCGCCGCCGTGGAGAGTCCGTGGTTGAACATGTAGAGGTTGGCACCCGAGAGGCCCTGGCTGTTCATCACGAAGATGCCCAGCACGATGAAGCCGAAGTGCGAGACGCTGGTGTAGGCGATCAGGCGCGGGATGTTGTTGGACCCGATCGCCATGAAGGCGCCGTAGAGGATGCTGACGATCGCGAGCACCACCACCACCGGCGTCGCCCAGCGCGAGGCCTCGGGGAAGAGCTCCAGGCAGAACCGGATCATCCCGAAGGTGCCGATCTTGTCGAGCACGCTGACCAGCAGCACCGAGGTGCCCGGAGTGGCCTGCTCGGTGGTGTCCGGCAGCCAGGTGTGCACCGGGAACATCGGCGCCTTGATCGCGAAGGCGATGAAGAAGCCGACGAACATCCAGCGCCCGACGCTGGTGCCGAAGTCCAGCTGCGCCAGCTCCGAGATCAGGTACGTCGGACCGCCCTCGGTCTTGGAGGACTCCACGAACAGGCCGATCACCGAGGCGAGCATGATCAGCCCGCCGGCCAGCGAGAACAGCAGGAACTTCACGGCGGCGCGCACGCGGTCCGGGCCGCCGTACCTCGCGACGAGGAAGTAGACCGGGATCAGGGTCGCCTCGAAGAAGACGTAGAACAAGAACACGTCGGTCGCGGCGAAGACACCGATCGAGAGACCCTCGAGGGCCAGGATCCAGGCGAAGAACGCCCGCACCGAGCCGGTGGAGAGGTCGGCGTCGTTCCACGAGGCGAGAACGACCACCGGGGTGAGGATCACCGTCAGCATCACCAGGGTGAGGCCGATGCCGTCCACGCCCAGGGCGTAGTGGGCGCCGAAGAGGTTGATCCAGTTCAGGTCCTCGGTGAACTGCATCCCGCCGTCGGCCTGGTAGCCGATCGCGATGCCGGCACCGATCAGGAACGTCAGGACCGAGATCCCGAGGGCGACCTGCTTGGGCAGCTCGGGGGCGTCCTCGCGGGCGGGCAGGAGCATCACCACCAGCGCGCCGAGGATCGGCAGCAGCATCAGGACGGAGAGCCAGGGGAGGTTCATGCGAGGTTCACCACTACGAGTGCGAGGAGGACGAGGGCGGCCCCGGCGAGCAGCGAGAGGGCGTAGGAGCGGACGAAGCCGTTCTGGGTCATCCGCAACCGGCCCGACAGGCCACCGAGGGCGGCGGCGGTGCCGACGAACCCACCGTCGACCACGCTGCGGTCGAAGGTCGCGAGGCCACCGGTGAGCTGCTTGGTCGGGCCGACCACCACGGCGTCGTTGAACGCGTCGCCGTAGAGGTCGTTGCGACCGGCCGCGGTGAACGCCGAGACCTCGGTCGGTGCGACCCGCGGCACGTCGCGCTTGCCGACGAGCAGCCACGCCGTCCCGACCCCGACCGCCACGACCAGCACCGCGAGCAGGCTGATCACGATCGCGGGCAGCGGGGGTGACTCGTGCACGGCCTCACCGACGACCGGTGAGAGGAAGCTGACGATCCAGTCGTTGACCAGCAGCAGGCCGCCGAGGACGGACAGTGCGGCGAGCACGATCAGCGGCACGGTCATCACCTTCGGCGACTCGTGCGGGTGTACGTCGGGCTCCCAGCGCTTCTCGGTGAAGAAGGTCATCAGCATCAGCCGGGTCATGTAGAAGCCGGTCACGCCGGCACCGAGCAACGCGCAGATGCCGAGGACGGTGTGCTGTGAGAGCGCGGTCTCGATGATCTTGTCCTTGGACCAGAAGCCCGCGAAGCCGGGGAACCCGATGATCGCGAGGTAGCCCATCGCGAAGGTCGCGAAGGTCACCGGCATCGCCTTCTGCAGCGCGCCGTAGTGGCGCATGTCCACGTCGTCGTTCATCCCGTGCATCACCGAGCCTGCGCCGAGGAACATGTTGGCCTTGAAGAAGCCGTGGGTCAGCAGGTGGAAGATCGCGAACGCGTAGCCGGCGACACCGAGGCCGGAGGCGAGCACCATGTAGCCGATCTGGCTCATGGTCGAGCCGGCGAGGACCTTCTTGACGTCGTCCTTGGCGCACCCGATCCAGGCACCCATCAGCAGGGTGATCGTGCCGATCACCGCCACCGCCATCCGGGCGTCGGGGGTGTACTCGAAGATGAACTGGGAGCGGACGATCAGGTAGACGCCCGCGGTCACCATCGTCGCGGCGTGGATCAGGGCCGAGACCGGGGTCGGGCCCTCCATCGCGTCGAGCAGCCAGGACTGGAGCGGGAACTGTGCCGACTTGCCGGCGGCAGCGAGCAGCAGCAGCAGGCCGATCGCGGTCATCACGCCCTGCTCCGCACCCGAGGTCAGCGCGGAGACCTTCTCGAACGACGTCGAGCCGAACGTCGCGAAGATCAGCCCGATGCCGAGCGAGAGGCCGATGTCGCCGACGCGGTTGATCACGAAGGCCTTCTTGGCCGCGGCGGCTGCACTGGGCTTGTACTGCCAGAACCCGATCAACAGGTACGACGCCAGGCCGACGCCCTCCCAGCCGAGGAACAGACCGACGTAGTCGGAGGCCAGCACCAGCACCAGCATCGCCGCGACGAAGAGGTTGAGGTAGGCGAAGAACCGCCGACGGCGCTCGTCGTGCTCCATGTAGCCGATCGAGTAGACGTGGATCAGCGCGCCCACTCCGGTGATCAGCAGCAGGAACAGCGCCGAGAGCGGGTCGTAGAGCAGCCCCAGCTTGACCTCGTAGTCACCGGCGGTGAAGAAGGTCCACAGGTCGTAGGAGACCTGGCGGTCCGCGGCGTCGCGGCCGAGCAGCGAGAAGAACAGCACCAGTGAGGCCACGAACGAGCCGATCACGGTCGCGGTCCCGAGCAGGTGGCCGTAGGGGTCGGTACGGCGCCCGCCGAGCAGCAGGATCGCCGCACCGAGGGCCGGGAGGGCGATGACCAGCACGAGGGGTACGGCGAGCCCACCGGCCGCGCTCGGGTCGACGACCGGCACGTCGCCGTGGGCCCCCTCGGCGAGCACGCTGATGGCAGAAGTGATCACGTGTGGCCCCTCAGTACTTCAGCAGACTGGCGTCGTCGACCGAGGCCGAGCGACGGGTGCGGAAGATGGTCATGATGATGGCGAGCCCGACCACGACCTCGGCGGCAGCGACGACCATCACGAAGAACGCCGCGATCTGGCCCTCGAGGTTGCCGTTGGTCCGCGAGAACGTGATCAGCGCGAGGTTGCTGGCGTTGAGCATCAGCTCCACGCACATGAAGACCACGATCGCGTTGCGGCGTACGAGGACGCCGACGGCGCCGATCGTGAACAGGATCGCCGACAGCACGATGAACGGGGTGGGACTCATCGTCCGGCACCTCCCGCTTCGTTCGAGTCGTCCCTCTCGGGCACGGAGTGGTCTCCTCCGCCGAGCTCCTCGACCTGCTGGGCGCTGCCCGGAGAGGTGTTCACGGTGCCGCGGGCAGCGAGCACGCGGGAGACCGACGACTCGGCGACACTGCCGTCGGGAAGCAGCGCCGGGGTGTCGACGGAGTTGTGCCGGGCGAACACACCCGGAGCAGGCAGCGGCCCGAGGTGCTTGCCGTGGTCGGCGTAGTCGCGCATCCGCTGCGCTGCGAGGTCGGCCTGGCCCAGCTTCGGCGTGATCCGCTCGCGGTGGGCGAGGACCATCGCCCCCAGGGCTGCGGTGATCAGCAGCGCAGAGGTGGTCTCGAAGGCGAACACGTAGCGGGTGAACAGCACCTCGGCGATGGCCGGGACGTTGCCCCTGGCGTTGGCGGAGTCCAGGCCGACGAAGGTGCCCACGGTGACCTGGGCGATGCCCAGGACCAGGGTGCCGCCGAAGAGCAGGCCGACGACGGAGGCGAGGAGCCGCTGTCCGCGGATGGTCTCCACCACGGAGTCCGAGGAGTCGACCCCGACGAGCATCAGCACGAACAGGAAGAGCATCAAGATCGCGCCGGTGTAGACGATGATCTGAACCGCGAACAGGAACGGCGCGTCGAGTACGGCGTAGAGCACGGCGAGGCTGATCATCACGACCGCGAGCAACAGCGCGCAGTGCACCGCCTTGCGGGCGAAGAGCAGACCCAGCGCGCACACGACCATCACCGGCGCGAGCAGCCAGAAGGCGATCATTCGGCTGCCCCCTCGTTGTCCTGGCGACGAAGGTTCCCGCGGTAGTAGTCGCCCTCGTCGTTGCCGAGCCGCATCGCGTGCGGCGGCTGCTCCATGCCGGGCAGCAGCGGCGCCAGCAGGTCGGACTTCTCATAGATCAGGTCGGCCCGGTTGTTGTCGGCGAGCTCGTACTCGTTGGTCATCGTCAGCGCCCGGGTCGGGCAGGCCTCGATGCACAGCCCGCACAGGATGCAGCGCAGGTAGTTGATCTGGTAGACGCGGCCGTAGCGCTCACCGGGGGAGAACCGCTCCGACTCCTCGCCGTCGACGTTGGAGGCGCCCTCGACATAGATCGCGTCGGCCGGGCAGGCCCAGGCGCACAGCTCGCAGCCGATGCACTTCTCCAGGCCGTCGGGCCAGCGGTTGAGCTGGTGCCGGCCGTGGAAGCGCGGAGCGGTGGGCACCTTCTCGAACGGGTACTGCTCGGTGACGACCTTGCGGAACATCGTCCGGAAAGTGACCCCGAACCCGGCGACCGGGTCCCAGAGCTGTTCCTTCAGGGACGCCATCAGCGCTCCTCCCTGTGCGGCATCGGCGGGACGGGGTAGCCGCCCGCGAACGCATCGAATGGTTCGGCCTCGGACTCCTCGGCGGGCTTCTCCTTCTCCTCGAAGAAGAAGGCCGCGACCAGCATCACCGCGATCACGCCGCCTGCGGCGAAGAGCCAGGTCCGGTCGAACCCACCGCGCAGGTCGACGACGCGGATCGCGGCGACGGCCACGATCCAGACCAGCGACGCGGGGATCAGGACCTTCCAGCCGAACGCCATGAACTGGTCGTAGCGCAGGCGGGGCAGGCTGCCTCGCAGCCAGATGAAGATGAAGATGAAGAACATCACCTTGCCCATGAACCACAGGAACGGCCAGTAGCCGGTGTTGGCGCCGTCCCACCACGAGATCGGCCAGGGGGCCCGCCAGCCACCGAGGAACAAGGTGGTGGCCAACGCCGAGACGGTGGCCATGTTGATGTACTCGGCGAGGAAGAACAGCGCGAACTTCAGCGAGGAGTACTCGGTGTGGAAGCCGCCGACGAGCTCGCCCTCCGCCTCGGGCAGGTCGAACGGCGCCCGGTTGGTCTCCCCGATCATCGCGATCATGTAGATCACGAACGAGGGGATCAGCGAGAACCCGAACCAGACCTTGTCCTGGGCGGCCACGATCTCCGAGGTGGACATCGAGCCGGCGTGCAGGAACACCGCGACCAGCGCGAGGCCCATCGCGACCTCGTAGGAGATCATCTGGGCGCTCGAGCGCAGCCCACCGAGCAGGGAGTACGTCGACCCGGAGGACCAGCCGCCCAGGACGATGCCGTAGATGCCGATCGAGGCGATCGCCATCACGAAGATCACGGCCACCGGCATGTCGGTCAGCTGCAGCGGGGTGGTGAGGTCGCTGAACGGCACCTTCACCTCGGGGCCGAACGGGATCACCGCGAAGGTCACGAACGCAGGGATCACCGCGATCACCGGCGCGATCACGAAGACCAGCTTGTCGGCGGCCTTCGGGATGACGTCCTCCTTCAGGGCGAGCTTCACCCCGTCGGCCAGGCTCTGCAGCAGGCCGAAGGGCCCGTTGACGTTGGGGCCGATCCGGTGCTGCATCCGGGCCACGACCCGACGCTCGAACCAGATGTTGAACAGCGTCAGCAGCACGAGCACCACGAAGATCAGCACGGCCTTGACGATGACCAGCCACACGGGGTCCTGGCCGAAGGCGCCGAGACTCTCCTCGCTCACCGGGTCGGCGGCGAGGGCGATCAGGGCAGATGTCATCGGGTGCCTCCGGGGGTGACCGTGACGGTGACCGGGCTGCCGGCAGGCCCGACGAGGTGGCGTACGGCGCTGCCCGGCGCGGTGGCCGGGGCCCACACGGTGCCCTCGGCGAGGTCGGCCACGGCGACCGGCAGGTCGACCGAGCCGAGTGGGCCGGTGAGGGTGACGACGGTGCCGGTGTCGACACCGAGGTCGGCCAGGGTCGCCGCGCTGACGAGGACCACCGGCTTGCGGGCGGTGCGTCGCATCGCCTCGTCACCGTCCTGCATCCGGCCGTCGTCGATCAGCTGCTTCCAGGAGGCCAGCACCAGGCCGGAGGGTTCGGGACCGCTCGTGGCCGGCGCCTCCACCGCGGAGGGTCGCTGGCCGTCCCAGGGCCCGACCTGCTCCAGCTCGGCGCGCACCTGCTCGGTGGTGCGGAAGCCCAGTGGGGCGCCGAGCTCCTCGGCGATGCCGGCCAGCACCCGCAGGTCGGGCAGCGAGGCGGGGTTGTGCAGCACCTTGCCGAAGGACCGGACCCGGCCCTCCCAGTTGACGAAGGTGCCGGACTTGTCGGTGACCGGGGCGACCGGGAAGACCACGTCGGCGGCCCGGGTGACCTCGGAGGCACGCACCTCCAGGGCGACCACGAAGCCGGCGGCCTCGACCGCCTGGCGCGCCAGCCCGGGGTCGGCGAGGTCACCGAGGTCCACCCCGCCGATCACCAGGCCGCCGAGCTCACCGGACGCCGCGGCAGCCACGATGGCGTCGCCGTCGCGGCCGGGGGCCTCCGGCAGGTGCTCGACGCCCCAGGCGGTGGCGAGGTCGACCCGGGCAGCGGCGTCGGCGACCGGACGACCACCGGGCAGCAGGTTCGGCAGCGCGCCGGCCTCGACGGCTCCCCGGTCGCCTGCCCGGCGGGGGATCCAGGCGAGCCTGGCGCCGGTCGTGCCGGCCAGGGTGGCGACGGCGGAGAGGGCTCCGGGAACCGACGCCATCCGCTCGCCCACCAGGATCAGGCCGCCGCTGTCGAGGGCGACCGTGCCGTCGTGGGCGAGAGCCTCGATCGCTGCGGCCTCGTCACCGGGGCGGGTCGGGATCAGGGTGCCGGACATCTTGTGCAGGCCACGCGAGGTGAACGGCGCGATGGAGTAGATCGGCAGCATCCGCCCGCGGGCGGCCTTGCGCAGCCGCAGGAAGACCGTGCCGGCCTCGTCCTCGGGCTCGAACCCGATCAGCACCACCGACCGGGCGGCCTCGAGGTCGGCGTACGTCACGGCGCCGGAGTCGGGGTGACCGAGGGCGACCCTGGCGGCGAGGAAGTCGGCCTCCTCGGCGCTGTGCGGCCGGGCGCGGAAGTCGATGTCGTTGGTGCCGAGCGCGACCCGGGCGAACTTGGCGTAGGCGTAGGCGTCCTCGACCGTGAGCCGGCCGCCGGTGAGCACCCCGACGCTGCCGGCCGCGGCCAGCCCGCGGGCGGCCACGACGAAGGCCTCGGGCCAGCTCGCGGGGCGCAGCTCCTCGGTCTGCTCGTCACGCACCATCGGGTGCGGGAGGCGGTCCTCGAGGTTGGCGTAGCGGTGCGCGAAGCGGTCCTTGTCGGTGATCCACTCCTCGTTGACCAGGGCGTCGTCGCCGGAGAGGCGGCGCATCACCTTGCCGCGGCGGTGGTCGACGCGGATCGCGGACCCGCAGGCGTCGAGCTCGGCCACCGACGGGGTGGAGACCAGGTCGAAGGGCCGCGAGCGGAAGCGGTACGCCGAGGAGGTCAGCGCACCGACCGGGCAGATCTGGATGGTGTTGCCGGAGAAGTAGCTCTCGAAGGGCTCCTTCTCGTAGATCCCGACCTGCTGGAGGGCACCGCGCTCGATCAGCGCGATGAACGGGTCGCCGGCGATCTGCTCGGAGAAGCGGGTGCAGCGGGCGCACAGCACGCAGCGCTCGCGGTCGAGCAGCACCTGGGCGGAGATGTTGATCGGCTTGGGGAAGAGTCGCTTGTTCTCCACGAAGCGGGTCTCGCCGCGGCCGTTGCTCATCGCCTGGTTCTGCAGCGGGCACTCCCCGCCCTTGTCGCAGACCGGGCAGTCCAGCGGGTGGTTGATCAGCAGCAGCTCCATCACGCCCTGCTGGGCCTTGTCGGCCATCGGCGAGGTCGCCTGGGTGTTCACCACCATGCCCTCGGCCACGGTCAGGGTGCAGGAGGCCTGCGGCTTGGGGATCGGCCGGCCGTTGCCGCCGTCGGGCACCTCGACCAGGCACTGCCGGCAGGCGCCGACCGGAGCGAGCAGCGGGTGGTCGCAGAACCGCGGGATCTGCACGCCGATCTGCTCGGCGGCGCGGATCACCAGGGTGTTCTTGGGCACCGAGACCTCGACGCCGTCGATGGTCAAGGTGACCTCGTCGGACTTCTCCGGGGCGGTCTCGGCCGAGGTGGGCGGGGTCTTCTGGGCCTTCTGGGGGGTGGTCGTCATGCCGTGGCCTCCACCTTGGGGAACAGGTTCGACGCCTCGCGGTCGAACGGACAGCCGCCGTGGACGAGGTGGGCGCGGTACTCGTCGCGGAAGTGCTCGATCGAGGAGCTGATCGGGCTGGTGGCACCGTCGCCGAGCGCGCAGAAGGAGCGGCCGAGGATGTTGTCGCACACGTCGAGCAGCAGGTCGAGGTCGCCCTCGGAGCCCTTGCCCCTCTCCAGGTTGGCCAGCGTCTGGGCCAGCCACCAGGTGCCCTCCCGGCACGGGGTGCACTTGCCGCACGACTCGTGCTTGTAGAACTCGGTCCATCTCAGGACCGCGCGCACCACGCAGGTGGTGTCGTCGAAGATCTGCAGCGCCCGGGTGCCGAGCATCGAGCCGGCCTCGCCCACGCCCTCGAAGTCGAGGGGGATGTCGAGGTGCGCAGCGGTCAGCAGCGGCGTGCTGGAGCCGCCGGGGGTCCAGAACTTCAGCTCGTGGCCCTCGCGGATGCCGCCGGCGAGGTCGATCAGCTCTCGCAGGGTGATCCCGAGCGGCGCCTCGAACTGCCCGGGGTTCTTGACGTGGCCCGACAGCGAGAAGATCCCGTAGCCCTTGGACTTCTCGGTGCCCATCGAGGCGAACCACTCGGCACCGCGGTCGATGATGCTCGGGACCGAGGCGATCGACTCCACGTTGTTGATCACGGTGGGGCTGGCGTAGAGGCCGGCGACGGCCGGGAACGGCGGGCGCAGCCGGGGTTGTCCGCGGCGGCCCTCCAGGGAGTCCAGCAGCGCGGTCTCCTCGCCGCAGATGTAGGCGCCGGCACCGGCGTGCACCACCAGGTCGAGGTCGTAGCCCGACCCGTGGATGTCCTTGCCCAGGTGCCCAGCCAGGTAGGCCTCCTGCACGGCCCGCTGCAGGCGGCGGATCACGTGCAGCACCTCGCCACGGACGTAGATGAACGCGACGCTGGCGCGGATCGCGAAGGAGCTGATGATCACGCCCTCGACCAGGGTGTGCGGGCTGGCCATCATCAGCGGGATGTCCTTGCAGGTGCCCGGCTCCGACTCGTCGGCGTTGACCACGAGGTACTTCGGCTTGGGGTTGTCCTGCGGGATGAAGCCCCACTTCATGCCGGTGGGGAAGCCGGCGCCGCCACGGCCGCGAAGGTTGGAGGCCTTCACCGCCTCGATCACGTCGGCGGGTGGCATCTCGAGCGCCTTGCGCAGCCCGGCGTACCCGCCCTGCTCCTCGTAGGCCGCCAGCGTCCAGGAGCGGTCGGTGCCCCAGTTGTCGGTCAGGACCGGGGTCAGGGTGCCGATGGTCGGGCTCACTTGGCCTCATCTCCCGGGTTGGCGGGGTTGTCCTCGTGCTTGGCCTCGGCCGGCGACTGCTCGACCTCTGCCTCGGCCTCGGTGTGCTCGGCCTCGTGGCTGCCCTTGGCCCCACGCCCGGAGCCCCCACCCTCGGAGGAGAGGTGACGCGAGCTCTCCACCGACGGCGCGGTCCAGTCGTTCTCGCGGGCGATGTTGAGCCCCACCAGGGACGCGGGTCCGGCGGAGGGGCCCTCGTCGGCGAGGTCGTCGGGGAAGCCCGCCAGCACCCGCTCGGCCTCGCGCCAGGTGACCACGCGCGGGCCCCGGGTGGAGTGCACCTCGGCGCCGGAGCGCAGGTCGTCGACGAGAGCGGTGGCCGACTCCGGGGTCATGTTGTCCATGAACTCCCAGTTGACCGTCATCACCGGGGCGTAGTCACAGGCCGCGTTGCACTCGACGTGCTCGAGGGTGATCTTGCCGTCCTCGGTGGTCTCGTCGTTGCCGACGTCGAGGTGGTCCTTGAGCCGCTCGAAGATCAGGTCGCCGCCCATGATGGCGCACAGCGTATTGGTGCACACCCCGACGTGGTAGTCGCCGACCGGGCGGCGCTTGTACATCGTGTAGAAGGTCGCGACGCCGCTCACCTCGGCGGCGCTGATCCCCAGGACCTCGGCGCACGCCTCGATGCCGCGCGGGGTCACCCGGCCCTCGACGCTCTGCACGAGGTGCAGCATCGGCAGCAGGCCGGAGCGGGCGTGCGGGTAGCGGGCGCCGATCTCCTCGAGCTCCGCGTAGGTCGCGGCATCGAGCCGGTCGGCGTGTCCCACCTGGGTGGTGGACATGGCGGCGGCGGTGGTCTCGTCGTCGAGACCGGGAATGCGGCCCTGGTTGTCCGAGGGGGTCATCGGTCGACTCCTCCCATGACGGGGTCGATGGAGGCGATCGCGACGATGACGTCGGCGACCATGCCGCCTTCGCTCATCACCGAGGTCGCCTGCAGGTTGGTGAAGGACGGGTCGCGGAAGTGCACCCGGAACGGACGGGTGCCGCCGTCGGAGACCACGTGGGCGCCGAGCTCTCCGCGGGGCGACTCGATCGGCACGTAGGCCTGGCCGGCGGGGACCCGGAAGCCCTCGGTGACCAGCTTGAAGTGGTGGATCAGGGCCTCCATGGACTCGCCCATGATGTGCCGGATGTGGTCGAGGCTGTTGCCCATGCCGTCGCTGCCGATCGCCAGCTGGCTCGGCCAGGCGATCTTCTTGTCGGCGATCATCACCGGCGCCTTCTCCAGGCCGGCGAGCCGGTCGACCGCCTGCTCGACGATCCGCAGGGACTCCCACATCTCGTCGAGGCGGATCCGGAACCGGCCGTAGGCGTCCATGCTGTCGCGGGTCGGTACGTCGAACTCGTAGTCCTCGTAGCCGCAGTACGGCTCGCTCTTGCGCAGGTCCCACGGGTAGCCGGTCGAGCGCAGCACCGGGCCGGTGATCCCGAGGGCCAGGCAGCCGGCGAGGTCGAGGTGGCCGACGCCGTCGAGCCGGGCCCGGAAGATCGGGTTGGCGTTGCACAGTGCGGCGTACTCGGGCAGACGCTTCTTCATCAGGGTCACGAAGTCGCGGATCTGGTCCAGCGCACCGGGCGGCATGTCCTGGGCGACCCCGCCGGGGCGGATGAACGCGTGGTTCATCCGCAGGCCGGTGATCAGCTCGAACAGGTCCAGGACCAGCTCCCGCTCGCGGAAGCCGATCGTCATCACGGTGAGCGCGCCGATCTCCATGCCGCCGGTGGCGATCGCTACCAGGTGCGAGGAGATCCGGTTCAGCTCCATCAGCAGGACCCGCATCACCTGCGCCTTCTCCGGGATCTGGTCCTCGATGTCGAGCAGCCGCTCCACGCCCAGGGAGTAGGTCGCCTCGTTGTAGAAGGGGCTCAGGTAGTCCATCCGGGTGCAGAAGGTGACGCCCTGCACCCAGGTGCGGAACTCCATGTTCTTCTCGATGCCCGTGTGCAGGTAGCCGATGCCGCAGCGGGCCTCGGTGACCGTCTCACCCTCGAGCTCGAGGATCAGCCGGAGCACCCCGTGGGTGGAGGGGTGCTGCGGGCCCATGTTGACCACGACCTTGTTGTCGTGCTCCTCGGAGATCCCCGAGACCACGGAGTCCCAGTCCTGGCCGGTGACGGTGAAGACCCGGCCCTGGCTGGTCTCGGACTGCGGGGCGTAGGCGTCTTGGGCGGCGTCCTGGGCGGCGTCCTGGGCGGCGTCGTGGGTGGCCATCAGTTGTAGCTCCTCCGCTGGTCCGGCGGCGGGATCGTGCCGCCCTTGTACTCGACCGGGATCCCTCCGAGCGGGTAGTCCTTGCGCTGCGGGTACCCGGGCCAGTCGTCGGGCATCTGGATCCGGGTCAGCGCCGGGTGGCCGTCGAAGATCAGGCCGAAGAAGTCGAAGGTCTCCCGCTCGTGCCAGTCGGCTGTCGGGTAGGTGGCCACCACGCTGGGGACGTGCGGGTCGGCGTCGGGGGCGGTGACCTCGAGGCGGATTCGGCGGTTGTGGGTCATCGAGAGCAGGTGGTAGACCGCGTGCAGCTCGCGGCCCTCGTCGTCGGGGTAGTGCACGCCGCTGACCCCGGAGAGCACCTCGAACCGCAGCGCGGCGTCGTCGCGCAGGAGCCGGGCCATCGCGGAGAGGTCCTCGCGGCGGATGAAGAAGGTGATCTCACCGCGGTGCACGACGACCTTCTCCACCCCTCCCTCGATGCCGGCGGAGCGGGCGGCCTCGGCGAGCGCGCCGGCAACGTCGTCCATCCAGCCGCCGTACGGCGCGACGGTGGCCCCGGGCATCTCGACCGGCCGGGTGAGGCCGCCGTACCCGGAGGTGTCGCCGGTGCCGCGGACCCCGAACATGCCCTCGCGGCGGCCGACCGGCTCGCCCCCGGCTGCGGGGAGGTTCTCCGGCATCTTCTCGGTCGCGTCGACCTCGGTGCCGGGCTGCTTGTCGTCGCTCACCTCATCAGGCCCTTCATCTGGCTGGTGGGCAGGGCGTTGAGGCCGGCTTCCTCGTTGGCCTCGATCTCGGCGAGCCGGTTGGGTCCGAGCTTGGTGGCCTGGATCTGGTCGTGCAGCTTGAGGATCGCGTCGATCAGCATCTCCGGGCGAGGTGGACAGCCGGGGAGGTACATGTCGACGGGAACGATGTGGTCGACGCCCTGGACGACGGCGTAGTTGTTGAACATCCCGCCGGAGCTCGCGCACACGCCCATGGCCAGCACCCACTTGGGCTCGGCCATCTGGTCGTAGATCTGGCGCAGCACAGGCGCCATCTTCTGGCTGACCCGGCCCGCGACGATCATCAGGTCGGCCTGGCGCGGGCTGGCCCGGAAGACCTCCATGCCGAACCGGGCGAGGTCGTACTTCGGACCACCGCTGGTCATCATCTCGATGGCGCAGCAGGCCAGGCCGAACGTGGCCGGCCAGAACGACGCCTTGCGCATGTAGCCGGCGACGCCCTCGACCGTGGTCAGCAGTACGCCGGACGGAAGCTTCTCTTCAAGACCCATGTGTGCCTAGCCCTCTGTCCTGTTCAGTCCCACTCGAGGCCGCCGCGGCGCCAGACGTACACGTACGCGACGAAGACCGGGACGATGAACAGCACCATCTCGATCAGGCCGAACAGGGCCATCTCGTCGAAGGCGACGGCGATCGGGTAGAGGAAGACGATCTCGATGTCGAAGACGATGAACATCATCGCGGTGATGTAGTAGCGCACCGGGAACCGGCCGCCGCCCACGGGCTGCGGGGTGGGCTCGATGCCGCACTCGTAGGAGTCCAGCTTGGCGCGGTTGTAGCGCTTCGGACCGGTCAGCGCGCTGACCGCGACCGAGAAGATCGCGAAGCCCGCAGCGAGGACCATCAGTGCCAGGACGGGCGTGTAGAGCTCCATGATCCTCCTGAGATCGGCACTGTGCTCGTGAACATGTGAAGTTCTTCACGAACTCGCGACGCGGCCAGCATAGAGGTCTGCGTCACATCGCGCGAACGCACCCCAGACCGGTTCCGGGGCCCCTCTTGACCTAGGCGGTGGCCCGGTGCAGGGCGACGATTCCGCCGGTCAGGTCGCGCCACTCCGGCCGCTTCCAGCCCGCTGCGGCGATCCGGTCCGCGAGCGCCTCCTGGTCCGGCCAGGCCCGGATCGACTCGGCGAGGTAGACGTAGGCGTCGGGACTCGAGGAGACGGCGCGGGCCACCGAGGGCAGCGCCTTCATCAGGTACTCGATGTAGACGGTGCGCAACGGCGACCACGTCGGCGCGCTGAACTCGCACACCACCAGGCGCCCGCCGGGCCGGGTCACCCGCAACATCTCCCGCAGGCCGGCGTCGGGGTCGACGACGTTGCGCAGACCGAAGGAGATCGTCACGGCGTCGAAGGTGTCGTCGGCGAACGGCAGCCGGGTGGCGTCGCCGGCGGTGAACGGCAGGTCCGGCCGGTTGCGCTTGCCGACCGCGAGCATCCCCACCGAGAAGTCGCACGGCACCACGGTCGCGCCGCGGTCCCGGAACGGCTGGGAGGACGTGCCCGTCCCGGCGGCCAGGTCGAGCACCCGATCGCCCGGCCGGGGATCGACGGCCGCCAGCACCTGGTGGCGCCAACGGCGGTCCATGCCGAGCGAGAGCACGTCGTTGGTCAGGTCGTAGCGCTGGGCGACGGCGTCGAACATCGCCTGCACCTCGGTGGGTCTCTTCGAAAGGCTCGCGCGGGTCACGCCGACACCCTATGCAGCGGCTCGCACCCGCCTGTTCTCGGAGCAGGCAAGAACCCGCCACAACCAAATCGGGTTGTGGTGCGTCATACCCGGTGACAACGAACAACTCGGGTGAGGATGAGGACATGCGTGCAGGAATGAACAGGGTGGCCACCGTGGCCATGGTCTCTGGCGTGCTGCTGGGGACGACCGCGCTGGGCTGGGGCGTCGCCCGCGCCAGCGGAGGCCACCACTCCGCCGCAGCACCCCCCCATTCGACGAGCGGGACCCCGCGACCCTCGGCCACGCCGAGGCCGGTCGTCGCGCCGAAGACCCCGGCGCCGGGAGAGGCCGCGCATCGCAGGCACGTGGGCAGGGACACCGCACCGCTCCCCGCGGACCGGCCGCAGGCCACCCCGGCGCCGGGACCACGACTCCTCGGGCCGGGCGACACCGGCCCGAAGGTGCGCGCACTCCAGGCGCGGCTGCGCCAGATCGCGTGGTACGCCGGCGACGTCACCGACAGCTACGGGACGGTGACGACGGCCGCGGTCAAGGGGTTCCAGGCCAAGCGCGAGATCGCGGTCACCGGCTACGTCGACCGGCGCACGATGAAGCGGCTCGAGGGCATGACCCGCACACCCACCGCCGACGAGCTGGCCAACAGGCTCCCCGGTGGCACCTCGACGAGCGCCCGGCTGGACCCACGGTGCACGACCGGCCGCGCCCTGTGCATCGACAAGAGCAGCAGCACGGTGCGCTGGGTCGTCGACGGCACCGTCCGCCGCACGATGGCGGTGCGGTTCGGTTCGTCGTACACCCCGACCCGCGAGGGCCTGTTCCGCGTGGGCTGGAAGTCGCGCGACCACGTCTCGAAGCTCTACGACTCGGCGATGCCGTTCGCGATGTTCTTCTCCGGCGGGCAGGCCGTGCACTACTCCTCGGACTTCGCGGCCCGTGGCTACTCCGGGGCCTCGCACGGCTGTGTCAACGTGCGCGACTACGCCGGGATCGCCTGGCTCTTCGACCAGGTCGCGGTCGGCGACAGGGTCGTCGTCTACTGGTCCTGACCTCCGGTGAACCGGTCCCCCGATCCGGCGGGGGGCCGGTTCACCTCACCGCGTACGCTCGGACATCGTGAGCAGCCCGAGCCGGCCCGGCGACCCGCCTGCGGGACGCCTCGTGGTGCGTACCGTCGAGGTCCCCGCTGCGACGCTGCCCGCGAACCTTCTGGACCTGCTGCCCGACGACCATCCGGTGGCGTGGCTGCGCCGCGGCGAGGGCATGGTCGCCTGGGGCGTGGCGGCCCGCCGCCGCACCTCGGGCCCGGACCGGTTCACCGACACCGTCGACTGGTGGCACGCGGTGACCGCCGCCGCCGAGGTCCACGACGACGTGGCCCTGCCGGGCACCGGCCTGATCGGCATCGGCAGCCTCGCCTTCGCCGACGACCCCGGCGAGAGCGTGATGGTGGTGCCGCGAGTCGTGGTCGGCGTGCGTGGCGACCGCGCCTGGATCACCGAGATCGAGACCACCGGGTCGATGCCCGGCGGGCCGGTGCTGGAGGTGCAGCCGCCGGTGGCGGCCCCCCGCAACGTCGTCTTCGCTGACGGGGCGATGAGCGGTGCGGCGTGGGAGTCCGTGGTCTCCGAGGCCGTGCGCCGCATCGGCGTCGGCGACCTGGAGAAGGTCGTGCTGGCCCGGGACCTGGTCGCGAGCGCGGACGACGACGTCGACGTGCGCTGGCCGCTGCGACGACTGGCCGACGACTACGAGATGTGCTGGACCTTCCACGTGGACGGCCTCTTCGGTGCCACCCCGGAGATGCTGGTACGCCGCGAGCGTGGCCTGGTCACCTCCCGGGTGCTCGCGGGCACCATCCGCCGCACCGGCGACGACGAGCACGACCTCGCCCTGGCGGGTCAGCTGGCCCGGTCCTCCAAGGACCTCGAGGAGCACGAGTACGCCGTGCGGTCCGTGGCGGACTCCCTGGCGCCGTACTGCTCCTCGATGAACGTGCCCGAGGTGCCGTTCGTCCTGCACCTGCCCAACGTGATGCACCTGGCGACCGACGTCGCCGGCGTGGTCCACGACAGCGCCGGCGCGAGCGTCCTCGAGCTCGCGGCGGCACTGCACCCCTCCGCGGCCGTCGGGGGCACCCCCACCAAGGTGGCCGTCGAGATGATCGCGGAGATCGAGGGCATGGACCGCGGCCGCTACGCCGGGCCCGTGGGCTGGATGGACGCCCACGGCGACGGCGAGTTCGCGATCGCGCTGCGCTCAGCGGAGATCCGGGGCAACCAGGTCCGCCTCTTCGCCGGCTGCGGCATCGTCGCGGACTCCGACCCGGAGGCCGAGCTCGCGGAGGCCCAGGCCAAGTTCCTCCCGGTCCGCGACGCGCTGACCGACTGAACCTCCCGGTTCGGGGCTCGTCGGTGGTGGCGGGCTCGCGCCCGCGCTTGCGGTGACTCGGGCGTCGCGCTCTCCGCAGGCGGGCACCGCACGCGCTGGCGGGGTATCGGCGGTGCCGATCTCTTTCTGCGACCCCCACTCACCCTGGCAACGTGACCTGAACGCAGGCCGAGGGCGACGACGTCGCCGTGGGACTCAACCCTCCCCGCAGAATCCTGCATTGGAAGATTCCAGCCAGGTCCTCGACCAGAGGCTCGTTGCACCAGCCGGTCGAACTCGAGCCGACGACGCCTGCAGAAGTTGTCCACAGATGTCGAACACCCACTCGATTGTGTCGGTGCTCGATCCTAGAATGGGTGCCATGGACACCACATCGGTCATCGCACCGGCCACCGCCTCGGGGTGCTCCCCGGCCGAGGTGATCGTGCGTGTCCGCCGGGCCCGAGAGGCCGCGTTGGCCGCCGGTGCCGAGGAGCTCGCCCTGGCGCTGGTGTGGGCGCGGTTGCACCCGTGCCCGGCCGAGGAGATCCCGGCGCACTGGGGCCAGCTCGACCTGCACGGCGAGAGCGTGTGCCCGTTGGCGGGGGTGGGGGCGCCGTGGGTGGCGGAGTTCGCCCCCGCCGAGCTCGGTGCCGCCCTCGGGATCGGGTGTGGAGGCGGCCAAGCAGCTCCTCGGCGACGCCTTGGAGCTGGCCCACCGGCTGCCCCGGCTCTGGGCCCTGGTCCAGGCGTTGGTGGTGCCGGCGTGGCGGGCCCGGTCGATCGCGCGGGAGACCCGCGACCTGTCCCTGGAGGCGGCGGCGTTCGCGGACCGGCTGGTGGCCGCGACCCCGGACCGGATCGGGCAGGTCCAGGCCGCGCGGCTGGTCCAGGAGGCGCGGCTCTACTTCGACCCCGACCGCGCGATCGCCGATGAGGACGAGGCGCTGGCCCGGCGCGGGGTGTGGTCCCGCCCCGGAGCGTCGGGTCCGGCGACCACCGAGATGTGGATGACCCTGGACACCCCTGATGCGGAGCTCTTCGACCAGAGCCTGTCCCGGGTCGCAGCCGACCTGCGCGAGCTCGGCGACCCTGATTCGCCTCGATGTGCGCCGGGCGCGGGCGGTCGGGGTGCTGGCCGACCCGCAGTACGCGTTGGACCTGATCTCCGGGCGCGAAGGCGCAGCACCGTCGACCCGAGGCAGCCGGGGTCGCGAACCTGTTCGTGCACCTCACCCCGGCCGACCTCGAAGCCGACCTCGCTCAGGACGGCACCGGCGCGGGGACCGGTGCGGTCTCGCATCGAGCGGCTCGGCGCCGCCACCACCCGGTTGCTCACCGACTGGCTGGCCCGCCTGAGCGGCACCGGCGGCAAGGTCGTGATCCGCCCCGTCCTCGACCTGGCCGCGAACACAGCGGTCGACTCCGCACGACCCACCACCGGCGATGCGCGAGCAGGTCCTGCTCCGCGACGCGCACTGTGTCTTCCCCGGCTGCTCCCGGGACTCCCGGGCCTGCGATCTGGACCACCTCACGCCCTACGTGCCGATCGACGAGGGCGGGCCCCCGGGCCAGACCATACCGGAGAATCTTGCGCCGTTGTGCCGGACCCATCACCGGGTCAAGACCCACACCGCCTGGGACTACACCCGCCTCGACAGTGGCGGCTATGCGTGGACCTCACCGACCGGGCAGCACTACGACGTCGCGCCCAGCGACCGACGCCCACCCACGAGACCCCGCCCGGCACGACCGGCAGAGTTCGCACAGCTGGCACAGCTGGCGCAGCTCGTCATCCCACGCCAGCGCCGACGAACCTGAACGCCCCAGCACCCCGACCCCAGCCCGGTCGGGGCCACTGGCACGCCCGGAGGCCCGACAAACCACGCCCAGGGATCTCGAGACCCCCGCTGCGCAGCCTCCTCGACCAGCGGACAGCGGACAGCGGACAGCGAGCGGGCTCAGCCTGCGGGCAGTCGCCGGGGGCCGACCATCGGCGAGGGGTCGGGCGGCGCCGGGGCCTCGACCCGTTCGTGCTCGCGCTCGCGCACCGCGCGCTTGATCTGTTGCAGATTGTTGCGCAGCAGGTCCGAGACCAGCTCGTCCATCCGGGGGTCGCCGAGCATCTCGACCAGCACCCGCAGGGTGGTCTCGCTGACCTGCGCGACCACGGCGTCATACCCGGGGAGCCGACCGACCACCCGGGAGGCCGGGTCCTGGCGGACCTTCTCCGCGACCAGGGCGACGAGCTCGTCATGGTTCTCCAGCAGGGCGGCCGAGATGTTCTTGGTGTAGTGACCGGTCTGGATGACGTCGGCGACCTCGTCGAGCACCGCGATCGTGAGCGGGCGCTTGATCAGGGAGACGAACCAGATCGAGAGCCTGCTGAGCCGGCGCACCACGAAAGGGGTGCGCAGGCCGCGCCGCACCAGGGCCCGCGTGAGCAGGGCCGCGGCGAGGTTGAGCACCACCAGCAGCGCCAACGTGAGCAGCACCAACTCCAGGGCGGAGCGCTGCTTGAGCCAGTCCGTCACGGACACATCCTGCCTGTCCATACGAAATCGCGCCGCAGATCGCGCCCGCAGATCGCCCACGTACGACGATCAGGCTCGCCCCGAGCCCACTGGCCGCATCAGAAGGTGGCCTCGTCGCGGGTGGGCGCCAGCCAGCCGAGGAGCCGATGTCGACACGCGCGCGGAGACCGACGGCGCGGGAGCGAACTAGCCGAGCGGGTGGGCCAGCTCGTCTGCGGGCAGCCTGGCCCAGAGGATCGCCACGACGGCGAACACGATCGGGGTCAGGCCGGCGATCATGAAGGTGGTGCGCAGGCCGATGGCCGTCGCCACCGGGCCGGCCAGGGCCATCGAGACCGGCATCAGGCTGATCGAGACGAAGAAGTCGAGCGAGGCGACCCGGCCGAGCAGGGCCGGAGGGACCCGGCGCTGGAGGAGTGTCCCCCAGATCACCATCGGCGCGGAGAACAGCGCGCCCAGCAGGAAGGCGCACACCACCATCATCCAGATCTCGGTGGCCACCCCCATCACCGCCAGCGGGAGGCAGGCGACCCCCCAGATCAGGTTCATCACGCTCAGGTAGCGCCGTGGCATCGGCAGCGAGGCCATCAGCAGCGACCCCGCGCCACCACCGATGCCGAACGCGGCCAGGACCATGGCGTGGTCGGTCGCATCACCGCCGAGGCGGTCCTTGACCACGAACGGCACCAGCACCTCGAAGGGCCCCATCGTCACCAGCACCATCAGCGAGGCGAACAGCAGCGTCGCCAGCAGCCATGGGGTGCGCAGCATGTAGACGACCCCTTCGCGGATGTCGTGCAGCGCCGAGCGCACCGGGTGACGACCCTGGGCCGGGTCGTCGGGCTCCCGGCGCACCGGGGTGCGCGGGATCAGGGTCTGTGCGCCGACCCCGACAGCCGCCACGACGGCGGCGACCGCGAAGGCCGACCCCGGTGAGGCCAGCCCGACGATCACTCCCGCCGCGCCGGGCCCGAGCGCCTGCGCGACGAGCGGGCGCACCATCCCCTCGAAGCCGTTCACGGCGAGCAGGTCCGAGGCCGGCACGATCGCCGGCAGCCACGCCGAGTAGGCCGCGTAGTAGAAGGCCATCCCGACGCCGAGGACGAACGCCGCCACCGCCAGGTGCCAGAGCCGGGTCACGTCGGCCAGCGAGAGCAGCGCCACCACCGCGTAGGTGACCAGCTCGGCTGTGGCGACCGACATCACCACCAGCTTCTGCGGGACCCGGTCGGCGACCACGCCCGCCAGCAGCGCGGGCAGGACCACCCCGACCGCCCCCGCGGTGGAGACCACCGAGAGCTGGCCAGGACCGCCCCCGATCGCGATCACCTCCCAGACGAGCGCGACCACCCACACGCCGTACGCGAAGGCGCCGCAGGTCAGCGCGAGCGCCATCCAGCGGTACGCCGGGATCGCGAACGGGGTCAGCACGCGCGGCAGCTGCCGGACGCCCGTCGCCGGCCGGGTCTGCTCGTCCGGGTCGGCGAGCGGCTGCTCGATCATCAGCCCTCCTCCGGACCAGTCTGCCGGAGGGCGCGGACAACCGGGCGGCGGTCAACCTCTCATAGGTCCTGCCCGGGCTGCAGCCGCACGTAGCTCTGCGCTCGCTCACCCAGCATCCGGTCGAGGTGGGCGTCCACCATGGCCAGGCCCACGTCGCTGTAGACCGCATCGTGGATCGCCAGTGATCGCAGTGCGCCGACGTCGCGGGCGAAGTCGATGCACTCCCCGACCTTGAGCCAGGGGGCGCTCACCGGGAGCAGCAGCAGGTCCACCTCGACGCCGGGAAGGGTCAGGGAGTCCCCGGGGTGGAAGATCGTGGTCTCCTCGGCCTCGATCAGGTAGCCGCTGTTGTCGAAGCGGTGCATCTCCGGGTGGATCACCGCGTGCCTCTCCCCCACCACGCTCACCGGGACGCCGACGTCGAGCCGCTCGCCAGGCTCGACCACGGTGACCCGCTCGTTCAGGTCCGGGGCGTCCTCGCCGATCCGCGCGGCGACCGCGGCGATCGTCAGGATCGGGGCGTCGGTGCGCCGCAGGTGGTCCACGGAGTAGTGGTCGGCGTGCTCGTGGGTGATCAGCACCGCGGTGGCTCCGTCGGTCGCCCCCGGCTCGGTGAACCCGCCGGGGTCGATGACGATCGTGTGCGCCCCGGTCGTGAGTCTCACGCAGGCGTGCCCGTGCTTCGTGATTCGCATCCGACCAGCGTATGGTGCCGCTACTGAATCTGGTTCAAGACAGGGATGGTGCGATGAGCGACGTCGAGGTGACCATCATCGGGGCCGGCTTCGGCGGCATGGGCGCAGCCATCGCACTCAAGCGGCTGGGGTACGGCGCCGGCCCGGACGACCTGCGCATCCTCGAGCGCGAGGACGATCTCGGCGGGACCTGGCACGTCAACCACTACCCGGGTCTCGCCGTGGACATCGCCAGCGTGACCTACTCCTACTCCTTCGCCCCGAACCCGCACTGGAGGCACTGGTTCGCCCGGGGCCCGGAGCTCAAGCGGTACGCCGAGCACATCGCCGAGACCTACGACCTGCGGCGGCACATGCGCTTCGGCGTCGCGGTCGACGGCGCCCGCTGGGACGAGGACGAGGAGCACTGGGTGGTCTCGGCGAGCTCGCCCGACGGCACGAGCGCCTTCACCACCAGGTTCCTGCTGACCGCGACGGGCTTCCTCTCCCAGCCGCGGCTGCCCGACATCGAGGGGGTGCACGACTTCGCCGGGGAGGTGATCCACACCGCCAGCTGGGACGACGACGCCGACCTGTCGGGCAAGCGGGTCGCCGTGATCGGCACCGGGGCCACGGCCGTGCAGTTGATCCCAGAGATCGCGAAGGTCGCCGCAGAGCTGACCGTCTTCCAGCGCACGGCGATCTGGGTGACCCCCAAGACCGACTTCACGATCCCGCGCGCCGTACGCCGGCTCTTCGCCCTCGCGCCGTGGACCCAGCGGGCGGCGCGCACGGTGAACAGCCTCTGGCTCGAGGCGATGATGGTCACCGCGGTGCTGCACTACCGCCAGGCTCGGGTCTTCAACCGCGGTGCCGCGGCCCTCTCTCGCAGGCACCTGCGCAAACAGGTCGCCGACCCCGAGCTGCGCCGCAAGCTCACCCCGGACTACAGCTTCGGCTGCAAGCGCCCGACGTTCTCCAACGAGTACTTCCCGGCGTTCACCCGCGACCACGTGCACCTCCAGACCACGCCCATCGAGCGGATCACCGCGACCGGGGTGGTGACCGCGGACGGGCGCGAGACCGGTGTCGACACCCTGGTGCTGGCCACCGGCTTCAACCTGTGGGACGCGAACTTCCCCGCGATCGAGCTGATCGGCCGCGAGGGCCGCAACCTGGGCAAGTGGTGGCGCGAGCACGGCTTCAGCGCCTACGAGGGCGTGACGGTGCCGCGGTTCCCGAACTTCGTCACCTTGAACTCGCCCTACAGCTACTCCGGGCTGAGCTACTTCATGACCATCGAGGTGCAGATGCGCCATCTCGAGCGGCTCTTCGGCGAGCTCCGACGACGTGGTGCCTCGAGGTTCGAGGTCAGCGAGCGCGCCAATGAGGAGTTCCTCGCCCACATGCTGGAGCGGATGGAGGACACGGTGTTCAACCTCGGGTCGTGCTCGACCGCGCGCAGCTACTACTTCACCAACGAGGGTGACGCCGTGATCCTGCGCCCCACGTCCTCGGCCGGCGCCCGGCGGGCCGTCGAGGACTTCCCCCTCGATGACTACGAGTACGCCGGGGGGCCTGTCAGACCCGGCTCCTAGCGTGGTGGCACCCGGTTCCCGGCCGACGGGAGCCCTTCATGGGAGGTGCCTGACATGGACTGGAAGATCGAGCTGATCCCGCTCGCGGTCGAGGACGTCGACCGCTCGATCGAGTTCTACGCCGACAAGGTGGGCTGGGACCTCGACCACGACCAGACCGTGCACGAGGGACTGCGGTTCGTGCAGGTCACCCCACCGGGCTCGGCGTGCTCGATCTGCTTCGGCGTCGGCCTGGGGATGATGCCCGACGGCAGCAGGCAGATGATCCAGGTCGTGGTCGAGAGCGCCGAGGAGGCACGCGACCACCTGCGGGGTCGCGGGGTCGAGTGCAGCGACGTCGACGAGCAGCCGTGGGGTCGCTTCGTGACCTTCGAGGACCCGGACGGAAACTCCTGGTCACTGCAGCAGCTGGCGGCCCCCGCGGCCGGGTGAGGTCAGCCGGTGAGGCCGTCGACGAAGCACCAGCGCCAGTCCTCGCCGGGCTCGGCCGAGCGCATCACGGGGTGCCCGGTCTGCTCGTGGTGGGCACTGGCGTGCTTGCGCACCGAGGAGTCGCAGCAGCCCACGTTGCCGCAGTCCAGGCACATCCGCAGGTGCACCCAGGCGGTGCCCTCCTCGAGGCAGGCGTCGCACTGGCCGGCGGTGTGCGGCTCCACGGCCTCCTGCTGCTGGGCCAGGTGGATGCAGTCACCGCCCTGCGGGGCCGGGAGCACCACCGAGTCCTCGGAGGAGCGCAGGCGCTGCCGCTCGCCCTCGGAGTACTCCAGCATCGACTCCTCCACGTCCAGCATCGCCAGCACCTCCTCGACGACCTCGTGCGCCACGGTGCCGGTGCTGCGGATCTCCAGCACCCGGCCGCGCTCGGCCGCGATCATCCGGCGGCGGCGGCGGGAGTAGACCTCGCTCGGGGTCTCCTCCGCGTTGCCACCCACCCGCTCCCAGGCGGCGTGGTCGCGCCGGGTGACGCGCTGGCGGATGTTCTGGCTGACCTCGTGCGGGTCGTCCTCGTCGATGCCCTCGAGCAGCTCCAGGCCCGCCTGTGAGGCCTGGTGCAGCAGGTTGGCCCGGGCGAGCGCGTCGGCGGCCAGGTCCGGCGGCGGCACCCGGAGCAGCCGGGCCACCCACGGCAGCGAGACACCCTGGATGAACAACGTGCCGGCGGTGACCGTGAACGCCACCAGCAGGAGGACGTCCCGGTGCTGGGTCTGCGGCGGGATCACGAAGGCGGCCGCCAGCGTGACCACCCCCCGCATGCCGGCCCAGCCGACCAGGAACGTGTAGGCCCAGCTGGGACGCTGCCCGGTCACGGCATCCGGCCCCGGGCGCACCAGCAGGTAGCGGGCGGCGAAGACCCAGAGCAGCCTGAGCACGATCACCCCGAGCAGCGTCAGTGCGCACAGCAGCACCACCCGGCCACCGCTCACGCCGTCGGAGCCGGCCCCGTCGATGATC
This sequence comes from uncultured Actinomycetota bacterium, assembly GCA_963777195.1. Taxonomy (GTDB): domain Bacteria; phylum Actinomycetota; class Actinomycetes; order Propionibacteriales; family Nocardioidaceae; genus Marmoricola. Next base: position 116,142 of record CAVZPT010000001.1, on the reverse strand, counting down.
GAGCGTGCCTGCAGCCCGATCAGCAAGAAGACCGCGCCCTCGAGCAGGAAGGCGATGCTGCGCCAGTTCATCCGCTCGGCGATCCGGGAGGACGCCGTCTGCAGCACCGGCGCCTGGTGCCCGAGCAGCAGCCCGGCGACCACGACGCTGACCACGCCGGAGGCCTCGATCGTCTCGGCCACGACGTAGGCCGCGAACGGGGTGAGGAAGGACAGCCCGCTGTCCAGGACCGGGTCGGTGACGTGCTTGCGGACGAAGCCGATCACGCCGAAGAACAGCAGCCCGACCAACAACCCGCCGCCTGCGGCGACGACGAAGTCGAGGGTGATCGCCTGCCAGGCGACACTGGCCGCCAGCGCGGTGCGCAGCGCGACCAGCGCGGTCGCGTCGTTGAGCAGCGACTCGCCCTCCAGGATGGTCACGACGCGGCGCGGGAGCCCGATCCTGCGGCCGATCGTCGTGGCCGCGACCGCATCAGGAGGCGCGACGACCGCGCCGATCGCGAACGACGCCGCCCAGCCGAGACTGGGCAGCAGGGCGTGCACCAGGACCCCGATGCCGGCGGTGGTGAAGACGACCAGGCCCACCGAGAGCAGCAGGATGCTGCGCCGGTTGGCGTTGAAGTCGACCAGGCTGGTCTGCAGCGCGGCGGAGTAGAGCAGCGGTGGCAGCAACCCGAAGAGGACCACCTCGGGTCGCAGCTGCACCTCCGGGAGCAGCGGCACGTAGGAGCCGACGACCCCGACGGCGATCAGCACCAGCGGTGCGGGCAGCTCCAGGCGCGAGCTGAGCCCGGCGACCACGAGGACGGTCGCCACCAGTCCGACGAGCAGAACGGCCGTGTGCACCGGCCCATCATGCCCGGCCACTCGTTGGGCCGACGTCGGGCCCGCTCAGGGCAGGTCGGTGGCGAGCGCCCGGATGGCCTCGTCGAGCTCGCGACGGTTGTCCCGGCGTACGACGGCCTCCACGACCTCGATCCCGCCGGCCGGGCTGGCCAGCGCGTGCGCCAGCTCGGCCCGGTCGCCCACCCGCCAGTGCGGTGTCCGGGTCGCTGCGCACAGGGCGGCCAGGTCGGTGCCGTGGGGGGTGCCGAAGAGCTGCTCGTAGAAGCCGGCGTAGTCCGGTGCCCCCTGCTCCAGCGTGGCGAAGATCGAGCCCCCGTCGTCGTTGGCGACCACGATGGTCAGGTCCGGGCGCTGCTCGTGCGGACCGAGCAGGAGTGCGGTGGCGTCGTGCAGGAAGGTGACGTCGCCGACGTAGGCGATGGCCCGGGTGCTCGCCGGGCGCCCGAGCGCCGCGCCGATCGCGGTGGACACGGTGCCGTCGATGCCGGCCAGACCCCGGTTGGCCAGCACCATCCGGCGCTCGCCGACCGGATGTGCGCGCGCCATCAGGTCCAGGTCGCGGACCGGGTTGCTGGCACCCACGAACAGCAGTCCCCCGGGCGGGTTGGCGTCGTTCACCACCTGCGCGACGTCGTACGGCGTGAGCCCGGCCTGGTCGCCGACGAAGGAGTCGATCCGCGCCGAGAGCGAGCGGTCGGCCGCACGCCACAGCTCCAGCCAGGTGTCGTCGTCGGCGGCAGCCGACACCGCAGCGTGCTCGGCGTCGACCGGGAACGGTCGCGCCGGCCAGCGGCCCACGGTCGGCACCGAGACCACCTCGACGTCGGCGCGCGCGAGCAGCCGCTGCACCGGGCGCGAGAGCGTGGGGTGGCCGAAGACCACGGCGCGCTGCACCTGCTCGCCCAGGGGCGTGCCCAGCAGCAGCCGGTAGGTGCGGACCGGGTTGTTCCCGGTGCGGGACCCGCTGCTCGGCTCGGCCAGCAGCGGCCAGTGGGCCTGCTCGGCCAGCTGGCGGGCCGGCGGACCGGCGTCGTCGCCGGCGACCACCACCGTGCGTGGTCCGGAGGCAAGCACGAACGCCTCGACCGGCACGGGCCGGCGACGTGCCGGCTCCGCCGCCCTCGGGGCCGTGGAGGGGACGCCCTGCCCGGCGTCCGGGAGCAGCGGCTCGTCGAGCTGGCAGTTCAGGTGCACCGGCCCGCCCGGAAGCCAGGCCGCGTCGAGCGCGTCCTCGTCGGGTGCGACGAGGTCGGCGAAGCCCGCGGCGTGACCGAACAGGCGGACCTGGTCGGTGGTCTGGTTGGCGCCGGTGCCGCGCAGCCGTGCGGGCCGGTCGGCGGTCACCGCCACGAGCGTCACGCCGGCGTGGGCCGCCTCCAGCACCGCCGGGTGCAGGTTGGCGGTGGCGGTGCCCGACGTGGTCACCACCGCGGCCGGCCGGTGCGAGCCCTTGGCGATGCCGAGGGCGAGGAAGGCGGCGGTGCGCTCGTCGATCCGGGTGTGCAGGGTGATCCGGTCGTCGCCGGCGAGCGCGAAGGACAGCGGCGCGTTGCGCGAGCCCGGGCAGAGCACGACGTGCGCCACCCCGCGGGCCACCAGCTGGTCGACCACCCAGCGGGCGAGCTCGGTGGCCGGGCCGGGGCCGATCTGGCTGCTGGGGGTCACGGGCGTCGATCCTGCCGCACCAGCTCGACGGCGGCCATCCGCCGCTCCCAGTGCCGCTGCCGCTCCGGCGACGCGACATGGGCCGCCAGGGTGGCGGGGTCGACCACCGGTCGCCGCACCGCCAGCGCGCCGTCGACCGGCAGCAGCGGGTCGGCGACCACGTCGCCTGCGAGCAGCTGCACCGTGGCCAGGCCGCAGGCGTGCGGCAGCTCGGGCAGCGCGGCGGCCAGCGCCAGCCCCGCGGCGATGCCGATGCTCGACTCGACCGCGCTGGAGACCACCACCGGGAGCCCGATGTCCTCCGCGATCCGCAGGCAGGCGCGGACGCCGCCCAGCGGCTGCACCTTGAGTACGGCGATGTCGGCGGCCTCGAGGTCGCGCACGCGGTAGGGGTCGGCCGCACGACGGATCGACTCGTCCGCCGCGATCGGCACCTGCACCCGGCGCCGCACCTAGTGCGAGGTCCTCGACCGAGGCGACCGGCTGCTCGACGTACTCCAGCCCACCGGCGGCCCGCTCGAGCACCGGGATCCGCGAGACCGCCTCGTCCACCGACCAGCCGCCGTTGGCGTCGACGCGGACCAGCCCGTCACGACCGAGGGCGTCGCGCACGGCCTCGAGGCGGGCCTCGTCCTCGCCCGGGTCCTGACCGGCCTCGGCGACCTTGACCTTGGCCGTGCGGCAGCCCGCCGAGGACAGCACGATCTCGCGCGCACGCTCCGGGGAGCAGGCGGGAACCGTCACGTTGACCGGGACGTGGGTGCGCAGCGGCTCGGGCCAGCCGTGGTGGGCCGCCTCGAGGGCACAGTCGAGCCAGGGCGCCGACGTGGCGTCGTCGTACTCCAGGAACGGGCTGAACTCTCCCCAGCCGGCGGCACCCTCCACGAGAACGCCCTCGCGCAGGCCCAGGCCGCGGAACCGGGTCGGCAGCGCGATCGAGTAGACCAGCAGCTCAACCACGCGCCGCGAGCTCCCTGATCGCGAGCCGGTCGGGCTTGCCGTTGGGCAGCAGGGGGAGCCGGTCGAGGACGACCACCTGCCGCGGGGCCCACTCCCGCGGCTGGACCAGGTTGCGGATCCCGGCCAGGGAGAGCGGGTCGTCGGCCGCGACGACCGCGACCACGCGCTCGCCCCACTCCTCGTCGGGGACGCCGACCACCTCGACGGCCAGCACGTCACCGGTCGCAGCGATCATCGCCGCCACCACCCTGGCCGGCACCTTGACCCCGCCGCTGATGATCACGTCGTCGGCCCGGCCGAGCACGCGGAGGCGCCCGTCCTCGGCGATCTCGCCGAGGTCGTCGGTGTGGAACCAGCCGTCGCGCAGCACCCTCGCGGTCCGCTCCGGCTCGCCCGCGTAGCCCTCGAAGAGCATCGGCCCGCGCAGCAGCACCTCACCGGCCTCGTCGATGCGGATCTCGACGCCGTCCAGCGGGACGCCGTCGTAGACGCAGCCGCCGCAGGTCTCACTCATCCCGTAGGTCGCCACCACCCGGATCCCGTGGTCCTCGGCGATCGCGCGCACGCGTCTCGACAGCGGCCCACCGCCGACGAGGACGGCCGCGAAGCCCGCCAGCGCCTCCACCTGGCCGGAGTCGCCGAGCGGGTCGAGGAGCCTGGCGAGCTGGGTGGGCACCAGCGAGACATAGGTGCGCCCGGACGAGACCGGGCCGAGCCGCTCGTGGGTGATCACCGGGTCGAGGCCCGCGACCACGCACCGGTAGAGGACCTGGACGCCCGCGACGTAGGTCGGCGGCAGGTTCAGCACCCACCGACCGGGCCCGCCGAGGCGGTCGTGGGTGGCTCTGGCCGAGGCGCGCAGCGCGTCGCGGGACAGCAGCACCCGCTTGGGCGCTCCGGTCGAGCCCGAGGTCTCGATCACCAGCGGCTCCGGTGCGGCGGCCGCGTCCCAGGTCCGCAGCAGGTCGAGGATCTCCTCGGCCGTGCCGGAGACGGGATGCAGGCTGCTCACGCCCGCCAAAATAGCCCTGCGAGAATCCCCCGCATGGCCACCCCCTCCCAGTGGATCGCCGGCGCGCGCCCGCGCACGCTGCCCGCTGCCGTCTCCCCCGTCCTCGCCGGGACCGCGATCGCGGTGTGGGAGCGCGAGTCGGTCTGGTGGAAGGCGCTGTTGGCCCTCGGGGTCTCGCTGCTGCTGCAGGTGGGCGTCAACTACGCCAACGACTACTCCGACGGCGTCCGCGGCACCGACGACGACCGGGTCGGCCCGATGCGCCTGGTCGGAAGCGGCGCCGCAACCCCTGGCGCGGTGCGGCTCGCCGCGCTGGCCTGCCTGGCGGCGGCCGCGGCGGTGGGTCTGGTCCTTGCGGCCACGACCGACTGGCGCCTGGTCGGCGTGGGCCTGCTGTGCATCCTCGCCGCCTGGTACTACACCGGCGGGCGTCGCCCCTACGGCTACCTCGGCCTCGGCGAGGTGATGGTCTTCGTCTTCTTCGGCCTGGTGGCGGTCACCGGCACGACGTACGTCCAGATGGGCAGCATCCCGGTCTCCGCGGTCTACGCCGCGGTCGGTGTGGGCGCGATCGCGTGCGCGATCCTGGTCGCCAACAACCTGCGCGACATCCCCACCGACACGCTGGCCGGGAAGCGCACGCTCGCGGTGGTGCTCGGCGAGGACCGCACCCGGCACCTCTACGGCCTCCTCCTCGACACCGCGCTCGTCGCCCTGGTGGCGGTCTCATTGACCACGACGTGGTGGGCGATGCTGGCGCTGGTGGCCGCCCGCCCGTCCTTCGCCGCGGTGCAGATCGTGCTGGGCGACCGCGCGACCGGTCAAGACCTCGTGCCGGTGCTGCAGCTGACCGGCATCACCGGGCTGCTCTACGCGGCCGGGATCTTCGCCGGTCTCGGGATCGGTGTGCTCAGCGCCACCGTGTGACCCGCCCAGGACAGTGACAGACTCAAGGACATGTGGTTCTTCATCCTGCTCGCCATCCTGGCGCTCTGCGCGCTGGCCTACGCCAACCGGGTCACGTTGCTGGCCAAGATCCTCGGACAGTCCGAGACCCGGGTCAGCCGCCAGCTGCGGCGCGGGCCGAAGTCGCGCTGAGCCCCAGGAGTGCCGAGAGGCTCACTCGAAGAGTGCGCGGGCGTGCTCGCTGAACTCGCGCATCGGGCCGACCGGGCCGACCTCGAGGAAGACGACCCCCTCCTCGGAGACGCCGGTGTGCCCCGCAGGCCAGTGGTAGACCTGCCCGGCGCTGGCCAGCTCCTCGCTGCCGTCTGCGTGCTGCACCCGGATCGAGCCCGCGAGGATCATCCCCCAGTGCGGACTCGGGCAGCGGTCACCGGGAAGGCCCTGGAGCACCGGGCCCATGTCGGTGCCGGCCGGCAGGGAGGCGTGCCGGATGGCCATGTCGCCGAGCTCGAGATAGCGCGTCACCAGCTCGCCCTGGGCGACCTCGATCGGCATGTCCTGCGGTGTTGTTGCCATGGTGTTGCTCCTGTCATCTCTGTGGTGGTGGTGGTGGCTGGGTCCGGGCGAGGCCGGTCCTGGTCTCGGAGGCGACCGCTCGCAGGCGTTCGTCGTCGTGGGGTTCGGTCGGCCCCTGCGCCGCGACGGCAGCGGACTCCTGCGGGCTGAGCAGCCGGATGACGCAGAACTCGTTGCCGAAGGGGTCCTGGGCCACCGACCAGTCGATGATCGGCCGCTCGCCCGGGTAGGCGCCGGGACGCGGGTAGATGCTGGGTGAGCGCTTGACCCGCCCGCCGATGGCCTCGATCTGCGCGAGCGCCACGTCGACGTCGCGCACCCAGATGTCGACGTGCGACCGGTTCGGCAGCTGCCCCTTCGGGGTGCGGACCAGGTGCAGGATCACCTCGTGACGCCACGGGTCCGGCGTACCGAGGTAGGAGTAGCGCCCCTTGAACGGAGAGGGGATCACGGGCAGCCCGGTGACCTCGGACCAGAACAACTCGGCCGTGGGCAGGTCCTCGACATCGATGACCTGGCACCTGAGCTGACCGATCCCCATGACTGTCTCCTTGCGCGGCGGTCCCGCCAAGTTACTCTCATTGCGAGTAGATTGGCAATCATGAGTTCCTCACCGACGACCTTCGCGCTGCTCGGGCTGCTGGCGAGCCGTTCGTGGACCGGGTACGAGCTGACCCGCCAGGTCTCCCGGAGTCTCCGGTTCGTGTGGTCGACCTCCGAGGGTCACCTCTACCGCGAGCAGAAGCGCCTGGTGACGCTCGGCTGGGCGAAGGTGGAGCAGGAGCAGGTGGGCCGGCGCCACCGCAACCGCTACACCATCACCGAGAGCGGCCTCGCCGCGCTGCGCGAGTGGCAGGCCACCCCACCGGAGGAGCCGCACCTGCAGATCGAGGGTGTCCTGCGGGCCTTCCACGCCGATCGCGCAGACCCGGCCGACCTGCAGTCGGGGATGGAGTCGACCGCCCGGGCGGCCGGCGAGATGCTCGCCGAGCTGCGTGGCTACGTCGGTGAGTACCTCGCCGAGGGTGGCCCCCTGGAGATGCTCGAGCAGCGGGTGGGCGGCCCGGGAGAGCGCCGCGAGTTCGGCGGCCGGGCGATGTTCCCCGAGCGGCTGCCGGGGGTCGCGATGTCCGTCGACGTCACCACCCGGCTGCTGGAGGTCGTCGAGCGGTTCTTCGACAGCGAGGCCGAGGAGCTGGCCGACTGGTACGCCGAGGACCCCGGCGCGGCGGCGGCGCGGACCCGCACCCGGTTGGAGGGGATCCTGGCGCGGGCCGAGGAGCCCGCGCGACGGGACTAGTCGAGGTCCTCGCGCGAACGGCGGCCCTCGAAGCGTGCCGAGGCCCGCTCCGCGCGCGCCTGTACGACGGCGGCGAACCGCTCGCGCTGGGGACGCAGCAGCTTGACCGAGAGCACCGAGGAGACCACCACCGCGAGCAGGAACGGTGCGAGCAGCACCCCCTCGGACCCGGCGAAGAGCATCCACAGGCCGCCCAGGACCACGTAGGTCGCCACGAACAGGCCCAACCGCAACAGGGTGTAGATCACGAACGGCTTCATCGGTGAACAGGCTAGCCGGGTACCAACTATCCTTGGACACGTGCTCCGTCTGTTGGTCTTCCTCGCCTGCTTCGCCGCGGTCGTCTACGCCGTCTTCTGGCTGATCGACCGGCGCTCCAAGCCGACCGGGGGATCAGGTGGCAAGCCCGTCCCACGGGGACCCATCGGTCCCGACGACGACGAGGACTTCCTCAGGGCGCTGGAGCGCAAGCGTCGGCACAGCAAGGGCCCCCAGCCCAAGGACGAGGGTCCGCCGACAGGTTAGGCCGGCGAGCCCGGCAGCCGGCCCGCCACGGACGGGCCGGGAGTCAGCGGTGCGTGGACGCCGTCGATCGCCGGCGCGGCGTAGGAGTGCTGGCTCCCGCTGCCGAAGAAGAAGTTGATCCCGATGAAGTTGAACCACAGGGTCAGCAGCCCGACCAGCGCCACGACCGCGGCAGAACGTCCCTTCCAGCCCGACGTCGCCCGCGCGTGCAGGTAGGCGGCGTAGACCACCCAGGTGATGAACGCCCACACCTCCTTGGGGTCCCAGCCCCAGTAGCGACCCCAGGCGTAGTGGGCCCAGATCGGCCCGGCGATCAGCGCCGCGAAGGTCCAGATCGGGAATGCGAAGGCGTGCGTGCGGTAGGCGACCCTGTCGAGCACCGGCAGCGCAGGCAGGCGGGCGAGGTAGCCGCCCTCGGCAGCGGCACCGGGCACCCGGCGGCGCTCCCAGCGGTCCTTGACCAGGTAGAGCGCCGAGCACATCCCGCCGAGGGTGAACGCGCCGGTGGCGATGATCGCGGCGACCACGTGGATCACCAGCCACGGCGACTGCAGTGCGTCGCGCAACGGCACGACCGGGGTGTAGAGCACCAGCACGTCGACCATCAAGGTGACCAGCACGAAGCCGGTGACCACCGGGGAGAGCCATGACAGCGAGTAGCGGCGGAAGAGCAGCAGGTAGCCGAGCGTGACGACCAGGGTCCCGGTCAGGGTGAACTCGTACATGTTGCCCCAGGGCACGCGCGCCGGGTCGGCCGCGAACGCCCGGCTGAGCACCGCGACCAGCTGCAGCGCCGCGGCCACGACGGTGAGCGCGACTCCGATGCGGCCGAAGAGCTGCATCCGCTCGGACTCCACCGGGGGCCCGCCCGCGGTCGTGGGCGCTGCCTCGCGGGTGGCACCGGCACCGACGGCCACCGGGACGGCGAGCTCCTGGGCAGGCACCTGCCGGCCGGCGGCCCACTGGGCGAGGTGCGCCAGCACGGCCAGGAAGTAGACCACGGCACAGGCCGCGACCGCCTGGTTGCTCAGCACCTCTAGCTGCTCGTGACTCACGTCGGCTCCTGCTCTGGTGTGGGGCGTAGGGCTGCGGTCAGCGCGTCCAGCTCCGTGCTGAGCGCCCCCGAGGCGTCACCGTCTCCGCGGCGGTCGAGTCCGGCCACCTCCACGAGGTTACGTCCGCCCTCCCGACGTACGCGCACCCAGATCCGCCTGGGCCGGATGAACAGCGACGCGAGCAGCCCGAGGAGGGCGAGGACGACCCCGGTCAGGGCGATCCGCAACCCGGGGGTGTGACTGACCTGGAGCTTGACGTAGCGGCTGACACCGTCGAAGGACACGGTGCCGAGCCCGTCGGGCAGGGTCGCGACGCTGCCCATCGCGAGGTCGAGCCGCAGCGGCTTCCCGTCGGCCTTGAGCACCGGGTCGAGCCCCGACTTCTCGAGTGCGTAGACCGACTGCGGCTTGCCGTTGTCGAGCCCGAGGTCGCCGCGGTAGACCAGCATCGAGATGGCGGGGTTCTTGTCGTCGGGGAAGGCCGAGAACGGTCCGGTCGCATCGGTGAAGGCATAGGTCGGGTAGAACTCGCCCTCGAGGCCGAGTTGGGTCGAGGCCCCCGCCCCGCCCTGCTCGGCGTCGGGCACCTTGACCACCCCGAAGGAGCGGAAGGTGGCGTCCTCGGGCAGGTAGACGACCGGTCCGGAGTAGGCGATGGTGCCGTCGGCGTTGCGCACGGTGATCTGCGGGGCGTAGCCGTGGCTGATCAAGAACACGTCGGTCTTGTTGACGGTGAGCGGGTGGTTGACCGAGATCCGGCGCTGCCGATCGGCTGCTCCGGGCGCGGAGCGGTAGGTCAGGTCCGCGGCGAACTTGTGCGCCATCCCGGCCTCGCGGCCCTCGCGGATGAAGGTGACCTCGAAGTCCTCGACCGTGAAGTCGAAGGGCTCGAGTTCGGCCGGGTCGAAGAAGCTGCCCGGCCTGAAGTCGTCGTACTGGCTCAAGGTGTTGGCGAAGCCGTCGCCGGTGACCACGATCACCCCGCCCTTGAACCCCCACAGCGAGCCGATGGCGAAGCCCACGAGGACCACGAGGACCGACATGTGGAAGACCAGGTTGCCGGCCTCGCGCAGGTAGCCGCGCTGGGCGCTGACCGAGTCCGGGGCGTCGTCGGTGGCCCGCAGCCGGAAGCGCCGGCGCCGCAGCAGCGACGCCGCCCGCTCGAGCACGACCTCGGCCGGCTCGTCGGTCGCGAAGCCGCGGTGCTCGGGCATCCGGGTCAGGTTGCGCGGCGCCGCGGGCGGCTGCGCGCGTACGCCGTCCCAGTAGACCTTCAGCCGCGGCACGATGCAGCCGACCAGGGAGACCATCAACAAGATGTAGATCGCGGTGAACCAGATCGACTGGTAGACCCCGAACAACCCGAGCCACTCATAGACCGGGGTCAGCCGGGGGTGCTGCTCGCGCCACTGGGAGGCGCGGAAGGAGTCGACGGCGTCCTGCGGGATCACCGAGCCGGGCACCGAGCCCAGGGCGAGCAGGAAGAGCAGGATCAGCGCGATCCGCATCGAGGTCAGCTGGCGCCAGCTCCATCGCGCGAGCTCGCGCGGTGTCATCGCCGGAGCGGCCCCCGGGGTGCTCACACGCCCGCCGTGAAGTTGGGGAAGAAGTAGGCGCGCATGACGTCGACCATCTCGTTCCACCAGCCCGTGACGAGCAGCAGTCCGACCACGACCAGCATCAGGCCGCCGAAGCGGGTGACCCACTGCTGGTGACGGCGGATCCAGCCGATGGCGCCGAGCATCCGGCGGTAGGCCAGGGCCGCGAGGATGAACGGCAGCCCCAGACCCAGGCAGTAGACCAGGCTGAGCAGCGCGCCCCGGCCGGCGCTGGCCTCGTTGAGCGCCAGGGTGGTCACGGCGGTCAGCGTCGGGCCGATGCAGGGAGCCCAGCCGAGCCCGAACAGCACGCCGAGCAGCGGGGCCGCGGCCAGGCCGACGGCGGGCACCTGATGCACCCGGTAGTCGCGCTGGAACAGCGGCACCACCCCGGCGAAGACCAGCCCCAGCACGATGGTGAGGCTCCCGAGGACGATCGTGATCGGCCGTTCGTAGGTGAACAGCCACTCCCCGACCGCGCCGATCAGCGCGCCGTAGGAGACGAAGACGAAGGAGAAGCCGAGCACGAACAGCAGCGAGCCGGCGAACATCCGTCCCCGGCGGGCATCGGCCAGGTCGGCCCCGGACAGCCCGGTGGCGTAGGAGAGGTAGCCCGGCAGCAGCGGCACCACGCAGGGGGAGAAGAACGAGACCAGCCCGGCCACCAGCGCGACCGGCACCGCCAGCAGCAGCGAGCCCTCGTAGGCGGTGCGGGCGAACCAGTCCCCGAGGTCGAGCGGCACCAGCAGCAGTGCCAGGTCGGCGCTCACCGGGCCACGTCCCGCACCAGGTCGGCCAGGGTCTGCTCGCTGGGGACCTCGCCGAGGATGCTCGCGGCCACGCGACCCTGGGCGTCGATCACCACGGTGCTCGGGATCGCGCTCGGGTTCAGGGTGCCGCGGAAGGACAGCAGCGTGCGACCCGAGGGGTCGAAGAACGAGGGGTAGGGCACCTCGTAGCGCCGCTGGAAGGCGAGTCCCTGCTGGGGACGGGAGTCCTTGGTGTTCACCCCGACGAAGACCACGCCCTCACCGGCGAGCTCCCGGGAGGCCTTCGCCAGCAGCGGCGCCTCCTTGCGGCAGGGCGGGCACCAGGAGCCCCAGACGTTGAGCACGACCACCTTGCCGGCGTACTCCTCCAGCGAGAGCGGCTTGCCCTCCAAGGTGGTGCCGGAGACCGGGCCGGGCTGCCGTCGCTCGGACGGGGCCAGCCGGGTGATGATCCCCTGCCCGTCGACGTACCCCTTGTCGCCGGTGCCGGCGGTGCCGCCGCACGCGGACAGCGCCGCACCCAGCAGGAGTACGACGAGCAGGCGGGCCGGCGAACGGCGCAGGGTGGCTCTCCAGGTCAAGAGGGTGGCTTGTGGTCTGCGTCGGCGCCGCCGGCGGAGAACGGCGCGTGCTTGTCGGCGATCGGGATCAGGTCCCCGGCCGGCTCGGAGTAGCCGATGCTCACCAGGCGCTCACCGTCGAAGGTGAACGACGTCAGGCTGCACAGCGTGCACTGGCGCTTGCGCGGGTCGTGCAGGAACGAGCGGCCCTCGGCGCTGAGCCGGGTGACCCAGATCGGCAGCTGGTGGGAGACCACGACGGCCTCGTGCCCCTCGGCGGCCGCCCGGGCGTCCAGCACGGCCGGCCACATCCGGCCGACGACGTCCTTGTAGGGCTCGCCCCACGACGGCCGGAACGGGTTCCAGAGCTTCTTCCACACCTCGGGCCGCCGCAGCAGCGAGTCGCGGATGCCGAAGGGCCGGCCCTCGAAGACGTTGCCGGACTCGATCACCCGCTCCTCGATCTGGACCTCGAGCCCGAGGGCGGCGGCGAGCGGCGCGGCCGTCTCCTGTGCCCGCTCCAGCGGCGAGGAGAACACGTGGGTGATGTCGCGGTCCCCGATCCGGTCGGCCACCCGGTCGGCCATCGCGCGGCCCCGCTCGGAGAGGTGGTAGCCCGAGGAGCGGCCGTAGAGGATGCCCTGCGGGTTGTGCACCTCGCCGTGACGCAGGAGATGCACGATCGTCTTGTTCACTGGGTGCTCCCGGATGTCGGTCCGCCGGTGGCGGTCGGGTGGGCCGAGACGGTGTCGCCGACCCGGGCCGCCGCCTCGGCGGCCGCGGGGAGTGCGTCCAGGACGTGCTGGAGGGCACGCTCGTCGTGGGCGCTGGAGAGGAACCATGCCTCGTAGGCGCTGGGCGGCAGGTAGACACCGTCGTCCAGCATGGAGTGGAAGAACGCCCGGTAGGCGCCGGTGTCCTGCCGCGAGGCGTCCGCGAAGTCGCGCACCGGCCCCCCGTCGGGGGTGAAGAAGACGCTGAACATGTTGCCGTTGGCCTGCACGGCGTGGGGTACGCCGGCCCGGGTCAGCGCGGCGCCGGCAGCAGCAGCCAGGGTGCCGGCGGCAGCGTCGATGTGTGCGTAGACCTCCTCGGTGGCCAGTCGCAGCGTGGCCAGGCCCGCGGTCGTCGCGACGGGGTTCCCCGAGAGCGTGCCGGCCTGGTAGACCGGCCCGTCCGGCGAGAGCATCGCCATCACCTCGGCGCGGCCGCCGAAGGCCGCGGCCGGCAGCCCGCCGCCCATGACCTTGCCGAAGGTGACCAGGTCGGGCGCCCAGCCCTCTCCCGCGCCGTCGAGGCCCCACTGCCCACGGCGCGAGACCCGGAAGCCGGTCATCACCTCGTCGGAGACGAACAGGGCACCGTGGCGCCGGCAGGTCTGCGCCAGGAACTCGTTGAAACCCGGCTCGGGCGGCACCACGCCCATGTTCCCCGGCCCGGCCTCGGTGATCAGGCAGGCGATCTCGGAGCCACGTGCGGCGAAGAGCTCCTCGACCGCAGCCCGGTCGTTGTAGGGCAGCACCACGGTGGCCGCGGTCGAGCCGGCGGGGACGCCCGGCGTCCCCGGCACCGCGCCCTCGTTGCGGTGCGTGGCCAGTCCGGAGCCGGCCTCGGCCAGCAGTGAGTCGACGTGACCGTGGTAGCAGCCGGCGAACTTCACCACCAGCTCGCGGCCGGTGAACCCGCGCGCCAGCCGGATCGCCGACATCGTGGCCTCGGTGCCCGAGGAGACCAGCCGGACCCGTTCGACCGAGGTCCGCTCGACGATCTCCTCGGCGAGCTCGACCTCGCTGCGCGTCGGGGTGCCGTACGACGTACCGCGGGCGACGGCCTCGGCGATCGCCGCCTGGACCTCGGGGTGGGCGTGGCCCAGCAGCAGCGGACCCCACGAGCAGATCAGGTCGACGTACTCGTTGCCGTCGACGTCGGTGAGCCAGGCCCCCTGCCCCCGCACCATGAACCGCGGGGTCCCGCCGACCGCGTTGAACGCCCGCACCGGCGAGTTCACGCCACCGGGAGTGACTGCGCGGGCGCGCTCGAACCAGGCGGCGGAGGCCTCGGTGGTGCGTGAGGGGTCGCGGGGGGTCGGCACCCGGTCATTGTCCCCGACGGGTCCACGCCCGACGAACCCAGAGGTGTCCACGCCGAGCCGAACACCCTGAAATGTTGCTAAACCCTGTTCAACAACCCCGGTACGGACATAATGTCGGGGAGTCGCCGGGACTCGGGAACCCCTGCCACCTCATCGTGACGAGTGTCACACGCGCGGTTTGCGCGTGACCCGAGCCGGGAATCGTCGTTGGTGTGGTGTCGGAGGCTTCGGGGAACGCCGACGACTTTTTTCTTATAGGGAGAGATCACACTGATGACGACATCGCCCATGTCACGTCGCAGCAAGGCCGTCACCCTGGTGCCGCTCGCACTGCTGTCCGGAATCTGGAGCGCCAGCCTGCTCAGCTCCAGCGCCACCGCGAGCCCCGACGACAAGACCGGTTCCCTGCCTGACGGCACCGTCGTCCCCACCGACGCGATCGAGGCTCCCGCGAGCATCCCGATCCCCGGCGTGATCGCCCCGGCCGTGCCCGAGGGCTCCGCCGACTCCGTCGTGGCCGGCGCCTCCAGCAACGGCATCCCCTCCCCCGCCCTCGCCGCCTACCAGCGCGGCGCCCAGATCATCAACACCGCCGACAAGTCCTGCAACGTCCCGTGGGAGCTGATCGCGGCGATCGGCCGGGTCGAGTCCGACCACGGTCGCTACAACGGCAACACCCTGACCGACAAGGGCGTGAGCACGCCCGGCATCTACGGCATCGCCCTGAACGGCAAGAACGGCACCCAGGCGATCCAGGACACCGACGGCGGCCAGCTCGACAACGACCCGGTCTTCGACCGCGCGGTCGGCCCGATGCAGTTCATCCCCTCCACCTGGCAGGTCGTGAAGGTCGACGCCGACGGCGACGGCCAGCGCAACCCCCAAGACATCGACGACGCGGCCCTGGCCACCGGCGTCTACCTGTGCTCGGGCAAGGACAACCTGTCCGCGCGCGCCGGCCAGGAGGCAGCGGTCTTCCGCTACAACCACAGCCAGGACTACGTGAACCTCGTGCTGCGGATCATGGAGGCCTACAGCCAGGGCGACTACACCGCGATGCCCTCGGGCACCTACGGCGGCACCACGTTCTCCCCGAGCTACTCCAGCGCGATCGACCGCAGCTACCAGGTGGCCAAGGAGCGCAAGCAGCGCGAGGCCAAGAGCTCCGGCAAGGGTTCGACCGGCTCCACGGGCTCGACCGGCAGCACCGGCTCCAACGGCGGGACCGGCACCGGGCCCGACGAGGGGCCCGACGACGGCACCGGCCTCCCCGGCCCCGACGGCACCCCCGCGGGTGGCGGCGACCCGCTCAAGCCGCTCAAGGACGCCGTGGACAAGGTCGGCGGCGCCGTTGGTGGCGCAGTCGGCGGTGCTCCGGGCGGCGGCGGCACAGGCGGCGGCACCTCGAACCCGCCCCCGGCTCTGACCAAGGCGCAGAAGTGCCTCCAGGAGCTCGGCCTGGCGATCACCACCGATCCCAAGAGCCTCAGCCTCGCCCAGCTGGCGACGTTCACCACGTGCATGGGCGGCTGACCCAGCCACCACCCCCAGCTGCACCCCGAGAGGTCCCCGGTCGCCAGACCTGGGGCCTTTTCGGCTTGTAACGCGGTGTTCGTGCTGCTGGTGCGGGGGCCGGCGGTACCGGAAGCAGCACGAACACCGCGTTACAAGCGGTTTGGGCGGGTAGGTTCGGGCGGGTGGGGACCCAGTTCGTGCACCGGCTGCGGGTGCGCTACGTCGAGTGCGACATGCAGGGCATCGTGTTCAACGCGCATTACTACACCTGGATGGACATCGCCCACACCGAGTGGATCAGGTCACTCCTCGGGCCGCTGAGCGAGCTGCACCGGCACGGGGTGGACGTGGTGGTGGCGGAGTCCTCCGCCAGGTTCCGGTCCTCGGCACGCTTCGATGAGGAGATCGACATCGAGGTCGCGCTGGAGAGCCTGACCACCACCTCGATGACCACGACCCACACCTTCCGGCGCGGCGCGGACCTGCTCTGCGAGGGCCGGATCCGGCACGTGTGCGTCGACGGGACGGCCTGGACCAAGACCCCGTGGCCCGACGAGGTCCGGGCGGCGCTCAGCCCCGCTCGAGCAGGCTGACGGCGTCCAGCGCCCAGTAGGTGAGGATCACGTCCGCACCGGCCCGGCGGATCGAGGTGAGCGTCTCCAGCACGGCGGTGTCGCGGTCGATCCAGCCGTTCGCGGCGGCGGCCTCGACCATGGCGTACTCACCGGAGACGTTGTACGCCGCCACCGGTACCTGCACCGCCGCCCGGACCGCGTGCACCACGTCGAGGTAGCCCATCGCCGGCTTGACCATCACCATGTCGGCGCCCTCGGCCTCGTCGAGCAGCGCCTCGCGAACGCCCTCGACCCGGTTGGCCGGGTCCTGCTGATAGGTCCGCCGGTCGCCTTGCAGCGAGGAGTCCACCGCCTCCCGGAAGGGGCCGTAGAACGCGGAGGCGTACTTCGCGGAGTAGGCCATGATCCCGACCGAGGTGTGCTGGCCTGCGTCGAGGACCCGCCGGACCTCCCCGACCTGCCCGTCCATCATCCCGCTGGGTCCGACCAGGTCGACCCCGGCTGCGGCCTGGGCCAGCGCCATCTCGCCGTACACCTCCAGGGTGCGGTCGTTGTCGACGAACCCGTCGGGGTCGAGCAGGCCGCAGTGACCGTGGTCGGTGAACTCATCGAGGCACAGGTCCGAGATCACCGAGAGCTGGTCGCCGACCTCGGAGACCACGTCGGTGATCGCGACGTTGAGGATGCCGTGCGGGTCGACCGCCCCGGAGCCGGTCGCGTCCTTGGTCGCCGGGATCCCGAAGAGCATCACGCCGCCGAGCCCGGCCTCGACTGCCGCGGAGGCGGCCGCCTTGAGGCTGTCGCGGGTGTGCTGGACCACCCCGGGCATGCTCGAGATCGGGTGCGGCTCGGTGGCGTCCTCGCGGACGAACAACGGCCACACCAGCTGGCTCGGGCGCACGGTCGTCTCGGCGACCATCCGCCGCAGCGCCGAGGTACGACGCATCCGGCGAGGGCGGATCTCGGGGAAGCCCATGGGTTCTCCTCGGTCGGTGCGGACGCGGACTACTTCGAGCTGGCCTTCCGACGCGTCGCCGGACGCCGCTCCGAGGGCTTGGTGACCGGCTGCCCTGACTCCACCAGCGAGGTCCGTCGTGCGGCACCGAAGTCGGCGAGCGCCTCGGCGAGGGCCTCGACCGACGGGTTGGCCGCCATCACGTCGACCCGCAGCCCGTGCTCCTCGGCGGTCTTCGCCGTGGCCGGACCGATCACCGCGATCACCGTGGAGGCGTGCGGCTTGCCCGCGATCCCGACCAGGTTGCGCACGGTGGAGGACGAGGTGAACACGACGGCGTCGAACTTGCCGCTCTTGATCGCCTCGCGCGTCGGCGCCGGCGGCGGGGCCGCCCGCACGGTGCGGTAGGCCGTGACGTCGTCGACCTCCCAGCCCAGGTCCACCAGGCCGGCGACGAGAGTCTCGGTGGCGATGTCGGCACGCGGCAAGAACACCCGGTTGATCGGGTCCAGCACGTCGTCGTAGGGCGGCCAGTCCTCGAGCAGGCCGCGGGCGGACTGCTCACCGGAGGGCACCAGGTCGGAGTTCAGGCCCCAGTCGGCCAGCGACGCGGCGGTCTTGTCGCCGACGGCGGCGATCTTCAGCCCGGAGAAGGCCCGGGCGTCGAGGCCGTACTCCTCGAACTTCTCACGCACGGCGCGTACCGCGTTCACCGAGGTGAAGGCGATCCACTCGTAGCGGCCCTCGACCAGGCCGCGGACGGCCTTGTCCATCTGCTGGGGGTTGCGCGGGGGCTCCACCGAGATCGTGGGCACCTCCTCGGGGACCGCGCCGTAGCCGCGCAGCCGCGAGGACAACAGCCCGGCCTGGTCCTTGGTGCGCGGCACCAGCACCCGCCAGCCGAACAGCGGCTTGGTCTCGAACCACGACAGCGTCTCGCGCAGGTCGACGACCGGCCCGACCACCACGATCGCCGGCGGCGTCATCTTGGCGGCGCGCGCGTCGGCGGCGATGCCGGCCAGGGTGGAGACGATCGTCTCCTGGCTGGTCAGCGTGCCGGTGCGGGTCATCGAGACCGGCGTCTCGGGCGCGCGCCCCGCGGCGACGAGCGCGGCGGCGATCTCACCGATCGAGCCCACGGCCGAGAGCAGCACCAGGGTCGCGTGGGGCGCGTAGCGGCTCCAGTCGATGCGGACGTCGTTGCAGGTCACCACGGCCACCTCGCGGTGGTTCTTGGTGGTCAGCGGGATGCCGGCGTACGCCGGGACGGCCGTCACCGAGGAGACACCGGGAACGATCTCGAAGCCGATGCCGGCCTTGGTGCACGCCTGGGCCTCCTCGGGACCGGAGGCGTAGACGAACGGGTCGCCCGACATCAGCCGGACCACGCGCTTGCCGGTCTTGGCCTGCCTGACCACCACCTTCGCGCGGGACGCATGGGTCAGCGGCTGGCCGTCCTCACCGAAGCCTCCGTCGACGAAGACCGGACCGACCTGCGGGCCCGCCTGCGTGGCCGGGGCAGACTCGGCTGCCTCGTCGACGGGGTCGGTGTGCTCGACCGCGGGCAGCCCGAGGACGGAGCGCACGAGGGCCTCGTGGCCGGGCACCTCGGTGATCACCACCTCGGCCTCGCCGAGCAGCTCCACGGCGCGCACGGTGAGCAGCCCGGGGTCACCCGGGCCGCTGCCCACGAAGGACACCCACCTGACGGGGCGCGCCCCAGTAGGAGTGGAGGTGTCGGTCGTCTTCGTCTTGGTCACAGTCGCCTTCTTGTCACTTCGCTGGTTCGTTGATCAGTTCTGCTGCACCCTCGGCGAGCATCTCGGCGGCGAGCTTCTGGCCCACACCGATCGCGTCGTCGAGCGGCCCCGAGGCGGAACGGCGCACGCTGAGCGCGCCGTCGGGGGAGAGTGCGACCGCCCGGATCCAGAGTTCGTCACCGTGGTCGCCTTCCGCAACTTCTGCCAGTGCGCCCACCGGCGCCGAGCACCCTGCCTCGAGCTGGGCGAGCAGGGCTCGCTCCGCCTCGACGCAGGCTCGGGTCGGCGCGTGGTCGAGCGCCTCCCGCACCACTGCGAGCAGGTCGCTGCCTGCTCGGCACTCCACGGCCAGGGCGCCCTGTCCCGGTGCCGGGAGCACCTGGATCGGGTCGAGCACCTCGGTCGCCTCGTGCACCCTGCCGAGCCGCGCCAGCCCGGCGCGGGCCAGGACGACGGCGTCGAGCTCGCCCGCGGCCACCTTCGCGATCCGCGTGTCCACGTTGCCGCGCACCCCGACCAGCTCGATGCCCAGCCCGAGCGCCTGCAGCTGGGCGACCCGGCGCGGCGCACCGGTGCCCACGCGAGCGCCCTGGGGCAGCTCGCCCAGGGTGAGCCCGTCCCGGGCCACGACGACGTCGCGCGGGTCCTCACGCAGGGGTACGGCGGCCAGCTCGATGTCGGGGTCGGGGGTGGTCGGCAGGTCCTTGAGGGAGTGCACCGCCAGGTCGATCTCACCGGCGAGCAGCGCCTGGCGCAGCGCGCTGACGAAGACGCCGGTGCCGCCGATCTGGGCCAGCGGGGCCGGGCTGTCGTCCCCGGCGGTGCGGATCAGCACGAGCTCGGTGGCGCGCCCGGTCGCGGCAGTGAGTGCCTCGGCGACGAGGGTGCTCTGGGTGCGAGCCAGCACCGAGCCGCGGGTGCCGACGCGGACGGTCAGGGTGGTCGCGGTCATACGCCCTCCACCCGGGTCACAGCCTGGACGGCCTCGGGGTCGAGCGCGAACAGCTCGGCCAGGGCGGCTGCGTAGGAGACCGCGCCGGAGTCGTTGGCCAGCTCCTTGACCCGCACCGTGGGGTGGTGCAGGAGCTTCTCGGCCACCCGGCGGATCGAGCGCTCCACCTCGGCACGGCTGACCTCGTCGAGGCCGGGGAGGCGCTGGACGAGCCGCTCCAGCTCGGTGTCGACGACGCCGGTGGCCATCGTGCGGAGGGCCACGACGGTGGGGGTGACGCTCTGGCTGCGGCGCGCGGAGAGGAACGCCGCAAGCTCCTGGGCCACGATCGTGCGCACCCCCTCGACGTCACCCGCGCCCTCGGTGTCCTCGAGCTCGGCGGCCAGGCTGCCGAGGTCGACGAGGACCACCCCGGGCAGGTCCGCGACGGCAGGCTCCACGTCGTGGGGCAGAGCCAGGTCGAGCACGGCCAGCGGCCGGTCGTCGCCGCGACGGCTCGAGAGCATCTGCGCGGTGATCACCACGCCGCTCGAGCCGGTGCACGAGATCAGCACATCGACCGGCTCCCGGTGCGCGGCGAGGTCGGCCAGCGCGATCGCCGTGGCGGCGTACTCCTTCGCCAGACGGGCGGCACGGTCCGGGGTGCGGTTGGCGACCAGGATCGAGGCGGCGCCGGCGCGCGCGACCGTGGCCACCGCGAGCCCGGCCATCGAGCCGGCGCCGACGACGACGACGCTCTTGCCGGCGAGCTCGCCCACGTGCGCGGAGGCGCGCTCCAGGGCGGCGCTGACCAGGCTGGGGGCGACCCGGTCGATGTCGGTCTCGGCGTGCGAGCGCTTGCCGACGCGCAGCGCCTGCTGGAAGAGCACGTTCAGGGCGGGGCCGACGGTGCCGATCTCCTGACCGATGCGCAGCGCCTCGCGAGCCTGTCCGAGGATCTGGCTCTCGCCCAGCACCATCGAGTCCAGCCCCGCGGTCACGTGGAACAGGTGCGAGACGGCCGCATCGTCGTAGTGCACGTAGAGGTGGCCGAGAATGTCCTCGGTCGAGGACCCGGCCCGCTCGACGAGCAGCCCGGAGATCGCCTCGACGCTGCCGTGGAAGCGGTCGACGTCGGCGTAGACCTCGGTGCGGTTGCAGGTCGAGAGCACGGTCGCCTCGGTGACGTGCTCGGTGTCGGCCGCGTCACGGGCCAGCTTGGGCACCGCGCTCGCCTCGAGGGCGACCTTCTCCAGCACGCCGACCGGCGCGCTGCGGTGCGAGATCCCCACCACCAGGACGCTCATCCGGCCTCCTCGACGCTCTCGCCGACCAGACCCGCGGCCAGCTCGTCGCTGGTACGGCGCTGCTCGTGGTAGGCCAGGATCTGCAGCTCGCTGGAGAGGTCGACGCGACGTACGTCGACACCCTCGGGCACCGAGAGGATGGTGGGCGCGAAGTTCAAGATGCTGCGGATGCCCACCGCGACCATCCGGTCGCAGACGTCCTGCGCGGCCACGGCGGGGGTGGCGATCACGCCGATGCCGACGCCGTGCTCGGCCACGACCTCGGCGAGCTCGTCGAAGCCGCGGATCTCGAGGCCGGCGACGACCTCGCCCTGCCGGCTGCCGTCGGCGTCGAGCAGCGCCACGGTGCGGAAGCCGCGGGAGGAGAAGCCCGAGTAGTTGGCCAGGGCATGACCGAGGTTGCCGATCCCCACGACCACGACCGGCCAGTCCTGGGTCAGCCCGATCTCGCGCGAGATCTGGTAGCGGAGGTACTCCACGTCGTAGCCGACCCCGCGGGTTCCGTAGGAGCCGAGGTGCGAGAGGTCCTTGCGCAGCTTGGCACTGTTCACGCCGGTAGCCGTCGCCAGCTCCAGGCTCGAGCACGTGGACGTGCCGGCCTCGACCATGGCGTTGAGGGCCCGCAGATACACCGGAAGGCGGGCCACCGTCGCCTCGGGGATGCGGGAGTTGCTCACTGCTTCGACACTCTCCAGACGTGGGGAACCTCGTCAGCGTAAGAGTTTGTGAACGTGCGAACAAACCGAGTCCGGTCTCTGGCTAGCACACGTGACATGTGTCACCTTCACCGGGGGTCCGGGCGCAGCCCGTTGCCCGGTGCGGGCTCAGCTGAGGGCGGCGCGCAACCGGGCCTCGTCGACACGCCAGAAGTCGTGCTGCCGGCCGTCGACGAAGGTCACCGGGATCTGCTCGCCGTAGGTCTCCATCAGCTCCGGGGAGGTGGTGACGTCGACCTCCTCGAAGCCGGTGCCCACCTCGGCGCACACGCGCGCGACCACGGCGCGGGCGTCGTCGCACAGGTGGCAGCCGGGCTTGCCGTAGAGCAGGACGCGAGCGCTCATCCGCGCGGTCTCACTCGAGCAGGCCCAGGGCCCGGCGACGCTCGGTGGCCCGCAGCCGGCCCTTCTGCACCTTGCCGGTGCCGGTGAGTGGCAGCGTCTCGACGACGTGGACCACCGAGGGCTGCTTGAACCGCGCCAGCCGCTGCTCGCAGTGCGCGCGGACGACGTCGACCAGCGCGTCGCTGGCACCGGCCGTGGTCGGGACCACATAGGCCACGACGGCCTCGCCGGTGCGGGCGTCGTCGACGCCGATGACCGCGGCGCCGGCGACCTCGGGCAGCTCTGCGATCACCTCCTCGACCTCGCTGGGGTAGACGTTGAAGCCGGAGACGATGACCAGCTCCTTGAGCCGATCGACCAGGTAGAGGTCGCCGGTCGGGTCGAGGTAGCCCACGTCGCCGGTGGGCCACCAGCCGTCCTCGTCGGGCCCGTCGGCGCCGTCGGGCCAGTAGCCGGAGAACATGTTCTCGCCACGCACGTGGATCTCACCGGCATCCTCGTCCAGCGGGGTGCGGCCGAAGTCGTCGACGAGGCGAACCTCGATGCCGGGCAGCGCCGCCCCCACCGAGCGGGGGTTGGGCACCTTGCTGCACAGCGTCGAGGTCACGACGGGTGCGGCCTCGGTCAGGCCGTAACCCTGGTGGATGGCCACGTTGGTACGCCGGGAGAAGGCAGCCGTGAGGTCGGGGTCGAGCGGGGCCGACCCGCTCAGGACGAGCCGGACCGGGCCCAGGCGCTCCTCGAGCCCGGTCACCTGCATCCAGTAGGCGAAGACCGGAGGCGCGACCGGCACCACCGAGATCGCCTCGTCCTCGATCAGGTCCAGGGAGCCCTCGGGGTCGAATCCGTTCACCAGCACCATCCGGGCGTGCTGGCGCACCACTTGGCCCAGCACCGCGTTCAGGCCGTAGACGTGGAACAGCGGCAGCACGCCGAGCACGACGTCGCGCCCGGTGATCATCGGCGGGTCGACCAGGGCGACCTGCTCGACGTTGGCCAGCAGCGCACGGTGGGAGAGCATCGCGGCGCGCGGTCGCCCCGACGTACCGCTGGTGTAGAGCAGGACGGCGAGGCTCTCGGCATCCCGGCGGGTGGGAGCCAGCCGGCCGTGGTTGGCGACGAGCTGGTCCCAGGAGCGCTCACCGGGCTCGAGCGTGGTGCCGACCGAGACGATCCGCGGCCGGGAGGCGGACTCGTGCCCGGCAGCGACCATCGCCTCGCCGAGCCCACCCACTGCGGCGCGGACCGAGGAGATCGTGGACTGGTCGGCGATCACCATCCGGGTGCCGGAGTCGGCGAGCATCCGGATCAGCTCACCGGTGGCGCTGCGCGGGTTCACCGGCACCACCACCATCCCCGCCCGCAGGGCACCGAAGTAGGCGGCCACGAACTCGATGGAGTTGCCGGTCGCGATCATCACGCGGTAGCCGGCGACCATGCCCGCGTCGGAGAGGCCCTGGACCACCCGCTGCGCGAGCTCGTCGAGCGCGCTCCAGGTGACGGTGCGCCCCGACGCGGCCTCGGTCAGCGCGATCCTGTCGGCCTCGTGCTCGGCGGCCCGTGTCAGCAACTCGGCGACGTTGGACTCCATCGGGCGAGTCTCCCACATCGGGGGTGTCCCTCAGCGGCATAGGCTGTGCCCGTGACCCCACCTCCCACGGGCAGGAAGCCGGGACGCAAGACTCCCCCGCGCGCTCCGAACCTGCAACGGCGCTCCCAGCTCGCCGGGGAGGCTGCAGCCGCGATCGCTGAGGTGGAGAGCGCGCTCGACATCGCCGACGAGCCCGAGGTCGCCGCGTTCTTCGACGTCGACAACACCGTGATGCAGGGGGCCTCGATCTTCCACCTGGCCCGCGGCCTGCACAAGCGTCAGTTCTTCACCACCAAGGACATCGTGGGCGCGGCCTGGAAGCAGGCCTATTTCCGGGTCGTCGGGGTCGAGGACCCCGAGCACGTGGCCGAGGCGCGGGCCTCCGCACTCTCCTTCATCGCCGGGCACACCGTGGCCGAGCTGGAGTCGCTGGGTGAGGAGATCTTCGACGAGCGGATGGCCCACCGGATCTGGCCCGGCACTCGCGCCCTCGCCCAGCTGCACCTCGACCAGGGCCAGCGGGTCTGGCTGGTCACGGCCGCCCCGATCGAGATCGCCACGATCATCGCCCGACGGCTCGGGCTGACCGGCGCCCTGGGCACCGTGGCCGAGCACGTCGACGGCGTCTACACCGGCGCGCTGGTCGGGGAGATGCTGCACGGGTCGGCCAAGGCGGTCGCCGTGCGCGAGCTGGCCGACCGCTTCGGCCTCGACCTGGCCCGCTGCTCGGCGTACTCCGACTCCTACAACGACCTGCCGATGCTCAACGAGGTCGGCGACCCGTGCGCGATCAACCCCGACTCCCGGCTGCGCGAGCACGCACGCGAGCAGGGCTGGCGCATCCGCGACTACCGCAGTGGACGCAAGGCGGCCCGAGCCGGAATGTTCACCGCCGCCCTGGCCGGTGCCGCGGTGGGCACCGTGGCGGCCGGTGCGGCGATCCGCCGCAAGGTCGGCTGAGGTACCCAGCCGCTGCGCCAACAAACGTGGTCAACCTCACGATTCGGTTCACAAGGGCGCATCTCACCCCTACGATGGACCTGATCCAAGGGAGGGAGCCGGCGGTCGTCGGCAGAGGCGTATGGGTATCGAGGGTGTCACGAGGGGTCTCGACGCACTGCGTCATGCCCTCGTGCAGCTGATCGAGCCCGAGCTGGCCCTGGCCACCGTCGCCCCCACCTCCGGCGGTCCAGGCTCCTCGTGGCTGCTCACCCAGACCAGCGAGCGGCCCACCCGTCTGGAGTCCGACCTGTCCGGCGGCCGGCCCGACGACTCGGCCTTCGCCACCTCCTCACTCGAGGACGAGGCCGAGGGCAGCCGCCTGATCGCCCTGGTCGAGCTCGCCCGGGTCGGCGACGCCGAGGCCTTCGGGCAGCTCTACGACCACTACCAGGCCAGCGTCTACCGGTTCCTGTACTACCGCGTCGGCTCGGTCCCCCTGGCCGAGGACCTCACCGCGGAGACGTTCTTCCGGGCGCTGCGCAGCATGAGCTCGTTCCGCTGGCAGGGCAAGGACTTCGGCGCCTGGCTGATGACGATCGCGCGCAACCTGACCACCGACCACTTCAAGGCCGGTCGCACCCGTCTCGAGCAGACCACCGAGGACATGACCACCCTGGACACCACCGCCGAGGGGCCCGAGGGTGCGGTGCTGGCGTCGCTGACCAACGAGGCCCTGCTCGAGGCGCTGAGCAGCCTGCCGGCGGAGCAGCGCGAGTGCCTGGTGATGCGTTTCCTGCAGGGGCTCTCCATCGCCGAGACCGCCGAGGTCCTCGGTCGCAGCGCCGGGGCGGTCAAGCAGCTGCAGCTGCGAGGAGTGCGCAACCTGGCCAAGCTGCTGCCCGAGGGGATGGGCTCATGACCGCCTCCCGCCATTACGTGACGGACCTCTCCGAAACAGGCATAACCTTCGTGTCCTCCCGGTCGTTGGAGTGGATGTCAAGGTGCACCGGAGTTCGCACATCCCTCGCGAACCTCGGTCACACGTCCTTCCACACCTCAGGAACTCGCCGATGACTTCCCTCTTCCCCGCCACGCGGGCAGCCGAGGAGTTCGAGAGCGTCCTCGCTGGCACTGCAGCTCCGGCGGTGGCCGACCGCCACGCCGGACTGCTCGCGACCGTCGAGGTCCTCCGCGCCCAGCCCGAGGTCACGCCCCGGGCCGAGTTCGTCGGCGACCTTCGCGAGCGGCTGATGCTGGCCGCGCGCACCGAGCTCGTCGCCGCCCCCACGGTCACCCACATCTCCCACGCCCGCTCCGCCGCACCGCACACCGGCCGCCGGCGGCTGGGCTCGGTCGCCGCATCGCTGGTCATCCTCGGCGGCAGTGCCGGCATGGCCGCGGCTGCCGCAGGCGCCCTGCCCGGCGACTCGCTCTACCCGATCAAGCGCGGTGGCGAGAAGCTCAACGCAGCCCTGCGGCTCAACGAGGCCAGCAAGGGCCGGCTGCTGCTCACCCAGGCCGAGACCCGGCTCTCCGAGGTCAGCAAGCTCGTCGCCTCGGGTGCCGACGCAGCCCTGGTCGCACGCACCGTGGACGCCTTCAACACCGCAGCCGACAGCGGCTCGGACAAGCTGTTCGTCAGCTTCCAGCGCGAGGGCGACCCGGCAGACATCACCGCCGTGCGCGACTTCGCCGCGCAGCAGATGGCCGAGATCAGCCGCCTGAGCGGCGACTCGGACCCCGCCACCGGCTCTGCCCTGGTCGAGGCCGCCGACACCCTCGCCGACATCGACCAGGAGGCCCGCGTGCTGTGCCGCACCTGCGGCCCCGCCGCCGCGGTCTTCCCGCCCTCGTCGCTGAGTGCAGGCGCTGCTGCTGCCGGCTTCGAGAGCCTGCTCACCAGCCCGGTCGCCCGCGTCCAGGAGGTGCTCGACGCCGACGAGGTCGCCGCCCTCCAGCGCGCGGCCGAGGAGGCAGCGGGCCGTACCCCCTCCGCCGGGACCCCCGAGAACGCCGGGGCCGCTCCGGGCAAGGAGCCCTCGCCGACGCGGGGCACCTTCACCAGGGAGGGCAAGCTGTTGCCCAGCCTCGGTGTGGACGCCACCGTCAAGGACCTCGTGACCGGGGTGACCGGCACCGTCAAGGGACTCACCGGCGCCGTGAAGCCCAGTCCCCCCGCCGCCGATCCCGCCGACGACCCCGGCGGCGGGACCCTGGAGGACCTCACCGAGGGCATCACCGACAAGCTGCTGCCCTGACCCGTCGGGTCGGTCGCCTCGCTCGATCACACCTGCCTGCCCGCTGACCGCGTGCAGGCCTGCTGTCGTGCTCAGCCGAAGACGGTCTTGCGGCGCATCAACAACGTGTAGAGCGTCTGCTGGATCGACTCGCGGACCTGGTCGGTCACGTTGAAGACCAGCATCGGGTCGTCGGCGGCACCGGGCTCGTAGTCGTCGGTGCGGATCGGCTCGCCGAACTCGATCAACCACTTCGAGGGGAGCGGCACCAGCCCGAGCGGGCCCAGGAGCGGGAACATCGGGGTGATCGGGATGTAGGGGATCCCGAGCAGGCGCGCCAGCGAGGGGATGTTGCCCACGAGCGGGTAGATCTCCTCGGCGCCCACGACCGAGGTGGGGATGATCGGGACCCCCGCACGGATGGCGGCGGAGACGAACCCGCCACGGCCGAACCGCTGGAGCTTGTAGCGCTCGCTGAACGGCTTGCCGATCCCCTTGAAGCCCTCGGGCCAGACGCCGACCAGCTCGCCGCCGCGCAGCATCCGCTCGGCGTCCTCGCCGCAGGCCAGGGTGGCACCGCCGCGCCGGGCGAGGCCGCTGACCACCGGAAGGCTGAAGACCAGGTCGGCGCCGAGAGGGCGCAGGAACCGGCCGGTGTGGTCGTGGATGCTGACACCGGTCATCAGGCCGTCGACCGGCACCGTGCCGGAGTGGTTGGAGACCACCAGCGCCCCGCCGACGGCAGGGATGTTCTCCACGCCGCTGACCTCCACGCGGAACCACTTCTGCGCGAGCGGTCGCAGGGCGGCGTAGAGGAAGCGCTCGGTGACCTCACGGTCGAAGCCGTAGTCGTCGACGGCGTACTCGCCGGTGAGGCGGCGGCGCAGGAACGCGAGGAACTCCGCGAGCCGGGGCTCCCAGTTGTCCCCGAAGAGCTCCTTGGAGGCCGAGGTCAGCGCGGCCAGCCACTCCAGCGGCGGGATCCCGGGCACCGGGTGGCGGTGGTCGGCGGTGACCGGCGCACGCGACGCCTCGGGGGCAGCGGCCACCGGTGCGACCGTGGGCTCCGCCTGCGGCCTGGGGCGGCGCGGGGTCCGCTGGGCGGGACTGCTCGGAGCAGGCTTCTTCTGCGCGGACTTCTGCGCGGACTTCTGGACGGACTTCTTCTGGGCGGGCACGCGCACGTCAGGCTCCTGGGAGGTCGGCGCGGATGGGCGGGTGCGTGGCGCCAGGCTGCGGCTCTTCGAGGACGGCCTCTCGTCCCCGCTGCCACGACCCGGCGTACCGCGGGTGCCGATCGGGATCACCTCGGCGTCACCCACGGGAGGACGCTCCCGGGGCGAGGGCCGAGAGTACGGCGCTCTCGGCAGCGCGGATCCGGTCGGGGCGCAGGAGGCCGGGAGCCATCGAGGCGGCGAAGTCGGCGAAGGCGCCGGCGCTGTCGAGGGTGGGCGTGAAGCCCAGCATCTCCCGCATCCGGACGGTCTCGAGGCCGCGGCCATAGGTGAGGAAGGCGATCTGCTCGCGAGAGAGGTCGGCGCTGCGGGCCTGGCCGGTCACCGAGCCGAAGGCCGAGATCGCGAACGCGGGCATCGGCACGCTGGGCCGGCCGAGGCGGCGTACGGCCTGGTCGAGGGTGACCACGCCGTCACCGGCGACGTTGTAGGTGCCGGCGACGTCGCTGAAGGTGGCGTGCTCGAGGACGTCGAGGGCGTCTCGCTCGTGCAGGAACTGCATCCGGGGGTTGAAGCCGATCACGGTGGGGATCAACGGCATCCGGAAGTAGCCGGTCATGGCCGTGGTGACCTCGGGACCGATCACGTTGGCGAAGCGCAGCGTGGTCACCGCGACGTCGGGGCGGCGACGGGCGAAGCCGCGGGTGTAGGCCTCGACCTCGGTGACGTCCTTGGCGAACCCGGCACCGAGCTGGCGCTTGGGACCCATGTCCTCGGTGAACATCGCCGGGTCGCGGTTGGAGGCGCCGTAGACGGCGGCACTCGACTTGATCACCAGCTTGCGCAGGTCGGGGGCCTGCTGGCACGCCGCGAGCAGCTGCATCGTGCCGATCACGTTCAGCTCCTTCATGGAGCTGCGGGCACCCGAGGCTGCCGCCGTGGCGGCGACACTGGTGTGCACCACGGTGTCCACCCGCTCCCGGACGATCACCTTGGCGATCACCGGGTTGCGGATGTCGGCACGCACGAAGTCGGCATGCCCCAGGTCGCCACGGGGAGGCAGTACGTCGACACCGATCACCCGCTGCACGTGCGGAGACCGCGCGAGCTGCGCAGCGAAGCGGCGCCCGAGGTCGCCGGCGACGCCGGTGACGAGTACGACCTGACCCATGGTGGCGACCGACGTGGGTTACTTGCCCAGACGACGACGCTGGACGCGTGTCTTCTTCAGCAGCTTGCGGTGCTTCTTCTTCGCCATGCGCTTGCGGCGCTTCTTGATGACAGAACCCACGTCGTACCCATCGTTGAGAGCATGGGGGTCGCCAGTGGCGGGTCCCCTCCTGAAGGGCACAGCGTATCGGGGTCCACCAGCACAGACGAATCGGGAGTGACCGCTCTCACCGCACGAACTAGCCCGCGTCGTAGAAGCTCGCCTTCAGGTACTCGTTGACGTCCGGCTCGCGGACCCGGAAGGAGCGTCCGACACGTACGGCGGGCAGCTCTCCGGAGTGGACCAGTCGGTAGACGGTCATCTTCGAGACACGCATCACCGAGGCAACCTCGGCAACCGTCAGGAACTTCACCTCGGAGATGTCTCCCGGGATGTTCGTGGCCATGGGCGCACCGTTCTTTCTCTCGCACGCCCTGCGACTTCCCCGTCACAGACCCCACGTGCAGGCTGGGGAGAAATATAGGGCCAGAAGTGACCAATGTGCCATAGATTCGCCAAAGTGATCAGTGGGGTCCCGGCGTGTTGGCTTGACTGGTCTAGTGTCGCGCTTCAGAGGTGGGGGTCAAGGCCGTTGAACGGAAACACCGTCTCGCGGGTCGACTGGATCGTCCGGTCCAGCCAGGTGTCCGGGTCGTAGCCCTGCGCCCAGTCGCGATAGGCCGGGTCCCGGCCGTCGGTCATCCGGGTCGGCGCCCGGACCCCGTAGCGCTCACCGACCTCCGCGCGCCAGGCCCCCGGCGTGGGCAGGGCGGGGTCCAGCGGGGTGCCGGAGAGCACCGCCAGGAGGTGGGTCCACGCCCGGGGCACCACGTCGACCACCGCGTAGCCGCCACCCCCGTAGGCGACCCACCGGCCCTCGCAGAGCTCGTGGGCGAGGTCGTGCAGCGCCTGGTAGCTGGCGCGCTGGCCGTCCACGGACATCGCCAGGTGGGCGAGCGGGTCGTCGCGGTGGCTGTCGCAGCCCTGCTGGGTGACCAGGACGTCGGGCCCGAACTCGCGCAGCAGCGGTGGCACCACCGCATGGAAGGCCCGCAGCCATCCGGCGTCGCTGGTGCCCGGGGGCAGCGCCACGTTGGCCGAGGACCCCTGCGCCTCCTCGCCGCCGACGTCGTTGGCGAAGCCGGTGCCGGGGAAGAGCATCTGACCGGTCTCGTGCAAGGACACGGTCAGCACCCGCGGGTCGTCCCAGAAGATCCGCTCCACGCCGTCGCCGTGGTGCACGTCCACGTCGACGTAGGCGACCTTGCGGGCACCGTTGGCCAGCAGCCACCTGATCGCGACCGCGACGTCGTTGTAGACGCAGAAGCCGCTGGCCCGGTCGGGCATCGCGTGGTGCAGGCCGCCGGCGATGTTCGCCGCGTGCTCCACCTCACCGGACCAGACCTGGCGCGCCGCCTCGATGCTGGCGCCGACGATGTGGCGAGACGCCTCGTGCATCAGCGGGAAGGTCGGGTTGTCCTCGGTGCCCAGCCCCAGGGCCGGGTTGGTACGGCGGGGGTCGGAGCCGGCCGCCATCACCGCCTCGATCAGCGCGGGGTCGTGCACCGTGACCAGGTCGTCCTCGGTGGCGTCGGGCGCCGGGACGACCGTGAGCCGGTCGAGCACGCCGAGCCCGGTGGCCAGCGAGATCGTGAGGTCCACCCGGATCGGGTTCATCGGGTGGTCGTGCCCGAAGGTGTAGGCGGTCAGCGTCTCGTCGTACACCACGCTGGAGCGGCAGCCTCCGCGCAGAGGCTGCACGCCAGGTGCCTCCGCGGGGTCAGTCATCGCTCGCCGCGAGGGCGACGGAGCGGTCCCGGGCCGCCTCCATGGCCGTGATGAAGGCCGCGCGCACCTTGTGGTCCTCGAGCTGGCGGATCGCGGCGGCCGTGGTGCCACCGGGTGAGGTGACGCGCTCGCGCAGCACGGTGGGGTGCTCGCCGGTCTCCCGGAGGAGCTTGGCCGACCCGACGACGGTCTGCACCACGAGCTCGGTGCAGGTGCTGCGCGGCAGACCGAGGTGTACGCCGGCCTCGATCATCGACTCGACCACGAAGAACAGGTAGGCCGGGCCGGACCCGGAGATGGCGGTGACGGCGTCCTGCTGCTTCTCCGGCACCCGGATCACCCGGCCGGTGACCGCGAGCATCCGCTCGGCCAGCGCGAGGTGCTCCTCGTCGCAGTGGGTGCCCGCCGAGATCGCGGCCATCCCCTCGTCGACGAGCGCGGGCGTGTTGGGCATCACCCGGACCACGGCGATGCCCTCGGGGATGTGCCGCTCGATGTAGTCGGTGGTGATCCCTGCCGCCAGGCTGATCAGCACCTGTCCGGCGCGCAGGTGCGGCGCGATCTCGGTCAGCACCTCGCCCATGTCCTGCGGCTTGACGACGAGCACCACCGTGTCGGCACCCGCGGCCTCGATGTTGGTGACCACCTCGACGGCGTACTTCTCCCGCAGCTCCACCGCGCGCTCGGGACGCTTCTCACCGACCAGCAGGTCGCTCGCCTCGTGCCCACCGCGCAGGAGGCCGGAGAGCAGGGCCTCACCCATCACGCCTGCACCGATGATGGCCACAGCCATGGGATCCCCTTCGAGGTAGGTGGCGCCGAGCTTCGTCTGCGCTACTTCTGCGAGACCAGCGACCGCAGGAAGAATGTCAGGTTGGCCGGGCGCTCGGCCAGCCTTCTCATCAGGTAGCCGTACCACTCCTCGCCGTAGGGGATGTAGACGCGCACCTTCTCCCCGGCGTCGGCGAGGCGCTTCTGCTCCTCGCTGCGGATCCCGAAGAGCATCTGGAACTCATAGCTCCCCGGCATCCGCCCGTTGCGGGTGGCCAGGGCCGAGGCGATCTTGACCAGGCGCGGGTCGTGGGTGGCGATCATCGGATAGCCCTCACCGGCCATCAGCACCTTCAGGCAGCGCACGTAGGACTTGTCCACGTCGTGCTTGTCCTGGAAGGCCACCTCCTCGGGCTGGTTGTAGGCGCCCTTGCACAGCCGCACCCGGCTGCCCTCGTGCGCCAGCGCGCGGCAGTCCTGCTCGGTGCGGTGCAGGTAGGACTGCAGCACCGCTCCGGTCTCGGGGAAGTCCTTGCGCAGCTCGCGCAGCGTGGCCAGGGTCTGGTCGGTGGTGGTGTGGTCCTCCATGTCGAGGGTGACCGTGGTGCCGGCGTTGCGGGCCGCACGGCAGATCCGGCGGGCGTTCTCGGTGGAGAGCTTCACCCCCACGTCGGGCAGTGCCTGGCCGAGCGCGGAGAGCTTGACACTGACCTCGGCGCTGCGTGCCAGGCCGGCCGTCGAGAGGGCTTCGAGGAGGTCGAGGTAGGCCAGCACCGTCGCCTCGGCCTGAGCCTCGTCGAGGGTGTCCTCGCCGAGGAAGTCCAAGGTCACGCTCAGGCCGTCGTCGACGAGCGCCTGGGTGGCGGCGACCGCCTGCTCGGTGGCCTCGCCCGGCACGTAGCGGTTCACGACCCCGCTGCTCACGGGCATCCGGGTGACGAGGTCCTGCACGCGGTGGCTACGGGCCAGCAGCAACAGCAATTGGCGCAACAAGTGGTTCCTCCAGAGGGCGACTCCGGGCCACGCTACCCCTCGCCTCAGTCGGACTGGCGGCGCAGGGTGAGCGCGCCGAGCGCGAGCCCCCCGACGGCGTACGCCGCGACCACGGCGACGTCGCGCCACACGTCTCCTGCCGACGTCGAGGAGGCCACTGCCTGCATCGCGTCGACCCCGTAGGACAGCGGCAGCACGTCGGAGATCGCCCCGAGGACGCCGGGCATGGCGTCGCGGGCGATGAACAGCCCGCACAGCAGGATCTGCGGGATCACCAGCGCCGGCATGAACTGCACCGCCTGGAACTCGGTGCGGGCGAACGCCGAGACGAACAGCCCCAGCGCCGTGCCGAGGACGGCGTCGAGGATCGCCACCACCATCAGCAGCCACGCATTGCCCACGATGGTCAGGTCGAGCAGCCACAGGCAGACCCCGACGGCCAGCGCCGACTGCGCCGCAGCCACCAGGCCGAAGGCGATGGCGTAGCCCATCAGGAAGTCGAGCTTGCCCATCGGCATCGCGAGCAGTCGCTCGAGGGTCCCCGAGGTGCGCTCGCGCAGGGTGGTCACCGAGGTCACCAGGAACATCACGATGAACGGGATCAGCGCGAGCAGCGCCGGGCCCAGCCGAGAGAACCCGTCACCGGGGACGTTGTCGAACATCCACCACAGCAGCGAGAGCAGCGCCACCGGGAGCACGAGCAGCATCGCCAGCGTCCGGTGGTCGCGCCGCAGCTGGGTGAGCACGCGCGTCGTCACCGCCGCGGTGGCGCGCGGGGTGAGCAGGGTGGTCATGCCGCCTCCTCCTCGTGGACGATCGAGAGGAACGCATGCTCGATGTCGGTCGTGCCGGTGCGCTCGCGCAGACCCTGGGGCGAGTCGTCGGCGATGATCCTGCCCGCGCGCATCAGCAGCAGCCGGTCGCAGCGGGCGGCCTCGTCCATCACGTGGCTCGAGACCAGCACCGCCGCCCCGGCGCCGGCCAGGGTGTGGAAGGTCTCCCACAGCTCCTCGCGCAGGACCGGGTCCAGCCCGACGGTGGGCTCGTCGAGCACAAGCAACCGGGGGTCCCCGAGCAGTGCGACCGCGAGGGAGACCCGCGAGCGCTGTCCTCCGGAGAGCTCCCGGACGATCCGGTTCCGGTGGTCCTGCAGCGACACCAGCGCGACCGACTCCTCGACGCGCGAGTCCGCGACCCCCAGGACCCGGGCGAAGAAGCGCAGGTTCTCGGAGACCGAGAGGTCGTCGTACACGCTGGCCTGCTGGGTGACGTAGCCGATCCGGTCGCGCAGCGAGGCCGACCCGGCAGGCTCCCCGAGGACCTGCACCGAGCCCGCGGTGATCCGCTGCACCCCCACCAGCG
This sequence comes from uncultured Actinomycetota bacterium, assembly GCA_963777195.1. Lineage (GTDB taxonomy): Bacteria > Actinomycetota > Actinomycetes > Propionibacteriales > Nocardioidaceae > Marmoricola. The sequence goes on along the minus strand of CAVZPT010000001.1, from coordinate 82,102 downwards.
CGCGCATCAGCGTGGTCTTCCCGCCACCCGAGGGCCCGAGGAGGCCGGTCACCTCCCCCGCCGCCACCGCGAAGCTGAGGTCGTGCAGCACCTCGGTCCCAGCCCGCACCACTGTGAGCCCCTGTACGTCGACCAGGTTATTCATCATGCGTTGAATTATCCTCCGGTGACGGCTCACGTCAAGAGGGCAGCTCCCCGGTGAGGTAGCGCTGCAGCGTCGGCGCGTAGGTCGCGACCAGGCTGTCCGCGTCCATGGACGCGAGCGGCTCCAGCCTGAGCACGTAGCGGGTGATGATCAGCCCGACCAGCTGGCTGGCCACCAGCGGCATCCGATGGTCGGGCCGGTCGATGCCCAGCTGCCGCCCGACCGGGCCGAGCACGACCGGCACGAACCCCTCGCTGACCAGGCGCTCGCCCGGCGGCTCGAGGATCCCGCGGAACAGGCCGAGGAAGGAGAGCTGGTTCTCCGGGTCGTCCCAGACCTCCAAGAAGACGCGCAGCAGCCGCTCGCCCGCACCGTCGGCTCCCAGGGCCAGCACCGGGGCCAGCCGCTCCCGCGGGTCGACCGGGAGCTGGAGGGCCGCCATGAACAGGTCGTCCTTGGAGCCGTAGTAGTGGTGCACCAGCGCCGGGTCCACGCCGGCCTGCGCGGCGACCGCGCGGATCGTGGTGCTCGCGAAGCCCTTGCTGGCGAACGACGACCTCGCCGCGGCCAGGATCTCGGCGCGGGTGTCCGGGGCGCCCGGACGTCGCCCCCTGGAGCCGGTTGCACTGGTCACGGCAACCAGTCTGACACCCGGGCCGGCCCGGCTCAGGACTCGACGGCGGCGCCGAAGTGCAGCTTGCTGAAGGCGAGCGCCTCGAGCAGGTCGGCCTCCCGCACCTTGCGCGCGCCTGCCTTGCGGGTGTTGATCTCGACCACGATGTGCCCCTCGAACCCAGTCGTGGACAGGTGCTCGAGGAAGGGCCCGCACGGCTGGTTGCCCCGGCCGGGGACGAGGTGCTCGTCCTTGGCCGAGCCGCTGCCGTCGGTCATGTGGACGTGCCGCAGCCGCTTGCCGAGCCGGGTGGCCATCGCGATCGGGTCGGACTGGGCGGTCGCGGAGTGGGAGAGGTCGATCGTGGCGTTGGCGTAGTCCTCCTCGGAGGGGTCCCAGCCCGGTTGGTAGACCTTCATCTCGCGGCGCGAGGTCGCCCGCCACGGATACATGTTCTCCACCGCGAAGGCGATGCCGGTGCGGGCCTCGAGGTCGGCGATCCCCTCCACGAAGCCGGCGGCGTAGTCCTTCTGCCACCGGAAGGGCGGGTGCACCACGACGACGTCGGCGCCCAGCGCCGCCGCCATCTCGGCACTGCGCTCGAGCTTGACCCACGGGTCGGTGCCCCACACCCGCTGGGTGATCAGCAGGCAGGGCGCGTGCACCGCGCACACGGGAATCTCGTGGTAGTCGCGCAGCCCCCGGACCTTCGCGACGCTCTGGCTGGCCGCCTCGATGCTGACCATCACCTCGACCGCGTCGTAGCCGAGCCGGGAGGCGTACTCGAAGGCGTGCGCCGTGGTCTCGGGGTAGACCGAGGCCGTGGAGAGCGCGAAGAGGGGAGCCACCGGCCCTCAGCCCGGACCGCTGAGCTGGTCGAGCCGGTCGAGGATCACGCCTTCACGAAGCGCCCACGGGCAGATCTCGAGCTCATCGAGGTCGAAGATGTCCATCACCGCGGACGCGACCAGCGCCCCGCCCAGCATCTGGTGCGCGCGGTTGCTCGAGACGCCGGGAAGCTCGGCGATCTCGTCGGGTCCCATCGCCAGCAGCTTGGGCACCCAGCGCTCGATGTCGACCGAGCGCAGGATCCGGCGCACGAAGACGCCGTCGCTCGAGGGCGCCGCACCACAGATCCGGGCCAGCGAGCGGAACGTCTTCGACGTCGCCACGGCGTGGTCGGGCGCTCCGCCGCGCAGCAGGGTGCCGGCGTCGTGGGCGATCTCGGCCCGGATCTCCTTGCGCAGCCGGCGAACCGCCTCCGCGTCGGGCCTCCCCCCGGCGAGCCGCTCGCGGGCGAGCCGGCCGGCTCCCAGGGGCAGCGACCACGCCGTGTCCGGCACCTCGTCGCCTCCGCCGGCGATCTCCAGGGAGCCGCCGCCGATGTCGAAGACCGCCAGCCTGCCGGAGGACCAGCCGAACCAGCGGCGTACGGCGAGGAAGGTCAGCCGGGCCTCGTCCTCGCCCGGCAGCACCTTGATCTCCACCCCGGTGCGCTCCTGCACCCGCCGCAGCACCTCGTCGCCGTTGCCGGCCTCGCGCACCGCCGAGGTGGCGAAGGAGTAGATCTCCTCGCAGCCCTTGTCCTCGGCGACCTCGAGCGCGTGGCCCACGAACTCCCCGAGGACCTCGACACCGCGCTCGGTGATCAGGCCGTCCTCGTCGAGGTGCTCGGCGAGCCGCAGCGGCTCCTTGTAGGAGGACGCCGGCATCGGGGCTGCGCCACGGTAGGCGTCCACCACCAGCAGATGCCCCGTGTTGGAGCCGATGTCGAGCACGCCCAGACGCATGCACCGAGGCTACCGGGGCTAGGGTTCCTTCGTGCCCGAGGTCGATCTGGTCTTTCCCCGCGCCTGGATCGAGTTCGCCGATCCGGCCGCGGACGCGCAGGTGTTCCGCTGCGACCTGACCTGGCTCACCTCGAACTGGACCTGCATCTTCGGCAACGGTTGCCAGGGCATCTACGCCGACTCCCCCGACACCGGCTGCTGCACCCTCGGCGCGCACTTCTCCGACAAGGCCGACGAGAACCGCGTCGCCGAGTGGGTCGACCGGCTCGACGAGTCGGTGTGGCAGCACCGTGACGAGGCGCTGGGCAAGAACGGCAGGCTGCGTCGCAAGGGCTGGGTGGAGACCGACGAGGAGGGCGACCGCAAGACCCGCGTGGTCGACGGCGCCTGCATCTTCCACAACTCCCGCGACTTCGAGGGCGGCTACGGCTGTGCCCTGCACACGCTGGCACTCCAGCACGGCGTGCACTTCGTCGAGACCAAGCCCGACGTGTGCTGGCAGCTGCCGGTACGCCGTACCTTCCGCGACGTGGAGCGTCCCGACGGGACCACCTACCTCGAGGTCAGCATCGGGGAGTACGACCGCCGCGGCTGGGGCGCCGGGGGGCACGACCTCGACTGGTACTGCTCGGGCAACACCGAAGCCCATGTCGGCGCGGAGCCGGTCTACCTCTCCAACGCGGCCGAACTCACTGCCCTGATGGGGGAATCGGCCTACGACGTGCTCGTGACGCACTGCGAGGCGCACCTGCGCTCCCGCTCCGTCCTGGCCCTGCACCCCGCCTCGCCGAACGACCGGCCCGAACGCTGACCCCACCCCCCGGTGTCGGATCGCGATCCGACTCGGGTGAGAATCGAGTATGCGTCTCGATCACATCGTCTTCGCCGCTGGTCCCGGTGGCCTCGCGGGCACGACGAGCCGGCTCTCGGAACTGCTCGACGAGGAGTTCGTGACCGGCGGCGTGCACCCGCGCTTCGGCACCCGCAACGCGATCCTGCCCCTCACCGAGGGCACCTACCTCGAGGTCGTCGAGGTCCTCGACCACCCCGCCTCCGACAAGGCGCCGTTCGGCCAGGCCGTGCGCGCCCGCTCCGAGCTCGGCGGCGGCTGGCTCGGCTGGGTCGTCGCTGTCGACGACCTCGCGCCGCACGAGCACCGCCTGGGTCGCGAGGCCGTGAAGGGCAACCGGCACCGCCCCGACGGGGTCGAGCTGCTCTGGCGCCAGCTCGGCGTCAAGGGGCTGCAGTCAGACCCGCAGCTGCCGTTCTTCATCCAGTGGGACACCGCGCCGGGCAACCACCCCAGTGCGGGGGCCAACGGTCAGGTCTCCCTGGAGGCCCTCGAGATCGCCGGCGACCCCGCCCGCGTCTCGGAGTGGCTCGGCGGGTCGGTCGACCAGGCCCTCGAGGACGTCAAGGTGGAGTGGGTCGCGCCCAACGGCACCCCCGGCATCACCGCCGCGCAGTTCCAGACCCGGCGCGGGCTCGTCCGGATCTGACCGGGCCCGACCACGTGGGGGCCGACCATGATCCCGGCGAGATCGCGCCCGGGGCGGTTCCCAGCCCCAACATCTGGGCCCACCCGCACGTCTACGAGATCGAGAACCGGGCCTTCGACCGCGCGGGCGCCGTCACGTCCCTGATGCACGCACTTGCCTCCTGGCAGGACCGTGACGTCCTCGACGTCGGGTGCGGCACCGGCTTCCATCTGCCGCTGTTCGCCGCGACGGCGCGGTCGGTCACCGGGGTGGAGCCTCACGGCTCTCTGGTCGCCCTGGCCCGCCGCCGGGTGCGGCGGCTGGACAACGTCGAGGTGGTGCACGGCGCCGCGGCCCCGCTGCCGCTCCCGGACCACTCGGTCGACGTCGTGCACGCCCGGTGGGCCTACTTCTTCGGACCCGGCTGCGAGCCCGGCCTGGCCGAGCTGGACCGCGTGGTGCGACCCGGCGGCCGGGCGTTCGTGATCGACAACGACGCCGAGCGGTCCACCTTCGGCGGCTGGTTCCTGCGCGGGTACGGCGAGCGGCACGACCATCGCGAGGCGGTGCGGTTCTGGGAGCGTCTCGGCTGGCAGCGGCACCCGGTCACGACCGCGTGGACCTTCGCGAGCCGCGAGGACCTCGAGGCCGTGGTGCGGATCGAGTTCCCCCTCGAGCTCGCCGATGAGCTGCTGGCCGGTCACGAGGGGCTCGAGGTCGACTACGCCGTGAACGTGTGGAGCAGGGGCTGGTAGACCGGCTGGTCCCGGTGGGGCTGCGGGCTACCGCTCAGCTGGCGGCGTCGCGCCGGCTGGACCGGCGTACGACCAGAGTGGGCTGGAGCATCCGGCCCTGAGCGGCCAGCGGCTTGTGGGCCAGCACCGTCTGCAGGATCCGGATCAGCGCGAAGGCGACGTCCTCGAGCGGCTGCCGAACCGAGGTCAGACCCGGCCAGGTCACCTGCGCGGCCAGGGAGTCGTCGAAGCCGACCACCCCGATGTCGAGCCCCGGCTGCAGGCCGCGCTCCGCACAGGCGTGCAGCACCCCGATCGCCAAGGTGTCGCTGGCGCACGCGAAGGCGGTCACCGAGGGGTCCTCGAGCAGCCCGTGGGTGGCCATCCGGGCCGCGTCGACGTTGTCGGTCAGGCGTACGCCGAGCCCGGCGGTGTCCAGACCGGCAGCGCTCATCGCGGTCTCCCAGCCGGCGCGGCGGTCCTGCCCGATCCGGGAGCTGCGCTCCCAGCCCAGCCACGCCACCCGGCGGTGACCCTGTGCCAGCAGGTGCTCGGTGGCGATCCGCGAGCCGTGGGCGCCGTCGACGTCGATCCAGGCGTGCCGGGCCTCCGGGTCGTCCCAGGGCCGGCCGAACGCGACGAAGGGTGCGTCGCGCTCCTGCAGGAAGGTCGACTGCGGTGTCCCGGCGTAGGTGTCGGTCACCACGAACGCGTCCACGGCGGTGGACCGCAACAGGTCGTCGTAGCCGTCCAGGGGGTCCTCGGGGTCGCCCGCGAAGAGCAGCAGGTGGTGACCGGTGCGGGATGCGGCGTCGACCAGGCTGTGCAGGAACCGGTCCATCAGCGCGTTGCTGGTGCCCTCCTGGGCGGGTTCGAAGCGCAGCCCGATCAGGTGCGAGGAGCGGGTGCGCAGCTGTCGCGCCGCACGGTTGGGCGAGTAGCCGAGCCTCTCGATCACCTGCTGGACCCGCTCCAGGGTCTCCGGGCGCAGCAGCTCGGGGTTGTTCAGCGCGTTGGAGACGGTCTGCCGCGAGACCCCCGCCTCGTCGGCCACGGTGGCCAGCGTCGGGGGCGAAGTGTGCCGCCCACGACCGTTGTCCGGCCTGCCCTGCTGGTTCATCGCTCCCCCTGAAGGGGCCGACCCCCGAGTCCGCGGCCGACCCGTGATGTGGATCGATCCAATCCTAGGCGAACCGCGCCCCGAGCTGCACGGAGCACGTCGTTGGCGAGATCTGTCGGTGCCCTCGCCTAGCGTGCTCGACATGGCACAGAACACCCGGTCCGCGACCAAGCCCGCCCGTCCCGGCTACCACTGCAACGAGTGCGGCTGGGAGGCCGCCAAGTGGGTCGGGCGCTGCGGCGAGTGCCAGGCCTGGGGCACGGTGGTGGAGAGGTCCGCGGCCAAGAGCCGGGTGCAGGCCGGCCCGGTCACCGCGCCGGCGCTGCGGATCGGTGAGATCGCGATCGAGGACTCGCACTCGCGCACCAGCGGGGTTCCCGAGCTCGACCGGGTCCTCGGCGGCGGCCTGGTCCCCGGCGCCGCGATCCTGCTCGCCGGTGAGCCCGGCGTCGGCAAGTCGACGCTGCTGCTCGAGGTGGCCGCCCAGACGGCTCGACAGGGCCACCGGGTGCTCTACGTCACCGGCGAGGAGTCGGCCGGGCAGGTGCGGATGCGGGCCGACCGCACGGGGGCGGTCGAGGACGAGCTGTTCCTGGCCGCCGAGACCGACCTCGGGGCGGTGCTGGGGCACACCGAGGCGGTGAAGCCGACCCTGCTCGTCGTGGACTCGGTGCAGACCATCAGCGCCAGCGACGTCGACGGCGTCCCCGGCGGGGTGACCCAGGTCAAGGAGGTCTCCGCGGCCCTGATCCGGATGGCCAAGCTGCGCAACATCACCGTGGTCCTGATCGGCCACGTGACCAAGGACGGCACCATCGCCGGCCCGCGGGTGCTGGAGCACCTCGTCGACGTGGTGGCGCACTTCGAGGGAGAGCGCAGCAGCCGTCTGCGACTCCTGCGGGCGGTGAAGAACCGCTACGGCCCGGTCGACGAGGTCGGCTGCTTCGACCTCTCCGCCGAGGGCATCGTGGCGATCACCGACCCGACCGGCCTCTTCCTCGAGACCGGCCACGGCCCCGTCCCGGGCACCTGCGTCGCGGTGGTGATGGAGGGGCGGCGCCCACTGCTCAGCGAGGTGCAGGCGCTGGTCACCCACACCCCCTCGGAGCGACCGCGCCGCACCACCTCGGGGGTCGACTCCTCGCGGGTCGCGATGATCCTGGCGATCCTGCAGCAACATGCGGGGGTGCGGCTGCACGCCCACGACGTGTTCGTCTCCAGCGTCGGCGGCGCCCGGCTCACCGAGCCCAGCAACGACCTGGCGATCGCCCTGGCGATCACCTCCGCCTGGAGGGGCATCCCGCTCGCGCGCACTGCCGTGGCGATCGGCGAGCTCGGCCTGTCCGGAGAGCTCCGCCGGGTCCGCGACGTCGGCGTGCGCCTCGCCGAGGCCGGACGGATGGGCTTCCGGTCCGCGATGGTGCCGGCCGAGACGCGCACCAGTGCCGGGAGCAGCCGGGTCCTCGACGGCCTCCGGGTCGTCGACGTGGACAACATCCGGCGGGCCCTGGACCTGCTCGGCCTGGAAACTGACGGGGCCGCCCGGGTCGGGCTGTCATAGACTCCGCGCGTGGCAGCCCACGAAGATCCCGACGACGCAGCACGCCTGCGCAGGACCCTGGCCAACATCGCGCCGGGAACGTCCCTGCGCGACGGGCTGGAGCGGATCCTGCGCGGCCGCACCGGCGCGCTGATCGTCCTGGGCCAGGACGAGCAGGTCGACGAGATCGTCACCGGCGGGTTCCTGCTCGACGTGCCGTTCACCGCGACCGCGCTGCGCGAGCTGGCCAAGATGGACGGCGCGCTGATCCTCGACCGCGAGATCAGCCGGATCCACCGCGCCAACGTGCACCTGATGCCCGACCACACGATCCCCTCCGAGGAGACCGGCACCCGGCACCGCACCGCGGACCGGGTCGCCAAGCAGACCGGCGCCCCGGTGATCTCGGTGTCGCAGTCGATGCAGATCATCGCCATCTACGTGGGCCACATCCGCTACGTCCTCGAGGACTCCGGCAGCATCCTGGCCCGGGCCAACCAGGCGCTGGCCACCCTGGAGCGCTACAAGGTGCGCCTCGACGAGGTGTCCAGCACCCTGTCCGCCCTGGAGATCGAGGACCTCGTCACCGTGCGCGACGTCGCCGTGGTCTCCCAGCGACTGGAGATGGTCAGCCGGATCGCCCGCGAGATCGACGACTACGTCAACGAGCTCGGCAGCGACGGCCGACTGCTCTCGCTCCAGCTCGAGGAGCTGGTCACCGGCGTCGAGATCGAGCGCGAACTGGTGGTGCGCGACTACCAGCCGAGTGGTCGGCGCACCCGCGTCCCGGAGGCCGTGCTGGCCGAGCTGGAGGGGCTCTCCCCCACCGACCTCGTCGACATCGCATGCGTCGCTCGCGCCCTGGGGCTGGGCCAGGGGGAGCACCTCGACGGGGCGGTCAGCCCTCGTGGCTACCGGCTGCTGGCCAAGGTGCCCCGGCTGCCACCGCTGGTGGTCGACCGGCTCGTGGGGCACTTCGAGACCCTGCAGAAGCTGCTCTCGGCGGGCGTCGAGGACCTCCAGACCGTCGAGGGCGTGGGCGAGCTGCGCGCCCGCAGCGTGCGCGAGGGACTCTCCCGGCTGGCGGAGTCCAGCATCCTGGAGCGCTACGTCTGAACCCGTTCAGGGCTTGGGCTTGGCGGACTTCGTCGGCTTGGCGCTCGGCTTCGAGGGGGCGGCACTCGAGGACGTCGTCGAGCCCTGCGACGGCGATGCGCTCTGGCCGTTCTTGCCCGGCTTGGGCTTGATAGTGCGGGTGACCACGGGCTTGTCGGGCAGGGTCACCTCGAACTGCACGTCCTCCGGAGTGGACCCCTGGGCGGCCGCCAGCACGTGGTAGAAACCGGGCATCGCCCAGGAGGTCCCGGAGCCGCAGCCGGGCTCGGAGCGCCGCCCGTTCCAGGCCACTGTCACCGTGGCGGGCGTGCCGCTGTAGACCGTGACCGAGCCGTCAGTGATCGACTTTCGGCAGTCCTGGGTCGACCAGATCCGGTCCGAGCCCGAGGTGACCGCCACCACGAGGGTCTCCGGCGAGACCGCGAAGGTGCAGGCCGGTCGGGTGCCGAAGAGCTGCAGCCTGATCGTGATCTCGCCCCCTGCGGCGGCCTTCGGCACCGAGGGCAGCACGGTGATCTCGTCGTCGAGGCAGGGACCGTCGGGCGCCGGGAGGTTCTGGGTCTGCTTGGCCTGCTGTCGCAGCAGCTTCTTGGCCGGCGCGACCGGCCCGGCGGGGGCGGCCGCGGTGGTGCGGGTCGGTCCCGCTGCTGCCGGTGCGGCCTGGTCGACCGGGTTCGTGGAGTCCGAGCCGATGCCGATCAGCTGGCTGATGCCGACGACGAGGAGCACCGCGGATGCGGCCACCAGGCCCCGGCGTACCCAGTAGACGCGTGCGGGCAGGCGCCGGCGAGGTGTCCTGTCAGTGCCCATGGCGGCCACCGTAGCCAGCATCGCGACCGCGATGAGGGAGCAACGCCGAGGCGTGCACGCCCACCGGAGTTGCGCGCGTCACGGCGGGCGGGCAGCCTTGGCCGCGACCATGCACCCACTGCACCGGCCGGTCCTGGACTGGTACGCCGACCACGCCCGCGACCTGCCCTGGCGAGGTCCGGGCTCGACCCCGTGGTCGGTGATGGTCTCGGAGTTCATGCTCCAGCAGACCCCGGTCGCGCGGGTGCTGCCCGTCCACGAGGAGTGGCTGCGGCGCTGGCCGAGCCCTGGAGCGCTGGCGGCCGCGCCGGTCGGCGAGGCCGTGCGTGCCTGGGGCCGGCTGGGCTACCCGCGGCGGGCGTTGCGCCTGCACGCCGCTGCGTGCGTGATCATGGACCGCCACGGCGGGGAGGTCCCCGAGTCCTACGAGGACCTGGTCGCGCTGCCGGGAGTCGGCGACTACACCGCGAGCGCGATCGCGTCGTTCGCCTTCGGCGCGCGGCACACCGTCCTGGACACCAACGTCCGCCGGGTCTTCGCCCGCGCCGTCGGCGGCACCGAGCTCGCCGCCGCGTCGCTCACCCGCGCCGAGCGCGACGTGGCCCAGGCCCTGCTGCCCCTCGAGGAGGCAGCGACCTGGGCGGTCGCGGTGATGGAGCTCGGCGCCCTGGTGTGCACCGCGACCTCACCGCGCTGCGACGCCTGCCCGGTCAGTGACCTGTGCACGTGGAACCTCGCCGGCAGGCCGGCCTACGACGGGCCGCCGCGGCGCACGCAGTCCTGGGCGGGGACCGACCGGCAGGCCCGCGGCCGGCTGATGGCCGTGCTCCGCGACAGCGACGGCCCGGTCTGCCGTAGTCGTCTCGACGCCGCCTGGTCCGACGTACCACAGCGCGAGCGAGCCCTCGCCAGCCTGCTCACCGACGGCCTCGTGGTCGAGCTGCCCCCCGGCGCGGCCGACGGCCCCCGCTTCTCCCTCCCCACCTGACGGCCCCCCCCGATCGCCGAGACGTCACAGATGAAACCGCCCAGACCGCCGAGACGTCGCAGATGAAATTTCATCTGCGACGTCTCGGCGCTGGGTGAGGTTTCAGATGCGACGTCTCGGCGAAAAGGGCGGGGAGTCAGTCGTTCTTGGGGATGTCGACCGGGCCGTCGCTGTCGTCGGGACCGCCCACGGGCTCCAGTGGCGGGGAGTCCGGGAGGACGCCCTTGGGGTTGCCCTTGAAGCTGAACTGCGCCTCGGGACCCTCGCCCTCGACACCGACCAGCACGATCTGGCCGGGGCCGACCTCGCCGTAGAGCATCTTCTCGGCGAGCACGTCCTCGATCTCGCGCTGGATCGTGCGACGCAGCGGCCGCGCACCGAGCACGGGGTCGAAGCCACGCGTGGCCAGTAGGTCCTTGGCGTCCTGGGTGAGCTCCAGCGACATGTCGCGGTCCTTCATCCGCAGCTCCACCGAGGCGATCATGTTGTCGACCATGGAGATGATCTGGTCCTTGGTCAGCGGCGGGAAGACGATGATCTCATCGACACGGTTGAGGAACTCTGGCCGGAAGTGCTGCTTGAGCTCCTCGGTGACCTTGTTCTTCATCCGGTCGTAGGTGCCGTCGTCGCCGGACTGGTTGAAGCCCAGGCTGACCCCCTTGGAGATGTCGCGGGTGCCGAGGTTGGTGGTCATGATGATCACGGTGTTCTTGAAGTCCACGACCCGGCCCTGGCTGTCGGTCAGGCGACCTTCCTCCAGGATCTGCAGCAGGCTGTTGAAGATGTCCGGGTGGGCCTTCTCGACCTCGTCGAAGAGCACCACCGAGAACGGCTTGCGCCGCACCTTCTCGGTGAGCTGGCCACCTTCCTCGTAGCCGACGTACCCGGGAGGCGAGCCGAAGAGCCGCGAGACGGTGTGCTTCTCGGAGAACTCCGACATGTCGAGCTGGATCAGGGCGTCCTCGTCACCGAAGAGGAACTCGGCGAGCGTCTTGGACAGCCAGGTCTTTCCGACACCGGAGGGGCCCGCGAAGATGAACGAGCCGCCTGGGCGCTTGGGGTCCTTCAGGCCGGCACGGGTACGACGGATCGCCCGGCTGAGCGCCTTGACGGCCTCTTCCTGGCCGATGACCCGCTTGTGCAGCTCGTCCTCCATCTTGAGCAGCCGGGTGGACTCCTCCTCGGAGAGCTTCACGATCGGGATGCCGGTCGCCACGGCGAGGACCTCGGCGATCAGCTCCTCGTCGACCTCGGCGACGACGTCCATGTCGCCGGCACGCCACTGCTTCTCGCGCTCGCCCTTGGCCAGGATCAGCTGCTTCTCCTCGTCGCGCAGGCGCGCTGCGGCCTCGAAGTCCTGCCCGTCGATCGCACCTTCCTTGCGGCGGCGTACGTCGGCGATCTTCTCGTCGAACTCACGCAGGTCCGGCGGTGCGGTCATCCGGCGGATGCGCAGTCGCGAACCCGCCTCGTCGATCAGGTCGATCGCCTTGTCGGGCAGGAACCGGTCGGAGATGTAGCGGTCGGCCAGGGTCGCCGCCGAGACCAGCGCCTCGTCGGTGATGGTCACGCGGTGGTGAGCCTCGTAGCGGTCGCGCAGCCCCTTGAGCATCTCGATGGTGTGCGCGATCGAGGGCTCGTTGACCTGGATCGGCTGGAAGCGGCGCTCGAGGGCGGCGTCCTTCTCGAGGTGCTTGCGGTACTCGTCGAGCGTGGTCGCACCGATCGTCTGGAGCTCACCGCGGGCGAGCATCGGCTTGAGGATGCTGGCCGCGTCGATCGCGCCCTCCGCAGCGCCGGCGCCGACGAGGGTGTGGATCTCGTCGATGAACAGCACGATGTCGCCGCGGGTCTTGATCTCCTTCAGCACCTTCTTCAGACGCTCCTCGAAGTCACCGCGGTAGCGGGAGCCGGCGACGAGCGCGCCGAGGTCGAGGGTGTAGATCTGCTTGTCCTTGAGCGTCTCGGGCACGTCGCCGCGGACGATGTCCTGGGCGAGTCCCTCCACGATCGTGGTCTTGCCGACGCCGGGCTCGCCGATCAGCACCGGGTTGTTCTTCGTACGGCGCGAGAGGATCTGCATCACCCGCTCGATCTCCTGGCCACGTCCGATGACCGGGTCGAGCTTGCCTTCCTTGGCCGCCTGGGTGAGGTTGCGGCCGAACTGGTCGAGCACCAGCGAGCTCGAGGGGGCGGCCTCCGGGGCCGTGCCCGCCGTCTGCTGCTCCTTGCCCTGGTAGCCCGACAGCAGCTGGATGACCTGCTGGCGGACGCGGTTGAGATCGGCACCGAGCTTGTGCAGGACCTGCGCGGCGACACCCTCGCCCTCGCGGATGAGGCCGAGCAGGATGTGCTCGGTGCCGATGTAGTTGTGGCCGAGCTGCAGCGCCTCGCGCAGGGACAGCTCGAGCACCTTCTTGGCGCGCGGCGTGAACGGGATGTGCCCGCTGGGAGCCTGCTGGCCCTGGCCGATGATCTCCTCGACCTGGGCGCGCACAGCCTCGAGCGAGACGCCGAGGCTCTCCAGAGCCTTGGCGGCGATGCCGTCACCCTCGTGGATCAGGCCGAGCAGGATGTGCTCGGTACCGATGTAGTTGTGGGAGAGCATGCGGGCCTCTTCCTGGGCCAGCACGACAACTCGTCGGGCACGGTCGGTGAACCGCTCGAACATGGGCTACTCCTCGAACTCTCGCGGGGTCGGCAGATGCGTCCCGCACAGCCGGTACAACCCTTATGACAGCCTACGTGTTCCGCCCAGATCGGCACTTCGCTCTGAGCGAACAGCCCGGCGGGACCGCCTCGGTTCGCCGGCTGCGATGGCGGCGTACGGCTGGCGTCAGGGGGGTGGGCCGGAGGCGGGTTCCTGGGGGGTTGGCCGGAGCCGGTTTCCCAGGTTAAGAGGTGAGTCTGCCTCTTCACACACCGCGCACGCTGTGTGAAGAGGCAGACTGGGTTCTTAACCTGGGAAACCGACCCCCCCGCCCAACCTCACAGCACGTCCTCGGGTTGTTGGGGACGGGTGAGGCGGAAGACCTCGGGGGGACGGCCCCACTCGTCGCGGCCGAGGCGGGAGACCGGGCGCAGGTGCTCCATCGCCGGGTGCCCGTCATGGAGTACGTCGGGCCGCACCGTGATCGCGGTCACCGCCCCGAAGACGACGTGGGCCGAGCCGACCTCGACGATCCGCTCCAGCCGACACTCGATCGACGCAGGCGAGAGCGCCACCCGCTCCGGGGCGACGCTGTGGGAGGGCTCCATCGCGATCCCGAGACGCTGCGCCTCGTCCTGCCCGTGCTCGAACGGCGCGCTGCTGGCGTTGATCTGCTCGAGCAGCGACTCGGAGGAGAAGCTGATCACGAACTCGCCGGTGGCCTCGATGTTGCGCACGGTGTCCTTGCGGCCCAGGGAGCTGAACAGCACCACCGGCGGCCGGCCGCTGGCCACGGTGAAGAACGAGTGCGGCGCCAAGTTGCCCCGACCGTCCGCGTCGCGGGTGGAGACCCACGCGATCGGCCGGGGCACTACGAGTGCGGTCAGCAGCCGGTAGGCGTTGACCGCCTCGTCGTCGGGGTCGAAGACGGTGCGGTCCGCCGAGGTCGGCATCCGGGGCGTCAGTGCGCGGCGGCGTAGGCCTCGCGGACCTCGGCGGAGACACGACCGCGCTCGGGTACGTCGAAACCGTTGTCGCGGGCCCAGGCACGGATCTCCGAGGGGGCCGGACCGCTGGCGGCCTTGCCGTTGCTGCGCCGGCTGCGACCGCCGACCGAGCGGGCGTGGGCGAGGTAGGGGGCGATCGCGTCGCGCAGTGCGCGGGCATTCTTCGCATTCAGGTCGATGGCATATTCCTTGCCGTCGAGACCGAACGTGACTGTTTCCTCTGCGTCGCTCTGGTCGATGTCGTCGACCAGCACGATGTGAACCTTCTGGGCCATGATTTCGCCGTCCTCGGGAATCGAATTAGCTGCGGTTCCCCCGTCTCTCGACTTTATCACGCCAAATTCGCCGTGCAGCCGTTTTCACTCGGGCCGAAGCAAGGGAAAAAGAATGGTTTCCCGAATACCGGCGCCGGTGAGCAACATGATCAGCCGATCGACCCCCAGGCCCATGCCGCCCGCGGGCGGCATGCCGTACTCCATCGCCTTGAGGAACACCTCGTCGAGCTCCATGGCCTCGGGATCACCCTGTGCGGCCAGCAAGGACTGGGCAATGAGCCGTTCTCGCTGCACCACCGGGTCGTTGAGCTCCGAATAGGCCGGCGCCAGCTCGACGCCGTTGATGATCAGGTCCCAGGCCTCGTTGAGACCGGGCCGGGAACGGTGCGCCTTGGCGAGCGGTTTGACCGCGGAGGGGTAATCCATCACGAATGTCGGTGTGATCAGGTGGTCCTCGACGAGCTGCTCGTAGAGCTCGACGACAATCTCCGCGGCCTCCCATTTCGGCTGCAGCTCGACATTGTGCGCGTCCGCGAATGCGCGCAATGTTTGCGCCGGGGTGTCCACGTCGATCTTCTCGCCGAGCGCCTCGGAGACGAGGTCCAGGATCGAGGCCTGACGCCACTGCGCCTCGAGGTCGATCTCGGACCCGTCGCGCCCAGGTACGACGGTGCGGCCGACCGCTCGCGCCGCATCGAGGACCAGGGCGCGGGTCAGCTCCATCATCGTGAACTGGTCGCCGTAGGCCTCATAGGCCTCCAGCATCGAGAACTCCGCGGCGTGCGTGGAGTCCAGCCCCTCGTTGCGGAAGGTCCGGCCGATCTCGTAGACCTTCTCGACGCCGCCGATCATCGCCCGCTTCAGGTCGAGCTCGAGGGCGATCCGCAGCAGCATCGGCTGGTCGAGGGCGTTGAGGTGGGTCCGGAACGGCCGTGCTGCCGCACCGCCGTTGGTCAGCTGCAGGATCGGCGTCTCGACCTCGGTGTAGCCGCGCTCGTCGAGGGTGTTGCGCAGGCTTCGCAGCACGGTCGCCTTGGTGCGCACCATCTCGCGGGCCTCGGGCCGGATCATCATGTCGACGTACCGCAGCCGGATGCGCGCCTCGTCGGAGAGCGGCCGGTGCTCGTTGGGCAGCGGCCGCAGGGTCTTGGCGGCGAGCTGCCACTCGCGGACCTGGATGCTCAGCTCGCCCCGACGGCTGGTGATCACCTCGCCGCGCACGGCCAGCAGGTCGCCGATGTCGACCAGGGCCTTGAACTCCGCCAGTGACTCCTCCCCGACCTCGGCGAGGCTGAGCATCACCTGGATCTCGGCACCGGCACCCTCGCGCAGCCGCGCGAAGCAGAGCTTGCCGGTGTTGCGCTGGAAGATCACCCGGCCGGTCAGGGCCACCTGCTCCCCGGTGTGGGTGTCCGGCTCCAGCTCCTGGGCGTCGTAGGCCGACCGGATGCCGGCGATGGTGTGGGTCCGCTCCACGGTCGTCGGGTAGGGCTGGATCCCCTGGTCGAGCATGCGCTGCCGCTTGTCCCGTCGTACCTGCATCTGCTCAGGCAGGTCGTCGCCCTGGGTCTCCGGTCGGGCCTGGGGCTGGTCATCCATGGCGGACAGGCTACTTTGCAGGCCCGGACGGCTGAGCAGGAGGAGCACGACGATGAAGGCTGTGGTCTGCCAGGACACGTTGCTCGAGGTCACCGCGCTGCCGGACCCGGTTCCGGGGCCGGGCCAGGTGCTGCTCGAGGTGGTCCGCAGCGGCATCTGCGGCTCGGACCTGCACGCCCGCAGGCACGCCGACCAGCTCGCCGACCTGGCCGCGGGAGTCGGCTACCACGACGTGATGCGGCCCCACGAGTCGGTGGTGATGGGCCACGAGTTCAGCGGCCGCGTGCTGGACTACGGCCCCTCCACCCGCCGGCCCTGGGCGACCGGCACTCCGGTGGTCGCGCTGCCGATGATCCGCATGGGCGAGAAGGTGCAGATGACCGGCCTCTCGGCCAAGGCGCCCGGGGCGTACGCCGAGAAGGTGCTCGTGCAGGAGTCGCTGACGATGGAGGTCCCCAACGGGTTCAGCCCGGAGACGGCCGCGCTGACCGAGCCGATGGCGGTCGCCTGGCACGCCGTACGCCGCAGCGCGATCCGCAAGAAGGAGACCGCTGTCGTCGTCGGCTGCGGCCCGATCGGGCTGGCCGTGATCTTGATGCTCAAGGCCCGAGGGGTCGCGCACGTCGTCGCGAGCGACTTCTCCCCCGGTCGCCGCGCGCTGGCCGAGCGCTGCGGTGCCGACGTGGTCATCGACCCGGGGGCGCAGTCACCCTGGACCGGCTTCGAGCAGAGCCGCTACCTGACCGACGCCAACGACCTCTTCGACCTCGCGCTGGGCACGATGGGCAAGCTCCGCAGGGTCCCGATGCTGCCGTGGTGGCAGGTGCTCCGCGCCGCCGAGGCCGCGGGGGCCACGCCGAGCGGTCCGGTCGTCTTCGAGTGCGTCGGCGTTCCCGGCATCATCGACCAGATCGTCAACCAGGCGCCGCTCGCCGCGCGCGTGGTGGTGGTGGGCGTGTGCATGGAGCCGGACACCTTCCAGCCGGCGATGGCGATCAACAAGGAGATCGACCTGCGCTTCGTCTTCGCCTACCAGCCACACGAGTTCCACGAGACCCTGCAGCTGATGGCGAACGGGAAGGTGGACCCGACCCCGCTGATCACCGGGACGGTCGGCCTCGACGGGGTGGCGGACGCCTTCGAGGTCCTCGGCGACCCCGAGCGGCACGCGAAGATCCTGATCGACCCTGCGAGCGCGGTCAGCAGCGTCTGACCCTCCGGCTCAGCTGTTGCGGGCGAAGACCATCTCGAGCCCGAGCAGGGTGAGCCAGGGCTGGTGGGTCGTGAACGCGCGGCACTCCTCCACCACGATCGGCGCGAGCCCCCCGGTGGCGATCACGTGCACGTCGGACGTGGGTACGCCGAGCTCCTCGATCATCCTGGTCACGATGCCGTCGACCTGGCTGGCGAAGCCGAACACCATCCCCGACTGGAGCGCCTCGACGGTGTTCTTCGCGATCACTGTGCGGGGGCGCAGCAGCTCGACCTGGCGCAGCTGCGCTCCCCGCCGGCCCAGGGCCTCGAGCGAGATGTCGATGCCGGGGGCGATCGCACCGCCGATGTACTCCCCGCGCGGGCTGACCACGTCGAAGGTGGTGGCGGTGCCGAAGTCGACCACGATCGCCGGTCCGTCGTAGAGGGTGGCCGCGGCCAGGGCGTTGACCACCCGGTCGGCGCCCACCTCGCGGGGGTTGTCCATCAGCACCGGCACGCCGGTGCGCACGCCCGGTTCGACGACCACGCTGGGCAGTGTGCCGAAGTGCCGCACCAGCATGTCGCGCCACTCGTGCAGCACCGTGGGCACCGTGGCGCAGACCGCGACCCCCGCCAGGCCATGGGCGACGTTGCTCTCCCGGAGCAGGCCGCTGAGGAGGACCGCCCACTCGTCGGCGGTGCGGCGCTCGTCGGTGGCGACCCGCCAGTGGTCGAGCACCGTGCCGTCGTCGAGCAGCCCCAGGACGGTGTGGGAGTTGCCGATGTCGGCGCACAGCAGCGTCATCGCAGGTCCATCCCGATGTCGAAGACGACCACGGAGTGGGTCAGCGCGCCGACCGAGATGAAGTCGACGCCGGTCTCGGCGACGTCGCGGGCACGTTCGAGGGTCAGGCCGCCGGAGGCCTCGAGGGTCGCGTGCCCGTCGGTGATCCGGACTGCCTCGGCCATCTGGTCGTCGCTCATGTTGTCGAGCAGGATCCGCTCGCAGCCGGCGTCGAGCAGCTCGCGCAGCTGGTCGAGGTCGGTCACCTCGACCTCGACGGGGACATCGGGGTGGGCCCGGCGTACGGCCTCGAAGGCGGGCACCACACCCCCGGCGGCGACGACGTGGTTGTCCTTGACCATCGCGAGGTCCGACAGGCTGAACCGGTGGTTGACGCCACCCCCGCAGCGCACGGCGTACTTCTGCAGTGCTCGGTGGTTCGGCAGGGTCTTTCGTGTGTCGAGCACCCGCGCCTTGGTGCCCTCGAGCGCCGCCACCCAGTGCGACGTCGCGGTCGCCACCCCGGAGAGGTGCGAGGCGAAGTTGAGTGCGGTTCGCTCCGCGGTCAGCAGTCCGCGCGTCGGGCCGGACACCTTCATCACGGCGTCGCCGGGCTGCACGCGAGTGCCGTCGGCGAGCCGGCCGGTGACCTCGACGTCGTCGCCCATCACGGCGTGGAAGACGAGGGCGGCGACCCCCAGCCCCGCGACGACGCCCGGCTCGCGGGCGGCGAAGTCGGCGACCCCGCGCTGGTCGGGCGGGATCGTGGCGTCGCTGGTCACGTCGCTGCGGCCGGCCGGCAGGTCCTCCTCGAGGGCCGAGCAGATCGCGGCGTAGACCGCGCGTGGGTCGAGACCCGCCGCGTCGAGCTCCTCGATGAGGCCGGCGGGCAGGGCGTCGTACGGCGTGCAGGCACTCACGCGGCACCCCTGTCGGAAGGAGCGGATGGGTGGAAGGACAGCGTGAGACCGTCGGACCCGTGCGTGACGTCGATGTGGCCGGACATGTGCTCGTCGTCGCGCGCGGGATGGTCCTCGCGCCAGTGCGAGCCGCGGGTCTCCTCGCGGAGGGCGGCTGCCTCGGCCATCGCCATGCTGATCATCAGCAGGTTGGTGGCCTCCCAGGCAGGCGTGCCGACCTCGCCGGGCTTCTCCGCCAGCGCCGCGAGCTCGTCGAGTGCGGACCCGAGGCCGTCCGCGGTGCGCAGCACCCCGACCCGGTCGGTCATCACGGTCTGCAGCTCGGTGCGCACGTCGGCCGAGACCAGCCCGCTCGCCCGCTCGTCGGGAGCCGGGTCGACCTGCTCGCGCAGCTCCGCGGGAAGGACCTCCGCGATCCGGCGGGAGAAGACCAACCCCTCCAGCAGCGAGTTGGAGGCCAGCCGGTTGGCGCCGTGCACCCCGGAGCAGGCGACCTCGCCGGTGGCGTAGAGACCGGGGACGCCGGCGCGACCCCACAGGTCGGTGGCCACGCCCCCGGACGCGTAGTGGCAGGCCGGCGAGACCGGGATCAGGTCGGTGACCGGGTCGACGCCGTGGTTGCGACAGGTCGCCAGGATCGTGGGGAAGCGACGCTCCCAGAACTGGCGACCGAGATGCCGGGCGTCGAGCCACATGTGCGGGCGGCCGGACTCGTGCATCCGGCGCGTGATCGCCTTGGCCACGACGTCTCGGGGTGCGAGGTCGGCGAGTTCGTGCTGGCCCTGCATGAAGCGGTTCCCCTCGAAGTCGACGAGGACGGCACCCTCGCCGCGGACCGCCTCGCTGATCAGCGGCTGCTGCCCGCGGGAGTCCGGTCCGAGGTACATCACAGTGGGGTGGAACTGCACGAACTCGAGGTCGCGCAGCACCGCTCCGGCCCGGAGCGCCAGCGCCATGCCGTCGCCGGTGGTCACGGCGGGGTTGGTGGTCTGTGAGAACACCTGGCCGAGCCCCCCGGAGGCCAGCACGACCGCTCGGCAGCGGACCGCCCCGACGCCGTCGCGCTGACCCTCCCCGATCACGTGCAGCGTGGTCCCCGCGACCCCGCCGTCCGCGGCCAGCAGCAGGTCGACCGCCAGCGCGTGCTCGACGACCTCGATGTCGGGGGCCGCGCGGATCGCGGCGACCAGGGCTCGCTGGATCTCCGCGCCCGTCGCGTCCCCGCCCGCGTGCGCGATCCGGTCGCGGTGATGCCCGCCCTCGCGGGTCAGCGACAGCTCGCCCTCGGCGCCGAGA
Source organism: uncultured Actinomycetota bacterium (assembly GCA_963777195.1). Classification (GTDB taxonomy): domain Bacteria; phylum Actinomycetota; class Actinomycetes; order Propionibacteriales; family Nocardioidaceae; genus Marmoricola. The sequence goes on along the minus strand of CAVZPT010000001.1, from coordinate 62,043 downwards.
TCGAAGTTCGCGCCCAGCGCGATCAGCTCGCGGACGGCGTCGGGGCCCTCGTTGACCAGGATCCGGACCGCCTCGGGGTCGCAGCCCCCGGCGCCGGCCACCAGGGTGTCGTGCTCGTGCTGCTCGGGGGTGTCCTCGGGTCCGAGGGCCGCAGCGATCCCGCCCTGCGCCCACTGCGTCGAGCCGGCGGAGAGCACGTCCTTGGTGACGACGAGGATCTTGCGCACGTGGTGGCGCAGCCGCAGCGCGACGGTCAGCCCGGCGATCCCGGAGCCGATCACCACGACGTCGGCATCGGTGGTCCAGCCGGGCTCGCCGGCCGCCAGCCGACCGGGGAGCGCGCCGCGTCGCGGGCTCGACGAAATGGTCATCCCGGCAGGCTATCGAGAGCGGGTCGCCGGGACGTCATACGAGGTGGTCGTCGGAGCAACCAGTTCGTATGACGCAACCACGGTCAGCGCCCGGCGACCAGGTCCGACGGGGAAAAGCTGTGCAGGTCGCCGCGGACCAGCCCCGACCCGGGGATGGCCTCGGCCGGGTCGGACCCGGTGGCGAGTACGGCGTTGTGCTGGTCGACGAAGACCACGCTGGGCTCGAACTCGCGCGCCTCGGCGGTGTCCATCTGCGCGTAGGCGATCAGGATCACGACGTCGCCGGGGTGCACCAGCCGGGCGGCGGCCCCGTTGATCCCGATCACCCCGGAGCCGCGCTCGCCGGCGATCGTGTAGGTCTCCAGCCGGGCCCCGTTGGTCACGTCGACGATGTGCACCAGCTCACCGGGCAGCAGGTCCGCGGCGTCGAGGAGGTCCTCGTCCACGGTCACCGACCCGACGTAGTGCAGGTCTGCCTGGGTCACCGTCGCCCGGTGGATCTTGCTCTTCATCATGGTGCGCAGCATCTGCTCATCCCTTCAGGTCGAGAGCGACGTTGTCGATCAGTCGAGTGCTGCCCACGCGCGCGGCGACGAGCAGGCGGGCCGGACCGCTCATCGGGGGCGGGCCGAGGTCGGGGTCGGTCAGCTCGAGGTAGTCGGGCACGAGACCAGCACCGGCCAGCTGCTCGCGGGCGGCTGCCACGACGGCCTCGGCGCCCTGGGTGCCGGCGTCGCGCCCGGCGAACAGTGCTCGCGACAGGGCCATCGCGGTCTCTCGCTGCGAGGCGTCGAGGAAGCGGTTGCGGCTCGAGAGCGCCAGCCCGTCGGTCTCCCTGACGGTCTCGCCCCCGACGACGTCCACACCCAGGCACAGGTCGGCGACCATCCGCCTGATCAGTGCCAGCTGCTGGTAGTCCTTCTCGCCGAACACCGCCACGTCGGGCCGGACCAGCCCGAACAGCTTGGCCACCACGGTGAGCACGCCCCGAAAATGGGTCGGCCGCGCCGCGCCCTCGAGTACGCCGGCCAGCGGACCCGGGTCGACGCTGACCTGGGGCGTCCCGCCGGGGTAGACCTCCTCGACCGAGGGGCAGAACACCACGTCGACCCCGTGCTCGGCGCACACGGCGAGGTCGGCCTCGAGGGTGCGCGGGTAGCGGTCGAGGTCCTCGCCGGGGGCGAACTGCATCGGATTGACGAAGATCGAGGCGACCACCGCTCCGGCCGGGCCGGCCTCGTCGCGGGCTCGCGCCAGCAGCGAGGCGTGACCGAGGTGCAGCGCGCCCATGGTCGGGACCAGGGCCACCCGCCGCCGGGCGGACCCGGTGGCACCCGCGAGTCCGGCGTCCAGGGCATCGTGCAGCTCCCCGCGAGTGCTCGCGAGGACCGGGGCCGTGCTCACCGGTGGTCGCTCCCGGTGCGCCGCCGTGTCGGCTCGGTGGCCCGGTGGCGGGCGAGACCCGAGACCGGGCCCGCCTCGCCCACCGCGGCCAGCGCCTCGTCGAGGAGGCCGACGATCTTGCCGGCGCGGATCGGCAGCAGGCGCCCGTCGAGCACCGCCCGGTCGGCGGTGGCCTTGGCCATCGCGACGTAGGAGGGGATCGTGGCGGGCGCGGTCTCGGCGATGTCGGCGAGGTGTGCCTGCACGGTGCGGACGTCGCCGCGCACGATCGGGCCGGTCAGTGCGGCGTCACCCTCGGCGAGGGCGTTGTCGAGGGCCGCGGTCAGCAGCGGCCGCAGGGTGGCGGCCGGGTCCTCCGCGCCGGAGGCCGCGAGCAGCTCCATGGCCTGGCTGACCAGCGTGACCAGGTGGTTCGCCCCGTGGGCCAGCCCCGCGTGGTAGAGCGTGCGCTTGTCCTCCGGCACCCACATCGCGATGCCGCCGAGGTCCGCGACCAGGCCCTCGGCGTACTCCCGCTCCTGCGGTCCGGCGGTGACGCCGAAGACGCAGCCGCGCAGCCGGTCGAGGTCGAGCTCGGTGCCGGTGAAGGTCATCGCCGGGTGCATCGCGACCGGCCGGGCACCGATCGCGGTCGCGGTCGCCAGCACCGCGAGCCCGTGCCGGCCCGAGGTGTGGCAGACGACCTGCCCGGAGCGGATCGCTCCCGCGCCGACCAGCGTGCTGACGACGTTCTCGAGCATGTCGTCGGGCACGGTCAGCAGCAGCAGGTCGCACGCACGGGCCACGTCGGTCGGCTTCGCGAGCCGGACGCCGGGCAGGAGCGTGTCGATCCGGTGCAGCGACGCGGCAGACTCACCCGCTGCGGCCACCACCTCGTGACCAGCCGCGCGGAGGGCGGCGGACAGGACGGCGCCGACACGGCCGGCGCCGACAACCCCGATTCGGGCCATCGAAACTCATCGCCTTTCGTTCCAGTCCCTCTCGGGTACCGGACTACTCGTTGACTCGTACACACCGAGCGTACGGCGCCACGCAATCCGGGGGAATGGGGTCAATCGGTGTGCTTCGTCACAGCGCTGCCCACGCTGATCACCAGACCGTGGAGCTCGATCGTGCTCACCCGGGCACCCGGATGGGCCAGGCCGTGACGGTGCAGCCACACCTGCATCGGCACATCGGCGAGCTTGGCCGCGCACTCGGCGGCCGTCCAGCGACGCCAGAAGCCCTCGACCCCGAAGCGGGCGCCCAGCGCGCTCGGGACGGGGGCGGCGGCCGGCTCGGCATCGACGACCACGCCAGGCTCGCCGAACCAGCCCACGACCCGTCCGTCGGGCAGGTGCGACCGGGTCACGGCCGAGGCCATCTCCTGCGCCGTCCCGACGCGAAGGTGGCTGCCCCAGCCCGTGCTCGGGTCAGATGGAGCCGGCACCGTCGATCACGATCGACTGGCCGTTGATGTTGGTGTGCTCCAGCAGCAGCATCCGCACGACCGGCACGACCTCCTCCGGCGTGGTCAGCCGCCCGGTCGGCGTACGACGCAGGATCGCGGCGAGCTGGGTCTGGCCCAGCACGGCCGACATCTCCGAGGCGAAGAAGCCCGGTGCCACGGCGTTGGCCAGGACCCGGCCCGAGAACTCCCGGGCGAGCGAGCGGGTCGCGGCGTCCAGGCCGCCCTTGGTCGAGGAGTAGGCGACCAGCCCCGGGTAGCCGCGCTGGCCGCAGATCGAGGTCACGTTGACCAGACGGCCCCGGCGCCCCTTGCCCAGCAGGCGCCGCAGCCAGAACCGGGTCAGCACCAGCGGAGCGGTGAGGTTGGTGGCGATGATCTGCTCGATCCGGTCCGCCGGGGTGTGCACGTGCAGCGAGTCCTGGCCGATCGCGGCGTTGTTGACCAGGGCGTCGACCACGCCGAGCTTGGCCTCGACCTCCTTGACGAAGGCCTGGCAGGCCGAGGAGTCGGTGATGTCGACCGAGCCGAAGTGGCAGTGGTCGGGAAAGCGCTCCGCGAGCGCCTCGAGCTCAGGGGTCACGGTGCGCGCGAAGGCGGCGACCTTGACGCCGCACTCGAGCAGGTCGGTGACCATCGCCAGGCCCAGGCCCCGCGAGGCGCCGGAGATCAGCACCACGGTCGCGGCCGGCACCGGGCTCAGCTCCAGGGAGCCGTCGCCGGGGTTGTCCTCTGGATGTACATCGGGGGTCTCAGACATCGCTCTTCAGCGTCTCCTTCGCCGGAATGGACTCCAGCAGCTTGATCCGTCGGGGCGTGCCGTAGTCCGGCAGCCGTTCCTGGCACCAGCGGTTGATCCCCGCCAGGGTCTCGGGGTCCTCGGTGGCCCCGGAACGCAGGACCACCTCGGCCACCACCATCTTGCCCACCAGCGGCGCCTTGCGCCCACGCACGTGCGCCCAGACCACCTCGGGGTGGGACTGCAGCACCGCCCGGACCACCCCCGCGGAGACCTTGGCCCCGCCGACGTTGATCTCGTCGCTGCTGGTGCGCCCGGTGATCAGCACCCGGCCGTCCTCGACCACCACGGCGTCGCCGGTGCGTACGGCGCCCTCGAGCCCTTCCCCGTGGTGGGGGGAGGAGATCACCAGCTCACCGTCGGCCACCCCGAGCCGTGGGCGGCCCGGCAGCTCGCGGTCGAGCCACTCGACGGGGAAGCCGGCGCGACCGTCGTGGACCACGATCGAGGCACCGAGCTCGGAGGAGGCATAGATCCAGGAGACCCGGGCGTTCGGGAACAGCCCCCTGAGCTGGTCGAGGACGGCCTGGTCGACCGGCTCGCCACCGAGGCTGATCTGCTCCAGCGGCACCCGGCCGAGCTCGTCGCCGTGGCTCATCAGGGTCTGTCGCCAGAACGTCGGCGTGCCCGACGCCGCGGTCACCCCGTGCTCGATCGCCGCCGGGACCCAGCCCTCGAGCTCGGCGGGGTCGACGACCACGAGGTCCTGGCCGGCGCTGCCCAGACCGAGGGTCACCACCTGCCACCAGGCGTAGGTGCCCGGCGAGTAGGGGCACAGCCAGCGGCGCGGCGCCATCTCCCCGGACACGGTGGTCAGCGACCCCAGGGTGTGCCCGATGCGCTTGGGCCGTCCGGTCGATCCGGAGGTGAGCAGCCACAGCCGCCCGTCGCGCGGCTCGTGCGGCTCGGCCGCGGCCTCGACCTCGGGGCCGTCGGCGATGTTGAAGCCGGCCTCGAGCAGCTCCGAGCGCAGGTTCTGGTCGAGCCGGCCGCGAGCCACGACGAGCAGCTCTGCCCCGGTGCGCGCGTGCGCCTGCACGGCGGCGAGCGCGTCGAAGGACGACGAGACCACGACGGCCGCGGGTGCCGGCAGGTCGAGGTCGGGCAGCTCCGCCCAGGTCGTCGTACGCCCGGTGCGTACGTCGACGAGCTGGTTGCCGGCGCCGGGGAGGGCGTCCCTGATCGCGGGGGCGGTCACGTCCGGATCAGGACTGCTGGATCTCGGTGAGCAGGTCGAGCACGTCGGCGACGGTGTTGATCTGGCGCAGGCCGGCGGCGTCGAAGTTGAGCTCCTCGTCGATCTCGTCCTCCACGCGGAGCGCGAGCTCGGAGAAGTCCAGCGAGCGGAAGCCGATCGCCTGCAGGTCTGCCGACTCCTCGGCAGGCAGCGACTTGCCCTGTGCCTGCAGGACATCGGCCATCAAGGTGCGCAACTGCTCGCGGGACACAGCACTCATGGCGGCAGACTACAGTTACCCGCCGGGAGGTCCCCGGGCCTCCCCACCCTGTCGAGCCGGATGAAAGGTTGGGGACTCGATGCTTCGCCCGGTGCGCGACAGCGACCTCGCAACGATCCTCGCGTGGCGCAACCAGCCGGCGAACCGTGAGGTCATGAACAACCGGCACGTGATCACCGCCGAGGAGCACGCGGCCTGGTGGGAGAGCACCAAGGACGACCCGACCCGGCAGTGGCTGGTCTTCGAGACCGCAGGCACCGAGTGCGGCGTCGTCTACTTCTTCGACATCGACACCGCCGACCCGCAACCGCACGCGATGTGGGGCTTCTACCTCGACAGCGAGGGCCTCGCGGGCACCGGCACCGCGCTGATCGTCTGGAACCGCCTGATGCGCGAGGCCATCGACCACGCGTTCGACACCCTCGGGCTCGAGGTCCTCGACGCCGAGGTGCTCGAGCACAACGAGGCCGTCCGGGCGACCAACCGTCGGTTCGGGTTCGTCGAGGGCGAGCCCGAGGAGCGGACCGTGGACGACCGCACCATCGTCGCGATCCCGATCTCCCTGCACCGAGCCAACCGCAAGCAACGCAAGAGGAGCAGCTGATGTCGAAGCACACCCCGATCGCCGTGGGCGACATCGAGGTCGGCCCGGGCCGGGAGCCGTTCGTGATCGCGGAGATGTCGGGCAACCACAACGGCGACCTCGGCCGAGCGCTGGAGATCGTGCGCGCGGCGGCGGACGCCGGTGCCCACGCGCTGAAGATCCAGACCTACACCGCCGACACGATGACCCTCGACGTCGACTCCCCGATGTTCCGCCTCGGCGCCGACCACGAGCTGTGGCCCGACCGTCGCCTCTACGAGCTCTACCAGGAGGCCTACACCCCCTGGGAGTGGCACGAGCCGATCTTCGACCTCGCCACCAGCCTCGGCATGGTGGCGTTCAGCACGCCCTTCGACCCGACCGCCGTGGAGTTCCTCGACGGGCTCGACGTACCCCTGCTGAAGTCGGCCTCGAGCGAGATCACCGACCTGCCGCTGATCCGCAGCATCGCCGCCACCGGCCGGCCGATGCTGATCTCCACCGGCACCGCCACCATGGCCGAGATCGACGCCGCCGTGCGGGCTGCGCGCAGCACCGGCAACGAGGCGCTGATCGTGCTCAGCTGCACCGCCTCCTACCCGGCGCCCCCGGAGGCCTCGAACCTGCGCGGCATCCCGGTCCTGCGAGACGCCCTCGACGTCCAGGTCGGGCTCTCCGACCACACCCTGGGCATCGGCGCCGCGGTGGCCGCCGTCGCGCTCGGTGCGACCGTGATCGAGAAGCACGTCACCCTGGACCGCAACGACGGCGGCGTCGACTCGGCGTTCTCGATGGAGCCCGAGGACATCCGGCTGCTCGTCCAGGAGTCCAGGATCGCCTGGCAGGCACTCGGCGAGCCCACGATCGGCCCGCGCGCCGCCGAGGCGGAGGGCCAGCGCTTCAGACGCTCGCTGTTCGTGACCCGCGACGTCACGGCGGGCGAGGTGGTCGGGCCCGACAACGTGCGCTCGGTCCGCCCTGCCGACGGGATGGCGCCGGACAGCTTCCGTGACGTGGAGGGCCGCACCTTCAGCCGCGACGTCGCCATGGGCACACCGATGTCGCTCGACCTGCTCTGAGCCCGTCAAGGGCCTGGGCTCAGCCCGGTGTCGAGCTGGTGCGCACGTGCCAGTCGACCTCGCGCGGCTGACCCCCGACGAGCTTGCGGGCGCGCACGAACGTCGGCCCCGCACCGGCGGGCACCACGAACTCGTGCCTGCCGGAGTCCTCGGCGACCTCGGTGGCCAGGACGGTCTTGCCGTCGAGGTCGACGACCTCGACCACGGCGGGAGCAGCGGTGGCGATCCGGTGGTCGGCGACGCTCTCCCGGACGAAGCGTGCTGGGTGCTTGACCTTGGCCCGGCGCCCGCGCAGGCGCTCCCCGCCGGCGTTGCGGACCTCGAGCGAGACCGACACGGCATCAGCCTCGCTGGGCGGGTTCAGCACGAAGAAGCCGGGCCTGGCCGCGGAGACGTGATTGTCGCCGTGCCCGGGTCGGCCCGTCGAGACGTGCGCCGGGACCGGCTCGTCGAGCGGGTCGACGAACATCCGGGCCACGCACGCGCCCACCAGGGAGTCCGCCAGCTCGTCGCGACGGCTCCACTCCGGGGCGTTGCCCGGGTTCTCCAGGCCGACCATGACCAGCCCGGACTCGCCGATCTCCTCGGGTCCGAGCACGAAGCTGACCTGCTGGCGCACGGTGCCGTCGTCGGAGGGCCGCAGGGCCAGCACGGCCAGCGCCCGCGAGCGGCCCTGGGCGGTGACCTCGACGAGCCGGTGCCGGGTGGAGACGTCGGAGGGGACGTACTCCTCGTCGTCGGGCACCGGCTCTCCCAGGGTCCGCAGCATGTGCCGGTCCCACATCAGGGTGGAGAGGTCGTCGGCGAGCAGCCGCATCGTCACCCGGACGCCGACTCCGGGCTGGGCCAGCTTGATGCCGAGCAGCCCGACCGGCCGCACCAGGCGGGTCAGCCGGTGCGGCGCCCGGTTCGCGCCGTCGAGGATGCACAGGGCCGACGCGCTGCCGCGGTCCAGGACCCCGGGCACGGCCAGCGGGACGATCGGCTCGTCGAAACGGGTGCCGAGATGCAGGCTCGGCAGTCGGAAGTTGTCGTTCACGGGGCGCCCACAGGGGCAAGCATGTCAGCGATCGTCTCCTGGTCGTGGCGCCAGTCGATCCGCGTCAGGAACGGCTCCCGGCGCTGCCACATCCGGCGTACGGAGGTGAACGCCGCCTCGCCGTCGGACTCGGTCTGCAGCATGTTGATGGTGAGCAGCTCGAAGAGGTCGTCGCCCTCGCCCACCTGCCACTGCTGCACGAGCATCGAGGGTACGTCGCTCCCGGACCGGTAGAACCACGCCCACAGCCGGGCCCGCTCGACCTGTTCGGGGGTGATCAGCACCTCCCCCGCCAGCAGGGAGTCGATGTGCTCGCCCAGCATCCGGTAGTAGTCCTCCGGGGTGTCGGCCACCGCGGTGAACCCGCACTGGCTCCACTCCGACCACCCGGTCTGGAGCGCGGGGATGCCCAGTGCGGGGTACTCGTTGCTGACGCTGCCGCGGACGGTGAGGACCAGGTCGGTCAGGGCGGTCAGGAAGTTCTTGGACAGGTCCAGGCTGCGCATGAACAGCATGTGCGGCTGGTCGGCGTGCCGCGCCGCGAGCCGGGCGAAGAACTCCGAGGCGTCGTACATCGCCTGGTGCGGGTGGTCGAGGAAGAGCCAGTTCACCTCGGGGTGCTGGGCCGCGAAGTCGGCCGTCTTCTCGAACCACTCGCCCAGGTCGCCGAACGCCTCGACGTTGGTGCCCAGGGCGTCGGAGACGGCGTGGTTGAACACGCTGACCACGGGCTTGGTCGGGTCCAGGCCGGTGCGGCGGGCGGCGTAGGTGCGCAGCACCGAGCGGTCGTCGCTGCCGCGCAGGTCGACACTGGAGTAGCTGCGTCCCGCGCGCCACCAGGAGGGCCGGCCCAGCGTCGCCTTGGCCCGCCACATGGTCAGCTCGCTGGCGCGCTCCAGCAGGTGCCGGTTGCGCCAGATGTGCTCCTCGAAGAACTCACCGACCTGCTGGGTCATCCCGGCGCGGATCGGCAGCCCGGCGGGCAGCTTCTCGGGGAACAGCCCGTAGGCCTTGAGCCCACCGGTCGACTGCGTGAACAGCACGGGTACGTCGTGGCGCAGCGCCGACTCGACCGCGAGCCCGAAGTTGTTGTAGTCGACATGGCTGGAGACCACCGCGACGACCTCGTTGTTCTCCAGCAGGGCGTCGTAGATGCGGGCGAACTCGACGCTGCGGGCCCGCACCTGGCGGTACTTCGCCTGCATCTCCTCGGTCTCGTCCATCCGGGCCACCCGCGCCATCCGGCAGGTGGTGGCGTCGACGATCTGGTCGAAGACGGCCTCGGGGATCTGGGAGTCGGGCAGCTCGCCCCCGAGGTCGACGCCGGCGACGGTCAGGTCGACGGTCTCCCCCGCGACCCGCCTGTCCACGAGCTCGTGGGCGTCGAAGACCTGCTCGGCGCCGTAGGCCATCGCCATCGCGCTGATCTCGGCGAGGTTGAAGTAGGTCCAGACGATCTGGTTCCAGTCCTCGTCGGCACCGGAGTAGACGACCAGCCGGGCCGGCTCGATCCGGCGCAGGGCGTTGGCCACCACCAGGTTGCGCAAGGTGACGCGTAGGTCCTGGCTCATCGCCTCGACCAGGATGATCCGCTCACCCGGCTCGAGGACGTTGTTGGCCCAGAAGCTGCTGGCGACCCCCAGAAACGGATCGAAGTTGGTCAACTCACGCACGCGCTGTTTATATCAACCTCGACTGTGCATCTCCCAACGAGCGAAGGACGGGCCCGAAGATGACCCTCGTGATCGCGGCCAGCCGAGGCGACTACACCGGGTTCGCCCGGGGCCTCGCCGCCGAGCTGGGCGAGCGGGTCGAGGTGGTCAGCGAGCGCGCCCGGCTCACGCCTGAGGCCCTCGACGAGCTCGCCCCGCGCTTCGTGTTCTTCCCGCACTGGTCCTTCATCATCCCGAGGTCGATCCACGAGCACCACGAGTGCGTGATCTTCCACATGACCGACCTGCCGTTCGGGCGGGGCGGCAGCCCGCTTCAGAACCTGATCGTGCGCGGCGTGCACGAGACCCGGCTCAGCGCGCTGCGGTGTGTGGCCGAGCTCGATGCCGGGCCGGTCTACCTCAAGGAGCCGCTCTCCCTGGAGGGTGCGGCCGAGGAGATCTACCTGCGCGCGGGCGAGCTGGTGAAGTCGATGATCGGTCGGCTGGCCCGCGAGGAGATCGAGCCCCAGCCGCAGGTCGGTGAGCCGGTGACCTTCCGCCGGCGTACGCCCGAGGAGAGCGACGTGGCCGGTGCCGAGAGCCTCCCCGAGGTCTTCGACCTGATCCGGATGCTCGACGCCACGGGCTACCCGCACGCGTTCCTCGAGACCGAGTCACTACGGTACGAGTTCACGCGTGCGTGGCGCGGGAAGGATGAGGTGGTTGCCGATGTCCGCATCACACGGAGGCCGGACAGCGCTGGTGGTCGCAGCCCATCCTGACGACGACGTCCTCGGCATGGGCGGCACGATGGCCCGCCTCGCCGACCAGGGAGTCACCGTCCTGGTGCACTTCCTGGGCTCGGGGGTCGGCTCCCGTGGTGTCGCCGACCCGGCCGAGGTGGCCCGGCGCCGCGCCGCGGCCGACGCCGCCTGCGCCGTCCTGGGCGCGACCGTGGTGGGGGTCGGTGACGCACCGGACAACATGTTCGACACCGTGCCGATGCTGGAGCTGAGCCAGGTCGTCGAGGGCCTCAAGCGCGAGCACGCGCCGCACTGGGTCTTCACCAGCCACGCCGGGGACCTCAACGTGGACCACCGGCTGACCTGCCAGGCCGTGCTGACCGCCTTCCGCCCCCAGCCCGGGGAGACCTTCGCCCAGGTCAGCAGCTTCGAGATCAACAGCTCCACCGAGTGGTCGGCGCCGAGCCTCTACCCGCCGTTCCTGCCCGACACCCACGTCGACGTCACCGACCAGCTCGAGCGGTGCCTGGAGGCCTACGCCTGCTACGACGAGGAGACCAGGCCCGACCCGCACCCGCGCTCGGTGGAGGCGGTCCGGATCCGGCGCCAGCTGCGTGGCCGCGAGGTCGGCGTGATGGCCGCCGAGGCGTTCGTCACGCTCAGACGGGTCGTTCGCTGAGCGACCACCCCTGCACCAGCTCCTCACAGCGGTCCACCACCCGCTCTGCACCCCGCCCGTCGACCAGCTCCCAGCCCGCGGCTGCCAGCTCGCTGCGACGGTCGGGGTCGGCGAGCAGGCGAGCCATCGTCGAGGTGGCCGTCGAGGGGTCGGCGCGCAGCTCGGTGATGGTGCCGAGCCCCGCTGCGGTGCCGGACGCGACGATCCGGCCGTACGCCGGCACCTGGTTCTCCGCAACGCACAGCACCGCCATCGCCGCGCCGAGGCTCATCAGCTCCCAGATCGAGCTGCCCGCCGCTGCCAGCACCAGGTCGGCCGCCAGCACCCGATCGGCCAGCTCCGAGGTGGGCCCCATCGTGGTGATGCGCTGACCCGGCTGCGTCTCGAGGGCCTCCAGCGCCGCGCGCAGCTCCTCGTTCGCGGCCACGACCGTGGCCTCGAACCGCTCCCCGGTGGCGACCAGCGCCGCCAGGACGGCCGGGGCGGCTCCCACGATGTCGGTGCCGCCGAAGAAGGCGAACACCTCGGGGGTCGCGCCGCGCCGGGCCGCCGGGCGGCTCGCCGGACGATGCGCCCGGATCTCCCTACGCAGCTGGCAGTACCTCAGCCCCGCCAGCCGGGTCGTGTCCGGGGGCAGCGGCCACCGGTCCAGCTCGGCCTCGAAGTTCTGGTCCAGGATCACGTCGGCCTCGCGGCCCACGGGGTCGCCGTCGACGAAGGCCAGCACGGGGTGCCGGCTGCGCAGCTCGGCGTACGCCTCGGAAGGGAGCAGGTAGGAGTCGACGACGACCAGGTCGGGCGCCAGGGCGCCGATCCGGTCCCGGAGGTCGGAGGTCCGGGCCGGCGCGGACTCGTGCGCGATGCCCAGCTGCTCGGCCAGGGACCGCACCCAGGGCACCGAGCCGAGGTCGCCCAGGAGCCTCACCTCGGCGCCCCGGGCGAGCAGCTCCTCGCTCAGCGCGAGGCAGCGCATCACGTGGCCGGCTCCGATGTCGGGACCGACGTCGCAGGTCACCACGACCCGGCGGATCACGTGAGACGACATGCCTGCCCCTCCTTCTGTCCGGGTGCCGGGAGCAGTCACGGTATCGTCGGGCCGGTTGTCCATGGCGGGTCCTCCCCGCTCGACGGAAGGCTCCGAGCTCCGTGTCCATCCTCAGCGGATCAAGCATCCTCATCACCGGTGGCACCGGTTCGTTCGGCAAGGCGTTCATCACCCACGCCCTGGAGCACCTCGACCCCAAGCGGCTGGTGGTGTTCTCCCGCGACGAGCTCAAGCAGTACGAGGTGCGCCAGCTGTTCAAGGACGACCCGCGGCTGCGCTGGTTCATCGGCGACATCCGCGACGAGCGCCGCCTGCTCCGCGCGATGCACAACGTCGACTACGTGGTGCACGCCGCGGCCCTCAAGCAGGTCGACACCGCGGAGTACAACCCCTTCGAGTTCGTCAAGACCAACGTGATGGGCAGCCAGAACGTGATCGAGGCGGCCATCGACACCGGGGTCAAGCGTGTGGTCGCGCTGTCCACCGACAAGGCCTCCAGCCCGATCAACCTCTATGGCGCGACCAAGCTGACCGCGGACAAGCTCTTCGTCACCGGCAACCACTACGCCGCGGCCTACGACACCCGCTTCGCGGTGGTGCGCTACGGCAACGTGATGGGCAGCCGCGGCTCGGTGATCCCGTTCTTCGCCCGGCTGGCCTCCGAGGGCGCCTCGCTCCCGATCACGGACCTGCGCTGCACCCGGTTCTTCATCACCCTGCCGCAGGCCGTGCAGATGGTCGTGGACACCTTCGACATGATGCAGGGCGGCGAGCTCCTGGTGCCGAGGATCCCGTCGATGAAGGTCACCGACCTCGCCCAGGCGATCGCGCCCGGAGCGGCCATGCACGACGTCGGCCTGCGTCCCGGGGAGAAGCTGCACGAGGAGATGATCAGCCCGGAGGAGGGACGCCGGGCCGTGATCGTGCACGACGGCAAGTACTTCGTGATCCAGCCCGACCTCGCCACCTGGGGCTACAAGCCCCCGCCGGACGGCGTACTGGTCGACGACGGGTTCTTCTTCCGCTCCGACAGCAACGACCAGTGGTACTCCCAGGAGGAGATCCGCGCGATCATCGAGGCCGGGATCTAGGTGCTGCCCTACGGGCGCCAGTCCATCGCCGAGGAGGACATCGAGGCGGTCACCGCCGTCCTGCGCGGCGACTGGCTCACCACTGGTCCCGCCGTCACCGCCTTCGAGGAGGCGATCGGCGCGGTCGTCGGCGGTCACCGCGCGGTCACCTGCACCTCCGGCACCGCTGCCCTGCACATGGCCTACTCGGCGCTCGGCCTCGGCGCCGGCGACCAGGTGGTCACCACCCCGATGACCTTCGTGGCGACCGCCTCGTGCGCCTCGATCCTCGGCGCGGAGGTGGTCTTCGCCGACGTCGAGGAGGACACCGCGCTGATCGACCCGGCGGCGGTGGACGCGGTCGTGACCGAGCGCACCCGCGTGGTTGCGGCGGTCGACTACGCCGGGCACCCGGCCGACTACGACGCGCTCCAGCCGATCGCCGACCGGGTCGGCGCGCTCACCCTCGATGACGCGGCGCACTCGATCGGCGGCAGCTACCGCGGCCGCCCGGTGGGCGACCTCGCCGACCTGACCACGCTGTCGTTCTTCCCGACCAAGAACCTCACCACCGGCGAGGGCGGTGCGGTGGTGGCCCGTGACGCCGCCCTGGCGCAGCGCGTGCACGAGTTCCACTTCATCGGCCTGATGCGCGACCCCGACCGGTTCGCGATGACCGACGAGGGCCCCTGGCACCAGGAGGTGCACGAGTTCGGCCTGAACTACCGGCTGACCGACCTCGCGTGTGCTCTGGGTCTCTCCCAGCTGCGGCGGCTCCCGGCGTTCAAGCAGCGGCGCACCGAGATCACGGCGCGTTACAACGCCGCCCTGGCCGGGATCGAGGGGCTGCGCACGCCGACCCAGCGCGACGACGTGGACCCGGCGTGGCACCTCTACCCCCTGCGGGTGCTCGACGGCCGGCGCCGGGAGGTCTTCGAGGCGATGCGTGGGCGCGGGATCGGCGTCCAGGTCAACTACATCCCGGTCTACTGGCACCCGGTCTATGAGAACCTCGGCTACCGGCGCGGGATGTGCCCCAACGCCGAGGCGTTCTATGCCGAGGAGCTCTCGCTGCCGCTGTTCCCCGACCTGACCGACGCGCAGGTCGACCAGGTGATCGAGACCCTGCTCGACGTGGTCGGCTAGGTCCCGTGAGCCCCCCGGACGGCGCGGCAGCCGCCGGACCACGAGTCCGGGTCGTGCTGCAGTCGCGCCTGAGCTCCTCCCGGCTGCCGGGCAAGGCGATGCTCAGCGTCGCCGGCCGGCCGATGGTGGTGCTCGCCGCGCAGCGCGCCGGCACCACCGGGCACGACGTCGTGGTCGCGACCAGTGACCGGCCCGACGACGACGTGATCGCCGACGCGCTGTCCTCGGCGGCGATCGCGGTGGTCCGCGGGCCGCTGGAGGACCCGCTGCGCCGGTTCGCGATCGCCACCGCCGACCTCTCCGCGCGCGACGTGGTGGTGCGACTGACCGCCGACAACGTGGTGCCCGACGGGTCGCTGGTCGACCTCCTCGTCGAGGAGGTGCTCGGCGGTGCGACGTACGCCCGGCTCGGCGGCGACGACCCCGCGCTCCCCTACGGCGTGGCCGCCGAGGCGTTCACGGTCGCCGCACTGCGCGAGGCGGACGACAGCGCGACCTCCGCGCACGAACGCGAGCACGTCACGCCGCGGTTGCGGGAGGTCTACGGCGACCGCCGGATCGTGGTCCCCGACGTCGCAACCGACTGGGCCGGGCTGCGCTGCACCGTGGACACCTTCGACGACTTCGTGCTGGTCTCCCGGGTGTTGCGCGGGGTGGCGGACCCGGTCACGGCGGGCTGGCGCGACCTCTGCGCCCGGGTGGCCCTGGTCACCGGCCCCCGGCCCCGACCGCTGCCCCGCCGCGAGAACCCGCTCGGACAGGGTCCGCTCGTGCTGGGCACGGTCCAGCTCGGCGTGGAGTACGGCGCGGCCAACGCCGGTGGGCTCCCTGCGACCAGCACCGCGGCCGACGTGCTCACCGCTGCGGCAGCGGAGCGGATCACCCACCTCGACACCGCCCGGGCCTACGGTGCCTCGGAGGCCCGGATCGGCACGGCACTGGCGCGCGGCCTCTCCGAGCACGTCGGCGTGGTCACCAAGGTGCGCCCGCTCGGCGACCTCGGCGACCCGGGCGACCCGGGCGACCCGGGCGAGGGAGCCGACCCGGGCGACGGCGCGCCGGCCGGGTGGGGCCGGGAGGCCGTGCTCGCCTCCGTCGAGACCAGCCTGCGGATGCTCGGCGCCGGCTCGGTCGACGCGCTGCTGCTGCACCGTGCGGACGACTGGACGCGGCCCGGGGTCCGCGAGACGCTGGTCGCGCTGCGCGACGAGGGCGTGGCCACGCTGGTCGGGGCCTCGCTCTCCACCCCCGAGGAGCTGGTCGCCCTGCTGACCGACCACGAGGTCGGCTACGTCCAGCTGCCGTTCAACCTGCTCGACCGGCGCTGGTTGGCCCCGGACGTGCAGGCCGCACTCCGCAGGCGTCCCGAGGTGGTGGTGACCTGCCGCAGCGCCTACCTCCAGGGGCTGCTGGTCAGCGAGCAGGCCCGCTGGCCGGCGGAGCCGGGTGTCGACACCGCGGAACTGTGGCGAGCGCTCGCCGAACTCGTCGGCGAGCTCGGTCGCGAGTCGGCCGCCGATCTCTGCCTGGCCTACGTGCTCGGCCACGACTGGGTGACCAGCGTGGTCGTCGGGGCAGAACACCCCGACCAGGTCCGCGACACCGCCCGTCTCACCCGACTCGACCCGCTGACCCCCGGGGAGATCACCCGCGTGCAGGACGTGCTGCCCGCCGCGGGCGTCGACCTCCTCGATCCCGCCCGATGGAGGACCCCATGACCGACCTCTTCGACCTGACCGGCTGCGTGGCGGTGGTCAGCGGCGCGTCCGGCCGGCTGGGCCCCACCATGGTGCGCGCCCTCGCCGACCAGGGCGCCCACGTGGTGGCGGTGGCCCGGGACCGGTCCCGGCTCGAGGCTGCGCTGGCGGGGGTCGACGTGCAGGTGGTCGGCTGCGACATCACCTCGCCGCAGTGGCCGGAGCTGGTCTCCTCGGTGGCGCAGGAGCACGGCCGGATCGACGTACTCGTCAACAACGCGCACCTCGCCCGCGGCGGCTCCCTGCGGCTGGCGGACATGGACGACTTCGCCGAGGCGACCGCCCTGGCCGTGACCGCCCCCGCCGCTGCGATCAACGCGGCCCGGGCGGGCCTGGCGGCCTCGGCCGCAGCCGGCGGCCCGGCCAGCGTGGTCAACATCGCCTCGATGTACGGCGTGGTCGCCCCCGATCCGCGGATCTACGACACCGAGGAGGGGCGCAACCCCCCGGCCTACGGCGCCGCCAAGGCGGCCATGCTCCAGCTGACGAGGTACGCCGCGGCCGAGCTCGGGTCCGAGGGGATCCGGGTCAACTCGATCACCCTGGGCCCCTTCCCGGGAGAGGCCACCGCCCAGACCTCCGCCCTCTTCGACCGGATCGCCGCCCGCACCATGCTCGGTCGGCTCGGGCGCCCCGAGGAGGTCGCCAGCGCGCTGCTGTTCCTCGCCTCCCCGGCCTCGTCGTTCGTCACCGGCTCCACGGTCACCGTGGACGGCGGCTGGACCGCCTGGTAGCCGGTGTCGCGGCTAGACGACAGCCGCGTCGGGGCGCTCGTCGTGCAGGAGCGAGCTCGACGCCGGCGCCACCAGTGAGCCGTGCAGCATGTCCACCAGGTTGGTGGTGAAGGCGCCGACCTCCGTCGGCGTACGTCGTGCGGGGCCGAAGAGCTGCTGGCGGGCGCGGGCACCGATGCTGCCGATCACCTGCCCGATCCCGGTCAGCACCCGCTCGGCGGCGAGCTCGGCCGGCAGGTCGAGGAGACCGAGCATCAGCTCGACGATCTGCGGGACCATCGGGTCGCGGAACCGCTCCGGCAGGTCCTCCGGCCGCTCGTGGGGGTCCTCGAGGACCGCCTGGGCGATCGCGAGGTAGGCCCACTCGCGCGGCCCGTCGCTGAGGAACTCGGCATACGGCTCGACGACCAGGCGGCACAGCCGGAACAGGTCGTGGCCGGCGCCGTCCACGGTCAGCTCGGAGAACGCGACCTCGCGCCGGACCCGCAGGACCTCCCCGTGCTCGGCCAGGATCGCGTCGACCAGCCCGCGCCGGTTGCCGAAGTGGTAGCTCAGCCCGGACTTGTTGCGCACACCGGCCGCGGCGATGATCTCGCGGTCCGAGGGACCGAGCAGACCGCCCCCGGCCAGCAGCTGCTCCCCGGCACGGATCAGCGCGCTCCGGGTGTCCCGCGTGGTGGTTTCAGTCATCCGCCTCAGCCTAACCACCTCGCTCGCCGCCCTCTCTCGCCTCGGCGGATCAGGCGGACAGCTGCCTCAGCGTGGCGGGTGTTCGTGCCGCACCGTCGCCTCACCGGCTCTCGGGAGCACGCCCGGGCCCCGCGGTGGTTGCGGAGTTCGCTTGCACCCTGCCGGTGGCTGGGAGCCGCCAGACTTGTCACGATACCACGCCTGGTGAGGGGTCTGCCGCTGCTGGGCGTGCTGGTGGCCCCGACCGGGCTGGGGTCGGGGTGCTGGGGCGTTCAGGTTCGTCGGCGCTGGCGTGGGATCACGAGCTGCGCCAGCTGCGCCGCCTCTGCCGGTTGCGCCGGGCGGGGTCGGGTGGGTGGGCGGCGGTCGCTGGGCGTGACGTCGTAGTGCTGCCCGCTCGGGCTGGTCCATGCATAGCCGCCGTCGTCGAGGCGTGTGTAGTCCCAGGCGGTGTGGGTCTTGACCCGGTGATGGGTCCGGCACAGCGGCGCCAGATTCCCCGGATGTGTCTGGCCCGGGGGCCCGCCCTCGTCGATCGGCACGTAGGGCGTGAGGTGGTCCAGATCGCAGGCCCGGGAGTCCCGGGAGCAGCCGGGGAAGACACAGTGCGCGTCGCGCAAGCAGGACCTGTTCGCGCATGGCCGGTGGTGGGTCGTGCTGGTCGACCGCTGTGTTCGCGGCCAGGTCGAGGACGGGGCGGATCACGACCTTGCCGCCGGTGCCGGCCAGGCGTCCCAGCCAGTCGGTGAGCAACCGGGTGGTGGCGGCGCCGAGCCGCTCGATGGAGACCGCACCGGTCCCCGCGCCGGTGCCGTCCTGAGCGAGGTCGGCTTCGAGGTCGGCGGGGGTGAGGTGCACGAACAGGTTCGCGACCCCCGGCCGCTGTCTCCGCCCCGCATCGTGGTGCTGCGCCTTCGCGCCCCGACATCAGGTCCAACGCGTACTGGGGGTCGGCCAGCACCCCGACCGCCCGCGCCCGCCGCACATCGAGGGGATCACGGTCGCCGAGCTCGCGCAGGTCGGCTGCGACCCGGGACAGGCTCTGGTCGAAGAGCTCCGCATCGGGGGTGTCCAGGGTCATCCACATCTCGGTGGTCGCCGGACCCGACGCTCCGGGCCGGGACCACACCCCGCGCCGGGCCAACGCCTCGTCCTCATCGGCGATCGCGCGGTCGGGGTCGAAGTAGAGCCGCGCCTCCTGCACCAGCCGCGCGGCCTGGACCTGCCCGATCCGGTCCGGGGTCGCGGCCACCAGCCGGTCCGCGAACGCCGCCGCCTCCAGGGACAGGTCGCGGGTCTCCCTCGCGATCGACCGGGCCCGCCACGCCGGCACCACCAACGCCTGGACCAGGGCCCAGAGCCGGGGCAGCCGGTGGGCCAGCTCCAAGGCGTCGCCGAGGAGCTGCTTGGCCGCCTCCACACCGATCCCGAGGGCGGCACCGAGCTCGGCGGGGGCGAACTCCGCCACCCACGGCGCCCCCACCCCGGCCAACGGGCACACGCTCTCACCGTGCAGGTCGAGCTGGCCCCAGTGCGCCGGGATCTCCTCGGCCGGGCACGGGTGCAACCGCGCCCACACCAGAGCCAGGGCGAGCTCCTCGGCACCGGCGGCCAACGCCGGCCTCTCGGGCCCGGCGGACACGCACGATCACCTCGGCCGGGGAGCACCCCGAGGCGGTGGCCGGTGCGATGACCGATGTGGTGTCCATGGCACCCATTCTAGGATCGAGCACCGACACAATCGAGTGGGTGTTCGACATCTGTGGACAACGCGTTGTGCCACCCGTGTCATGTCGCAGGACATCGGTGACAGCTCTGCACCAGGACATCGGTGACACGTTCGCGATGTTTGGTGGTGACACTTCTGTCGGGAGTCTCGGGCGGTGGCTGCCCGTGGGGCGGACTCGACCTTCTGCGCCGAGCACGGCATCTCGCGCAACTCGTCGTGTCTTGAGGACCGGGTCGGCGGGCAGGTCGCTCGGTGCCGGTGAGGGACGGGGTCGCCGAATGGTGGGTCGGAGGAGTCTCTCGCGTGTGGGGCGAGGAGCTGCTTGTTGAGGTAGCGGAACAGGGTCTGGTGGATTCTCGCCGTGCAGGTCGGTGGCCGTGATCGTGTCGCCAGGCTGGTTGTCGCTGGAGATGACCAGGACTTGCTCGAAGCCGTGGCGGGACCCGATCTTGGAGAAGACCTTGTCCAGCGTGAAGACGCCGGCGCTGGTCAGCTCATCGAGCACACCCGACCCGCACCCGGCATCACCTACGTCGGCAACGGCACACCGGCGGCCCCCCGCAAGTGGCCACTGTGCGGTCGATCGGGCGCACCAGGTGAGCCGGATCTACCGCACTCCTGGCCCATGCGGACCAGGTGACGGCGTACGTCTCCTCAGCCACCGGGCCGCGCCCATCCCGCAGGGCGGCGGGTCAATCCTCGGCCGGGGCGGGCAGCGGGCGGCCGGTGCGGGAGTCGAGGCCGGCCTGGGCCTCGAGCACGCGCAGGCGCTCCTCGAAGACCGTGGCGGCGGTGATCCGGGCACGGACCTGGGCGTGCTCGCGGCGGATCTCCTCCACGAGCGAGCGGGCCTCGGCGCGCTCGGCGGGTGTGGCGTCCAGGTCGGGGGTCTCGAGGAGCTGGCGCAGGTCCTCGATCCGCTCCTCGAGCGCGGCGACCTGAGGGGAGAGCCGGCCGAGCTCGCGCTCGAGGTCGGCGATGCGCTGGTGCTGGCGCTCGGCGCGCTCCTCGAGGCGCTTGATCCGACCGGTGGCGGTGAGCGCCCGCATCAGGACTCCGTTCCTGTCATGGCGAGCATCCTCACACGGCCCGCGTCGCGCCAGCCACGCACCAGCGTCGCCTCGGCGGCGATCCGGTGCTCGGCACCGACCCGCACCGAGTCGCCCCACTGGTGGTCCCAGCTGGTCTGGTCGGGGGCGTCGACGAAGGAGAGGCCGGTGAGCAGGACCTCGGCGGCAGGGAAGAGCCGCAGTGCCAACCAGGCGGCGGTGGTCCCACTGGTGGGAGCCAGCTGCTCCTCGCGCCACGGCAGGCCGAGCTCCTCGTTCAGCGGGATCCCGACCTCGTCGTTGCGGGCCACCGCGAAGCCGAGGTCGGCGGGCCACGAGGCCGGCCACACCTCCGGGCGACCGAACATCCGCATCGGCTCGAGGAGCACGAACAAGCGCTCCCGGTAGCGGTCGAAGAGGTGCGGGGTGGCCTTCACCAGCCGGCTCCACACCACGACGTCGGCATGGCGCCCCTGCGCTGCCGGCTGGCCAGGGGTGTCCAGCACGAAGGAGTTCACGCGGAACACGAGGTCGCAGCCGTCGATCTGCGCCGCCCGCTCCTCGGAGGGCTCCATCGGGGCGTTCCCGACGACGGCGACGCGGCGTACGGGCTCACCCACCGGCACCCGGGCGTACGCCGTGGCCAGCGCGCGCAGCGTCGCCAACGGGGCCGGGTCGCTCACCGACGGACCCGTGCTGCCACCCGGCGCAGCTTGCGGGCTGCGCGCCGGCCGTAGCCCAGCGACCGCTCGGCCCGCACCCCGTCGCGCTCGGCGCGGAACGTCTCCAGCCGGTCGGCCTCGCGCTCCTCGAGGAAGTGCAGCTGCCGCGTCCAGCTGCGCAGGGCGCGCTCCAGCAGCTCGCTGTCGGTGATCTCCTGCGGCGCCCTGGTGGCGGGTCTGACCTCCGCGAACAGGTCGCCGGCCGCACCGACGAGGTCCAGCTCTCCACGCAGCGCCTCGACCCCACCGACCATCTCCGCGGAGCGCTCGCGCAGCCAGGCGGCGTGGATGTCGGGCACCCCGATGCGCTCGTTGTCCACCCCCATCAGGGCCGGCACGGTCATCCAGCGGCGGACGTTGTCGATGTAGGGCCCTCGCATCGGGAAGTCGTCACCGAGCTGGGCGTTGAACCGTCTCAGCAGCTCGGTCTCGACCAGGCCGAGCGACTCGTTCTGGTTGCGGCTCGGCGCCTCGGCCCGGGCCGGGTCGGCGCCGATCACGGAGGCGAACCGCTCCCAGAGCAGGCCCGCGGGGCTGCCGGCCGGCGGGACGGTCACCAGGTGGAAGTGACCCTTGCCGATCATCGGCCCCCACCGGCGGTAGACCGAGACCGGGTCCTGCACGGTCCAGAACGCCGACTTGGTGTGGTCGCGCATCTCCTGGATGAAGCTCTCGTAGGTCGAGACCCCGCGCCCGCGCACGAGTTGCTGCCAGCTGGCCGGCACCTGGCGGCCGATGTCACGGGCCGTGAGCACCACGTGCACCTCGGCGGGAGCCAGTGACTCCATGATCCGCTCGCGCTGCTCCAGCGGGGTCGCACACAGCAGTTCCTCGCTGACCACCGCCACGCCCTCGGTGCGGGCGACGCTGGCGGCGAGCTGGTCCCAGGTCCGGGAGATCCACTTCTGCGCCCAGATGCCGCCGCGGAGGTCGGCGACCGCGTCGAAGTGGTTGCGCCGCTTGCGCAGGGGCAGGTGGATCCCCTGCTCCTTCAGCCGTGCCCGGTTGTTCCAGATGAGCAGCTGCAGGTAGCTGGTCCCGGTCTTGGGTGCCCCGATGTGCAGGTAGACGCGATCGGCCATCGGCTAGACCAGCCCCTTTTCCAACAGATAGTCGTTCGCGACGTCGCCGGCCTCGAGCCGCCCACCGTCGACCTCGGCGTTGAGGGCGGTGAGGTCCGCTGTGGTCAGCACCGCTGAGAGCTCCTCGAGGGCCGCCCGGGCTCGGGGGTTCTCCCGCAACCACGCGGTGTTCACGACCGGCACCAGGTTCTCGGCGTTCTGCCAGTCCAGGTCATCCTCCAGCACGACCAGCCCGAGCGCGTCCAGGCTGCCGTCGCTGGTGCCGACCTGCCCGAGCTGGACCTCGCCGGTCTGCAGCGCGGTCTTGGTCTCCGGGGTGCCGGAGCCCAACGGCTCGACCTTGGCCAGCCTGATCCCGTAGACGCCCCTGAGGCCCCGGCCGCAGTCCGGGCGGTTGCCGCAGTCGGCCGCCGCAGCGAGCGCCACCGGCCTGCCGAGGGCGCCCAGATCGCTGAGGGTGACGAGGTGGTGCCTCTCGGCGTACTCCCGGGTGACGGCGAAGGCGTTGGCGTCCTCGGCCCTCGCCGGCCGCAGCGCGGTGATGCCGTACGACGAGCCGAGCCGCTGCAGCGCCGTCAGGGTGGCTGTGACGTCGGGCGAGGCGACCGGAGCCGCGTCGTCGCCGTTGGCCTTGCGGTTCAGCGCCTCGGTGAGCGAGGAGAGGTAGTCGGTCGAGACCTGCACCTCTCCCTTCTGCAGCGGCTCGAGGTAGAGGTCGCGCGCGCCGATGGTCCTGACCTCGGTCACGAAGCCCTGCTTGGCGAGGACCTGCCGGTAGAGCTCGGTCACGATGTCGGCCTCGGTGAACTTCTGGCCGACGAGCGTCACCGGGGCGCCCGCGCCGCCGGCGGGTTCCTCGCTGCCGCACGCGGTAGCGCCGAGGAGGAGGCAGAGGGCGAGCAGGGTCGGTGCGAGGCGGCGATGGGACGTCGTCATGGTCCTCCCACCTTCTGTGTCCCGCGGGCGCGCCCGCGCGTGTCCGGGGGCTGCTTGGAGTCGAGCCCGCTGGTTGACTGTATCGACTCCCCCGCTCGCAGGGGACCGGTGGTCAGCCGCCGCAGGAGCCCCGCAACGGCGTGCCTAGACCCGGGTGATCAACCCGTAGAGCACGGCCACCAGGACGACCGAGCCCAGCACCCGGCGGAACGGGCTGGTGCCGCGCACGACCTCGTCGAGGGCCCAGGCGAGCAGCGCGCCACGACCCACGAGGTGCAGGGTGTCCAGGGTGCTCGATGCGGCCCCGGCGAGGGAGGCGACCCAGCCCGCGACGACGGTGCCCAGCCACACCGCGACCGCGGGATTGGGCGGCTGGGCCACGCTGCGCCGGCCCTGCTCGTCGCGCACCCACCAGTCCAGCGAGCCGCGGCGGGCGGGAGCGGGGGAAGCGGGATCGCGCACGTCGGCAGGCATGACGACCAACCTACGCGGGCCGTGGGCGGGGACGCGGGGGTCAGGCGCGCTTGAGGATCGAGGCGTCCTGCTGGGCGGAGCCCTGCATGGCCTGCTCCTCCCACGCGACCAGCGCGGCGACACTGTCGCCGCCCTCGGCCTCCCAGGTGGCCAGCGCGTCGGCCTCCTCGGCCTGGCGCACGGCCACGGCCACCTCGAGCTGCTGGATCCGCTCGCGGGCCTGCACCAGTGCCTTGGACTCGGTCAGCAGCCGGGACTCGGCACGCTGGGCGCGGGTCTCGGTGTGCACGACGACACCCTCGAGCTCACGTTGGGACAGGTGCGCCTCGGCGAGCCGCTCGGTCATCGCGGTGGTGAACTCCGCGTGCTCGCTGGCGCGCAGGCTGAACAGCTTGCGGTAGGCGGACGCGGCGGCGGCGCGGTCGGTGGAGTTCTCGCGCCGCGACTGCAGCACCTCGGTCCACATCATCCGCAGGGCGGCCCACGACAGCCCCAGCGCCAGCACCGAGCTCAGGCTCAGCCACAGCGGCGACTGGGTCGGCAGGGCCAGGACCACGGCGGCGGAGGCCACCGAGAGCAGCGTCACCGAGACGGTGACCCGGACGCTGCGTTGCCGACGACGCATGGGGGTACGAGAGGCTGCCATAGGCGCAGCGTAGGTGGCTACCTCTTCCGGGGAGGGACACGACACGCCTGCTCGAGCAGCAGGGCGGCCACGGTCACCGCGGCAGCCGCCAATGCGGCGAGTCCGGAGCGCCACAACCGGGCCTGCGCCATCGGCTCGCCCACCCCGAGCTGGGCCAGGGCGTAGCCCGCGTAGCCGCCGGTGATCAGCACCCCGGCGAGCGCGGCGGCCTTGCCGAGGACGAGTCGGTTCACCGCCTGGTGGTGCGGCAGGTCCGGACGCCGGCTGCGCACCATCCGGCGGGTGAGGTACGCCGTCGCGCCGATCCCCGCGGCGGCGAAGAACAGCAGCGCCACCGAGACCAGGGAGATCCGCGGCTCGGCGTACCCGAAGCGCAGGGAGAACGAGCGCACCGCCCAGCCCAGCACCAGGCCGGGCACCCCGAAGGCCACCAGGACCCCGGGGCCGGTGGGCCTGAGCGTGCCGGCGGACTCCTCCGGCTCCCGCTCGTCGGGATCCGGCTCGCCCATCGGGCTCAGCCGAGCTCCAGCTCGATGTCCTCGCGCAGCGTGACGCCCTCGCGACCGGCCTTCTCCAGGAGCTCGGAGACGGGCCCGTGGCCCGGGAGCTCGGCGTCCGGCTCCACGTCGAGCCACGGGATCAGCACGAACGCGCGCTCCGAGGCCCGCGGGTGCGGCAGCACCAGGTCGTCGTCGTCGGCGCGCCGGTCACCGACGGCGACCAGGTCGACGTCGAGGGTGCGGGGCGAGTTCTTCTCGGTGCGCTCGCGGTCGTAGGCGCTCTCGATCGCCAGAGCGCGCTCGAGCAGGGTGCGCGCCGACAGCGTCGTGTCGAGCATCACCACGGCGTTGAGGTAGTCACGGGCACCGTCGGGGGAGTCCACCGGGACGGTCTCATAGACCGGGGAGACGGCGGTCACCCACACCTCAGGGGTGTCGGAGAGCGAGTCGACGGCTCCTTGGAGGTTGGTCCGGCGCTCGCCGAGGTTGGAGCCGATGGAGATCACGGCCCGGCGGATCGGGTGCATCTCACCGGTGATGGTGTCTGCGTCCACGATGTTCGGGTTGGGGGACTCGGTCACTGACGACTCCGGTTGATGGTCAGGGCAACGTCTTGGAACGCTGCCTGGATCGGGGCGTGCGGCTTGTGCACGGTCACTTCTACCCGCTCGACTCGCTGGTGACGCAGGCACGCATCCGCGATGCGCTGCGCCAGCGTCTCGATCAGGTCGACTGGGTCACCCGCCACGACGGCGGTGACCTCGTCCACGAGGGTTCCGTAGTCGACGGTCTGCTGCAAGTCGTCGGCCGCCGCGGCGGGCTCGGTGTCCACGCCGAGGACCAGGTCCACCACGAACTCCTGGCCGTCTCGACGCTCGAAGTCGAAGACGCCGTGGTGCCCGTGGACGGCGATGCCGCGCACCGCTAGCTGGTCTGTCATGGTGCCTCGAGGGTACGCGGGGCCCTCAGGAGCCCGGAGCGGACCCCAGCCACCGCGAGACCACCCGCAGGGCGTCCATGCTGGCGCGGACCTCGTGCACCCGGACGCCCCAGACCCCCTGGATCGCGGCGATCGTGGTCAACGCCACATTGGCGTCCTCGCGGTCGAGGACGTCGCGCGGGTTCCCGTCCGCGTCGGCCAGGAGGGAGCCGAGGAAGGACTTGCGACTCGACCCGACCAGGATCGGCACCCCCAGCGGTTCCAGCTCGGGGAGCCGCTGCAGCAGCTGCCAGTTGTGGGCCGCGGTCTTGGCGAACCCCAGGCCCGGGTCGACGACGATCCGGGAGCGGTCGATGCCGGCCGCGGTGGCCTCGTCGAGCCGGCGCGCGAGCTCGTCGCGGACCTCGACCAGCACGTCGGCGTACGACGCGTGCTCCTGCATCACCGCCGAGTGCGCCCGCCAGTGCATCGCGACGTACGCCGCACCGCGATCCGCCACGACGTCGAGCACCCGCGGGTCGGCCAGGCCGCCGGAGACGTCGTTGACCATCACGGCGCCGGCGGCGAGAGCAGCCGCCGCCACCTCGTGGCGCATCGTGTCCACCGAGACCGCGGCGCCCTGGGCTGCCAGGGCGGTGATCACCGGGACGACCCGGTCGAGCTCGTCGGCCACCAGCGGCCGGGTCGCGCCCGGGCGGGTGGACTCGCCGCCGATGTCGAGGATGTCGGCGCCCTGCTCGCGCAGCAGCGTCGCGTGCGCGATCGCCTGCTCGGTGCCGGCGAAGCGGCCCCCGTCGGAGAAGGAGTCGGGGGTGACGTTGACGACACCCATCACCACCGGCCGGTCGAGGAGGGGCAGAGCCGTGGCCCAGGCACCCCGGTCGCTCATCGCGCCGCGAGGATGAGCGACATCGCCTCCGCACGCGTGGCGGGCTTGTGCATGGAGCCGCGCACGGCGGAGGTGATCGTGCGGGCGCCGGCCTTGCGGACGCCGCGCATCGTCATGCACAGGTGCTCGGCCTCGATCACCACGATGACGCCTCGCGCCTCCAGCAGGCGGACCAGGGCGTCGGCCACCTGGGTGGTCAGCCGCTCCTGCACCTGCGGGCGCTTGGCGAAGACGTCGACGAGGCGCGCGAGCTTGGAGAGCCCGGTGATCTTGCCGTTCTCGTTGGGGATGTAGCCGACATGGGCGACGCCGGTGAACGGCACCAGGTGGTGCTCGCACATCGACCACAGCTCGATGTCGCGCACCAGCACCATCTCGTCGTGACCGATGTCGAAGACCGTGGTGAGCACGTCCTCGGCCTGCTGGTGCAGGCCCGAGGTCAGCTCGGCGTACGCCCGCGCGACCCGGGCCGGGGTCTCGCGCAGACCCTCACGCTCGGGGTCCTCGCCGATCGCGATCAGCAGCTCCCGGACCGCCGCCTCCGCCCGCTTGTGGTCGAAGGCGGCCAGCGGTCGCGTCTCCCGCCCCACCGGGTCGATGCTCACGACGTCGGCTTCTCCCCGAAGGTGTCGCCGTCCTGTCCGGGAGGGGTGATGATGACCGCGCCCTCCTCCTGTGGCGGCGCGGCGCCGTCCGCCGCGGCGGCCCGCACCTTGGCCGGGATCACCACGGGCGGGATCGCCGAGGGCGAGCGGTGCGGGGAACCGGTCCACGCCGGACGGACAGGGCGGCGGCGCAGCGGCTCGAAGACGCGCGCGACCTGCTCCTTGTCCAGGGTCTCCTTCTCCATCAGCTCCAGGACCAGCGAGTCGAGGACGTCGCGGTTCTCCTCGAGGATGTCGAAGGCCTCCTGGTGGGCCTGGGTCAGCAGCTTCTTGGTCTCGTCGTCGACGATCGCGGCGACGTCCTCGGAGTAGTTGCGGGTGTGGCCCATGTCGCGGCCGAGGAACGGCTCGCCCTGGGTCTCGCCCAGCTTGATCGCCCCGAGACGCTCGGTCATGCCGTACTGGGTGACCATGGCCCGGGCCAGCGCGGTGGCCTTCTCGATGTCGTTGCCGGCGCCGGTGGTCGGGTCGTGGAAGACCATCTCCTCGGCCGCCCTGCCGCCCAGCATGTAGGCGAGCTTGTCGAGCATCTCCGAACGGGTCTGGGAGTACTTGTCCTCGTCGGGCAGCACCATCGTGTAGCCCAGCGCCCGACCGCGCGGCAGGATCGTGACCTTGTGCACCGGGTCGGTGCCGGGGAGCGCGGCGGCGACCAGGGCGTGGCCGCCCTCGTGGTAGGCCGTGATCATCCGCTCCTTCTCGCTCATCAGCCGGGTGCGCTTCTGCGGCCCCGCGATGACGCGGTCGATCGCCTCCTCCAGCGCCTCGTTGTCGATCAGCTTGCCGTTCTGGCGGGCGGTGAGCAGCGCCGCCTCGTTGAGCACGTTGGCGAGGTCGGCACCGGTGAAGCCCGGCGTACGGCGGGCCACGGAGAGCAGGTCGACGCCCGGGGCCATCGGCTTGCCGCGCGCGTGCACCGTGAGGATCTGCTCGCGCCCGCGCAGGTCCGGGGCGTCGACGCTGATCTGGCGGTCGAACCGACCGGGACGCAGCAGCGCCGGGTCGAGGATGTCGGGGCGGTTGGTCGCGGCGATCAGGATCACGCCACCGCGCACGTCGAAGCCGTCCATCTCGACCAGCAGCTGGTTGAGGGTCTGCTCACGCTCGTCGTGACCCCCGCCCATGCCGGCGCCGCGGTGACGGCCGACGGCGTCGATCTCGTCGATGAAGACGATGGCCGGGGCGTTCTCCTTGGCCTGCTCGAACAGGTCCCGGACGCGGGAGGCGCCGACACCGACGAACATCTCGACGAAGTCGGAGCCGGAGATGGAGTAGAACGGCACGCCGGCCTCGCCGGCGACCGCGCGTGCCAGCAGGGTCTTGCCGGTGCCGGGCTGGCCGTAGAGCAGCACGCCCTTGGGGATCTTGGCGCCGACGGCCTGGAACTTGGCGGGCTCCTGGAGGAACTCCTTGATCTCGCCGAGCTCCTCGATCGCCTCCTCGCAGCCGGCCACGTCGGCGAAGGTGGTCTTCGGCATGTCCTTGCTGATCAGCTTGGCCTTGGACTTGGCGAACTGCATCACCCGGCCGCCGCCGCCCTGGACCTGGTTCATCAAGAAGATGAACAGCAGCACGATCAAGGCGAACGGCAGCAGCGTGCCGAGGATCTGGCCGAGCAGGCTGGGCTTGGGGTTCTTGACGTTGTAGCTCTCGATCGTTCCGGCGGCGACCTGCTTCTGCACGTTGCGGACGAGGCGCACCTGCTGCCCGGCGACCCAGGTGGACATCACCTTCTTGCCGTCGTCGAGGGTCGCCTGGATCTGCTGCTCACCCCCGTCGCGGAAGGTGATCTCCTTGACCTGGCCGGAGTTGATCTCGTCGACCATCTTGGAGGTCTCGATCTCGGTGTAACCGCCGTTGGGCACGAGATACTGGAGGGCAAGCAGGACACCGACCACGGCTACGACGATCCAGAGCCATGGGCCTCGCACGATTCGCTTCACCGAGCAATCCTCTCAGGTCACTCCAGCGCTCACGAATAC
The DNA here is from genome assembly GCA_963777195.1 of uncultured Actinomycetota bacterium. Lineage (GTDB taxonomy): Bacteria > Actinomycetota > Actinomycetes > Propionibacteriales > Nocardioidaceae > Marmoricola. The sequence continues at coordinate 32,734 of CAVZPT010000001.1, read as the reverse complement.
ACGTGCGGTGCGAGGGTGCCGATGTCGCGCAGGTTGCGGTACTGCTCGTTGAAGTCGAGCCCGTAGCCGACCACGAACTCGTTGGGGATGTCCCAGCCGACGTAGCGCACCTCGACGTCCATCCGCAGGGCGTCGGGCTTGCGCAGGAGGGTGCAGATCTCCACCGAGGCGGGGTTGCGCGAGGCGAGGTTGGAGGTCAGCCACGACAGCGTCAGGCCGGTGTCGATGATCTCGTCGACGATCAGCACGTGCCGGCCGCTGATGTCGGTGTCGAGGTCCTTGAGGATGCGTACGACGCCGGAGCTCTTGGTGCCCGAGCCGTAGGAGGACACGGCCATCCAGTCCATCTCGATGTGCCGGTTGAACTCCCGGCCGAGGTCGGCCATCACCATCACCGCGCCGCGGAGGACACCGACGATCAGCAGGTCCTGTCCCTCGTAGTCGACCTCGATCTGCCGGGCCATCTCACCGAGCCGCGCCCGGATGTCGGCCTCGGTGAAGAGGATGTTGACCAGGTCGCCCTCGACGTCGGCTGAGTCCATGCGCGGAAGCCTGCCACACGGGTGCCGGACCCGTGGCAGGACCCGTGGCAGGCCCGTGGCAGACCCGGGAAGCCTGGGCCGGCAGGTGGTGTTGTGCCGGACATGCACCTCTCCGTCCTCGACCTCGTGCCCGTCCGCAGCGACCAGACCACCGGCGACGCGCTCGGTGCGACCCGGCGGCTCGCCCGCGTGGCCGACGACGCCGGCTACCGGCGCTACTGGCTCGCCGAGCACCACAACATGCCGGCCGTCGCCGCCACGAACCCGCCGCTGCTGATCGCGATGGTCGCCGCCGCGACCTCACGGATCCGGGTCGGCTCCGGAGGTGTGATGCTGCCCAACCACGCGCCGCTGGTGGTGGCCGAGCAGTTCGCGCTGCTCGAGGCGGCACACCCGGGGCGGATCGACCTCGGGATCGGCCGCGCACCCGGGACCGACCAGGTCACCGGCTTCGCGCTGCGCCACGGCGCCGGCGGGGTCGGCGAGGACGCAGTCAGCCGGTTCCCGGCGTACGTCGACGACGTGGTGGCGATGATGAGCCCGGGCGGGGTCGGCCTCGAGGTCGGCGGGCGCACGCACCCGCTGCGGGCGACGCCGCGTGCGGTCTCCTCGCCGCCGGTGTGGCTGCTGGGGTCCTCGGACTACTCGGCCCGGCTCGCGGCGGCGCGTGGACTGCCCTACGTCTTCGCGCACCACTTCTCCGGCCAGGGCACGGCGGAGGCGCTGGAGCTCTACCGCTCGCAGTTCCGGGCCTCGGAGCACCTCGACGCGCCGCGGACCTTCCTGACCGTGAACGTGTCGGTCGCGCAGACCCAGGAGGAGGCCGAGCGGCTGGCGCTGCCGCAGCTGCAGGCGATGGTCGCGCTGCGCACGGGCGGGCCGATGCGGCCGCAACGGCTGGTCGAGGAGGCGGAGAAGGACCCCGTGCCCGAGCAGCATCGCGGTCTTCTCGAGGCGATGCGGCGGCGCTGGGTGGTCGGCACGCCGGACACCGCCGCCGCGCAGATCCGCGACCTGGCCTCGACGTACGCCGTGGACGAGGTGATGGTGCACCCGGTCGCCGGCGCCTTCGTCGGCACCGACCCGGCGTCGGCCCCTGCCCGCGAGGCCACCCTCTCCCTGCTCGCCACCGCGGACGTCATACGAACTGGTTGCTCGGACCGCCACAACGCATGACGTCCCCGGGATCGCGCCCCGGGACGTCATCCGCAGCGGTGGTCCGAGCAACCAGAAGGTATGACGTCAGGGGGTACGCCGGAACCGCAGGATCCCGTCCACGACGAGGGCCGTCACGTGCCCGGGCAGCTGGATCGTTCGCTGGCGGTGTGCCAGCACCATCTCGCTGACGGCCACGACGTGCTCGTGCGCGAGGTCGGCGGGCAGCGCGCCGGCGCCCAGGCAGGCGAGCCGGACCACGCGGCGCAGGATCGCGACCGGCTGCTCGCCGAGCAGGTCGGCGTCGTACCCCTCCTCGACCCGCAGGGCCTGCTCGGCCTCCTCGGCAAGCCCGTCGAGCAGGTCCACGTCGAGTCGGACGCTCTCGGCCGTGCGCGCCAGCGCCTGCGCCACCCCCGGACCGAGCTCCTGCTCCAGGAGCGGGAGCACCCGGTTGCGCACGCGCACCCGGGTGAACCGGTCGTCGCTGTTGTGCGGGTCGGTCCAGAACTGCAGTCCCTCGGCCAGGCAGGCGGTCTCGGTGTCGGCACGCGAGAGGTCCAGGAGCGGGCGCCGGTAGCCCTCGAAGGACCGGCGCATCCCGGCCAGCGACCGGGCCCCCGAACCGCGGGCCAGGCCCAGCAGCACGGTCTCGGCCTGGTCGTCGAGAGTGTGCCCGAGCAGGACCGTGGCGGCGCCGAAGCGCTCCGCGACCTGCCCGAGTACGGCGTAGCGCGCCTCACGGGCCGCCGCCTCCGGGCCCAGGCCGGGCGCCTCGACGTGGACGTGGGCGGTGAGCGACTCGTCGACGCCCATCTCGCGCATCTGCTCCGCGACCCGGTCGGCGTGCTCGCCCGAGCCCGGCTGCAGCCCGTGGTCGACGGTGGCGCCGACGACGCGCAGGGAGTCGGGCCGCGCCTCGAAGACGGTGGCCGCCAGCAGGGCGAGCGAGTCCGCGCCGCCGGAGCAGGCCACCACCACGGTGTCACCGGTGTCGAGATCGGCCAGGGTCCGGCGTACGGCCAGACGGACCGCAGCGACCGCGGGGTGCAGGCCCATCGCTCAGCCGTGCACCCGGGCGACCCACAGCGACGGGTCGTGGATCTCCTTCTTGCTGGGCAGGTTGGCCGGCTCGGCCCACACGGCGTTGAAGCCGTCCATGCCGACCTTGTCGATGGCCGCCCGCACGAAGACCGCGCCGTCGCGGTACTGCGCCATCTTCTGGTCGAGCCCGAGCAGCCGCCGGAGCAGCCGGTCGAGAGCGCCGATGCCCTGCCTGCGCTGGGTGAACTTCGCGCGGATCTCGGCGACCGAGGGGATCACCTCGGGACCGACGCCGTCCATCACCACGTCGGCGTGCCCCTCGAGCAGGCTCATCACGCCGGTGACCCGCTCGATCACCGCGCGCTGCTCCGGGCCGGAGAACAGCTCGAGCAGCGAGCCCTCGGCCTTCCCGGTCAGGAGGTCGACGACCTTGCGGGCCAGCTCCCCGAGCATCTCGGAGGGGTCGGTGTTCACCGAGCCGAGGATGTTGGCCATCTCGCCGCGCAGGTGGTCGGTCATCCACGGCACCGCGGTGAACTGCACCCGGTGGGTCTCCTCGTGCAGGCACACCCAGAGCCGGAAGTCCTGCGGGTCGGCGCCGATCTCACGCTCGGTGTGCACGATGTTGGGAGCGACCAGCAGCATCCGGCCCTGCTCGCCCGGCTGGGCGTGGAACGGGTCGAACTGGCCGAGCACCTTCGAGCCCAGGAAGCCGAGCATCGCGCCGAGCTCGACTCCGGTGATCCTCGACCCGATCGCCTCGGCGAGGGGGCCGGGCGCACCCTTGCGCTCCTGCAGCTTCTCGATCAGCGGCGCGATGATCGTGGCGAACGCGTCGGCGTTGGCCTGGATCCAGCTCGGTCGGTCGATCACCAGCACCGGCGCCGAGCGCTCGGTGGCGACCAGGCCGGTGAACTCCCGCACCAGGGGCGTGGACCGGGCGGCCCCGGCACGCAGCTCCTCGACGGCCTCGCCCGCCTCGGCCCGGCTGACGACGGGACCCTCGCCGACCAGGCGTGACCCGACCCTGACCGCGAGGTCCCAGTCGACCATTCCCGGGCGTTCCTGAGCGCTCATGGCGACGACCCTACGCCGCACCTGCACGCGCCCAACGCGGCCGCGATCTGGTCGATCAGCAGCCGCGCGTCCAGCGTCTTGGGTACGGCGACCCGGTCGGCGATCACGACGAAGGCCATCTCGCCGCCTGATACGTCGCGGGCCACCCCGGCCAGGCCGTGCACGCCGGTGAGCGTGCCGGTCTTGGCGCTGACCCGTCCGCGGGCGGCCGCGGGGCCCTTGTCGAAGCGGGCCCGCAGCGAGCCGGTGAACCCGGCGACCGGGAGCCCTGTGATCACCGCGCGCAGCCCGGGGTGCTCCGGCGACGAGGCGACCCGGAGCACGCCGGTGAGGGTCTTCGGCGCGAGCAGGTTCTCGCGCGAGAGCCCGCTGCCGTCGTACAACAGGTCCCCGGTCGTGGGCACCCCGAGGCGGCGGACGACGTCGAGCACCGCGGCCGCACCGGCCTCGAAGGAGCCGACCTGGCGTTCGGCCAACCCGACGTGACGCGCGAGCACCTCGGCCGCCTCGTTGTCGCTGAGGGCGAGCGTGCGCTCGACGATCTCGCCGAGCGGCGCACTGGAGACGTAGGCGATCTCGGTGCCGGTGGCGGGCCCGCTGGCCCGGGCCACGGAGCCGCGCAGCTTGAGCCCTGCCGCGCGGAGTGCGTCGGCGAACGCCTCCCCCGCGGTCTGGGCAGGGTCGGCGACGAAACCGTAGGAGCCTGCGCGTCCCTCCTCCACCCAGAGCGCGCCGATCGGCGGCACCACGTCCTCGGGGACGTAGGACGCCGGCCACCGCGGGTTGATCCCCGGCCCGGTGAAGTAGGAGTCGTCGTAGGCCAGCTGCGCCCGCTTCACGCCCTGGGAGCGCAGCTGCCGGACGGTCCTGCGCGCCAGGGTCTCGAGGTCGGCGCGGGCGGGATAGCTGCCGTTGCCCGCCTTCGGCGAGCTGCCCAGCAGGGGGTCGCCGCCACCGACCAGCACCAGCCGCCCGCGGGCGGGGTCGAAGCGCACCGAGGTCCGGAACCGTGCCATCGGCCCCAGCGCCTCGAGGACGGCGACGCTGGTCAGCAGCTTGGCCGTCGACGCCGGGGTCACCCGCGGCGCCCCGGCGCGGAACACCTCGGCGCCGGTGGCCAGGTCGGTGACCAGGACGGCGAAGTGCCGGCCGAGGGTCTCCCGCTCGAGCATCGGCCGCAGCTTCGCGGCCACCGCGCGCGCGTCGACGCGCCCGGGAGTGCTGGTCCCGGCCACCTGCTGGGCGGTCCGGGTCGGCGGGAGCGCCAGGCCCTCCGGGGCGGCCACGGCAGCGGGGTCGGTGCGGGGATCGGCGGCCGGGCCGAGGATCCGGTCGACCAGGTCGAAGCGGTAGGTGAGACCCGCTGCCAGGAGGAGCGTGAGGACCACGATCTCGGCGATCCATCGCCTCAGCCAGTGGTGTTGGTCACGCACCGTGCGTTCAGCCCCCTTTGATGTGCCGATCCGGGCACTTGTGCGGGAGACTAACCCCGACGCGCCCGCGCGAGGGCGTGCAGGTGTCTGCTGAAAGGTTGTGGCCGTGGAGTTCGACGTACTCGTGGAGATCCCGAAGGGCGAGCGGAACAAGTACGAGGTCGACCACGAGTCCGGGCGGATCCGGCTCGACCGGATGCTGTTCACCTCGACCGCCTACCCCGCGGACTATGGCTACATCGAGAACACCCTGGGCCAGGACGGCGACCCCCTCGACGCGCTCGTGATCCTGCAGCAGCCCACCTTCCCGGGCTGCCTGATCGCCTGCCGCGCGATCGGGATGTTCCGGATGACCGACGAGGCCGGCGGCGACGACAAGGTGCTCTGCGTCCCGACCCACGACCCGCGCCTGGAGCACCTGCGCGACATCAACCACGTCTCGAAGTACGACCGTCTCGAGATCCAGCACTTCTTCGAGGTCTACAAGGACCTCGAGCCCGGCAAGTCCGTCGAGGGCGCCAACTGGGTGGGCCGCACCGAGGCGGAGGCCGAGGTCCGCGCCTCCTTCAAGCGCGCGAAGGAGTCCGGCACGCACTGAGGCACCGCTTCTCCGGAGCCGGCCGTCCCGTTCGGAGCGGCCGGTCTCAGGCCTTCTGGGCGCGGAAGTAGGCCATCGCGCCCGACAGCTCGACGCTGACCTCCAGGAAACCTGCCTCGGTCAGCCAGTCGCGGACCTCGGTGGTCGTGGCCCCTGGACCGAGCAGGCCGGCGAACCGGCCGACCTGACGCAGTGGCAGGTAGCGCAGGCCGGTGTCGTTGAGCAGCGCGCTGCCGGTGAGGACCCCGCCCGCGTGCAGCACCCGGCCCATCTCGCGCACGGCGAGGTGCGGGTCGGGGAAGCAGTGCAGCCCGGTGAAGGAGACCACCAGGTCGAACTCGCCGTCCTCGAAGGGCAGCTCGCCCACATCGGCCAGGACCGGCTCGACCTGGGCCGCGACATGCCGGCGCCGGGCCGAGGCCATCGTCTTGTCGAGCATGGATCGGGAGATGTCCGCGGCGACGTAACGCACCCCCTGGCCGGGTCGCAGACCACGCAGGGCGACCCCACCGCCGCAGGGCACGTCGAGCACCGCCGAGCCCGCCTGCTGCCTGCCGATCTCGGCGGCTGCGGAGTAGAGCCGGCGCAGGTCGCTGCCGATGCCGACCCGCCACGCCATGCCGCCGGCCTGGGGGTGCTCCACGCTCCAGTCGTAGACACCGGCCCACAGCGGGTCGTCGCCCCAGCCGCCGAGGCCGGGGATCCGGAGGCGTTCGAGCATCAGCGGGCGCCCTCGTCCTCGAGGATCTCGGCGTGCAGCATCTCGGCCGGGATGCCGAAGGCGTCGACGAGGTCCTCGGCGAGCGGGCGCAGCTTGCGGCACAGCGAGGCCACCTCCCGGCTGATCGCCTTCGAGCGGGTGCTGCTGAGCCGACCGTGCTCCATCCACCAGCCGCGGTCGGCCTCGATGACCGAGAGGGCGTGGAGGTCGCAGAGCAGGTTCAGGGCCACCCTGTTCTCGCCCTGCGCCATCGCGGCAGTCTTGGCGACGAACGCCTCGAGCACCACCCGGTCGACGTGGGCCCGGCCGGCGGCGATGACGTGGTCCTGCACCCGGCTGAACACCTCGACCGCGTCCATGCCGCTGTCCATGCCGCGCTTGAGACGACGCGCCACCCCGGAGAGCATGTGCTCCTCACGCCAGCGCAGCATCGCCAGCTGGTACTCCGGGTCGAGCAGGCCGGCCTCCTGGTCCCAGCGGTCGTCGCCGCCGGGCAGCACGTCCTTGATCCGCTCGAGCAGCTTGTGCGCGCTGGTGCGCTCCACGACCGTCTCGACAGCGAGGTTGGCCACGAAGCGAACCATCCCGAACTGGTCGAGGTCGCCGAAGGAGGAGGAGTAGTCGGTGAGCAGGCCCTTGGCGACGAGCTGCAGCAAGATGTGGTTGTCGCCCTCGAAGGTGGTGAAGACGTCGGTGTCGGCGCGTAGTGAGCCGATCCGGTTGGCCATCAGGTAGCCCGCGCCGCCGCAGGCCTCGCGGCACTCCTGGATGGTCTGGCTGGCGTGCCAGGTGCCGACCGCCTTGACCCCCGCGGCCATCGACTCCAGGGCGCGCCGCTGCCGGTCGGGAGCCTCGGTGGTGGAGAGCACGTTGTGCAGCTCGCTGAGCAGGATCTCCTGGGCGAAGTGCAGGGCGTAGGTCTTCGCCAGCAGCGGGAGCAGCCGGCGCTGGTGCATCCCGTAGTCGAGCAGCAGCTCCTCGCCGCCGCTCTCCGGCGATCCGAACTGGCGTCGCAGGTTGGCGTACTTCACCGCGACCGCGAGCGCGACCTTGCTCGCGTTGATCCCGGCGCCGGCGACCGAGACCCGTCCTTGGACCAGGGTGCCGAGCATGGTGAAGAAGCGGCGGTCGACGTTCTCGATCGCCGAGGAGTAGGTGCCGTCCTCGCTGACCTCGGCGTAGCGGTTGAGCATGCTCGTCCGCGGCACCCGCACCTCGTCGAACCACAGTCGGCCGTTGTCGACGCCGTTGAGCCCGATCTTGGCGCCGTCGTCGCTGATCCGGACACCGCTGCAGGGGTTCCCCTCGGCGTCGCGGATCGGTACGACGAACGCGTGCACGCCCTCCGAGACGCCGCCGATCTCGAGCTGGGCGAAGACCACCGCTGCGCTGGCGTGGGCGGCCGCGTTGCCGATGTAGTCCTTGCGCGAGCGGTCGTCCGGTGTGCTGATCACGAACTCGCCGGCCGCGGCGTCGTACCGCGCGACGGTGCCGAGCGCCTGCACGTTGGAGCCGTGACCGGTCTCGGTCATCGCGAAGCAGCCGAGCAGGTCACCGCGCACGAGGTCGGCCAGGTAGGCGTCGTGGTGGTGCTTGGACCCCAGCTGCAGGATCGCCCCGCCGAAGAGGCCGAACTGCACGCCGACCTTGACCAGGATCGAGAGGTCGCCGAACGCGAGCGTCTCGAAGGCCGCCACCGAGGCGCCGATGTCACCGCCCCCGCCGTACTCGGTCGGGAAGCCGAGGCCGGTCGCTCCGGTGGCGGCCATCTCCTTGACCAGCGCGAGCACCCGGTCGCGGAACTCCGCGCGCGGCATCTCGATCGCCTCGTCGAGGACCGCGCGGTGCTCCACCAGGTTCTTGCGGGTGAGGTCGCGGATCTCGGCGTACTTCCCGTCGAGCAGTGCTGTCAGGGCAGGGACGTCGACCGTGGGCTGGGTGTAGTCGGGCATGTGGGCAACTGTGCCGTATGCCGCCCTCGGGTCACAGGCGTACGGCGAAGTCCGGGTACCAGTTCGAGACCGAGTTGTAGCGGACCGGGACTCCCGTGCGCGGCGCCTCGATGAACTGGCTGCCGCCCAGGGAGAGCGCCACGTGGTGGATGCCGCTCGGGCGGCCGTTGCTGCTCCAGAACAGCAGGTCGCCGGGCCGCGCGGCACTCACCGGGATCCGGGTGCCCATGTCGAACTGGGCCACGGAGTAGTGCGGGAGCGACTTGCCGCCGCTGCGCCAGGCCATCTTCGTCAGCCCGGAGCAGTCGAAGCTGTTCGGCCCCTCGGCCCCCCAGCGGTAGGGCTTGCCGACCTGCGCACGGGCGTAGGCGATGGCCCGGTCGACACCGCTCGAGGGCGGCGGCGGGTCGTTGCTGACCGGTGGTGCCGGGTCGGGTGCCGGGGCGGGCGCCGGGGCGGGCGCCGGGGCGGAGGCGCCGCCCCCGTTTCCACCACCGTTCGACTTCGGCTGGTCGGCGGGCTTGGCGGCGGCCTGCTTGGTCTTCTGGGCGAGCTCGTGCGCCTTCTGCTGGGCCGCCTCGGCGGCCGCGCTCTTGGCCGCAGCCTCGGCCGCGGCCTGCTGTTCGGCGAGGAGCTCGAGCCCCTGCTGGCGCTGGGCGGCGAGGGCGACCGAGATGTTCTGTGCCTTGGCGAGGGCACGGAGGAGCACCTGCTTGTGGCTGGCGATCTCCGCGGCGGCCCCGGCGGCGGAGTCGGCAGCGGCACCGGCCTGGTCGCGCAGGCTGCGCGCGTCGGAGGTCAGCTGCTGCTGCCTGACGCGAGCGCGTTCGGCCTCCTCGACGTACTCCTTGGCGCGGGCCGAGGCGACGCGGAACCGCTCGTGGCGCGCATCCATGGAGTCGCCGGCGCTCGAGACCACGCCGTAGCGGTTCATCAGCCCGACCGGCCCCTCGTCGCTCATCAGAGCGGTGGCGGTGTTGAGCTCGGTGCCGTTCTGGTAGCTCTCGGTGACCAGGGTGATGATCGCGACGCGCTGCGCCTCGACCTGGCGCGCGGCCGACGCCGACCTGGCCTGCGCGAGGCGGGTCTCCTTGCGGGCCTCGGAGAGGCGCCACAGCGCCCCGTTGTAGTTCTCTGCGGCCGTCTCGGCGGCCACGTTGGCCGCGTGCAGCCGGGCGTTGGCGGCGTCGAGCTCGGCCTGGATCCCGGCTACCCCCTGGGCCTTGGCGGCCACCTGGCGCTCTGCCTGGTCGACCTGCTCCTGGCTCGGCAGCGGCGCTCCGGGGTCCGCGCTCGCCGTACCCGAGAACGGCAGCGCCACGGCGAAGGTCATCGCCAGCGTGGAGGCCATGGCCAGGGCCGAGCGGGTGGCGGGGCGCACCAGGAGATCCCTTTCGTAGAGGGTCTCGTGCCGCTTCCCCACGGCACGAGACTTCCGCAACGTTAGGGCTCATCTGTCCCACTGTGAACACTTTTCACATAATTACCACGTTGTAATTGGCGTGTCGGCTTGACAACTACACCGATGTAAGTTTCGCCGAGACGTCGCAGATGAAACGGCAGAAGGTGTAGATACATCAGGAAATATCAGGATGTTTGCCGCCGACAGTCGAGAGCTCGATTTCATTTGCGACGTCTCGGCGAGCCCCAGGCGCGTTTCATCTGTGACGTCTCGGCGAACCCCAGGCGCGTTTCATCTGCGACGTCTCGGCGAGCCCCGGGCGCGTTTCATCTGCGACGTCTCGGCGAACCCTGGCCGTTTCATCTGCGACGTCTCGGCGAACGGGGGGCGGGTCAGGCGCGGACGGGCTCGGAGTCGTCGTCGGAGTCCACGGGGACGTCGCTGGTGGCCGTGGTCGGGTGGGAGTGTCGGCCGTTGCGGTCGAAGCGCTGGCCGGTGGCGATCCCGCCGAGGTAGAAGGAGATCAGCGCGATCGCGACGCCGGCGATGTCGTCGGCGATGTAGTGCCAGCCGAAGTACGTCGTGGAGAGCACCGTGATCCCCATGTAGACCCAGAGCACGATCTTGATGATCCGGTGGCGCACGGTGTACTGCGCCACGAGCGCCATCAGCAGGGTCACCGCGACGTGCAGCGAGGCGAACCCGGCCACCGACTGCACCCCGTTGGCGAACGGGTCGAACCTGATGTTCTGCCGGCCGTAGTACAGCGCGTCCTGGAGCACGGAGACGCCGGTGGTGTCCAGGTTGCTGTAGAGCCAGGGGAAGGCGAAGTTCGGCCCGAGCGTCGGGATCATGTAGTAGCTGGCGGTGCCGAGCGTCCAGCAGATGCACTGCGCGGTCACGTACCAGTAGCCGAAGCTGACGTTGCGCGACCAGACCAGCCAGATCGTCACCGAGATCGGCACCATCGGCAAGAAGATCAGGTAGACCCACGACAGCACATGCGCGGTGACCGTGGTCCCGAGCAGCGAGTGCAGCAGCGTCGCGGGGTCATGGCCGAAGAGCAGCCACAGGTCGAACTGGTGCAGGTCGTAGTCGCCCTTGCGCTCCATGCCGGCCCGCACGAAGGGCAGGAAGTTCTTCAGGTTCCGGTAGCTGACGTAGGTGACGTAGAAGCAGATCAGGCCGAGCACCACCAGCGTGATCCGGTCGCGGGTCCAGTGCTCGCGGATCAGCAGCCTGGCCTCGTCACGGAACAGCCGGAGCCGGAACCGGGTGCGCCACAGCGTGCGCGGCACGATGTCGGCGACGAAGGCCCCCAGGCACAACAGCGGCAGCCGCACCCAGGCCGGGCCGAGGAAGCCGTCGGGGTCGCGCAGGGGGTAGCCCAGCGACTGGCCGGTGATGATCGCCGTCACGCCCATGACCACCGCGACCGTGACCATTGCTGAGTAGGCGTGCCGCTTCACACCGGGCAGTCTAGGTGTGAGGCGAACCGGTTACGCAGGGACGGGGGCGATCCGGGACGTGTCGAGCGACACTCTCACCATCGCGCCGAGGCGTACGTCGTCCCCGGGAACCGCCACACCCGGCAGCGAGCCGACCCCGACGACGTCGAGCTGGACGCGGATCTGGTCCGGGGTGACCCGGGCACCCTCGACCCGCGCCAGCATGGAGCCGGCCCGGTCGACGCGCAGCGCGGACCGGCGCAGCGCCACCGCAGCCCACGTCTGGTCGGGAGCCGTCTGCTCGCGCAGCCGCTCGGCCGCCTCGCCCGTGAGCACCGTCGCATAGCCCAGGAACCGGGCGGTCCAGCCGTCCACCGGGCTCGACCACACCTCGTCGAGCGAGCCCTGCTGCACGATCCGGCCCTCGCGCATCACCGCCATCCGGTCCGCGACGGCGAACGCCTCCTCCTGGTCGTGGGTGACCAGCATCGCGGTCGCACCGGCGGCCCGGAGGATGTCGTGCAGCTCGACCGCGAGGTGCTCGCGCAGCGACCGGTCCAGCGCGCTCAGCGGCTCGTCGAGGAGCAACAGCCGCGGCTCCACCGCGAGCGAGCGGGCGAGCGCGACCCGCTGCCGTTCGCCGCCGGAGAGGGTGGCGACGGCGCGGTCGGCGTACCCGGGGAGGTTCACCAGCTCGAGCAGCTCCTCGACCCGGGAGTGCCGCAGCTCCCGGCTGCGGTGCCGCAGGCGCAGCGGATAGGCGATGTTGCCCGCGACGTCGAGGTGCGGGAAGAGCTGGCCGTCCTGGAACATCAGGGCGAAGTCGCGGCGGTGCGTGGGCACCCCCGCCAGGTCCGTGCCCGAGAAGCACACCTGCCCGGCCGTCGGGTCCTCGAGGCCGGCGACGGCGCGCAGCAGCGTCGACTTCCCGCACCCGGACGGTCCGAGGACCGCGACCACCGACCCGGCCGGCACCGCCAGCGACACCGCGTCGACCGCGACGGTCTCGCCGAAGCGCACCGTCAGGTCACGCACTTCCAGACCGGTCATCTCAGAAGGCTCCCATCGAGCCCGCGCGGAGCCGTTGCACGAGCAGCATCACCAGGGTCGTCGCCCCGGCGAGTACGACGGACGCGGCCATCGCCATCCCGAAGTTCTCCGCTCCCGGCCGGCCGATCAGCCGGTAGATCACCACCGGGAGGGTGGGGTGGTCGTCGCGCGCCAGGAAGCTGGTGGCACCGAACTCGCCGAGCGAGACCGCGAACGCGAAGCCCGCGGCGGCCAGGAGCGAGCGCCAGGCCACCGCGAGGTCGACCGTGCGCAGCACCCGCAGCGGACCGGCCCCGAGCGAGGCCGCCGCCTGGCGCTGCCGGTCGTCGACCGAGCGGAGCACCGGCACGACCGTGCGCACCACGAGCGGCAGCGCCACCATGGCCTGCGCGATCGGCACGAGCAGCGCCGAGGAGCGCAGGTCCAGCGGCGGCCGGTCGAGGGTGATCAGGAAGCCGAACCCCACCGTCACCGCGGAGACTCCCAGGGGCAGCATGAACAGCCCGTCGAGCAGTCCGCCCACCCCGCGACGCCCGGGCCTCGGTCGCCTGGTCACCAGGAACGCCACGATCGTGCCCAGCAGGAGGGCGAGTCCGCTGGCGACCACCGCGACGGAGAGCGAGGTGGCGAGCGCGTCGGTCGCGGGCACCAGCAGCGCGTTGCGGGCGCCGGTCGTCCCCAGCGCGCGGTAGTTCGCCAGCCCCCACGAGTCGCCGCGCCTCAGCGAGGCCAGCACCAGCGAGGCCAACGGTGCCAGCAGGAGCACCACCACGAGTCCCGTCCACGCGAGCACCGGCAGGTGACGCCTCGACGGGGTGGGGACCGGGCGGACGCTGCGGTCGACGGGCGCGGCGGTACGGCGTACCCGCGCGGCCAGCAGCAGGAGGCCGGCGACCACCACCACCTGGAGCACCGAGAGCGCAGCCGCGCCGGTGAGGTCGAGCTCCTGCGTGGTGAGCAGGTAGATCTCGGTCTCGACGTTGGCGTAGCGCAGCCCGCCCATCGTGAGGACCACCCCGAACGCGGTCGCGCAGAACAAGAAGACCACGCTCGCGGCCGAGAGGATGCCCGGCCACAGTGCCGGGAGGGTCACGGTGAGGAAGACCTGCACCGGCGAGGCGCCGAGCGCCGCCGCCGCCTCCTCGCGGCGGGGGTCGATCGACTCCCAGAAGGCCCCGACCGTGCGCACGACGACGCTGAGGTTGAAGAACACCATCGCGGCGATGATCGCGCCCGCGGTGCCGTCGAGCCCGAGCGGGCCGAGAGGCCCGGCCGGCGCGATCAACTGCCGGAAGGCGACCCCGACCACGACGGTCGGCAGCACGAACGGCACCACCACCAGCGCGCGCAGCAGGTCACGACCCGGGAACCGCAACCGGTGCAGGGCAAAGGCCACCGGCAGCCCCATGGCCACGGTCAGCACGGTGGCCAGTGCCGCGGACCACACGGTGAACCACAGCACGCGGTGCACCCGTGGCCGGCCGAGGACGTCGAGCACCGACCCGGGGGCGAAGGACCCCTCGGGCCAGAACCCGCGGGCGAGCATGCCGCCCACGGGGTAGAGGAAGAACAGCACCAGCGCGGTCAGCGGGACCGCGGCCAGGGCCGCAGTCCCCGCTCGGCCACGCCACGTCGTCACTGGCCGCTCACCGGGCCGTCACTGGCTGGTGATGTCGCGCCACTCGCGCAGCCACTCGGTGCGGCCGGCGGAGATCTCGGCTGCGTCCAGGGCATAGGGGTCGGGCGAGGTCTTGGCGAAGGAGGCCCACGCCTCGGGCAGGGCCACGTCGCCGTCGACGGGGTAGACGTACATGTTGTCGGGCAGCGCCGCCTGGAACCGCTCGCCGAGCATGAAGTCGATGAACTTGCCCATTCCTGCGGGGTTTCCGGACCCAGCCAGCACCCCGGCGTACTCCACCTGGCGGAAGCAGGTGTCCAGCAGTGCGCTCGTCGTCGGCTTGCTGCCGCCCTCGGGGATGGTGAACGGCGGTGAGGAGGAGTACGACGTGACCACCGGCCGGTCGCCGGTGCCGCCACCGGCGGTGAAGTCGACCTCGTAGGCGTCGGACCACCCGGAGGTGATCTTGGCGCCGTTGGCCATCAGCCGCTTCCAGTAGTCCTGCCAGCCGTCGCCCTCGGCGGCGATCGTCGCGAGCAGGAAGGCCAGCCCGGTGGAGGACGTCGTGGCGCCGGGAGTGACGAAGAGGTCCTTGTACTCCGGACGGGTCAGGTCCTCCAGCGTCCTCGGGGCCGCGATCCCCTTCTCGGCGAACCAGGTGTCGTCGAGGTTGACGCACACGTCGCTGTAGTCGATCGGGGTGAGCTGGTCGGCGCCGTCGCCGGTGAGCCGGAACCGCTCCGCGGAGGTCGGCAGCGCCGTGGTGTCGTACGACGCGAGCACCCCCTCCTCGACCGCCCGCGACGCGAAGGTGTTGTCGATGCCGTAGACCCCGTCGGCCAGCGGCGACCCCTTGGTCAGCACCAGCTTGTTGGTCAGCTCGCCGGCGTCGCCCTGGGGCTGCACCTTCACGGTGATGCCGGTCTCGGCCTCGAACTCGGCCAGCACGTCCTTGGGCATGGCCCATGAGTCGTGGGTGGCGACGGTGAGCGTCTTCGGGTCGCCGGAGGCCTCCGCGGAACCGGACGACGCACCGCTGCTCCCGCAGGCGGCGAGCACGCCGAGGGCCAGCATCGAGCACGCTGCGCGCGCCAGACGGGTGTGGAGGTGGGACATCGGGAAATCTCCTTCGACTTCCTTCGCCGGTACTAACCGGAGCAGGTTCAAGGGTCTGCGACTCTTCGCACTCTCAGCGCCGTTGCGGCGCTCCCCTGTCGGACCCGGCAAGCCTAGCCCGCACCGGTCGCGGACGTACGCCGGGTCCGCCGGCGCGACGTGCCGAATCGGCCCGGACGGTCCTACGCTGTGGTGGTTCCCTCACCGAGAGGAGCCGAGCGTGACCGTCGCCCCGCGCGCGACCGACCGCGTTCCCCTGCTGGGCCGCGACGACCTGGTCGGGCTGGCCGAGGAGATGCTGGCGTCGTGCCGGGCCGGCCGGGGAGGGCTGCTCTGGGTGCAGGGTGACGCCGGGATCGGCAAGACCAGGCTGCTGCAGGAGATCGGGGACCGAGCCGGTGACGCGGCCGTGCTGCACGGCAGCGGCTGGGAGGACCCCGGGACCCCGGCCTTCTGGGTGTGGACGCAGGTGCTGCGCAGCGCTGCCGGCCTGGTGGCACCGGAGTCCTGGACGGCTCGCGGCACCCGGGCACGCATCCTCCTCGACGGGACCGGCGAGGACCCGGACAGCACCGGCGGCCGGTTCGCACTCTTCGACGCCGTGGCCGGAGTCCTCGACCAGGTGGCAGCCGAGCGTCCGGCGGTGCTCGTGCTCGACGACCTGCACTGGGCCGACGCCGGCTCGCTGCGGCTGCTGCACTTCTTGACCTCGGACCTGGCGCAGCGGCGAGTGGTGGTCGCCTGCGGCTGGCGGGACCACGAGTCCGGCCTGAGCCAGGAACGCCGGGAGCTGGCCGCACAGGTCGCGGCCCGGGGGCAGTCGGTGTTGCTCGACGGTCTGGGGGAGACCGACGTGCAGCGGCTGATCGAGATCACCACGGGTCGGCCGGCGGGCGCGGAGGAGACCAGGGTGGTGACGAGCCGCACCGGCGGCAACCCGCTGTTCGTCTCGGAGATGGCGCGGCTGGCCCGGTCGCGCGGGCGCGACTCGGTGGCGACCCTCGTCCCGGAGACGGCCCAGGCCACCATCCGCCGTCGGGTCGCACGGTTGCCGCAGGACGCCGAGTCGGCCCTGGCCGCCGCGGCCGTGCTCGGCGCCTCCCTGTCGATCCCCGCGCTGGCCGAGGTCATGGGCCGCGCGGCGGTCGAGCTCCTCCCGACGGTCGACGTCCTCGTCGAGGCCGGACTGCTGACCCTGCCGTCCGGGCGCCTGGAGTTCAGCCACGCCCTGGTGCGAGACGCCGTCCACGACTCGCTCTCCGCCGTGCGCAGGCGGGAGCTGCACCTCGCCGCGGCCACCGTCGTCGCGGCCGCGAGCGAGGCCGACGGCTTCCCCGACCGGCACGCCGCCGAGCTGGCCCACCACCTGGGTCAGGCGCTCCCCCTGGTCCCGGTCGACGACGTGGTCGCCGCCGCCACCCGCGCGGCGCGCGCCGCCACCGCCGTCCAGGCCTACGAGGAGGCGCTCGGGTGGAGCGACCAGGCACTCGACCTGGCCGGGTCCTCCTCGCCACGGCGTCCCGAGCTGCTGCTCCTGTGCGGGGAGGCGCACCTGATGGCCGGTGACCCTGACGGGGCGCGTCAGCACTACCTCGAGGCCGCGGACCGTGCCCGTGCCACCGGGGACGCGGAGCACTTCGCCCGGGCCTGCCTGGGGTTCGCGGTCGGCCTGTCCGGCTTCGAGGTGCGGTTGTGGGACCGGCGCCAGAACGACCTGCTCGAGGAGGCACTGGTCGTCCTCGGTGAGGGCGACTCCCCACTCCGGGCACAGGTCCTGGCGCGGCTCTCGGTCGGGCTGTCCTTCTCCGCCCCCACCGACCGTCGCATCGCCCTGGCCGGCGAGGCGGTCGCGATGGCCCGCCGGCTCGACGACCCGCGCGCCCTCGGTGGTGCTCTCGCCGCGCACTGCGACGCGCTGGCAGGGCCGGCGTACGTCGACCTGCGGGAGGCCGAGGCCGGCGAGATCATCGAGCTCGCCCGAGAGGTCGCCGACCTCGGCCTGGAGCTGCTCGGGCTGCGGCTGCGGGTGGTCGCGCGCCTGGAGCACGGGAGCCTCTCGGCGGCCGAGCTCGACATGGCCGAGTTCGAGCGGGTCTCCGAGCGGCTGCGGCAGCCGTTCTTCGGCTGGTACGTCCCGCTGTGGCGCGGCCTGCGGGCCCACCTGGCCGGTGACCTCGAGCAGATGAAGCTGTGCGCCGAGGAGGTGCGACGGCTCGGTGAGCTCGGCGGGAGCCGCAACGCCTCGATGCTCTCGCTGGTGCAGGCCAGCTGGGACCTGATCGAGCGCGGGCGCACGCGGGAGAACATGCAGGCGATGCAGGCTGCGTTCGGCGAGCTTCCCGAGCTCGCCGGCGACGGCACCTCGCTGATCCGGTTCTTTCCCGGCCACGATGTCGGCGTCCGCGAAGCCGCGCTGCCGTTGTTCCCCGAGATCCTCGCCGACCTGTCCGTGGACAAGGAGTGGCTGCCCAACCTGGCCGCCGTGGCACTGGGGTTCTGGGAGTCCGGCATCGGCGGCGCACCTGCCCGGCTGCTGCACGACACCCTGCTCCCCTGGCGAGATCTCTGCCTCGTCGACGGGATCGGCGCCGCCATGGCGGGCTCGACGGAGCGGACCCTCGGCCTGCTCGCCACCCTGCTCGAGGAGTACGACGCCGCGGCGGACCACTTCGAGCGAGCGCTGAGGGTGAACGCCACGATCGGGGCTCCGCTCGCTGTCGCCAACACTCAGCGCGAATACGCGCAGCTGCTGGCCCGCCGCGCGGCGGAGGGTGACGCGGAGCTGCGACAGAGCCTGCTCGCGGAGGCCCTGACGTTCTACCGGCGGGTGGGCATCGGCGAACGCGTCGCCGAGGTGGAGGCGGTCCTCGCGGCGAGCCCCGCGGCACCTGCCCCAGAGCCGGCCTCCGGCGGAGTGCTGCGCCGTGAGGGGGCCGTGTGGTCGCTCACCTGGCGGGGCAGGTCGGCGGTGCTGCCCGCGGTCAAGGGGCTGGCCGACCTCGCCGTACTCCTCGCCCAGCCGGACCGCGAGGTGCACGTGCTCGACCTCGTCGGTGTCCCTGCCGCCGCCCGCGGCGACCTCGGCGCAGTGCTCGACGACAAGGCCAGGGCGGCCTACCGCAGGCGGCTGGAGACGCTCGAGGAGGAGCAGTCCGAGGCCGAGGCTGCCGGCGACGACGCCGCGTTCGACCGAGCCGCGAGCGAGCGTGAGTTCCTGCTGGCCGAGCTGGGGGCGGCGTACGGACTGGGCGGGCGTGCCCGCCGTGCGGGCGACCCGGCCGAGCGCGCCCGGACCACGGTCACCTCCCGGATCCGGGACGCGATCGGGCGCGTGGACGCGGTGCATCCCGAGCTGGGCCGGCACCTGCGAGCCTCGGTGCGCACCGGCATCTACTGCTGCTACGCCCCGGAGGTCCCGACGACGTGGGAGACCCCTCCCACGTCGTGAGCCGGCATCCCACGCCACCTGGGTGAAGGACCATCCATCCCAGAGAGGCAGTGCCATGACGTTCTTGCAGATCATCGACTTCCACACCGACCGGGTCGGGGAGTTCCTCACCCTCGAGGAGGAGTGGACCCACGCCACGGAGGGCCAGCGCACCGCCGTCGGCAGCCAGCTGTTCTCCGACCGTGACCAGCCGGGGCACTACGTCGCGCTCGGCTGGTTCACCGACCACACGTCCGCCATGGCCAACTCCGCGCTGCCGGCCACGTCCGACTTCGCCGAGCGAGCCACGGCGCTCTCGACCGGCCCGGTCACCTTCCACAACCTCGAGCCGGTGCAGCCACCCTGGACCCAGGGGGCGGACGACCTGCGGCACACGCTCGAGACGAGCACCCCGGTCGCGCACGCGTTCGCCGACGACGTCGAGCTCGACATGATCGTGCCCCACGGCCGCGTGGTGGCGCACGGCCAGGACCAGATCGCCGAGGGGCTCCGCGGCGAGGCGGCGACGCGCACGATCGAGCTGTGGGAGGTCCGGCCGACCTACGACGGGTTCGCCGTGGAGTACGCCTACCGCTGTCACGGCGAGGTCGAGTCGCTGGCCGTCGGTGCCGTCATCGCGACGGTCCGGGAGGGCCGGATCGCCCGGCTGTTCGTCACCTGCGGGGGCAACTGGGACGCCGCCACGCAGCAGCAGGTGCGTGCGACGACCGGCGAGCTCGGCTCCCGCCTGGTCGGGAGCGCGTCATGACCACCGTGGAGGCACCCGCACCCGCACCCGCACCGGTCGACGAGGCCGGCGCCGCCGAGGCGCTGATGGGTCGGCTCTTCGAGTCGCTGCTCGGCTGCATGGACCTCGCCACCGTCAACCTCGGACTCCAGCTCGGCCTCTACACCGCCCTGAGCGAGCCACGGACCGCCCCCGAGCTGGCGGAGGCCACCGGGATCGACGCCCGCTACGCCCGGGAGTGGCTGGAGCAGCAGGCGATCACGGGGCTGGTCGAGGTCGTCGAGGACGGTGACGCTGAGTCCCGGCGCTACCTGGTCGGCCCGGCCCAGCATGAGGCCCTGGTCGACGTGGACTCACCGCTCTACGCCGGCGCGATGGCGCTCTTCGTCGCGGGACTCGGGGCCGTGCTCGGGCGGCTGCCGCAGGCGTTCCGGGACGGGTCCGGCATCGCCTTCGGGGAGTACGGCGACGACGTCCGGCTCGGCCAGGGGCTGTTCAACCGGACCGGCTTCCTGACCCAGCTCAGCCAGGAGTGGGTGCCCCGGCTCCCCGGGGTCGCCGAGCTGCTCGCCCGTGACGGGGCTGCCGTCCTCGACGTGGGCTGCGGTGTCGGCTGGTCCAGTGTGGCGCTGGGCCAGGCCTACCCGGGGCTGGGCGTCCTCGGCGTCGACAGTGACGACGCCTCGGTGATGGACGCCAGGCAGCACGCCGCCGAGGCCGGACTCGGTGACCGGGTGCGGTTCGAGGTGGCCGACGCCGCCAGCACGTTCCCGGAGGCGGCGTACGACGTGGTGTTCTTCTTCGAGGCGCTGCACGACATGGCCCACCCGGTGCCGGCCCTGGAGTCGGCGCGACGGGCACTGCGGCCCGGTGGCGTGGTCGTGGTGATGGACGAGAACGCCGAGGAGGAGTTCGCGCCCGGGGGCTCGCCGGTGGAGCGGCTGCTCGCCGCGGCCAGCGTGCTGCACTGCCTGCCGGTGGGCAGGGCGCAGGCGGGCTCCGCCGCGACGGGGGCACTGTTCCGGCCGGCGACGATGCGCCGCTACGCCGTCGAGGCCGGGTTCGCCGAGGTGGTCGAGGCGCCGATCGAGCACGACCTGTTCCGGTTCTACGTGCTCACCGGCTGAAGGGGTCGTCGGACAGGCGCGTCAACGGTCCTGCGGCAGGGGGAGGAACTCCACCGTGGGGCCGTCGACGCGCGCCACCTTGCCCTGGAGCGCGAGCAGCTCGAGGTGCGCGAGCGTCTCGAAGGCGGCCAGCACCCCGTCGAAGGGACCCAGCTCCTCGCGGGTGCGCTCGTGCCGCGTCCACGGCAGCAGCCCGGCGACCTCCCACGCCGAGCGGGCGCCGGACTCCACCGCCTCCAGAGACTGCCGCAGCCGCACGTCGTGGTGGGCGACCAGCTCGTCGACGCGGGTGTGGGAGGAGCCGGTCACCGGGCCGTGCGCCGGGAGCAGGGTCATGTCCGGCATCGCGCGGACCTTGGCCAGCGAGACGAGGTAGTCGCGCAGCGGCTGCTGGACGTACGCCGGCTCGAAGCCGATCGAGGGCGTGATGGTGGAGAGCACGTGGTCGCCGGCGAAGAGCAGGCCCGCCTCGCGATCGGCGTACACGTAGTGACCCTGGGTGTGCCCCGGGGTGGAGACTGCGTCCAGGCTCCGGTCACCGAGGTCGACCACCAGGTCGCGGTCGAGCCACTGGTCGGGCAGGCCGTAGTCGTCCATCGCCGGCCGCTTGGCCGGCATCATGCTGCGCCAGCCGGCCGCCAGCTCCTCGGCGCCGGCCGCGCGCAGCCGCTCGAGGTTGGGGTCGCCCTCCCGGGTGTCGTCGTGCATCAGGTCCATGCTGGGCTTGTCGCCGATGCCCAGGGCGACGTGCGCGCCCACCTCCTGGCCCACGACGTAGGCCTGGGTGTAGTGGTCGCGGTGCATGTGGGTGACCAGGAACCGGCGGATGTCGCGCACCGTGTAGCCGAGGCCGCGCAGGCCTGACTCGAAGAGCGTGCGCGAGGGCGGGATCGCCCAGCCTCCGTCGATGAGCACCAGGCCGTCGGAGGTCTCGATCACGTAGACGTTGACCGCGCGCAGGCCGTCCAGCGGCAGGGGCAGCGGCATCCGGTGCACCCCGGGGGCCACCTCGACCACTCCGGGCTCGGCCCAGGCCCCGCGTCCGGCCCGCTCGACGACGGGGGCGGGCTCGCTCGGGCTCACCGGCGCGACGCTACCAACCCACGACCGGTGACCGGCGGCAGATCCTTGGCGACCACCAGGCCGGGCGCCGCCGCACAGACCGCGTCGACAGCGTTCACCAGCCGCATCGCGGTGACGATCATCCCGGAGACGTTGTGGTCGCCGCCCTCGCCGTGGTGGGTGAAGTCGAGCCGCATCATCGGCTCACCCTCGACCTCCACGCGGTAGCAGCCGCCTCCCTCCGGCGGCTGCGGCCACGTGGGCACCTGGTCGACGTGGGTGCGGGTGACGTGGTCGAGGACCACCCGCGGTACGCCGTCGACCTTGCCGACGACCTGGAAGCGCACCGCCCCCATGGTGCCCGCGGCGATGTCCACGCTCGCGGTCTCCAGGTCGCGCTCGGCCGGCACCCGCTCGACGATCTCCTCCAGCTCGGCGTCCAGCTCGAGATCGAGCCCGGCGGCGATCTGGCGCACCACCGGGCCCCACGCGGTCGTCAGGATGCCGGGCTGCCAGAGCATCGCGACCTGGTCCATCGGGTTGCCGAAGCCGTAGATCTCGCGCATCACCACCGGCTGGAAGTACGTCGAGTAGTCGGCGATCTCGCTGACCCTGACCAGGTCGATGCGCTGCGAGAGGGAGGTCAGGGCGAGCGGCAGCACGTCGTTGGCCCAGCCCGGGTCGATCCCGCTCACGTGCAGGCTGGCGCCCGTCCGGGCCCCGGCCGCGTCGATG
Organism: uncultured Actinomycetota bacterium; assembly: GCA_963777195.1. GTDB lineage: Bacteria > Actinomycetota > Actinomycetes > Propionibacteriales > Nocardioidaceae > Marmoricola. The sequence goes on along the minus strand of CAVZPT010000001.1, from coordinate 10,479 downwards.
GCGGCGACGAGGTCGTCCAGGCCCAGACCCGTCGGGTAGCACAGCAGCACCGGTCCGCTGGAGACCACGTTGATCCCGCGCTCGAGCATCTCGGTGAGGTCGGCGATCGCCTCGAAGATCCGGTCGTCGACCATCGCGGTGTGCACGATGCAGTCGGGCTCCAGCGCGTAGAGCGCCTCCTTGTCGTCGGTGGCCAGCACGCCGAGGTCGCGCCCGAGCCCCGCGAGCTCGCCGGCGTCCCTGCCGACCTTCTCGGAGTTGGAGACCCACACCCCGACCAGCTCGAGGTCCGGACGTGCGTCGATCCCGGCGATGGCGTGCCTGCCGACCGTGCCGGTCGACCAGGCGACGACCCGCTTCACCCGCTCGGTCACTGCCTCGCCCCGGTCACCAGGTCCGGCAGCCGCAGGTCGAGGTTGGGCACCTGAAGCCCGCCGTCGACCTCGAGTACCTTGCCGGTGAGGAAGGCGCCGGCGTTGCTGGAGAGGTAGAGCACCGCCGCCGCGACGTCCTCCGCCTCGCCCACGCGCCCCAGCGGGGTCTTGCTGGTCATCTCGTGCATGGTGGCCTCGTCGCTGGCCACGAACTCCAGGGCGCTGGTCATCACGCTGCCCACGGCGATGGCGTTGACCCGGATCGTGGGGCTCAGGTCCTCGGCGGCCAGCCGGGTGTAGTGCGCCAGCGCAGCCTTGGCCGTCCCGTAGGCCAGGTAGCCCCGGCCCGCGACCCGGCCGACCACGCTGGAGATGTTCACGATCGAGCCGCCCCCGTGCTCGAGCATCAGCGGCACGGCGGCCCGGGTGAGCGCGTGGGCGGTGGAGACGTTGAAGTGGAAGGCCTCCTCGAGATAGGCCGGGCTGGTGTCGAGCAGCGCGTTGGGGATGGTGCCGCCGACGTTGTTGACCACGATGTCGAGCCGGCCGAACTGCTCGTGGGCCTCCTCGGCGAGCCCGGCCACGGCCTCGAGGTCCATCAGGTCCGCCGGTACGACGTACGCGCTGCGGCCGGCGGCCTCCACGGCTCGCGCCACGTCCTCGAGCTGGCCGGCCGAACGTGCGGAGAGCACCACGTCGGCCCCCGCCTCGGCCAGGGCGAGGGCGGTCGCCGCCCCGATCCCACGCCCCGCACCCGTCACCACCGCGACGCGGCCATCCACCCTGAATCGATCGAGAATCATCCTCGAACTGTAACAGGTTCTAGTTTGTCGGGGATATGCCGTCTGCGCGTCACCGCCAGCGCCATCCGTACTATCGTGGAGGGGCACGGACCTTCGTCATGCGATGTCGCGTGGGTCTGTGGGTGGCGGTCGGGAGATCCCGTCCGCACCGGACCTAGGAGATCCTCATGCGGGGCACGATGACGGCTCCGGGTCCCGGCATCGCGGTGCGGAGCGAGGCATGATCTCCCCCGTGGAGGACCAGCTGGGCCGCCTGTGCGAGTCCGTGGTCGAAGTCGCCGCAGTCAGCGGTTGCGGCGTCACGCTGCTGACCAGCACCGGTCAGAGCCTCACCATCCATACAGTCGACAGTCGGGCGAAGGAGATCGAGGACCTCCAGCACACGCTGGGTGAGGGGCCGGTACTCGCCGCAGCCCGGTCCGGTGCCTCCGTCCTCGTTCCGGACCTGAGGAACCTCAGGGACCACGACCGGGCCAGGTGGCCGGTGTTCGCCAAGGAGGTGGAGACAGTGGGACTCGCAGCCGCGTTCGCCTTCCCGCTGCTCCTCGGGACCTCCTCGGTCGGGGCACTCACGCTCTACCGGGCCAGCTCCGGCCCGCTGACCAGCGAGCAGACCTCCGGCGCCGTGCTCACCGCCGACGCGATCGCCCTGGTCCTGACCCGCGACGGCCTCGGTTCCCTGAGCCTCGACGGCAACCCGATGAAGATCCACCAGGCGGCTGGGATGGTGATGGTGCAGTTGGGAGTCTCGATCGACGAGGCACTGCTCCGCATCCGGGCCGCGTCGTACGCCGACGGCCAGTCGGCCGACGAACTCGCTGACGACATCGTCGCCCGACGACGCCGCCTCTCGAAGGAAGAGAAATGACACCTGAGATCAACCTGCAACGACAAGCCCGCCTGGCGGAGCGGTTCGTCAACTTGGCTGACACCCTGGTCGACGACTTCGACGTCGCGGAGGTCTTCGACGACCTGATGGGCACCTGCATCGACCTCCTCGCCGTGGACGAGGCTGGCCTGCTGCTGACCGACACCTTCGGCAACCTGCAACGGGTCTCCTCCTCCAACGAGTCGGCGCAGATCCTCGAGCTGCTGCAGCTCGAGACGCGCGAAGGGCCGTGCGTGGACGCGGTCCGGTTGGGACGCAAGGTGATCGTGGGCGACATCGACGCCGCCAGGACACGATGGCCGGCCTTCGCGGCGGGCGCGGCGTCTGCCGGTTTCGCCGCGGTCTACGCCTTCCCGATGCGGCTGCGCGAGGCGACCGTGGGCGGCCTGAACCTGTTCTCGCGCAAGGTCGACTCCCTGGACGCGGAGGACCGGGTGATCGCCCAGGCCCTCGCCGACATCGCCACCATCGGGATCCTGCAACAGCGCTCCCTGCACCGCAGCACCCTGCTCGCGGAGAACCTGCAGCGCGCCCTGAACACCCGGATCGTGATCGAGCAGGCCAAGGGGGTGCTGGCCGAGCGTGGCGGTGTCCCGATGGAGACCACCTTCGGACTGCTGCGCTCCTACGCCCGCAAGAACCGGCTCAAGCTCAGCGACGTCGCCCACGGGGTCGTCTACCCTCCCCACCTGGCCGCTGCCGTCCTGGCCGAAGGGCGGCATACCGAAGACAGGTGACGCCTCACTCGCCTTCTCCCCCGACACAACTGGTCAACCCGCGCGATTTGACCTAGCCTTTTTACAACCGGCACGCGCCGGTGGCGCCCCGACCAGGGCGCGGCAGCCCAGCCCCCGCTGCTCGTCACCAGACTGAGCAGAGGGGGCTTTCCGTGTTCTCCAGGGACTCGGCTCGGCACCGCCAGCCAGCCGCCAACGACCCACCGGCGCTCACCGCGGCCCCCACCGCTCTCCTCAACCCCCCACCCGTCAAGACGATGGCGGGCTCGTAGGTCGGGGGGCCCCGGACGAGGCGCCACCCACTCCCTCCAGTGTCAGGCTCTCGTCCGGGGGCAGTCTTCTCCGGCCCACACCACCGTCTTCCCGGGTCAGACCATCTCGGAGGATCGCCATGACCCGTTGTTCCCTGGCCTCGTGCGCGCTCTTCGCGCCCGGTCACGCCATGAACGTCAACCACGCCAAGTCGCTGACCCAGACACCGTGGGAGTGGCGCGACGCCCGCGTGACCGCGCTGGCCGGCGAGGTCGTGAGCGCCACCCTGGTCGACACCGACATCGAGCTCGAGCTCTGGCACCACCGCGACCTGAGCCGAGACCTCGCGGTCGGCGACCGGGTCCGGGTGCACGAGCGCTTCCACGCCCTCGGCTGGCCCTACGGCTGGGTGAACGCGCTGCTGCTGCGCGTCGGCCAGGCCGCCCTGGCCGGGCCGCCGGCCGCGCCGCCCGAACAGTGGACCCCGCCGGACGATGAGCTGGCATCCCTCGAGGCGGCACCCCTGCCCCGCCAACCCGACGCCTCGCCGCACTGACCGTCACAGCGTCCCCGCGCAGCGCAGGATCCGAGCCCGCGTACTCATGTCCTGGGGCGTTGAGCGCCGATAGCGTGGCGATCAACGACCTGGGAGCTGATCATGAGCATGAACCCGACCCGACCGGCGCCGAGCCTGGACTCGGCGCGCAGCGCAGCAGCGCTCGCCGTACCTGGTGTGCTGTGCTTCACCGTCCCTCTGGTCGGCTTCCTGACATCGCTGGTGATGCCGCTCTTCGCCTCGCGAGTCCGCTCCCGGCTCTGGCCCGACACCTCTCGGGCCGTCGGGCACCTCTGGGCGGCACTGGCAGTGATCGGCCTGTGGCTCCCGGCCGTCCTGGCCGTGGTCTCGGGTGGTCGAGCGGGCTCCGAGGCCACCGCGTGGCTGATCATTCCGTTGTGTGCCCCCTCGGGAGCATCGATGGTGGTCCCGGCCGCGTTGGCAGTCACCTCCTACCTGGCCGGTCTCACTCTCGCGGCGGTCCTTCGCCGTCCTTGGCCGTGGGTGCTCGGGGCGTGGGCCGCGCCGCTGGCCTACTCTGCGGCCAGCCGGTGGCTGGTTGACTTCGCCTGCATCGCCTGAGGGCCGCTCTGGCCTGGGCGTTGGGTGTCGCTGGCGAGCGTCGGGATTCAGGTGAGACCTTCGAAGAGGTCGGTCAGCATCGGTGCCTTGCCCTCGCACTCGGGCCAGGCGATCGTGTACCACTCGCGCCCGACGCGCCGCTCCCACTGAGCGGTGTTCGTCGGGTCGTCGGACATGACGTGCACCTGGCTCTTGTGCTCGCGAAGGCCGGCCACGATGCGACTGGCGGCTGTTCGACAGTCGACGGTGATTCGGATCTGCTCGTCAGGGATGCCACGCATGTGGTAGGTCTGCGTCGGGTCGAAGGTGTAGAGCCCGAGCTCGGCGCGCTGGCGGTTCCACTGCTCGAACACAGACTGCGGGACCGCGCCATGCAGGAGCCGTTGGAAGCCGGACCTGTTGCCGGAGCGCAGCCGGGCGAAGGCTTCGTCGGTGGCCGCACCGATCGCGACGTGGTCGGGATGGCCGAAGATGCCGTCGGGACCGAAGGTGACGACGACGACGGGATCCTCCTCGTCGAGAACTCGAGCGATCGCCGAGACAACGTCATCGAAGGGGACCTCCGCGACGCCACCGTCCGGCAGGCCGAGCCACTCGTGACGGTCAGGAACGCGGCCGAGGGCTCGCCACGCCGCTTCATCTTCGCCCTGGCGGATGGATCCAAGCGTTTCGCGCGTGGCCGGGAACCCGTCTCGGATGTCGCCCTGCTCGCCGAGTGTGGCGTGGATCAGGACGAACCTGAAGTCTGGGTCATCGGCGTGAAGCGCGACGCTGCCCGCAGCGCCGTACGCGTCGTCGTCTGGATGCGCGAAGACGCAAGCAAGGGTCCGGTTGCGGGACACGACTCGAACTTATCGGCTGCGACCGCGCCTCGACAGGCCCGCACGTTGGGAGCGCTCAGGCGCTGGGAGGACCCGGCGCAGCCGGGCTCTCTACCCAACGGGCGCGTTGGCGATACGAGTTCGACGCAGTGCCGTCGGCGCGGACTAGAGTCAGACGCCTCAGCGGGACGAGGTATGGCATGGACATGCACGACGATCTGATTGCCGAGTTCCATCGACTGCACTCCTCGGGGTGCTTCGTGATGCCGAACCCGTGGGACGTGGGGAGTGCGCGGGCCCTGGAGACACTGGGATTCAAGGCATTGGCCACGACGAGTGCTGGACTGGCCTGGACGCTGGGGCGCAGGGACACTCAGGCGACACGCGATCAGGTGCTCGACCATCTCCGACTCATCGCCGGCGCTGTCACGGTGCCGGTGAACGCGGACTTCGAGAGCGGCTACGCGGTGGACCCCGCGGGCGTCGCCGCCAATGTGAAGATGGCGGCGGACACAGGGATCGCCGGCCTCTCGATCGAAGACTCGTCGGGAGACCAGGCCGAACCACTGGTCGAGTTCGACGTGGCGGTGCGACGCGTCGCCGCCGCGCGGCGAGCGATCGATGAGAGCGGTACGGGCATCGTTCTCACGGGGCGCTCCGAGGGCTTCGTGTGTGGGCGTCCTGACATCGACGAGACGATTCGTCGGCTCAGGGCCTACGCCGAAGCCGGCGCGGATTGCCTCTACGCACCGCGGATCGACAAGCTCGATGACGTCTCGGCGATCGTGGCCGCGGTGTCACCGAAGCCGGTGAACCTGCTGATCAATGCTCCGTTCACCACTGTCGCAGAGGCGGCGCAGCTGGGCGTCCGGCGGATCAGCGTGGGCGGCACACTCGCACGTGCCGCGTGGGGTGGATTCCTGGCGGCCGCCGAGGAAATCGCGGCTGAGGGGACGTTCTCCCGGTTCGAGGGTCTACCCAACGTCGACGCCCTGCTCGGCGGCTGACCGGGAGCCAACGCGCACGGTGACGCGTCGCGCGGTTGGCACCGGATCGGGGCCATCAGCGTGCAGTTGCGCGCCACCACCAGCAGCGCGGGCAGCTCGGCTTGCCCGCGCACCACTCGGCAAGAGCGGGTATCCGCGAATGTGCTCTCGCATGTGCGTGTGAGATCCTTGGCCGACGAGCCGATGGAGCTCGCCGGACGACGGAGCCGTACCCGGAACGCGACAAGACGGCCGACAGGAGTCCGTCATGGCGTGGTTGATTCTCGTTGTCTCTGGTGTTCTCGAAGCCGTGTGGGCGGTAGCCCTAGGCAAGTCGGAAGGGTTCTCGCGGCTCACACCGTCCCTAGTCTTCTTGGTCGGACTGGTGCTCAGCATGGGCGGCCTGGCTTACGCGATGCGAAGCCTCCCGGTCGGGACCGCGTATGCCGTATGGGTCGGGATCGGTGCGGCTCTGACAGTCGCGTTCGGGATGGTCACCGGGTCGGAGTCGGTGAGCCTTGTGAAGGTAGCGCTCATCGTCGGCCTGATCGGTTGCGTGGTCGGCCTCAAGCTGGCCCACTGAGACGGCGTTGGGCCGCATCCAATCGCACGCCTCGCGCAGTTTTCGCCTCGCCTCGTGCGTCGCGGCCGGTGAGCGCATCAGCGCAGTCTGTCCTTCGTGCTGGACAGGCCCCGTGACGCACCCGTTGAAGGCCCACCGTTGCATCTGAAGAGACGGATCACTCCTGGGCGTCCGTGTCCTCCCTCAAGCGCCAGATGTTGGAGGTCGATGCTCAGCGCAACGGGGAGAATCCGTCGCGGACGAGCGCGGCCGCGATCACGTCGTGGCCTGCCTGGTTGGGGTGCACGCCGTCCGAGAGCAGCGGCATCGCGGAGATGAGGCCGTTGGGGCCGTTCATCGCTGCGTGCAGATCGACACAGCCGAAATCGTGCCTGACCGCCGCGTCGCAGAGCACGCGGTCCCACTCGTCGACCAAGGCCTTTGCGCGATCGGTGTCGACTGATGGGATCCCCTCGCTTCCGCGCCAGTCGTCGTACCGGTTCAGTGCGCGCAGTACGGTCGGTCGCCCGTCGCGTAGTGCGGCCACCTTCGTGAACAGCTCGTTGAAATCGTCTTCGAACCCAGCCGCGGCTCGCTTCCCGCAAGCGGGTGTGACCGCCGACCAGTCGGGGTTGTCGTCGATCAGCGGGGCACCGCATGGCTCGTCGGCGTTGAGCTCGAAGCTGTTGTGGGCTATTCCGACCAGGATGACGTCGGCAGCGGCCAGGTCGTCTGAGAGTTCCGGCAGCCCCTCGAGCAGGGCGGGCAGGGTCAGGTTGGTGTGCTCGGCCAGATTGCTGACGGTGACAGTCGCTCCCAGTGCGGTCTGTGCCGCATCGGCGTACTGCTGGACGAACCCGCTGCATCCTGGGCAGTCCTGGGGGCTGTTCATCGCGATGGAGTCTCCAATGACGACCAGCCGCACGTCTTCAGCCGGAGCCGACGAGGCAGTCGCGTCAACAGGAGTCTCACTGTCGCCACAGGCCGCGATGGCTGCAGCCAGCAGCAAGCTCAGCATGGCCAGGCCGATTCGCGTCGTCAGATTGCGATCTTGGGTTTGACGCGTTCCCGAAGCAATCGGTTTAACGCACGTGGCGACGTCCAAGCGCACAGCGAGCAGGGCGCGGCCCATCGCGGCTGACACCAGTTCCGTATCTCGCTACCCGGCACCTGACCGACGGCCGTTCGTCGGCTGACCGCGCTATCGAGGTTGCCTCGTGCGCGGTCGTAGACGTCGCGGCGGTCGATCGACCTGCCCGAGAGCGGTCGAAGGACCAGTGGCCCGATGGTTCGTTCGCCCAGCTGTGCGACGGTCATCGACATCGGTTGGAACGGCAAGAGCCCGGTTGGGTTGGACATGAAGCACCTCACGCGACGACCCACCGCGAGGCCGCCGCGCTCGCCGCAGGCACAACGAGGCACTGGGACCGCGACGCCAGCCCCGGGCTGAGCACCGGCGCAGGCGGTGGTGTGACGCACGTCGGCGACGCACTGCTTGCGGCTGATTCGGACGGCCGGAATGGGAGCGCGGGGGACAGGCGACCCACACGTTCGCCCAAGCTGCAGCCGAGTTCGTCATCGGTGGACCGAGGCGGGAGGTTGAGTCGACACTCTTCGGTGTGAGTCGACACTCATTTCACCCTGTGATGGTGATGTGTACCGTCGCAGTCAGGTCCGGATCATCACCCGGGTACTGGTTCATCCAGACACTCACGTACTCGCCAGGCGGCAGCTGCGCCATGAACCCGACTTGCTGATAGACCACCCTCCCGAAGGTCGGATGGTGGGTGTCCTTGAAAGCGCTGTATTGGAGCGGCTGCTCCACCAAGGCGCCGATCTCTCCGCCCGGAAGAACTGGAGCGAGCAATACCCGGTCGTTGTTGAGCTTGATCTCGGCAATCGCCTCACTGCGAGGAATACCGACTGCCTTGTAGTCATAGAGCCAGGCGACCTGGCCGACGAACGTGTCCGTTGCCCTGAATCTGACGGCGCCGCCGTCAAAGAAGAGGCCGTACCGGCACTGCGAGACGGCATGTACGGCATTGCCGCCCGATCCCCGTCCCCGTAGCCAGATCATGCTCGCGTGGGTGGGTCCAGCATTCAGAATACTTTGCGCATCCCCACGGGTGCAGCGCCCGATGTCTGCCCGGGCTGGGGCCTGGACTCCCAGGACTGCGACCAAACTGGCGGCAAGAAGGCCTGCCAGAGTGCGGGCTCTAGTGGTCATGTCCACCCCTGAGGTGTCGTGGCTTTTGATGCTACGCCCTGACCTCCGAGACCTGACAGACCCGTCTGGACCAAATGGGGATCGGCAGGCAAGCGACGCAAGCTCCGAACCGCGGCATTTCCTTTGGGCGGGGGCTAGGCCGTCGCATCCCTGCTGCAACCTGCGTCACCATGGAGGAACCTCAAGAGGACGCTGAGACGCATGCGGCAGTGGCAAGACGCCTGTGGCTCGCTGGGGCGTCGGATACGGGACGGCCGGCGCCGCGAGCTGCTGTCAATGCCGTGATGTCGCCTTCGCGAGACCGGCTCGGGCTTCGAGGCGTTGGCGTTCAATGGCGCGGCAGACCGTCGAGCCGCCGACGAAGAGCTCGGCGACTTCGAGGGTGCTGTACTCGTTGCTGTGCACCAGCGAGACCAGGTGCGCCTCTTGGCGACTGTTGAGCTTGGGCCGTTTGCCACGAGCCGACCCTTGGCCTTGGCGACCTTCATGCCCTCGCGGGTACGAAGCCGGATCAGGTCGGACTCGATTGTGTGGGCAGTCCCGTCCCGTCAAGCCGCATGACGTGACGGACGGCACCACTCGCAGACTGCGGCACCACTCGCAGACCAGGGTTCGCTTGTGGAATGCGGCATACCGGGCTGTGGCAGCAGGGATTGGGATCAGGCTGCGCAAGCTCCGATCGGGTCGTCTGGCCCTTGTCGCAGGTGGCGCGCCTACGTTTCACTGACTAGATGATCAAGCCAGACATGTGCAGGAGAGCGGTTCTTGTCTGGCTGTGTCTGGCGGTCTTCCTGCTTGCCTCGTGTGCCACTGATTCCGACGAGGCATCACCACCTGCCCAAGGTGAAGAGTCTGCATCGAGCGCGGATACCCCTTCGGGCTCTCCGGACTCGTCAACGAACGGCGATTCTCAGAGCGGCACCTTCACCGTGAACGGCAGCGAACTCGTCCTCGACTGTGCGGGTGAGGGCGACACCACGATGGTCCTGGAGGTCGGCGAAGGGGCCCCCTCCCACGCGCTCTCCGGCATCGGTGACACCTACCAATCCCAAATGAGGGTGTGTTCCTACCAGCGCGCCAGCACGGACAGGGGCATTGCCTCCGACCTTCACGGGCTTCTCAAAGTCGCAAAGTTGCCTGGCCCCTACCTGCTTGTCGGCCACTCGGCCGGGGGCCTCCTGGTCCAGGCATACGCCGCCGCCTACCCCGAAGAGACCGCTGGTGTCGTCGCCATCAACCCGGTAGCGCCCTGGCAGGCATGGTCGACTCTCGCATTCAAGGAGATGACGCCGCAAGAACGTCAGGGTGAGACCGACTACTACGCGGGAGCCAACGGAGAATCGCTGGACTACCGCGACGTGAGTCAACTCATCGCTGAGACCCCGGTGCCACGTGACGTCCCGCTGCATGTGCTCATCTCGACCGTCGCCCAGTGCGACAGCCCCAAAGACATCTGCGGCCGCACCTACCCGGCCTACGAGCAGATCGCGAAGGACATCACGCAACGATGGGGCGAGGGCCGCTTCAGCCAGGTCAAGGCACCGCATGACATTCCGACGGCCGATGTGCAGCCAGCCATCGACGACGTCATCTCACGCTCCCGACAGTAGGTGTTCGCTCGGCTTCGGTGGCGTCCGTAGGAGATGTCGTCGAGCTGCAGCCACAGCACTTCGCCCGGGCGCAGGCCGCC